>NZ_CP085876.1:2215000-3415000 GCF_013284245.2 Brevibacillus sp. DP1.3A | reverse complement strand
AGATGTGGACGAATTAGTCAAGCGAAAGCCCGAGCATATTTTTATCCAACTGGGTTCGGACGACATTTTATGGCCGACCGACCATCCCAAGGAATATTCGTTGTCGTACTACGCACAATTGATCGACCGCATCAAAGAAAGGCTTCCTGAGACGTCCATCACGATATTATCCGTTACCCCGGTTACGGAAAAGGCAGAAAAGGCGGAGCCCCGCTATCAAAATATCGGGGACTACAATAAGGGACTGAAGGAGCTGGCAAGTAAGCTGCAAGTCGGATACATCGATGTGTCGTCAATTGTGGCCGCTCAACCTGACATGTACGATGCAGACGGCATTCATTTCCAGGACAAGTTTTATCCGATCCTGCTCGATTACGTAAAAGATGAACTGGCTCGTAAGAAGAGTGCAAAATAAAGGCGCGGGAGGATAGAAACATTGGTATTCAGCAGTCTGATTTTCCTGTTTCAATTTTTGCCCGCCGTGCTGCTCGTTTATTATTTGTCGCCCAATAAGCTGAGAAATGCTGTTCTGTTCGTAGCGAGCCTCATCTTTTATGCATGGGGCGAACCGGTCTATATCATCCTCATGATTTTTACAACCGTATTTGATTATATCAACGGGCTTTTGATCGACAAGTACAGTCACCGCAAGCCGATCGCCAGAGCAGTGTTGTTTGGTTCCATCTGCGGCAGTTTGGCGATTCTCGGTTTCTTCAAATATGCCGGGTTTGTCGTATCGAATGTGAATGATCTATTCGGTCTGCATATACAGGTGGCTGATCTGCCGCTACCCGTCGGTATTTCCTTTTATACGTTCCAAACGATGTCCTATGTAGTGGATGTATACCTAGGAAAAGTGCCGGCACAACGAAATTTCGTCGCTTTCGGCACTTACGTCACGATGTTTCCTCAACTGGTCGCAGGTCCGATCGTCAAATATGGAGATATCGCGGAGCAATTGGTCTTTCGTAAAGTGACGCTGGAGCGGTTCGGAGAAGGAGCGGAATGGTTCATCCGGGGATTGGCCAAAAAAGTGCTGCTAGCCAACAATATCGGACTGCTATGGACCAATGTGAAGTCGACGCCGATGGAGGACTTGACTGTCCTGTCCGCGTGGCTCGGTATCTTGGCATTTACGTTTCAAATTTATTTCGATTTCAGCGGGTATTCGGATATGGCGCGCGGACTCGGCAAAATGTTCGGTTTCGAATTCCCAGAAAACTTCAAGCATCCGTATATTTCACGAAGCGTCACAGAATTTTGGCGTAGATGGCATATTTCACTTGGTTCCTGGTTCCGGGAGTATGTCTATATTCCGCTCGGCGGCAACCGAATGGGCTTGGGCAAGCAGCTCCGTAACCTCTTGATCGTATGGTTCTTAACTGGTCTGTGGCATGGGGCGAGCTGGAACTTTATCGTATGGGGCTTGTATTTCTGCTGTTTCGTTGTGTTTGAGAAGCTGTTTTTGCTGAAATGGCTGAAGCATTGGCCGAACTGGGCAGGACATCTCTACACGCTGCTGATTGTCGTAGTCGGATGGGTCTTTTTTGAATTCGAACAGTTGCCTTCCGCGTGGATGTTCATCAGTGCAATGTTTGGTTTCGGGGCGCACGAATGGGTGGATCGCCAGTCGCTCTACAACCTGACGACGTACGGGGGATTGCTCGTTCTGTTGGCCTTGTGCGCGACACCGCTGCCCCGCAAAGTATTGGAGCAGGTGAAAGCCCGCTGGAATTCGGTAGGCATGCTCGCTGCTTTGGCACTTTCTATCATCAGTTTGGTTTTGTCTTCCGCTTATTTGGTCTTTGAGGATTACAATCCATTCTTATATTTTCGGTTTTGAGAGGGAGGGAGCGATCTTGACCACCTATGACAAACGGACACGAGCAGTGACGGGCTTGTTGTTCTTGCTGTTTATCCTCATGGTGGCTGTTTTGAACATACTGACCCATGATCAAGCGTTCTCGGAATCGGAAAACAGGGTGCTCGAGAGGAAGCCGCCATTTTCACTGCGATCACTGCTGGCGGGGAAGTTCACTTCTGATTACGAGACCTATATCACCGATCAATTTGCTTTTCGGGACGTTTGGATCGGGCTAAAAACAGATGCGGATCGTGTTATGGGCAAAAAGGACAGCAACGGTGTTTATATGGGCAAGGATGGGTACCTAATTCAACATTTCTCATCGCCGCTGGACGCCGAGGTGAATGACAGAGTTCAGGCCATCCATTCGATTCACCAGACAACGCCTGACCTTCGCAAGTACTTCATGCTGGTACCGACCGCCGCCGCGTTGCTTCGGGATAAACTGCCCTCCTACGCACCAATTGGCGACGAACATGCGGCTCTGAATCGAGTTCGGCAATTGGTTCCACCTGATATTCGCTTCGTTGATGTCTATCCCGCGCTGTTTGCCAGACGCGAAGAAGCCATTTTTTATAAAACGGATCATCATTGGACGAGCAAAGGCGCTTATTATGCTTATCGGGTGTTGTGCAAGCAGATGGGGATTGTTCCAAAAGACGAAGCTGCGTTCAACATCCGGCAGGTGACCGATGCATTCTACGGATCGCTCTATTCGAAGAGCGGCTTCCGTCATCTGCAGCCTGATCGTATCGATCTTTATCTGCCGAAAGAGGAAAGCAAAAAGAAGGTGGAGTACGTGGACGAAGGCCGTACCGCGGCTTCCATATATCAGATGGACAATCTGGCCAAAAAGGATAAGTATGCAGTATTTCTGAACGGCAACCATGCACTGGTCCGAATCACAACCGGCCATCCGGAAGGGAAAAAGCTGCTGGTAATGAAAGATTCATACGCCAATAGCCTGATTCCCTTTTTAGCCGAACACTTCGCAGAGATTGATGTCGTTGACCTTCGATATTATGAGGGATCCGTAACAAAGCTCATACAAGATCGGCAGTTTCATGACATGCTATTCCTTTACAACGTCAAAACGTTTTTTGAAGACACCTCTATTCTGAACATCATGGAGTGAATGTAATGAAGCGATTTTTGTCTGTACTGCTTATGTTTGCTATCGGAATGGGAATGTTGGTCGGATGCTCCAATGACGACGTCACTTCCGGAGAACTTTCGGCCGCGGAAGTGGGAGAAAGAATTCAACAAACGGTAAGTTTTCAGGATATGAAGCAAGGGGATCTGGAGAAACTGCAAAAAATGTATCAGATCGAGGCAGGAAAAGTGGATGATTTCATCCTGTACACGGCTTCCTCCAATGTGAAAGCGGATGAACTGGCTGTTATCAAAGTCAAAGATGCGAGCGACAGCGAAAATGTAAAAGAGAAGATACAACAACGGATCGAGGCCCAAACAATCAAATTCAAAGACTATCGCCCAGAAGAGTATTTTCTTATCGAAAAGCATGTTTTGAAGACGAAAGGGCAGTTTATTTTATTCGCGGTGTCGAAAGAGGTTGATCAAATAGAATCTGTGTTTGAAGAAGCTCTGAAGTAAAAACAAGCTGCTCAGAGACCCAAGTAGGGAGAGCAGGAAGATTTAGCAACCCTTAACTATAAAAGGACTCATCCTGCTTCTGACAGGGTGGGTCCTTTTTCTGACAAACTACGAAGAGAAGGATTTCTAGTGGTTATAAACCGTACCTCACGCATAAAGAGCGTGAGAGGTTCAACATGACAAAACAAGTTGTGTATGTTGTAACAAAAGAAAACGGTAACCCTATTAGCTACCGTTTTCATACGGACCCATTTATCTTACTCGGATAAACACCAAAACATTATCTCTTGATAACACACGTTGGAACCCGTTATTCAAAAGACAACGTGCAGCTGGACCCACACGTCTACCAATCATTAAAAATCGGTTGCATGGTGCGGCACTTCCAATGATGCTAACGTCGCGAATAATTCGCCTCCGTACGCCATTCACTCTGATACGTCTGAATAGGATTACTACTACATCAGTCATATTAATCACCTCGCTTCTCTCTGCATGATATAGAGCATGCAAATGGGGGAAGCTTGGCAACTGATACGAGCCTATAGTAAATGAAAATGTGCTAATTGATACGGCAATTTACAAGAAAGCGTTAGTCAAAATTCAGAATAACTAAGTAATCATGTTAGTGACAAATTAGTTAGGGAGGAAAGTGCAATGAATAGACAAGCATTTTTGGACATTCTGAACAGCCTGCAAGTCCTTGATAGTGAAGGTGGCGAATCTGCGTATATCCTGGTCGAAAATAACGAGGAAGTGCTCCGGAAACTCAACGCCGTAGGTATTGTTGATGAAGTTATCAACCAATACGGCGATGATGAATCGTTTGATTTACTATGACGCTCTACAGTGAAAGTATTTCATAGGATGAACAGGTACTCGTTCGCATCTATGTAGACCATAATAGCGGTGAATTAAAAGTCGGGGGATCAGATTAGAGATCTATATCCAACTTTGACATTGGAGAGATTACCCGCTTCCCCTACATTCATCTCGATATAATAATTGTGAGATCCAGATGACACTAAATGTACCCAATTTAAATTGATCGGAAAGTTAATGGTAAAAGACAGTGGTACAGTGACGACGTGAGTATTCACCTTTCTAACAAACAATTCTGTAATCACTTGCCTTGAAGTTTGATTAGACTCAATCAAGGCAAGATACATAACCAATATGTAGTCTGAGCCGATTCCCAGACTTAATTCAACATTTATCATTGAATCAAATTTAATTTGTTGATTATACCCTGTTGTTATCGTAGGAATATTTAGAACACGTTGAGGATATCCAGGTCTGAGAGATAAGTTGTCATAGCGCTGATCAAAAACGAGATAAGCCATAATGATTCACCTTCTTTGGTGGGTGTTATCTCAGTGTATTCAAGGTCTGAAAAATCATTCTAGCATGTGAGGAGAATTTTGGACTCATCGTTCTTCGATCGCTCCAAAGAAAAGACATCAGAAAACTTGGAACTTCACCTTTCCATAACGGCTTCATCGAAAATTTTTCTGTAATGGTGCAAATCAAATTGAGAGGCTAATGCGTCGACTGTAGACCAAAATTCATCTTCATTGAAGCCAACAAAATCTACGACGATAAACTCTGCGAGATTATGGAATGCATGCACTATACGGAAATTTCTATAAAAGGTAGCCTCGTCAAAAGAACCACTGTTTTTTAGGTCTAGGAAAGCTTGATGAATCAACTTCTTATAACCGATCTTCTTTACTTCAGTCATCAGATCATCTCCTTTACCTGAATAAATAGGACAGGGGGGTGGAAAATTCCTGCGTGAAGAAAGCAGTTCATTTATCAAAACATTACGTTTGTACCCAGGGAGGGATAGAACATGGTTGAAGTCTTGAAAACGCCTAAATATCCATGCTCTATCTGCAAAAGGAAAGAGGCGACGCAGTTCTGTGATTTTGTAATCGGGTATGGATTACTAGCGCGAACGACGACCAGCAAAAATGATGGCAGATATAGCATTTGGGAGGTAAGCGGAATGAATTTACAGACACTTCTCGAAAAGCAACAACAGCTTGACGTTAACTTGACATTCAATCCAATAGAGGTGAACGCACGCATAGTTGAAGCTGGCAAGCCTATTCTTCTTCTCAATTTTTATGTTTTAATGAAAAAAGAAATTGCAGTCGAGTAGCTATGGAAGAGGGATAACATGAAGCGTCTAACGATCGGCTTGTTTGCCCATGTGGAT
Organism: Brevibacillus sp. DP1.3A; assembly: GCF_013284245.2. Lineage (NCBI taxonomy): Bacteria > Bacillati > Bacillota > Bacilli > Caryophanales > Paenibacillaceae > Brevibacillus > Brevibacillus sp. DP1.3A. The sequence goes on along the minus strand of NZ_CP085876.1, from coordinate 3,409,301 downwards.
GCGGGCAAGACTACTTTCGCCGAACAGTTGCTATATCATACGAACAGTATCCGGTCGCGGGGCCGGGTAGATCATCAAGATGCCTTTTTGGACAGCCACGATATTGAGAGGAAAAGAGGCATTACCGTGTTCGCCGATCAGGCGGTTATGCACCATAAGGGCGACGTTTATTATTTGATCGACACGCCTGGACACGTGGATTTTTCTTCCGAGATGGAGCGGGCGATCGGGGTAATGGATTATGCGATCGTGATTGTCAGTGCGGTAGAAGGTGTCCAGGGTCATACCGAGACAGTCTGGCAGTTGTTGCGCAAACATCGGATACCAACATTTTTCTTCATCAATAAAACAGATCGCGTAGGCGCGGATGCCAGCAGGACGGAAGAGGAGATACGGAGTCAGTTGACAGGGGATGTCTGTTCCGTCAAGGACAACTTCGCCAACGGTATCGTTGGTGAGGAGCTACGGGAGATGATGACCGAGCGGAACGAGGCACTGCTAGAAGCGTTCATAGAGGAACGGGACGATCAAGCATTTTGGCTGGGTGCCTTGCAGGAGATGATACGAGATGGGAGTCTTTTCCCCTGCGCCTGCGGCTCGGCACTGCAGGATGATGGCGTTGTAGAGTTCCTGAATCAACTGTCCTTGTTGACGACTGCGTCTTATGACGAGACGGCTCCGTTCGGGGGACGCATTTATAAAATTCGACACGCAGCAAACGGGTTGAGGCTAACATTCGTCAAAGCGCTGAGCGGCAAGCTAAAGGTACGGGAGCTGCTTAGCTATGAAAGCGGTGGACTTCGATACGAAGAGAAGATTACACAAATCTTACTGTTTAATGGTAGGAAATCACACTCGGTTGAACAAGTAGCTGCCGGCGATTTGTTCGCGGTCGTCGGCTTGTCCGAGGCCGAGGCTGGACAAGGGGTGGGGCTCTACTCAGACAAGTTTATTTATGAGACTGAGCCGACACTACAGTCGAAAGTACAGTTTGACGGTTCGCTTCACGTGCAGCAAGTACTCGGTGCGTTTCGCATTCTGAATGCGGAGGATCCGTCTCTGAATGTGGTTTGGGAAGAGAGCTTGCAAGAGATTCACAATCGCGTCATTGGTCTGATCCAATTAGAAGTGCTGGAGCAGGTTGTAAAGGAACGCTTCGGTTTCGTTGTCTCTTTCGGCCAACCGGAAATCTTGTATAAAGAAACAATACAGTCTGCTGTGACGGGATATGGACACTTCGAGCCACTCAGGCATTATGCGGAAGTGCACCTCCTGCTTGAACCGGGAGAGCGAGGCAGCGGGATTCACTTCACTAGCGTATGTCATCCTGATGAACTGAGTTATAACTACCAGAATTTGGTTCAGTCTCATCTCTACGAACGGGAGCATCATGGGCTATTGACAGGCATGCCGGTCACCGACATGAAAATTACGCTCCTAAGAGGCCGTGCTCACAACGAACATACGCATGGGGGCGACTTTCGTGAGGCCACCTTCCGTGCGCTGCGGCAGGGGCTCGAGAAAGCGGAGAGTATGCTGTTAGAACCCTATTATGACTTCAAAATAAAGGTGGGAATGAACGAGATGGGGAGGGTACTTTCGGATATTCAGCGCGCCTCAGGTTCATTCGAGCCACCGCAAATGTCGGATACGCATGCGGTCATTACGGGAAGGGTGCCCGTAGCAACATTCATGAATTACAGCACCGAATTCGCTTCGTTCACGCATGGACGAGGCAGCATTCGCTGTGTATTTGGCGGATACGATCGCTGCCATAACGCGGAGGAAGTGATTGAAAAGAAGAGCTATGAAAAGGATGCAGATCCGGTTTATACATCCTCCTCGATCTTTTGCGCCAAGGGAGCAGGCTACTCGGTGCCGTGGGACGAGGCAGACGCCAAGATGCATCTGCTCTAAGCAGAGTCGAACAGTGCTGTATCAAGATTTTCAAGGGTTATTTTCAATGCAGAGGGGCGAGCCTGATTAGGCCTCGCCCTATTTACATTGGATGCGAGAATAAATCTCACGCAATCCCTCTATATCCACAACTCGAATGGCACTACGCTCAGATAGCTCAATCAAGCCTTGCTGTCGCCATTTCTGCAAAGTCTTGTTCACCGTAATGCGAGACGTATCAATATAGCGTGCAAAAGACTTCTGATCGATAGGGATATGATTATTTCCATGCACAGCTATCAGTTTGAGCAAATAATTAGCCATCGCAAGCTCAATCGGACTGTCAGTGAACGCGATGATTTCAGCTAGGAGACGAAGCTTATAGATTTGTGAATTGGTGAAGATCACTGCCGACTGTGGGTGGTCTTGGCATACGCGCGATAAGACCTCGTCGGAGAAAAAGTAAATGACGGAAGGAGAAGTAGTTATGGCTGATGTCAGGTATGAGCCGTTATAAGCGCCGTGCTCCCCGAACAACCCACCTGTGGGAATGTAATCGATAGATCGCTCATGCCCGTTCTCAGATAAGAGAGTGATCTTTACGCTCCCTTTGTCTAGATAATAAAATCCAGTTCCCACATCGCCTTGATGGTAGATAGTTGTATGTTTTCCCATTTCGATCTTCTTGCCATACATGAGGTACGGGGTCCACTGATAGCGGAGACAGGCCATTGTGACCACCTTTCACATGGATAGGCTTACACTGTGCGAGCAGTGTGTGCCGTAAGTTGTGGAGGCTTCAGCATATCTGGGCGTTTGACGACAAAGGATCGGTTTTTGATTTCAATGATGCCATGTTCCTTCCATGTCTTCAGGATCTTGTAGACAGTGATACGGGTGAGGCCAGCACATTCAGCAAGCTCTTGTTGCGTGAGGGGAACCTCGTGGCTTTTAAAGTCTTCGCAAATGTTGAGCAAAAGACGAGCGATTTGTTCTTCTGAAGTCAGTGCCTTCATGTTGATGGCGGTTAGAAGAATCCGCATTTTTTGATTAATGGTTTGGGTGAAAAGAGACAAGAGTTCAGGGCGTACCTTCAGCATTTCGAGGAATTGCAAACAGGAGAAATGGTAGACGACTGCATTCTTTACAGCAATAGCCGTGGTGAAATGGGGTTGTTGATCCATCGTTTGAAGTCCCATGATTTGACCAGGGACTACGATGTTCACCAGGCGATCCTTCCCCTTGAAGGTAGTGGTCACAATCTTGACTAATCCCTTATGAAGATAATAAAAACCTTCTCCCATCGTCGCTTGCTTATAGATAGCTGTTTTTCCTTTCACAAATTGACGGTTGCCGTATTCTAAAAGGGTTTCCCATTTCAAATCAGTTTCAAAAGGGGATACCATCTTCACCGCTCCTTTCCTCATCAATGATCTTACCTCTTCCAATCACCCACCCAAGATCAAGTCTTAATTTTCTGAACTTACTACTTTTGATTATATGAAAATAAAAAGCTCCTTACCAATATTTAAACGTGAAAATGACGTGCATTCGAAAGAAAAACAGAATTGATGTTAATTCGTTTACATATCCGCAGTGGTCCGTGAATGAGGTGAGAAGCATTTTATATTTTTCAGCTGTGATGTTAAGTAGGATACATTTTTCAGAAAAGACAGACATTATAATGCAGTTTAAGAACAAAAACCAGTCAACCAACCAAAAACAACAGGGAGGAATTGTGGTGGGAATCCGTACAGGTGACCAGTACATTCAGGGCTTGAGATCGCGGCAACCGGAGATTTGGATACAAGGCAGAAAGGTGACAAATGTATGTGAGGAAGCTGTTTTTCGACAGCCGATTCATGAAATAGCCAAACTGTATGACATGCAGCATGACGAGAAGTACCAGGAGAAGATTACCCATATTTGTCTGGAGACCGGCGAGCGGGTGAACAACGCCTTTCTCGTTGCAAAGACCCCTGAGGAATTGCAGGCCAAACGAGCCTTGTACGAAGCTTATGCAGAAGCCACTTTTGGCTTGATGGGTAGAACACCTGATTTTCTCAATGTCGTCTTGACGTCGCTATACAGTAATGCGTCTTTCTTGGAAAGGTACAATCCGCAGTGGGCGGAAAACGTGAAAAATTATTACAAGGTTGTTCGCGACCAAGACCTGTTTTTAACGCATGCGATTATCAATCCACAAAATGACCGCAGCAAGTCCTCGCATGAACAAAACGATGTGTACACCCATTTAGGGGCAGTAGAAGAGACGCCGGAAGGGCTGATTGTCAAAGGAGCGAAAATGCTTGCGACACTGGCGCCGATCACGGATGAAGTCATCATTTATTCGTTCCCTGGGTTCAAGCCAGGAGATGAGCGTTATGCCCTGGCATTTGCCATTCCAATTGACACGCCTGGCCTGCGCATCATTTGCAGGGAGCCCATGCAGGATGGAAAACGTTCCGTCTATGACCATCCTTTGGCATCGCGCTTCGAAGAAATGGATGCTCTTCTTGTCTTTAATGACGTTCTCGTACCTTGGGAGCGCTTATTCCTGTACAACAATGTAGAAGCAGCCAACCTGCTTTATCCCAAGACAGGCATCGGACAGCAGCCGGCGCACCAGACAGGGGTGAGAGGACTGTTGAAGCTCCAATTTGCCACGGAAGTTGCCATGCGGCTTGCAGACTCCATCGGGGTAGACGTCTATCCGAATGTCCAAAACAATCTCGGGGAGCTAGCGCAATCGCTGGAATCGGTCAGAGCGCTCCTGAGGACAGCTGAGCTGGACTACGAGACTTTGCCATCGGGCGAGCTCATGCCGGGTTACGTACAGCTCGAAACCATTCGCGGACTGCTTCCGAAGCTGTACCCACGGGCGATCGAAGTCATTCAAATTATTGGAGCAGGCGGATTGCTCATGTCCCCGACTGACAGTGATATGGAGCATCCCGAGTTGGTGGAGGATATGGAAAAGTTTTATGCCGGACGGGAGGGTATCACCGGTACAGAGCGGGTTCGCCTGTTTAAGCTCGCGTGGGACATGTGCGGGGAAGCCTTCGGACAGCGTTTGCTGCAATACGAGCGGTACTATACTGGTGATCCGGTGCGCAAATTAGCGATTTTTTACAACAATTATAAGAAGTCTCATGCATGCACGATGGTGGATGACGCGCTCAGCGTTTTTGCTGCCAAATCGACATCGCAGACGGAGCAGATTCTTTAAACAAGTAAAAACAAGGAGGGAATAGAGCATGCGTACATTGGCACCTATCCATTTGTGGAAGTTTATCGAGGATCACATCGATCAGCTCAAGCCACCGGTGAATAACAAGGTGATTTGGAAAGATGCAGAACTAATGGTCATGGTAGTAGGAGGGCCGAATAAGCGGCGGGATTTTCACATTGATCCATCCGAGGAAGTCTTTTACCAGCTCAAGGGTGATTGCTTCGTAGAGATCATCAATCCGGATGGGAAGCGTGAGATCATTACGGTCAGAGAAGGCGAAATGTTCCTTCTTCCTGCAAATGTCCCGCATTCCCCACACCGGATCGCGGATACGATCGGACTCGTGATTGAGCGCAACAGAGTTGAGGGAGAACTGGAGGACTTTGCTTGGTTCTGCGAAAACTGCGACCACGAAATGCACCGCGTACGGATTCAACTAACCAACATTGAGGTGCAGGTAAAAGAGGCGATCGAAGGATTCAACAGCAATCTGGAGCTGCGAACATGCCAAAAATGCGGGCAGGTTATGTCTCCGGAAGCGAGTGAGTGGAAATGCGAGTAGACTTTCATACCCACATTATTCCAGAGGATCTTCCCAACCTGGCTGAGCGCTTTCAAGGAGAGCGCTGGCCAGTTCTGCACCGCACTTGCACATGCGGGGCAAATATCATGGTTGGGGGAAAAGTATTTCGCGAAGTGACGGATCAGGTGTGGGATCCCCAAAAACGGATTCATGACATGCAGCGGGAAGGCGTGGATATGCAGGTGTTGTCACCCATTCCGGTCACGTTTTCCTACTGGGCCCCGGCAGCCGAAGCGGAAGTGATGGCGCGGATTCAAAACGATTTTATCGCAGAGACGGTCAACCAACATCCGAATCATTTCATCGGACTGGGTACAGTTCCATTGCAAGACACCGAGGCAGCCATTCGGGAAATGGATCGCTGCATGCACGAGCTCGGCCTGAGAGGGATCGAAATCGGTACCAATGTAAATGGCAACAATCTCGATGACCCGGGACTGATTCCTTTTTTTGATATGTGTCAGACATGGGATGTGCCACTCTTCGTACATCCATGGGAGACGCTGGGCAGAGAACGGATGCCGCGGCACAACCTGATGTACACCGTCGGGATGCCAAGCGAGACAGCGCTTGCCGCAGCAAGTCTTATCTTGGGAGGCGTGATCGAGAAGTTTCCGCGCCTGAAAATCTGCTTTGCCCATGGCGGCGGCTCTTTTCCTTATATTCTACCCAGGCTGGACCAAGGCTGGAAGGTATGGCCGCATCTGCGTCTGACCGATCAACCGCCTAGTGTGTACGCGAAACAATTCTACTTTGATTCCTTGACGTACGACCCACTGAACATCCAATACATGATAAAGCGCTTTGGCGAAAATAAAATCATGATGGGATCGGATTATCCCTTCCTGCTTCGTGAAACACCTCCCGGGGAAGTCATCGATCATACTTTGGAGCTGACTGACGGACAGAAGCGGGCGTTGCTGGGTGAAAACGCGCTTTGCTTCCTGAACATAAAGGAGATGAACGGACTGTGAAGCATCAGACTGAAACGCCGGAACAACGTCTACAGGCTCTGGGCCTAGTCCTGCCCGAACCGAGACAGCCGGCCGGTAATTATGTCGGTTGTGTCCAAGCGGGCAATCTCCTCTTTCTGGCAGGCCAAGGGACAAACGAATATCGAGGGAAGCTAGGACAGGATGTCACGATAGAGGAAGGCTACCTAGCTGCCAGGCAGTGCATGCTCAATCTGCTGGCTGTTGCCAAATATGAGCTAGGGGAACTGGGGAGAGTCAAACGAGTGGTCAAAATACTCGGATTCGTTAACAGCGATCCAGCTTTCATCGATCAGCCTAAAGTCATGAATGGGGCATCCGATTTGTTGGTGGAGGTATTTGGAGAGAAAGGCAGGCATGGGCGGTCCGCTGTAGGGATGGCACAGCTCCCGCTAAATAACGCCGTAGAAGTAGAGATGATCTTGGAAATCGAGAATTAGGAGGATTCCCATGAGTCAGACTGCCAAGGAAAACCAAGTACGAAAAGACGCCAAGCTATTCATAGACGGAGATTACGTGGACGCTCTTTCCGGTGAAACCTTCGAGACGATCAATCCAGCGACAAATCTCAAGCTGGCTTCTGTGGCTAATGCAAGTGAGCAGGATGTAAAAAGAGCGATCGACGTGGCCCAGCGTACGTTTGAGTCAGGTGTTTGGAGTGAGATGTCTGTAGATGAGCGCGCCAAGATTCTTTGCAAAATGGCTGACCTGGTGATGAAGCGTGTGGATGAACTCGCTTTGGTGGAGACGCTCGATGTCGGGAAGCCGATCAAAGAAAGTCGGGGCTTCGATATTCCGAGGGCGGCGGCCAATTTGCGCTTTTTTGCCGAAATGGCTAAATACATGGTCCACGAGCATTATGAAATGCGCCATTTTATGTCCTACGCCAAATATGCTCCGGCAGGTGTGACAAGTCTGATCATTCCATGGAATTTGCCCTTCATGCAGATGACATGGAAAGCATCGGCGGCTTTAGCAGCGGGAAATACCGTCGTTGTAAAGCCAGCCTCGTACACGCCTCTCTCGGCGGTGATGCTTGGAGAGATTGCCAATGAAGCAGGTCTGCCTCCTGGCGTGCTCAACATCCTGACTGGTCCGGGCGGGACTGTCGGGACTGCGATGACGACGAATCCCCATGTGCGCCGGATATCTTTTGTGGGAGAATCAAACACTGGCAAGACCGTCATGCAGAATGCCGCTTCGCATTTGATTCCGGTATCGCTCGAATTGGGAGGCAAATCAGCCAATATCGTGTTTGAGGATGCCGATCTGGATGAAGCGGTAAAAGGGTCGGTCGAGGCAATATTCCGCAACCAGGGCGAGATTTGTCTGGCAGGATCGCGTTTGTTGGTACAAGAAAGCGTATATGATCAGTTTCTGGACAAATTTGTGGCGGCTGTTCAAAGGATCAAGGTGGGAAATCCTCTGGAACCGGAGACGGATATGGGAGCGTTGGTGTCCCGCAGTCACTTAGAGACTGTGGAGCACTACATCCAGATCGGACTGGAAGAAGGAGCCAAGCTCGGTTACGGCGGAAAACGAATCAGCGGGCTGGGTGACGGCAATTTCTTAGAGCCAACCGTTCTCTATGATGGTAACAGCAAAATGAGGGTGGCCCAGGAAGAGATTTTCGGTCCAGTCATCGTGATCATTCCATTTCGTACAGAAGAGGACGCTATTCGGATCGCCAATGATTCGGCTTACGGCCTGGCAGGAGTGGTTTGGACCAACGACCTGAGGCGCGCGCATCGCGTGGCTGATCGAGTGAAGTCGGGTCTTTTATGGATCAATTGCTGGTATGTGCGTGACTTGCGAACTCCGTTTGGCGGTGCCAAAGACAGCGGGATTGGCCGCGAAGGCGGGCGTCACAGCTTCGAATTCTACTCCGAGGTCAAGACAGTCACAATGAAATTATAGCGAGAAGAACAGCAAATCAGGGAGGGGACCGTGTGGACATAGAAAAGATCACACGATACGCCGATCATTTAGCGGCGGCGAGTCGTGAAGGGGTGGGAGTAGCGCCACTCACTTTACTGGATCCGCAAATCAGCGAGAGAGAGGCATACCACGTTCAATTGGAGACGATTGAACGAAAAGTGAAAGAAGGCGCGAGGATTACAGGGAAGAAAATCGGCCTGACCTCTCGTGCCATGCAGACACTGCTTGGCGTAGGACAGCCAGATTATGGACATTTATTGGACGACATGGTCGTGGAAAACAACGGAGAACTGCCTTTCGAGCATGTCCTTCAGCCAAAAGTAGAAGCAGAAATTGCCTTCCTGTTGAAACGCGATCTGGAAGGGCCACATGTAACCATCTATGATGTCTTGATGGCAACGGAATATGTAGTGCCTGCTTTGGAAATCGTGGACAGCCGTATAGCCAACTGGCAAATCAAACTAGAAGACACAATTGCGGACAATGCATCCTCGGGCTTCTATGTGCTGAGTGGACATCCCGTGAAACCGCAAGATCTGGATCTTCCTCTGGTAGGAATGGCGCTTTATAAAAATCAGGAGCTGGTCAATACCGGTGTGGGTGCCGCCGCATTGGGCAATCCCGCATCCTGTGTGGCGTGGTTAGCAAACAAGCTGTACGAATTAGGGATTACACTCAAAGCAGGAGAGATCATCTTGTCCGGTGCGTTATCGGCAGCGGTTGAAGCTAAGCCTGGCGATGTATTTCACACTCGGATTGCTGGACTTGGTTCAGTAGGAGTCAGGTTTGGCAGGTAAAAAGCATGAAAGGAGTGCATGTATGAAGAAAGTTAAAGTAGCCATACTGGGCTCGGGGAACATCGGGACAGACCTGATGATCAAGCTCGGAAGGTCGTCAGTTCTTGAACTGACGTCCATGATTGGAATCGATGCTGATTCGGATGGTCTGCGAAGAGCGAAGGCCGCTGGATACTACGTATTTGACGGCGGATTGAAACCGTTTTTGGAAACCGGTGCGGATCTTGCAGATATCGTCTTTGACGCTACTTCAGCCAAAGCACATATTCGACATGCCAAGGCGCTCAGGGAGGCAGGAAAGTTCGCCATCGATCTGACGCCTGCTGCTGTAGGCCCTTATGTAGTACCATCTGTGAATCTCGGTGCGCATTTGAATGAAAAGAACATCAATCTGATCACATGCGGCGGCCAGGCTACTATTCCGATCGTTCATGCCATAGGGAGTGTGAGTCCGGTCAGTTACGCAGAAATCGTGGCCACTATTTCCAGTAAAAGCGCGGGTCCTGGCACACGTTCCAACATCGACGAATTTACGGAGACGACTGCACATGGTATCGAAGCGATTGGCGGCGCGAAGAAAGGCAAGGCGATCATCATCCTGAATCCGGCGGAGCCGCCGATCCTAATGAGAGATACGGTCTATGCCGTAGTGGAGGAAGGTGCGGACCGACAGGCGATCGTGAAGGCTATCCACCAGACCGTTGCCTATATTCAAGCATACGTTCCTGGTTACCGACTGCGCTCAGAACCGATCTTTGATGAAAACAAAATCACCGTTTTTTTGGAAGTGGAAGGCGCGGGCGACTACCTCCCTACTTATTCAGGCAATCTGGATATCATGACGGCGACAGCGGTGAAGGTAGCAGAGGAATATGCCAAGCATGCTGTCGGCATCGGCACAGGTATATAGCCACGAATGAAAGGAGGAACCGCATATGAGTCGAGATATTATGATCACTGAGGTAGCTCTTCGAGATGGAAGCCATGCGATCAATCACCAGTTTACTGTTGAGCAAGTAACCGCGGTGGCGCGCGCATTAGATGAAGCGAACGTTCCGAATATCGAAGTCTCTCATGGAGATGGATTGGCTGGATCGTCCCTGCAGTATGGGCTGTCCAGGACCTCTGAACTGGAGCTGATCGAGGCTGCCGTTTCCGTTTGTAAACAAGCGAAAGTGGGCGTTCTCTTGCTGCCGGGAATCGGCACGATCAAAGATTTGAAGACGGCTGCAGGGCTAGGGGTAGGCATGGCACGTATCGCCACACATGCGACCGAAGCGGACATCTCCGCTCAGCATATTTTTCGGGCGAAAGAGCTTGGCTTGACGACAGTTGGCTTTTTGATGATGTCGCATATGGCTGCTCCGGAAAAACTGGCGGAGCAAGCTAGACTCATGCAAAGCTACGGAGCCGATGTCGTGTATATCGTCGATTCTGCTGGCACTCTGTTACCTGATCAAGCAGGGGAACGAGTCCGGGCGTTGAAGCAAGGTCTACATATTCCTGTTGGCTTCCATGCACACAATAATTTGTCTTTAGCTATGGCTAATACGCTCGTCGCCATTCAAGAGGGTGCGACCTGGATTGATGGCAGTGTTCGGTGCTTGGGTGCTGGTGCGGGCAATACACAAACCGAGGTTCTCCTTGCTGTACTGGATCGAATGGGCATTCAGACGGGCGTCGATCTGTACAAAATGATGGACCTAGCAGAGGAAATCGTGTCGCCGATTCTTCAAGTACCACAGGAAATTACCAGAGACGCTCTGGTTCTCGGATACGCGGGTGTCTATTCCAGCTTCCGGCTTCATGCCGAGCGTGCAGCCAGAAGATTCGGCATCGACTCCCGGGATATTTTGATCGAGCTGGGAAGGCGAAAGGCCGTGGGGGGACAAGAAGACATGATCGTGGATGTCGCAACGGAAATCTCCCAACTGAACAGCTCTACCAAAATCAGATAGGGGGTATCAGCGTGCAATCGGAACTATTGTACAAAAGGTTGGCTCAGAAGCTGGTGGATGCGGAGTTGAATAGGGAGGAGATCGTGAAACTGACGGCTGAATACCCCGAGCTGACAGTGGAAGATGGATATCGTATTCAAAATGAGCTGGTATCCCTCAAGCTTGAGCAGGGACATCGAATCTTTGCCTCTAAAATGGGTTTGACCAGTCAGGCAAAAATGAAGCAGATGAATGTGCACGAACCGATTCGGGGCTATATTTTTGACTATATGAATATCGAGGACGGCATTCTGCGGATCAATGAATTGATTCATCCCAAGGTGGAAGCGGAAATCGCCTTTGTTTTGAGTGAGGATTTGGAAGGACCGGGCATCACGGAGGCTCAAGTTCTGGCATCCACTGACTATGTGGTTCCCGCACTTGAGATTATCGACAGCAGGTATGCGCAGTTCCAGTTTGCCTTACCGGATGTCATTGCCGACAATACTTCGTCTTCCCGTGTGTTTATCGGATCGACATGGAAAAAGCCTGATGAACTTGAACTCGATTTGGTAGGTGTTACTCTTTCGATCAATGGCGAGCTCAAAGACTTGGGGGCTGGTGCGGCTGTTCTCGGTCATCCAGCCAACGCGGTCGCGATGCTGGCGAACATGCTTGCTCGCGAAGGGCGCAAGCTGCACAAGGGAGATTTGATTTTGTCCGGGGGCATTACCGGTTCCCACCAGTTACGGGAAGGGGATGTCGTAAGTGCCAAATGGGGTGGCCTCGGAAGCATTGAGTTTGTGGTGAAAACGGGATAGGCAGTAAAGGCGAAAAGCCGAGAAGAATGCAGGGAGTTATCCCGTATTCTCTCGGCTTCTTTTTACGTTGGCTTTCTTGACATTAGGTCTGACCTAAAGTTTACGCTTCTATTAAAAAGTCGGAGCAACCTGTCAAAATGAAAACAAATCCTGCGGAGGTGGATGTTATGGAGAAAAATCTGGCTCAAGTAGAGTCAAAACGCATTTTCTATCTGGATTTTGCCAGAGGATTGGCTGTGTTTTTTATGATTATGCAGCATGCTATGATCATGCATGAAAGAACATCAGGCGAAGGCGACACCCTGTTGGGCAATCTGTTTGTTTTATTAGGTACCGCACCTGCTGCGCCTGTATTCATATTTATCATGGGAGTTTTCGCAGTACGCTCCAAAAAAAGCGTAGCAGAAAATATGATACGCGGCTGTAAAATATTCGCTTTTGGATATGTCTTAAATGCACTTCGATTTACCATTCCTTTTTCATTGGCCGGTGATTCGGGGGTAGCAGTGTCACATTTGTTCATGGTAGATATTTTTCAATTAGCAGGATTGTCACTGATCTTTTTCTCCGCTTTAAAAAAGCTTGCAGAGCATGCATTCATTCTGCCGGCATTCATCCTGGGCATACTGCTGATCTCACCCTACTTGTGGGGATTGAAAAGCGATTTGTATATTTTCGACCCGCTTTGGGGGGCTGGCGCCAATACTCAATTCCCCTTATTTCCATGGGGGGTATACTTCCTTTTAGGCATGTATGTAAGTAAATACCTTCAAACACAGAAATTGGAGGAGCAGATCAAGAAAAAATATTTGATGGGATGTCTGATTTTAGGGATAGCTGGTGCTGCAATGTTTCCGCTATTTCCAATAGGTGATTACAACCGAAGTGGACTGGCTATTCATTTGCTGATGATGAGTTTTATCTTTTTATGGATGGTTCTAGCTGATTCCTTTGTTACTAAGTTAAATAAAGCTGGATTTCAGAAGCTGTTACATCCAATATATTTCTGGAGCAGTCATGTCACTGGGATCTATATCATTCAATGGGTAATCTTTGGCTGGAGCGTGCTGCTCTTGGGTTTACAGCAAATGACGGATTATTCAGCTATGATCTTTGGTTTCGTTGTCTTGCTTGTAACAGACGTTTTGTTAAGATTTACGAATCTGAAACGTATTTTACCTAAGCTGTAGCCCTGCTTCAAGCCAAGTGACTCAAACGAAGGATGACTTTTATGAATAAGGAAGCTTATTACACGATGCTCGAGAGTAAATTTCTGATGTAACGCGATTATGCCTCAGATATAAGTCGATTAACAGTAGGGATAATGAAAAGGATAAAGTGGAGCTTCCAAATGAGGAGGGCTCCACTTTTTTACGTATGAGAAAGTATAAATATGAGCAGAGGAAATCGCGCTCGGCGACTTTCTTGTGGGACCCTATGAGTGCATGGTAAGAAAGCTGTGCCGCTGCAGCCACTGGCGCCTGTAATTCTGCTTTATCATTATTGTCTGATGAAGATTCTGATTCGGTCACACTCTCCACGTTCGTTACGTCATTATAGTGAGAGGCAAAATTAAGGGCTTCTCTCAGATAATCAAAGGAGTGTTTCCTATGCAATCCAGAATGAAAAACCCTGTTATCATTTTGCCCGAAGTGGGCCAATCCTTGCAGGCGTTGGGCAAAGCCTTATTTACGTCAGCCGAGAAAAACGGTGTGCCGGCCCGCACTCTTTTCCTTGCCTACCTTCGTATTAGCCAAATCAACGGAGATAGCGTCTGCGTCACTCTTCATTCCAACAACGCGAAGAATGCAGGCGAATCTACAGAGCGAATTCTAGCTGTAGCCGCATGGCGCGATACGTCGAATTTCACCGATGCGGAACGTGCTGTGCTAGCGCTGAGTGAGTCGATGACTCGACTTAACGAACAATCCCAGCCTGTGCCGGACGAAGTATACGAAGAAGCAGCCCGTCACTATGATGAAGCGGCGCTGGCTACGCTTATTGCTGGAATCGCTACAGCCAACCTTTATAACCGGATTAACGTCTCTACTCGTCAAGTCGCAGACGTTTTGGCCAAAAAATAAATCGGCAGTCGCCGCCTATTGAAAACGGAGGTTTTTCTTTTTATGGCAACCGTACTTTATATTACAGCTCACCCACGTGATGATGAGCGTTCCTATTCCATGACAGTAGGGAAAGAATTTTTACAAGTTTACCGTTCCACCCATCCGCAAGACGAGGTCGTGCATCTCGATTTGTTTAAGCTGGATCTCCCTCAACACGATGGTGATGTATTGGATGCACGGGACAAGCTTAGACAGGGAGTGTCTTTCGATCAATTAACGCCTGCTGAGCAAAGTAAATTCGGACGTATTCTCCAAGTCCTTGAACAATTCATAGCTGCAGACAAATATATTTTTGTCTCGCCGATCTGGAATTTTTCCTATCCGACAGTTATGAAGAACTATCTTGACGCGATCGTCCTTCCAGGAAAGACGGTTAAATATAATTCTGACGGCAGTAGAACCGTTGTGCTTGGCGGTAAAAAAGCAGTTCATATTCAAGCATCTGGAAGTATCTTGTCGCCTGGCTCAGGGGGGACCTACGAAGATTGTGAAATGGGGCACCGTCACATAAAAGCCATTCTGAACTTTTTAGGTGTAACGGATTTTCAAGGCATCTTTGTTGAGGGGATGCAAGAGTTCGCTAATCGAGCGGAGGAGTTCAAGGAAAAGGCGCTCCGAGAAGCACGTCAAGTAGCGGAAATTTTCTAATTGAAGACATCCTTAAGATGAGGGAAGCTGTTCGATCGGCTTCCCTTTTAAAATGGAGGAAATGACATGTCTCATTCCACAGACAATCATTTGGCGACAAGAAAAACTACGCAAGCACAAGTATTAGACTCGCATTCAACTAACGAGCAGGCTAATTCAATACACACATGGAATTCGTTGGATATAATATTTAACGGGAAGATGAAATTACGTGTTGGAATCCATGAAGGAAAACTATATTTTATAATTAATGTGAAAATTACGAAAGAAGGAAAATATATTGAGAACTAAAGTATACGTTTTATCTGCTTTCACTAAAAACGGAGAAGGGGGAAACCCTGCGGGAGTTGTTCTAGATACGAAAGATCTCACAGAGAAAGATATGCAAGTTATCGCTAGTACATTAGGTTTTTCAGAGACTGCTTTTATATTCCCTTCTACAAATTCAGATTATAAAATTAGGTATTTTACACCGAATGAAGAAGTAGATGTATGTGGGCATGCCACGGTTGCAACTTTTTCCTTACTAGCTCAAAGAAGAATAATACATCCAGGAATTTATACCACGGAAACAAAAGCGGGGGTACTACATGTACAAAATTTTGAAAATCACAGGATTTTCTTACAGCAAAACCCCCCGAGTTTTTTAGAAATACTTCCTTCTAAAGATATAATAGGATCATTACGTATAAATGAGGACCAATTAATGCCTAATATGCCTATCCAAATTGTTTCTACAGGCTTACGCGACATCATTGTACCTGTAAAAAGTCTTAAAGACTTATTAGAAATAGACCCTGATATGGAAGGAATCACTAAAATAAGTAAAAAGTATAATGTAACGGGGTATCATTTATTTACTCTAGAAACCCTACATGATTCCACAGCTCATTGTAGGAACTTTGCACCTTTATATGACATTCCTGAAGAAAGTGCTACTGGTACATCAAATGCTGCTTTAGCTTGTTACTTAGTAAAATATAATGACAAGAAAAAAAGTAGAGAAAGAACCTTTACTTTTGAACAAGGATATACAATGAACAGCTCCTCAGAAATTACTGTAAATGTATCTGTTCACTTAGGTGATATTACATATGTTCAGGTGGGAGGTTCTGCTTCTACATTCCAAGAAAAATGGATTGATATTTAAGTAAAGTGAATTATATTCTTAATAATCTTGGTTAACCCCCTTTTAGACAACTATAAGCGGGTATAACGGGATCGGACCGCGAAGCATCCGTCCCTACAGCCCTCTTTGATTGATCATCTCGGCAAAAGCGGCAAAGGCCTTGCTAGAGAAGCGGTCCTTACGGCGTACGAGTCTTTTGGTTGTCATGCCATACTGCTTTGAAATGGGATGAGCCGCTAGGGTTTGATATTCTCCCGAAAGTATGGTGGCCGGAAGCAGCGTCGCCGCCAGCTTTTCGCTGTTAATGTTTGCAATGACGCAAATTTCCATGGGCACAGCCTACGCCGTATGGACAGGTATTGGTACAGTGGGGGGCGCGATTCTGGGGATGTTCGCATTCGGAGAACCGAAGGAGTGGAAACGTATCTTATTTATCAGCCTGGTTCTTGTGTCCGCGATCGGCTTGAAATGGATATCATAAACTCAGGGACCGTCGTGTGGACAAAAAAAGAGCTGCGGATGCGGCTCCTCTTTCTTTTACACCAACTGAAAGCAAACTCCGTGCCTAACGGGGGGATTTTTTGCCCCGAAGGAGCGGTGCGGGAGAAAGAGGAGCTGATGAAGTTTCTACAGAGCTTGGATAACGTAGCTACGCCTACAAACGGATGGGGAGTTACTGCAAGGGGCCGAATGTTTAAAGTGCTAAATTTCCTGCTGCGTGCAGATTCATGGCTTGGAAAACGAGGTCAGTCATGCACGGTTGAGCCAGGTAGGTGAGAAGACGTATTAGATTACGGTCGCAAAGCTCCTTAAATCGAAGCCAAGAGAGATTGGCGAGTTAAAAAAGGAAAATAATGAAATTATCAATTTCAGTTCATAAAAGAGCCATTTCATGAACTGAAACAGAACGGATCATTCACTGGGAGAGGAACATATACATATTGGGTCTATTCTCGAATAACTACCTTATAAAAGAATACTACGTACTTTTGTATGCCTCGACATTTGTTTGTCTATGTAAACTTTAAGGCCTTGCAAGGAGTTTAATACGCGCTAAACGCTAAAATCAGACCTGATTAGTAGCATGTTTGTGTCACCAGACAATGATTAATTACCTTATTATTGCGCTCGTTTCATAAACATTAATTAAACTGCGACACAAACCAGTATACCAATGATCTAGTGTACTTGTTTGTGTCATTTTCGTATTACATGTTTGTGTCGCTAGACAACAAAATCCCATTACATTTACACCTAGCCGATTTCTGCTCTTTTTATCAGTTTACATAATATATATTCTGGAATGGGAAAATGAGAGTTATAGAGTCGGTCCGATAATTATTGGTGCGTCCGGGGGAGTTATGGGTTGCGTCCTTGGTAGTTATGTTTGACATCAAAAGCCATTCATAAACCGACAAATTTATATAACCCTTGTTATCAAGGCGTATGTCGCTCGTAACAGATGTTCCGTTTTTTCTTTGGTTGAAATAGTTCGACGTTAGGAATCGTGAATATAGGGAGTATTTTAACAGCCTTTTATTGATTATTAGTATGAGAATCACTTTTGTGATCAGTAAGCATTGGGATGTATTAATCGAACCGAAGGTGTTTTTGATTAGATTGGCAGCTTTTTTATTTATATCGCGTGACCTAGATTGAATTTAAATACCTTACTATCTAAGGCACGGATTTGGTAAACCCAGTCCAGAAGTGGTGTCGGTAAATAATACATGGGAGGATAATTGTAGGGCAACTCCTAAATGAAGGAAACATTTTACTGGAGAAGACACTTCATTAACTAATCATTAGATTCAGGGTGCGAAAGAGTCAGGTATACGAGTTTTGGCAAAGTTTGATCATTACCAAGTTCTAGGTAAGAAAAAACTTGAAGTCGAGCAACTGTATCGTCTATCCTGATTAATAAGGAAATATTAGGTACAAAGGAGGAGAATGGGGATAGACTTAAATCATGTATTATTCTTGCATACTGAACTTCACAATGACCACTGTTACCAGTATTCGATAGAATCAGAATAAAAAACATAAGGTCTATAAAGTATTTTTTTTGACTTAAATAATACTTATTTCTGCAAGTGATATTATATTCTGTCTCTAATTCGAGCTGAAAGGGAAGCAATATGAGTCAAATAAAATCTAGGATTAAAGATATATTGATTGAAAACTCAAAAGCTTTAAGCTTGGAATCTGAATTTGAATCTAACAGCCTAAATAAATGGAATAAGGTAGTATTAAAGTGGCTAAGGGATAAAAAGCAATACAGTCGATTTAAAAACTTTTTATTTATTTCCCAAAATATATTGGCTTTTGTCAGTTTACTAATATCTTTTTTTATTAGGAATATCCAGCCCGTAGTATTCGCATATATTATTTTAATATTAAGCGGACTTCTTATATTCTTTGTTAATTTAGTTTATAAATTCTATCCAGATGATTATGATAAATTTGAGCAAGAAGTAAAAAATCTAAAGCTAATTTCTTTAAGTGAAAGGTTAGCTGCAAAGCTAGCTATTTTTGATAAATTAAATGATCATGACATAATTGATGACAGGGAAATAATCGACCAGATCTCATATCGAGTAAAAGCATATGAAGAAATGGATGAGAGTGTCCAAGAAGTAGTAAAAAATTGTATTAATCCAATATCTAGATTTAGTTCGTCCAGAGAAACTAATGTACGATTAAACTATGATGATTTAGATCTCAGCGAGGAAGAAAAAATTAAGCTTTGCCAAATCACTATGGAAATATCTGGTATTGCACAGGATCTATTTGGAGGGAAAGGGTATACTTCAAAGCTATACCTTCGATCAATCAAAAAATTTAGGGATGAAGAAGTTGAAGCTTTAGTTGCTTTTTCTAGGTTCCCAATTAAAGAAGACTTTGGATCTAGTTGGATTAAATCTAGGGGGAATTTATCTAGTGTATGGGAGTGTTTGGAAAAGGGGCACGAAAAAATAGTTGATATATCTAAAGAAGGGCTATATTACAAATCCTTTTTAGCAATTTGCCTCCCCGGAAGGATAGGTGTGCTAGCTATTCATAATGAAGATAACGACGTGTTTGAAAATAATGTTGGCAAATTAGAATGCAAGGCATTAGCACTTGTAACCAGACAATTAATAATTGAATCTTTAGACTTGAAAACTCTTTAATAGACAGGGGATTGGGTATGTCAAATATTCCGTATCATCCCACGAATTTTCATAAATATTCAAATGAGGATCTAGAACCAGTACAAATAAAGTCAGTGGCTAATCTATCATCATTAGAATTATCGATGTTACAAAAAAGATATTGTGAAGCTGGTTTCGTGATCTTTGAGATAAATAATGAAGAACCAACAGAGGAATCGTTATTATTACTTTCTAAGCAGATAGGTTTAGGAGATCCGTACGTTCCTCATATATATCACAAAACTCAACTGTATTTATCAAGTGGATTAAACTTAATACACAACAATAATAATATTAAGACCATAGAAAAAACTCACCGGGCTTTTAGCACCAATAATGAACAGTTACTACACTCAGACGGTACTTTAGAGAAGATTGGATTTATTAATACCTCAATTTTACTTTGCGTTAATCCAGCTGTTGAAGGGGGACATACTACACTATTTAATTCTGTTGCAGCATTCACTAGTCATTATATTAACAATCCACATAATATGATTCCTCTTTTGGATAATAAAGCACTAACAAGAACAGCAGTGAACATGTCTGGTAAACCATATACTGGACCTGCATTTCAATTAAAAGAGGATAGTCTTACTTCTAGATTTTCTATTGACAACACAAGTAATTGGGAATTGGGGTTTAATCTGGTTAACGGTTTGAAGGAGGCTTATAATACAATCTGTCGGTCTATACACCCAGGTTCGCCCTTTTATTTAGATATAAGTTTAAAAAGGAAACAAGGAATTATTATGGCCAATGATAAAATTGCTCACGGAAGAACTACTTACTCTGATAGCAAAAGACTTGTAATCAGAGGGTTATTTAACCGTTCAATAAAATGTTAGAAGACGTTAACTAACTCTCGTTATACGGTTAAAAAAATGACAGGTTATAATCCCCACGAAAGAGTTAGAAAAACAAAAACGTATACTTGTATTGAGTGCAAAAATATTCTTTGAGCATAGCCAATTCTTGGTTTGTCCGCATAAACACAGATAAAAGGTAACAATGTAATGGTAGCGATTTCTCTGAAGAAATACTCAAGTAAGGTAAGAAAGTCGAATGCATCAAGATATTTAATTATCTACAGAATATACGTTCAAAAACATGACTATAGACAATAGACAAGATTTGAATAAGAGGGGGATTTAGTTGCCAAATTATCTGGAATATCAAAAATCTGTAGCAGCAGAATTCAAAGCATATGAAAAAAGGGTTCGGAACTTAATAGACGATTCTCATTGGGGGGAGGACGGTCGTTATAAAGAGATAATCTTGATGAATTATCTTAAAAGAGTATTACCAAAAAACCTTTCTGTTGGTACCGGTTTTGTAAGGAATAAAACAGAGATTACATCTCAGATCGATATTATTATTTATGATAATTCATTTCCTGTTCTTTTTTCGGAAGGTGATTTTGTTGTTGCAACACCAGAAAATGTTATTGGTATAGTAGAGGTTAAAACCAAGGTGAAAGCAATAGAGTTATGTGCTACTATCGAAAAATCGAATAAAAATGGTGCTATTATTACAGAGAATTCTGATGCGCTAATTTTCAATGGAATTTTTTCTTTTAATAGCAATAATAATCCGGATCTGTACATAAGGAATATGGAGAACCATGATTTCACACCACTTTTAAGAAGAAAACACTGGAATCAAATAACACCTCCAGCACTTTTTTCGTGTGTCAATCACATTGCATTAGGGCAACGCTATTTTCTAAAGTTATGGGCAGCGGGTCAAAATCCAAATGATATAGAATCACCACATTATAGTATTTATAATATGCAAGATGGATTAGCTTTCTCATATTTTTTATCTAATATTCAGGATTTTGTTATATGGAAAAGCAAGGGATATACATCCAAAAGTTTACCAGGAGATCTGGTGTCTTTCTATTATCCATTACCAGAAGGAAAAGAATCGCATTTAGTCAAGAGGATATTGTTAGAACAGAATCAAAACATTTAAATTATAGATTACACGTTAAAGCTAATAGCATGTTATGTGTCTCTAGCGTTTATCGCAAAATTTATAAAATATTGAATAACATCATTTGAAGTATAAAAGACAGCCTTGTAATCTGGCCAATCTGAAAAGACTGTCAAGTCTTCCTTGACATACATAGTATCAATAGGTATTACTTACCCAACCTACTACGTTAAGAAACTTATTTAGCCCGATAATGTTTATTATCGGGTTCTTTGTTCAGTAAAAAACTCACAGATTATTAATCTTATGAAAATATCGTCGAGCGATCCTATTATTGTAAAAGGAATAAACCAGTTAAAGTGAAAAGAAATTCATGAGATGATCTCCTAGCGTCAGATCTAGGATATTTCAACAATCATTGTTCCGTCAGGGAGAGTTAGGGTTGAGTCCCTAGTAAGTGTGTTAGTCTAAATTTGCAGAATATCAAATTTGGTATTATGGATCTAATGTGATCAACCGATTGTTAATTAAACACTATGTAAAGAATGCTTTCCCGAAAGCATCTGCAGCACCTCACTGCATATTAGGGAGTAGGTGACTATACGTATCTAAGGTCATTCGGGTGTTTGCATGCCCCAAACGTTCAGGAACAATTTTGGGGTGTACTCCTTGTATTAGTAAAAGGGTGGCATATGTATGCCTTAAGTCGCAAAAGCAAATACCTGGAAAATCACTCATGCGTAGCCGTCTAACTCAAGGAATTATCCATCTGTCTAAATGTAATGTAATTTATGTATATAAAATTTCAGACTATCTTTCAGACAAGAAATTGAGGTTTATTATTACCAAAAACGAAATGTGCTGGAACTGTCCAAAAGTATCAACTTTTAAACTCCACAACGTTTACGAGACACTTAGAAAACGAACTACGTATTAAGCAAAAATAAAATATATGATAACTAATCATTAATAGCATATATTACACTTTTCAAATCAAGAGATATTCTGATATAATCCAGTTTTCGCTTGTTTTATTCTTACTTTTCATGTTTTCTGTGCTATGATATTTTTTGAAGTATTTTAAGAATGTGCGTTAGGTAAAGCAGTATGGCTATCAGTTACAACAAACTGTAGAAATTGTTGATTGATAAAGGTATGAATAAGAAGGAATTACAAATAGCAGCGGGGATAATTTCTGGTGTTGATTCATGTTTAGGAAGAGATGAAGATGTTACAACTACTATCCTTTCAAAAACATTGTGATATTGGTGATATTACGGGGATGGTAAACGAAAACAAAGAGCATTAGTTTAAGGAATAGCAGAAAACAGCATTTTGTTTTTAAAATACATTAAAAAATATGCAGAGAGGATATAAAATTTATGAATAAGCAACAACTTGCGACGAAAATATGGGAATCCGCTAATAAAATGCGTTCAAAGATTGAGGCCAACGAATATAAAGATTACATTTTAGGTTTCATATTTTACAAGTACCTTTCAGACAAGGAGTTAAAGTTTCTGAAAGAAAACAACTTTACCCAGGATGATATCGAGGCTCTTGCTGAAGAAGATGCCGAAACCGTAAAGTATGTTCGTGAAAATGTCGGATACTTTATTGCCTACAAGGACTTGTTCTCAACTTGGCTCAAAATGGGCAAGGATTTTGATATTTCTAATGTCACGGATGCCTTGTCAGCATTTAACCGTCTTATTAATCCCTCTCATAAGAAGGTGTTTGAGGGTATATTTAATACCTTGCAGACCGGTTTAAGCAAACTCGGTGACAGCTCCGCATCTCGAACAAAAGCTATCAGCGATCTGATTCAGCTGATTAAAGATATTCCTATGGATGGCAAGCAGGACTACGATGTTCTTGGCTTCATCTATGAATATCTGATTAGCATGTTTGCTGCCAATGCCGGAAAAAAAGCAGGCGAGTTTTACACCCCGCATGAAGTATCTCTTCTTATGTCCGAAATTGTTGCAGACCATTTGAAGGACAGGATGGAAATCAATATTTATGACCCAACGAGCGGTTCGGGCTCTCTATTGATAAACATAGGTCGTTCTGTTGCAAAGCATATTGATGATGAAAACAACATCAAATACTATGCACAGGAGTTGAAGCAGAATACATACAACCTCACTCGTATGAATTTAGTTATGCGTGGCATCCTCCCGGATAATATCGTAACCCGCAACGCTGATACTTTGGAAGATGATTGGCCGTACTTTGATGAAGCCAACCCAGTGGAAACATACAATCCACTTTATGTGGATGCAGTTGTTTCCAATCCTCCGTACTCACAGCATTGGGACCCGACTAATAAGGAAAACGATCCCCGTTACGCACGTTTCGGCCTCGCTCCGAAATCAAAAGCCGATTATGCTTTTCTGCTTCATGACTTATTCCATCTTAAGCCGGATGGCATCATGACGATAGTTCTTCCGCACGGTGTTTTATTCCGTGGCGGTGAAGAGGGCGAGATTCGCAGAAAGTTGATTGAAGGCAATCACATTGATGCTATCATCGGACTTCCTGCCGATATTTTCTATGGTACAGGCATTCAGACAATCATCATGGTTTTGAAGCAAAAGCGTGAGAATACCGATATTTTGATTGTTGATGCATCCAAATGTTTTATTAAATTTGGCAAAAACAATAAACTCAGAGCATCTGATATTAAAAAGATCGTTGATGCCGTAACTGCCAGAGCCGATATTGACAAATTCTCAAGGAAAGTCAGCCGTGAAGAAATCCGTCGAAATGAATACTACTTATATATTTCTAGATACGTTGATTCCTCTGAAGTCGCAGAGAAATGGGACTTATATGCGTCTATGTTTGGCGGTATTCCCTTGAGTGAAATTGTCGAACTTGGCGAGTATTGGAGTGCTTTCCCGGGATTAAAAGAGGCATTGTTTACAAAAGGTGTAGGTCCTTACGCTGAATTGGCTGTCGGCGATATTGAACAGACTGTCGATGAGCATCCCGCCGTAAAAACGTTTATTTCCAATTTCATGTGTGCTTTTGGAGACTTTGACGGTTTCTTGAAAAGCGAGCTTATAACGAATATGGCGGGCATCAATATTTCAAAAGAAGAGGCTGTTTTAAGTGCTGACATTTTTACCCGCCTTATTTCCATTCCGCTTATTAACAAATATGAAGCCTATCAATTGCTTAATGACGAGTGGGCAAAAATATCTATTGACCTGGAAGTAATTCAAACAGAGGGCTTCAGCGCTGTTAGAAAAGTTGATCCCAACATGGTTATCAAGAAAAAGGACGGCAAAGAGGAGGAGGTACAGGATGGTTGGATCGGTCATGTAATTCCGTTTGAACTTGTTCAGCGGACACTACTTTCGGCTGAATATGAAGCACTTAAGCAAAAAGAGGGCCGTCTTGCCGAAATCTCCTCTGAATACGATGAAATACTCGACTCGCTCTCCGAAGAAGAAAAGAATTCTAGCGTAACAAACGATTCCAGCGATGCGTTTGTCGGAAAAGAAGTCGGTGAGAAACTCAAAGAAATCTATGCAGATGTGGACACCCAGGAAATTAAGGCTCTGAATACTTATGCCACACTTTCCAGGAAAGCTGACAAACTTGCCTTTATCAGCGCTCAAGTTGATGTAGTATGGTCCAAAATGAAAGCAAGCAATGATGGCACATATGCTAAAAAAGCAGTTAACGCTTATTTAGCAGAGCTTCAATCCGTTTTTGAATTCCCGGAGGAATCCTTTGAAGCAAAAATTATAAAAGTAAGCAAGCTAATGGCCGAAGAAAAGGAAGTAAAAGCACAGGTAAAAGCGGATTCCGCAGCATTGCATATGAAAACAAAAGAAACCATTAAATCGCTGTCCGACGAACAGGCTCTTGAACTGCTTGAACAAAAATGGATTTTTCCGCTCATGGAGAGTATTAAGCAGCTTCCCCATACGGTAATTAATGTTTTGATAAACAACGTCAAAGCCCTTTCTAAAAAATACGCTGTAACATACTCTGCGGTCGAATCGGAGATACAGGAAACGGAGTCTATTCTCTCGGCATTCATTGATGAACTCGTTGGCAACGAATATGATATGAAAGGCCTCAGTGAGTTCCAGAGGCTGTTAAAGGGTGAATGATATGGCTGGGAAAGATAACAAACCAGAGATTCGATTCACTGGTTTTACCGATGATTGGGAACAGCTTAAGTTGGGAGAAATATACACAGAGAGGAAAGAACGAGGATACGATTCGTTACAGATCTTCTCCGTTTCCATCCATCAAGGTGTTTCCAACGAAGAATTAGACAGTGATACTTTAGGGAAAAAAGTGCGCAGAAGCGAAGATAAGTCTCTGTATAAACATGTTTATTTCGGTGATCTTGTTCTTAACATGATGCGTGCGTGGCAAGGGGCAATCGGCGTCGTAAAGTCAGAAGGGATGGTAAGTCCTGCATATATTACTGCTATTCCAAGTACAAAGCTTTACCCACTGTTTATGGATTATTGTTTACGCCGAGATGAAACGATTAATCAGATAAACAATCTGTCTTATGGAGTCACCGACTTCAGAAAAAGATTATATTGGGACTCGTTTATCAACGTTTTGTGTCGCATACCTTCTGTGCCTGAGCAGGAGAGAATTACGGCCTTCTTCACCCAAATCGACAACCTTATCATCCTTCATCAGCGTAAGTATGACAAGCTGATAATCGTCAAAAAATCCATGCTCGAAAAAATGTTCCCGAAGGATGGATCAAATATCCCGGAGATTCGCTTTGCCGGATTTACTGATGCTTGGGAACAGCGTAAGTTGGGAGATGTTGCAGATCGTGTTGTTAGGAAAAACACAAATCTCGATTCAACTCTACCCCTAACCATTTCTGCACAATATGGATTGGTTGACCAAATAACCTATTTTAATAATCGTGTCGCAAGTCGTGATATAAGCAATTACTATCTCTTAAAAAAGGGCGAATTTGCGTACAACAAAAGTTATTCAGAAGGTTATCCGTTTGGTGCAGTAAAACGCTTAGATCTTTATGAAATGGGCGTTTTATCGACTCTCTACATTATTTTTGCACCAAAAACCGATATCATTAATTCTGATTATTTAGTTTCATACTATGATACGAATAATTGGCATAAGCAAGTGGCAAAAAGAGCTGCTGAGGGTGCGAGAAATCACGGATTACTTAACATTTCGGCAGATGCTTTTTTTGATACAGAATTAAAATATCCCAAAGATACAACTGAGCAAGCCAAAATCGGTGCTTTTTTCAAGCACATGGACAACCTTATCACTCTTCATCAGCGCGAGTTAGAAAAGCTGAAAAATATCAAAAAATCCATACTTGATAACATGTTTGTGTAGGAGGTATGAACGTGTAATGGTTTTTGACAAAGAATCTAATTTTGAAGAAGCTTTTATTGAGGCCCTCTCACATAAAGGCTGGGAACCTAAGGTCCTGAAGTATCCCTCTGAAGAAGATTTGCTAAAAAACTGGGCTGATATTCTCTTTGAAAACAACAGAGGTATCGACCGGTTGAATGATTACCCTCTGACAAGCGGCGAGATGCAACAGATTATGGAGCAGATCACCACGCTGCGGACACCTTTGAAATTAAACGGCTTTATAAATGGGAGAACTGTAGCTATCATCCGTGATAATCCCGATGACACTCTGCACTTCGGAAAAGAGGTCAACCTCAAGATTTATGACCGCCGTGAAATTGCTGCCGGACAAAGCCGCTATCAAATCGCACAGCAGCCAAAATTTAAGAGCAAGTCCAAAATTTTAAATGACCGTCGCGGTGATTTGATGCTCTTGATCAACGGTATGCCGCTTATTCACATTGAGTTGAAGCGCAGCGGCGTTTCGGTAAGCCAGGCATATAACCAGATAGAAAAATACTCCGATGAAGGGGTATTCACAGGAATATTTGCGTTGATTCAGATTTTTGTTGCTATGGAACCGGCAGAAACAGTTTATTTTGCCAATCCTGGAATGGACGGAAAGTTCAATAAGGATTTTTATTTTCATTGGGCAGATTTTAATAACGAGCCTATCAATGACTGGAAAGATATTGCTTCTTCACTGCTTTCCATTCCGATGGCACACCGGCTTATCGGCTTTTACACCGTCGCCGATGATACCGATGGTGTACTGAAAGTCATGCGTAGCTATCAATACTATGCAGCAAACGCCATTTCTGACCGTGTTTCCAAAACCAACTGGGATGGTCACAACAGACTTGGCGGATATGTTTGGCATACCACAGGCTCCGGCAAGACGATGACAAGCTTCAAGTCGGCGCAGCTTATTGCAAACTCAAAAGATGCAGATAAGGTTATCTTCCTGATGGATAGAATTGAACTTGGAACGCAGTCCTTGAAAGAGTATCGCGGTTTTGCAGATGAAAATGAGTCCGTTCAGGCAACGGAAGATACCATCACTTTAATTTCAAAACTAAAAAGCGACAACCCGGCAAACGCGCTTATCGTCACCTCTATCCAGAAAATGAGCAATATCAAAGACGAAGAGGACGGCGTAAATGCTCATGATATTGAGATGATGAGATCCAAGAGAATCGTCTTTATTGTCGATGAAGCACATCGCTCTACTTTCGGAGATATGCTCATAGGTATAAAGCGCTCTTTCCGGTCTGCTGTTTTCTTTGGATTTACAGGAACGCCGATTCAGGATGAGAACCAAAAGGAAATGAACACCACATCAACCATCTTCGGTAACGAGCTGCACAGATACAGCATTGCCGATGGTATTCGTGATATGAATGTCCTTGGATTTGACCCTTACAAAGTATTGACCTACAGAGATAAGGATGTTCGGCAGGCTGTTGCCTTGGAGCAGGCAAAAGCGGCTACCGTTGAAGAAGCCCTTGCTGATCCTAAAAAGAGCGAAGTCTTTTATAAATACATGAATTCTTCTCAAGTGAAAATGGCGGGCTACATCGGTGATGACGGAAAGTATGTCAGAGGTATAGAGGACTATTTGCCAACATCTCAATATCAAACTGAAGCACATGAGAATATGGTTGTTCAGGACATCGCCGACAACTGGGTGACCTTAAGTCATAATAGCAAGTTCCATGCAATCTTTGCTACAAGCAGCATCCCGGAGGCGATCTGTTATTATCGGATGATAAAAAAAGCCATGCCCGCATTAAAGGTTACCTGCCTGTTTGACCCAAGTATTGACAATAGCGGCGGAGTAGCGTTTAAAGAGGACGGTCTTGTTGAAATAATTGAGGATTACAACGCAAGATATGAACAGGAATTTAGCCTAAAGAGCTACGATAAGCTGAAAAAGGACATTGCTGCGCGGCTTGCTCACAAAAAGCCATATCAATGGATAGAAAGAACGCCGGAAAAGCAGCTCGATCTTCTGATTGTAGTCAACCAGATGCTTACAGGATTTGATTCTAAATGGATTAACACACTTTATATGGATAAAGAGCTTGAGTATGAAAATATCATTCAGGCATTCTCCCGTACAAATCGTTTGTTTGGCCCGGAAAAGCCTTTTGGAACCATTCGATACTACAGGTATCCGCATACGATGGAGCAAAACATCGAAAAAGCTGTGAAGCTTTATTCTGGTGATAAGCCTATTGGATTATTTGTAGAAAAGCTTGAGTACAATCTAAACAAGCTGAATACAATTTTTTATGATATCAGCGAGCTGTTCACCCGTTCCGGGATTCCGAACTTTGTAAAGCTGCCAGATAACCGTTCGGAGCGCGGGAAATTTGCATCTCTCTTCAAATCATTCAATGACTATCTGGAAGCTGCAAAAATTCAAGGCTTTACATGGAATCAGCTAACGTACCCGTTCGATGATGGCGAAGGCAAGCCCAAAACTCAAGTCAACATGAAACTTGATGAAAACACCTATTTGGTTCTGGCAATGCGTTATAAAGAGTTGTTCGGCGGCAGCGGAGGTGGTGGTGGCGACGATGTTCCTTTCGAGATTAATGGTTACCTAACTGAGATCGATACTGGGAAAATCGACTCGGACTATATGAACTCGCGTTTTGAAAAGTTTCTGAAAATCCTTACCCAAGATAATGTAGATGAAGCAGAAATGCGGAAAACGCTTGATGATTTGCATAAGTCATTCGCCATGTTGACGCAGGAAGAACAAAAGTATGCAAACATCTTCCTTCACGAAGTAGAAAGCGGAAATGCCAAGATGGAAAGCGGTAAAACTTTCAGGGATTACATCACTGAATATCAATTCAAGGCAAAGAATAACCAGCTCCACCGTATTTCACGATTCTTGGGGGTAGATGAAAAGAAACTCCTCAATCTCATGGCTGCAAATGTAACTGAGGCAAGCATCAATGAGTTCGGTCGCTTCGATGATTTGAAGGCTTCCGTAGACAAAGCCAAAGCAAAGGAATATTTTGAAAAACTGGAAAACACAAAAATACCACTATTTAAGATCAACATAAGAGTACACAATTTACTTCAGGAGTTCATTCTTAAAGGTGGGTTCGATATCGAAGAGTCGAAAGAATAATAAGGGCAGAATCGTGGCTGCAAGAGGAAAAAGCATAAATCTATTTCTTAAGGATGGCGTAGCAAGCGGCCGCATTAAGTGTACGTTAGCAAACTGGACTGATTTTGCACGTACGGAATTGGATAAGCGTAAAGCACGAGATGATTTGAAAATCAGTAATTTAAGGAATGATTATACCCAAATTTTGGACTAAAAATTCATCCCAAGAAGCAAAAAACTCATCGAATTTCTAAAGTAGCATGGGCGGCATGAAGTAATAAGGGGGGCCATCCCATATGCATCAAGGCTTCAACCATACAAGTAAAAAAAGAGGTATCTCATGGGTTTACCCACTTGTGAGATACCTCTTTTTTTGTTAAGCAACTAATTCATTAACGACAATATTTCATTTTTTTGATATAGTAAATGGTGGAAATACTATAGAAAATTTCAAAATGAGAAGACTATTTGGGGGATTGAAAATGAATATTTCGATTCCAGATAAGAATCATATTATTGAAAAACTTAGCCTCAAATATAATTGTAAATTAACGAATATCACAAGAAAGCAGATCTTGTTTGAAGGTAGATGTGACGGGAAACGAATCGTAGTATGTACACCTGGTTCAAAAATCCATTTAAAAGGTAGCGGTTGGTTTGATCTGAAAGTATCTCAGGTTGAATTATTGGATAAAGCTGAGATTTCAATTTTGGCTGTGAGGCTAGAAGGCGGAAAAGTATATTATGTTGATTTTAAAGAACTAAGAAAGAGAATTACTCCGGATCTCATTGTTTATACGCCAGCAATCGGTGGACATTGGAAGTTTTTCGTTTGGGAAACGCATATTGAAATTCAAGGTAGTAAAAATAAGTTCTATGTTCAACCTGAACTTGTTTATTAACCCGTTAAGCGGCAATAATCAAAGGCTACTCAAAGTTCACCGAACTTGAGTAGCCTTTCTAACGCCTGATGAATCAGAGGGTTCCCATCTGTTCTTACTTCAATTCGGTTAACTAAACGATGTAACCTCTCCGGGGTTAATTCATTGAGTGCACTTTTAATATGAGGATTGAGGAGGTGTGACAGCTTGATTGATTTGGAGAAGTTGAAAGCTGTCCTCGTAAATTATAAAAGGGATTTTGTATCCCAGCAGTGGAAAAACGAACTCTATAAATGGGAAGCTGTGAAGCACTTCCAAGACCATTGGGACATAACCGCTCCTAATTTTGCTGAAATGTTTACTAAGGCAACAGATAAAACCTCTAATCTGCTTGCCTCCATGAACAACTTTCCAAGAGGCATGATTCAGGGCTTTGCGTCAGCAGATTCCGAGGCAACCAGGACCATGTTTATCAATCTGTTTGATGAAACTAGGAATTTTGCAGAACGAGTGGAAAAATTTCAATCCGATGCGGAAGCGTTGCGTGCAAAATATGATGATGGTACTTGGAAGCAACACTATCAGAATTCAAATTCCATCAGCACTTACCTATGGCTCCGTTATCCGGACAAATACTATATTTACAAATACTCGGAGTGCCGTGCCGTGGCAAAGAATCTGGGAAGTAATTTCGTGCCGAAAAAAGGCGCTTCTTCTGTTAATCTGGTGGGTGGATTTAATCTTTACAATGAAATCTGCGAGCAACTGACTGCGGATATAGAATTGGTTCAATTGCTGCAGACTATGCTAACAGCCAGCTGCTACCCGGATAAGGAACTGAAAACATTTACAATTGATGTGGGATTCTATATCAGCCGGTTCTATTCTAAGAAGTCCTCGGAGGATATCGCCGAGTGGTTCCCAAATGATTATAACCCCAATATTACGACAGATACTTGGCTTTCCCTTCTTGCGGATAAAACTGTATTCACAACGAATAGTCTTCAAATCATGAAACGGATCAATGACTATGGTGGGATGGCTACTTGCACACAGCTTTCTACCAAGTATGGCGAGACGACGAATTTCTATAACATGGGGTCATCCTCTCTCGCAAAAAGAGTTGCTGATATTACTGGATGTCCTGTTATGACAATAGATTCAGATAACTTAAGATGGTGGCCAATTCTATATGTTGGAAGACTTTCAGATAAAAGCTCAAGCAGCAGCTATATCTGGAAATTGCGAGATGAATTGAGTGAAGCACTGGAGAGATTTGACTTATCGGATATTCCGCTGTATGCCGATGAAACACCCGCCATCTGGAAAATTAGTCACGGCCCGGATGTCATCTCAGATGCTGAGGCAAAGATTTTTGAAAAGAACCATGTTATTGTAGTCCATAAAGATACAAAAGCAAAAGCAACTTCCAAAATGAGCCAAGGCGAGAGCTTTATGCTTTCAATGAAAAAAGGCGATTATTTCTACCTTAGTTATGGAAACAGCATCCGGCTTCTCGGACAGATTGCAACAGATGAAGTTGCGCTGAATCCTGAAAAGGAAGATGGATGGTATCAGCGGGAGTATACGATCGTTGCAAAATCAAAAGATTACTCGCCCTATAGGAATACACAAAAATGGTGGACACCGAATGATAACTCCACCTGCATCATGATTGGTGAGTCGGATAAGCCTTTATTTGAAAAACTGATTTTGAAGCCGTATTTTGATTTAACATTGGATTCGTTGCTAAGCAATAGCACTAATATAAACGGGTACTGGTGGTTGAACGCTAATCCGAAAATCTGGAGCTTTTCCGAGATTGGGATTGGCGAAACACAGAGTTATACTCTCTATAACGATAATGGCAACAAACGCCGTATCTTTCAAAACTTTTTGGATGCAAAGGCTGGCGAACTTATTATTGGATATGAATCTTACCCGGTAAAACAAGTTGTGGCGATTGCAAAGGTAACAAGGGAAAGTGATGGCGAAAATCTCTATTTCGAAAAAGTTGAGGGACTGGCAACACCTATTGATTATGCAACACTAAAGAACAGTCCGGAACTGGAACGTATGGAGTACTTCACTAATCCGCAAGGCAGTCTTTTTAAGCTGACCAAGGGTGAATATGAATATATCCTGGATATAATCCGTGAGGAAAATCCGGTCACTCAGAAAGAAACTGTCGAAGCCTACTCAAAAGAAAAATTTTTGGAAGAAGTCTATATGACCAACGAACGTTTTGATACGCTTGTCTCTTTGCTGAAGAATAAACAGAATTTGATTTTACAAGGTGCTCCAGGTGTTGGCAAGACCTTTGCAGCAAGACGGCTGGCCTATGCAGTGATGAAAGATAAAGATGACAGCCGCATCGAATTTATCCAGTTTCATCAGAACTATTCCTATGAGGATTTCATAATGGGATATAAACCTCAGGGCGAAGGATTTGAATTGAAAAACGGCGTTTTTTATCGTTTCTGCCAGAAGGCTGCAAATACGCCTAACAAACTATTTTTCTTTATCATTGATGAAATTAATCGCGGCAATATGAGTAAAATCTTCGGCGAGCTGCTCATGCTAATTGAAAAAGATTACCGTGGCACAAAGGCAACGCTGGCCTATAACGGGATGCCTTTTACTGTGCCAAATAACTTATACATCATCGGCATGATGAACACTGCTGACCGCAGCCTCGCCATGATTGATTATGCACTGCGTCGCCGCTTCAGTTTCTTTGAAATTGAACCGGGATTCAATTCGGACGGCTTCAGAGCATATCAGGTGGCTTTCGACAATGATACGTTCAATACTTTGATTGAGCAAATTAAAGCACTGAATAAAGAAATTGCTACTGACGGTTCTCTGGGAAAGGGCTTCTGCATTGGCCACAGCTATTTCTGTGGACAGGAAGAATGTACCGATGAATGGATGATGGAAGTTGTTGAATATGATATTATTCCGATGCTGAGTGAGTATTGGTTCGATGAACCAACCAAACTGCAGCGCTGGGAAAAGATTCTGCGTGGTGTGATTGATGACTAAAGATAAAAGAATCCTCATCAAGAATATTTATTACATGCTTTCCTACGCTTTTCAAGTATTGAAACAATCAAACTACGATGAACTATCATCTGAAGAGTTTGAGAATATTCAAGACCTGTTCGCAGCCATCCTTGCCAAAGGCATCGCTCAGCAGCTGAAGCAGGGCTTGTACAGAGAATATATTACTGAATGCGATAACCTTTCAGTGATGCGCGGGAAGCTGGATATCCGCGGGACAATCCATAACATACTGCAGCGTAAACAAAAGCTCTTCTGTGAATACGATGAGCTGTCGGAAAATAATCTGTTCAATCAGATTCTTAAGACGACAGCCATCATCCTTTTACGGCAATCCACCGTAAGTACCGAACGCAGGACAGTATTGAAAAAAGTGTTGTTATTCTTTGACAGTGTGGATACGATCGAACTGTCACACATCAAATGGAGTATGCTTCGGTATCAGCGAAGCAATCAGAACTATAAGATGTTGCTCAATATTTGCTATTTTGTTCTAGAAGGTCTATTGCTAACTACAGACAAAGGCAAGTTCAAAATGGCTACATTTTTGGATGAGCAGCATATGTCCAGACTGTATGAGAAGTTTGTATTGGAGTATTACCGCTATCATCATCCAAATCTGCGGGCAGCAGCCTCCCAGGTAGCGTGGAATCTAGAGGAAGGCGTGATTGATTTTCTACCGATTATGAAGACTGATATTACACTGCGGTATGACGATAAAATCCTTATCATCGATACAAAGTATTATGTGCGTACCATGCAGGTTCAGTCCCAGTATGATAGCCGAACACTTTATTCCAATAACCTATATCAGATTTTTACGTACGTTAAAAATATGGATATGGAGAATACCGGTAATGTAGCGGGTATGTTGCTCTATGCTAAAACGGAAGAAACAATTACACCAGACTGTGATTTTAAGATGAGTGGAAACAAAATCAGTGTAAAAACACTTGATTTGAATATTGATTTTAAAAACATTGCTGCACAATTGAATAGAATAGCAGAATCGTTACTAGCAACTTCTACTTCGGCATAGAGCGTCCCCTAGCAGTCTTGTAGCATTTGCCGCAAAAATTCGTGTTAAAGTCAAGTAAAGACAAAGAATAAAAAGATAACTGACTGCAAGAACTTTGATTCTATGTGATAAGTAAGTAACTATAACAGATGCCGCGGTAACTTGATTTCTTCCTGCATACAGTACATGTCCATTTGGTTTTGATGTAAAATTAAAGCCTACTAACAAAGACAGGCTGGATTTAAAATAAATTGAACTAAAGTAAGATCGAAAACAATTTTCAGACATTAAAAATGCTCATAAATTTGCTCATAGTATTTTTTATCTTTATTGATGATAATTAAAGAAAAACAACCAACATGCGATAAGTTCCTGTGTTTTTTTAAATAATTTTTTTCTATTTTATTCATTGCTGAATGGGCGACATGATGTAATATTGAACATAGGCTCGTTGATTGGATGGGGTTTTGGAAATTACATAGAGTCCCCATAATCATTGTTATCAGACCAAACATGATAAAATCTACTAAACTATAAAACTGTACCTCTATGCCCGATAATGTTTATTATCGGGCTTTTTACGTCCGTAAAAGTATCGGCTTTAAACTTGGAAATTAACTAGACAGGGTAATGTTCTGAAAAAAGAAATTGTCCAAGGGTGATCGACAATGAGTACGAAACCAGCTAATAGGATGTCAACATTTTTCAATAAAACGTGTTTTGTTTAATTGTTATACTGAAAATTAGCATGGCAAATAACCATCCAATGTCGTGATGGAAGGCTTTTTCTCTATTGTTGCTTATTGGTATTAGGCCATATCAAGGAAAGTCTCTTTACGCTTTAACAGGGTGTAAATCCAGTGAATCAGTTTGTTTACACAAGCAATGATGGTGACTTTTAACGGCTTTCCTTCAGCGTGTTTTCTGTCATAAAACTCTTTTAGCTTCTTATTGCGCGAACTTCTGATGCCACATAGGACAGCCATATATAAGGCATGTCGCAACCTGCTGGAACCTCTTTTCGTGATTCGATTAATGGTTGCAGTAAACTTACCAGAAGAATGCACACTAGGATCGATTCCGGCAAAGGCAACAAGTTTTTTAGGGTGATTAAACCGCTCTATCTCACCAATTTCAGAGATAATCGTTGCCGCGATTTTTTCTCCGATACCAGGGATGGATTGGATAATCTTATATTCTTCAATTTCTGATGCGAGAGCATCAATTCGGTGCTCCAAATTGGACAGATGCTCTTGATATTGAAGAATCATACGAATATACATCTCAAGACTAATCAAATGACTTTCGTACACTGCTTTTTGAAATGGATTGCGGCTTGCTGCGTCCATTATTTTTTTCGCCTTTTCTTGGGCCCAAGCGTTGGAACGGCTGATACATATAGCTTCGATTCGTTTCGTCAATTCAGATTCCCTAGCCTTTAAGACCTCTTCCGAGGTAGGGAACTCCAGTAAAATGTGCAAAGATACCTTCGAAAACAAGTTTCCAAATACAGTTCTAAACTCAGGGAATACTTGGTCTAAACTGGCATGGAACTGTAATTTTGCTTGCACGCAAAGATCAGTTAGAGAGTCATGCTGTCTTGTTAGATTACGGAGGTTTAACAGCTGTAACCCTCTCTTCTTATAAGGCTGTAGTTCTTCCTTGTAATACAGCTCACATAAATGATAAGCGTCAATCGCATCCGTTTTGACCTTGCGTAAGTTTGATTTTTTTGCTTGATATGAGATGAGTGGGTTTATCACAATATACAAGTAATCTTGTTCTTCTAGGCACTGAGTAATCGGAGTCTGGTAGTGTCCAGTTGACTCCAGAACAACCGGAGGTTGTTGACCAGTTATACTTTCTACATTCTTGAGAAAGTGAAGAAAAGTAACGAGTCCCTCACGAGTATGCAAAATGCTAAAGCTTTTTCCATAGGGCTGACCCTTGTCTAAAAATACTTGAACTTGGCTTTCCCCTTTAGATACATCCAGACCAACGACTGGATTCATCGTATCGCTCCTTTTCTAAGATAATTTGCCGGTAACCCCTAGTCCTGCTTGTAGTATCATAGCTTCGCTTGTTATACGAGATCTTGTCCCAACCAGCCTCAAACATGTTTCTACAAGTAGGGGGTGAACAGTTTAGCGGACGGGGCCAATGCCCCACGGGCAGGGACGTTCTACCCCGGCTACCGTAATCGTAGAACCATATTAAAAATGGTCAACCAGTAAAAACTGGCTGACCTCATAATACGAACGGGCAGATTAGAACAATGAACCAAAAAAAGGGGAATTAAATATTTTACCGAATATCGAACATTTGGGGGAAACTACTTAAAAGGGGTATTTTATTGAAGAACTATGCAATTAAGAGAGCGACCTTGGAAGAAAAGGAAACACTCAGCAACCTTTTGCAATTCTATATTTACGATTTCTCTGAGTTTATGGATCTACAGATTGAAGATAACGGGAAATTTGGTGAATATCCGTTAAACGAATACTGGACAGATTGCTCTAGGTTTCCCTATTTAATATCGCTAAATGAAAAAATTGCTGGTTTCGTCTTGGTCAAATTAATAAATAGAGATGAAGATGACTCATACTTTTCGATTGCTGAGTTTTTTATTATGAAAAGTTTTCGAAGAACAGGTTTAGGTAAACAAGTTGCTAAAGATATATTTAATATGCATAAGGGACCATGGGAAGTATACCAAATAGATAGTAACGTGCCCGCACAACATTTTTGGAAAAAAACAATTGAGGAATACACTGGAGGCAAATTTACTGAGCGAATAGAAATTGGAAGAAAGACACAAGTGTTTGTTAGTTAATAACTTGGGTTAAAGCAGTGAGGAAAGATTAAGGTAACGAGTTCATTAGTTTAAATAAATAAGGAGAAGTTTTCTAATGAATATCGAGTTGAGACGTTTGCTCGAAGAAGATCAAAGAGATTTAAAGAATACCCCGGTTAATCGTGTAGAAAGAGATATGTTAAGGAAGAATCGGGTAAGAGGAATTCTTTCCGAAGGAGGGGTGACTGAAGGAATTGATTTTTTTCACGCTGCGTTAATTTTCCAGCACGGTGACTCATTAAATGATTGGTTTCAAGCGCATGAATTAGCTAAGAAAGCAAGTGAGCTCGGATATTTCGAAGCAAGATGGCTCGCTGCTGTAGCTCTGGATAGATGGCTTGTCTGGCAAGGTAGGCCAGCGAAATATGGTAATCAATTGATTCCTTTTGGTGGAACCTATCGTTTACCATGTGTTGATCCAGCCACAACAGATGAAGAGAGGAAAAAATGGGATATAGCTACTCTCGCTGATTTACTTGCGTTTCATGGTCTTCGTGGCTTTGCTTCCATAGAGAAAGAAAATATTGTTTCAGCAACTGTTGAAGGATTTCAGATTAACGTGGTTAGACTTAACCGTCATCTTGTCCATAGCCCGAATTTAGAAGGTGTTCACTGCGGTTTTGATGATGAAAACCGTACTATCTTGGAAAATTCATACGGCTGGCGCTGGGTTATAGATAATATGGGTGATTTTATCGCCTGCTGGCTTTCTATGCCTTATGCCCCTAAAATAGCCCATATCATAACTGGTGAAGAATCTCCCACTCTCGAAATAACCGAGTACCAGAACCTTCCTGCAATATGGGTTAAGTGCAATGGTTTGTTGACCCACTATTTTTTAAAGCAAGAAGAAATTTGGGCTGTTTCAGGTCGTGATCGTAATGATATAGTGAAAATTTCAGGCAAAGTTGGGGTGCATACTGGAACATAGTGTTACAGGGTGGGTAAAGTATCCATTCAACTACCGGAGAACGATAGTTCAATAAAACAGCGGGAGTCAAGGACTTTATTTTCTGGTCCATGGCTACCGCTGTTTTGATTGGTAGGGTCAGTCTAATACTTATTTCTAACGAACTGACGGATGATTGTCCTTCAAGATTACGCCAAATCAACAGTTCGAGTCTAAAACTTTATTATCTTCGAACAGATGAAAATGAAGGAAGTCGTCGGTAAATCCCGGTTTGAAGAACACGAATCTCATAGAAGGGTAGCGTGCGTTGGATGAGACTGCTAAGTAAGTCAAAGCCCCTACTACTGAAGGCGTACGAAAGTACATAAGACAGATAGATGGCGAGGAAGAGAGCACCCTTACCTGGGGAGATCTGTTAGCGAGCAGCATTTTAACTGAAAACGTCCTTGAGAGAGCACGTTGAATTTACAGAAGTAAGCTGATGCCGTAGTAAGCAAACTGAGACGACAGTAAGAGAAAGGGCTGAACATGAAATAGGAATGAAGCGACTGAAATTTCGAGTACAAGCAAAGAACAAAGAATCCCGAAAAAAAGGCTAATCTGAGGAAAGTAGCAGTGAATACCTGAGGGCACTCAGAAGGACAGAGCTTATGCGCGGCATGAACAGAAGAAAGGAAAGTATCTTGAAATGATGGAGTCACTATTATCACGGGGAAGTTTGCTGTCAACAGTTCATCGTGTTTAGGGGGAATAAGAGAAGCTACAGCGTGGATGGCAAGCTATCCGAGAAAGCATAGAAAAGGAACCAATGAACCGAGTCCAATCGGTTGGGCCGAAATCACGAACACGAACGGTAGAACAAGTGTCCTTATATGGATATAGGGTTTTCTCCTAACAAACGAGGAATTCGATATCAATGAGGCTAGATCACTTTAGAAAAGAGGACAGGTAAAGAAGAATTGAATGAACCTATTTTAGATGTAGCCTATGTCGAAGAAACTGAACTTTTACCATATCAGTCATTCATTTGTCCTTTGTGTATGAAAAGGGAAGAAGATCATACCATTGGAGAGTGTACTGCCTGTTTCTTCAAGGATGGAAGGTAAAAAAAGTAACATACTGGCGTATGCACAGACTGACAAGCGCTATGGATTTGGATGGTTTGTCTATCTTCTTGCGGGTGTGTTTTTGCAACCTTAGTGAAAAAATATAATAAATTTACATTTATAACGTTAAACATTAACGTTTAAAGAATAAAATAGCAAAATGTAAATAACTTGAAAGTGAGGGAAGGTATTCATGTTAGCTAATAGTTTACCAGTTGTTGATCCATTGATAAATGTTTATCCCAAACATGCAATCCCGCTTACTTTACTTTCTTTAGATAAACATGCTGAACAATGGATTTATAGTAACTATATTCAATTAAAGTGTAGCAAGGATTTTATGAATCATACCCCTCAGGATTGGTTTGACTTTTTCACAGTTTACCCTGAATTTTATGAAAACCCCTATTTACATACTGAAAGAATCACTATAGATACAATTAATAATCTTGATATAAATATTATAAATTTTGTGATTAATTCTATTGATAATGGGTCATATATATACACACACGTAGACGAATATTATATATCAGATACTGTTGCCCACAACTCATTTCATTTGCCACATGCCATATTAATATATGGTTACAACAAGGGTGAGAAAATTCTTAATATAGCTGGTTTTAATAAAATACAAAAATACTCATTTCGTACAGTGGATTTCTCTCATTTTGAAAAAGCATTTTATAAAATTGCGGATTACAAGCAAGAGATTAATTCGAGGCATAAAAACTACTTTAAATTTAGTTACCTTATGAAGCTTAACCAAGTAAAAAAATATGATTTTGATATTTCTTGGGTATTTGATTGCCTGAAAGATTATATTGAGTCAAAAAATACGAGTGGTAGATTTCGCGGCTTTTCCAATATAGTAGATGACTATTATGGTTTAGAAACCTACAGCAAATTGATAGATTATTACAGCAGCATACCCGAAGACAAAAGATATTTGGATATTCGACCGGCCCATTTGTTGTGGGAACATAAAAAAATAATGTTTAAAAGGATTCAGTACATAGAAAAAAATAAGATTGCAAATGTTGACGGTTCACTAAAAGTATTTGAAGAAATTGAAAGAATTTCTCTAAATTTAAGAAACATTTTAATCAAATACACTTTTAATAATGATAATTCTCTGATTGATAAAATAATAACTCTCTTAAATACTCTTGAAACTAAAGAGGGGAATGCAATACAAAAACTATTACAAGAAAACTAAAATCTGTTGGGAAGAAGGAGATCCAAATTGCTAAACAATCTGCAAAAAATTTTACTATCTACAACAAATCCTGGAGAAGTATTAAGGGTAGAGAAAGAACTTATGAACTTAGGAATACCTTACACTAAAAAAGTAGATAACATGTCTAATTTAGAATATGCGTTAATTCAACCAATGACTTTTCTATTAGTTGAAGAAAGACATTATGAGGAAAGTAATCAGATACTAACGAGAAGTATTAACCATCATATTGAGTAACTTAAACTCTTTTAGTTAACT
The DNA here is from genome assembly GCF_013284245.2 of Brevibacillus sp. DP1.3A. Taxonomy (NCBI): domain Bacteria; kingdom Bacillati; phylum Bacillota; class Bacilli; order Caryophanales; family Paenibacillaceae; genus Brevibacillus; species Brevibacillus sp. DP1.3A. The sequence continues at coordinate 3,368,225 of NZ_CP085876.1, read as the reverse complement.
AGGTTGATTTGAATCGGAAAGTTGGATTTCACTTAAAAGTGGTTCAAACCCGAAATCAGCTCTCGACGAAATGAGCTTCAGAGATGAATCTTCACGTGAATAACTAGGCCCAATTCGGGGGCATAAACTCAGTGTATTGATTTTGGTTCTTGGAGGAATAGTGGAATGCTTCAAACTTTTGGAGTTATCGGAGCAGGTGTCATGGGTACAGACATTGCACTTGATCTCGCAGGTTATGGGTATAAAGTAATCTTGAAGGATCTTCATGAAGATCTAATTCTTCGGGCGAAGGAAAAGATTCGAAAAGAATTTCGAGTGTATCAGCTGACCCAAAAGCACTTGAAGGCCCTGACCGCGGACGAGTTGTTGTCTCGCATTGTTTTCACGACCACTTACGAAGGATTTGAAGATGTCGATTATGTCATAGAAAATGTGACGGAACATTGGGACACGAAGAAGCAAGTGTATAACGAATTGCGTGATGTATGCCGTGAGGATGTCTATTACGCGGTCAATACGTCCTGTATTTCGATCACGAAAGTGGCAGCACTGTTGCCACGCCCAGAACTTGTCATCGGGATGCATTTTATGAATCCAGTGCCATTGAAAGAAATGGTTGAGGTCATCCGCGGTATGCACACTTCCGATGAAACGGTGGCGGTAGCTGAGAAGTTTTTGCAATCTTGTAGAAAAACACCTGTCGTTGTAAATGATTTCCCAGGCTTTGTGACCAATCGTGTTCTAATGCTGACAATCAATGAGTGCATCTGGGCGGTTCAAGACGGAGTATCGAAGCCACAAGACGTTGATAAGATCTTCCGTATGGGATTTGGGCATAAGATGGGACCATTGGCGACTGGTGACCTGATTGGCCTAGACACGATTCTGAACTCACTGTACACCCTATATGAACAGTTCAATGATCAGAAATTCCGCCCGGCTCCACTGCTGGTCAAGATGGTGGACGCAGGTTTGTTGGGTCGTAAGACGGGTAAGGGATTCTTTGAATATACACGGAAGGGGTAATTCCGGTGAGTTCGAAAGGACAAGAAATTAAGTGTGTAGTCTGGGATCTTGACCATACGATATGGGATGGCGTTTTGTTGGAGTCGGAAAATGTAAGTTTGAAAGAAGGGATTGTGGAGATTCTAGAATTGCTCGACTCCCGAGGAATTCTGCAATCCATTGCCAGCAAAAACAACTATAATGACGCGATGTGCAAGTTGCGTGAATTTGGCATCGACCACTATTTTCTCTACCCACAGATTCATTGGAACGTGAAGTCACAGTCGATTGCAGCGATTCGTGAGAAGCTGAACATCGGTATCGACACGTTCGTTTTTGTAGACGATCAAAGCTTTGAGCGTGATGAGGTGGCAAGCGTGTACTCGGAGGTGTTCTGTATGGACGCTCTGGAGTATGAGGAACTGCCTGCTCATCCACGACTGAATCCGAAGTTCATCACGGAAGATTCGAAACGCCGTCGCCTCATGTATCTCGAAGACATGCAGCGCAACCATGAGGAAGAGGAGTACCAAGGACCAAAAGAGTCGTTCTTGGCTTCCCTGCAGATGTCGTTCATCATCTCGGATTGCGAAGAGGAAGACCTGAAACGTGCTGAGGAGTTGACCCAGCGCACCAACCAGCTGAATTCAACAGGGAGGACGTTCGACTATGACGAACTGAATGCGTTCCGTCATTCGGATCAACATCGATTGCTGGTTTGTGAGTTGACGGACTGCTACGGTTCCTATGGGAAGATCGGTCTCGCACTGATTGAACTGACGGAAACGCACTGGCATCTCCAATTGATGCTGATGTCCTGCCGCGTGATGTCGCGAGGTGTGGGAACTATCTTGATGTCACACATTATGCAGCAAGCTAAGCAGGACGGCAAAAAACTGCTCGCTGACTTTAAGCAGACGGATCGAAACCGCATGATGTACGTGACCTACCGTTTCGCCAACTTCAAAGAAATTGAAAACGACAGGCAAGGCAACATTTTGTTTGAGAATGACTTGAGCACTATTCAGCCGTTCCCACCTTATATCGAAGTCAATGTCCGTGAAACAGAATACATCGGCTAAGGAGCTTTATACATATGGAACTCAACCAAAAAATTCGTTCGTTTATTGAATCTCAACTGGTCGTATTTGAAGATGAAGCAAAATTCGAAGACGACGACAACATTTTCGAAATGGGGTTTGTGAACTCGTTGTTTGCGATGCAATTGCTGGAATACATTGAGTCGGAGTTCAACATGACCGTAGACAACGATGATCTTGATATCAAAAACTTTTCCACCGTCAACAACATCGCAGCTCTCATCAACAGAAAGGTTGGATAAGCCGATGAGCCACGTTCTCGACCTGACACAAGAGGAACGTCAAGCGCAGATCGTTGAAGAAGCGGAACGGTTTGCAGCAGAACAGATCGGTCCGCGTGCTCGTGTGTTTGATGAAGCAGGGGTGCTAGCAGACGATTTGATTCAAGATATGGCGACTCGCGGATACTTGACCGCCAACTTCCCGACTGAGTACGGCGGACTCGGCTTGGACCCGGTACATTACGGCTTGTTCCAGCAGGCGATCGGCAAGGCGGACTGCTCAACTCGCACTTTGATCACGGTTCATTCGGCCTTGTGTGGTGAGAGCTTGCTCCGCTGGGGCAATAAGGAGCAAAAGGAATTGTGGTTGCCGCGAATGGCAAAAGGTGAGGCGCTGGCCGCATTTGCTTTGTCCGAGCCGAATGTAGGGACGGACGCAAAGTCTATCGAAACGCGATATCGCAAGGTGGGCGACACCTACGTCTTGAACGGCAACAAAAAGTGGATTTCCTTTGGGGACAAAGCGGATCTGTTCGTGGTGATTGCGGGCAATGATCAGGGACAGATTTCTGCATTTCTCGTCGAGCGCGCTTTTCCTGGTATAACCACTAAGCCGCTAAAGGGGATGCTCGCTGGACGAGCAACGCACATCGCGATGATCGAGTTCGACAACGTGGAAGTGCCAGCCGCGAATTTGGTCGGCAATGAAGGTGGCGGCTTCACGTACGTTGTTTCGACGGCGCTTGATCACGGACGCTACAGTATCGCGTGGGCGGGAGTATCGATCGCCCAAGAGGCGGTCAACCAGATGGGGTCATATGCTCGTGAGCGCAAGCAATTTGGCAAGCGTTTGGCGGAATTCCAATTGATCAAAGGTATTATCGCCGACGCAACCACCGAAACACATGCGGCGCGTGCCCTGTGTCTGAAAGCGGGAGAAATGCGCAAGAGCAAAGCGCAGGACGCAGTCATGGAGACGACAATGGCGAAGTACTACGCATCGAAAGTGGCAATGAAGGTGGCGACTGACTGCGTGCAGGTACACGGTGGCAACGGATGTATCTCGGATTACCCAGCGGAACGCTTGTTTCGCGAGGCCAAGATGCTCGAGATCATCGAAGGTACTTCGCAGATTCAGCAGGAGATCATCTCTGGATATGCTCTGCGTAAATACACCAAAGCTTGTAATCAATAAGGGAGATCAGTGCCAATGTCGACGTCGCAAAAGTTAGATCGTAAAAACGTCCAAGATATCATCGCCCTGACACCTTTGCAAGAAGGTATGCTTTTCCACTATCTTGAGAATCCGCAATCGGATCGTTACTTCGAACAACTCTGTCTGCATCTCGCGGGCGAAGTGAACGAAGAATGGGTGAACTCAGCGTGGAACGAGGTAGTCAGAGCCAATGAAATGTTAAGGACGACGTTTCGTTGGGACAAGGTTGAACAACCGATTCAGATCATTCTGAAGGATCGGAAGTTCGAAGTGGTAATCGTAGAAACGGATGACCTCGAAACAGTCAAACGTTTAGATCGTGAACGCAAATTCGATTTGAGCGAGATACCGTTTCGAGTGACGCTGGTCAGACTGCCGGATGAAAAGTACGCCCTGCTGATTAGCAACCATCATATTTTGTTCGATGGTTGGTCTACTGGGATTTTGTTACGAGAATTTCTGAACGTGTATCACCGTATGAGCAATGGTCTCACGTTACAATTGCCTCAGAAAACGTCCTTTAAGTCGTTCATTCAATACCTGCAAAGGCAGAGTAAGGAGCAACAAAAAGCATTCTGGTCGCGCTATTTCGAAGAGTTTCATGCACCATCGATCCTTAAGGTTACGAACGGCATTACTGCGGATGCAGGTATCAAAACGGTGGAATTGACTATGCCCGCTGAGCAATTTGCCAAGATGGAAGCGTTCTGTTTCGAGCAAAACATCACTTTGGCTTCCCTGCTTTACACAGCGTGGGGCCTACTGCTGCAACGCTATACCAACAGCCATGATGTCGTGTTCGGCACCACAGTATCTGGGCGTGAAGCGCGAGTGGACGGTATTGAAGAGATGGTCGGGTTGTTCATCAACACATTGCCATTGCGTTTGAAATCCACGGGAGCCACTTCGGTTCGGACGGTGCTCGGCCGAGTTGCACACGACCTTCAAGAGCGTGGGGAATTCATGTCCTCGTCTCTTACCGATATCAAATTGTACAGTGGTGCTAAACATCATGAGAACTTGTTCAACTCGATTGTTGTTCTGGAGAACTACCCCCTCGACAAGTTGTTGACCGAAGGGAAAGAGGGCCTACACGTTGAGTCGTATTCCATGTTTGAGCAGACGAATTTCGACCTGACCCTGAATCTCGTGGCTGATGAGTGTCTGTCCGCAGTTTTGTCTTTTGCAAGCGAGCTGTATACGGAAGAATTCGCGGGTACAATGCTTCAGCATTTGGCAGAACTACTCACCCAGATCGTAGATTCGGCTGGACAGGTGAACATCAAGGAATTGGTATTGGTTGGGGATGAAGAGTTACAAAGGCTGGCTTCCTTTAACGATACGAACACACCATATGATGTGGAGAAGACCTTGCCACAGGTGTTTGAGGAGACCGTGGCTCGATACGGAGATCTGGAAGCAGTCGTATCCGAAACTGGATATCTCACATTTGCCCAGTTGAATGCAAAAGCAAACCAACTGGCCCGTGTTCTGCGTACCAAAGGCGTAACACGTAACAGCATCGTAGGTCTGATGACAGAGCGTTCTATAGAAATGATCGTCGGAATCTGGGCGATCGTGAAGGCAGGCGGCGCTTATTTGCCACTGGAGCACAAATTCCCTGATGATCGTCTTCGTTACATGTTGGAGGACAGCAAATGCTGGTTGCTTCTTACGCAAGCACACTTGCTCGAACGACTTGCTTTTGACGGTGAAATTTTGAATCTCAATGAGGATGGGTTATATACAGGGGACGATTCGGACCTGGAAGTGATCAGCCAACCGAACGATCTAGCCTATGTCATCTATACTTCCGGTTCCACTGGCTTGCCAAAGGGTACGCTGATCGAACAACACTCGTTGATCAACCGCCTGCAGTGGATGCAGAGTCATGCAGCGATCGGGACAGGGGATACCCTTTTACAAAAAACGGCCTACACGTTTGACGTCTCGGTCTGGGAGTTGTTCTGGTGGGCATTCCAAGGTGCGCGCGTTGCGATGCTAGCGCCAGGTGCCGAGAAAAATCCAGCGGCGTTGTTGCAAGCGATCGAGACCTATGGTGTGACGACGATGCACTTTGTGCCGTCGATGTTGCAAGGGTTCCTTGACTATATCAGCAGCACGCAGCAAGGAAGTAAATTATCGAAATTACGTCAAGTTTACGCTTCTGGTGAGGCGCTCGGAATACATCAAGTCAAGCGTTGGTACGAAATAATGGCAAAACATGCGCAGGGTACTTCGACTCGTCTGATCAACTTGTACGGACCAACAGAGGCGACCATTGACGTTTCGTACTTCGATTGCACACCGGATCTAGATGGGGATCGAACGCCAATTGGTAAACCAGTACACAATACACAGTTGTTGGTTTTGAGCCATGACGGTCAGATGCAACCGGTTGGCGTCCCAGGTGAATTGTACATTGCTGGCGTGCAGTTGGCTCGTGGTTATCTCAATCGTCCAGAACTGACAGCAGATCGCTTTGTCGCTCATCCGTTTGTAGAAGGAGAGCGTGTATATCGCACGGGAGATTTAGCGCGTTGGTTGCCAGATGGAAATCTCGACTACTTGGGTCGGATCGACCATCAAGTCAAAGTGCGAGGATACCGCATCGAATTGGGTGAGATCGAAGCCGCATTGTCCGCTCATGAAGAGATTCGCGAGGCGGTGGCGTTGACGAAGCTGGAGGAAGACGGGTCACATCGCATCTACGCATACTACGTGGCAGACCGTGAGTTTAATAGCGCCGAGCTTCGTGCGTACCTCTCGTTGTGCCTCCCTGATTATATGCTGCCTTCTGCGTTTACTCGTGTTGATAACATACCGCTCACATCGAGTGGCAAAACCGATCGCAAGGCTTTGCTCATGTTGGAGACGTTCGTGGAGGAAGAGTTCTACGTTGAACCGCGCACAGAAATGGAAACGAATGTTGCCGCACAGTTTGCCCGAATCTTGAGTGTGGAAAAGATCGGCATCCGTGCCAACTTTTTTAACCACGGTGGCGATTCCTTGCGAGCGATCCGTCTGATCAGTGCACTGAACGGAAAACTCGGCGTGAACGTATCACTTCCAGAACTCTACGAGCATGATACGGTGGAAAAAATGGCTGCCAAACTCATGGCTCCTGAGGCCAGAGAATGTCCAGAGTTGCGTGCACAAGTTGCAGAAGAGTTGGATGATTTAAAAGGCAGACTGCTCCCAGACTTTTCCCCACAAGGGGTAGTCGAGGATATCTATCCACTGTCAGCGATTGAAAATGGCATGGTCTTATATTATTTGAAGGACACAGAGAAATCGGTTTACTACGAACAGTTCGTGTTTCGCATATGCTACCAGTCCTTCGCTCTCGATCGCTTGAATCGTGCTTGGGCTTTGTTAGTCGACAAGCATGATATTTTGCGTACCGTCTTTCTAATGGAATATTTCGAGCGTCCGATGGCAGTTGTTTATCGGGAACTTGAAAACGATCTGGAACACTTCGATCTCTCCGATTTGAATTTCGAGCAGCAATCGGCTCATGTTCGTGAATACATTGCCGAAGATCGCCGTTATCCGTTCGATTTATCGAAGCATCGTCCATTGTGGAAGTTGCGCACGTTCCAATTAGATGAAGGAAATGTGACGTTCCTCTTCATTTGCCACCACGCGCTGCTTGATGGCTGGAGTATTAACCAAATGGTCATTGAGTTGCACAAGATCTACAAGGAACTTGAGAATAATGAAACGTTCGTACCGAAGAAACTCGGGATCTCATACAGAGACAGCGTCATCGACGAGTTGGTGGAGACTCGAAACGAAGAGAACATCCGCTACTGGCAGGAAGAACTCGCGGGTTACCAGCGGCTGGACTTCTCGGTGAAAACAGGACCAGACAAGCCTGATCGTGTGGAACGGGTAACAAAAGTGTATCACCTCGATCGTGAACTGCTGGTGCAGTTGAAAAAGGTGGCAAAGGCGTACAACACCAGTGTGAAAAACGTCTGCTTTGCCGGATATCTCTATTTGCTGAACTTGATTTCCTACGAGAATGAACTGGTTGTGGGGTATCTCACCAACAATCGTCCTGTACACGAAGATGGTGACCGCTTGCTTGGCTGTTTCCTCAACACGGTGCCAGTGCGAATGGAAGTGCCACGCGGCAGACGTTGGAGTGAGTTCTTGAAACAGGTAGATGCAAAACTGTTGCAAGTTAAGCGTCATGAACGCATGCCACTCTTTGAGATTGCCAACATCATCGGTGAAAAGAGCGGTGATAAGAATCCGATCTTTGATACGCTGTTCAATTTCATGGATTTCCACATCCTGAACGATTTTTCCGAGGAGATTGTCAATGAATCTCTAGAAGTCGAGGGCCACCAAGATACGAATACACTTTTTGACTTCATGTTTGACACCACCATGGGTCAGATGAAACTGACCTTGCGTTACACTTCCACGGTGTTTGGTGAAGGTGTGGATGACAAGCTCTGCGCATACTTCGTTCGCTTCCTACAATGCGTGATTAAGAATCCAGAATCGAAAATGGATCGCAATTCTATTTTGTTGCCAGAAGAGCGTCAGCAATTGTTGTTTGGCTTCAACGATACACAAGTTCCATACGCTTCGGAAACCTTGATCCACCAATTGTTCGAACAGCGTGTGACCGAAACACCAGATGCGCTGGCTATCGATGATGGAAGAATCAAGTTGACGTACGGAGAACTGAACGCGTGGGCGAATCAGATGGCCTACGTGTTACGCGAACAAGGCACCGAACCGAACCAGTTCGTCGGGATTTATTTGACCCGCTGTGTGGAAATGATCGTAAGCGTCCTTGCCGTATTGAAGGCAGGCTGTGCCTATGTGCCGTTACAAATGACGTTGCCACAGGAGCGTTTGCTGCACATCATGCGCATGTTACAGATCAAATCATTGATTACCGATCAGTCAGTGGATGGATTGCAAGCGAAATTGCTCGATTTGAAACACGTGCTGGTCCCACAGAAGATGCAGCGTACGATACCGTCCGGCAATCTCACGCTTGTGAACAACTCAGACGATATCGCCTATACGATTTTCACGTCTGGTTCGACGGGTCTGCCAAAGGGTGTCGTCGTGAAACATCAGCCGGTGATCAACTTGATCGAGTGGGTGAATGGCAAGTTCCAAGTCGGTCAGGGCGACAAACTGCTGTTTGTCACCTCGCTGAGCTTTGACCTTTCCGTGTATGACATCTTTGGGATTCTCGCTGCTGGCGCGACAGTGCGCTTGTCAACCGAGGATGAGATCAATGAGCCAGAGCGATTGCTCGACATCATCCGTACGGAAGGTATTACGTTTTGGGATTCGGCGCCACAAGCATTGATGCAACTCGTACCGTTCTTTGAGGGTGTGGCAGCTGATTCGAAATTGCGACTCGTCTTCCTGTCGGGTGACTGGATTCCTGTGAACCTGCCAAGCCAACTTCAGGCACACTTCCCTAGGGTACAGGTGGTCGGGCTCGGTGGGGCAACAGAAGCGACGGTCTGGTCTAACTATTTCCCAGTGCAGAAAGTCGGCCCTAGTTGGACTTCGATTCCATATGGTAAGCCAATCCAAAACGCGAAGTACTACGTTCTGGATGCAGACCTCAAGCCATGCCCAATCGGCGTGCCTGGTGATCTCTACATCGGTGGGGAAGTGCTGGCTGCACGATACACAGACCCAGAATTGACGAATTATAAATTCCTGCCATCTCCGTTTACCATAGGTGAGTTCATTTATAAGACGGGTGACAGCGCGCGCTGGTTCGCAGACGGCAACTTGGAGTTCCTTGGCCGTCATGATGATCAAGTGAAGATCCGTGGTTTCCGAATCGAAATCGGGGAGATTGAGAACCGCCTCGTGAAGCACGATCTGATTACAGAAGCAGTTGTGATTGCACATGGGGAGCGTGGGGAAAAATACCTAGTCGGCTATGTGGTCGCTGATGAACAGCTTGATATGCAGGAAGTGCGTGCGTTCCTCGCCCAAGCACTCCCTTCTTATATGATCCCAGCTTCCCTTGTCCAACTCGAATGCATCCCTGTCAGCCCGAACGGCAAAGTGGATAAAAAAGCGTTGCTTGAAGTTGATGATTTTCTTTTGGGCACGCAGGATATCGTGGCCCCACGTAACGAGATGGAGGAAAAGCTCGCTGCAATTTGGCAGGATGTGCTTGCAATCCATGAACCGTTTGGCGTGCATTCCAACTACTTCGAGGTCGGCGGCAACTCACTCAACGCTGCGACGCTAGTTTCTAAGATACGAAAGGAGTTCCAAACAGAACTCTCGCTTCAGGAATTTTTCCGTTCGCCAACTATTGCAGAACTAGCACAGTTGCTTGTGGAAAGTGTGTTAGGAACGACTGCAGCTGACATATCGGTGCTGCTGCCACTGGTGCCTATTGCTGAATCGAGTTACTATCCGTTGTCATCGGCACAGACCCGAATTTACATCTTGAATCAGTTAGATCCAAAGAGCACGTACTATAACGCTACCATCGTCATGCAAATGGATGGTAATCCAGTTGATCCATTGCGCTGTGAATTGGTATTTCGTCAGTTGGTGGAACGACACGAATCGCTGCGTACCCGCTTTTTGTTCGTAAATGGACAGCCTGTACAACAGGTGATCCGCGCGAGTGAAGTTCCGGTACAAGTAGAAGTGATCGAAGCGCTCGGGGCGGATGATGTCCGCTTGAACGCAGAGATTGAGCAGTTCGTGCGTCCTTTTGACCTGACCCGAGTGCCTCTGTTCCGCATCGGGTTAATCCGCCGAGCAACAGATAGATATTTGTTCATGATCGATATGCATCATATCATCTCGGATGGAGTTTCGATGGCTGTACTCGTCCGCGAATTCCTCGCGGTGTACGAAAGACGTACACTGTCTGATCTGCGAGTACAGTACAAAGACTATGCTGATTGGCAGAACCGCTTGCTCGAAACGGACGAACTGAAACGCCAAGAGCAATACTGGCTTCAAAAGTTTGAGATGGGCGCTCCTGTCTTGAAATTGCCAACAGACGAGCCTCGTCCAAGCTTGAAAACGGTAGAGGGACGACGTCTCTCTTTCAAGGCAGAGGAAGAACTGACATCAGAACTCCAAGGACTAGTGAAACAGACGAACACTTCGCTATTCATAGTGTTGCTAGCGGCATACAATGTGTTTCTGCACAAGCTAACGGGTCAGGAAGAGATCGTCGTCGGCACAGCGATTGCCAACCGCAACCATGACAATCTGCAAGATCAGATCGGAGTATTTGTCAACACACTTGCTCTATATAACCGTCCACGTAGAGAGATGTCGTTCCTCGACTTCCTCGCGGAGACTTCGAAACATACATTTGAAGCGTTTGAAAATCAAGACTATCCATTTGACCTGCTTGTAGAGCGTTTGGAACTGGAACGCGACCCATCACGCAGCCCGCTATTCGACACGTTGTTCATCTTGCAAAACGCTTATAACACGGATCTTCAAACGGATGCTTTCACGTTTGCGCCTTATGAGTATCAGACCAAGACGGCGAAGTTTGACCTCTTCTTGGAAGCATGGGAACGAAAAGGGGACATTGAGTTCAATCTGGAATATGCGACTCGTCTCTTCAAGCCTGAGTCAGTCGAGAAGATGACCCAGCAATTCCTCTACTTATTAAAAGAAATCAGTCTTGCTCCAGAAAAAAAGCTGGTGGAATTATCGCTGGAAGCTAAACCTCCACGTCAGATCGTCTCGTTTACAGAGCATGACATACTGGCCTTTGCGAAGCTCTCCCACGATGTCAACCCGCTTCATGTGGACGCTGAGTATGCACGCAAGACGCCATATGGTGGTTGCCTTGTTCACGGTGTGTTCGGTACGCTGACCGTATTGGAACAACACTTGAATCCGGGTATGCAAGAATCATTGTACTTGCACTCCTTAAAAGTTCGTTTTAACAGACCGTTGAAAGTCGGGAACGTGTACGAATCGGAGCTATGTTCGACGAATGGTTCGCAGGCGAAACTCCGAATTTTTGAACAAGGAGAGACCTTGTTTGAAATTGACGTGCGTTACGAACGGGTGCCTCGGCAACGGTATAGTCACAACTACACAACGGCATCGGTTTCATTAAATATTTCCGAACTGGAAAAGGATGAAATAGCAACACTCTCGAACGCTGGGCAATACAGTCTGAACGCCTCTGCTTTGGTCGAGACGTTTCTGTTGCAATCCCAACTTACTTCGATCATCTGGACAAGCTATTGTGTTGGAATGTTGGCACCAGGGCGCCAAGCGTTGTTCACAGGTTTCGAATTGGATTTCCTGCCAAATGTGCCTGAAAAAGCACAGCAAGCAACGACGATCTCTTACATGGTCAACACAGATCAGTTCGATGAACAACTCGGTTCGCTGTCGGTAACGGGCTCGATTTTTGCAAGTGGTACCATGCTTGGCAATTGTCGACTGGAGAGCTTTGTACGCCCTCGCCCACGACAATACGGGCTGGAAAAGTTCGCGGCACATGGTCGTATCCCATCTGGACGAGCTTTTGATGGACAGGTTGTGGTGGTAACTGGTGCTAGCCGTGGCTTGGGTGCAAATCTGGCTAAGCTATTTGCAGTTCAAGGGGCAAAGGTCGTACTCAATTACCGAAGCAGCGTCATCGAAGCCCAAACCATTCAAGATGAATTGGTCGCGGCAGGTTCAGAAGTGATTATCGTCCAAGGCAATATAACTCATCAAGAAGACTGCCAATATCTGCTTAAGGAAACACTCCAACGCTTCGGACGTGTTGATCTCGTTGTCAACAACGCATTCGATTTCATCGTCAACCGCGGTTGGGATACGATTTCATTCGATGAATTCCAAGTGTCTGTCTCCAGTGCACTCCGAATGGTCTTCCTAATGGCAAAGACATTCTTGCCGGAATTGGAGCGAACAGCAGGTACGATGTTGACGATCTCTTCCAAATACGTAGATATACCAGAGGAAGGCTTTGTAGAGTATGTGACTGCGAAATCAGCTATTGAGGGAATGATGAAATCATTGTCTTGTGAGTTCCGTAATGTGAAACAGGCTGTGATTCGTCCACAAAAGTTCCTCTCGGATCAGACGATCACCAACGTCAGTGCACAATATCTCCCATCGCCACTAGATGTGGTAGCTGATGTTTATGACTTTGTGACAGCTATTCGAAAGGCACGAGGTTCGTATTTCCTGTACGAAAGTAGACAACAATCGAGCGCACAAGTGGAAACAATGGAGGGAACAGCTATAACTGATTCTCCATCCACGATTCTCGTCATCGCAGCTACGTTTACCACAGATACGATCCACCCGTATGTGGCATGGTGGGGAACGCAGTTCGGGCTTGATCTCGACGTGCAATCTGCGCCTTACAGTCAAGTCTTCCAAGAACTGCTTGATGATAAGAGTCTGCTCTCAACGAACAAGGGAGTGAACGTTCTCCTAATACGTTTTGAGGATTGGATTCGCAATGATGTATCCTCCGATGACGCGCGTTGCCGCAGCCTGGAGGCAAACTATGAGCAACTTACGGGAATTTTGAAGCAAAAGACGTTCCATGCCCCATTGCTCGTTGCTCTGTTCCCGGTGTCGACACACCTTGGGCTTAGCACGGAGATCATAGCCAAGTTAAATCAGTTGAACATGCGTTGGAAAACGTTCATTCAAGAACTCGCGTACGCAACCCTCATCGATTGCACAACATTGGCTGATGAGTACCGGATTCAGGAAATGTTCGATGCGAAAACTGACAGTGAAGGCCATGTGCCATTCACAAACGAATTTTCCGCGACGGTAGCCACAGCGATCTCACGTAAGGTCATCGCTTTGAAACAGCAAATTTTCAAAGTAATCGCAGTTGATTGTGACAACACTCTCTGGCGCGGTGTCTGCGGAGAAGCCGGAGCATTGGGTGTGCAGGTGGATGCACCATACCAGTACCTACAACAATTCCTGCTCGAGAAGTACAACGAGGGTATGATCCTGACGTTGGTTTCGAAAAACAACGAAACCGACGTAATGGAAGTCTTCGAGAATAATCCACAGATGATCCTTAAGAAGGAACACATCGCAGCATGGCGGATCAATTGGCAAGCAAAGTCGGAAAACGTGCGTGAACTGGCTCGCGAGTTGAACGTTGGCGTCGACAGCTTCGTATTCGTTGATGACAATGCGGTCGAAACTCATGAGATGATGCAGAATTTACCGGAAGTCCTTGCCCTGCAATTACCAGGGGACGCAGACAACATTCCAGCATTCCTCCGCTACGTCTGGGCTTTCGATCGAGCAAAAGTAACAAAGGAAGACCGTAAGCGTAGCGCTATGTACGTAACAGAGCGTAAACGCAAAGAATTACAAGCGAACGTTTTGTCGCTCGACCACTACTTGGAGAGCCTGCAGTTGAAAGTGAGATTTCTACCTATCGAAGCAAACCACATCCCGCGTGCGTCGCAATTGACTTTCCGTACGAATCAGTTCAACTTGAGCACCATCCGTCGCACTGAAGAAGAGTTGACTGAATGGTTGCAAGCATCTGATGCCAACGGATGGATCGTCGAGGTAGAGGATCGTTTTGGCGATTACGGGCTGGTCGGGGTAATCCTCGCTAAGGAAGTGGATGAGTCGCTGGAAATTGACACATTTCTGCTTAGTTGCCGCGTGCTAGGGCGCAAAGTCGAACAGGCAATCTTGGTGTATCTTCGCAAGTTCTGTTTGGAAAAAGGATTGCAGTCACTGAAAGCCGATTTCTATCCAACTGCGAAGAATCAACCATTCCTCGAATTCTTGCAAAAAGAATCCTGGAAAGAAATACATCGATCAGAATTGTGCACCACCTACCTGACACTCGTGTCGGATGTGAGCGAAACGCTTCCAGCGATTGAAATTTACCATGGAAAATTGCTTCCAGCAGAGGAAAAGCAGGAAGAGAGGCATCAGATGAGGCTCGCGTTCGATCACATCGGCGTCGCTGTGGAAGACATTGACGAAGCTATCACCAAGTACCAAGCACTTGGTTACCAATGCGGTCCCATCTTCGAGGAAGAAACGCAACGCTCGAAACTGGTGATGTGTAAGAGAGCAGACGCTGTCAACATCGAGTTGGTCGCGCCGATGGATGAAACCTCGCCGACGCTTGGTATCCTTGCGAAAAACGGCGACAACTCACCTTATCACCTTTGCTACCGTGTGCAGGATGCCAAGGCATGTCTGTCCAGTTGGCAGGTGGAGTACCAAGTGGTCAGCGACCTGTTACCTGTCAAAATATTCGGCGGAAAATCAGTCATGTTCGTATATGTCAAGGGTGTCGGCTTGATCGAATTGCTTGAAGATGCTGAGTTCACAACGGCACTAGAAGTGGCCAAAGTCGCTGTAATCAAGACAGTTACCCGAATGGCAGTGGCCGACTTGCATTCAACACAGGCTTTCTTCCAAGCACTTGGCTATAGCCGAGTGAATGATCTGCAAGCCGCAGATCAGAGGGTGCGCCTGAGCAAAAATGGCTCTGGCGTATTAGAACTGTTTGTTCCGACGACGGTTCCAGCAGAGCGCGAACACTTTAAAGTAAACGGTCCACATCTCTACGAAGTGCTTCAAGAAGAGCAGGAGACTGTTCGTGAACCCGTAACACAATGCAACCATGAATGGCGTGTTACGTTACTGAACGAAGACCGCTTGTTGCACCGTTCATACTGGTTGCCACTCCAATATGCAACGGGTCAGAAGCTGGCCTCGTTGCCGGTGTATCTCACGGCAACTTCTGAGAATACGGAGAAACCTACAACTGTCGCTTACGAGTCGCCGAAAAACGAGATGGAGAAGCGCTTGTTGGAACTCTGGGATAACACCTTGTACTTAAGTCAGAAGGGCATCACTGTGGGTACGAAAGACAACTTTTTCAAACTTGGCGGCAGTTCTCTCGCTCTGATCCAAGTGAACGGCAAGTTACAAGAAGAATTTGGGCTGGATATTCCAGTTGTTAAGATGTTCCAGTATCCGACAATTCAAGCCTTGGCAGCATTTCTGACCGAGCAGATGGACGGAAGCGCTCAAGTCGCTACTGCACAAGTAGAGGCAGAGCGCACGGAGACGATGGATAAAGGCAAAAAGACCATAAAACAAACCCTGCAAAAGCTCCACAGGAGGCCAAAATGACGGATACCTTAAACCACGCTGACAATGAAACGGATCGTACTGGATTTGAGATCGCCGTCATTGGAATGGCAGCGCGCTTCCCTGGAGCAGACAACGTAGCGATTTACTGGGAGAATCTGAAAAACGGTGTGGAGAGCATTACACACTTCACAAACGAGGAACTGGAACAGGCCGGGGTAGACCCCGACTTGTGCCGCTCCCCGCGGTATGTCAAAGCAAAAGGGTTCTTAGATAAGACCGAATGGTTTGACGCTTCGTTTTTCGGTTACACACCACGCGAGGCTGAATTGATGGAGCCACAAATTCGCCTTTATCATGAGGTCGCATATGAAGCTTTGGAAAACGCGGGCTATGCGAGTGAATCGTACAGCGGTTTGATCGGGAACTACGCAGGTGCTGCTGTCAACCATTTTTGGCACCGACTGCCTGTGCTCTCCGATGACGCTCAAGCCAACCACACAGCTTGGCTCTTGAACGATAAGGACTTTCTGGCTACACGTGTCTCGTTCAATCTGAATTTGACGGGACCGAGTTATACCGTCGACACGGCTTGCTCCACATCGCTCGTGTTGATCGATCTCGCTTGCAAAGGCTTGTTAACAGGCGGCTGTGATATCGCGCTCGCAGGAGGCATCTCGCTTTCCCTACCCAATAAAAAAGGGTATCTCTACACAGAAGGCATGATTAACTCACCAGATGGTCACTGCCGCCCGTTTGATGCCGACGCCCAAGGGACGTTGGAAGGGGATGGTGTTGGTATCGTCGTGTTAAAGCGTCTCGAAGACGCCATTGCCGATGGTGACACGATTCATGCTGTGATCAAGGGATCGGCTGCCAACAACGACGGTGCACGCAAAGTGGATTACACAGCTCCGTCCGTAGAAGGGCAAGCCGAAGTGATCAAAGCCGCCCATTATATGGCGGAAGTGGAGCCGGAAAGCATCGGCTACATCGAAGCGCATGGCACAGGTACAGCGATGGGCGACCCGATTGAAATTGAAGGATTGAAAGTTGCTTTCGACACGAAAAAAATAGGATTTTGTCGCATTGGTTCAGTCAAATCGAACCTGGGACATTTGAACACTGCGGCTGGTGTTGCCGGCTTCATCAAGGCGGTGCTGACCGTCCGTGAAGGTCTGATTCCGCCAACGCTGAACTATAAAGCGCCAAATCCGAAAATCGATTTCACCAACTCGCCATTCGTGGTAAACACCACACTCACTCCGTGGACAGGGTCGACACCGCGTCGAGCCGGGATCAGTTCCTTTGGCATTGGCGGTACAAATGCTCACGTGGTTCTGGAAGAAGCATCACGAGACAATTCTTTCTCGCCAACGGGAGGGGCTCAACTGTTTCTGCTCAGTGCGAAAACTGCGACTGCACTCGAAGCGATGAGCGCCGACCTCGCCGCGTATCTCCACGAGAATCCGACACTAAACCTTGCCAATGCTGCCTTTACATTGCAAGTGGGTCGCCGTACGTTTGCACATAAGCGAGCAGTGGTTGCGTCAAATGCTTTGGACATGGCAGCCGCGTTGACAGACCCATCGAAAGGGCAAACGTTCCACACCAAGGAATCGGGCGAATCGCCAGTGGTGTTCCTGTTCTCTGGGCAAGGGTCGCAGTATGTTAACATGGCGCGTGGACTCTACGAACAAGAACCTGTATTCCGTGACGCGCTGGACTCTTGCTTCAAACTCGTACGTCCCAATGTGGATTTTGATTTAAAAGAACGTTTATATCCGTCTGTCCTTTCTGAGCAAGATGCTCTGCACCTCAACCAAACGAAAGTAGCACAGGTTGCCGTTTTCTCAGTGGGATATGCACTTGCTCAATACCTGCTGAGCTTAGGAATCCGCCCGCAAGTAATGATCGGTCACAGCATCGGCGAATTCACAGCAGCCTGCCTCTCGGGGGTCATGTCGCTTGAAGATGCGTTGAAACTGGTGGCATGGCGTGGAAAACTCATGCAACGCATGGCACCGGGTGCAATGATGGCTGTTCAGCTTCCAGAAGAGTATATTCGTCCGCTGCTTAGCGATAACCTCGCACTGGCAGCCGTAAACGGTCCAAGCATGTGCGTAGTATCTGGTACCTTCGACGAGGTGGATGCACTCGAGCGTACTTTGCAAGAAGCTGGACATTCCTGCACACGGTTGCACACGTCGCACGCATTCCACTCTCCGATGATGGAACCGATGTTGGCGGAGTTTGAGCAAAAAGTTCGGGAAGTCACCTTCCGTGCGCCACAGATTCCATATTTCTCAAACGTGACCGGGGTAGAGATTACGGAAGCGGATGTGAAGGATAGCCGCTACTGGGTGCGCCATCTGCGCGAAACTGTGCGTTTTGGTGATGGGATAGGCCGTTTACTGAAGATGGAAAAAGCTGAGTTTATTGAAGTCGGTGCGGGCCATGCCCTCGCAACTCTGTTACGTAAACATCCAGCAAATCGTTCCGAGCACACTATTTTGAACATGATCCGTCATCCGCAAGACGTCGCATCCGACCGCGAACACTTGCTCTCGAAAATTGGAGTTCTGTATGCCGCGGGTCTTCATCTGGAGTGGGCGAACCTCTACGGGGAACAAAACCGCCGTCGTATCCCACTTCCAACGTATCCTTTCGAGCGACAATATTTCTGGAAACACGCGCAAGAACTAATCGATATCCAATACAATGGTCAGGCGATTCTGCTTCCTGGCAGCACGTCGAAGCGTAAAAAGCTGGCCGATTGGTTCTATCTCCCAGCTTGGCTACAAAAGCCGTTAGTCGAGGAGACATCGGTAGAACCGAAAAAGTGGTTACTCCTGCTCGACCACGGTGGATTGGCAGCACGTCTGGCAAATGAATTGAAGTCGAATGGACACGAAGTGTTCACCGCGTTTTCGCACGATGAATTCATAACTCATTTACAAACCGTAAAGCCACAAAAAATCGTACATGCGTGGACGCTTGACTCGTTGCTAAACGTAAAAGAGGCTCAAGAGCGCGGTTTCTACAGTCTCCTGCTCCTCGTGAAAGCCCTCGACTCCTCACCACTCGACATCTATGTGCTCTCTTCAGGATTGCACGATGTAGCGGGTGAAACGATGGTAGAACCAGGGAAAGCGACGTTGCTCGGCTTGCTCAAAGTCATTAGGCAAGAGTATCCATTCCTGAAAGTTCGATCTGTTGACGTGACTGTACCAACGGCAGGTGGATGGCAAGAACGTCAATTGCTCGACCATTTAATCACGGAGTTCACAACCAAAGCCTTCGATCCGGTCGTTTCGTATCGTGGCGGGCAACGTCTTGTGCAATCGTTCACCCCACGGAGACTGGACAATCAGCAGAACTTGCCTTTGCGAACAGAGGGTGTCTACCTTCTGATTGGCGGTTTCAGCGGAGTAGGTCTGGCTCTGGCTGAATACATCGTGAAGAGTGCAGGCAAAGGCGTGAAGATCGTCTTGCTCGGTCGCTCAATGCCAAGTAAGGATCAACTGGTGCATATCAAACAGTTGCAAGAATGCGGGGCTGAGGTGCTCTGTCTGCAAGCAGATGTCACAAACCGAGCGGAGTTCGCTGCAGCGATCGGTCAGATTGAGTCGAACTTTGGGGCATTGCACGGCGTGATTCACGCTGCAGGTATCACGAAGGGAGCTTCGATTACCGCCATCGATTCCATCACGGAAACAAAAGTGGAGACCCAATTCGCTCCGAAAATCTACGGCACGCTCGTGTTGGAAGAAGCGCTCCGAGGTCGTGAGTTGGATTTCGTCGTGCTGACTTCATCCTTGTCTTCGATCTTGGGAGGTCTCGGGTACGCTGGATATGCCGCTGCCAATGCATTTCTCGATACGTTTGCCAAGCAACAGTCGCAACTCACACCAACCCGTTGGATCAGCGTGGCGTGGGATGGATGGCGAATCGCAACCAAACCACAACGCGAAGTATTCACGAGTGACGATCAGATGATGATCGCTCCCGACGAGGGCGGTGACGCTCTAGGACGTATCTTGGTTCAACAGGGACTGACACAGGTGCTGGTTTCCACCGAAGAGTTGCAACCGCGCCTCAATCGTTGGGTTATCTTCAGCGATAAGGAAAAGAAGCAAGAAGCGGGCGTCGTGTTTGCCCGGCCAGAATTGACCACATCGTATCTTGCACCAGCCAATCAAATCGAGCAGCAACTCTGTGAGATCTGGCAAAACTTTCTTGGTTTGGGGCAGGTGGGTGTGCATGACAACTTCTTTGAACTCGGGGCGTCCTCAATCGACTTGGTACAGATTACAAAGCAACTGCCAGCCGTCTTGGGGCAAGAAGTCACAGTGCTGACATTGTTTACGTATCCTACGATCCGTGCGCTGGTCAATCATCTGGTCACACAAAATGGCATAGTGACCATATCCGAAGAACAGAACGATTGGCTGGACGAACAGAAAAAAGGTCGCGAGAACCGAAAACGAAGAAGACAGGCACGCGAGGTGGAAATCAGTGAGTGATGAGAGAACCGGTTTAGAAATTGCCGTCATCGGTATGTCTGGACGTTTCCCCAAAGCGAAGAATATTCAGGAGTTCTGGGAAAATCTGCGGGGGGGCGTGGACGCTCTCTCGACGTTTACCAATGAGGAGTTGCTGGAGTTTGGGGTTGACCCCGAACTCCTGAGTCACCCGGACTATGTGAAGAAAAAGGGCAGCCTCGTCGCTATCGAAGACTTTGACGCTTCCTTTTTTGGCTACACCCCAAAGGAAGCAAGTTACATGGACCCGCAGTTCAGACTCTTCCATGAGGTTAGCTACGAAGCGCTTGAAGACGCAGGCTATGCCAACGAGACATACAAAGGCAGAATCGGTATCTACGCTGGCAATACTCAAAATCTGTTCTGGATGGGGCATCTGCTTCCTCATATGCAGTCTCCGAACGATCAATTTGAGATCGTCAGCCTTAATGACAGCAACACGTTCAGTACACGTGTGGCGTACAAGTTGAACTTGAGAGGTCCAGCTTTGACTGTTCAGACCGCTTGTTCGACCTCCCTGGTGGCGATACACCTGGCCAGCCAAGCGCTGATCGCAGGCGAGTGCAACATAGCGATCGCAGGTGGCGCTTCTGTCGTGGTTCCACGTAAAAATGGCTACTTGTACGAAGAGGGAATGCTGTTGTCAAAGAGTGGGGCTTGCCGCGCATTTGATGAAGAGGCAGACGGACTTGTGTTTGGTGATGGGGCAGGGTGTGTCGTATTGAAAATGCTCGACAACGCGATTCGAGACGGTGACCACATCTATGCGGTTATCAAAGGGACTTCGATAAACAACGACGGAAGCCTCAAGGCTGGCTACACCGCGCCATCGCCAAAAGGACAGATGATTGCCATTCGTTCCGCCCATCATGTTGCCGAAGTTGATCCTGAAACGATCACTTACGTCGAGACACACGGAGCGGGTTCGACGCTCGGTGACCCGATTGAGTTTGAAGGTCTGAAACTTGCTTTCAACTCCGACAAAAAGGGATTTTGCGCTTTGGGATCAGCTAAGACCAACACTGGACATCTCAACCAAGCTGCAGGCGTCACCGGATTCATCAAAACGGTGCTCTCCTTATATCACAAAGAACTGGTACCGGCTCTTCATTTTAAGAAGGCGAATCCAAAAATCGACTTCGAGAATAGCCCATTTTACGTGAACACCGAACTCAAACGGTGGGAAAGAAAGGGGAACACGCCATTACGTGCAGGTGTGAGTGCGTTTGGGATCGGCGGAACAAATGCGCACGTCGTACTTGAAGAAGCCCCACTACGTCAGGTATCCGGACAAGGTCGAGAAGCCCATCTCCTAACCCTTTCTGCTCAATCGGATGCATCGCTTCAGACCATGACATCCGAGTTGGCCGATTTCTTGGAATTAAAAGCGGACGTAAATCTAGCGGACGTGGCGTATACACTTCAAACGGGACGTAACTTGTTCAACTATCGTCGTCATTTAGTGGTCACGAACGTGCAAGCAGCGGTAGAGGCTCTACGTTTAGAGACTTCAGACACACGTAAGGTACATACCCATTTTTCCCGCGAAAAGAATCGTCCAGTCGTCTTCCTGTTCCCTGGTCAAGGGTCGCAGTACGTCAACATGGGACGGGACTTGTATAAGCAAGAGTCGGTATTCCGCACTGAACTCGACCGCTGTTTCGGGATTCTGGATCATTTGGGATGTTCACACCTGCGAAATGTGTTGTACCCAACTGGAGATGTAGCGGCAGTAGAGGAAGAAATGAACAAGACGCAGAATGCTCAACCGCTGATTTTTGCATTTGAATACGCACTCGCCAAACTGTTGCTGAATATAGGTATTCAACCTCACGCAATGATTGGGTATAGCTTCGGTGAGTACGTGGCAGCCTGCCTCGCAGACGTGTTTACATTAGAAGATGCGTTAATGTTGATCGTTGCTCGTGGTAACTTAATGCAACGTGTTCCAGAGGGAGCGATGCTTTCAATCCCGCTGTCCGAATCAAAAGTACTGCCTTATCTGACCCCTGATGTATCGCTTGCAATCGACAACGGAACGTCCTGTATTGTTGCAGGGACCATCGACGCGATTGACGCATTGGAACGTCGTATGAAGGAAGCTCGCGTGCTCTGCATGCGTGTGAGAACGGCGCTCGCAGGTCACTCCCTTTTGATGGACGAAATTTTGGAACCTTTTGAACAGTTGGTGCGAAGCGTTAAGCTCCGCAAACCACAACGCCTGTATATCTCCGACATTACCGGAAGCTGGATCACCGAACAGGAAGCGACGGATCCTATGTACTGGGTTCGCCATATACGCGAGACGGTACGCTTCGCAGCGGGAGTAGAAGAACTGGCTAAGTCTTCAAATCTTGTCTTCCTGGAAGTAGGACCAGGCCGGGACTTGTCTAGTTTGATTTGGCGTTTCATGGATGAAAAGAAGGGTCATAACATAGTCGATCTCATTCGTAATGCACAACATCAAGTATCCGACAGCGAACATTTGCTGGCGAAGCTCGGTTGGCTGTGGGCATATGGGGTGACGGTGGATTGGAATGCATTTTACAAAGGTACAGTCCGACATCGACTCAACCTGCCAACGTATGCGTTTGACCGCAAACGCTATTGGATCGATGGCTCTGTTGCCCAAGCGGCAAAGGCATTGCGATCCAAAACCGTCACCAGCATAGGGAAACAAAAAGACACGACGAACTGGGGTTACATCCCGACGTGGAAACGCACGGCTGCCCCCCAAGAGGAAGAGAGTCATGATCGAGTAGGCTGGGTGTTTCTCACGAGCCAGACAAGCATAGGTCAAGACCTTACCGAGCGTTTCACTAAGCGGGGAGAATCGGTTGTGACTGTTGGGCCTGGAACGCAGTTTGCTGTGCACAACGATCAGAGAATCGTGCTGAACCCAGCGAATGCGCAAGACTACGACGCACTTCTGAAGCATCTGAACCAGTCTGAAAAGAGATTCTACAAAATTATCCATGCGTGGAGCTTGACGGAAGATACTCGAACCTTGAGTCCAAAAGTCGTACAGGATGCACAGATCCTCGGTTTTTACAGCCTGTTGTATCTGGCTCAAGCGATGGACCGTGTCCGTACAGAGCATGACTATGAAATTACCGTCATCACCGACGGCATCCATGTGGTCAACGGAGATGAGGTCGTGCAGGCGGAAAAAGCGACACTGCTCGGCGGCGTCACGGTCATTCCGCAGGAGTATCCAGCCATTCGTTGCCGCAGCGTAGACATCGACCATGTCAAGCGCACAGCATGGCAACAGAAAAAGCTCATTGATCAACTGGTTAAAGAGTTGTCTGTACCTGTACGCGATCTGTTGGTTACGTATCGCAGAGGTGCACGCTTGGTGCAGACGTTGGAACCTGTAACACTCCATTTTCCGCAAGATAACGCCTTGCAACTGCGCGAAGGAGGTGTCTATTTGGTCACCGGCGGGCTTGGTACGATCGGTCTCTTGTTTGCGGAGTACTTGGTCACCCGCTGGAACGCAAAAGTCGTAATCACGGGTCGTGCCTCCTTCCCTTCCGCTCAGGAGTGGGATGGCTATCTGGCGACTCATCCAACAGAGGATGCGACCTCTCAAAAAATTTGCCGTTTGCAAGCGTTGTTAGAGAACGGCGGAAACGTACTCGTAATGGAAGCGGATGTCGCTGATGAAGAGCGGATGCGAATGGTGGTACAGAAGGCAGAGGAACGCTTTGGGAAATTGAATGGTGTGATCCATGCGGCTGGTATCGTCGGGAAAAAGTCGTTCATCTCGATCCAAGAAACAACACCATACCATGTTGAGGAGCAATTCCAAGCAAAGGTGTACGGGATTCTTACGCTGGAGAACGTATTGCATGGTAAAGAGCTCGACTTCTGTATGTTGATGTCCTCTTTGACTTCCGTATTAGGTGGTCTGGGGCACATCGTCTACTCCGCTGCCAACCTGTTCGTTGATCATTACGTTCACCGTCATAATGCAGAAGGAGACGTTCGCTGGATCGGCGTGAACTGGGATTTCTGGCTGTTTGAAGAGGATGAAGCGAAGCAAGGCTCGTACTTTGGCAAAAGTGCAACAGAGTTTGCGATGACACCAGAGGAGGGTCTGACGGTTCTGGAAGCCCTGCTCAATGGTTGTGAAGAGAGCCAAGTTCTGATCTCGACAGCCGATCTGCAAGCACGACTCGATCAATGGATTCGGGTGGAATCCCGCGATGCTGAGATTGCTCGCATGTCACATACGACAGGCCATTCTCGTCCAGCCCTTTCGAATCCATATGTCGTAGCGCGTGACGAACTTGAACAACAGATTGCGTCGATTTGGGAAAGTGTCCTCGGCTTCCAGAAGATCGGGATCGAAGATGATTTCCTCGAGCTGGGAGGCGACTCTGTCAAGGTTGTGTCTGTCGTCACTGCGATCCATAAAAAGCTCAACGCCGATATCCCACTGCATGAGTTTTTTGAACGTTCGACGATTGAAAAGCTGGCAGATTTCATACGCCAGAATCGCAAGGCTAAGCAATACGAAGAGATCCAACCGATCGCAAAACAGAAGGTCTACCCGCTGTCTTCTGCTCAGCGTCGCCTGTTTATCCTGAACCAATTCGACAGCACCAGCACGAATTACAACACACCGCTGTCGATGCGTCTGGAAGGGAATCTCGACTATGCACGCATGGAGGCGGCCCTTGCAAAATTGATCCAACGTCATGAAGCACTCCGCACCTCGTTTAAGATTTTGGAGGGACAACCTTTTCAGCGCGTGTATGACGAAGTTGATTTTGAGACCGTGACAACCACAGCTGATGAGACGGATATAGATGACGTCATTGCTGCTTTCATCCGTCCATTTGATCTCGGAGTGGCTCCGCTGCTGCGGGTTCAATTGGTACAGACGGGGGCAGATGTACACTTCTTGCTGATCGACCTGCATCATCTATGCTCAGACGGCGTGACCATCGAAATCATCAAGCGTGAGATCGCTGAACTGTATCAAGGTCTCGAGTTGCCGCCATTGCGATTGCAATACCGTGATTTTGCGGCATGGCAAACGGCACAACTGCAAAGTGACGAGGTCAAGAGTCAGGAGCAGTATTGGTTGAAACGTTTCGCGGGAGACGTGCCGATGCTGAACCTGCCAACCGATTTCCCACGCCCGCCGATTCAAACCTATACGGGGGAACGTTTGAAATTTGAACTGGATGCCTCAACTGTACTTCGCCTGAAAGAGGCGGCACAACGTCAAGGTGCAACGCTGTATATGGCTCTGCTTGGCATTTATAACATCCTGCTCGCAAAATACTCCATGCAGGACGATGTGATCATCGGCTCGCCAATCGCGGGACGAACGCGCCTTGACCTGCATGGGATTGCCGGAAATTTTGTGAACATGCTCGCGATGCGTAACCATCCGACAGCCGATAAGACGTTTGCCGAACTGCTCGGAGAAGTGAAGAAACATGCAATTGATGCTTATGAAAACCAAGAGTATCAATTCGAAGACCTCGTGGCACGTTTGCAACTCGAGCGTTTGCCAAACCGCAACCCACTTTTCGAGACTGTGTTGGTTATGCAGAATATGGAAGAGGGCAAGGTCGAGTTCGAAGGTCTGCGTCTTACACCTTATGACATCTCCATGAAGACCTCCATCTTCGATCTCTACCTACATGCAGTGGAGGTTGGAGAGACCGTTACGCTTTGGCTTGATTTCAAAACCACGCTGTTCAAGCGGCAGACCGTTGAAAAAATGACACAACGCTTCGTCGAAATCACAACTCAAGTCGCAGAAAATCCAAATCGACGAATCGGAGACATCTCGTTTGCCCACGGTCTTGTGGAAGCAAAGAGTGCCGTTCCGTCGATCGAGTTTGATTTTTAAAGGAGGAAAACCACATGTCCGGCCAGGTTTTATCCGGTGAACTCGTGTTGGCTGCCAACCAACGCACTCGTGAAGAAGTGTATTGGCTCGAAAAAATGTCAGGGGAAGTTGCAACTGTGGCTTTCCCAACAGACCATAGCGCTTTCCGGAAGGGAGAGCGTACTACAGAAGGTCTGCCTTTTGAGCTGACCGGCACGCTGTACGAAAAGATCTCGGTGCTTTCCAAAGGTTCTGACCACACGTTGCACATCATTTTGACCGCTACCCTGAATTTGTTGCTAGCAAAGTACACCGGCGAGCGGGACTTTGTTGTCGGCACACCGATATACCGCCCTAAGACGGACGGTCAGTTCCTGAACACGGTCTTGCCGCTGCGAACACAAATCCAGGCGGGGAACTCATTCCGCGATCTGCTCCTGCAGGTACGCTCGACGATGCTCGAAGCCGTCGAGCATCAGGAATATCCGATAGAAGTCCTGCTCACAAAATTGAATCGCCCGCATTTGTATGAGGTCTCCCTGGTGATGGAAAACATCCAGTCGCCACAACATCTCGACCGTTTGCCGGCCGCGCTGAATTTCGTGTTTACGCATCGCAACGGTGTCGTAGAGGCGACGGTGGAGTATAACAACAGCCGCTATCATGAGGAAAGTGTCAAACGTATCGTCAGTCACTTCATCACATTGCTGGAAAAAGTCCTCAGCAATATCAACGCAGACCTCACCACTCTTTCGTTGTTGAGTCAATCGGAAGTAGAGGCTCTGGTGGTTACTTACAACGCGACAACAACCGAATATCCAGCAGATAAGACGGTTGCTCAACTCTTCGAGCAACAAGTGGAAAACAACTTTGCAAATCTTGCAGTGGCAGCGGGTGATGTATCGCTGACCTACCAAGAATTAAATGCCAAAGCCAACCGTCTTGCCCGCGTGTTGCAAAGCCACGGTGTCTGTGCTGACTCGCTTGTCGCACTGATCGTTGAAAACTCCGCTGACACCATCGTAGGCATGCTAGCTGTGTTAAAAGCAGGAGGTGCTTATGTGCCGATCGATCCAGACAACCCAGTAGAGCGCAAAAAGTTTTTACTCGAAGATAGCCAAGCGGTCGTCATCTTAACACAGAAGCATTTGTTGGCAACACAAGCAGTACTGTTTGAGGCAGTCGAGTCGGAGCGTTTGTTGCTGATCGATGACCTCGATATGTATGCTGACCAAGACGAGACCAATCTTGCACCAGTCGCGGGACCATCGAACCTCGCATACGTCATTTATACATCTGGAACGACGGGCAAACCAAAAGGGGTGTTGATCGAGAATCAGAACGCGGTCAATTACTTAATGTTTGCGGCGAAACATTACGTACAAGGGGAAAAGGTTGATTTTCCAATGTTCACTTCCATCGCCTTTGACCTAACCATAACTTCGATCTTCACACCACTCTTGACCGGCAATACTGTTATTGTCTACCAAGATGAACACAAAGAACGACTCTTGGAGCGAGTCTTGGAAGAAAATCGTGTCGGTGTTGTGAAGGCAACACCTTCTCATTTGAAGTTAATTAAACACCGTGATTGGTCGAACTCCTCCGTTAAGAGACTGGTTGTTGGCGGGGAAGACCTGAAAACTGAACTCGCACGTGAAGTGATCGCGGCCTTTGGCGGAAACGTGGAAATTTACAACGAATACGGTCCGACCGAGACGGTCGTCGGTTGTATGATTCACCACTATGACGAGTCTTCGGATAAACGTGATTCGGTGCCGATCGGGCTTCCGGCTGACAATACGGATATTTTTGTACTCGATGCGGACCGGAATCCTGTGCCAGTGGGTGTAGTTGGCGAGATATTCATCGGTGGTGATGGCGTTGCACGTGGCTACCGCAACCGTCATGAATTGACGGCGGAACGTTTTATCACCCTGCCTCAAGGTCGTGTCTACAGGTCGGGCGACCTCGCCAAGTTCTTGCCGTCTGGGCAACTCGAATATATGGGGCGTGCAGACAACCAAGTCAAAATCAACGGCTACCGTATTGAACTCGGTGAAATTGAGACTCAACTTCTGCATCTGCATGAAAAGTACACACCTAAAGACGCGGTGTTTCACGATATTACGCAACAGGCATACCCAGAAGGGGTGACCTATTGCACGCGTTGCGTGTTGCCTTCTAACTATCCAAAGATCACGTTTGACGAGCATGGTGTCTGCTCCGTTTGCCGCGCTTATGAAACGTATCAGCCATATACGGAAAAGTATTTCAAGACGATGGACGACTTTCGTAAACTCGTTGATGCAAACAAAGGCACCGATTATGATGTTCTGTTGCTCTTCTCAGGCGGCAAGGACTCTACGTATGTCCTGTACCGCTTGGTGAACATGGGGTATAAGGTGCTCACTTTCACGTTCGACAACGGCTTTATTTCCGAAGAGGCCTTTACCAACATTAAAAACATCACGAAGAAACTAGATGTTGATCACCGCGTCCTAACGGCGGATCAAATTAAATCGGTGTTCGTGAAGTCGTTAAAGACGTATAGCAACGTTTGTAACGGCTGTTGGAATGCCCTCAACGGACTTGGAGCTCAACTCGCAGAAGAAACTGGATGTAAAGTGATCATCTCTGGCTTGTCGCGTGGTCAAATTTTTGACATGCGTCTGTGGGGACTGTTCCAACTCGGCATCTTTGACGAACAGGAGATCGAAGAGAAACTGCTACTGTTCCGCAAGGGCTTCCATAGCCGAGACAACATCTTCTCCAAGACGCTCGACGTGGATTTGGATTGTGGTTTTGTGGAAACGTTGCACTTCGTGGACTTCTTCCGCTATGACAACACACCGACTCACCAGATTCGTGAGTATCTGTATGAACAAGGCTGGGTGCCACCGAAGGACACTGGATTCTGCTCGTCCAACTGCCGGATCAACGATATCGGCATCTATGTCCATCTGATGAATGAGGGCTACCACAACTATGCAGCCCCATCGTCTTGGGATATTCGATTCGGTATCATTTCCCGCGAAGAAGGCATGCAGGAAATCACATACAAAGCTGACGCCAACCATGTTGAGCGTGTACTGAAGTATATCGGGTATTTCCAAGCACCGAAGATCGACGATGTCGTTGTCGCGACAATACGTGACTCCAGCGGGCAGGAAAAACTCTGTGCGTACGTTGTAGCCAAAGATGAACTCGAAGCGGACTGGCTCCGCGAGGCGTTGGCAGTAGAGTTGCCATGGTACATGGTGCCAACCTACTTCGTGCAACTGCCAAGCCTGCCACTGACACCCAACGGCAAAGTGGACACCAAGGCACTGCCACTCCCGTTCGTGACAGCTGCAGCAAATGTCGAGTATGTTACTCCTTCCAACGATGTGGAAGTCCATATCCGGAAGATCTGGGCCTCCGTACTGAGCATTGATGAGGGGAAAATCGGAGTGAACGATCGCTTCTTCGATTTGGGCGGCAATTCATACAACATGGTGCAAGTGAACATCCGAGTCAATGAGACGTTCTCCAAATCGATTCCAGTCGTCAAGATGTACAATTACCCGACGATCCATTCGCTTGCGGAGTATCTGTGCTCGGAAGAAGGCATCGAGGTACAGGAACTGTCGGATGAACAGTTGGAAATCATGGACGATTCCTTGGGTTTGTTTGGGGAGGTACTCCATGACTAAAAAGGACGAACCCGCTCGCACAGGTCTTGAGATCGCTGTTGTCGGCATGGCTTGCCGTTTTCCAGGCGCTTCTGACTTGGCAGGGTTTTGGAACAACTTGAAAGACGGAGTTGAATCGATCACATTTTTCTCAGAAGAAGAACTGCACGCGGCGGGCATAGACGAGGCGTTGGTCAAACACCCCGATTACGTCCCAGCCAAGGGGGTTCTCGAACGCGCAGATTGGTTCGATAATCAATTTTTCGAATACTCGCCACGCGAAGCTGCCCTTTTAGATCCACAGATTCGCATTTTTCATGAAGTCGCTTGGCAAGCGATTGAACATGCTGGATATAATCCAGACTTGCAGGGATCGATCGGTCTCTACGCGGGGGCTTCCCCGAACATCTTCTGGCAGGTAACGGCTTCGCTGAACAGCATGGAGTCGGGCACTGAGCAATTTGCGGTCGGACAGTTGGCCAACCGCGACTATCTGAATACGCGGGTCTCCTACAAACTCAATTTGCAGGGGCCTAGCGTTTCGGTGAACACGGCTTGTTCGACATCGCTTGCGGCCATTCACATGGCATCTCGGGCGCTGCTTACAGGGGAGTGTCGTATCGCTTTGGCGGGCGGGGTTTCCATTAGCACGCCGCAGAAGGATGGATATCTGTACACGGAAGGTATGATTTTGTCTCCAGATGGACATTGCCGTCCGTTTGACGCAGCGGCTCAAGGGTCGGTCCCTGGTGAGGGCGCGGGTGTTGTCATGCTGAAGCCATTGAAGACAGCATTGGCTGACGGAGATACCATCTACGCGGTGATCAAAGGTTCGGCTTCGAACAATGATGGTGTTCGCAAGGTCGGGTATACGGCCCCAAGTATAGAGGGGCAGGCAGAAGTCATCCGCGCGTCCCACCGCATTGCTCGCGTTGAGCCGGAGACGATCTCCTATATTGAAGCCCACGGTACGGGGACTGTGATGGGCGATCCGATCGAACTGGAAGCGTTAAAGGCTGCATTCGGACCGAAAGCACGTTCTGGTATCAAAATTGGTTCGGTTAAGTCTAACTTTGGACACCTAGATGCGGCTGCTGGGGTAGCAGGGTTTATTAAAACGGTGCTGTCGCTGCAACATGGTCAACTGCCGCCGAGTCTGCATTTTAAAAAGCCGAATCCACGTACGGACCTCGCGAAAGGCACGTTTGTTGTAAACGCGCAGTTGAACGAGTGGAAAGTGGAGAGTGCACCGCTGCGGGCTGGGGTCAGTTCGTTTGGCATCGGCGGGACGAACGTGCATGTAGTCTTGGAAGAAGCACCACAAGTTGAGAGCGCCCCTGCTCAACGTTCCCAGCAGATCCTGATGTTGTCCGCGATGACACGGAGTGCGTTGGAGAAGCAAACGGAGAACCTGCTGAACTTTTTTAAACAGAACCCGCAGGTCTCGCTTGCGGATGTCGCCTACACGCTGAAAGTTGGACGTCGGGAGATGAAGCACCGTCGTAGCTTGGTCGTAACGTCTGTAGAAGAAGCCGTGCTTGAGTTAGAATTGCTGGTCAATCCGAGCGAACAACGCGCCCGCGCTCATTTGGCGGTTGCCCAAGATCAGCGTCCACTGTACTTCTTGTTCCCAGGTCAAGGATCGCAGTACGTACAGATGGGACGCAAACTGTACGAACGCGAACCGTTTTTCCGAGATCAACTCAATGAGTGTTTGAACAAGATGCAGGCGCTAACGGGTGAAAACTTCGCCCGCATTCTCTATCCAGGGGATGCGGAAGCGGAAGTTTCGAAAAGCCGGCTCAGCCAAACGCAGTATGCGCAACCGTTGATTTTCTCCTTCGAATACAGCCTCGCCAAGTTACTGATGCACTGGGGATTGCAGCCATCAGCGATGGTCGGATATAGCTTAGGCGAATACGCGGCAGCCTGCCTCGCAGGCGTCTTCTCCCTGGACGACGCGCTCAAACTGATCGTCGCGCGCGGGAAACTGATGCAATCTGTGCCAGCGGGTTCGATGTTGAGCGTGCCAATGACTGAGCAGGAATTGCAACCGTTGTTAACTCCGGATGTGTCGCTGGCGGTGGACAACGGAAATTCCTGTATTGTCGCAGGTTCGACACAGGCAATTGAGGCGTTTGAAACGGAGATGAAAAACCGCCGCTTGCTGTGTATGCGCGTCAATTCTCCGCTAGCTGGACATTCCCTGTTGATGGACGGCATTTTGGGAGAGTTCGAAAAAGTCGCGCGCAGCGTAACCTTCCACAAGCCGCAATTGCCTTATGTCTCAGACATCAGCGGCGGATGGATTACGGTTGGGGAAGCGACATCGGTCGAGTATTGGGTACGTCATATGCGCGACACGGTACGGTTTGCCGATGGCGTGGAGGAATTGTTGAAACAGCCGAACGCGCTGTTTATCGAGGTAGGTCCAGGTCGTGATCTGTCCGTGCTGACTCGCCGCTTCCTCAAGCCAGAATCGACGCAACAGGTTTTCGATCTCGTACGGATTCCAGCGAGAGATGTGTCGGACCACTACTACTTCCTGCACAAACTTGCGGGACTTTGGGCGCACGGCGTCAAGGTGAATTGGACGGCGTTCTACAATGGTGAAAAACGGATTCGCATCGCACTCCCAACCTACCCATTTGAGCAACGTCACTTCCCGGCAAACGTTCCTCACCCGATTCAAGTGTTCCAAGCGACACGCATGGGTCTGAGCGGAGAGGTTGCAGCGCCGGTGGAGACAGGCAAAAAGCCAGTCCGCTATCACATCCCATCTTGGAAACGTTCCCTGCAGGGCGCAGTTGATACGACGTCGGCTACGTGGTGGTTCTTCGAAGATGGACTGGGGGTGGGGGATCGCTTGATCACAGCCCTGAGAGCGGAAGGCCATCAAGTCGTGCGCATTCGTGCAGGAGAAACGTTCCAACGTGAAACGGATACGTTCACTGTCAATCCAGAGCAAAGTGACCAGTATGAGCAGTTGGTCTCGGACTTGCAAGTAGAAAGTCTGCTCCCGAACCGCATTGTGCACCTCTGGAACTATGGTCGATCAGTTGAGGTCGAACCGAGTGTCAGCCGAGCGGAAGGTCTGCTGGCACGGGGCTTCTACAGTTTGCTCTACTTGACACAATCGCTAGGCAAGCATCGCGTGGAAACGCCGATCACACTGTCGGTGATCAGCAGCTTTATGCAAGACGTGCAAGGCGATGATCTCTGCGATCCGGAAAAAGCAGCTTTGCTGGGTCCCGTTAAGGTAATTCCACTTGAATACCCGAATATAACCTGTACATCCATCGATCTCCGTGTGCCTGAAAGCAAAGGACAGGAAGCGAAGCAGATTCGTCAACTTCTCGACGAAGTGAGGTCTGAAGGCACGGACCCAATCGTTGCCTATCGCGGGGGACACCGTCTAGTACAGACTTTTGAAGAGGTACACGTGGAAAAAGGCACAACGTCTTTGCCGCCTGTGCGTGAAAATGGTGTTTACCTGATCACCGGTGGATTGGGTGACATGGGCTTAGCTTTTGCAGAGGAACTGGCGAGCGCCGCTCCTGTCAAGCTTGTCTTGATTGGGCGTACGGCTCCAAGCGTTGAGAAACAAGAATCACTGCGACAATTGGAGGCGAAGGGGAGCGAGGTACTCGTTCTGCAAGCTGACCTAACGGACAGGGCACAACTCCAAACTGCGATCGAGCAAGTTCGATCCCGCTTCACGACCCTGCATGGTGTCATTCACGCCGCCGGTCTTGCTGATGGTGCAATGATCCAACGGCGGACCGTTGAAAATACCGACAACATTCTGGCTCCGAAAATCCGAGGTACCCTGTTGCTGGATGAAGTGTTGCGTGGAATGGAACTGGACTTTTTTTTGCTCTGCTCCTCAATGGCTTCTGTCCAAGGTGGATTCGGTCAAGTAGCTTACAGTGGTGCTAACGCTTTCCTTGATGCCTTTGCGCATTACAAGACCGCTCGTGAGAATAGCGTGACACTCTCCGTAAACTGGGATCGTTGGCGTAACGTCGGGATTGCACGATATGTCGAAGAGTTGCATTACCAATTGACGGGTGAAGAACTCGAGGGAGGCATTACCCGCGCAGATGGTCAGGATGCGTTCGCGAAGCTGCTTGAAACCACGGTCGCTCAGATCGCTGTCACCATTGAAACGCCACAGCTTCAAATGCCGAAGGGAGGACTCTCGGACGATATCTTGCAAGAAGATGTGACGATAGCAGCAGATGTGCACGTCCGCCCAGATTTGAGCACAGAGTACGTGCCACCAGCTGATGAAGTTGAGCAACGATTGTCTCACCTTTGGCAGCAATTCTTCGGCTTGGATCGGATCGGGCGACTGGATGATTTTCTGGAACTTGGCGGCGATTCGCTGAAGGCGATCATTGTAATCTCGAAAATTCAAAAAGAGTTCGGTGTGCGACTCCCGATTGCAGGCTTCTTTGAATCTCCTTCTCTTGCTGGTGTCTCAGAGCGCATTAAGGAATCGAGTGACTATCAGCAACAGAGTCTTGCGATTGAAACGACCATGGAAGTCGAGTACGCGGAAAACGCGCTCGATACATCGCTGCTTACATTTGAGGAAAGCACTATTGAACGTTTAGTTAGTGGAGATACCAACATTCGGGGAATTTATCCGCTGTCTCCAATGCAACAAGTGATCTTGACGCACAACCTGTTCTCTGCAGACACTGGTTTGGATACTGGCGTGTTCGCGTGCCGCATATACGGAGCACTGCGCATCGACCAGTTCCGTGAGGCATGGCAATGGGTAATGAACCGTCATTCCATTTTGCGTACCACGTTCCGTTGGCGTCGTCTTGAGTACCCTGTTCAGTTGGTGTATGGACACGCGGAACTGCCGTGGACAGAACATGATTGGACGGATCGCACGCCAGAAGAACAAGCCTCGGCCTATGAGGAATTTGTGAACTCGGAATGTAAGAGAGGATTTAAAATCAGTAGTTTCCCACTTATGCGAATACATCTGATAAAGGTCGATAACGGTACTTATCGCTTCGTCTGGAGTTTCCAAAACTCACTTTTTGACGGGTGGGCTATTTCTTTAGTCATTAAAGAAGTGCTGAACTATTACCAATCAAAGGTGAAGGTTGATAGTAGAGAGGAACATCTCTACTTACCTCCTGCACCGCCTTTCTCCTCATACATCTGTTGGCTTCATGAACAAGATTCGGAGCTCGCGAGCGACTACTGGAAACGATCTTTCAGTGGATACACACCGACACCCGAGGAACTTGCTGCTGCAGAGCAGCAGATGCAGCAAACCGTCATTCCGGCACAGCGTGAACTCTTGCTCACAGAAGAGGAGACGCGTCAGCTGAACCTTCGAGCGAAAGAACTTGGTTTGACACTTAGCACGATCGTTATCGGAGCTTGGGCGCTCTGCCAAGCCGAGCAGTCCGGCACTGACGATGTGCTGATCAGTCTGATTACCTCAGGACGTACGGCCAATCTCGAAGGACTCGATGCGATGGTCGGATTGTTTACGAATTCCTTACCTGTGCGTATCCAACTTGGTAGCGGAGGCGACCCGACACAACAGTTCAAACGCCTGCAAGAACAACTGGTAGAGATGATCAAATACGAGCATGTCAGTCCACACCAGATCGCCAAATGGACAGGAGTGCCTTACAACCTGCTGCAACAAGCTGTCTATGAGCGAACACTTGTCTACCTGAACTATCCAGTAGACATCTCGCAGGAGTTATCGGGCGGAGATCTCACCTTTACGGATCTGCTGTCCATTGGTCATTTGAACGTCCCATTGCGAATGTATGCTCAGCCAGGTGAGCGTTTTATTCTGACACTCACGTACGACGAAGCAAGATACGAAGATCAACAGATTCAAAACTTGCTTGAATGGATGCGGTACTACCTAGTCACCACGATCGTCTAACACCTATTTTGAAAGGAGTCAGTCCGATTCATGACTCAAAATAGTAAGAGTTCTACCTTGCGAAAAACGATCAGTGGCATATATCGGTTCATCCGCCCCTATAAGGGGTGGGTGATCACGGCCTTGACCGCCTCTGTTATCGCTGCAATATGCGACCTTGCTGGCGTCTACCTGATCCAGCAAATGATTGACAATGCTCTGGCAAGTGAAACACAACGACTGGCGATTATCGTCGTTCTCGTTGTGATCATGGTCTTGGCAGGTTTTGTCGCCAATTATTTTCTCACGTATGCGTCAGGTCGATTTGGGACAAAAGCAGTGGGGGATATGCGTAACGCCCTCGCCGCACGATTGAGCGAACTTCCGGTGTCTGATGTCGAAAGCGAACGCTCGGGTGACCTCGTCTCGCGCATAACAAATGACGCGAGCGCCATTCAAACGTTTATCTCCCAACGTTTTACCAGCTTGATTTATGCGCCGATCATCGTTGTGTCAGCCCTCATATACTTGGGATGCTTGAACTGGAAATTGACCTTAGTGAGTTTTGCGGCAACACCAATCATGATGTATATTGCCAACCTGATTTCGAAGCCGATTCATGAGCAGTCTTCGAACTACTACGGGGCACTTGCAGAAGCGAACTCTGTCGCGCAAGAAGCCATTGCGGGCAATACCATCACCAAGGCATTCAATTTGCAAAAACCGATGTATGCAAAAGTGGAAAGGTTCTATTACAAATCGATGCACAATGGCTTCAAAATTGCCAAGCAGGAATCGCTGATGCGTCCGTCGGTCGTCATGATGTATGAATTACCAGTTGTGCTTTGTACGATCTACGGCGGTTATCTGGCTGTTAGTGGCTTGTTAGGAGCCGGGGCATTGGTAGCCTTCTTGCAAATGTTGCGAATGCTTGTCATCCAAACTATTAAGATTCCTGACCTGGTAGCCAACGCTCGTTCGGTCGCAGGAGCTGTTGGACGGATCTCCGAATTGCTGGAAGCACCGACTGAGCGTACGAATGGTCGTGCCTTTACCCCAGTAGAAAAAGATCTGGTACTGGTTGAGGATGTTACTTTCGGATATGAAATGGATAAGAACATCATCTCTGGCGTCTCTTTCACATTGACCAAAGGTAAAACAGTTGCCCTCGTCGGTTCGTCTGGCAGTGGTAAATCCACCATCTTGAACTTGTTGCTCAGTTTCCATGAGCCACCAAAAGGGGCGATTCGCGTTCATGGCCACGACTTAAAAGATTGGAACCTGAAAGCCTTGCGTGATCAGTTTGCTGTCGTTTCACAAGACACGTTCTTGTTCCCAGGCACGATTGAGGACAACATCCGTTTGGGTAACCCAGATGCGGACTTTAATCAAATTGTGGAGGCAACGAAAATCGCAGGAGCCTACTCCTTTATTCAGGACCTCCCAGAAGGGTTTCAAACTCAAGTCGGGGAGCGCGGTACGGTTCTCTCGGGTGGTCAGAAACAGCGTATTTCCATAGCGCGGGCTGCTTTGAAAAAAGCAACAATTCTCCTGCTCGACGAAGCGACTTCCGCACTTGATACCGAGTCCGAATCCCAAGTACAGCAAGCGCTTGAGGTATTTTCGAAGAATCATGCCACACTGGTCATCGCCCACCGGCTCTCCACAATTAAGATGGCAGACGAGATTCTCATGCTTGATCAAGGGCGTATCGCTGAACGTGGTACACACCAAGAATTGATGGAGCAAGACGGGCTCTACCGCCAATACTACCTGAGACAATCCAACGAGAATCTGGCGAAAGAGGAGGAATTGTAGAATGTTTAAAAACTGGAACTTCCCAGAATTCTTCCGTATGATGTCGCTGATGAAACGTCAACTTTGGAACTATTTGATCACTCTGTTTCTGATTGCGGGCATCTACTCAGCACACATGATTCTCTTGGCCTTCATTAATGAACGATTATTAAATGGGGCAATTAGCGGTGACAAAGAATTGCTCACCTCGGCTATTGTACTCACCAGTGTCGTCTTGGTGCTTGCTTGTATTACCAGTCCGATCGCCATGTACCTGTTTGACTTGGCCGTTCATCGTGCCCTAACTCAACTGAGACTTCGTCTGTTTAAAAAAATTCAAGAACTACCCGTTTCGTACTTGGAGAAGCGCCACAGCGGTGACCTCATCTCCACCATAACCAACGACGTAAACAGTGTAGAACAAGCTTATCGTTATCATTTGTATCTGCTTGTTGAAGCGTTCTTCTATGGGACGGGCTCGACAATCGCGATGTTCGTACTCGACTGGAGACTCTCGATGCTGATGGTTGTACTGGGTGTTGCCTCGGCGTATGTCACCACGAAATACGCAGGACCACTTCGTGAAATCGGCGACAAAGTGCAAGCATCGATGTCTGATATGACTGTGCAATGGGTGGACATGGTAGGTGGATTCCGTCTGCTGAAAGTGTTCAAGATCTCTGGTTTTGTTCTGGAGCGCTTTGGGCAAAAGAATGAAGCAATCGTAGCCCATAATATTGAGAAGATTCGATTGGACAGTCAACTCAAGGGTATCAACTACCTGCTCAGTATCTTCAGCTTGATCGGTGTCTTCGTCGTCGGGTCGTTCATGGCTGCGAGTGGACAGATTGACTTTGGTACGGTTATGGGTATCGTCACGTTGCAAAACGGAGTTGCGTTCCTTTTCTTGAACTTCGGTAACTTCTTCACCAATTTACAAGGTTCGCTGGCTGGTTCGAAGCGCATCTACGACATCCTCGATGCAGAATCAGAACCAGAACGCTACAACGTTCCCGGCACAGGTGACGGAGAAGAAACGATTGCGTTGCAAGGACTCGATTTCTCGTACGACGGACGTAAAAAAGTATTGCAAGGGCTCACGTTCGACATCCGTCCAGGACAAATGGCAGCGCTCGTCGGTCCATCCGGTAGCGGGAAATCGACGGTAATCAAGTTGTTGCTCGGGTTCTATGAACCAACAGGCGGAAACCTGTCAATCAACGGACGCCCACTCTCTGCATATACGTTGGAAGAGTTGCGCGACCAGATCGCGTACGTACAGCAGGAGGGATTCCTGTTTGAAGGCACCATCGAAGAAAATATTTCCCACGGGCGTCCAGACGCCACCCATGACGACATTGTGCGTGCGGCTAAACTTGCGAATGCTCATGAATTTATCTCGGACATGTCTGAGGGTTACGCAACGCGCGTTGGGGAGCGCGGCATTCGTCTCTCAGGCGGACAACGTCAGCGTATCGCCATCGCCCGCGCCATTTTGCGCGACGCACCGATCTTGTTGCTTGACGAGGCGACCTCCGCGCTTGATACCGCTTCGGAACAACTTGTCCAAGAAGCACTTCAGACCCTAATGAAGGGACGCACCACCATCGCAATAGCTCACCGTCTGAAGACGATTGAACACGCCGATGTCATCTTTGTCGTCGAGAATGGCAAGATCGTGGAAAAAGGCACCCATCTAGAATTGCTGAAGCAAGCAGGTGTCTACAACCGTTTACACAACATGCAGTTCGCTGAATCTTTGATGTAACGTTAACGAAGGGAGAGACATGCCCTTATGGTATGTGCCACACAGACTTATTACCCGTTGACTCATGCCCAGAAGCGCATTTGGTACATCGAGAACCTGTACCCGAACACTTCCCTGAACAATATCGGCGGACTGATTCGTATCTACGGAAAAGTCAATCTTGAATTGCTGGAGGAGGCTATTCAACGCTTCATTGAGAACCATGAAGGAATGAGACTCCAGATCCGTCAAGAGGGGAACGAAGCACAGCAGTACGTGCAACCTTATGCAAGAAAATCGTTGCAACACTTCGATTTTTCTGATGCATCCGACCCACACATCGCAGCAGATGCTTGGGTGCAGGGGGAGTTTCAAAAGCCGTTCCCCCTCTATGAACACCCGTTGTTCGATTTCGCGATGGTAACCGTTCGCGATGGTGAACACGCTTATTATTTGAAGTTTCATCATCTGATTGCTGATGGTTGGTCGATACGTTTGCTTAGCGAACAGGTCGCGAACGTCTATAGACGCCTTTCTACTGGTGAAACAGTAGGTGTAGAAGAGCAGCCTAGTTATCTCGACTACGTCGCCAAAGAACAGCAGTATTTGCAATCCAATCGTTTCGAGAAAGACCGCCTGTTCTGGCGAGAAATATTTACAGACCTCTCGGAATCTTCTTTGCAAAAAAATTCGTCCTTTGCAGCGGGGCACCGAAAACGATTTCACATGAGTGGGGAGATGGCTGAACGGGTACGGAACTGGATAGTAGAGCACAAATTTTCGCTGAATACGTTTTTTGTCTCCCTGTTGTTCCTCCATCTGTACAAGTGCACACAACAGGAAGATCTGATCATTGGAACGCCAGTCATGAATCGATCCGGAGTCAGAGAAAAGAAAATCTTTGGCATGTTTACGAGTACCATGCCGATCCGAATACAAGTCGATCCAGAAGAGAGGCTTGAGGCTTTGATGAAGCGAGTGGGG
Source organism: Brevibacillus sp. DP1.3A (assembly GCF_013284245.2). Taxonomy (NCBI): domain Bacteria; kingdom Bacillati; phylum Bacillota; class Bacilli; order Caryophanales; family Paenibacillaceae; genus Brevibacillus; species Brevibacillus sp. DP1.3A. The sequence continues at coordinate 3,328,058 of NZ_CP085876.1, read as the reverse complement.
GCTGAACTCACCCGTTCATATTATCACCAACGTTATCCTTATGATGTGCTTGTTCAAGACTTGGAGTTGTCGAAACAGGGCTCTGGAGGGCTGTTTCGACTTTCAGTTAACTACTACAACACGCTTATGGATCATGAGTTTTCGGAAGGGGAACTCATGCATGATGAGTACTACAGCGGAAACCAGTACTATCCGATGCAAGTCGTAATCAAGGAATGGCTTGGGGAATTGGAATTGCAGTTTGACTACAAAACGGACGAGTATGCCGATGAGGACATCGAGGTGCTCTATGATCGCCTTTGTCATCTGATTGAAGTGGTCACGGAGAATAGCGACGCTCGAATTGGCAGTTTGCCTCTTCTCACGGATGCGGAGTACTCATCGGAAATAAATGAACGCAATGCTACGGAAGCTGATTATCCGAAACGTCCTGTGCACCTACTCATCGAAGAGCAAGCAGCCCGAACGCCAAACAAAAAGGCGGTTTCCTTTGATGATCAATCATTGACCTACGCGGAACTCAATGCGAAGGCGAATCGTCTCGCGCATCATTTGCGTAGACAAGGCGTGACTCGCAACAACCTGATTGGCGTCCATCTCGCGCATTCTCCTGAGATGTTGGTTGCACTGCTTGGGGTCCTCAAAGCGGGCGGAACCTATGTGCCGATCGACCCCAGCTATCCAGCCGACCGTATCCAGCATATTTTGGATGACAGCGGAGTGCATGTAGTTCTTACGGATCGTTCTTTTGCATCGGGAGTTTCCTACACGGGACAACTTCTTGAACTAAGCGCACCTCTTGCGAAGGAGACGACCAATCCGGAGTTGGTTAACGAACTTTCCGATGCTGCCTATGTCATCTATACCTCTGGATCAACCGGACTCCCTAAGGGAGCAGTGATCGAGCATCGAGGTCTTGTGAACTACGTCTGGTGGGCGCAAGCAACGTATCTACCAGACGAAGATGATGCGATCGCCATGTACTCGTCCCTGTCGTTTGACTTGACCGTAACGTCGATTTTTCCACCGCTTGTTACAGGCCGTGAAGTGGTGATTTATGCCGAAAAAGGCGGGGGTTTTATTCTTGATCGTATTTTGCAAGAGCGGCGGGCAACCGTGGTCAAAGCCACACCTGCGCATCTCGCTTTGCTTCGAGGGCGGGACTCTCTCGAAGGTTCGGTTCGCCGATGGATTATTGGTGGGGAAGACCTGAAAACGGAAGTGGCTCGTGAAATCGTCGAGAACTCTGGCGGAAACGTTACGGTCTTCAACGAATACGGTCCGACAGAAACGGTTGTCGGTTGCATGATTCATCGATACGACCCAACTCTGGATACAGGGGCTTCGGTGCCAATCGGCCTACCTATCTCCAACACGCAGATCTATTTGCTAGACAGGGATGGACAACCGGTTCCGACGGGAACGGCGGGAGAACTGTACATTTCGGGTGACGGTGTAGCACGCGGTTATCTGAACCGACCAGAACTGACAACGGAACGCTTCCTGCCAAATCCCTTTTTACCAGGCCGTCGTTTCTATAAGACAGGAGACCTCGCGATTCGTACGAAGTCTGGTCAGATCACCTATCTGGGGCGACTGGACAATCAAATTAAAATTCGCGGCTACCGCATCGAACTGGGTGAGATCGAGCACCGTTTGCTGCAACACAGAGCTGTTTCGGATGCCGTAGTTTTGGATTACACCGATGCAAACGGGACGAAGCAACTAGTCGCCTATTTGGTTGCGGGTGAGGGGGTTGTGAGTGCATTTGAGTTACGCCAGCATCTAGTAGAGGCTATGCCTGGTTATATGGTGCCGTCGTACTTCGTATTTCTCGAACATCTGCCTCTGACTGCGAACGGCAAGGTCGACCGATCTGCATTGCCTGATCCAATCGAAACGGCCATCAACGATGAACTGTCCGAACTACTGAATGAGACAGTCGAAGTGGTCGTAGTCAAAGCGATACGCGACGTCTTAGGGATTGAATCGGTGAAGGCGACCGATAACTTTTATCAATTGGGAGGTGATTCTGTAAAGGCAATTCAAATCGTCAATAAACTCCGCCAAGCCAAAATCCAGATACAAACGAAGGATGTACTTGCTTATCCGGTGATCCGTGAACTGGCGATTGTCGCTACAAACAGTTCACATACACTGTACCCGCAGACTCCTGCAAGCGGCACTCTGACCCCGACGCCGATTATGTCTTGGTTCTTCTCACAAAAATTCGCAAACCCACATCACTGGAACCAATCGGTCCTGTTGGAGCTAAAGCGCCATCAGACGCCAAAAAAACTCCGTGAGTCGATCAAACAATTGATCCAACTTCACGATTCGCTGCGTTTGTTCTATGACCAAGAGAAACAAGCGTTAACATATCTGGAATCGGAAGTGCCGGAGGAATTGCTTCTGGAAACCCACGATCTGTCCACTCTTAGGGCTCAGGAGCTTTACGACAATCTCCGTGAAGTTGCACAGGCATGTAAAACTTCGATCCGCTTGACGAAAGGCCCACTTCTGCGTGCCGCCTTGTTCGACCTTGGCTCTCAAGGGCAGCGCCTGCTACTTACGGCGCATCATCTTGTTGTGGATGCCGTCTCTTGGCAGATCTTGTTTGAAGACCTTGCCACTTTGTTAGATGAACATAACCGCCTGCCAATGAAAACACACTCGATGCAGCAATGGGCTGAAGCGTTGATGACATACAGTCAAACGGCCGCGCGAGAAGAAGAAGAGATGTGGACTGCCAAAGATGGAACGGAAACAGATGAATTCGATTTCACCCCAGAAATGGACGGTGGAAATTCGTTGGCCGATTGCGAGACGATTACCCGGACCTTTACTCCAGAGGAGACAGAGTTTTTGCAGGTTCGAGCTCATGAAGGATTCCAAACACAGACACAGGATTTGCTGGTCGCCGCACTTGTGCGAGCGATACACATACACAGCAATCGAGATCTTGTTCGACTCGAACTTGAAGGGCATGGCCGTGACCCAGTCGTCGAGAGGCTTGATGTAACTCGAACAGTCGGTTGGTTCACGACCATGTTCCCTGTCGCCATTCCTGTGCACCCAAGGGATTGGGAACGACAGATCCGTACCGTCAAAACCGAGCTGCGTAACGTTCGGCTGAAGGGAGCGGGATACGGCGCACTCGTCTACATGGCGAAACGACTGCCGGCTCGTTTGCAGCGAGGAGTACGCTTCAATTATTTGGGGGAGATCGACAATCAGCTGCGTGGTCTGCCGTTCACACTCGCAAGCGAAGAGCATGGAGCGGACATATGCCCTACCAATCATACGACTGCGTTACTGGACGTGCTTGCGTTTGTTCAAGACAAGAGTCTAACCATTACAGTTACGTACAGTCGTCAACGCTTCCATCAAGCGACGATAGAATTGTTCTTGGATCGCTTCGCCGATCAGTTGCGCGAGGTCATCCGCTTCTGCTGTGGACAAGAGAGAGCCACTTTTGATGCGAGCGACTTTGCTACGATTTCATTAAGTGACGATGAGCTCGATCATTTGTTTCATTAAGAGGAAGTTTTAATTTTTGACTTTTTATCCTCAAGCGCTTCGTGAGTCAAAGATGAAAACATGCGTGAAAGTTAGATAAACGGAGAAAACTTTAATTCTTTGAGGGAGGTATTCATTTTGACAAACACAATAGGTATCGCAACTCAACTTAAAGAAATTTTGAAACGTGAACTGGAGTTAGGTGAGCAAGTTGATCAACTTCAGCTCAAAGATTCCCTAACCAGTATTGGTCTTAGCTCCTTGAGCTTCATCAAGTTGATCGTCGCGATCGAAAATCAATTCAATTTCGAATTCGAAGATGAGGACTTGAACTATAAAGTCTTCCAAACGCTGCAAGATGTAGTGAATTACGTAGAAAAACGCATTGCATAAACGCGACTAAGAAAAGAGGGATGAACATTGCTAAAAACGAATCACTTCCACCTGTTGGCTTGTCCAAAATGCCAAACAAAGCTTACTACAGAAGGCGACAACCTGACATGTGAGCCATGCGGTATCAAATACATCGTACGTACCGAGGTACCGATTATGTTGATGGAAGAGTCTATCGACATGAGTGGTGTGACTATTCTCGACAACGTTCGTCATGTCGATAAGGAGGACATCAAAAAGCACTTCACAACGGTTGCAGAGTCTCTTGAAGTCAGCAACATGACCCGATTTGTTACATTTCTGAACTGGGGTTACAAAGTGACAGAGAATGAGCAATATGCTCAATTCGAAGTAGACGATTCCATGCTGAACAAAAACCCGCTGAAGCTTTTGTTTGAGATCGTGGGACAAGTCAATCTGAAGGACAAGAAAGTTCTTGACGTTGGTTGTGGACGCGGTGGCAACTTGGCTGGTATTAACAAATATTACAAAGCTCATACCTGCGTGGGACTCGATCTCACCGAAGCATCTGTACAGTTCGACCATGTTCGTCATAAAGGCGACAACATGTTCTTCCTCGTAGGCGATGCGGAAAACCTACCGTTCGAAAGCGAAACATTCGATGCGGTGTTCAACTGCGAATCTTCGCACGGTTATCCCAACATTCATAAGTTTTATGATGGTGTGTACCGCGTGTTGAAAACAGGAGGTCACTTCCTGTACGGTGATATGTTGCCAACTGATAAGTGGCCAGAATTTGAGCTATACCTGATCTCGCTGGGCTTTGAGATCTTGCGCAACCAAGACATCACAGAGAACATCCTCACGTCTTGCGATGAAGTTGCCGAAAATCACTACTCGGCGTACGGGAAAATGGACCAGGATTTCATGGAAGGCATGAAAGATTCGCTCTCCTTGCCAGGGTCTGGAATTTACAATGATATGCAGACTGGGATACAGCAGTTCCGCGTCATCAATGCAATAAAAAAGTAAGACGGTCGATTGGGTGTACGGAACTTTTCCATACCACCCTTTGCCACTTATAAGGAGAGGGTGGTACCATTGACAATACTTAGAGTTTGTAACCTTCATAAAAGTTTCGGAGAGCGCACGATTCTATCAGATGTATCCTTGGAGATCGGGGTACAAGAGCGCATCGGATTAGTTGGAGTTAACGGCACAGGTAAGACTACACTTGCCAATATCCTGTTCGGCAATCTTCAGTCAGACGAAGGAAGCATCATTCAGATGAAACAGGATCTCAAGATTGGCTACCTGCTACAATCTTGCTCCTATACGGTAAATAGTTTTCAGTCGATATTGCTCGATGGCAATAATGCTGAACAGGTAGATAAGTTCCTTGAAGTGACAAGCTTTATCGGTCTCAACAAAGTACAGGAGTGGCGGGAAGATCGTTTTGACGGTTTGAGTGGCGGAGAGCGTACCAAACTGGCTCTCGCTAACATATGGATTAGTCAGCCAGATTTCCTGATTCTAGACGAGCCGACCAACCATCTTGATTTTCAAGGGGTCGAGTGGCTGACGGAAGAGATGGGAAAGTTCTCGGGCACAATCTTGGTGATCTCCCACGACCGTTACTTCCTCGACAAAACTGTTAATCGGATTATCGAACTCGATGACGGTAAACTCAAGTCGTATGCAGGCAACTACTCGTTCTATCGCGAGGAGAAGGAGCGTCAGTACCAATCTCAACTGCACCTCTATCAGACACAAAAGAAACAAAGTGAAAAAGTCCAAGCAGAAATAGCCCAACTTAAGACTTGGACGGCGGCTGGACACAGGCAAGCGGGTAAACAAGGCTCCTTATCTGAGAATCGCCAAATCGGTTTGCGCGAACATGATCGTGCAAAGGTCAAGAAACTTGACAAACAGGTGAAGAACAAGCTCAAACGTCTGGAACGCATGATAACGGAGGGCGTAGAAAAACCAAAGCAAGAACAAAAAGTTTCATTCGATTTTGGCAGTGCTTCCAAGCGAGGCAAGCGTCTCGCTGAAGCGAAGGGGCTTGGGAAAAAGTACGGAGAACGCTGGTTGTTCCGGAATACGGAGTTTGCCATCCAGCGCGGAAATCGCATCGGATTGATCGGTCCGAATGGTTGTGGAAAAACCACCCTGATCCGGATGTTGCTTGACCAAGAACGCTGGACGGAAGGGGATCTGTGGATTAGCCCGACGGCTGAAGTTGTCTATCTCTCGCAGGATGTAACTGACTTACCAGAAGAATCGACGGGCCTGAATCTGATCTCCCATTTCCGAGGCGAGATTCAATCCAAGGCACGCATCCTCATGCACAACATGGGACTTGACGAGGCAAAGCTCTCGCGCGAGATCAAGAAGTGGAGTTTAGGGGAACGCACCCGCTTTAAGATTGGCCGTATGATCCTAATGGAACACAACTTCTTGATCCTCGACGAGCCGACCAACCACCTTGACCTGCAAAGCCGCGAGCAATTGGAGGATACACTCGCAGATTACAACGGTACGATGTTGATCGTTTCCCATGATCGCTATATGTTAGAGAAGTTGTGCGACCAGCTGTTGGTGTTTGAAAACGGAAAGTTCAAACAGGTGCTGGGGACCTTTAGCGAATACATGAATCGCCAATTGAGTGAAGGAAATGGCTCGAATGAGAAGGTTCCTTCGAAAAAAAGTCGGGTAGAGGAGGAACAGTTGCTTGTCATCGAAACTCGCTTGAGCTTGGTGCTCGGAGATCTCACCAAGCACGAGATTGGCTCCCCTGCCTATAACGAGCTCGACAATGAATTCAAAGATTTGATACGCCAAAAAAGGGAGCTCCTAAAATGAACATGTTATCTCACGCATGCTTGAATGCCCTTGAGGACTCTGGTACGCCAGGTGTCGCCATGGCTGTTCTAGAAACAGAAACGGATGTCGAACGGTACACTTTCGGCTTACTTGGTAAAAATGGCGATACACCGGTGCGTTCCACAACGCTTTTTCAAGCAGCTTCCTTGTCCAAGCCAGTGACAGCGTGGGGTGTGATGAAGCTCGTGGAAACAGGGCGTCTTTATCTCGAAGATACCGTGTACGAGGGTCTCACTGTCCGGCATCTGCTCTCACACACGGGGGGGCTGGCATCTGTCCGTGATCTCGGGATTCGTCCTCATGAAGAAGGCGGTGGCCTATTGACCGATGTTCGATCCGCACATCCTGTGGGCGAATTCTGGTATACCAATGCTGGTTACAGTCTCTTGCAAATACTGATCGAGAAAGTTTCGGGAAAATGCTTTGCTGACTACATGTGTGAAGAGATCCTCGAACCGCTCGGGATGAAACACAGCTCGTTCAACTTGGGTTCCGATCAATTAGTGGACGACGCTGCACGAGGGCACGACTATCTGGAGCAACAAGTGCCACTCCTCTGGCATGTGCAACAGGCAGCAGCAGGTTTGTACACGACGCTTGACGACCTGATCCGTTTCGCTCAGGCGAATCTGAACGGTGGCGGCGGTGTTTTGCAGCCAGATATGGTCGCTCTGATGCACAACCGTGTAGAACGTCCAATTCCCTACGGACTTGGATACCACATTCTGACTTTGCCAAAAAGCTCACGCCTCGTTTGGCATAGTGGGCACAATCGAGGGTATCGGACATGGATCGGTTTACTACCGAAGCTCCAAAAAGCACTGGTGGTGTTGACGAACAGCGATCACGGACAATCGGTGATCGCAGAAGTCGTCTGTAAATGGCTCTTACAGATAATCGGCGATGTGCCCGACGGTGCCAAGAAAACACTAGACCTGTTGCCTAGGACACGTTATCAACGATATAAGCATGACATGTTCAGCTTGCAACGGTAATGCCGTTCAATGTGGATCGTCGGATGTTGTTAGGGAGATGGTTACAGTAGGACCGAAGATTCTTATCCATTGGGTGAAAATACCAGAAAATCTGTCGTCGACAGAGATTCAAGATCGCTTGGACCTGTTGGATGCAGAGGAGTGTGCCACCTATTCTCGTTACAAAGTCGACTTAAAAAAGATTGAATTTTTGGTTGGGAGATGTCTCGCCAAAATGGCTTTGGGTCAGTTCTTACATGTGCAATCTGGTAATATCTCTTTCAGCAAAAACGAGTACGGGAAATTATTTCTGAAAAATTCACCAAAACCGTTATATTTCAATCTCTCACATACAGATGAGATGGTTGTATGTGCATTCTCCGCCAATGACGAGATAGGGATCGACGTAGAGAAGACTCTTGCTGACCGCTTCGAAGTTATGAAGCACGTTTATGTTCCGGAGGAAATCGAATGGGTGAATGCTCAACGAGACAAGAAGGCAAAGTTGCATGCTTTCTACAAGCTTTGGACTCGTAAGGAAGCTGTTATGAAGGCAGTCGGGAAAGGTTTCTCCCTGTCGCCACTCTCGTTCACAGTGCCGTTCGACGAAGAACAGGCGTATGACGACGAATTTTATTACTATACGTTTGTCCCTACGACGGGTTATATGATTACAGTCGCAACCAAGCTGCTTTCAGAACAATCTCCGACGTATGAAATGCGTGAAGTACAACTTGCAGAACTCTTGGCTGGACGTGTAGAATTCACCAGTCTTTTTTAAGAGCGATTGAACAAAAGAAGAAACCTCGTAGCGGATCATATCACATCCTTAGAAGCTACGAGGTTTCTTTCTTTTAGTGCTACGACACCGAGGAGATTGGAAATCAACTATTTAACGAACACGGCTCCAATGATCAACTTCAAGCGAGTCTCTAGAATTTTGAGGGATAGGCATCTGCATGTTGATTTTGACACATCAGTTTTTGGTTCCTTAACTTGAGAATATCAGTAATTGCGTTCCATAATCATTGTTATGTGTCCTCTTGTTCAATAGGTGAGTGGGTGGAATAAACCTCGCTCCATTTGTATTATAAATTCGAAGATGAACGTTTCGTAATAATCTCAATGATACGTAGTAGAGTGGTGTATTTGGACGACCACTTGAGAGCACATCGACTCCAATATGGACGTCCACGATTTTTTTTACTCACTGATGTCCGTATCACGAATCCATGGCAGCTTGTTGCAGGGACAGTAATGATGGCCGGGACGTCGAAGGTACCAAAGTACCGCAAATAACCGCCAGCGGCGCTGCTCTACGACTTGACCTTGCCTGCGATGAGAACACTTGGTTATGATCATTTATTCTGTCCAATTCCTGGTCTCGGCCAATCCCAAGGCTTGAATGAACGAAGAATTATCACCAACCACCATTTAAACGACCTTGCGCTGGTAACTGGCTGGCGTTCGGACGTTCATCTGGACGAGGATTGGCGCGAGGTAAGAAATTCAATAGACGAGGATGGCACGCATGTCATCAAGGAAAGATACGAGGATGCTCATAAACAGCTGATTACATTCTCTTTGTAACCATTATGGTTGATGCTGACCCTTACTTCCAGTAATGTGCAAGGCAACGAACTGGGTAGAGCCTAGGACTTGTACGGGAGCTTTGGACCGAACTGTTGGTATGCACCTTTAAAATTCATTCATCTTCATTTATCCGACTCCATCAAGAGGTCTTTTGCAATTCTATACACCGTTTGGTTCTCTTTTATCTCCACGCCGTAATTCCTAATATAATTGGGATGGACATATGTTTTAGTCGAACCTAAGGCACTATGACCTAACAATTGCTGAATCACCAATAACTCGCTTCCGCTTTCAAACATAAGTGTGGCAAATGAATGTCTCAAGCCATGCAAATTAATCGGCTCAAGACCGCTCATCATTAGAAAATTGTTTAGAAGAGTTTGTACCTCAACCCGAGTAAATTGCCTATTGCCTTGAGTGCTAAAAAGGTAATCATTATCGGATAAACGATTCACCCTTACATATTCATTAATGGCTAAACCAAACGAATCTCTTAACATAACCATTCGCTGTACCTTGGTTTTTGTTTTAGTAAGAAAAACCGCATCATCCGTACAGTTAACGTGACTTACCTTTAAATTTAACGCTTCGGAAATTCTCATGCCCGTAGAGAGTAAAAGCGAGAAGAGAAGCACATCTCTTTTTAAATCTTTGCTGTGCTTGATCAGGCTTTGAAGAAAAAGAAGGATCTCACGTCTACTAAGAATTCGTTGAGGTCTTTTTACAGTTCGATAATCTTTTGGATTAAAAGTCATCTTTTTAACCAGATTGGGAAAATCGTACCTTCTGTGAAGATAATTAAATAGACTGCTCATTGCGCTTTTTGATAAACGCAGCCAATTGTATCCTTTCTCAATGTGAGTAGTAAGGTACTTATCAAGCAAATAAGCATCTATAGGTTTGTAACATAGAAATGCTCCTGACTGACTATGGATTCTATAAATTCTCTCATAATGAAGATCTTCAAGGTTTGTGTTAGTTAAATAGGAAAGGTACTTTGTAAACTCGTCAAGATATTTGCAGTATCTCTGCTTAGTCGTATGAGACAGTTTGGCACTAATGATAAATCGGTCTATCTCCATCTGAATGTTGTCCATGTTCATACACTCCTGTACCGTAGATTTGATGCACTAGCTTTTCAAGCGGAAACGGGAATTTGTTCATAATCTCAGACTTAAGATCAATAGGCAGAAGTTGAATGTACGTGTAGGTTGTAGCGGGATTATCGTGACCGAGGATTTGACTCAAATACTCAATTTTCATACCTGCACGTAGACAGTTAACGGCAAATGTGTGACGGAAAGAATGAACATTGAAGCGACGATCAAACCCAAGCTTGGTTATGATATCATGGACCTGATATTGGACACTTCTGACAGATAACTTCCTCTCACGTTTAACCCCGTGATCTCGGGCAAATAGATATCCGGTCAGACCTTTGTTCCATTCTTTAACACCAGTTAAATACAAGTATTCTAGTACGATTTCTTTAATATGAGGATAAATGGGGATATAGCGCTCTTTTCTTCCTTTCCCAACTGTATAAAGGAGGTTTGTTTCGATATCAAAATCCTTTACCCGCACATTAATCAGTTCACTTACTCTACAACCAGTTCCTAGCAAGAACCACAAGATTGTACTCCAAAGATAAGCATGAGTTTTTCTCTTAGTCATTTCCAGCATCGCTTTAAGATGGCTATCTTGATAGTACCTAGGGAGCAATTTCGTGCTATGCCTCTCAAAACGATATCGTAAATCTTTGTCGAGATATCCCTCATAATGGGCAAAGGATAACAGTCGTCTCAAAATACCTATATATGTATTAATAGTACCTGGCGAAAGAACAGTTTCTTGTCGAGGTTGACAGGTCAAAAGAAAATCATCAAAGAGTGACTCATTCAGTGAATAGATACTCATCTCCGGATTTACCTTGTAGACGAACTGTTCGAATCTGTTTATAAAGTTTATGTAGTATCGAACTGTTTGCAACGACTTCCTTCCGTTTACTTGCTGTTGTTTAATTAGTTTTTTGAATTTTTCAGTTACATGTACAATCGTATATTCTGCTCTTTCAATCTGCTTTGGGATAGTTTTTTTCTCTATCAGGCAGAGTAAATCTTCTATATTAATTCCTAAGTCAACACATATCTCTTCGTAGTTATATTTGGAGAAAATATCCATTATAAATCACCTCTATTGATAAAAGTAGTAGGGTCGTAAGCAAGAGTATTATTAAGTAATCTCTTGTGTGAACGATGGAGGTAGTACATCGTAGATACCCAATACTTATGTCCCATTGTTTTAGATGTTTGATCAAAATTGTTATGATTATCGAGCGCATTGGTTGCATAGGTATGACGAAGCGCTTTTGCGGAATAAAGGGCCTTGCCGAATGCATTCTTATTTGCCTTTGCAAATACTTGATTAACTATTTTTACCGTTAATGGCTCTCCCGTATCCTTGAGAAAAAAGGAATCGTGATCGACACATTCTTTTTCTCTCTGTAAGATGTATAGTTTGAGGGCCTTCATCACTACTGGATCGACTTTCAGCTTGCGTTGACCAGATTTTTTACTGAAGAGAGACACAGTCATTTCTGATATATTGACATCGCTCAACTTTAAATTGGCAATTTCGATCGGTCTGCATCCGGTATCCAGTATAAGTAAGAAGATAGCCATGTTCCTACCATAATGCCTAGGTATTTTTTGTATCGATTGTAACAAGCGAATAATATCCTCCTTAGGAACATATTCGTTAGCACGCTTGCCCTGAGCTACTAAATGTTGTGGAATTACGTAGGTAAACATGATTATTTGTTTATCTGATAGAAATCCAAGAAAGAGTTTTAAACTAAGCAAATATTGGTATGCAGAAGCAGGAGTAAGCTGTTCATTTACGATTCTATTTTTAAGAAACTGTTCATATTCACTAATATGATTACGATTAATTTTCGTTAATACGCCATTAGGGTGGGACTGGTTGACAAACGAGACAAACCTCATAACGGAGGTTCTATGTTGAGCTAGACTGCTATAGTTTTTTTGAGTTAAATATTCAATGAACTCATCGACAATCGGTGGAATTGGATTAGAACTTCTCCTCTTTGAATTCTGAAGTCGTCGAAATTGAAAACTCAAAACTTGCTTTTTAAAAAGATAGTCAATGAATTCTTCTGTAGCAAGAAGGGGGAAACTTCTTGATCTTAATGCAAGCTTTCCCTTTTGCACTAACTCGTTTATATGTTTTTCATATTCTCTTACATGGCTCAATGTTATTAAAGGAAAATTGTCTTCCATTTCACTTTCTGAAATACCCATTTGCTCTGCGAGAAATAAGTATAACTTTCGTACATAACGTTCTCTATTACGAATTGTTACATGACTGAATCCATCAGATTCAAGCTGAAACAGATACTGTTGAAAATGGTGGGGGACAGCTTTAGAAAATCTTGTTTTTTTCGGGGGAGGACAGTATTTGGTCATTGTCACAACATGTGCTTTAAGCATTGAAATCACCTCTACTAATTGATCATATGTGAATTACTTATTGAAGAATGAATCGAATTCATGCTAAAATCATATTTAGATTTGTTCACTATTGGCGACCTTAGAGGTCTGCGGTTGAGTTAACAGGAAGTCCGTTTGTCGGACAATTAATATTACAGGATAGGTCTGTCCATTTTTTTGGAGAATAAAATTCTGCAAAAAGGTGGGCTTTTTTGTTCCTCTTTTGATCATTATGCCCAAAATACACCCATTTTTTCCCATATACTTACGTTTTGTTTTCTCAATACGCAGATGCACTTTACCCAAATAAAGTTCATCACCAAGGAGGAGAGGCTTTTCATCCCCTATATTCAAGTTCATATTGCTCTTGGTTGTCATTTTGTCTTTTTATAGACATGGAAAACCCGTGGATTAAAAATAGACCACAACAAGAAAAAGAGATAAGCAAAGTGGGTGTAAATAAGGGGTTTTGGTTTTTTTGGGGACCACGTTGGAAATTAAAGTCTAGTTTCTTTTATCCTAGCCTTGGTGATAACGATGCCGAGCAATCGAAGAAAGAAACGACAGAGTAATTTTTTAAATAAATATCTAGATCAAGCCTTTAACCTCGTCAAGGGTGAAAGAAAGGTTATTAAGAATGGTAAAGAAAAAATTGAGGATTACCCTTATAGCAAATATAAAGAAGATAGATCTGTGCACAAAGAGCAATATGCATCTGAGGCATTTTTGTTATCGACTAAAATATTCTATCTTGATTTTCTTATGAAAAATCCAAAAAAGAGAGCACTGTGTTATATAAAAGACTCATTAGGACTGACGAAGCGGGATATCTTATATAATCTCAATAATGCTAGTGGTCCATTTTATGCTAACTACTTTAACTACAACCCGAGAGAAGATGATTGGCCAAGGCAAGTTAATTTATATAATGAAGCCGAGCTAGCTATTATTCTCGATGTACCGCTCTATCAAATTACGGGGAACGACTTCCACGGAGTACAATTTATGGAGTATTTAATCAGTTTAGAGCTTAACGTCATGTCTAGGAGCAATTTAAAAGAAGTTATTCAGCAGATACGAACGACTCAGCTCACAAGCAATCATCGCTACGTAAAGAGAATTATTAAAGGGTTTAAAATTACTCGAGATAATGATTGGTTTCCATTTGACCGGAGTTTTTTACCAGTGAGAGTCGATTATCGAATTAATCAATTTGTAACGATTGAAATATATGTACCCTCAGATTCTGAATTATCCTATGCCGATTTAATCAAAATTAAATCAGCTTTCCCCAAAGAACTTCGTTACATTTATTCCTACAGCACTCCATTTGTAAACTTTCGCAAACTCTGTTTTCTCATTGCGGACAGTAAAGACCAACCATCAATTGTTGCACACTTAGAAGACGTTGAACAACTTTCCATGTTAAGAATGTATACATTGTAATCTGGTTTTTTTTAGAACCAAAAGTAAATCTATTTCAATCATGGATATCCTTCTAGTTATAACAAGATGGGAGGTAGTCCATGTGCGAACGAACAAAGTAGAATCAAAGCAAAAAGAATGTAGTTACCAAAAGAAACAAAGAGAAATCGCATTGCAAATTATCACAGAATGGATTGAAAAACTAGAAAACAAAAGCTAGTCATGAAAAAGGCCAACGTTATTACGTTTGGCCTCTTTGCGATTGCTTAGAGTGAAAGAAGATACCTTTAATACATTAACTTTAGCCTTAACAATGACTTGAAAAGTTATCTTAACTTCAATGACGTCAGTTTGGAAACTCGAAGCTTATTTATGAAAAAATCTTGTATCAGGAAGGTTAGATATGATGGAAAATATTAAAACCTCAATTGAAGAAAGGATTTTTTTAGGTTCCACAATTACTGAGGCATTGGAAGGGATGCGAGATTATAAAAATTGGTCAGAAACAACATTTATTTGTTATCAGAATGATGTAATACAGTTTGAAGAATTCTTATCCGACTGTAACCTCGACCCCAATTTAGAAAATTGTAAACTCCACCATATACAACGATGGATAAAGAGCCTGCGTGATAATGGAGTAGCGAGTAGCACTATTAAACGTAGAATTGCGAGCTTATCATCAATCTTCTCCTTCTATCGGAACCTTGGTATTGTCAATCAAAATTGTTTTAAAGCGGTTGACATTCCACTTGGGAAGACAGAACATCACTCCAGGATATTAGAATGGGAGGAACTTAGGAAAGTATATAGGTACGCAGATGAATTAAGAAATACACAGAGCTCTGAATCTCATGTTAGTACCACTATTCGAATGTTAATGTTTACCGGATTACGTAACGAAACACTTACCGATTTACGAGTCGAACATGTTGACTTCGAAAAATCATTATTACGTGTTACTCATAGTTTTAAAAAAATTAATACCAAACATAAAGTGCAGATCATACCATTACCACCCAAACTCCTAAAAGAGATTGAACAGCATGTCAGTAATCATCAACTACACCCTCGTGACAAGCTCTTATTTGGCTTAGCTGGTCAGGCATTAGGAGACAAAGCACTCAATCGTCTGACGAATCGCATATGTCATGATTTGGGTTGGAAGAATGATCAACGTGTGACGCCCCATGGTTTCAGAGCTACTATAAGCACAATTCTAAGCGAGCGGGGGTTAGAACTGGCAGCAATAAAATTTCTGTTAGGGCACTCTGAACAAGACAATTTACAGTTCTATATTCGACGTTATGGACGACATATACGACTACTTCAAAAGGAATTAACACGTATCGAAGATGAATTGTCCCATCAACCTGAGGAAGCTAATCAAGTTCAGAATCTAGACCGTAGTTTTGAAGCTGAACTCGGAAATACAGTGGATACGACTCATTTTCTTTCAAGGGACATGTTACTGAATTTGCTTAATACCGATCCTGAACTCGCAGTTATTTTGATTCAAAAAGGATTAGTTCAAGGTTAATCAAAGGAGCGGGGGAATAAGTCCTAAGCGCTTTTACCATTTAGGTTAAGTAGAGTGTTCGGACTAGAAGTAGGTCACCATAACAAAGAAACACAATTTCAATGTGTATATATAAATTTATCAATGACTTGACCTAAAAGATACGAAGGAGGACAGAAGAGTGATTGAAATAATTCAAAGTGTTGTTCAAAAGATGTAACGTACAATGTGTAGTGTGACGGTTGTGGATGGAATGTAAGATACCATTTTTCAACAATGATACTTGTAAAAAAAATAGGGAAATAATAAAAGTATTAAATTGTAATGTAAGATTTTTATTATCATTGAATATCGGTACATAAAATAGCAATTTCATGAACTGAAATGACAATATAGAAACCTCACTTCTATGTTCTTTAAACTAGAGGTGAGGTTATTTGGTTAACTTTCAAACTTTAGCGTCTCGATTGCTTTTTTCTTTTGCTCCAAGTCAACATGGGTATAAACTGACGTAGTCGCTAAACTTTCATGGCCAAGAAGCTCTTGTAGAGTACGAATATCTACCTTTGAAGGCCCGTCATTGGAACGCAAGAGCAGAGTCGCGAAGGTATGTCGCAAATGGTGCAGTGTAAACCGGTGAGGGGGTAAGCCTGCATTTTGGAGAACTTCCTTAAAGATCCGATGTAAGCCGCGAGGATCTATCCGTTGACCCATGTAATTCGTAAAAACTGGCTCGGAAGTATGCAATTGAAACGTTTCCAAGTGTTCCTGGTATTGCTTGATCAATGGAATCACCATCGGATGCAGCGGGAGTATACGTTCTTTATTACCTTTCCCATGAATCCGTATGGAATTCCATTCCAAATCAATTTGCCCCCAAGACAAATCAACTAATTCTTGGCGACGCATCCCGGTTGTCGCCAATAGCTTAAACATCAAATGATTCCGTAACGATAACTTACGCTGATCATTCTCTAAAAAACGAAATAGCATCTGTAATTCGATTAACTTCATGTAAACCGGTACTTTTTTGTCTGTTTTCGGTGCATGAATGCCAACCATAAAATCGTTCGATATCCAGTTTTCCTTTGCACAAAAACGACTGAAGGATTTTAAGCAGGAAATACGCCTTTGCAGCGTGCGCGGATGTGTCTGATGCTCAATGACCTGGTCTTGAATGAACCTCCGAACCGTCGAATTACGAATTTGTTCCAGTTCCGATGTTCCATGGACCCTCGTTAGAAAAGCGTCAAAGACATGTAAATCGTACGCATAACTACGTATCGTATTCACAGATACATTGCGTTCAACCTCCATATAAAACAAGAATTCATCCATCGCTTGTTTCACCTGCAAACTTAATCGTCCTCCTAATAAATCGATTATAAGGACGCAACCGATTTTTATGGACCATCCACGAAACTTATTGGAACGGCTCCGAAACTTATCCGGACGCAACTGATGATTATCCGGAACCTTTGCCAACCAGATTCCTGATAATGTAGATCATCGGAACCAAGAACCTTTAGTTACTGTCCCACTTGCTCTTTTTATGAGTTTACATAATATATATTATCGGACTCAATACGAAATGCATAATTTCTGAAAGGGGTACTCACCTGTTTTTACAAGCTACTTGTCACAAACTCATTCGTACATGGATCTAATTGAAAGATGATGCAAAATAAATAGCTTTTTTCCATCCATCCGTGCCAAATGACATACATGTAATGTATTACCGAAACTTGCTCTCATAAAAACCTAACTAGTAATAAGGAGCTTTCCAGTATGTTTATCAGCTTCACAATAAGACATTAACAACAGCAATCAAACTGCTGATCATCTAATAAGACCACTCAGTCATTTATCATCTATAATAAAAAAGTTCATTTAAATTAAAAAACTATTTACATTTATTGTAAATTCATTTATATTATAATTAAGATCACTATAACTAAAAATGCCCGGAGGTCCCCAAATGACCAAAGTAATCCCAAAGTCGAAAACGATCACCACTTCACCGAAAAAAAGATCGTACGAAAATACCTTGAATAACCTGGCGCAATACCTCGAACGAAATAAGAAAAAATAACCAATAAAAAGAGTGCCACCGGAGGCACTCTACTTTGGCGTCTATAAGCTTTTCTTCTCTCTTCCTTCCCCGTTTCCCCCAACTTCTATTCTTCAGCCGTTCCCATCCAATCCAACAAGTAAAAATCTGTTACCAAACGTGCGATTTGTCCCTCGGCATCATAACCAATATAGCTCGCGTAGCTGCCGTCTCCCCATCCTGTTGAAAACATGGCAACATTACAGCCTTCCGCTAAATCTATTAGACCCCAACTCCGTGTGTGTTTATACGTTTGATCCATTTTCTTCGTCAACGTCTCATAGAACATCTCGTCTTTCTCCATTTCTCGTACCAAAAGCGCGCAAGCTTCTGCATCCATGAACGAGCCTGTACCCGCATCCACACCGTAGCCAAAAAATTCACCTTCGCCAAGCTGTGACACATCTGACTCCGCCCAAACAGCCATTTTCCAAGACACAACAGGTTTCTCTGAGAAGACAATCCGTGCCAATGCTACCCGTTCATCTGGTTCCAGAGCGTCATCCGTTTGCTCATCCTTTGACAGGGATTGAACTTGCGCGATAGCGAGCTGTACGGAGAAGCTCCCCTTTGGGAAAACCTCTACAAACGGTTCCGTCTCAAACATGACAAACGGATCGTTCGCCACGATTTTTCCAGTTTTCACCTGAAGCTTGCCCATATCTTGGCGGAACAACCGATATAAATAGCCGTCCAGCTCTTGCGTATACCCTTCGTCAAATGCCGTTTCAAAAAAGGCAGGGCAATTATGTTTCATGATTCCATCCCCTTTTTCTATCCTCTACATAAAATCCCACTGACGATAGTTTGCCAGTGGGATTTCGTCTGCATGCTAATTTACTTGATCAGAGCTGCTTCCAGCGCCACTTCAATCATTTCATTGAAGGTGGTTTGGCGCTCGTCAGCGGAAGTTTCTTCACCGGTCAGGATGTGATCACTTACCGTGAGGATTGACAATGCGTTGCGCTTGTATTTTGCAGCCAAAGTGTACAGCGCGGAAGATTCCATTTCAACAGCAAGCACTTGATAGGATGCCAATTTTTTGTACAAATCTAAGTTCTCGCGATAGAAGCTGTCGCTCGTAAAGATATTGCCCACTTTAACAGACAGATTGCGCTCTGTCGCTGCTTGATACGCTTTGTGCAGCAAATCAAAGTTAGCAGTAGGAGCAAAATCAACCTGATTGAGCAGGAGACGATTTGTTTGGGAATCGGATGATGCAGCCATACCAATAATCACGTCACGAACTTTGATGTCTTCCTGGATCGCGCCGCAAGTGCCTACGCGGATCAGGTTTTGAACGCCATAAGATTGCATGAGCTCATTTGCGTAGATCGCGATAGAAGGAACTCCCATGCCCGTTCCTTGTACAGAAACGCGCTTACCTTTGTATGTACCTGTGAAGCCGAGCATGCCACGCACGTTGTTGTAGCACTCTGCTCCTTCGAGGAAAGTTTCAGCAATGTATTTGGCCCGTAGCGGATCGCCCGGCAGTAGGATGGTTTCAGCAATTTGACCTTGCTGTGCTCCAATATGAATACTCATAATCTGTTTGCTCCTTTATCAAGAAAAAATGACCTACTTGCCTATCGTACTACAAAAACCGAACAATGCAAAGTCAAGAGATCAAATGATTCCAGCAGCTTATGATTACACGTTTGCGCGAGACTTTTGAAAATAAGGAATAAGCGATACCGACAGATGGCATCGCCTCGACAACGGTTTCATTCATTTGAGGGACATCACGTAATCCATTGCTTCCAGGTGATCTCCCAGGATCGTCTGGTTAACGCTCGGTTTATTCTTTCTTTGTGTCCCTCTTTTTCTCGTAAGCTTTGCTGACGAAATGTAATGAGATGGCACGACTCGCAAATGATTGTGTAGAGCAATGGCGTGCGCAACGGCAGGTACGACCAAATGTTGAACGCCGATAATTGAAGCGGCTTGTCGCGTAATGGCAAAAGGTAAATCGTACATCGAGGAAGTTCCTAGTTCATGGTGCGAAACCAAGGTATTGAGAAATGTCTTCGCAAACCAAACCGTATCCGGTTCCATTGATGGTTGTCGAAGTGGCGTCATACTCTTTCTCAAGGCGATGTCTGCTCCCCGGTAACACGTTCTGACAAAGGACTGCATGTCATTTGCAGCCACCACGTGATCCGCATCGAGAAACAACCACACATCTCCTGTGGCCTCCTTGGCACCTATTGCTCTCCATACATCTTCCCCTAAAGGAAACGGGTACACAAACGCTGTGAGTGGACACGAGGAATAGGTGAGTATCTTTTTCACCGATCGATCCGGGCAGCCATCCACAACGAGTACGATTTCCATGGGCCTGAGCTTCTCAATTTGTTTGAGTACTTTTTTGATCGTCCGCTGGTGGTGAACAGAGAGGATGACACTTAATCGATTTAAGTTCTGGTATTTTTCTTTACCATTAATGTGCTCTTCTCTGCGTTTTTTTGTGGGATCTCGCATATTTCGCTTTGCGTTTGCCACCCCATCCACCGCCCTCCTTTACGCGCGATTCCAGATGAAAGACCGAGCGCAAATGCAGAACACCTGATGAATGCACCAAGTCGCGGTGTCGTTGTCCATCCTGATCTGCGTGTCGCAGCTTCGTTCCACCCGTTAGTAACTGGATTGCCTTCGCATGCTCCCGATAAATCGTACGGATGTCTTTTCGCACGATAGCATGAGTGGCTGTTGGGTGTTTTTCCGAGGCAAACGGGGCAATTGTTGTTATTTTGAGCCCCAAGACTGACGCTTGAACCAAGGCAACTGCCGGATTGCATAAAGTCCCGGAACCAATTGCCTCTAGAGCATTTCGGCTCAAGGCAAATGGAATATTTTCAAAGGAAGCGGAGCCCATTTTTTTTTGACCAAGAAGATGGTTCAACAAGCAATAGGCACTTCTTGGTGAACGCTTTCCTCTTCTGGATACCGAGTTGTCTGAGCATGTCGTGATAATGACATCTGATCCCTTTTTGACCAGCGTGACATATTTCTTCAAGTATAAAAGAGGCATGACGAGTCGTTCGTCGATAAAAAGGACAACGTCTCCCCTCGCGTGAGCACACCCGATCGCTCTTGCCTCATGGCTGTCTACATCCAAACCGGTTGAAATGACTTGTGCCCCCCAAAGATTGGGCAGCATAGCTTCTTGAGAGCTCACTCCATTGCACACGACGATTACTTCCGTGTGTGGATCTATTCTTTTGACAACAGAGAGCAGTTTTTTCATATTCCTGGCGTTGTCACTTATTGGGATGATGACGGACACGGCAGGGTGATCATAGATTCGGTTGTCCATCTCACTCCCCCTCACCAGATGATCAATGATTACTCTAATGTACGCTCGGTTTCCACGATTGGACACGGCATCTATCCCTCACAACTCAACAAGAGATGACCTGCTTGGAACACTCGGTTTCACAGACATTTCGCAAAAAAACAGGACGTGCATATTGCTACGTCCTGTTTTGATTCTCATTTTTGTATTAGTAGAACCGCCGTTGAAGACTGCGTTCGCGAATTCGTTTATTCCTCTGTGCACGGGAAAACGTATACACGATTAAGAAAAGGTTCATTCCTAACCAGACGATTAATACGCTATAGCGAGCCAGTGGATGACTGTTGCCACTTTCTGAATCCCCAAATACAGTAGAAGGAGCTGGAGTAGGCGGATCATGACGAAGCAACGGATACGAGACGGCTAGCTTGCCAGCCTGGACAGACAGGTTTCCATCTGCTTTTAGCTCTACCAAAGGCTCCACACCTTTGGGAACCGTCGCATACAAGTCCTCCTTGGCTGTAAAAGTCACGACCGAGTTGTTGCCAGGAACAGCTACTTCTGAAAAAGAATCCCCTTTTTTGGCGATTGGTTTGGTCTCAAATCCTTGAAAACCAAAGTCCAGTAGCTTTTTCACATCTTTGTATGCATTTGCACTCGTAGAGGCCTTCATCGTGACAGCGATGAGCTCCATTTCTCCACGCTTGGCGGAGCCTACCAGCGTATGCATCGCCTGATCAGTAAAACCGTTCTTGATTCCCGTCGCACCTTCGTAGTCGCGCAGGAGCTTGTTGTGATTCACCAATACCGTTTCCCACGTTTGTCCATGCCAAGGCAGCCGCTTCGTACCGACAATTTCCCTGAAAACGGGGTTTTTCATCGCGTACTGCGAAATTTTGGCCATGTCCGCAACAGTCGTGTAATGATTCGGATCATGTAGTCCGTGTGGATTGGTAAAATTCGTTTCGGTGACACCTACTTTTTCTTTCAAAAAGGCGTTCAAATCCACTGCAAAACGCTCTGTCGTCTGGCTCATATGCTCAGCAATCGCTGTACCAGCGTCGTTACCTGAATTCATGAGCAGTCCGTACAGCAAATTGCGTAGGGAAATCTGTTCTCCCTCTTCCAAATAAACACGTGTTCCTTCTTCACGGCGTGCTTTTTTTGAGACAGTGACAGTGTCATCCAGATTCCCTTTTTCTATCGCGTAAATACCTGTTGCGATTTTTGTAATACTAGCAGGGTACAACTTCTCATGAGGGTTCTTTTCAAACAAGACTTGTCCCGTTGTAGCATCAATCAGAATGGCTGATTGTCCAGTGAGAGTGCTAGGCTCCAGGCTTGATGACTCCTCGGCAAAAGCGGAAGGCATGCCAAGATTGAACAAAACCATCACCACAACGAGTAGGTTCGTTAGCAAAAAGCGCATGTTAGTCAATATCCTTTCCTACTTTGTCGCGTTTTTTCAGGTTACATTTGGTCTGTAGACAACAAAAGACGTTATTTCAACCGGATCCCCAACAAATCGTGAATCATTTTAAACTTAGGATTGTCCGCAAAAGCCTCTTCGAAACCACTGACATGTTCTCTGTACAAGGCTGCAGCAGAATCCAAATCCTGCTTGACGTACAGGGAAAATATTTCTTCTAATTTTTCTTCCAGTGTCGTATCAACTTCTGCCGGTGTGAGAATTTCTTGACGCAAATTGTTCATCAACACGTCGAGCTGATGCGTGATCACGGAAGCTTCATGAAGCTGCTCCAACACATCTGTCGGAATGTTGCCCGAATACTTGTAGCGCAGTTCGTGTTCATTCGTCGCCCAGAAGTTCATTCCTAATGTACGGATTTGGATCTCACAAAAGAGTGTTTTCTTCTCGCTGCCGTGGTAGACCGTATAAGAAACAATCATGTGAATACTTCTGTAGCCGGAATCCTTTGGAGCTGCGATGTAGTCTTTGACATCGTGTATGACGATATCCTCCCGCTCCTGCAACAACTGCAGCACCTCGCGCACGTCGTCTACATAGCGGCATACGACTCGAAGTCCCGCGATATCCTGGACTTCCTTGGCGACGTCACTTTGCCAATGATCTCCCAAAAAGTCGATTCCTTTTTCGTTCGCCTTTTTTACTAAACTGTCGACCTTTTTCACTCGTCCGACAACAAATTCAATAGGAGAATAACGGCCGCTTTTTAGAAAGCCGTATTTAATTCCTTTTAGTTTTAACTTTAGCTCTTCAACTGCCTGTTCATACGGCGCCAAGAAATGAACCATGTTGTTGAGCACTTTGCTTGGCACATTTGTGACTCTCATGAAGACACCTCCAATTACTTCCAGAGGAAAGGTGATGCATCAAAAAACGGCTGAGGATTTACATACGTATTACCCACTAGCATGCCGTAATGAAGGTGAGGACCTGTAGAAAAACCGGTGCTACCCATTTGTCCAATCACCTGTCCCTGTTTCACTTCTTGCCCTGTCTTGACATCTAGTTTGGACAAGTGTGCATATATGGAAAAAATATTTAACCCGTGATCGATGATGATGGTATTGCCTGTTAAGTATAAAGAGTCGGCCAGAACCACTTTCCCATGGTTACTCGCCCAAATTGGCGTTCCTGTTTTGTTCGCGATGTCAATCGCCGAATGCCTGTTGGCTGGTACACCGTTTACTACGCGTTGATAGCCGAATGGAGTCGTTAATTTTCCGACTGCTGGCTGTTTAAACGGCTCTGAGAAATACGGAATCGCTCTCGAGTTGGACCTGGCTGCGTTGATCTTTTTTTGATCTGCATTGATTCGATTCGTATCCTGTCGCATTTTGTTGAGTTGTTTACTTACCGTGAGCTTGTCTACTTCAAATTTTTTCGGTGCGATTGTCACAGATACGGAAAGTTTTTTGTCAGCAGATGTAACTTTATAGGTGCCCGCTTTCGTGTTAAAAGGAATCGGGATAAACCGGGCATACTCATCCTGTGTCTTTTGCAAACGATAGTTCTGAGAGAATAGCGATACGGTTTGTGGCTCTTTACTGCGTACTAAAATAACGTCCCCAGGATATGTTTTGGCTGGTGTTACGCTGATCGCTGGTTGTTGTTTCGTTGTTTGGGCGTAAACCCCTTCTGCTGTCTGGCTGAATATGCTTGTCCCAGAGACGAGCGTCAATGCTGTGACCAACATGAGACTAACCATTGATTTGAACATAGACATGCTCCCTCCCATTTTCTAGTATAACAAAACACACCCTGAAATGAAAAAGAAAAAGAAGGCTAATGAGCTAGCCTTCTCCAATCATACCAAATGTAATCTTATTGTTTCTTCGAATAATCCGACATCATTTCCATGATGGATTGCACGCCTGTCAGCATTTCGCTTGCACGTTTGGTTTTTTGCGAGATGCCGTCAAAATCAAGCATCCCTTTTTTTCGATCGTTCCATCTTTTAAACAATTCTTCCGCCATCTCGGGGTTGCTTTTGACCGCTCTAATCCGCATGGAATCTTCGAGAACCCACGCTTCAAATTCGGGATGCTTTTTTAAAAGCTGCTTCACTTCTTTTTTCTTCATAGCCGGACGTCGCTCCTTTCCACTGGACAAACGAGGATAGATAACTGTTCGTTACACCATATGACTAGTCCGCGATTGTGCTTGTGTGTTTGCACCACACAGGAAAGAAAAGGGCTTTTCATGGTAAATATAGAAAGGCCCCTAAAAAGGGACCTCTCTTCATCCAGCTATTTACTTGTCAGTTCGTTAGACTTGACGGCCTGCCATTTGTTGCTCAGCAAAGCTCACCAGACGTTTGGTAATTTCGCCACCAACAGAACCGTTTTGGCGAGAAGTAGTGTCTGGTCCGAGATTTACACCGAATTCAGATGCAATCTCATACTTCAGTTGATCCAAAGCTTGGTTCGCTTGAGGAACTACCAGATTGTTGGTGCCACCTTGGTTGTTAGCCATGATTGATTCCTCCCGACGCGTTTTTTCTCCCGGGACGGGTTTGAACCGTCAGCGTTTGCTTCTCGCCTTGAGACCGGAAGTTGATTTCAAGAGGTGGTTGTTGACCTCTTGTGGTACTATCATCCCACCGTAACAAAAGTACATGCACGTTTTCTTTCGATATTTCAGTTGTAAAATCTGACAAGGTTGTCCCGCTCCTTTATGCTATAATGGTGCGTATAGTTTGGTAGTGAGAGGGGCAAGGATTTGTGAGTAATTCAGGAAAAGTACTGCTCATCGATGGCATGAGCTTTTTATTTCGCGCCTTTTATGGTTCTGCTTGGGGTGGAGCCTATCGCCAGACTTCAACAGGTGTGTACACAAATGCGGTTTATGGATTTACCAAAATGATGCTTGATTACGTAGAGTTGACACGTCCTACTCATCTCGTGGTAGGCTGGGATGTCGCTTCACGCGAGTCTTTGGTGCGTAGTCAATGGTATGACGGCTATAAATCAAATCGTCAAGCGGCACCGGATGAGCTCATTCCACAATTCGATTTGGTGAAAGAAGTAACGGATGCGTTCTCGGTTCCGAACATAGGTTGCCCAGGCTTTGAAGGCGATGATGTATTGGGTACGCTCTCCACACGTCTTTCCGAAGAAGGACACGAGGTTATCATTGCGACAGGTGATTACGATAGCTTGCAGCTCGTATCTGAGCGAGTAAGTGTAAAAATCTTGAAAAATGGTGGCAAACACGAACACTATAATCCAGCGAGCCTCTTGGCATTGCGTGGAATTTCAGCTGAACAAGTCGTTGACGTCAAAGCTTTAATGGGAGATGCATCTGACTGTATTCCAGGCTGCCCAGGAATTGGCGAGAAAACAGCGACAAAACTGATTACCGAGCATGGTGATCTGGACAACCTATATGTAAATCTGGCAAGCTGTACGCCTAAAATGCGCAGCAAGCTGGAAGAAAATCGCGATCAGGTGTACTTGAGCAGAAAGCTGGCTACGATTATCAGGGATGTTCCGGTGGAGTATGTGCTGGAGGATGCCGTGTGGGAATACGATCGTCAAGTCGTTCAGAGCAAATTCGATGAGCTTGAATTCGGTCGTACGATGGCAGCAAGAGTGGGCTAATTGGGTCATGATCATCGGCTGAGAAGAAGCGGTCTATCCACTTTTTTTCAGCCGATTACTTTATGCACTGCATAATCGCTCTGTCAGTGAAACCCACACGATTCGGCGATCCGATCGGTCTCGGAATCTTCGTACCAAATTTTCCTCCTCCAGCCTACTAATTAAGCCTGAAGTTGTGCTGTTTGACAAATCAACAGCTTTGCTAATGTCCCCCATTGTTTTTGGCCCGTTTCCAAGAAATTCGAGAATCAATACTTGCTGCCAATTGAGTTCATTTGTCTCTAGCTCTTTTTGTGCAATATTTGAAAACAAGACATTGGCTCCCCGTATAAGCTTGGCCAGCTTGATCAGTTCCTTCATGGTGTCCTCCTTTTACCATTTTCCTTTTGTTAGCTACGTTCAGAATAGGCGAAACTATTAAAGAAAAAAGTGGGTAAGAGTTAAATTTTTTCTTAAGCTTCATTAAAAAATCCCGTCCCACGAGAGGAGACGAGATTTGGAAGTGAAGTCGAATCACTTATTTGGCTGTTTGAAATACATCCAGGAGCAGTCCTGTGTTTTCTTCCCCATCCGCTTCCCAGCTCGTAGCAAATTTGACACGGTGAGAAACGCCCAGCAAATCATACGCTTGTACGAGATGCTGCCTCGCAGAACCCACAATCAAGCTGTGCAAACGAACTTGTTTGTGCTGGCCCAAAGAGATGAGCTTTTCTTGAACATAAGGAGAAATGCCCCCTATTCCATCCGTTACCATGACAAAATCTGCTCCACGCCACGCTTGTTCCTTTTCAACCAGCTCGATGGCTCGCTTCATCGGGGCGTCAAAGTGAGTCCCACCACCAAACGCCATTTGTGCCAGGCCGTAAAAGGCAGGCCAATCTGGCTTTTTGTGATAAAGCGGTTGCTCTCTGATCTCGCCTTTTGCCCCGAACAAAAGGAGGATAAAATCACGTTTTTCCAGCATTGAGAGGGCCGCAAGCGTCATGATGAAAATTTGTGCAAGCCGCAGCTTACTTCCGCGCATCGAATGGGATGTGTCCAGCATGCAGATCACCGGACCTTTTGGCGGTTCTTCTACCCATCCCGAGGTATCGTAGGTCATGAGCTTTTGCTCCAGCCATTTGAGCATAAAGTAGTTCTCGAAGTCCGGATCAGCGAGAAGCACAGCTTCACCAGGCAGCATGTGTGCAATATCGCCTGATTGCCGCAAATCATAGTATTCCTCAGGAAAATGTCTGGAGCGAATTTCTTTGCGCTTCACACGAAAGCGATGGACTTGCCTGCCTACTTCGTTCAGAAAAGCGACCAGGTCAGGATGGCGCTTCAATTTCTCAATCCATTTCAAATACTGCTCAAAGCTTTGCCTGCGCAGCTTGCCTAGCTCATGACCCCAGCTTCGGTTGGCGAAACGCTGGCTAGCCGTAAATACCTCTTCAACAAAAAGCGTATCAAGTTCTTCAGTGGATAGCGTCGCCTTTAATGATCGCTCCAGCCATTGTCCCAGCTCTTTTTCAAAAGCGGCGATCGCTTCCTTCTCTTGCTTTTGAAGTCGATCCAGCTGCTTTTCGCGTTGGGCGAGCTCATCCTCCAATTTTTTCACCTTTTGCAGAAGCTTGGTCCGTTTCGTGAACTGTACTTTCATTTCTTCTTGCAGCTCAGTAATGCGATTTTGCAAAGACAATACCTCTGCCCGCACTAACGGCTTGGTGTCCATGGCCTCTTGCTTGTCTTCCACAATCCGCTTCCCCTGTTGAAGCGTATAACCAACTAGCTCGAGTTTGGCCTTTTGTTTTTCAGTCAGTAGCTCGGAAAGCTGTGCTTGTTGACTTCCTTCCTGGCCTTGCTTGTCTTTTAAGCCAGTTAAGAGCGGAGAAAGCCGTTGATCCTTCTCCCGCTGCTTCACTTCCTCAGAAAATGTCTCTGTCAGCCACAGCAAGGCCTTGATTGCGGTTTTGAACGACGCGCTTTCCTGCCCGACTGTACGAGGATGAATCATGCGTGTAAAATATTGCTTCATGAGCGTACGAATCATCCAATGTTGAAAAGGAGTAGATTCTTGCGTCAGATCGATCTCCGGCTTTTCCAAATAAAAGACGAGGAAAAAATCCGCCAAGAGCTCCAAATCAAACCATGCTGCTCGTGCCCGCGCCTCATGAACCCATTCCTGAGCGGTGCGCGAAGAGGCGAGGTACGTTTCAAATACATAGCGATCAACACCGCTAGCGCGAATGATCATACGAACTACCCCCTACAACGTAAAATCATAATCCGCCCCGGGGATTTCCTTGTCAAAAATCGTCCGATACGTGCGCTGTAGCTGCTGCAAAATCCGTTCGCCTTCAATTCGCAGGTATGAATATTTGACCGCGTATTTTTCTGCATGCGGAATCAAGCGGTTTTTTTCTAGGACATAGGCATGCAAATCGTGCTCCCGCTTCTCCCACTGAATGAGACGATTACGCAAGTCTCGCGCCGTCTCTTCCACCTCATCCCGACTCTCCTCCAACAACCGGACATTGCGTTCCATCGCCTCCTTGCCCAGCTTTGCGCCCACTTCTTTTTTAAACTGGAAGGCATGCAGCTCCGATTCTTTTTCCTTCCATTTATCTGCAATTTGTCCGAAGCGCTGGAGTGGCAATTCATTCTCCATATCATTCTTCAGCATTTCCGTAAATTGCTGTTCAAACGCTTCTTGCATGACCATCAAGTCCTCAGGAACATTCCACAACATATGCGGAGTAAAAACCGTGTCCCAGATTGTCACCTGCTCACGTCCGTGCAAGGCAGCAGAAGTACGCCATACATGCGCGATTTTGCTCCAACGACGGTCGGAGAGCACATACTCTTTTGCTTCCAGGTCTTGTTTTAGACGATATAAGAAATAAATAATGGTTTCTGGAATGACCACTTGCTTCGCTGCCGCTTGAATATCCTTCACGTCATACAGAGAGAACACAACAGGAAGTGGCGTCGTTGGCAATGAAAACATGCGCTCATAGCTTGCAGCATGCTTCAAATAGTGAACCTCATAGCGGAACAAGAAGCGGTCATAAAGAGCGGTCAATTGATCATCGTCATCGGGAAGTTCATTCGATGCAGCGATTAAGAACTGCAACGGAACCTCCTCTTTTTCTCTGCCATTAAAATAAATTCGTTCGTTCAATATAGAAAGCAACGCATTCAGAATCGCGCTGTTCGCTTTGAAAATTTCATCCAAAAACGCAAACTGAGCGTTGGGTAAATAGCCTGTTGTTTTTCGTACGTATTGATCTAGCTTCAATTGTTGAAGAGAGACTGGACCGAATATCTCATCGGGAGTCGTAAAACGGGTAAGCAAATACTCGAACCAATGTTCCGATCCGAAAAGCTGAGAAACAGATCGTGCTAGCTGAGACTTGGCTGTTCCCGGCGGACCGATTAACAAAGCATTTTCCCCGCTCATGATGCCAAGCATTAAAAGGCGAATCAATTCACTTCTTTCCAGGAAACGACGTTCCAAAAGCTCAATTGCCTGGTCCATTTTACGTTGGATGGGTGTAGTCGAATTCATCGTAGTTGGCTGCACGACGGACTGGTTAAGAACGTCGATGTGCCGATCCCCCTCTCTTGCTTGGAACCCAAATATTCGTCATTCATTAATAGTGGCATATCATGGACAAAAATGCCAGTTTTCCAGTTGATCCCACTCGTCCTCTCTAGGGTGTGCGTTCACCCATGGCCTATTTTTCGCATATGTTGTGACATCAAGGTACTTACATCGGAGTAACGAAAAAGGAGGGTGCGACATGGGAATCGAGCTTTTGTGGATACATGGTGTGTACGTTTTGTTCGTGATCGGCATTATTCTCGTGATGGTTTTGCGAAAAGATACGAGTTTGATCAGTATCGTGGGTATAGCAATCCTTGGTTTCGTCGCGACAGGGTCTGTGACAACTGCCGTCGGCGGAATATTCGGCAGCTTCATCTACGCGATCACAGAGCTATTGCCGACGATTTTAGTTATCTGTATCATCGTGGCCATGAGTCACGTTTTGACGGATACGGGCGTAAATGAAACGATGATTCGGCCGATGACCCATTTGGTTCGAAATCCTACATTGGCTTATTGGGTGATCGGGATCGTCATGATGGGCATTTCCTGGTTTTTCTGGCCTTCTCCAGCTGTCGCATTGATCGGTGCTGTCATGTTACCCGTGGCATTGCGCGCTGGCCTGCCGGCGATGGGTGTCGCCGTTTCGATGAACTTGTTTGGACACGGAATTGCACTGTCCGGCGATTATATTATTCAAGGGGCTCCCACTTTAACGGCCAAAGCCGCAGGAATTCCTGTCTCAGACGTGATTTCGGCCAGTGTCCCTCTCGTTATCATTATGGGCGTCGTGACAACCGCAATCGCATTTTGGTATTTGAAAAAGGACATGAAGCTCGGCGTGCTTGCGTCTCCCAAAGAGACAGTCATACCCGATGATGTTTTTACTTCCGCACGAGTCCCATTGTCAGATGGCGTGCGTCGTACGTTAGCTGGACTCGTACCGATATTATTTATCCTCGATGTCGTGGCCATGTTTGCTTTTGATTTGCGCGGAGGCGATGCAACGGCGCTTGTAGGCGGAACCGCCTTGCTCATTCTTATCATTGCAACGATGCTCGCGCACAAGCAAAGTGGTCTCGAACAAGTAACCACACATCTCATCCAAGGCTTTCAGTTCGGCTTTAAAGTATTTGGTCCGGTCATCCCGATTGCTGCTTTCTTTTATATGGGGGACAGTGGGTTTATCAAGGTGTTTGGGGAGGTCCTGCCGCAGGGTTCACACGGAATCGTGAACGACCTCGGCGTGGCGCTTGCACAGACGATACCCATTAACAAGGAAGTAGCTGCTCTTACTGTATCCGCAGTAGGGGTCATTACAGGACTGGATGGCTCAGGGTTCTCGGGTATTACACTGGCTGGCTCTTTGGCTCAACTATTCGCAACTGCTTTGGGTGCTGGTGCGGCTACGTTAACAGCGCTAGGACAAATTGCCGCCATCTGGGTCGGCGGTGGAACGATCATTCCTTGGGCATTGATTCCTGCTGCGGCAATTTGCGGGGTAGACCCATTTGAGCTGGCGAGACGAAATCTGTATCCCGTGGCGATCGGACTTTTGGTGACGACAATCGTGGCGATGTTTCTTCTATAAAATGTCGGTATCTATACGAAAAAGCGAATGGTCACCGTGCCATTCGCTTTTTTTCTAGGTTAGGTTAAGAGA
Source organism: Brevibacillus sp. DP1.3A (assembly GCF_013284245.2). Lineage (NCBI taxonomy): Bacteria > Bacillati > Bacillota > Bacilli > Caryophanales > Paenibacillaceae > Brevibacillus > Brevibacillus sp. DP1.3A. The sequence continues at coordinate 3,296,534 of NZ_CP085876.1, read as the reverse complement.
TAGACGAGTTTTCTCATTCTGTTTTTCTCCGAGACTCATACACTTGTACTAGCATCTATTTGGATGGGAAAGGAAAAAACCAGTATGAAGTTGTGGGGAAAAAGTATCCAGGTCGCAGCAACGTACATTGGAACAGTCGTAGGTGCCGGGTTTGCGAGTGGTCAAGAAATTCTCGCGTTTTTCACTGCCTACGGTCATGCCGGAACAATCGGCATCCTGCTCGCCACATCTCTTTTTGTTTGGCTGGGCTACAAGATGATGCTAATTGCTCATCATTTGCGCACACCCTCCTATGAATCCTTTAATCAAAAACTTTTTGGACCGATGATCGGTCGTGCGATGAATATTTTGGTCTTTCTCACCCTTTTTGGCGTAACGACTGTCATGCTGGCAGGAGCGGGTTCGGTCTTGGAGGAGCAGTTTGACATTCCGTATTTGGTCGGGACCACAGCCACCGTTTTGTTCGCTCTGTTGCTTCTGCGAAAAGGGTTGGAGCAACTACTCGTCGTGAATGCGATTGTCGTTCCGTCCATGTTATTGTTCGCTTTGCTCATTTTGTTGGATGGCACCGCAGAATCCCCCATGCCTCTTTCACCCCCAGCTGATTATTCCTTCTTATGGAAAACAGTCTTATACGTGTCCTTTAATCTGGCCATGGCCCAGTCCGTTCTCATCCCGATCGGCTATGCGATCCGCGACAAGGTCGTTTTGTTTCGGGCAGCCGTCATTGGCGGGGTCGTGCTTGGATTCATGCTCCTCGTCGTCCATACTGCCATGTTGGCCAACTGGGACGATGTCCGTCTCATGAATATCCCGATTCTTTTTGTAACGGACCAATGGAACGAGTGGCTCCAGCTGTTCTTTGTTTTCGTACTCTATTCCGAGATTTTTACCACACTGATTTCGAACGTGTTCGGGATTGGTCAGCAGCTGCGTGAATTATTGGACGTTCCGGAATCGCGGCTTTACTTGTATTTATTCTCGACTTCTTTCGTATTGTGCCTGATTGGGTATAGTCAGTTGCTCATGTTTTTGTATCCGTTGTTTGGGTATTTGGGGTTGTCAACGCTTTGTCGGATTTCGGTTCCAGGGACTATTCCTCGACATAGATTTTAAAAACGGACGACCACTCTTCAAAGCAAGATCAAGATCACATATTGTTCGTGTTTAGGAGAGATGTTTACGATAACAAAAAGTATTACCCCCGAGAATTTTTTAACAAAGTGAGATAAGGGCTCAATATTTACGAACGATTTCAAAATATTTTTCTATATAGTTCGGAATAAATCCCGAACGCGTTTCTCAACAGTCATTCACATATGTACCTATACTTATAAGCCGACTCTCCTCCGTGAAGCAGTCGGCTTTTTACTATCAAATGATCAATTGTTCACTACTCTAGCACTTGAGCGGGCGTAATCTTGTATGTGTGAATGATGATGTCGAACCAATCAGCGAGAGCACCTTCCATAAACATAGTACCCAACAATAAACCGCGGATTTTACTTTATTTTCAAACGAATGGTAACATTTGTCATGATTAAACCGTCATATTGTCAGACTAACCTCATCAACGTACTAGAAAGGAATTCCTATCATGAAATTTTCTACCCTGTTAAAAACCTTGCTCGCACTGTTCCTCACCTTCGTCTCTACCTCGCCAATCAAGGCCGAAGAGCAGGAAGACCCATTAAATCCACCGCAATTACCAGTGGTGTATCAAAACCTGCAAATCCCGTCTCATTTGACAGAGCCATTCTTTCTTTTCACGAAGCAACCACTTTATAAGCACGATTCACCTCCAAAGACTTACACCATGTCATTGGTTTCACCGTCTGGAAAAGTAATAAAAAGCAATTACCTCGCTTATAAAAGTGAAGTGTACCCGCTCCGAAATGGGTACGGTTATTTTTATAATGGCAGCTTTTTTAAGCATAGGGAATATTTGGTCTACGATAAGCAGGGCAAAGTTTCACCGATGGGTACCTGTTGCGATGTTGCTTTCAAGCAGATACATGGGGAATGGTTTACGGGCACGGATTATCCGGGAAACCTGCCGTATCTGTACAATGCCAAAACAGGGAAAATTACCAAGAAGTTTCCGGACGCGGATCATCCATTCTACTTAGCCGAACCGACTACGAAAACGTTTGATCCGTATTACTTGCCCTATGGTGAAATGGTAAAAGACGCAAAAGGGGACGAATACTACAAGATGGGCATGAGAAATATTCATGGAAAAATACTCAGCAAGCCATTTTTTGATGAATATTTCGGGTATGGTGAAGGCTGGCATCGTGTGAAAATAAATGGTCAGACGCATTTTATAAGCAATGAAGGCAAAATTATGCTGAAACCTTCCCGTAACTATAAAGTCGAATCGAATATGCACAGTGGAGCATTCGTTGTCTCAGGCAAGCTGGGGAACGAAGAATTTTATGTGCTGATGAATAAAAAGGGACTCATTGTTTCCAAAAAGTATGCGTTTATCCGCCCAACATCTGATGGTCACTTTCTGGCTGTGACGAAAACCAACAAGCAATATACCTTTACCAAAATTAATGCGGCAGATAAAGTCGTCACACCGCAACAATATGTGCTAAATAAGCCAGAACAAATAAAAGAGCTCAAGCAGACGGGACAGTTGTTCCATACCGATACCCAGATCATTGCGAACACGGCTAACAATCAAAGCTTCAATTTTCCACATCAATTGCTGATCACTCCTACGAATGAGACAGTCGCCATCGAGTACACCATCTCAGGGACTAAAAAGATCGGCGTGTATACGCATGACGGCAAACTGATCTATGAGGAGATTATCAAATAAGTAGGTACCAGTGAGCCTGGCTTCTCTAAAATACTCAATCTAACGAATAAAAGCACGACAATGCCCTGTTAAACAAGGGGTATGGTCGTGCTTTTCCTATCAAAGTTCCCTTGGTCTCCCAAGTGATAACGCAATTATTCCAATCCCGCAGGCTTTTCCCTTCCATCCAATGGATACCAGCGAAGCACATCACGCGGAGGGCTTGCCAACCCTTCCTCCAACAAGACACACTTCCAAATTTCTTCACCCGGACCATCGGTTGTATCTCCGTCATTAATAACAGGACCATTCTCGTATACATAGTTCGATATATTACGCAGGAAACTCGCGACCTCATTCGGATCGTAGGCATCCCCATTAAATACCGCCTCATGATCGATCACATCCAACTGCTGCATGCCGACGGTATCCATCAAGAGCCATCCTTCTGGAAGATTGAACAACCGGACATTGGACCACAGCTCCAATGGAAGGAGCTGTATTTGCTCATAGCGTAGACTCAGCTCTTGCATCAGCTCGCCAGACGCGAGGCACTCCCCATTCGGATTAAAAAAGCAAAGAGCTTCTGGCATTTTCAACAGCGACTCAGCAATGGCAGTGACAGTCGTCAACTCCGGGAGCGCTTCATAATCCTCAGGCAGTACAGGAGCCTGATCGTTTGACTCTCCCAACACGAAAGAAGAGCGAATACGGATAAACGCTCCGTGCTCGGATGCGGCTTGCCGCCCTTCGGGATATCCCCACGACTGCTGAGCTGCCCGCTCCAGGCTATTCGAGAATGTAAACGGTCCGAAAAAGCCCATCGACCAAGCGCCGAACAGCATCGTATCTTCTGCCGGGTCTCCCATACTATCCGGCCAAGGCTTATCCACGACATCGACCTGAATATATCCGTTTACTTCTGGACGGTATGGAATAAGCAAGCTAGGGCCGCTGAACACCCATTGATCGAACGTTTCCATGATGTTGGCAATTTCGAATTGATCCTTGAGCATATCTGCTATTTTGTGAATCGGAACCGCCGTTGACAGCAGGACGGCAACTCCTTGAGAATACATACCTTTTGGCATCTCGTCATCTTCTTTCCATTGTTTTTTATGAGTCATGGCGTACTTTACGTAACTGTAAATCCGATCTCTTGAAGCTCCTTCATCGCCATTTCCAGATCAACTTCCGGATTGAGCTCCATCATCATTTCTTTGGTAATGGAAGTATTTTCAAACGCGTAACCAACTACATCAAGCGGGACATTCACCTCGTAGTAGTCCTCTGCCCACTCAACATAGTCTTCTGAACTGTTATATATCATTCCAAGCAAAAAATCTGATCCATCATCTAGCCCTTGCGGATTATGTATGTCTCCCGTTTTCCACACGTGATCAGTAGATTCTCGCCATAAGCAAAATGTAACGTCCTCCCTGGTCAACGCTTCGTCATCCAGTCGATGAAGCAAAGCGGGAGGGACTTGCTCATAGATGCCAGGCCAAACCTCGTATTCTTCCCTGGCATGAGGACTCATTTCCGATTCATGATCAAACCCTTTTACAATAACGCCCTCGGGGGTGAACAGGATGTAAAGATCGTCGCCTGCTCCGTTGTTAATGCTCGCGAATGCTGTGTTTTCATCCCATTGTGGCTCGAACTGATATCTGCGTAGCCATTCCTCTTGACACAATACGATATCCAGAGCGCTCAGGATATGCAGACGCTGTTTTAATGCTTCAGGTTGTAGGAAAGTCTTTGGCCACCTTTTCATTTGCATCCACCTTTACGATTTAAATATCTGGTTCATCGCAGCAAATTGCTGCCCCAAACAAATCAAATGATTCTCCCCCTAATCCCAATCCAAAAAACCTTCCACGGACAACTTTTCCTCCCCGCATTCAGGACAAGTCGGCGAATACCCGTGATCCAGCTCCTTGTCAATCGGTATAGATGGCATTTTCTCTGAACATCGTGGACAATCATAGCTTTGTATATACGAATCAGTGTCCGACTGCAAGTGCAAATAGTGGGCATTTAGCAGGTATTTGCATTTTTCGCAAGCATATAGACCATGGAAGCAGTTATACTTTGTATGATCGTCCTTCATAAATTCTCGGATTCGCTCCTTGCCAGCTTGATCTTCGAACCATTCTTCGATTTCGTTCAAATAACTATATCTGAACCCAACGCCCACGTATACAATTAGCTTGTATGAGCAACATTCACAATGCAACTTATATGCTACTCCCATGATTTCCCCTCCCCAAATGAGGAACTTCTCTTCACGATGTGAGTAGTAAATCTAGCAGACTAAAGCCAATATTGACCAACACAACCACTACTACGCCGCGAACACTAACGCCACCAAGCTTTCTTGTATCTTCTAAATCAAGCATGGCATTTTTACTGTGAGCTTTTTTTATTTTACGAACAGCCGAAACATAGTATAAAAAATTGCAAATCAGTCCAAACAGCACGCGTTGAAATAATGCAAAGAGTAGGTACACTTCATTAAAAGTAGCATCATCGAGTGCCATGGCACCCAAGGCAAAACCCACAAAGAGGTTCACCAAATAAATAACGGTCGCCCATCCATACATCTTCCGATAGGCAAACCATGCTACGCCAAAAAGTGCTGCTCCCCAATTCCATGAGAGTCCTTTTGTCCGCCAAGCCTCCAAATAGTATTTATGATGGTGGACATAGGCGGACAAGAAATTCAAGGTAAGATGTGTCTCCAAGCTTTCTCCCCCAAAACTATTTATCTGTAACTAGTATCTATTTTTCTATTAGTTCCTTACCCTTTTTCGAGCTTTGCTGGGCGCGTACCTTCTCGTTCTTACTTTTTCAAGTAGTCGAATCCCCAAGCCCTAACCCTCTCTAATTATACCAAAAGTAACCAAGCCATTCGATATCGAACCATTCGTATTAGAGGTCAGCCAGTTTTACTAGTTGACCTCTTTTCATTAAGGAGTCGCACCATTTATATCTCGCATCACTGGTAATGTTATGGAACTACAAGCAGTAATTAGAGGTTACCGGCAAAATCTTTGGAGAGGAAGAGATGTATGAATCCAGTCATCAATCTGCTATCGTTCAATTTTTGGAATACCAACGATATTCTGTGTTGCGAATGTCATTCTCGATTATTTCGATACTGCTCTTTATCAAATCGATCGTCTTCATCTGTTGCTCCCTCAAAGGTTCAGAAATCACTCCCAGCCTTGCTTCCATTTTGGAGATCTTCTCTTTTTTCTTCTCAATCCGTTCTAAGCGTCTCTCTTGAGAACTCATTTTTCTATCCCCCTTTCAGAATATACTTCTATACTCTGTTCCCATTAAACAATATCAAGATTTGATTCTTTCCTGTTCGTTTCATTACCCGATAACCTGTACTCGATGCCGTCGCCATTCCTTCGTCGTTCGGCTTGCAATATCCCCCCGCCCGGCACGTTCCATCGTCGCGAAGAAGCAGTTTTCCGATAAGACCGATAGCCACCCAGTTGGGCAGTTCTTTCCGTGTTTTACACTTCCGGTTCGGATCCCAATACGGATTGATTTTGGGTCTCTGCTCTGTTCGTTCGGGTATGATGATATTACCTTCCTGATCGGTTACTGCCGGAATCACAACCTCGTGGTATTGGATCCGACTCCATTCATCGAGTACGAACTTGCTGCACCCCGGATCTTCCACATCCGCCAAAATTGCCGGATTGGAGCTGGTCACTCCTAGAATATAATCGTCGTTGGAAGTGGCTTTCCGGATTGTCTCACTTTCTTCTTCAAAGCTTACAAAATAACCTACATCAATCGGCTGGCCATCCGCCGTCTCAAACATCTCGGCAAAATCGCAAGCGCCTACGTTGAATGCCGAAGCCGTAACGGTCGAGTCGAAACACGCACTGCCGTTATTTAATATTTTGGCTACGACTCCTGCAGGGTCACACGGAGCTGCTCCATTAACGAGGTACCAGGAAAATGGCAAATCTCCCGCTGCAGGGTTGGGAGCACCGTTTACCCCCATCACATGCACTCCCCCAAGTGTGCCAGCGCATGTGCCCAAACCTTCTGTATGGGAGAAGTTTCCATCCGCAAGGGTGTTAACACCCTCCGCATGGGACGCAAATGCACTGGCCAGTGTATGAAAACCCTCCGTATGCGACACCTCTCCACTTGCCACTGTACCAGAACCCTCCGCGTGGGACGCAACTCCAGTGGCATCTGTCCCATCACCCTCTGCATGGGAAAAATTCCCGATGGCATCTGCGAAATTCCCCTCCGCATGGGACGCAAATCCAATGGCATTTGAATGAAAACCCTCCGCATGCGACAAATTTCCACTGGCCACTGTGCCAGAACCCTCTGCATGGGACGCAACTCCAGTGGCATCTGTCCCATCACCCTCTGCATGAGAAAAACTGCCGATGGCATCTGCAAAATTCCCCTCTGCATGGGCCGAAAATCCTGTGGCATTTGTAAAATTACCCTCCGCATGGGACGCAAATCCAGTGGCATTTGTAGAAACACCCTCCGCATGCGATGCAATTCCACTGGCATTTGTATGAAAACCCTCCGTATGGGAAAAATTTCCGCTCGCCACTGTACCAGAACCCTCAGCATGGGACGCATTTCCAATAGCATCTGTCCCATCACCTTCCGCATGAGAAAAAAAACCTATGGCATCTGCGAAATTCCCCTCTGCATGCGACGCAAATCCGCTAGCATTTGTAGAAACACCCTCGGCATGCGACGCAAATCCACTCGCCTCAGTAGTCACGCCCTCCGCATGGGATGCTATTCCACTGGCCTCTGTCACAGAGCCCTCTGCATGGGATGCAAATCCACTCGCCTCTGTACCAGAACCCTCCGCATGGGATCCTAATCCAATGGCCTCTGTATTAGAACCCTCTGCGTGAGAAAAATTTCCGCTCGCCACTGTAAAAAGCCCCTCGGCATGGGATGCAAATCCACTAGCAATTGCCCGAGCACCCTCCGAATGGGATGCATCTCCGCTGGCTTCTGTCTCACGACCCTCCGCATGGGAAAAATCCCCTAACGCCTGTGGGCCTGGCCTCGATAAGATACTTAAAGTTCCTCCTTCGGCATGAGACGCAAACCCACTTGCGATTGTTCCAACCCCTTCTGCATGAGCACTTTGACCACTTGCTAGGTTAGGAGCAGGATTACCCAATTGATCTACACCACCGCCCTCTACGTGGGAAGCGCTTCCACTAGCGGTGTTTCCTTCACCTTCTGCATGTGAAGCGCGTCCACTCGCCGCGGTGGATATCCCTTCCGCATGGGCAGCCAGTTGAGTTGCTGTTGTTAGGAGCCCCTCTGTATGAGAAATCAGTCCGCTTGCGATCGTCCCTTTCCCTTCCGCATGCGACTCATCTCCACTTGCTGTCGTGTTGAATCCTTCCGCATGAGCCGCTAGTCCGCTTGCCGTTCCTCCGATCCCTTCTGCATGAGCTGCGAAATTGCTTGCCGTAGTTTTGAATCCTTCCGCATGCGATCCTTTACCGCTGGCTGTGGTGTTGACTCCCTCGGCGTGGGAGCCTTCACCACTCGCGACTGTGCTTATTCCTTCCGCTTCGGAACACAGCCCGCTTGCGATTTCGTTGCAACCATTTGGCATACGATACCCTCCCCTCTACTAAACAGTTATGGTATCGTATGCCATGAGAAGAAGGGTGGACTGGTCGGCTTAACGATGGATAAGGGTGGAATTTTTCCGTAAGACGAACGAAACAACCCCTCCCGCTAACTCGATGCTGATACCATTGAGTCGAAGTGTTTGCATCGTCCGCGGTGGCGTCGTGATGAAGTTAAATACGCACGCCAAATCTCACTTTCTTCGTTGGACATTCTCCTAATCATCGTAGGAAAGTCGATAGCTCCTCTAGTCTTCCAAAATTGGAGACAACCGCATAACTCTAAGCTGGTCCTGGGACATTACACAAAATGGACGCAACAGATTGTTCGTTTAACTGATATATTTCTCGTCCATCTACGATTATTTTGGCTTCACCCATAAAGTCTCCATTGTCGGGAATGCCGAAATAGAAATAAAGCAAGACTTCTTTTTCGTTCCCAAGTATGCATTCGAGTCATCAATGCCAACGACTTCTGCAATCCGGTGTTCCTGGACAAGATGGTTCTCAGATACAAACTTTTTCAAAATATCCTCTTCTATCGGCCCTGCATGCATTTGCACAAAATGAGGAGCCTTTGAAGTCGTTAGCAGATGATTCAAAGAGCCGGTCAATGCAAACAACCTTAATGACTGACGGTAGGTCAAATTTAATGAAAGAGCTACTCCAGATAATGTCAATTACAGCCGACGAGTGAAACGCTCTTTTTTTCCTTGACCTTCACATTAGCGTGAACGTTTAGACTACATGCAGAAAGATAACTCATTCACTCAAGGAGGAACAAAAATGAACAACTATACAGGGAAAAAAGCAGTCGTAACTGGAGGTACACATGGTATGGGCTTGGCAGTGGCAAAAGCATTGCTGGCAGGCGGCGCCGAGGTTATCGTCTCTGGTCGCAATCTGAAAAATGCAGAAGAAGCAAAGCGTGAGCTGGGCGAACGGGCACATGTTGTGGTGTCTGATGTATCGAGCATGAAGGATGTGCAAGCATTCGGAGATTATGTTGAAAAGCATTTTGGCAAGATCGATTTTCTCCATGTGAATGCAGGTACTTCCATTCTGGAACCGTTTTTGGAAGTTACTGAGGAGACCTACGATCGGATTTTTGAGATAAATACGAAAGGGGCATTTTTCACCGTTCAGCGATTGGCGCCGCTCATTCATGAAGGAGGTTCGATCGTATTTACATCTTCCGTAGCAGATGAAGGCGGATACCCCGGCATGAGCGTATACAGTGCATCCAAAGCGGCATTGCGTTCCTTGGCCTCCGTGTTTGCGGTCGAGCTGCTAGACAAGGGTGTTCGCGTCAATGTCGTAAGTCCCGGTTTCATTGATACGCCTTCCATGGGAGTTGCCGGTTTCACGGATGCAGAACGCGCTACTTTCCAAGAGCTTGGCGATAAGGTTACACCAATGAAACGTCATGGTTCATCAGAAGAAGTGGCGAAAGCGGTGCTTTTCCTCGCCTTTGAGGCTACCTTTACGACTGGTGCGCGGCTAACTGTGGATGGTGGTATCGGTCAGAACTTGCATTCCTTGTAAAAAGACGGCCCCGGAGCAACTGATCGCTTCGGGGCCGTGACTATGAACTAGCTCGTAACCTTTTTACCACGTGTCATTGATATTTGCCTCTCTAGCGTTTTCTTCCACTCCTGAAGTGCCTCAATCTGTTCGTTTGCTCTGCTGAGCTTTTGTTCGTAAGTCGCCAGCATTTCCTCGCAATATTCGTAATCGTCGGGAGATGCAACTTCCCCTCTGAACAAGGTTCTGATTTCATCCGCCGTTAACCCCAGCTTCAAGTACAGTTGAATCATCTTGACGCGCTTGACTGCCGATTCATTGAAATGGCGGTAATCATTTTCCAGTCGTTCTGCCTGTAGCAAGCCCTTTTCTTCATAATGGCGGATCGACCGGGTACTGACATTGGTTAATTGGGATAATTCGCTTATTTTCACGCAGCAAAGGACCTCCCTGTATGAGAATGCTATCCCAATTATATGCCAGAATGTCAGGGTATCCATATCGTTTTTGATTACGAATCCATGATTGTATTTTCGTTGATTTTTGACCTGCTTTTGACGAAAAGCAATGTCGCCCCCATCAGCATCACAATTAATGCGACTACGGCAAAAGGCAGATACTTATTCAGCTGGTAAAGACTTGTGCTGAGAATCGGTGCGATTACAGCGGAAATTCCTTGGACCGATGCCACAAGTCCCGCAACGCCTCCTTGCTGTTCACGCGCAACGGCAAGGGAAGCCCCTGCCATAAACCCTGGCATCATGAGCCCAGCTCCAACACCAAACAAGAAAAATGCCACGTAATAGACGATCACATTGATGAAGAAAAGAAAGAGAGACAAACTGATTATTAAAAGCACCGCCCCAAAAAGAATGAGCGATCTTGGTTGCCATTTTGGATTTTTCATTTGCAGTCCTTGTGTGACAATCATCGCTACGCCAGAAATCATAAGTCCTACTGATAACATTCTGGCGGTTTCCTTTGTTGTCAAAGACAGCTGATCCTGAAAATAAAATCCTCCAACGACTTGTAATGTGATAATGCTGAGCATGGTTGCCAAACCGGCAAACAAATATAAGGGGAGACCTTTTTGAAAAGGATTCACCTTGGGAGGTTTTTCGTGAATAATGGGTTTTTGAGCCGGAATCAAGAAGCACACGATGCCTAATGCGACTAGCGGCAACAGTGCACCAATGTATAACGGCCAAATCAGACCGATCAGCGCAAAGGCTGCAGCAATCGCTGGACCCAGAACGAGACCCATCCCATTGGCTGCACCGATTAAGGCCATTCCTGCCGCTCTACCATTTTCGCTCGTTACATCCGCTATATACGCCTGCGCGGCAGATGGAACTGCCGGGATAAACATACCGATCAATCCGCGTGCCACAATAAGCAATACAATAAGAAGCCCACCGCTTATTCCCTGCGATAATCCTGCATACATGGTCGCTGTGAACAAGACATAACTCACAAACATACCGAGGAAACCAATGACAATGACGGCTTTCCTTCCTTTCAGATCGCTTAACCGCCCCCAGACAGGTGCCATCACAGCCATTGCAATAGAACCGAGTGAAATAATGATGCCAGAGTGAATTTCACTGAGTCCTAATTCACGGATAAGCGGCGGCATTACGGGGGCAATAATCATCAACCCCACCATCGCGACAAATACACTCAAAAATATACTGAAACGGATTCGAAACATCGCACATCCTTCTCCTTCCAAGCGCACGCTTTTTATAAAAATCGTAAAAGAAATGCGTGAACGCTACTACCTAAGAACGGAGAGTTTATGCCCCGAAACGGATTTTGTTTGTCGCTCCCGCTGGATCAATAAGGTAATTGAATAATAAACCGAGTGCCTTGATGGGAGAGGATTATATGTGAACTCCAGAATTTTTTACATGATACATAATATTTGATCGTTCTATAGAATCAATATCAATGGGAGGTAGTAAAATACTATCACCTAGAAGGGTTAACGAAGGTGTCTTTGCGTTAGCTGAATTGGTAGCATTTACATTAAGCGTACTTCCCCCGACATAAGGTCCATCAACTATTTCATCCATTAATTGGCTAGCTGTAAGGATAACTTTATCAGAAGTGACATTTCCTGTTGATTCAATATTTACATTTCCAGTTGATATAGAAATAGACTCACTTACATCTAAAATTTCATCCATTAATTCACCATCTGTTATGAGAACCTCGCTAAGTTGAGACCCCTTTTTGTCAAAATTTCCTGTATCATTTATCGAAATATTAACGCTACTTCGTATACCATTAGCTGCATCTACTATCTCATCAACTAATTCGCCACCAATAATTTCAAGTTTATTTCCAGAAACCTTAGCTGATGAGGTCATGGTAAGATCCATAACTGTATGGGTAAAATCATCCTCAATATCCACCGTTTCATCAATAAGTTCCCCTTCGATAATTTTTAATTCTTCACAATCTATATTACTAGTATTGTTCAGATTTATTTTTATTGTAGAAGCATTAGAAATTTCACTATCGATTACCTCGTCAACTAGTTCACCTTCTTCAATAAACAACTGTTTTCCATAAAAATTTGAAGAATCATTAAAATCTATTAGAATATTTGAAGTATAATATCCCTCACCATCTAAGGTTTCATCAATTAACTCACCTTCATAAACAGATAATATGGGACTAGTAACATTTGAAGTCCTTAACAAATTCACATTTATAGTTGAAGTGTAAATATTCTCCATATCAAGTAGTTCATCAATAAGTTCACCATCTTTTACTTCTACCTTAGTCAGTGCATTAACGTTTCCAGTATCAACAAATTTCACTTCAATTGCACTAGAGTTAATGTCTTCAGAGTCAATTAATTCATCGATTAATTCACCATCAATAATGGTAATTGATTTTGATGATACGTTACTAGATTTTTCAATATTGAGATTTATTTTACTATTCGAAATCACTCTTCCATCGATAATTTCATTAATGAATTGCCCTTTATATATTCTAACTATTCCCATATCTGTACCTGATTTTGATTTGATGTTAGCGCTATTCGAAATATTCACATTAATCTCTTCAGAGTTAATAGTTGTGGAACCTGAATCAGAAAGTACGTTTATAACACTTTCAATCAAACTTCCACCCCCAATATGTAATGTAGAGTCATTATTAGCTAAAGTAACATTTGCTGAATTATTGATATTTACGTTTACACTACTTTTAGAAGCAATCGTCCCAATTATTAAATCTTTAATAAAAGCTGGCTCTATAGAAGATGTATCTTCAATAATATTATCATTTTCATCGTAGTTTTTTTCTCCTACAATAAGAGTATTTAAAAGTTCTACATTGGCGCTATTATCAATATTTATAGTAACTGAGGCGCCTTCCCCTATATTTCTAATTAAACTAGGGATAAGTGAACTTGAGTCTGTATCAAAATGAAAATTATCAAATGTTGAATTTTTATAGTTTGAAATAGAAATTACTACGTTTGAATTCGGTTCTATATCAATTGGTGATGGTGAATGAAATGGCGTTTTTTCACCACCATCTTTTTGTATATAAATGCCCTCATACCTATTACTCATTGAACTAAGTCTAAGGGAGGGGGAAGAGATAGGTAGTTCTTTATCATAGGTTATGTTTCCAGATCCAGTTTCTTTAAGAATTAAGTCCCCAACTCTTTCTACATTTATATCACCGGATCCATCATCAATAATGACTTTTTGTTTCACATTATTAACATCTATATTACCAGCATCATTTGTAATCTCAACATTACCATGGACTCTGTTAACAAGAACATCGCCGGATCTATCTACTATTTTTATGGAACTATTAATATTTCTTAAGTCAATACTACCAGAGCCATCCTCTATATCTACTATTTGATTTGAGCTTGGAGCATCCAAGAGGTTACTATTATTGACTTTTATATTCCCTGATTTGTCTTTTATTGATAAATTACTTGTATTTTCAATATAAATGTCTTCTTCATTATCAGTAATAGATATTTCTCCAGAAAGATCATATAATTCCAGGATGCTTTTTTTATCAATAATTTCGATATGTAAGCTAGGCGGCAAAGTAACTAATAAATCTATTATTTCTTTTTTATCAACTTTTCGATTTATTGATAAATATGCGATATCCTTATCCTGAGTTAAGTTAAAGTCTATATTATCAAGATTATTTATAGTTGTTAAATTAGCATCTATAGAGCTAGCATTAGGAGTGCCTCGAATCGTAAGTTTGTTGATTGAAGAATGAATAACCAATTTTGTAATATTGTTTTGAGCTATAGGCAATTGTTTGGCATAGGTAAGATCTGGAGTTATAAAGATAGATGTGAAAAATATGATAATAAGAAGAAAAAATGAGAATTTTTTCATAAAACCCCTCCTGGTAACATTTGGTTTTTATGTAATTATATAATTAAATGTATAAGATGAAAGCTCATAAAATTGTTAATTTTCCAAATTTAGGCGTTATATCTATTCCCCCCTCGTATTGTCATGTTCATTTCTCCTTTCAAATTTTGCTACTTCCAAGTGAGCGACATCAGCACGAAGTTCTGAAAAAAAGATAGCCTTCACCTAACTTGCTTTTGCAAGGTGTAGGGCTATCTTTTATATGTTTTGAGCCCCGCATTCACTCTTGCCATATCGACTACTTTTCCATCCATCATCACCGCTGGCAATGCTTCAATCCCATATGCCTTCGTTTTCTCTTCAAATTCGCCTTCGACGCTCTGTTCCAGCTTGTTATGTATGACGACCTCGCATTTGGAACAGCATAACGCTTTATGGTCAACCCATCCATATTTTCCTCCTCAATCGTTATGATAAAGGCTGTAGTTACGTACAGAGTCAATCAGAAAAAAGGATTGTCTGTTTGACAACCCTTGTCGGAAGCCGAAACCTCTATTTCGTTCTTGGTTCCAAGAACGAAATAGAGGTTGAATAAAGCGCTGCCTGTTTTCTGACACCCATTGTGCAAAGGTTACGGTAAAAGCAATTTGTTCCAAAGATGTATTTTCTATCAGTCCCAAGCTGTATTGTGTAATCGCTTTCTTCAATTTGAATAAAAAAAGAGACAATCCAGTGCAGTTTCGCTTCTGGACAGTCTCATAGATTTTGTGTTGTTGTGTACTACCATTTTTTCTTAGGAGGACAAGGTGGCGGAAATGTCGGTTTTGGTGGTGGTGTTGTTGGAATCGGAACTTGTTGATCTTGCAAAACCTTCAGACCAATGCGCAGGACGATTTTTTCACGGACGGTCGAGAATGTTTTGGTTGTGTCTTTGCAACGCTTACTTTCCAAACCGATGTCTAATTCGGTGAATTCCGCGAATAACAGCTCACAAAACGGTCTCTCGTTGTAAACTTTTCGGTTGCCGAACAAACCTACGTTAATCTTTGCCGCATGACCCGATTTATTCAAATATTCGCCGTGTGACTCGAAATCTGGGGCCAGTTGCAAAGTCGGTCCTGTAGCCGGAAAGGTCAGATCCGTACAGAAATCGAATGGTATCAGCGCCGTTGTATGTCGTACATCACCGCATACAGCAGTTCCCGTTACTTGATCGACTGTGGTGTACTCGATATGTTTCCGAATAAAACCACTGACAAACAACTTTGCAGACAACGGGCTGAATGTGGGAACTAGCTCACATTGCTCTAGAATGACACTCTTTAATACCCGAATGATCTCCAGTGCAGGCCTCTCCAAATGGACATTAGCCTCCACACATACGACAGCAGCCGTTTCTGCCAACGTTACAGGTACTTTAATCGTTCTAGGAAAAGTGGTTTCGGTTGAAGCCATTCCGAACATACGTGCGTTTTCTACCGTGCAGCTATTTTTCGTAACTTGAGTTTGGCCACATTTACAGCCATCGCCATGTATACCCATTTTTACTCTCTCCTTTATCAGCCACCTAACTCTCTTTACATTATATGGACTAGATTCAATAACGACTTGGCTGATGCCAAGCGTTATCTGCCCTTTTTTCTAGAAAAGACTGTTTACCTTTTTCGTTATGTATGGAGGCGGAACGGGAACCAGCTGCTTCCGATACCACCATACACGACCGCTAATGGTTGCTAAGCCGCTGAACTCCTTCCATCCTGATTGCGAATGAGTAAGTGGATCTGCCGTGATGTTGATTTGCCAGTCCCCTGTCTCTACCCATCTATTCATCGGACAAGCTGGTGCTGTGAGGAGAATTGCGTTTGTTCCTACATTTGCTATCGGTAAGGATGGTCGTAATACTGTCGAGTTAAATGGAATACGAATCGTTTCATGCTCTAATTTTTCCGAATGGACAATGACTCCCAAACCCTTGATTTCCAACTCACCTGACAGCCAAACAATTTTTTTGCTATCATCGTGGCGAACGTGCTGAACATCGATCTTACTTTGGTATTCCACCTCTTTCCAATCAAGCTTCCAAGGCACACATAAGGAATGGACCCACTCTACTTCCCAAATTTCTTCTAGGAAAGCAACTTGCATGAACGATTGACCCGTACGTTCCACGTAGACTACTTTTGCTTGAATCAGTTCTTCTTGAGCACTGTTGTTTTCTTGCGTAATATCCTTGGCATCCATGGAGGTGGGAGCAACGGACTGCGGAGAGAGTTGTTCGGTAGCTG
This sequence comes from Brevibacillus sp. DP1.3A, assembly GCF_013284245.2. Lineage (NCBI taxonomy): Bacteria > Bacillati > Bacillota > Bacilli > Caryophanales > Paenibacillaceae > Brevibacillus > Brevibacillus sp. DP1.3A. Next base: position 3,279,880 of record NZ_CP085876.1, on the reverse strand, counting down.
TCTGATTCACCGGAGCCTGAGGTGCCTGGTTTCGTTTCCGCTTTGGTTTCTTGGAGCGATACACTTTCTGCTTATCCACGGCAGCTTCCTGAAGTTGCTTCTGTTCCTTCGGTGCGACAAAGAGGAGCGGAAGTGATGCTCTCGACTTTTGCAAAGCGCCGCGCTGGTTAAGAATTGGTCTTCTATTCTTAGGATTTTTTTTGTCGTTCGGCATGTCCTCACTCCATTCCATTTAAATACTCCTCCCTTTATCCATACGTGATCGCCCGTCTGGTTGTATAGACACTTGCCCTTTCGCTTAACAATTCGTCTTCCCATGACAAAAAAGAACAACCCTCTCCCGAAAAAACCGCGAAAGCCGTTGTCCTTTACTTTTTTAACACTCCAACTCTTATAATCTTGACCTCAGGATGAATCGTTACCTTTGCTTTGGAAAATACCCTGCCCCAGTCATCCTCCACTTTCTTCCATTCGGCATAGGCATAGGCACGAGCATATTTGCCCAACCCAATCGGATCGACTTGTTTTTTCTGGAGCTTGGCAATGACGCCTTCCATATTTTGTTTCATCACCACAGCTATCGCCTTCTCCATTGCGATTTTGTCCTAAACACCCTGATGTTACCAGCATGATCGAGAGAAGAATCGAAACAACCTTTTATCAGGTTAATAGCATGCAAAAGTGGGGAGGACAGATGGGTTTGGTGGCTGCTTATCTTTTTCCGGTCTGTTTCTGGCTTTATGCAATGACGATCGGAAGGCTTCAAATGAGGATGGACCGATGAACAGAAGGTAAAACAAGTAAAAGACGGCAAATACGACCTCAATCCTCTCCACAAATGGGAATTCAATCGTTTCAAACAAGTCAAGTGTTGGCCAAATATACGTACTCACCTGATACGGGTTAAATTCAACAAACAACAAAAAGACATCCGCCTTTGTAACGGATGTCTTACTCACTACGATTCTTCATGGCTGAGCTTTTCTTTTATCAGGTAACAGCATTTCACTTGTCCTTCCGTCATACACGACGTACGCTCTACATGCGCGTCTACTAGCGACTCAAACAAGGAAAGCTCGCATTGACATGCTTGGCGATAGCGAATGGCTACTTGTAGGAGAGGACAATTTGCTTCTTCAAGCGTATACAAACCATCTCTGATTTTTTCCAAGTGAGGCATGTATCCTTCTTCATTTTGTATGCTCGCCAACGTTTTCACCCGCTGATCAAAACCTTGCCCTCTCATTGCCTCCCGATAGTTTTGTAACATCCGTGCCATCCGCTTCTCAAATAATTGATCAACGAAAGCTTCCCCGTATAAATCCTGAATGCCCGCCACCAGCTCTGTAGCCAAATCGCTGTAGTGACGCGGAAATAACTGTTCAGCAGTATTCGTTAGATGATACGCATAGGCTGGTCTGCCTGTTCGTTGACGAACGATTCGAGATTCGATATACCGTTCCCTATGCAAGACATCTAAATGCTTACGCACCGCGACTTTGGTTATGCCGAGATACTTTGACAGTTCCTGGACATCGAGCGAACGACGCTTCTTAAGCAACACCAAAATTTCTCGACGTTTTTCCTGTTCTTGAAAATAGACCGCGTGTCTGTTCATTGATGGACCTGCCTTAGAGGATTGCTTCGTTATACAAACGGTTGACTTCCTCCCAGTTGACCACATTCCACCACGACGAGACAAAATCAGGGCGTTTATTTTGGTACTGCAAGTAATACGCATGCTCCCACACATCTACGACCAATATGGGCGTTTTCTTCTCCATAAAAGGAGTATCCTGATTGGACGTGCTCGTCACTTCCAGCTTGTCTCCATTGACTACAAGCCATCCCCATCCTGATCCGAAACGACTGACAGCTGCTTTTGTCAATTCATCCTTCATTTCCTCAAAACTTCCGAAATACTTGTCGATTCCTTTCGCAATATCCCCAGTTGGTTTCCCGCCGCCAGTCGGACTCATGATCGACCAATACAAGCTGTGTCCATAATGCCCGCCCCCATGATTTCGAACTGCCATGCGAATGTCTTCCGGGATATCCTCTAAGTTACTGATTAGTTCTTCGACCGAAGCATTCCTGAACTGCGAGTCGTTTTCTAGGGCCTTGTTTAAGTTGGCCACATACGTTGCATGATGCTTTCCGTGATGAATTTTCATCGTTCTCGCATCCAGGTAAGGTTCCAGCTCATCATAGCGATATGGCAGTTCCGGTAACGTAAAGGCTTCCATTTCCTATCTCCTCCAATCTTGATTGACGGTTACAAGCCTAGTTTACAAGATGAAAAATATTTTGTACACACCCAAATTTGTTTCTCTAACGCAAAATTAAATCACGTAGGAAGCTTGCATTGCAAACAACACTGCTATGTTGTAAAATATCCACAACTTATTTTTCCTAAAGGAAAAAATTTTGCTTCAAGTCAAATCTTTGGTGCAGGAAGGAATATGATTCCATGAACGTCGCATTGGCAAAGGAACCACCATATCCTGTTTTTCAGCCCCTGGTGCATTTGACTACAGGACAATTTTTCGGGTACGAAGCACTTCTTCGCTCCTCTACACATTACTCACCAGAATTTCTTTTTCGAGAGGCTCGTGCAGAAGGACACTTGTATGAATTGGATACGTTGTCGATGAAAAAAGCTATTGAATCATACTTTACAAGTGTGCCTTTTCACGATCATGTTCCGCTCTTGTTCATCAATGTGTTTCCTTCTACGTTGTTGAACCCTGCTTTCCTATCGTTTATTACCGAGGGCTTGTTTGGATCGTGGAACAGTCGAATTGTCTTGGAAATCAACGAGGCCAATGAAGAAGACAAGATGTGGGAGATAAGATTGTTGGGGCAAAAAATACGTGAGTTGCGTCAGCATGGATTCCTGATCGCATTAGATGATGTCGGCTCGGGTGCCGCGTCATTAAAAAAGATCGTGGAGTATGAACCAGATATCGTTAAGCTCGACAGGTACTTCGGTAAGCAATTGTCCTCCCTGCCGAATAAGCAAAAGCTCGTCTCACTTTTCGTCCAATACTGCCAGGATCAAACGCAGCTTGTACTGGAAGGAATCGAGGAGCCGGAGGACTTATCTGTCGCTTTGGCACTTGGGGTACCTGTTGGTCAAGGATTTTTGCTGGGGCACCCAGAACCACTTCAAGCAACACAAAAAAGACGATGAAAACTTTCTCATCGTCTCTCGTGTCTGACTATTTTCCTACGGGCTCCATGGAAGCGTTCAGTGCATGAGCCACATATTCTTCTGCACTCTGCTGAATTTGCTCATCTGAAACGCCCAATACCCCTTGGAACAAGAATGGTTTCAAGAATTTCAATCCCGTTAAATTCGCCATCGCATGCAGCGGTTTGATCAGTTCGCTGATGGAATAGTAGTTGTATCCTTCACGCTGATAAGCTTCCTCAGGTCCGCCCGTAGAAATCGCGAGGAGAAGCTCTTTTCCATGCAGCTTGTTTCCTTCAGATCCGTAAGCCCAACCATACGTCAACACAGCATCCTGCCACTGTTTCAAAAGGGCTGGTGTGCTGTACCAGTAAAGCGGAAATTGAAAGACGATACGATCGTGCTCTTGCATCAGCTTTTGCTCTTGTTCAACATCGATCTGGAAATCGGGATAGGCAGCGTATAAATCGTGAACCGTTACGCTTTCTTCTTTTTGCATCCTTTCCTTCCATGCTTTATTGATACGAGATTGAGACATAGTAGGGTGTACTGCGATGACGAGAGTTTTCATGAATTTCCTCCAAATGTTATTTGTTTGTACATACAAATTAACAAAATGACAGAGCACTGTCAACCATCCCGCTCCTTACAAATGCTGGAATTAAGACTCCGACTCGTTCTTTTCCAGCATTTCGACTGTCTCGTGAATCATCTGTGTGACTGATTTTGCCTGAGCTTCTCCAATCAATGCCACATAGTTTTTGTACATATCTGTAATGGCTTCTTCTATGTTCACCTGAGCTTCTCGCCCTTTTTTCGTAGGTAAAACGAAGATGTTTTTCCCCTCTACTTCTCGCTCCAGAAATCCTTTTCCAACCAGCTTATCGACAAAACGCGTAATCGTTGATGGTGTCATATGAAGAATTTGCGCTAATTGGGTCGGGGTCACCTTCTCCTTTTCGTTTACAGCCAACATGAGATACGCATGAGTAGGAGAAAATCCATAACGCTGGAAGGATTCTTCCGCCATTTTCGTGATCACACGGGATAATCGATTGGAAGTGAAAAACAAACAGTTATGCAAATTGTCGCTATTCAAGCCAAGAATCCCCCTATTGCTGTTCTTCGTTCCTTGCGACTGTCTCGTCGCTCTCCCCTAACTATACGCCATATCTCGGTCAAATGTAAGCGAAAGAAAAATCCCTCACAAGAAGGGATTACAGGCGAAACATTTGCTGTTCCGCGTATTGTACCAAACGCTTCGTCATCTCTCCACCAACTGAGCCATTTTGGCGTGCCGACGTATCTGCACCCAACTCGACTCCAAATTCAGCAGCGATCTCGTACTTTAATTGGTCAAGTGCTGCACGAGCTTGTCCATACACCAAGGAATTCGAACGTGCCATTGCTGTTCACCTCTGGTTGTGATTGTTTTCGTGATTGGTAGTATGTGCAGATTATGGGAGTGTATTCAAACATGCTCCGACCGTAGTCTTTGTTCTTTGGAAACCAGGCCACTCACCATGTAAACTGGCGCGCCTTCCTCCGAGTACACTTTTCTCGCAATGCTCGTTTGCTCCCATTTTTCTAATAACGTTGCTGCTTCATCCATGGTGATCCTGGCATTGTAAGCCAACTCGTAAACTGCTAAAGCACCGCCCTTCTTCGTCGCTACTTGCAGTGCGATTCGCTCCATTCTCTCTAGCTCCGATTTTTGTGAGAGGGCAAAATGACCGTAGATCCCTCCTATGATGGTACAAGCGAGAATGAAGATAAGGCTGTTCCAATGTACTAGGGCATATCCGCCTACATAGCTGAAGACAAATGCTAAACAGCAAAACAGCAGAAATCTCGACCTTTTATCGATCCATGCAGGGATCGAATCATAATCATCGTCGTATTTGTACACTTCCGACTCATCCTTATAATTCGGAAAGAGATAGATGATTCCACCATCTTCTTGATGCGTAATCGAGCAGTAGTTGCTTTTGTGCCATTTATCGATCGTGGGCTCCATCGATTGATAACTTTCATTCGTATAATAAGGAATCTCTTTCGGATTGAGTTCCCCTTCATTATCTATGACATACGTCAGAACATCGTGTTCCGAATGCCGTTGATCCTCTTTTCGATGGGAGGACAATAGGTAACGTCCGATCAAAACGAGAAAGATAAGTGCAACAATTGCAGCAGAGAGATACTCTCTCATGTTTACTACGATCTGTTCTTCGGAGATCACAACCAATGTGCCGATGACTGTAATGAATACAGCACGGACGATTCTTTTTTTGCGTATGCGCTGCGTTCGTTCCAACTTTTGTGTTTCCTCATCATCAGCCTCCTCGTTGTCTCCACTTTCATAAGGCATATGTCCGTATACGTGATCATCCAACTGATACACGGTCATCTTGCCAGGCATGGAGGACGTGCTCAGAACCTTTCGTTGTTCCATTTCTCTCAGAATTTGTTCACACCGCGATAGCGGTAACTGCGATTCCAGAGCAAATGATGCAACAGAGACGACTCCATGATTACGATTGGCGACAGTCATTGCAAGTGCTTGCTGTGTTCGTTGCATTTGCTTTTTGGCCAGCCTCTTGCCTTCCAAGTAGAAGACCGCGTAACCAATAGAAATGAGACTCATGAAGATTGCTAAAAAGATTGTGTTGTCTAAGATTTGATAGATGCCATCAATGACAAAATAACCAGTAAGCAAAGCAAGTATGAGAAAAACGCCAATAACAAAAAGAATCACCAAGCTACCTAAAAATTTATTCATTCGTCGCTCATTCCTCACCTTCAGTAAAGCCCGCGAAATAATAGAGAATGTCACCCTTCTCGGTTACACTTAGGTCAGCGAAACCATCTTTTTGAAGCTTATTTAAAATATCTTGCGCTCTTTGTATGGTAAGAGCAGATTGGGACGCGATATCCGCTGCCGTCACATAACCCTGCTGATCACGCGCAAGGGAAAGAATAAACAGGATATTCTCGGACTCGAGGCTTTCAAGAAACTTGAGCTTCTTGAGCCCTTTTGATTTTGCCCTTTTGTATTTGATTTCAAGTGGCAGGCCAAGGATGAAACCAAGTGTCATGGCATTCACCACATAATGTAAGGCTGTCATTTCATAAGGAATGTACGCTTCATATCTGTCCCCATAAAAAAAGAGCAGAAAAGCCTCCACATAAGGTTGTAGGATCGGCTGCAACCAAAGTGATAACAACCAAATGCAAATCATCATCCCAAAAACAATCATGAAATCCCTTCTTCTCACTCTATTTTTCAGAAATATCGTTCGACTAAATTTTACCTGAATAAATAGAAAAAGACACCAACAAATCGCTAGCGTCTTTGGACTCATTTTTCCGTGACTCTTGAATTATTTTTACTCATCTATTTTCGTGTTGAGGACATTCGCTCGTTCTATTAAAAGAGGGCGGGACGGTCAGAATGGAACTGCAAGAGGCGTTATGGAGCAAATGCTATGGAAGTGTCGTCGATCGATTTGGTATCGAATGGCAGTTTAATTACGAGGAATAGCAATCGGATAAGCATTGATGATATTTGGTACATACGCTTCCGTCAATCGCATGCCTTCAAGAATCATTTCCTTTTCTTCCTCTGACACGTTGAACAACTGGTCGCCGCATTTTTCGCAAGCTATCACCCACCGCTCCTCCAGCTTCTGCAGGCGATTCATATCCCATTGTACGTCTTGCTCACATGTTGGGCAGGCAATTATTTTCATCGTCTTTCCTCCTGTACGCACGGCTTACTTTTCTTGCATTTTACTAGAATGGACAAAAAAAAGACACTAACATCATGCTAGTGTCTTCTCATATGATCGATGCGATGGGTAGATTTCTAAGGTGACGAGAATCCCCCCATATATGTAAAGCTTATCTCCCGAACCTGCACCTGTTGCCTGCCAACCGGACTTTCCAGCACAACAGAATCGTCTGGAGACGCTAGCAGCAGTTGCCTGCCTATGGGCGATAAGAATGAAATTCTGTTGTTATCCGGGTCAATGTCTGTGGGATAAACTACAGTAAATGACTCCTCAAATTGATCTTCTTCAAATAGCACTTTTACACTGCTACCTAATAAACTAATTGCTTTAAGCGATTGAAAGAGTGCAGTATCTTCTTTTGCCAAAAGGCTTTCTAGTGTTTGCTTGTAACGCTCGACAATCTCATCGATGGCTTGCTTTTCTTTTCCGTAGTTCCGTACATATTGATCGTAAAAGAGTGAATACTGCTCGTCAAAAAAGACAAGCTGGTTGATCAGATGATTTCTGGTGCCATTCAAAATACTAGGGTTCATAGTAGATTTCACCCCCCAGTTGCTTTTCATAGACATGTTTGATGAACGTAATGTTCTTCATCGGAAAAACCCTCCTTAAAAAAATAGCCCCCGAAGGGACTCTCATCATTGTATCAATAATTTCAAAATGATTCCATCGACTGTTTAGAAATGCTTTACAGAGGATGATCAAAACGTTCACGCACCGGCATGAAGATTGCTTCCTTCAATGTCCACGTGCCAATCTCAAAGATCAAGCCCGTTTCCTCCGCGATGGGGATGAACACACCAGGTGACAGGATTCCTTTTATCGGGTCGCTTTTCTCAAATCCCTCTCCAATTCCATTCGCATCAACACTTGGTCATCGAGCTCATTGGTAAAAAACGAAATCCGTTTTTCCCGTTTTTCTTCACTTCGTACATGGCAGCATCAGCATTTTTGAGCAAGTGCTCCTCACAGCATCCGTGATCGGGATACACGGCTACACCAATACTCGCCGAGACGTAATAATCTTTTCCTTGCACGAAATAGGGGATCTCCATTTCCTTAACCACCCGATCAGCCAATGTCGAAAACTCATGAACACCTTCAACATTTTGGCAGATCATTGTGAACTCATCACCACCCATACGGGCAATCGTGACATCGAATCCTTCCGCGCTTTTTTTGATCCGATCACCCACTTCTTGCAAAAAACGATCCCCGTACGTATGGCCCAGAGAGTCATTGATCATTTTAAAACAATCGATGTCCAGTACAAGCACCGCAAATCGCGTACCCCGTTCGCTATTGCTAACAATTGCCTCTTGCAAGGCTTGATGAAGCTTCCTTCTGTTCGGCAAGCCGGTTAAATCATCGTGAAACGCCTGGTATTCAATCATTGACTTGGTGCGCTGCTCCAACATACGTGTCTGGTCTTCATATGCCTCCAGAACCAATTGCTGCTCAAAGCTGAGCAGCTTTGTAATGGCTTGTGCCAGTTTTTTTGAGTCAGGATAAACTTCTTTCCGATCATCGATAATTCGCATAAGCGTGCCTAACAGGTTTTGAAAAGAACCTATGTACCACTTGGGAGGAAGCCCGATTTTTTGATGAACCATCGCAATCCTCATGCGTTTTTCAATGAAAGCAGGATCGATCCGTCCGTCAAACAATTCGATTAAATGATTCTGTATGATTTGACGTAAACGTTCCACGGTTGTATGCTCCATCACAATTTGTTTCAAAGAGTCCACATGGAGAATCGAATCATAAAAAGAAGAAGTAATCTGCTCAATTTCAGTCTCAATGACAGGGCGAAACGCTGCGATTAGCTGCAAATCCTCTTCCGTCAAGTTAATCATGTTCATTTGTGCGATAACTTCGGTGTTTCCTTCTATTAAAATCCGTGCAGAATCGTCTGCCGGCGAAATCGACGGTTGGCGGCATGTAACGCTGTTTTCCTTGGACGGATTTGATGACTTCTGCATTTACATAGATTCTCCCTTTCCATAGAACCAACGTACGTATAGGCTCAAGCTTATTCATAAATATTCATTCGACATAATTCTACATTGTCCTCCATGTTTATCCATGACAATGATGAATACTGCCCCTCAGGTAAAAGGAAAGAGTCTGCACGATTTATGTGCAGACTCTAAATGTTCCCGCTATTTTTTCAGATCAATCGCCTTTTCCTTTACCAGAGCAGCTACCAATTGCTGTTGCACCTCCGCTTTTCATTCTTTAAACGTCACTTTATGTCACTTCTGGCTCGATAGAGGAAGAGAGCTGCGGGGTGACCGATATCCCGTTACTTGCCAAGGAAATCCAGGTAAAGAGGCTAAATGAACTCTCCGGTAGCACGGGAATCATGAGACGTGCTAAAACGATGAACGATAACAAATGATGCATGCGCAAAAAACGGCAAAAAAGACGCACAGTGGAAATGAATGCTCCCACTGTGCCGTTTCTTCCAGTCTTTTATTGTCTCACCATATCTGGTTGTCGCTCACCTTTTCCGTATGGATTATCCCCAATCAATACGATCTTATCATTTTCGGTGACCAGCACATGGTAGTGCGAGCCTGGTCCTTCGATCGCATAGTCGTACGAAGAAGAAATTAGTTTAACAGGTGCAGCCACTTTTTGCTTTTTAAGCGGTTCCCATTCATGTTCGAAGATTTGCCCATCCTTGGTAATCCGCAAACGTCCGCTCATCATGGCAATGCCTTCTTCCGTTTTGGATTCCAGCTTCACTTTGATAGCTCCTGCGTCATTTCCTTCGCTCTCAGGGTAAGCCTGAATTTCCTGAACCTTGCCTGCTCCGTTGATCGCCCAAACTGGTGCGATATCCTTTGTATAACGGACAAAATACTCAGGTGCAAGCTCCCGAATTCCTTCCAAACCAGCTATTGGTGCAAATGAAGTGAACGGCTCATCATTCTTCCGTTCTGCGTACAATACATGACCATTTTTCGTCACAGCAAAAAACGTATAAAGATTGGCATAAAGCTTGGTCACATCCGCTGCCAATTTTGAATCTATCTTAAGAGTTTCCACTTTTTTTGGGCGCAAGTTCGTGATGACATAGACCCCTCCGCGTTCGGCGGAATCATGGCTGAATTCTACAGTCAGGAATTTGTCATCTTCCGTACGCAACAAGAGATGCTCCTCCCCACCAACGAAATCCTTGATCCGAGAAGGCAACGCCAATGTTTCGCAGCTGCTAAATCCACTGCTCCACAACTGGATTTGTCCGTTCTCATTCAAGGTAACCGGAGAATCCAGGATGCTATCCAATGTGTTTACTTTCGTAGGTCCTTTCACTTCATATGGCATTCGATCCGCGCCAAAACTCCAGACAGAACCATCCTTACGAACGAAGTACGGTCGATCCAGCTCAGTTACTACCTGTTTTACATCACGTAATTCGCCCAATTCTGTCCATTTGTCAAAGGCAACAGGGATTCGTCCCAGCTGTCCTGTCATATTGCTGCCAAATGAATAGACGTTTCCTTTTTTATCGAGAGCAATCACATGGTCGGTGCCCGCTTGTACGTCTGTAATATCGGCAAGACCTGCTATTTTGACAGGCTCCTCTAGCTCATTTTCCAGATTCACTCCGAGCATTCCATGTGTATTATGTCCCCAGCCCCAAACAGTTCCGTCCGCTTTTACGACCAAGTACAATCCTTCTCCGCCAACTGCCATCCGCGTGGCACCATCTGCATGAGCGGCACGTACTACTTTTTCGTTTTCTTTTGTATTGTAGCTATACACTTCGCCCTTTTCTGTTTGGATCAAGGCGCGATCCGTGTAATCGACGGCTACCTGTTTTACTTTCCCTGGGATATCCATTACCTGCAGATTTTCTGTGTTCAGCTCTCCGGTTTTGCCATCGAGATAAAGAAGCTTCCCTTGGTCATCTACTAGAAATAAGGAAAAGGCTGAGCTATACATGTCACGGATTTTCGATAGCTTCGTCACCTTCTCTGCTGCTTTCGCTCCTTCTTCCCATTTCAGTACCGTACCATCTTCTTTTAGTAAAAAGAGTACGCCTTCATGAAGGTCGAGCTGCTGAATGTTCTTGATTTTATCCAGACCGGCCAGTTTTTCTGGTGCTTTCTTCTCATCGATCTGCCAGACTTCACCGGTGCCCGTGAGGACATAATCCGTCATGACTTGTTTGGCATCTTTGATCCCTGCTAGCTTGTGCGGATCATACTTTTTGTCTGATTGATAGCCCCATTTCCACACTTGCCCATCCCCTGTAAAGGCATACGAAATGCCTGGCCTCCACCCATAGCCTGCTTCATCAAAAATTACGCCTGTTGCAATGGCAGTAATCCCTTCCAGTACCGGCCTATTCTCCAATGGTTTCCAGGACTTCATCGTCGTGTCCGAAACATCCGCTATCGCATCATCTTGACTGCAAGCCTGTAGCTTCACCTCGGTATTGCCCGTCTTACCAGTCGATACTTCTACTTTTTGGGAAACTGCCTTCGCGGGGGATGCAGCAACGATCCCACTTGTCGTCAATAGGGAGAGTACCGCGGTATAGCTCAATAATGCTACCCATTTCTCTCTTCGTACCATCATGAATCTCCTCGCCATCGTCTAATGTAACCAATTGTAAGACGCTGGAAAATCGAATTGCGTCACTGTTTTTTCGATTACTTTAGTACGCTTCTCACTGTTTCAGTCCAGATATCCCTCTGGTCTAGCTCATTCCCTCGCTCCAATAAGGAGGTAAAGCCCTGCAAAAAATCTTCTTGCATCAGCCGCAGCTTGTCACGGTACTTCTCTTTTTGACTGACAGATAGCAGAAATTGATTGAAGACACGTAAAAAGGTATAATCCTCTTCCTCGCTCGGCAATAGCTTCAACCCAGTTTCGATAAGGAGTTCCGCGAAATTGTCAGCTGTAAAATCCGTAACGGTGAAAAAATGGGAGAATGTGATTGTTAAGTCAAATGGCACCCGGATACAAAAAAGAGCTTTACCATGAATTCGGCAAAGCTCGTCTGTTCTTTCTGTCTTGTTGTTGACTCGGGTCATCAGTAAGGCTTAGACGGACGGGACTTCTGTTCGGCTTCCTTGACTGCCGCTCCGGGATTCGTTGCGCCCATCGGCCCGCCCATCTCTTTGCTGTTTCCGCCATTGCCTTGAGCGATTCCAGCTTTCAAACGCTGGCCGTACTCTTCGTCACATTGCGAGAAGTAGCCAAGCATTTTCTCTTGAATGCGACGATCACAGGAGAGGAGTGCATCCGTCAGATTGACTATGAGGTCTTCTCTTTCCCAGTCTTCCAAGAGGCGATAACGTTCTCCCGCCTGTTTGAAATCGTTGGTGCGATCAATCTTTTGACGTACGACCTTCCCTACCACTTCTGGCTGATGATCAGGAGCTGCTTGCTTGGCTTCCTGCAATCCGCCAATCGTCGATGGCTCATAGTTAATATGCCTCTGCGTCCGATCTACACGGTACAGCATTTGACCGCCTTCCTGGTTGGTAGCGACATGGTTTTTGGGAGCGTTGACCGGAAGCTGCAAATAGTTGGAGCCAACCCGATAACGTTGCGTGTCAGAGTAGGAGAAGGTCCTTCCTTGCAGTAGCTTGTCATCAGAAAAATCAAGTCCATCCACTAAAACACCTGTCCCAAAAGCTGCTTGCTCGACCTCTGCAAAATAGTTATCCGGGTTTTTATTCAATACCATTTTACCTACAGGAAGAAACGGGAATTGATCTTCGGGCCATATTTTCGTTGGATCAAGCGGATCAAAATCGAGCTCTGGGTGATCGTCATCACTCATAATCTGGACGCACATTTCCCACTCCGGATATTCTCCTCGCTCAATCGCTCCATACAAGTCTTGTGTGGCATGATTAAAGTTTTTCCCTTGGATCTCTTCCGCCTGTTTTTGTGTCAAATTTTTAATCCCTTGCGTTAATGGCTGCCAATGGTATTTGACCAGGACCGCTTTTCCTTCGTGGTTTACCCACTTGTACGTGTTTACGCCAGAGCCTTGCATTTGCCGATAGTTCGCTGGTATTCCCCACGGGGAGAACAAAAACGTGATCATATGCATGGCCTCAGGCGTGTTCGAGATAAAGTCAAAGATCCGTTCCACGTCTTGAATGTTTGTGACAGGATCAGGCTTGAACGCATGTACAAGATCAGGAAACTTCATGGCATCCCGAATGAAAAAAACTTTGAGGTTATTGCCAACCAGATCCCAGTTCCCGTCCTCTGTATAAAACTTCACCGCAAACCCACGGGGATCGCGCAATGTCTCGGGTGAATGTGTGCCATGAATAACCGTAGAAAACCGTACAAACACAGGCGTTTTTTGCCCCCGCTCCGAAAACAGCTTCGCCCTCGTATACGTAGAAATCGGCTCATCTCCTACGGTTCCATACGCTTCAAAATAGCCATGTGCTCCTGCACCTCGGCTATGCACGACACGCTCAGGTGTTTTCTCCCGATCAAAATGTGTGATTTTTTCCAGAAAGTCGTAATTCTCCAGGACGGTTGGCCCGCGATTTCCAACGGTCCGCAGGTTCTGGTTGTCTGTAATCGGATGGCCTTGGCGATTCGTCAGGATATTTTCTTCTGACTGGTAAATGGACTTGCTGTTGTCATCCATATGAATCCTCCCTGTCCAGTTTTTCTCATGTGTGGTTCATAACCATGGTTACCGAATGAGGGATTCTTTATGCGAAAAGACTAAATAGCTTCGTAAGCAAAATCATCGTTAAGCACGGGAACCGTGTAACTCTGATTCCATTCCGCTGCAAGTGCGACATCTTCCGGGTACCCCATGTTGATCAGTTCTTGGCCGGAAGCACATTTCTGCAAGTAAGCGGGAAGATGATCTTTGGCCGATCGGAAGGCTGCCACCGCCATTTCGGCCTCTGGTGACAATCGATATCCCTCCAATCCGTAAAGCAGCGCACCTGCCGCAATCATATCCTCAATAGCCGGCCGCAATGCTCCATTTCCCCACCGTTCGCCGCAAGCGATGACCGTTACGGTTCCTTTCTGCTGCTGTATGTATCTGGCGACGGATGGTGCATTTCGCAAGCACGCAGCGATTACCTTCGCATCAGTTTTCTTTGCCAACACGGTACAGGTCGATCCGTTTGGCGAGGGTAACACCATTCTACTTCCCATCGGAACCGTTTTCAGACAGACGGGTGAAAGTGAGATTGGTTCTCCGCGTTTTCCAGCGAGCAGCGCTGTTTTTTGTTTAGCGAATGCTACGGCTGACTCATCCTTTACCTGATAAGGATAGACGATGCCTCCACGTCCCGTTACGATATCGACACACGTGCTGAAGGAGAGCACATCGATAATGACGATTGTATCCGATGCTGCACCGACCTGTTCCACTCCTTCGTATCCCCAATCAAATCGTGCCGTATAGTCTAGTTGTTTGCATACAGGCGTTTCTCCCAAAACCTCCACCATCCTCTATCAAAAATAGTTACTCGTCCCCTTACGTTCGCCGTTACAAATCAAGGCAAGAAACAATATCGTATTATTGTCCCACTAGTTTACACAAGAATGGAGTGAACATGGATGTCTGAAATCGAATACGACGACGATCAAGGTGTTACGGAAAAAAGAAGTCACAGACGCCCAAAAAGAAATACTGTGAGAACGACTGGTATTTTGCAAAACAACCTCGCTGTTGCTCTCACTGCTCACCTCGACCTGGTAAATCTGAACACAGAAGAAGTTGAAGTACGTGTGCAAGTATTGAACTGGGGTAACGCAGTTACGCAAACGAATCCAGTTAGCACCTTGCTTGACATCACGCAATTTATCCCTGCGAATACTCGCACTGCTTTCAATGCGCTGGTCCCCGCTTCTTTCCACTATGAAGTTCGCCTTACCGTAGCAGAAAACAACAGAAATGTCCTTCTCACCACTTATGGCCGTACTTCCATCGGCGGCGGTCAAGTGGTCGGTCTTTCAGTTCTTGACAGTCAATTCCAAACTGTCGAAATCGAAACTTGTATTTAACTATTTTGTAGGAAGAAAATGAGGAATTATGGTGGGACGCCATAGTTCCTTTTTTAAACCATTCGCATGCAGGAAAAGGCGCTGGGGACTATCCCAACGCCTTTTTACTTTTATGACCACGACAAAAAAACTGCCCTCGAAAGGACAGTTTCTTTTAAAAGGAGACTTACAGTTTTACTACGTTCTCAGCTTGTGGGCCACGGTTGCCTTGAACGATGTTGAATTGAACTTTTTGACCTTCGTCCAAAGTTTTGAAACCGTCACCTTGGATTGCGCTGAAGTGTACGAATACATCGTCTCCGCCTTCTACTTGAATGAAACCGAAACCTTTTTCTGCGTTAAACCATTTTACTGTTCCGTTCGTTTGCATTTAAAAAAACCTCCAAAAATTCAATTTGAATATGCTAGTCATATTTACCGAAGCAAATAAAGCTCACATATCATGAAGAAATACCAAATCATGTGCAATGATACGCCTTCATGATATGTGAATTTTACCTACTCAGCAAATATGCGAATGTCATAGGACGGAACTGCAAAATAAAAAACAAAACCTTTTGAAAACCTAAAACAATGAAAGCCCTTCCTCTCTTCCATCCTTGCGGCTCCGATGACCGCGCCAGTGTGAATCGGGGATTCAAAAATGTTATCCATCAGCATACACCTCGATGAATTTTAGGTATCAATTTTTCAAGTAGCAACCTCATTCTACCATGGTTGTCCAATAAAAGCAACCGTTCACCCTTATACTGGAGATGGCGGTACTCTGTTACAATAGCATTGGGAGGGATTTCATTGCAAAATCATACTTTGACAACCATTCAATTATCCGAATTGCTTCAAAAGAAAGTGCCCGTACTTTTATTGGACGTACGCGACGCCGAAAAATTTATTTCTGGCAGCCTCGTTCATGAAAACGCATCGACACGTAACGCCCCCTATCTTCTAATGAAGGAACAGGACAAGCCATTCGATGAAGAAACCGAGAAACTTGCGCAAAATATGCAAATTGTTACTGTATGTACAACAGGTAACAAAGCGCAAAAAGCTGCCGCTCTTCTTCGTGAGCATGGTTTTCAAGCAAATGCATTGGAAGGCGGTTTAACCGCATGGAAGGAACAATCAAACGAATCGAAATGAGCCTTATTTAACAACGCTTCTAGCTATTTGCCATATATTACTCCTTTATTTCGATTGGGATTGTCTGATATCGTTGTTCATGCCAAACGAAATAAGCCGAGACTTCCTCTTGAAAAGGAAGTGCGGGGGACTTTTTTGTGGATGAGATATGCCACATTGGGGTGAATCGCCGAACTGGCGTAGGGTTGTTTCCTCAATCCGAATCCGACAACTAACCTCGTAGGCAAAAAAAAGGAGAGATTTGTTTAATGAAACGTTTTGGTTCTGTTACAATCGCGATGACTCTTGGTCTGGGCTTGGCTTTGACAGGGTTTGCTACTTCTGCTTCGGCTGCTTCTAATTGCCCTGTTCCTGGCGGACAATTCCAATATTATATGCCACAATTCCAAAAAGCTCCAAATTCCCAGCAATTTTGGAACTTCTTTCAACAAAAACAAGGCTTTGCCCCTGGACAACAAATGCCAGTACAACAGCCAATGACACCGATGCAACCTGCAAAGCCGGTGCAACAAACACCAGTTCAAGCTGCCCCAGCGCAGCCTAGCAAAAACGTCGCTCAGCCTGCCGCTCCAGCAACTCAAGTGGAACAAGGAAAAACGGGTGATTTTGCGAAACAAGTCGCGGATTTGGTGAACCAAGAACGTGCAAAAGCAGGTCTCAAGCCTGTTCAAATGGATGCAGCACTGTCCAAAGTAGCGTTGGCAAAAGCACAAGATATGTCTTCTAACAACTATTTTGACCACAACAGCCCAACGTACGGTTCCCCATTTGAAATGATGAAGCAGTATGGCATTCAGTACTCGACTGCAGGTGAGAATATCGCCATGGGTCAACAGAGTCCACAAGAAGTTATGCAACAATGGATGAACAGTGAAGGCCACCGCCAAAACATTATGAACCCTGCGTTCACAAAAATTGGTGTAGGCTTCACAAATGGCTACTGGGTACAAGAATTTATCGGATAAAAAGCATTGCACGAAACGAAAAGCCGGTGTCTCTTAATCGAGACCCGGCTTTTTCGTGTAGGCATTATTCCTGTTGTGCTTCGGATGCCTGCTTTTTGGGGGTGCAACAGCAGCTATCCTGCTCATTTACCAAAGCGACATTCTTTTGATTCATTTTTTGCTTGGTTGGGTAAGCAGATACTTGCTGCAGCTCGGCATTGACATCAGACGATTGGTTCATCCGTATGGCCCCCTTGCCGTTTTTTTGTGGTGCACCCCTAGTATGCTCGCGGTTGTAAACGACTCATTCCTAAGGAACACTGGAAGCACATGCAAATGAGCCTATCTGCTAATGATATGTTCAAGGTCTTTTAAGGCAGCCGCTGCTGCCGCAACAGGATCTGATTTTCCTCCAACGACGAATAAATCCCCCATGACATCTGTTTCAACCCGTATGGCTTTTGTCGTACCTGATACAGATGCAAATGGATGAGTATGATCCACTGCACAAAGCTCCACTGCTACCGAAAGTGTACCATTTGCTTCCTTTTGGATACTTCCGATCAGCTTGGGGATCTTCGTATGCTTTTTCCACGTCTCGATTTGTAACGAGGTTATTTCGCGAATACTTGCGCGTGTGACATCGGTCAGATTTACTTGCGCGCCAAAAGCGGCGTTTGCCAAGATCGTGAGCTTCGAAGCTGTATCCCAACCATCGATATCGTAAGAAGGGTCCGGTTCGGCAATCCCCATTTTCTGCGCGAGCTCGACTGCTTCCGCACAGGTGAGCCCCTCTTCCATCATTTTTGTGAGCACGAAGTTAGTCGTTCCCGTAAAAATGCCTTCGACTCGCTTCACTTCACAGCCTGCCAAGTTATATTGCAATAGATCGATCGTCGGTAGAGCAGCTGCTGTTGCCCCACTGACTTTCAACGCGACGCCATGTTTTTTGGCTAGAGCGGCTAAGCCAGCATAATCGACAACAAGCGCGCCTTTTGAAATCGCGATTGCATGGATAGCATTTTCCAATGCATATCGAATAAAAGTAAGTCCTGGCCCTCCCTCTTTTTCAGATGGACCAGCCTCGATGAGCACATCCGCTTGAACCGATTTGATAAATGCCAGCGCGTTCCATGATGGGTGCCTTGCTTGTTTTGTATGAGCATAGTCTTCCAATTTTCCTGAATCGATTCCGTTCTCATCGTAGAGACCGGAAGCCGAACGAACGACTCCCACGAGTCTGACATCCGCTTGATAAAGCTCGCGGTATCGGTCCCGTCGCTGCTCCAGCAGTCTGGCTACGTGCTGTCCTACTGTTCCAAAGCCTGTCAACATAATATTCCAACGCTTCATGAGTTAATCTCCTTGCTGTTTATGCTCTGTTTATTTCCCACGCTTTTTTCTACGTTTAGCATGTATCCGGTGTAAATCCTCGTAATTCAATTTCTTTCCCGTTTTTGCCGAATAAATCTCTTCCGTATGATCAATAAACAAAATTCCTTCCAAATGGTCCATCTCGTGCTGAATACACCGAGCGAGGAAATCTTCGGCTTCGATTGTCTTTGTTTCTCCTTGGCGGTTCAACGTCTGAACTTTGACATAATTCGCCCGACGAACGATTCCAAATACACCCGGTATCGAAAGACAAGCTTCTTGCCCTACCTGCTCACCTGATTTTTCCATCAACACCGGATTGATCAGTTCAATCAAGCCGCTGCCGCAATCCATCACAACTAAACGCTTCGGGATGCCAATCTGGATCGCAGACAAGCCTGCTCGACCTTTCGCAGCGTAAATCGTTTGGGCCATATCATCCAAAATCTTTTCAACCTGTGGAGTAATGGATGGTACTCTTTTTGAAGTTTCACGCAAGATAGGGTCTCCCAGGCGAACGATCATGCGTTCAGCCATTTCCTTCTCCCTCCCGCATTACTCAGTTTTCGATTTCAAAGTAGCAAATCAGGTCGCCGCTGTCAAAAGGAACCTTGCAAAATCTGAAATATCCCACTGGGCAAGGGTGACAAATGCATGTAGATACGCTATCTTTATTGGTAAAGATAGATGTTTGTATATGAAAAGGGAGGCTACCATGCATTCATTAGCATCAACGCTGAACGAAACTATCCAACGCGAAAACCCACACGTATATGAAATGCTGTCCAATATCGCCAAGCTGATTTATTTCCCAAAAGAGGGGATTCTCAGCCAGTCGGCAGAAGCGAAAGCAAAAGCGAAAAAGTACAACGCAACCATCGGGATTGCACTGGAAAACGGTCAACCGATGCATCTTAAGGTCATCCAGGATAATCTGTCTGCTTACCAGCCAAAAGATATTTACGAATATGCTCCCCCAGCAGGAAAGCCTGAGCTGCGTGCAGCATGGCGTAAAAAAATGATCGAGGAACAGCCTTCATTGGCTAACCATACCTTTAGTAACCCAATCGTTACAAACGCATTGACGCATGGCCTGAGCATCGTATCTGACTTGTTCGCTGACAGCGGCGACAGTGTCATCATCCCGGACAAAAACTGGGAAAACTACGAGCTTACCTTTTCGATCCGCCGTGGTGCAGAAATGGTCTACTACCCATTGTATAACGACGAGATGAAATTTAATGCTTCTGCTTTGCGTGATGCCATTCTCGCACAAAAAGACAAAGGCAAAGCCATCGTCGTACTCAACTTCCCGAATAACCCAACTGGCTATACACCTGGTCCAGAGGAAGGAAAACAAATCGTCGCTGCACTCAAAGAAGGCGCTGAAGCTGGAATCAATATTGTCGCGGTGACGGATGACGCGTACTTCGGCTTGTTCTTCGAGGACTCAATGCACGAATCTCTCTTCGCTAGCCTGTGCGACGTTCACCCGCGCATTCTGCCTGTAAAAGTAGATGGCGCTACCAAAGAAGATTACGTATGGGGCTTCCGTGTTGGCTTCATTACGTATGCATCTCCATCCAGCGACTTGCTCAGCGCTTTGGAGCAAAAGACAATGGGAATCATCCGCGCGACTCTTTCCAGCGGATCGCATCCTTCCCAAACGTTCGTACTGCACGCAATCACTGCTCCGGAGTACAAAGCACAGAAGCAGGAGAAATTCGATATCATGAAAGGCCGTGCCAACCGTGTCAAGGAAGTGCTCGACACCGGAAAATACAATGACGTGTGGACTTACTATCCATTCAACTCCGGCTACTTCATGTGCCTCAAGCTAAAGACTGTCGAAGCGGAAACATTGCGCCAGCACTTGCTGGAACAGTATGGCGTCGGTACGATCGCTCTCGGTCAAACCGATCTGCGCATTGCCTTCTCTTGCATTGAAGAAGAAAACATTGCTGACTTGTTCGAATTGGTCTACAGCGGTGTAAAAGATTTGGAAAATGCATTAACCAAATAAATGTAACTACCACTATTGCAAAAGCGTCTTGGCCTCGTGTCAGGGCGCTTTTCGTTTTCTTTCAAAAAAAGCCCCGGATACTCACAAAGTGTAAATGCGAGGGTTTCCGAGACCTTTCTATCATGCTATTTCTATTAGCTTTCCATTGACGAACGCATACGCCGCGGCTGCTGTGTACCGATAAAAATGGAGGCGAGCACAAGAATCATTCCCGCTCCATGCATCCAAGTAAATGCTTCGTTCAAGAAAAAGACAGCCACGAGAGCAGCACTTATCGGCATCATTCCGGTGAACAAGCCAGCTTTCGAAGCCTCCACCTTCTCCACTCCTTTGTACCAGAGAAAGAAGGATAAGATGCTTGCCGTAAACGCATAGTACACAAGAAGCCACCATACATTTGCAGGTACGGCGCTCCAATCAAACCGCAAGCTTTCCCAAATCTCAAACGGGAGAAACAAGACAAAGCTGATGACATTTATCGCGGCCGTCATTTGGAAAGGCGTAATTTTCCCAGAAAGTCTTTTGGCGAAAATCGTGAAGAGCGCTTCGCTGACGACCGCAAAAAATACGAGCAGATTGCCCAGCATGCTTATCCAGTTTTGTTCCACGCCGCCTCCAGTGAACGTAATGAAGCCGATGCCGCCCACTGAAAGACCGATCGCCACTAAGCTGTTGGCGTGTAATTTTTCCTTGAGAATCCAGAACGAAAACAAAGCGATGCAAGCAGGCACCGTACTCGTAATGATACCGGCTGCAGTAGCAGTCGTCCACTGAACACCGTACAGCATGCAAATACTAAACAGAAACACGCCGAAAAACGACTGCCAGAATAACACCTTGCCTTCCTCACGGCTCCAAGAAGCTTTCCATTCCCCACGCATAGCCAGCAGCGGCAATAGGATGACGATCGCGAGCAAAAAGCGCAGCTCCGAAAACAAAAACACTGGAACATGGGAAACAATTTCTTTACCGATGGAGATGTTGCTTCCGACCAAGGCCATAGCCAAGGCTAACTGAATGTAAGCTAACAGCATGACGACTCGCTTCTCCCTTCAACCTCCTACAATTCTCTACATCTGGCCAAACTGCTTGCGATTAACCTGCGTTTTGCCATTTTTTTTGAGATGACGGGATTTTCTTTGTCTTTTTCTCTGCTGCGCCCACCAGCCAGGAACCAAACGGTAGTCTTCCCAGCCCATATGATATGGCAAAAGAAAGAATGGAGCACAAGACGAATGTTACCAAACTTCCCCACACGCCCGTGTGAAAAAGTTGAAGCTCGCGCAAAAGCTTCATCAAGTACGTCAAGATCAGCGCATGAATCAAATAAGCTCCGTACGAATATTTTCCAAGGAGTCCTAGCCAATGTGTCCATTTGGACTGCTTTTTGCTCATCCATAGGCAGAGAGCGTACACAGCCAGTAAGCAAGCCATCGTATAGAGGAACATGGACGGTTTCAAGGATGTCGCTACGTTTAAATTGATCTGGCCTTGCCCTGAATTACGCAAAAGTTCATAGCCAATGACTGCGTACAGGACACCGACCGAAACAATGATCCATTGCCAGTGTTTTTTCAGAATTGCACGAAATGCAGGCAGCGTGAAAGCGACCAAGCCACCGAACAAAAAGTAATAGAAATAATAGAACGCATTTCGATCGCGGTATTTGATGAAATACGTATCAAGCCAATTCAGATCGAAGCGGAAACCGTGCGCCGGGATGTACCTCGCCGAGAACCACATGAGGCCCCCATAAACCAATCCGGAGACACCAAGAGCGACAACGAGACGTAAGCGGCTGGTCACGAATCTGCGGAAAAGTTCAAATACTCTTTGCCAAAACGGATACAAAAGATAGAACTGAAAAATCATCACGACGAACCACAGATGATACGAGGACGTCCCTGTCAGGAAATTTTTGCTTACATTCCAGGCGAACGCAGCTCCCTCACCCAAAGGCTTCTCCATCAAGTAAAGATAGACCACCGACCATATTCCATACGGAACCAAAATCTCCGTTATCCGTTTACGCGTGAAGGAAATATAGTTCACTTTTTCGGAGTAGTTGTAAAACAAAACAAGACCCGTGATGAAAATGAATGCTGGTACAGCGAATTTTAGCAAATGAAACAACATTCCGTAGACGATCAACACGTGCTCTGTCAGTCCCGGCTCACGGATATACACACCAATGACATGCTGATAAACCACAGCCAAAAATGCAAAGGCCCGGATCAGTTCCAACTCACCAATTCGTTCTTTTCGAGCCATTACCAAATACCAGATCCTTCCTGTTTTTACGAAAAAAAGTGCTACCTCCCATCTTACCGACCAAAAGTCAGTCTGGCAAGCCTCAAATCAAAAAGACTGATACCCTTTTGTACTGGTATCAGTCACTACTATCCACCTTGATTCGAAGATAGATCCGCTAGACTTCGAATCGGCCAAACAAGACTTTGTACCCCACGTGAATACAGTGCTAGATGCGGAGAATCCGTGAGTGGGATTGACAGGTTTTCGGTCATCGCGTTTTCACGAATATGAAAGGCTGCCTCCTGTAGCTGCCACGGCTCGTGCACCACATCCGCATACATCATTTGCTTCGTTCTGTTACACCTGCAAAAGAGTGTGTATCGCTCCGTCAGCCAATGCATCAGCGTTCCCTCTTTGGCGAAAAATCTGTCAGCGAGAGGCTGGTAGCTGCCTTCGAACGAGGGAGACTGAGGTAGATCAGATAGACGTCGAGAGGTAAAATCGATCCGATCCCCTTGGTGATGAAAAGCCATTTGGGCCCGATAATAAGGCAGTCGGTACCAAAATTTCGCAATCTTGATCACTAGCGGATTCGACGTATCCAGCGAAAGAAAATACACGCCCGTCTTCCCTTTCGCCTTCACATACGTTCGGACATTGATTTCAGGGAAAGTCGTCGTGAATGGTACGGATGGCATCCGATGCAAACGCACGCCACTCAGCAAAAACGGGATAATACTGATCCATGCCTTGCCATCGTAAGTATCGAGCTCAAGTCCTGCTGGAATGAGCGCTTTGATAGACGCTGGGGAAATCGCCCAATGTAAAAAAAGAAGATGCTCCCACGTCTGCGTCATGGTCCATCCGTGATACTGTGCGGCTGACTTAATTTGGATAATCCTCTGTTCGATACGAATCCCTCCCATTCGTACGTCGATCAAGCAATTTAACTGGAAGAGGATGAATGATAGGCAAGGGGTACTTTCGTCACTTTACTCGTCATCTCATCGAGAGAGACGAGATCCGCAGCGGTAACTTCATGAAGAGACGTTTTCCCCAGAGCGAGGATGGCAATTTCCATCTCATCCACAAACGAAAGAAAAAAATTAGCCAAGTATTTCGTGGCTGAATCGGGGTCAAATTTGTTTTTCAAGCTCCCTGGATAGGTGGTCAGCTCTGTCGGTGGTTCCCACGGTATTGCTTTTGTCACCTGATCATGAGTCATCGCCCACAAAACAGCCGTCCCCATAAATATGCCATCTGCTCCCAAAGCAATAGCTTTCAAGCACTCACCCGGAGTATTATATCCGCCCCCTGACAGTAAGGTAATTCGTTCTTTTACACCTTTTTTCTTCAAATAGCGCACCGCCCGGGTCAGCGCATAAATCGTCGGCAAACCGAAATCATCCTCCAGGATTGGAGGTCCACCTTTTGTCCCCGCTTGTCCGCCATCGATACTGATAAAATCTACACCGGCTTGGATTACAATCTCTAGGTCTTTTTCAAGAATGGCACTGGCGCAGATTTTGACGCCAATCGGAACGCCTTCTGTTATTGTGCGCAACTTGTCTACGAGCTTCTTAAGATCTTCCGGCTTCGATACTTCCGGATGCCGCGAAGGAATGATAATCATCTCTTCATCCTGGACCCCCATGATTTCAGCAGCTCTTCCCTGGATGTATTCAGCGGGGATAAAGCTCGCGGCAGCTGCAGTCGCCCCCTGCCCAAAATGGATTTCGATGGCGTCCGCCTGTCGCAAAATTTCCGGCTCCTTTGCCCACTTTCCCGAGTTGTATTGGAGAATAAGATGTTTGGCGAATTTCCTTTCTTCCGGCAGTAACGGACCTTCACCCGTATTCGTCAAAGTCCCCACTGCGGCCGTTCCCTTTGCAATCGCGATTTTCACATCGGCACTTACACCGATACCGTATCCCATTGCCCCTACCATGAGCGGAATGTCCAAGGTTAACGGCTTTTTTGCCATGGGTCCAATCGTGATTTGCATATCCACTTCGGTATCCTCACTGGAAGGCATCTTGGCCAGCTGTGCAGGAGAAAATATCAAGCTATCAAAGTTCAAGAACTTGCGCGGACTTCCGAAAGGACGCTCGATGGCTTGTCCAGTAGCTGCTCGCAAGCTGTTCTCCAGGACGTAGCGCGGACTGACTTTGGTCATTGCGGAGACCATCTCAAAAATATTTTCCGGATAGCGGTCTGACATGAGGCGCTTCATGAACTTGGCGAGCAGCCACTGGGTAAGAGGTCGAAAAAGACAGATCAAAAGCAGTCCCACCACGATGAGTGCAGCTATCGATCCTACAAAGGAGCCGATCAAAAACGAAATCCAGTTGCCAGCCATCCTCTTTCTCCTTCCTACTGTCAGAGCGCTGCTGCTTGTTACTAGGTATGTGAGATAGGAAAATTTTGCCCCAATCATGCCACTTTTATCCTACGCCTACTCCTTCCCTTGGCCTTTAAAGACAGAAAAAACGCCCAGATTAACTGGACGTTTTCGAGCGAAGCCTTTTCCACAAATAAAAATAACAGGATGTCAGCACAAGCACGACAGCAATTGTCATGGTAGTGTCAAATCGCATGAGATCCTCCTTTTCGTTTCATTGGTACAAATTTGCCGTATGTCAAACAGCGCCAAAGCCATTCTGCAGGACCAAACTGATAGTTGGCGAGCCACCAGCGACTAACGAAGATTTGCGCAGTGAAAATCACCAAGCTGAACACCAATCCGAGAGCCAGCCCAGGCGTTCCGTACAAATGTCCAACACGCACGACCAATACAGCGATGATGGTTTGGCTCAAGTAGTTGCTCAACGCCATTCTGCCGACCGGTTCCAAATGCTTCAGCATGCGCTTGCCGCTCTCTGTCCGATAAAGAAGTAGCAGTGACGTGATATAAAAAGCGCACAGGCTAAGACCGCTCCAGGTAACAAATGTCTGAACGGCGATCGAGGTCGAGGCTGGAAATTTTACGATGCCAAATTGAACAAGCGGAATCATCGGTACAAGCACAGCACTTAAGCCCAGCGCAATCCACCATACACGGCGAATGGCCGGAATAAATTCTTCCGTCCTCTCAAATACTCCCCGCTTGGCTGCCAGAAATCCGAATAAAAAGAGCGGCAGAACAGATAGGATAACGATGAACTCAAGGGAGAAAACGACTGGAATTTCGTAAGCAACGCGGAATTGCAACCACTCGATAATCGACCCATTGGTATAAGTATCGATAGCTTTTTGTATGAGCGGTGATTGATCTGGAATAGGAACGAGGTCCTCAGGAACGGTCAGCATCAGAGCAGACAAGGCCTGCATACCAATCAAGAGCGTCCACGCCCATCTTTTGATCGTCTTTTCTTGCCTGTGGTAAAACAGCAACAGAAGAAAACCAGCTAGGGCGTACGTATGAAGAATGTCTCCATACCAGAGGAAAACAAAATGTGCCATCCCCACCATCAGCAGCACTAACAATCTGCGAGTAAACAGGCTCTGATAAGGCAATTGTTTGCTCTCGGCGCGATGCATAAACAGAAAAAAGCCTACCCCAAACAAAAACGAGAAGATGGTGTAAAACTTCGTCTGTACAAACATGTTAAACAAAAGCCGTATCCAACCATCGATTTCCGTATGGGTATTGACCATCCCTGCATCTGGTAAGAACATGATGGGATACAAAAATGATGGCATATTCACTAGCACGATCCCCAAGAGAGCAAAGCCTCTAATCCCATCTAGCTGCCGAATTCGCTCACCTTCCGCAACAGGTGCTACTTTCACGTAATGAACCTCCTCAACTACGCTTTAGGCATTAACACTTTTAATACGAATGAACCCCGAATAAAGTAACAAAATGCTTCTTCCACAACAAGAGAGCTTCGCAAAAACGAAGCCCTCTCTTATGTGCTGCCTTATTTTGATGGGGAAGTCGTTGTTCCTGTGCGGTTTGTCCTTTTCCGAAAATCGAGCAGAACACCGACAAAACCAGCAAATAACGCTGGCATGATCCAACCCGCCCCTTCCTTATAAAAAGGAAGAACACCCAAGATGTCGTTCCAGCTCTGATTAAAAAATGTAAGATTCATCAAATCCACGACACCAAAAACCGTCACAACTGCAACAGTCGTCATATACACAGCGGAATGCGCAGGTATCCAGCGCTCTAGCAACGCCAACAAAATGAGCACGATAGCAATTGGGTAAATAGCGCCCAGGATCGGGACTGATACACTCAAAATCTCCGATAGTCCCAAGTTTGCGACTCCCATGCTCAGGACACAGAGAATCACTGCCCATCCTCTATAGGACAAACCTTTGAATCGTCCATGAAAGTATTGGCTGCAAGAAGTTACGAGTCCAATCGATACACAGAGGCAAGCGACGGTAAAGATGACACCAAGAATCAGCGTACCGCTTGTCCCAAATAGCTGCCTCATGATAGCTGTCAGGAGCAGCCCGCCATTCTCCGGTCTTCCTAAAGAGGCACCGGATGAACCGAGCAATCCCAAAATGACATAGATGAATGTCAGCAACATACCTGCTCCGAGACCTGCTTTGATCATATTCGCAGACAGTTGCTTTTTGTCCTCGATTCCCTTGCTCCGCAGCGTATTGGCGATCACGATACCAAATACGAGTGCAGCCAAAGCATCCATGGTTAAATACCCGTCCAGAAATCCTTGCACAACTGGATTGGCGGCATATTTTCCTGCTGGTACCCCTGTTGGACCCAGTGGTGTAAATAAGCTCTTGATGTAGATTAATGCAATCATGGTCAGCAGTGCAGGAGTCAGTATTTTCCCAAAGCGATCAATCAATTTGGAAGGACTCAGACTAAACCAAAAGACAATGCCAAAAAATACGATCGTATAGAGGAACAGACTCCAGGTGGAATCAGCGGCTTGTGCCGGCAAAAACGGCGCCATTCCCATCTCGTACGCGAGACTGCCTGCACGAGGGATAGCAAGTGCGGGTCCAATCGACACATAAATCAAAATAGGAAAAATAAGAGCAAAGCTTGGATGAACACGACTCGCCAATTGGTAAAAGCTCCCTGCTTTTGCGATGGCAATCACCCCAAGGATGGGAAGACCGACAGCCGATAAGACAAAGCCTGCAATCGACAGCCAAACATAGGAACCAGCCTCTTGACCCAGATAGGGTGGAAAAATAAGGTTCCCTGCACCAAAAAACATCGAAAACAGCATAAAACTGACCAGTAACATTTCTTTCTTAGACAAGGTTATCATCGACGTATATATTACCTCCCACCTTATTGAGAGGCATTCTATCAACTTTTGCGTCCATTAGCTAGTAGCAACGCCATAGTTGTAATTGCAAGATCATTATCATTTTTCCCACTTTACTTAGAAGTAGAAAAACGGAGGAAACCACCTGCCATATCTTACCGTTTGCACATCGACAAGTGGTTTTCCTCTTATCGTTTTCGCATGGAGACAATTCGTTTGTAAAAGGACTGATCCTCCAGCTTTTGAAAGAGAGAAAGAGCAGGTCGGAAGTTGGCTTCAATAATCCACGGTTTGCCATCCACATCAATCCCTAAGTCCAAACCGATCTCCCGGAGTGTCGGATAGGCTCTTCCCAATCGATTAGCTACCGCCGCAGCTACCATGCGGATATCACTCAAGAGATGCGGGCCTGCTTCTATATTCGACAGCTTGATTGCCGTCTGGACGGGCAAAACTTTTCCACGACTTCGAGCCACATTTGTCACGACATAGCCCGGTCCTGCAAGCTTTGCACACCAACCCGTTATGACCCAAGGCTCCTTGTTGCTCCTTCGCTGGATCATGACACGTACATCAAAAGGCTTGCCGTTGATTCTACCGAGTGGGATACGTGGCTGGAGCAGGTATGTTTTTGGGCGAAACAACGATTCCACGTATCGGATCGTGGCCTCTTTCCCATCCACGAGACGCCGGCGACTCCCACTATGAACCAAATACTGCTCTTCTCCTCGCTTCGTTACTTGAATAATTCCTACCCCACCGCCGCCTCCCGAAGGCTTCAGCATCACGTGTGTAAACGCTTCTGCATACTCCCATAGCTCTTCAGGAGAGTACACGCGGGTTTTGGGCAAATACTCCAGCAAGAGTTCGTCTTTGACCATGTGCTTATGCTTGCCCCATTTTCCTACGTTTGGCGGTTTTATGGCAGTGTCTCTCCATTCTTTATCAGATGATGCTCCTCTACTTTCGTGATACGATTCTGTTCGTCCACAAACACGACCTTGGGAACGAGCTGTTCGATCTCGGATTCATCGTACATGCCCATACTCAAAATGATGACTAGATCTCCTGGCGAAAATAGGTGGGCAGGTGGACCATTCAGACAGATGACTCCGCTACCCGTTGCTCCGGGTAACGCGTATGTTTTCCAGCGCGTGGCATTACGCAAACTGGTTATTTGCACGATTTCATATGGCTTGATATCTGCCGCATCCATGAGAGCAACGTCAATTGTGATACTCCCCACGTAATCCAGTTCGGCCTGCGTAACTGTCGCCCTGTGAATTTTGCCTTTGCACATGTGTCGTTGCAAAGCGGTTCACTCCTTTCCAAACCGATGACATTAGTCTATGTGCGATGTATTGTCCATGAAACCTCCTGCGATAGGAAATCTGATTAGGGGGTATAATACGCAGCCTGCAAATCGACTCCATAGGTGCGGCATAATTGGCTCAGTTCTTTCGTCAGATTCGGATCGAATGGAATACCGTTTTCCATGTGTTCTCGCTTTTTTCGGCCCTCGATCTCGCCAGGTATGAAAATTTCGGATACTCCTTCTTTCGTAGGTACACTTTTCACCTCACGAATGTATGCATCCATATTGGTGCAAAAATCCCGCAGTGGCATAAATCGTTCAATATCCACCGTCAAGAATAGATGTCCAACGTTTTGTGGATCGTTCCAATTGTCATACAAGCTTTTTACATGTGGTCCCGTTGCTGCACCCGTTAGCAGCCCACACAAGATATCGATGAACATCGCCAATCCATAACCCTTTGCTCCCCCGATCGGCAAAAGTGAGCCTAGCAAGGCTTGTGTGGGATCAGTCGTTTCCTTCCCATTGGGATCGATGGCCCAATCGGAAGGAATCGTTTCCCCTTTTTTAACGGCTAAGGCGATTTTTCCTCTGGCAGCGACACTCGTCGCCATATCTAACAAAAAGGATGGTTCTTCCCCTGCTGGTATTCCCACCGCAATTGGATTCGTTCCGAAAAAAGGGCGAATCCCTCCTGTAGGTGCTATTGCTTCGGGAGCATTGGATAGGACAAGAAGAATCCTTCCTTCTGCGATCGCTCGTTCTGCATAGTACGAACAAGAGCCAAAGTGGTTGGAATGACGAACACCAACTACCCCGATTCCCATCTGCTGTGACAACTTGATCGCTTCCTCCAGTGCCGCAACCCCGACTACCGCACCCAGCTGGTTTTTGCCGTCTACCAGTGCTGTTGCTCCCTCCTGTTTCCATACCACTGGCTCATCGTTCAATTCGATCAAGCCTGCTTCGATTCGTTGGATATAAATCGGCAGCCTCGCCAACCCATGGGACTCTATGCCGCGCAAATCAGCATGGACGAGAGATTCTGCAACTAGCCTTGCATGCTCGCGTCTTGCACCTGCCTGTACAAACACTTCTGTTACGACTTGCTCCAAACGCTTCCAATGAAAGAGTGCAGGGTGCATCTTCTGTTTTTCCCCTCCTTCATCGCTGTTCTGTACTTCGCCTGCTTCCTAATCTGAATATAGATATGTCACGCGCTGATTGACCGCTACAGGCATTGACCCAGTTCAGTCGACGATACCAACAGAAAAAGGAGCTCCCGACATTGGGGCTCCTTTTTTGCGTGATTCCTATTCATAACTGGCCAGTATCGTGATGATCTGGTCCTGCATCTTGGTAAACAGCTCTTCATCCTCGACATAACCATTAAACATAATCGAAACGATGAGCTTCTCCCCGCCTTTGGTCGTGAGATAGCCCGACAGTGTGTTCACACCCGTCATCGAACCTGTTTTCGCATGAAGATTATTAGCGGCAGGCGTTTCCTTCAAGCGGTTTTTCAGTGTGCCATCGATTCCCGCTATGGGTAAAGATTCATCATAAGTGGCAAATGTCGATTCCTTGGTCATTCCCTCCAGTACGGATGCGATCTGCCGAGCAGAAATAAGATTGTAGCGCGTCAATCCTGATCCATCGATCATGTCGAAGGTGGTATTCCCGCCGAGCGAAGATACAGTTTCCGTGACCACCTCTGCCCCAGCGGCTGCGCTTCCTTTCCCTTTCTTTGCGGCTCCGAGTGTCTTGAGAAGCATTTCGGCGTAGTAATTGTCACTGCGCTTGTTGAGGTACTGAACGATTTCCTTGAGCGGCAGTGACTCAAATTGTGTCCATTTCACTGCTGTTGAAGGAACTGGCTGGATCAACACTTCGCTTTTCGGAGCAAACGCAATTCCTTCTTGCTCCAACGTTTCCTTCAGCACGGTCCCCACGTACTTGGCTGGCTCTTCCACGGGTACGCGCTCGTAATCCCCTTCGTGATCAAGAGGGAGGTTTCCTGACAGTCTGATTGTATTTGTGCCACGGTCACGCAGGATAGCAAACGTATTTTCTTCCCCTTTTTGTACGGTCTTCGCTTCATTGATCACTTGCACATAAGCTGTTTTGGGAAGCACGTTGATTTCCACTGGTTCGCCAGCGTCGTTAGCGGGCTTGAATTCGATCATGACCGTTCCACGATTTAATGCTAGGGCCCCTATGGTCGGGTTGTAATAGTAGCTCTCGTCATCCCATGCCCAGCCGAGGCCAAGCCGTTGTTGGTCAAAGTAGCTGTCATCCATCACGAGATTCCCGTTGATACGCGTGATTCCTTGTTGCTTGAGCCACCCTGCTATTTTTTCAATCGACACACCTTCCTGCACTTGTAGCGCATTCTCTGTGTGCAAAGTAGGGTCACCGTATCCTTTCACATACAGATTGCCTTGTTGTACGCCCGTAGAGGTGATCGATGAGTCTCCATACACTTCCGTTTTGAATACGTAATCTGAACCAAGCTGGTTCAATGCTGTGGCAGTCGTCAGCAGCTTCAGATTCGAGGCTGGGGTAAGCAGTGTGTCCGCATCCCGTTCGTATAAAACAGGGTCACCTGATGAATCCAACGATTTGACCATGATTCCAGCCGTTACACCTGCTGCTTCTGGCGTATCGAGGATGGGATCGATCAAAGCAGAGAGTGGGTACGTCTTTTTCTCTGGAGGGCTGAAACCTTCCGGAGCTGCGATATCCGGATAAGTTGTTAACAAAATTCCGATTCGATCCTGTAGCTCCCTCGCATACTTCGATTTATAGATGCCGTTGATCAAAATCGAAAAGGCCAGCTTATGACCATTTTTTGCCGTTACATAACCCGACATGGTATTGACACCGCTTAACGAACCTGTCTTCGCAAACAAATTCTTTTCCGCACTTGTTCCTTTCATGCGGTTTTTCAAGGTGCCGTCCACTCCTGCGATTGGGAGTGATTTTTCCAGTTCTGTTCGATATTCTTGCTCCTGCAAAAAGATGAGGGTTTCAATCATCTGTTCTGGCGTGATCATATTAAATCTCGATAACCCCGAGCCATCTACCTGGCGAAAACCTGACGCAATGCCAGCGCGCTTCATCACGTCAGCTACAGCCTCACTGCCTGCCTCAAAGCTGCCCTCGCTTTTCTCGGTAATGCCAAGCGTCTTTACAAGCATCTCGGCATAGAAGTTGTCACTATCCTTATTGAGCTCCATCGTGATCTCAGCCAACGGTTTGGACAAGTGGGTATAGAGCGGTACTCCGCTTTGCAGCACTGTTTTTTTCACGTCTGTCTTTGGATGTAAGGCAATCCCTTGTTTCACCAACTGATCCTTCCATAGATCGCCCACATAAAAAGCTGGCTCTTCCATCGTGACATCTTCATCATAAGGAGCTGCTTGCATCCCGATCGTACCGGATACGATGATTTCATTTTTTCCGCGCAGGCGCTCGACGAGCACGTTGCTCTCCTTGCCCGCTGTCGTTTTCAACTGATTTGTGACTGTTATGTATGTGGTAGCCGGATTCATGGTCAGGACGGGGGCATCGTTCACCGTTTTTCCAGGGGTTGCGGTTAGCGTCGTAAAGTTTTTATTTACGGCTAATCCACTGACCTGAGCGCTGTACCCATACGGTTCGTCATCCCACATCCAGCTCATGCCCAATCTGGTCTCATCGAAATAGCTGTCATCGAGAAGCAGGTTTCCATTGATTCGTTGGATCCCCAAATCTTTGATGGCTTTTGCCATTTGCTGCAAATCCTCTGGCTTCAGGCTAGGGTCCCCATAGCCTTTTAAAATCAAATCTCCTTGCAAAATGCCACCGTTATTTACCTTTCCTGAAACAAACACCTCGGTCTTCCACTGATAATCCGGCCCCAGCTTATCCAGACCCGCAATTGTCGTGAACAGCTTCATGTTGGAAGCCGGGATAAAATTACGTTCGGCATTATGCTTATATACGTACTTTTTGTCGGTTAGATCGTAGACCGCGATTCCAGCGTACATCCCCTTGCTATTCTCATCGTTTTTCAAATCGGCGAGGAATTTTTCTATGCTGAGTGAAAGAGGACTAGAAGAAGTGACCTCTTCCTTGGCTAGCGCAGGCGAAGCTGCTACCTGCAACAAGAGAGCCAACACAAAAAACCACGTACCGACACGTCGAAAAGCAAACAAATGATTCATGATAACCTCCTTGTCATAGTCTGGGCGATTTCAACCAACAAATCACAGTACGCCATCATGATAGCGCGTATTCTATTTATTCTGAATATTACCATTATACTAAAACCCTACAGGCATGAACGATCCCCATTCCGTTCATACTACCTTCAAGACTTCTTTTGTTTGGAGGAAATGGTTTCATGTTCTATCGATTGCTGCTCAGTTTGTCACTTCTCTGCGCCTTTTCATTCCCCGTCCATGCCCAAACCGACATCGGGCGTGTACAAGTAGATCCCTCCCCCTATTCTTCCCTTGCGGAGCTCGTCAAAAAGTGTGACTTGATCGTCATCGCGTGGGTTGACAGTGCCCATCGGGCGTATCCAACGGGACGCACCATTCCCCAAGGCAAGATCGTGAACTATACACAAAGACTACAGGTAAAAAAGACCATAAAAGGCACAGCATCCAGACTATTAACAGTGATTAGCACTGGCGTAGAACCGCTTCCCGACGCCTCCAGTCCGCTCAACCTACAATATCCTGGGCCGCTGGCGGAAGGGAATTATTTGTTGTTTTTACGTAAAGTCAGCGGATCACAGCTATACAGTACAGCAGGCCTCTGGCAAGGCGTTTATCCCATCTATCAAGGAAAAACGATTGCGCTTTCCAACCTTGGCTTTACCGAACTGAACCAGCTGTCCCAAGAAGAAGCCATCCGAAAAATAACAGTGATATCCCGCTAACGCCACAGCAAAAAACCGCTCTCATAAACGAGCGGTTTTTTGACATTGCCATCATGTGCTGTCAGTTGCGCATCACGTAGATGAAAATCACCATAGACACAGCACAAGCGAGTACGCTGAGAATAAACCCCCAGATCACCCATTTGCTATTCGTCTTGTTTATGTGTTTGTCGCTCATGGAAACTTCTCCTCATTCAAGCATTCACCTTCTATTATAAGGTTGTTTGACAAGAAAGGGAAACCGTTTATGTGGCGAAAACTGTTAAATGCCCGCTCTCGTAAGACGGCGAATCCCAAGTACACAGCCACTCGTCACGAACAATACACACATGACCACAAACGTCCCCGACTCTCCTAGCGACAAACTCTCTTGACTGAGCACGCCCATGCCAATCGTTAAAAGCGACAGAGGAAAAAACATCCCCAGCCCAGACACATACAAGCCCAACCCTACAAAAACAGTGCAAATACTAATGCCGACTGGTACAGCAAAGCTCTGTATCCGCGTGGAAAGCCACAGTTGGAAGGCGATGATGGTGTGCGAAGCCAGCCAGCCTCGCATGATCCATCCGAACACTTCAGGAGGAAACGAAAACTGTGCGTGCAGTCCAGCGATGAAGCCCGCGCAAATATACAGCACGAAGAAGAAAAGCTGCACAACAAAAAGGAGAACGCCAACCACCACCAGCTTCGCGATAAAAATCGTTGGAGTCGATACAGGCGCTGTCAGTATCACGTTCCAGCTACGATTTGCATGCTCCAGTCTGCACACGAACGAACAGCAGATCGCGATGAGAATGGGTAAGAAAAATTCTCCGTAGAACAAGCTCACCTGCGTCCACAGGCTGTACCAGCCATTTTGCAGGATCGCTTGGTTCATCCAGTAGTTGGCGAAACCGATCAGCGTACTGAAAACAGGAAGGATTAGCAAAACGAGCCAAATACGAGAACGACGCAGTTTTACCCATTCTGCTCCCAAACATTTGATTAGCATACAAGGTCCTCCCTATAGGTCTTGCCGGGATACGTGAATGCTCCCAGCAAGGTAGAATGCGATGCCCATGAGTACGACGATGATCGGCAAATGAACGCCGACTTCGCGTGTAGTAAACAGCATGGTTTCGTTCACGTACTGATACGTAACGGGAGAAAAGTCTACATAGTATGACCAGATGAAAAGGCGTCCGACTTGTGGCGGAAACAAGGCCGCTGTCATGCCAATGAATCCCCCGATCATCCCGAGGCATAGGCTAAATGCCTGATTTTTGATAGCGAGAGAGAGCCATTGTTGCAGAGCAATCACCACGAGATTCGTCAGCGTAGTCCCTGCTACAAAGCGTAGTAATATGCCAATCGGGACTGGCTCCGCTAAACCATAACCAATGCCAAATGCAACGATCGCCAAAGCCTGTAGAATGACGGCCCCCCCCATCAAAACAGCAGCAGAAACGAATTTTGCCGCATACACCGCTTTTCGGCTGACAGAAGCAGCTATCAGAAGCTTCCATGTACGCCCTTTGTGTTCCATATCACAAATCCGTGAAACAATGACAGCCGAACCGATCGGCAAAAACAATCCGTTCATGGCTGTAATCGTGACCAGAATAGCGCTCCACTTTGCGGCATCCGGATTTTTTGTCATGGAGATGCTGACAGCCATAAACCCCCATGCTAGTTCGATGCTCAAAAGAATGACAAGCATGAGAAACAAACGCTTATGTCGAATTTTATAAAACTCTAGCCAGAGTGTCCTCATTACAAGCTCCCCTCCTTTCCTGTTAGGGAGAGGAAAATACTCTCCAAGCTTTTTTTGTGCTCTTCAATGCGATAAACATCAAGGCCCGCCATAATCAGCGCCCGGTTTGTCTGCGCTACCTCTCTATCCCCCATGCCTTCCATGACCAGGTAGCCATCTTGGAGACTGGTAGAAAGTTCCATCTCTTGAAGAACTCTTCTCGCTTTTTCATTGTCCTGCGTTTTCATCCAAACATGAGGCTGACTATTCCGTTGCAGTTGCTCCATACTCCCTTGGAACAGCAGTTTCCCCCCGTGAATAATACCGATAGACGTAGCCACTTGCTCGATTTCCGAGAGTAGATGACTGGAGAGCAAAACGGTCATTCCATACTGATGTGGCAACGATTGAATCAATTCCCGAATCTCACCGATTCCCGCTGGGTCCAGACCGTTTGTCGGTTCATCGAGGATGACGAGCTTTGGAAAATGCAGCAAAGCCATAGCAATTCCCAGTCGCTGCTTCATCCCGAGAGAATACTGATCTACCTTTTTGTTCTGTTGCTTTTCCAAACGGACGATTTGCAAGGCCTTCTCTACATGTTTGTCCGGGACATCTCGCAGCCACTGCATGACACGCATATTTTCCAGGCCGGTAAGATGACCGTAATAGGAAGGAGCCTCGATCAAGGAACCCGTCTGACTCAAAATCTCAAGTCGGTTCCTACTAAAATCCTTCCCGAATACGGACACACTCCCTTCAGTCGGCTTGACTAATCCTAGCAGCATTTTAAGAGTCGTCGATTTTCCTGCACCATTTGGACCGAGGAAGCCATAAACCTCGCCTTCTCCTACCGCAAGATTCACCCGCTGGACGGAATAGGCTCCTCCATAGCGTTTTGAAAGGTTTTCCGTTCGAATCACCGTATTCATCTTTTCTCGCTCCTATCTGTTGGTCTCTCCTACGAAATCATAGAGTTCCAACCCGTCGATAAGCTGACAAGAATCTTACAACAACCTTAAATCGACTCCGAGTGGGTAGAACACACAAATCGAGCGAGTATAATAAATACAGGTGATTCAATATGGAAGAGTGGAAACAGAAAAAAGTGCTCCTCGTGGAAGATGAGCTTGAAATCAGAAATATGATCGATGGATTTTTGCGTAAGGAAGGATTCTCTCGTATTTTTCATGCGGGTAGTTGTAAAGAGGCGTTAGTGATATGCACTTCGGACAAGCCAGATGTGGCGATTCTGGATGTCATGCTGCCTGATGGAGATGGATTTGGACTTTTGACTTCGATCCGTCGTTTCTCGCAAATCCCTGTCATTTTTCTGTCAGCGAGAGGCGAAGATGAGGATCGATTGCTCGGACTTGGCCTAGGCGCTGACGACTATATCGTGAAGCCATTTTTGCCGCGCGAACTCGTTCTTCGTCTCCTGGTCATTTTACGACGCGTTTACGCTCCTCCCCAAATTGATCGTCTGCCGGTTTTCCAGCTTGGTGACAGTACGATCGATTTGGAGGCGGCAATCGTGACGAGAGATCACTACGAATACGCTTTGACCGCCAAGGAACACGCGCTCTTGCGAAAACTCTATGAAAATCGGGGACGAATCGTCACGAGTGATGCCCTGTGCCAATCTGTATGGGGTGACGATTACTACGGGTATGAAAACACGCTGATGGTTCATATGCGTCGCATTCGCGAAAAGATCGAGCCATGTCCGTCCGCTCCTGAATATTTGCTGACGGTAAGAGGACTCGGATACAAATTACTTGTAAAGGAAGAGCTGTAGATGGATGGAGCCGCACGAATTTTACGTCGTTATACAGGTGCTTCTATCCTGATCGCCGTCTTTTTGCTCATCGTCAATTACATCATTCTCGGCACATTTGTTTTCAAAGGCATGAACGAAGGATCTCCTCCCATTCACGTCACACAAGCTGTGGCAGAAGGTCTCCACAAGAACAGTTCCCACTATACGTTGGAACCAAATGCACAAGAATGGTTGCAAAAAAGCCAGGCTTGGGCCATGCTGATTGCGAACGATGGGAAGGTGATCTGGGACTACGCCATACCGGACCAATTGCCCCGCACCTATTCTCTGGCAGAAGTCGCGCAGTTCTCGCGAAATTACTTACAGGACTATCCTGTTTTTGTTTGGGAGCATGAGTTGGGGCTAGTCGTCGTGGGCTACCCGAAGGACAGTCTCGCCAAGTACCAGTTTCATTTCCCGATCAGTTGGATAAGCGATTTGCCGTATCGATTACTGGCTTTGCTTTTCGGAAATATCCTACTCGCCGCTCTTCTCTCGCTATTCATCGGCTCTCGACTCATTCGGGCAATCCGCCCACTGATTAGCGGGATTCACGCCCTGTCAGAAGATCAGCATACACATCTCGAGGCAAAGGGAATGTTCAGCGGGATTGCTAGAAGCATTAATCATGCATCGTCGCTTCTGCAAGAGAAGAACGCTTTACTAAAAGCCAGAGACGAAGCACGCTCGAACTGGATCGCGGGAATCTCCCACGATATACGCACGCCATTATCGATGGTGCTCGGGTATGCCAGTGAATTAGAAGAGAGCGACGCGGTGCCTTTTGAACAGCAGCAAAAAGCAAGCATTATTCGAAAGCAAGGAGAAAAGCTCCGGTCTCTGGTCAGCGACTTGAATCTCGTTTCCATGCTGGAATACGAAATGCAGCCCATTCATACCAAACCGCTTCGGCTATCGACACTTGCGCGGCAAATTGTCACTGACTTTTTGAACAATGATTTGGCAGAGACGTTTACCATCGAGCTGGATGTCACGACTGAGCAGTGCCTCGTGATGGGCGATGAAAAACTTCTTGTCCGCGCCATCACGAATCTAGTCCAAAACAGCATCGCGCATAACCCATTAGGCTGTCACATCCACGTGCAAACGACCGTGTCACCCAACCAGCGCAATGCCCTCTTGATTATCACTGACAACGGAAAAGGCATTGAGCAAAGCATGCTGCCTGACTTGATGGAATTGCCTTATTCGTCAAAAAGAAAATCTCCTTTACACAATGGTCATGGTCTCGGGTTGCCCATGGTTGCACGGATTGCTTCCGCTCATCATGGACACCTGCTGTTAACAAGCGATTCAGGAAAAGGGATGACAGCAGAACTTTGTTTTCCCCTCTCCTCCTAAAAGGAAGACATCATAGAGAAAGCACCTCCTCTGTCTCGCCAATGGAGAGTAAACTCTCAAGAGCGTGCAAAGGGGGTGCTTTTTACTGATTACTTCACGAGATCGCGCATAATCTCTTCTGCTTTGACGTCAGTTGTTATCAGCTTCTCTTTTTTCATCCAATCAATCAGTGTTTGCCAAGATTCGGCCGTCTGGTATCCAAAAGGCTTTTCTCCCGCATCCATCAACGGAATGAGGATATCCAAGCTCTTGGTCTCAATGTCTTTTTCCAGCGGGAAATCCGTAGCCTGTTTGGTAAACAACAAATCGAGTGCCTTTTCCTTATTATTTTTCACATAGTCCTGTCCTTTGCCAATCGCACGCAGGAAACCTTCCACAGCTTTCTGCTTTTTACCCAAAGTCTCGTCACTTGTCGCCAATACGAGCTCATAGTAGTCTGGAACACCAAACTCAAAAGGCTTGAACACATTGACTGGAACGCCGTGCTTCTCCAATATTGGTTGCTCATGGTTGATATAGCCACCTACTACTGCATCGACTTTTTTGGCTGTCAACGCTGGGACGATGTCAAAGCCGATATCCGTGAAGGTCAGTCCGGAATCATCGCCACCACCATGCTTCACAACTTGACGTACGATAGATTCATCAAGTGGAAGTGATGGATAACCGATATTTTTTCCAGCCAACTTTTGCGGAGTATCGATTCCACTGTCTTGGCGCGTCATGATCACGTTTAACGGATGACGAACAAGTGCACCTACGGATACGACAGGAACTCCTTCTGCACGAGCTTGGATGAGCTGTGGTTGATAGCTGATTGCCAAATCTACTTTACCCGCAGCCGCCATCTTCAACGGATCATTGCTGTCTGAAGGCATTTGCATGGTCACCTTGAGGTTCTCGTCTTTGAAATAGCCCTGCTCCTCTGCGACATACAAGAAGGAATGTACAGCATTCGGATACCAATCGAGCGCAATCGTAAGCTCTGTCGGCTCCGCTCCTTTATCAGCAGGGGCTTGCGTCTGACCAGTATCGGTGCTCGCCTGATTGCCGCAAGCAGCAAGACCTGTTGCCAATGTAAGTGCCATGAATGTTTTCGTCCATTTGTTGAAAGGTTTCATTGTTGTTCTCCTTTAGTTTTCATATGCGGGGAAAAATGACGTTCGACTCGTCCAACCAGCCAAAACAGCAGCATGCCGAGAATCGAGAGCAACAGGACCGAGGCAAACAACGCAGGAGCCTGAAAATTGCCAGATGCCCGTCTGCCAAAGTACCCGAGACCCTCGCTCGCTCCCAACCATTCCCCAATCGTCGCCCCAGCCACGCTGTAAGTAGCTGCCACTTTGAGACCACTGAAGAAATGGGGTAAGCTCGAC
Source organism: Brevibacillus sp. DP1.3A (assembly GCF_013284245.2). NCBI lineage: Bacteria > Bacillati > Bacillota > Bacilli > Caryophanales > Paenibacillaceae > Brevibacillus > Brevibacillus sp. DP1.3A. The sequence goes on along the minus strand of NZ_CP085876.1, from coordinate 3,239,342 downwards.
GGGAGTTGCAGCTTGGTGAAAATTTGTCCGTTCGTTGCCCCCATTGTTTTTAACAGCTGGAGCATTTCCTTGTCCGTTGAGCGAAGTCCATCATACGTGTTGACGACGATCGGAAAGAAAGTAAACAGAATCGTTACAGCAATTTTTCCAGATAAATCATACCCGAACCACAAAATAAATACGGGTGATAATGCTATAAGGGGGATCGTTTGGGAGATGACGATATACGGATAGACCAAGCGCTCCACAATCCGACTGCGAATCATCGCAAATGCAAGGGAGATTCCAAACACAATCGAGATCGATAGCCCCAGTAACACTTCCTTTAACGTCGCCCAAAGATGTATGCCTACTAAAGAGGTGCGTAAATCCCACAACGATACGACCACAGCGCTAGGCGGCGGTAAAATGAATGGCGGCACTCCGAGGAAGCGACAACCAGCTTCCCATGCCAGGAGAAAAATGGCGATGGAGATGCCAAACCAAATGCCTCTCCCCATCATGCTTCTCTCCTCAACGGCTTCATTGCTGCTTGGCGCTCCTGTCGAAGCAGTTCCCAAATTTGTTCACGCAATGCCAAAAATCCAGCTTGGTTGCGGCTGCTCGCCGTTCGCGGTCTGCTCACCGGAACGGTTAATTCGATCGGCTTGGTGATCGGACTACCTGAAAGCACGATAATACGATCTGCAAGTAAAATGGCTTCGTCGATGTCATGTGTAATCATCAGCATCGTACTGCCTGTTTCCTGCCACTTTTCCATCAGCCACTCTTGCATGTCCATTCTCGTAATTCCATCCAATGCACTAAACGGCTCATCCAATAGCATCATCTCTGCACCAGAAAACAACGCGCGCAAAAAGGAAACTCGCTGACGCATTCCACCAGAAAGCTGGGCTGGATAGCTGTCAGCCCAATCCTGAAGCCCGTACCTAGGCAATTGCTGTCTGACACGCTCATGCGCTTCTTTTTTCGTCATACCTTTGATTTCTAGCGGCAAAGCTGCATTTTCGACAATCGTACGCCATGGCATGAGCAGATCGCGTTGGGGCATATAGCCGACCTGCCCCAAACGATTTGCTACTGGTACACTTCCGAGCCTGATTTCGCCTTGTCCCGGCTCAAGAAGACCTGCGATGAGTTGAAACAAGGTGCTTTTCCCAATCCCGCTCGGACCGATCAAGCTAACGAACTCCCCTTTTTCCACACGCAGATCAAAATGATCTAGAATCTGCTTGTCGCCATACGAAAAGCTGACGTCGGCGAAAGCTAGTTGTTCTCCCACGGCCACATTTCCTCTCTGTAGGACATGTCCCAGAACATGTACTCCATTTTGGAGGTATTGACAAAATACTCTTCCAGTTTGGCCAGCTCTTGCTCGCTCTTTCCTTCCGACAATTGGTTCATGATATCAATCAGCCAGATCGCCAGCTGCCCAAACTCATCGGAGCTGTACATGCGTACCCATTCACCGTACAGTTCGTGATCCAGCGCCCCTTCTACTTGAGCCAAACGCTTGCCGATCTCCCAATAGCTCCACGTGCATGGGAGCAGGGCACTCACCAATTCTGCCAACGACCCTTGATGAGCGACACGCAGCATGTAGCTGGTGTACCCGAGCATCACAAACGAAGGCTCTGTCGCTTCCAGCTCCGCGCGAGAGATACCAAAGCGCTCGGCATACTGACGATGCAGCTCCATCTCGGTGTTCAGCGTCGATTCTTGCAAAGCAGCGAAGCGAGAGCTTGTTTCCAGATCGTACGCCTTCACGCTCGCAATCGCGAACATTTTCGCGTAATCAATCAGATAGATGTAGTCTTGTTTCATGTAATATTTGAATGCACCAACGGGCAGGCTGCCATCGCCGAGTCCGGTGACGAAAGGATGTTGATGAACACGCTCCCAGATTGGGGCTACACTTTTTCTCAAACGCTCTGTAAAGGTTGTCATGCGATACTCACTCCTTCGCTTCCTTTGGGGTATTGCACCAGGTGGCAATAAATCGGGCCATGATCTGGGCAAAATGAACGAGCTGGTCAGGATCAATCGATTCATCAACGGCATGTGCATGCGTTAACTCACCAGGTCCGAATAGTACAGCCGGAATGCCTCCATGCGCAAACCAGCCTGCATCGGTCACCGTAGGCGACATATTAACGATAGGCGCTTGATGCATGTGACTTTCATATGCGGTTTGCAGCGTTGCTAACCCCGGATGTTTCGTATCCAACTCCAGTGAAGGGAAGATTTCACCGCGCTCCTCAATCATCGAACGTCCACCCCACCGGAATGTTGGAGGATTGTCTCTCAGCCAAAGATCAGCTGCAGCTGCACGCCCGACGTGATCCTCGATTTCTCGAATAATCTCTTCGTGGGATTCGTTCGGATAAAAATGAACGGTAATCCATAGAGCGCAACGGTCTGCGATGAACGCAGCGTGACGACCTCCCTCGATGACTGCGGGATTGATCGTATTACTTCCTGCCGGGAAGCCGGGGTAGGACTTCATGACAGCCCAGTCCCGCTCCAGCTCCTGTAGAGCGGTGATGACCTTCGTCATTTTTTCAATGGCAGAAGCTCCCCGAACGCGTCCGCCTGCATGAATCGTCTGTGCGCGCATTCCGTCATGCAGCGTCGTCGGACTCTCAATCGTGATCCAGCCTGTAATGACCCCGCCCTGCCCTTGCATTTGGAGATTGCTCGTATCCACTACAACGGCGTAGTCAGCCTGATAGCCACGCTCAATAGCTACCAATGTACCCGCTTCACCTGCTTCTTCTCCGATGACGGATTGAAAGAGCAGATCACCTTGGAGCTCGATTCCGTGTTCGCGCAGTATTTGAATCGCAAACAAGCTCGCTGCGAGTCCACCTTTCATATCAGCAACACCACGGCCGTACAGGCGCCCATCCTTGCCATGTGTCAGAGCAAAAGGTGGATAGATCCACCCCGTGTCATCTCCGACTTCAGCCACATCGATATGCCCGTTGACAATCAAGCTGTTTGCCTGTGAAGAGGCACTCCCTGATAACCGACCGACGATATTGTCGTCTCCTGGATATACCGTCCAGCGATCGACCTCGAATCCCATCGCTTGCAGTCTGTTGGTAATTACTCCTTGTGCGGCATCGCTGTTTCGCGCGGGAGGACTCACAGTCGGATGAGAAACGAGCTCTGCCAATAAAGTGAATAGCTCTTCTTTGCGGCTGGCAATCGATTCTACCGCTTCTGTCAGTCGATCCACGCTACTCAATCATCCCTTCAGTCGGGCTGCTTGCAGACGCGTAACGTTTTTTCGCGATACGGCCTGCCAGGAAGCCTTTGCGACCTGCTTCTACCCCGAGCTTCATCGCTTCTGCCATCAGGACAGGATTGTCAGCGAGTGCGACTGCTGTATTCAACAAGACACCGTCAGCACCCAGCTCCATCGCTTTCGCGCAGTCCGCTGGCGAGCCAATTCCTGCATCCACGATTATCGGTACTTTGGCATCCTCGATAATAAAGCGGAGGTTGTTTTCGTTGACAATCCCTTGTCCGGAACCAATTGGTGACGCCCCTGGCATAACCGCATGTACGCCAACTTCTTGCAGACGTCGAGCAAGGATCGGGTCGTCATTGGTGTAGGTCAGTACGATAAAGCCTTCTTCTACCAAGATTTTCGAAGCCTCGAGCGTGCCAATCGGGTCAGGGAGAAGTGTTTTCGGGTCTCCAATGACTTCGACCTTGATCATGTCACACAGGCCGGATGCTTTAGCCAAACGGGCAATGCGCACTGCTTCTTCTGCTGTATAGGCACCTGCTGTATTTGGTAACAGGGTGAATTTTTTCAAATCGAGTTTTTCCAAAAAGTTCGGTTCTTGCGGATTTTCCAAATTCAAGCGACGAATCGCAAATGTCAAAATTTCTGCTTCCGACACCTCTACTGCTTTCCCTTGTGTATCCAAGTCAGCGAATTTACCTGTCCCGAGAAGCAAACGGGAGCGAAACTCGTAAGGTCCAATTTTTAATGTATCCATCATCATGATCATCCTCCTCCGACAAAATGAACGATTTCTATGCGATCTCCGTCTGCAATCGGTGTTTGTTCGTACGCTGAGCGGTCAATAATTTCACCATTTCGCTCTACGACGACAATCTTCTCTTGCAGGGAATAAGAAGCGAGCAAGGCCCGCACTGTCGTGATCTCTTCCGCCAACTCTACTTTTTTCCCATTCAGCTGAACAATCATTGATTACCTCCTTCTTCTGGAAAAAAAACGGCTTCTCCCGCCTGCCTGAGTCGATTCAGACAAACAGAAGAAGCCGTATACCCATCCCATCTCACGGGACGAATGGCATAAAAAAACCATCCGCCTCGGATGGTTGAGTGTGGTCTTATCATGCATGCACGCGAACAAGCATAGTTCCGCTCGGATGCGACACGTGATACTGATTCCAAATACCTCTTCCTCCGCTGGCATGACCCAGGTCAGGTTCAACGGTCAGTAACACACTCGTTACAATCTCAGCCAACGTTGCTTGGCTCCCGTTTGGTAGTAAAGCTATGCAATTGTCGTACATTCGAGTACTACAGTACCACTCTATTTCGTGTTTGTAAAGGCTTCCTTGTGCATCTTTTCCAGCTCAACGAGACAACGCTCTGCCCAAGCTGCCATTTTCGCAAGCTTTTCCATTTCTCTCTCCATCGCCTGGCGCACAGATTCCTTGTAGTCTGGAATCGCGCCATTATAGCGAATGACACCTTGGACAGGCGTCATGAATTTTTCCATGTAAGAGAGTGCTGGACGCTGGTGAAACAGCGGCACCTCTACTTCGTAGGAAGAATGCAAATCGCCTTGGGTCGGGTATTTGGTAACTGCCAACACTTTTACCAGCAGCTTCGAATCGTGGATTTCCAATACTTCTGTAATATATTCACCCGTTCGCTGCGTAACGCGAACGATATCTCCCGGATTCCAGTTCATCGCGGATTCCTCCTTTTATTAAATCGAGTTCATCTACATTAGTAAGGCTTCCAGCAGTTTGCGAGCATGCAGCAATACTTCTTCCGCATCCACTACTGACTGACCGCCACCCTGTGCCATGGCAGGATTTCCCCCACCTTTTCCGTTTATGACCGGCAAAGTTTCTTTCAACACTTGATTGATGGCTACGTTGACTTCTTGCCCACGAGCAAACACGACTTGCATTTTGTCCTCGGTAGTAGCAGCCAATAGGCAAATCGCATCTGGCGCCAGAGCAGTAGCCAGCTGTGCGAACTGTTGAAGCTGTTGAATGGTTTTGTCTGTGAAGGTACGCATAATGAGGCGAGAATGACCGAGTTGGCTAGCAGCAGATAGTTGTTGATTGACTTCCACTTCTACGAGCTGCTTATCCACTTCTGCCAATTTTGCCTTCAAGGCGTCGCGTTCTGCAAGGAGGCGTTCCGTCTGTGCGATCAGTTCCCCTTCATTGGTAGCGAGCAGTTTCGCCGTATCCCGAACGACAGCTTGCTTTTGGTTGTAGTCCCGCAAAGCTCGCCAGCCACAGATGAATTCCAGACGAATGTTTCCGCGATGTCGCTCCCAGCCCAAGATCTTGATCATCCCGACTTCGCCCGTACGCGCTGGATGAGTTCCTCCGCATGGGTTGTAATCAAAATCAGGTATCATCACGACGCGAATATTTTCAGTAACGGTCGGTTGTTTTTTCAAGGGCAGCGTTGCCAACTCCTCGTCATCAACGAACCGCGCAATGATGGGATGGTTTTCCAGAACAATCTGATTCGCTCGCTTTTCTACCTTCTCCCATACATCTGCTGTCAACTCATCCAGTCGTACATCAATGGTGACACGCTCTTTGCCCAAGTGAAAGGCAACGGTCTCCGCCTGCACGACTTCCAGGAAGGACGCAGATAAAATGTGTTGGCCAGCATGCTGCTGCATGTGATCGAAGCGGCGGTCCCAATCGATGTGACCCGTTACTTCCGCTATGCTTTCGGACAAGGGAGCTTCCAGTCGGTGACGAATTTCGCCATCTACCTCTTCCACATCTACCACACGAATTTCTTCCAATACGCCCAGATCGGAAGGCTGTCCGCCTCCAGTCGGGTAAAAGGCCGTATGGTTCAGTACCACGTAAGGTGTTCCATCTTGCTCGGCACCAGTCCTCGTCACCTGGGCCGAAAACGTTCTCGTATAAGCATCCTGATAATAGAGTCTGTCTTCCATCGTTACTCCTCGCTGCATGGAACCATGGTTCCAGCCTGATTCTCCCACTTGGGGGCAACACGAAAAATGTATGTATAAAGCTTAGCCAAACAAGTGATCCATTTGTTTTTCGCGCTCTTGGCGCTCCTCAGGGCTTGCCAGGTCATACTTTTTCAATAAGTGAAACAGCTCGTTTAGACGCTCTTGGCTGAGTTCGCCATTCAATTGATTTTTGAATTGACTCACACGCAACTCCGACAGATGTGGAGCTTGTTCTGCCAGTTTTTTGAGTACATCCTCATGGCTGTGATCCAATTTGCATTCTCCCATGATTTCTCCCCTTTTCCTTACTGTCTTCTTCATCATACCATGATTTTTCATTCGAAAAAAAGGCGTACAACCCGCGATGGAGTGTACGCCAGATGACTATGCACGCTTACGGACACGAAAGTTCTCCTCGATCAACAGCCAATTTTGCGGAAATGGCAAACCGAGTTTCCAGTAGCTGACGCCTCTCAAACCAAGCTGTTTAACCAGATTGAACTTGGCTTGGATAGACCGCGCATCCTCAAACCACACCTGATGTTGCTTGCCTTGATCATCGGTGTACGTAAAAAACGGAGCCTGCGCGCGATAGTCATACCGGATCACTGCATTATGCTGTGCAGCCAAAGCAATTGCCGCTTGTGGACTCAGAGCTTTCGCTGTCGTTCCTCGCTCGTACGGTAAGGTCCAGTCGTATCCGTACAGATTTTGGCCCATCAAAATTTTCTCGGCTGGTATTTCGGTAATGGCGTACTGCAAGACACGCCGCACCGGTCCGATCGGAGAAACCGCCATGGGAGGTCCACCACTATAGCCCCATTCATACGTCATGATCACGACAAAATCGGCAAGGGCTCCTATCGCCTTGTAATCATGGGCGGAATACCATTTGCCTGCTTGCTCGGCACTCGTCTTCGGTGCGAGCGCAACAGACATCATCAACCCTGCTGCATGTATACGGTCCCTTGCTTTTCGCAAAAAGTTCGCATACGCTTCTGCCCCTGTTGTGGGCAATGCTTCCAGATCAAAATGGATATCCCCCATACCCAGCTCACGGGCGGTCGCGAGAATATTATCCAACAACTTGTTCTGGAACTCTTGGTCATTCAGGATGAGTGCGCCCAATTCCGTACTGAACTGACCTTTTTCCAAATTCGTCACGACCATCAAAAGTAGGACTTGGTTTTCTTTTGCGATCGCCGGAAAATGGTTCAGGGTTGGTGGTTCGAGGGTTCCATCCCGTTTGATGCGAAAGCTGAACGGTGCCAAATACGTAAGATGAGGGGCAGCCGTTCGAACATCCGCTTCCATCGCTGGCGGGACAGTGCGGCGCGGTTCCACATACGCATTGAAATCAGCCGCTCGTCTAGGGCGAGGCGGGATATATAGCTTTTGCCCGACTTGTAGCGGTTTATAGGGAGAAATCCCATTGACGCGAGCAAGCTCTGCTGCGCTGATCTGATTTCGTTGACCGATGGTATACAACGTATCCCCTTGTTTGACCCAATAGTAGCTTCCTACAATCGGGATCACCATCGCCTGACCAGTTGCCAGCTTATTGGGATCTGGCAATTCGTTCGCCTTGTTGATCGCTTCCGGCGTCGTACCGTACGTCTCGGCGATGCTTGCTAAGGTTTGTCCTTCTTCCACCACGTGGATTTGCATACGCCTCCTCCTTCGCATTTCATCTCTCTTTGTCATATTCATGGCGAAGGAAATAGGTGTATGTCTAGGCAAGAGGTTTCAGTACATCGTATAAAAATCCAACGGACTGGATCGCATAATGGCGTTCTAACAATTCATTTCTGTGAAAAATGAGCAGGGCGGGTACGCTGGTCACTTGCCACTGTTCTGCCAATGCAGGCGCCGTATTAATGTTGATCTGATACAGAGGAACGGTTGGCAATGTTTCTTGCATGACGCCGAGCATACGTGCAGCGAGCTTGCAGGTCCCACACATCGGTGTATAGACAAAAAGAGCGACCGACTCTTTTTCGTGTAGGTATTGGTTCAATTGTGTTGCGGATAGTTCTTGCACGTCGTTCACTCCTTTCTCTCACATCGGATATGATGATTAATGCTAGACTCCCTGTCTGAGGCTGTCAACAGCACTACTGTATGCCAAGAACAATTAGAGTTGACTCTCGAAAAAGGAACCTTATAATAAGCTCGAGCTAATTGATAATGATAATCAGTACCCCTTTTCCACAGAAAAAAGTCGACAGAATTCCTTTATGAAAAGGAACTGTCGACTTTTTCATCAAACCTTTATCGCGCAATCGTTGTATGAGCTAGCTCCTCCGTCACGGTACAGACCGCACTCGAATCCCAGCTACCCTTGCCTTGTGCTTTCGCTGCCTCATACATTTGTGCAACCGTTCCTCCAACGAGAACAGGCACTTGCTGTTCACGTGCGGTTTGCGCATAGAGCTGCAAATCTTTGTGCATATGATCCAAAGAAAAGACCGTATTTTCATACGTACCGTATAAGATGTTAGGTCCAAAAACGGAGAGAACACGATTGTGGGCCGAGCCTTTGTCCATGACGGCTGCCAGCTTGTGTGGATCGACACCTGCTTTTGCCCCGACACTGAATGCCTCGCCCAACGCTGCTGTGATGACTGCAACGACAGAGTTGTGACAAAGCTTCGCCACCTGTGCGGAGCCGGATTCCCCCAGATAGAAAATTTCCTTTCCAATTGCCCTTAGATAGTCCATGATATCTGGAAGCTTGGCCTCATCACCGCCGACCATAATGGTCAACGTTCCTGCCGCAGAACCCGCAGGTCCTCCACTCACTGGACAATCGTAGTAGTAGATCCCTTTTTCTACGCCGTGCTGATTCAGACGTTTTGCTGTAGCAGGATCGATCGTACTTGTATCAAATACGAAACTGCCCGCCCCTAATGATAAGAAAAGTCCGTCCGCACCCAGCATGACTTCCTCAACAATCGCAGGACCTGGAAGCGAAGTGAAAACGACACGTGCTACGCTACCCACTGCCTGTGGAGACTCGACGACTATCGCTCCTTTTTCCTTCGCCCAGGCTTTTGCTGCCGGACTTGGATCATAGGCATACACATGGTAGCCTTTTTGCAATAGATTGCAGACCATCCCTTTACCCATTGCACCAATGCCGATAACACCAATCGCTTCCATCTTCGCTCCTCCTGCTTTCCCTATACTTATGGCCGAATATAAACCGTTTTTGTCTCCACGTAGAAATCGAGCGCTGACTCCCCTTGCTCTCTCGGACCCAATCCAGATATCTTTTTGCCACCAAACGGAAACTGTGATTCAAAATGAGTCGACGGCATATTGACATGTGTGACGCCAGACTGAATACCTTTGACAAATTGGAAGGCTTTTTGCAAATCGTTTGTAAAAATCGTGGAGGACAAGCCGAATTCCACCTGGTTAGCCACTTGCATAGCATGTTCGAAAGAATCCACATCGACCACGGCGATCACAGGGCCAAAAATTTCTTCGTTGGCAATCGTCATCTCCTGCGTAATCCCGGTAAACACCGTCGGTGCGACGAAGTAGCCCTGGGCGAGATCACCTTCTACCAGGCGCTTACCCCCGCATTCCAATACGCCACCTTCTTCGATCCCCTTTTGTACATAGTGAAGATACAAATTGAGCTGATGCTCGTCCACTACCGGACCGTTATGATTGTCTGGATCGAATCCATTCCCAATTTTCAAGCTCTTCGCTCGCTCGATCAGTTTTGCTTTTACTTGTTCGGCTACTTCGGGAACAACCAATACGCGACTGGTCCCCGTACAACGTTGGCCATTATCGAAGAATCCACTCAGTACGATGGAATCGATAGCGAGGTCAATATCGGTATCCGCGAGAATGATCGCTGGATTTTTCCCGCCCATCTCCGCCTGAATCTTGCCTCCTCTGGCTCCAACTGCTCTCCCCAAGGCGAGTCCCACTTCAGAAGAACCTGTAAATGAAATGCCCTTGACCAGTGGATGATTCGCCAATTCGTCACCGATTACCGCACCTGGTCCTGTTACCAAGTTCACTACGCCACTCGGAACGCCGCTCTCAATCAAGAGCTCTACCAGCTTTACGCTAATCAAGGAGGTGTTGCTCGCTGGCTTGAACACAACCGTATTGCCTGCGAGGATAGCCGGAACGATCTTCCACAAGCCAATCCCCAGCGGGAAATTCCATGGCGCAATAATCGCGAAAACCCCGATTGGCTCTCGCACCGTGTAACCAATTACCCGTTCATCAAAGGAAGGCACCGTTTGACCTGTCAAGCGAGTGGCTTCCCCAGTCAACTGCTTCATCGAGGTGATTGTCTTGGCAACCTCGCCTCTCGCTTCCCGCAATGTTTTTCCGACTTCACGGGTGATCGTTTCTGCGAGGTCTTCTTTGTTTTTTTCCAATAAGTGAATGAGGGAGAACAAGAATTCTCCACGTGTGGGAGCCGATTTTTGCGACCATGCACCAAAAGCATTGGCAGCAGCTTCAATGGCAGAACGCGCATCCAGCCCGTCCGATTTTTGAAAATAACCGAGAACCTCATTCGTATTGGCAGGGTTCGTACTTGGGAAAACCTGTCCAGTATGGCTCGTCACCCAAGCTCCAGCGATGTAGTTATTGTAGGTTGCTGTCAAATCGTCTCCCACCTTCCGCATCTTATAGGAGTATTGTATATAGTAAAAATTATGAATACAATGTATATACAGACACTTATTTCCAACTAGTAATGTGTATTTCTCTACATGGAGGACACGTGGATGAATTCATTTTCGCTCCTGCTTGAAAAGCTGCACGAATGGTTTGGCGAACAGCCTTTTTCGATCTGGTACCAATTTTCGCGAGATCGACATTTTCGGCTTATTTTCTCTTCTTTTCATGAAAACGCTACCACGGATATTCCCCCTATGACAGTACCTCGCTGTGACAACGATGCTAGCCACATGCGCTATACATATGCCCAACAGATGTACCGTTTTTTCTACGAAAAGGAAGGACAAGCTGTTATTTGCCTTGCACATAAAGCAAACCAACCGATCATCCTTACCACTGACCAATGGGAACTACTGTGGTTCGGGATTCGCCTGTTGTTGGCTGAAGAAAAAATGACTGCCAAAGCGGAGGAAAGCAAGAAGCTCTTTGAAGGGATTCGCTCGATATCTGCTACCCTCGACGTTCACCAAATCATCCGTGGCATCATTGGTAACGCTCTGGCTGTTATCCCGGCTGCAGACGCAGGTCTCTTGCACTTGTATGATCCCACTATCGACCGATTGATTCCGAAAGCGACCGTCGGTTTTCATGATACGGTGTTCAAGGATCTCAAAATGCGAATTGGCGAATCCATCGCGGGCAAAGTGTTTGAAGACGGAATCCCACGCATGTACAAAACCACCCAAGAAACTTCCCACGCGATGAAGGACATCTCCGCTGACAACTTTCATTCCCTGAACCACGCAAAAACATTGCGAGACTTGAATGGGTTGCTGTGCGTACCAATATCACGTGAAGAAAAGCGTATCGGCGTGCTAATCCTGCATCAGTTTCATCAAGAAAATGTGTTTACCGAGTATGACCTCGACCTCCTCCAAGGCTTCGCAGACCAAACTTCTATCGCCCTGCAAAATGCCGAGCTTTATGCTGAAGTCAAACAAGCATATGAACATATGGCTGCCATTAGCGCCCAACTGCAAGCCAAGCACGATGATTTGATACAACGCAACCATCTCCATGAATCCATCAAGCAGTTGTCCCTGCAAAATAAAGGGGCGGAAACTATCGTAAAAACCCTCAGCAAAATGACAGGTCATTCCATCTTTTTTGCCGATTGGCTTGAGCAGAAAATGTATCCTGAAAAGAGTGTTTTATTTTTTAGCTGGGATGAACTGTATACATTGCTGAACAAAAGAAGACAGCCTGTTTCCGTTAACCTGTTCTCTCCCGCTGCTGATGACGATCAATTGTTCTGTTTGTATCCACTAATCAATGGAAGCATCTTTCTCGGATGTCTCATGCTTCCCTTAGACGAACGCGGGCTATCTGATCTCGCACGTATGACGGTCGAGCAAGGGAGTGCTGTGCTCATACTCGATTTGGTGAAAAAACAATCGATCAGCTCCGTGCTGTACAAGCGAGCACACGATCTTTTTCAAGAGCTAATCGCAAGCAAAGGCAATGAATTGTTTGACCGCGCCCGTTCGATGGGGTTACAGCCGCAAGCAAAATACTACGTAGTATATGCCCATCTAACGCAATGCCACGATCTGGCTTTGCTAGAAGCAAACATTCACCGGCTCATTACCCGTTGGAAATGGGAGTTCAGTAAAACACAGATGTTTGTCTACGGATTCCATAACCATGTCACGCTTCTCATCCGGTCTCTCGGCTCCCGAGATGGCAAGGACATCCGGGAGAGGCTGCAACAAGCGTCTTATGAGTGGGAACTTGGCAAGGAAGCATCTTTATCCATTGGCGTGGGAAGTATGGCAAGCGGGATTGAGCAAATCAGCAAAAGCTATGAAGAAGCTAAGAAGGCCGCACACTATTTGACCAACCGCAACCGTTATGGTGTGGTGCACTATAAAGACCTGGGTGTCAATCGCCTCATGCTGAACCAGAGTCAGGCCGATATTGATGCATTCATTCAAGATGTCTTTGCCCCTTTCTGGCAAGACCCGGAAAAATATCAAGAATGGGAACAGACGATCATGACCTATATGAAATGCAGTCAATCCCCTCAACTCACGGCCAAAGAGCTGCACATTCACGTCAATACGTTGTATCAGCGATTGCGCAAAGTCGAGGAGCTTCTTCATATCGATTTGCGAAATCCGGAAGACTTGTTGAAATTACAGCTGGCTTGTCATTTGCGCCAGGAAGGATAATTCGAAAAAGGCAGGAGTAGCTTTGGACGTGAAAAAGTCCTAGACTACTGCTGCCTTTTTTGTATGCAAAGTCTTTGTACGAGTGTTTGATATTTTGTTTACCATAATTAAGTTATGTAAATCACTTCTTCATGTAAATCATGAAAAAAACAGATGTGTATTTTCAACTTGTAATATTTGGATAAACATCCATAATGAACATGGGGGCATCAGGCACCAAACACCCGAGAGATTCGCGCCCTACTACAGGTAAAGGAGTGATGATGTTTTGGATTCGCAAAAACAAATCGAAAAGCATATGAGAGGTTCCAAACAATAATTTCATCCCTTCTCTCATATGCTATGGGAGGAAATGAACGAAATGTTTGCTCAAAAGATGGTTCAAGGTACGGAACTCACAACCGATTGCTTCCATAACGCGACCAATCTGTTCGAAGCGTTGAAACATCATGTATCCATCAAAGGGGTCATTGCAGGTGTTATTCCTGGTAGAGTATTCCTGTCAAATGATGCAAGATCAGTCTTATTGACAGGCCCCCAAGGTTTTTTTCTAGGTGGCAGTGTTGATAATCCCCTCTTCTTTGAAGAAGTGAACGCATTGATCAAAGAGGAGCTATTACCGCAGCTTGCTGCTGATGAACAGCTTGACTACGTCCTGTTTTATCCTACGAATGAGAAGTGGAATGACATTCTCGATATCGTGATGAAAGATATATTACCTATGAGAAGCGGGCGAATGATCTTTACTCACCATTTACAAGATCTGTCCCCTCCTGCTGACGATCATATTGTCCCGATAGACAGCACCTTTTTGAAGCGTAAAGAATTAGTAGGTCTTGAGGATGTTATCGATGAAATAGCAGAGAACTGGCCATCCTTTGAAGCCTATGAAAACAAAGGCTTCGGTTGTGCGGCGATTCAAGATACCGATAAGGGGCCTACCATTATTAGTTGGTGCATGACGGATTGGGTAGTAGAGGACGAATGTGAATTGGGAATAGAAACCGATGAAGACTATCGGGGTAACGGATGGGCTCAGAAGACAGCATTGGGTACTCTCTCACTCGCCAAGCAGCGCGGAATCAAAAGAGTGGGATGGCAGTGCTGGTCAAATAATATAGGTTCGCAGCGAACAGCCTTATCTGTCGGTTTCGAGCTGCTCGCGGATTTCCCGGTTCTGTTCGGATGGAACCTTCCTTTAAACAATTTCCTTGTCAACGGCAACCACTATATGCGTGGCGATCTGGAATATGGCGTGGAAAAAGACTACGCCCGCGCAGCATGGAGTTATGCCCAAGCACTTGATAAAGGCTGGGATTGGAATGGCGATCCGGCCTTGTATTGGAATGCTGCTTGCTTGTTCTATCTGAGTGGTGAAGAGGACCGTGCAAAGCATTACTACAAAAAGGCTATCGAACATGGCTGGGTAAGCATTCACCACCCGCATTATCATGATTATGTGTACAGAGAACAGGACAGCGAGCAGATCGCTCGTATTCTTGCTGAATCAGTACGATAATGGAAACGGCCGCCGTTTTATCGGCGGCTTTTTGCTGAGCTCAACCATTTTTCCTCTACTTCTCTGCCTTTGAATGAAAAAGAAATGGCTTGCCGTTCAAGTAGTTTTTGATCATAGGTATTGCATAGGGCTGTTCTTCTTTTAGCCCCTCGGTTTCCCTGGGGTCAGGAGCATGATGACTATAATTTTCAATCATGACCATGACTGCGAAGCTCTCTAGTGTGGGGAGCCAATCCCCTTCTAGTTTCCGCAAACTCTCGTAGCCTTTTAAAACTAGCTCTCTTTGTGCAGGATATAAACCCAAAATGGTATGGGCGATATCATAAAGATAGTAACCAAACCCACATCTTCCAAAATCAATCGGACGAGGATCTCCGTTATGAAAAACGATGTTTCCTTGGTGCAGATCGCCGTGAATGATTCCATATTTGCTGCTATTCTTGTCCAATTTGGCAAGACAGGTGAGTATTTTATCCGCCGCCAATTCATATAGCCCGAACTCTTCGTCTGTCAGAAACCGTTGGTAATGCTCCGTCAAACGAGCCATGGACTCCTTGAAGCTATCCTCTCCCCAGATCGGACGCACAAATTCAGGGGTCAATTGGAAATCCTGCGATACTGTATGAAGCTTTGCTAACAAGACGCCCTCTTTGTAAACTTGGTCTTCCGTAAGTTCTTCATCTGCATGCTCCCCTTCGACCCAACGCATGACGGATACGAAGACACAGTCACCATTCGCAAGATCGATGCTCACTGTCTTGGAACCATTGCGGCACTCTATTCCCGTTGGAATCGCTACCTCTATTTTTTCATGCAAAGAGCTGAGCCAAGCAAGCTCGGAATCAATTTCGTTTCTGTTCTTGTTTCCGTGAATGCGGAGTAAATAGGTACCATCCTTCTCTGTTTCAATCACAAACGTGCCAGTGTCGGACAGTTGGTTGAAACGAATCTGCTCGCCATCCAAGTCGTATTCGTGCATCGCCTTTCGTGCGATTTGCTGCAACTGGTCCACTACCTTATCGATGTCATCTTCAGAATCCAACTGAAATAACTTCGTCATGCGAATCCCCCATCCAATATATGGTTCATATGCTTACATTCGTTTGATTTCCGCCTTACTCCTCTTTTCTTTTTTTTCGCTTGACTCCAACCCAAGGTCAGACTGCACACTCAATTTCAGGAGGTGAATCGCCATGTTGTACACCGTTAACGAGGTAGCCAAACTGTCTGGTACCACAATCAAGACACTGTACCATTATCAAAAGATTGGTTTGCTGATGCCCGAAATCGTTACAGAAAATGGATACAGATATTATGGTGAGAATGAACTCAAGCGGTTACAACAAATCTTGTTTTATCGTGAGCTTGATTTTTCGTTGGACAGCATTAAAGCTGCCCTTGATCACGAACCAGACAGACTTCGTTGTTTAAGTGAGCAGCAAGCAATGTTAAAGACACGCCAGCTTCGATTGGAGCGCATCTTACTTACTTTGGAAGAAACGATTCGACACGAAAGGAAGAGAGGAAATATGTCCACGGAGAAAATGTTTGATGGATTAAACGAAGAAGAATGGAAGCAGGCATTCACTCAACAAAATGAGCATTTGCAGGAAGCGTACGATTTTCAATTGGATACAGAGAATCTGGACGTGGCTTCCATGAATGAAAAAGCTGCCGAAGCGTCTGCTTTCATGACAACAATGGCAGAGGCGTTGAAAAACAACAAAAGTATCGACGATGAGACAGTTGTTTCTGCGATCAAAAACCACCTTGCTTTTTTACAAAAAGACCATCCGATTGATGCGAGAGCTTTTGCCGAGCAGTCAAGGTTTTTTCTATCAGATGAGTTTCACCGCGCTATGTTGGAAGAACAGCAAACGGGATTAAGCTACTACATTTGCATTGCTGCCGAAAATTACGCTTCCAAGTAAAGTGTAGTTAAACGAGCGTTTAACAGTTAAACCGGGTGAGCCGCAACTCCCCGGTTCCTTGTTTCCATTCGTGCTCGATACCTTAGATTACCGCCCCGATTATATACTCCTTGATTAGCGTCCATCGATCACGAGGATTCGGCATGAATTCCGATGCAATGGCTACGATGAGGTTTTTTTCTGGGATGCAACAGATAACATGACCGCCATCGCCCAGAGCAGCGTATGTAAAAACACCGTCCTCTTCACGCAACCACCATAGGTACCCGTATTGATTGGGATTCATCGCGGTTGATTCATCTATCCAAACCTCTGGAATGATCTGATGATTGTCCCAACAGCCACGATTCAGATAGAGCAAACCAATTCGTGCCATGTCACGGGGAGTTAACGTGAGACCCCACCCTCCTGTGGAGTTATTGTTTGGATCCTTCACCCATCCTCTCACCTCTTTCCCGAATAAATCTTCAAACGCAAACGCCTTCATTTCATAATCAGGGATTTCTTCCATGCCGATGGGTGTAAACAAGCGTTCGTTGGCGAATTCTCGGGCACTTTTGCCTGTGCTGCGTGTGAGGATGGATGAAAGCAGATGCGCCCCAGCGGTTGAATACTTAAACGCTCCAATCTCTCCCTTTTGACCAAGCATATCAAGGGTATATGTTACCCAATCGGACTGCTTACACATTTGGTCCAGTGGTTCGTGCCAGTCCTCAAAAGGATAGGGTGCTGTCATCGTGAGGAGATGGCGTATGGTGATTTCTTGTTTTTGTGTATCAGTATGGTCGGGTGCATAGTCTGGGAAAAATTCCAGCACCTTTTGGTCGACATTTTTGATAAACCGTTCCTCTATGGCAATACCAATGAGAGCGGATAAAATACTTTTCGTTACAGACGCTACATGGTGCCTATCATTCAGTCCATAGCCATGATAGTAGCTTTCATGGGCGATATAACCATTTCTCACAATAATGATCCCGTTTATGTTGCTGTACGCGGATTTTATGATAGGGTCTAGCTCTGCTAGTTTTTCAGCGTCTATGTTCAAGAGTGCCGGGTCTACTGCTTGCCATTCCGTCGTGGGCCAATCGCTTCTTTGCATGATAATTCCCCCCTCTACACGAGAATGTCATTTTTTTCTGACTGGAAAGTACACCTCTGTAACAAGCTCCTCAGGAACGCTGGCATGATTGGGTGCAGTTACATAGACTTCGTAAGGTGATCTCACCAATTCATAGCTTTCATTTTCTACCCACTCCCTCTGCCTGGCATATACCGCTGTCAATTCCGAGTAAGGACCCTTACATACAGACTTTGCACAAAGTCCCCCAGGTAGATCTCTTGTTCCCTGTACAGCCTCTGCGATGGGGAGGGCAAACTCGGTATCGTTTCCGGCAGGATTGAATTCAGGGCTATGATAAATCGTCATCGGCGTACCGAGCAAGGTGAGCTTTTCAGTCGCAATCCTTTCATACAGCATACTAAAATACTTTCCATATCCGGTTGCATAATCATCACTCGTCATCATCTGGCGTAAAGAAAGAATATGGATTGGCTGTGTCTCCACAAGCTGTACTTCTATGTTGTCAAGGTATGACATCATGGGGATACCCTGCTCCATTCTGGATAGATCATCGTTCAGTTGTTTTATGGTATAGTCCAAAGCGTTTCGTTTTTCATACATCTCCCTTTGCTTGCGAAGAAGCGCAGAAACAAGCTTCTCCTCCGCCTGATCTTCTTCCCATTCCAAAATGGCTTTTATTTCGTCCAGCGAAAAATGATACGATTTCAAACGGTTGATGAAGAGCATCTTTTTCAGTTGCTTGATAGAATAATACCGATAGCCATTTTCAGGATTAATCTCGTCTGGGTTCATCAGTCCTATTTCGGCATAATAACGAAGCGTTTTGGTAGACACTCCGCATATCTTTGAGAATTCTCCGATTGATAACATAGGCTCACCTCCACTATTCCGTATCGATATTCTACTTATACCCCTTCCCCTAAGGGCAAAGTCAACTGCAAGTATAAAAGCTAATAAAGAAGTACCAAAGCATATACATCGTGCGCATCGTTTTCCTGCCTTTTCGTTTTTTACGTTTCAAATTAAGGGAAGCAGCACACGTTACGCGTTCATAGGTGTCAACTCAGAAAGGCTCACTGTTTTCTTCCTTTACATCACATTCAAAAAAGTTGCATAATGTTGTATGGTGAAGTATGTGCATTCATTCCCTATACTTCCCAAAGGAGAGTGTACTTGTGCGTGAAACCTGTGTTCCGACTGGCGTGGAGCTGAAAGATACTGGCTTTGGTTATACGTTGTCTTTAATAGGCGGGAAATATAAAATGATCATTTTGTATTGGCTAGCTGAAAAAAAGGTGATGCGGCATAATGAGCTGAAGCGAAGTATCGGTACCATTTCCTTTAAAACACTGAGCTTGATGTTAAAGGAGCTGGAGGCAGATGACTTGATCATCCGCAAGGAATTCCCCCAAGTCCCTCCCAAAGTGGAATATTCCCTTTCAGAGCGTGGTCTATCTCTCATACCGTTGTTAAATATGATGTGCGACTGGGGAGAGACAAACAGCTTACCCCCTCAGAAGGCTGTAAAGCAGCAGGCATAATGATTGTTACTAACAGGAAAAGAAGTATCTCCTAAACGAGGAAATACTTCTTTTTTCATGGGGCTTCTTACAGACTATCAACGAATTTCACATAATCTTGCGCGTTCTTTTCCAACACGCTACCAATCGGCTCAAATTCTTGACCAGGTACATTTTCCCCTGACTCAGTCTCTGCACCATAATACGCAAAGAATGAACGATAATCCGCGTGGCAGTAGCGGAAGGTTGTTTCAAAAGGGGTCAATATTTGCTCAAGTGTATACCGATATCTTCCCTCTTCCTGATAATCTTCTTTCCTAATTCCGGCAGACACGGCTAATGCAGCTTTTCGATTCTTTAGTTTATCGCCTCCTTTTGAACCGTACGCCCACCCATATGCGAAAACATCGTCAAGCCATTTTTTCAGGAGAGGTGGACAATTAAACCAGTAAACCGGGAACTGTAAAACAAGATTCCCATGCGATTCAATCAATTGCTGTTCTTTTTCCACATCAATGTTTCCATCTGGATAAACCTTATGCAATTCGTGTACGGTATACTTTTCTGGATATTTTTTGAGTTCTTCTACCCATCGCTTATTGATGATGGATGTTTCGATGCTTGGATGTGTAACGATTACAAGAGTTTTCAATGTAGGGTCCTCCTTGAAGTTTGTTGTTTTATGAGTATAAAATGCTTGCTACAATTTTGTAAGTATGCACATTTTGTTCAGTTACTTACATAAAGGTGAGTGTAAAGAACAGAAAAAAGCCCCCCCTCGACCTAATGTTGTTAGGTTCGTATTGTTGGGAGGCCCCTTTGCAAATGTTTTTATGAGCGTTTTCTCCATATACAGCGTGCCTTCAAACGGATTGAAACGATAGGGCTCAATTGGATAAAGGCTTCACGTACAAAGGCTAAACAGATATATTCTCCTCCTCTATAGCTATAACCTCCCTTGCTGCTTCTATGAAAGATAATATGATTGGTGAAAGCCACTTGTCTTTATGCCATAACATCTGTGTATACACGTGCAAGTCCGGAAATTGCCATGGAAGAGCAACAAGTTCACCCCGTTCAACTTCCGCTTTCGTTGTCATTTCAGGAAGAAAGGCAATACCGATTCCCGTAATTGCACATTGTTTAATGGCTTCGGCATTTTGAAATTCTAAATACGTAATACTATCAATGCCCTTTTTCTCCAATTGCCGGTCAAACATGGTTCGATAGGGACAACCCTTTTCATTCGTCAGGAACACTTGTCCGTGAAAATCTTCCAGCTGCAGTACAGTTAGTTTCGTGAGTGGATGGTCTGGAGCGGCGAAAATCGAATTCATCAGCGAACTTTAGATAACCTAGATAGGATACTCGAACAACAAAACCTAAAGGTTGTAACATAAAAAGTGACCAAATGAATGGTCACTTTTTTCTATTAAATGGTTTTATTTATTTTCTCGTAGGCTAACGATGGATGAAAAGCCAATAGCTGATTATTGGTGTACCTGTTGTTTTATTAGTTGACAATGAAAAAAATGGAGTGCAAAGACATGAAGAACTGAATTTATTAGCGCCTTGTGATTAATATGCTTGATGTAGTGTCGTTAAATCCGTGAGGAACCAAATCGGGAATCGTGGTGCCCTCTGGATAAGCATTACCACTAAAACTCAAACTTCTTCCAGTAAAGTTTGCATGTTCGAATATCGTTATATCATATGGTCCGACGATACGAATGGATGAAATCTTGTCATTAAGTGGGATAGTGCTCGCGCTTGATGTTACCTTGATCCAATCACCGCTCATTCCGTAGTGATCGTACAAGTAAACTCCATTAAGGTCTTCTTGCTGTTCAGAAACATAAAGAGAAGAAGCTTCATCGTTCCCAATCTTTTCGTCACTCATGTCACGATCACTGAACAAATAAGTAGTGCTACGTCCAGTCCAATTTAAGTGTTCGAAAACAGTCACGTTGTATCGATGATCTAAAATCTTGATCGAGGAAGCTTTGTCATTGAAGAATCTATCATCAAGTTTATTAATTCTACTGCCCGCGTATAGACCTAAGCAGTAACCTTGATAGTCTGCATCTTCGCACAAATATGCTACTGGTGAACCTGGGCTTGTCCCATTCGCGGATACTGGACCTGTCCCTAATGCAATGAATGCCAACACGAACGTTGTTAAAGCGCTTATTAACTTGACTACACCTTTCATTTTAAATCCCTCCTATTAGCTAATGTTTCATACAACTATATGCTATTACAATTTACAAAATTTGACAATTCGGTGTTTGTAAATATTTTGTTTGTTTGTAAAATTTCCTTTTTATTGTAAAAGTCCCCTTTTTTAATAAAAGGGGACCTTCTCGTCAATATTTTGAAAACCAAATCAATTGGTTATAAGAAACTTTTCCTTACGAATAACGATGGAGCTTGAAAAAAAGTTATTTAGGGATCTTAATTGCAAGCCCATGGGAGTTAGCAAGATTGTTTAAATCGGTTAGGATTTCCTCCATTTGCTGTTTACCAGTCGAAATTTGTTCATTAGCTTTTGCGAGCTCGGATAAATTTTGTTTCTCGATCGATGATGCAAGTAACAATAAACCATCACGTTGTATTTCTGCTGCTTTTATATACTGTTCGTGAATGATTTGAACCTCTTTAGTTGCAGGTTTTATTTTTTTGATCTCTGATAGAAACTGTGCATAGACAGGAATGACATTGTTCGTTAGCTTCTTGAAAATAACGGCATCATCTTTTATCTTTGCACCTAATATTGAGTTATACTCATCAACTGCTCGATTTTCAAGAAAGGCCACTTTTGACATTTCACTATTTATGTATCTTGCTAAGTCATCTTTGACCGGATCACTATTCATTTCCTGAAACACAAAAAATGAAGAAAGAAAAGCTATGGCATAGATTAGTTTTTTTGATTTCAGCATTGGTACCACCTTTTAATTTGACTATCCTGGAAGTCCCCCATGACTGTAATAGGCATATCCCCCTAATTAGCCCATTTAGAGGGGGATATCTCTTTACACGGATTGAGATAACATTAGTTCTCGGCCGACAAAGTACATGTATGACTATCTGCGATCAAAAGCAAGACTCGCAGCAAGACCTGTCAAGACACTTGCCATTAGCCAACGCTGCACCCGTAGCCACGTTGGGCGTGTACCAAACCACTCAGCAACTCTGCTCGCTAAAAGAACAATAAGCAGGTTAATGGTAAAGCTGACAGCAATTTGTGTTAGACCCAAAATAGCACCTTGCAGGAGTATCGATCCCCGCGCAGGATCTACAAATTGAGGTAAGAGTGAAACATACAAAATAGCAATTTTGGGGTTCAGTAGATTTGTTATCAATCCCATCAAAAATAACTTTTTCGGCGGTTCAATAGAGAGAGTATCAGGCTTTAGAATGGAAGCAGCACCTGGTTTGATCGCGTTCCAAGCTAGCCAGAGCAGGTAGATAGCCCCGGCCCACTTGACTGATTCATAAACGAACGGAACCGTTATGAAAAGAGCCGAGAGCCCGAACATGGTTGCGATCATGTAAATCACGAATCCAAGAATAACACCAAGAAGCGAGATGACTCCAGCTGTGCGGCCTTGCGAAATCGTACGCGAAATAAGGTAAATCATGTTAGGGCCAGGAGAACAAACCATACCAAGCGAAACAAATACAAAGGCAATAAATGTACCAAAGCTCACCAATTTACATTACTCCTTTCCGTGGTTCATCAAAGTTAGAAACCATTATATATCCCAAATCCATTTTTAATAGCATTATTTTCAATGAGTATGCAAATTTATCTGTAGTTGATGCCCCCCGTTCCGCACCTTCTATTGCTACTTGAGCAACTTGTTCTTCAGCTCCTCCGCCGTATCCGGCTTCCAATAACTTATTTTTAATTTCTTCTCCTGAACCAATTGTCCAACCTGTTCAAAAAGAACTGCTCTCTTCTGGGCTGGCCAATGGGTAAAGGACTGCAAATCACTGGACACATTCCAAATAGAGGTTGCATTTTCCTTTTGGGACCATTTTTTCATAAGAATCGATTCAACGTCCTCATAACCTATCCGATACAAAATACCAACATATGTCGCGCCAATTCCATCATCCAGAATTGCTCTTTTCAGAAAATACGATTGCACCTTTTGGCAGCAAATTTCATTATTTAGCGGAAGCAGATCACCCAGCACGTCATCAAATTCTCCAGTTACTTTTCCTACATAATAGCTCGTTTTAATAAGACCGCTTAGCTTTTTCTCCTCCGGATCAGTTGCCAAAAGTTCTATCCAGCGCACATCCAAATCCTCAAACAGCAGCGGTGTAAGTGAAAAATATGTATCATCCCTAAGCATATGACCCCAGCCAAACATAAACGTATGCCGATTTTGCTTAGTATCAAACTTCACCGTACCTAGCACGTTCAAAATAAAACGCTGCGCTACCGGATCTTTGTAATAAGGTGAAAACTCCTCGAAAACATCGCCAGCAGGCTTGGTTAGAAGCGCAGAAGCGAAAACAGGAGACAGCCAGGCTCCCCCATATTGTTCATATAGCTTGCAAGCCAGCGCTTGCAGCCTACTATCTCCATCCATTAAAACAGAGCCAACCAAAATCATAGGAAAGGCTTGCTCTAAAGTCACCCCTTCCAAGGTATCACTTATATGAAAGATAGAAGTATCTCTGTAGGTTAACTTTAGCACCTCGCTGTCGCGCTTAAATGATGAAATCTTCTGGATATGCTCTGCTGCAAACTCATACACTTCGCACATCTTCTCACTTGCTTTGCCCGGCATCATGCCAAGTAAGGCAAGCAGTGTATCATGCTCTTCCCAGCTGATCTTGCTGCCAGGCTTCTTCTCCAGAAACGTCTGCAAAAAAGCTAGTAATCGATCAGCAAGCTGATCCGACACGGTATTCGAGAATGTTTGGTTTACTATTTTTTCGCATTTTTGAGGCGACTTTAATAGCTTTTTCCAATAAGCTGCAGCCGGTTCATAATCAATCTTAGCCAGTGCCCTCTGGGCAGCAAGCTTACTCTTCCCGCGCTCTGTACTTGCCAGATGCAATAGCTCAAGTGACTCGTTAGCTCCGAGCTCCGAGATAGCCTTCTCTCTGCTACTCCCTTTGGGCGGCAATGCATCGAAAACACGCTGATTATATTCTGTCATTACTGGTTTCCCCCTCATCCTGACTATTTCTATCTATAGTAGCACGCCAAATTTTGCGGATATATAGTTATGACTTCCTTTATAACAAACCCTACAGGCCCCGCCTTCCATTACGGAGAAAACTCATTGTTTTCAGTCTCACTAATAATGAATCCAGTACTACCGACCACCTACAGGAAAAAATGGAGCATCGAATCATAGATGACTATCGCGCCAAGCTCGCTTAATTATCTTTCTTCACTCGTTGGGGCAGGACTCACTCGTGCAAACAGCCTTTTCATGCAAAACCGCAACGAGAACGCCACTAAACGCCAATGTCTATGCGTTTAATTTGACGGACGAAAAGGCCTTGCCTGGGAGCTCTTCTCTCTCAGGTGAGGCCTTTTCTCTTAAAAAAGAATAGGAAGATGTCCTCCTTATTTTTTTCTGAGGAGTCTGCCTCATCGTTCCTACTACTTCCGTTCATTCTATATTGAGGTACTTAAAGGGTGTTTCCTTTTCGATCAACCACGAATCATGGCGGAATCCAGCCGAAGCCCTCTCATTGAGGCAACTTCAAAGAATCCATTTTGAAAAAAGATCGATCAAAATCGATTCTACCGTTTCGAATACAGATAGGAATTTTCACGAAAATGTACCTGTCCTTTTCTGTTACCATCTATGAACCGACTATTTTTTGTCCCCTTGGTTGTCTGCTGTTGGCGTCTGGTTCGACAGTGATGCCGATTTGATCAAAAGTCTGCCCTTCGGAAAGCTGGTAGGTCAGTATTCCGGATCCGTTTTCGTCCGGCTTGAATATGCCACCATTTTCTCTCGTGCTGTTTTTCAGCAGCCAAACCTGGTAAACCTGTGAACCTTCGACGCCGGGCAATTCGTGAACCTGAACCACCAAATTTTTCTTTGATCCCTGCTGGACAATATAGGCGATGCCGTTTGTTCCCGGGTGGCTTTGATTGGCTGCTTTTAAGGGAATCGCCGTTAAAATTTCAATGGGTATATTTTCGGCATGGCGATTTTCCACCTGTACATTCGCTATTCCAAGACCAATAAATGCGAGCAACAAGACGCACACGATACCGGTTGAAACTGGAGTGAACTGGCTTTTGAGCATCATAGTGAGCTTGCTCATCTTAGTCATGAATGTTTCCGTACCGCTTTTCCTTTTGTGCTCAAAAACAAACCCCAGCACCTCGCCTTTTAGCGATTCAGGCACCTCGATTTCGGTATAATCGAACGGCAAAGCATGCCAGGCCTGGGATAATTCCTGATATTCTTTCTTACACTCCGTACAATTCTTTAAATGTTCAGCAAAGGCCATGTGTTCGCTCTCCTTGAGCTCATTTGCTATATATGGAATTAAATGATCACAAACCCTTCTCATTTTAAATCCTCCAGTTCCAGATGCTTCCTCAATCCTTTAAGAGCCTGGTGAAGCCTGCTTTTAATCGTGCCGAGCGGCTCTTGTTCCAGCTTGGCGATCTCTGAAAGAGAATATCCTTTCCAATAAAGTAAATCGATTAATTTTCTTTGCGCCGTTGGCAATTTGTTTTTCGCCATCGCAATATCATTCGTATTTACTCGTTGCTCGACTGTATTAGCAGGGTCGGCGATCTCTTCAAGTTCCTCTTGATGGTGTTGCGTATGCCTCTTCTCTTTGCGGAGGTAGTCAATACAAATATTGCGGGTAATCGTGAGGAGCCAATTTACGAAGCTGCCTTGAGCAGGATCGTAATAGCTGTTTGTTGTCCATAGTCTTAAAAAGACCAATTGAATAATCTCTTTTGTCTTATCCTCATTCCCATTGCAAAACTTCATAACAAAGCCGTAAACAAGCTTTATATATCGATCATAGAGTTCCTCTAATGCGTGACCGTTTTTTTCGTTTACCAATCGCATTAATTCCGCATCGTAATTTTCTTTCATGTGGCACTCCCTGCTCTTGGATAAAAATATATTGCCATAACACTATTTTAAAAGTAAAGATGGGAACGACCGAGACTGATCGTTCCCTGGACAGGCTTATTCAAATGCTGTTTCGCTGTTTACGACAAACCATACATCTTTTACTCCTTGTCCGTTTACATCCCCTGCTTGTTGGTCTTTTGCAAAATAATAGAGAGGAAAGCCTTTGTACGTAACCTGCTTCTTCCCGTTGTCTTCTCTCGTGATCGTATCGAAATCCTTTTTGTCAAAACCTTCCGGGACAGCGAAATCCTCCTGGGTAAAGGCCGGCCAGTTCTCCAGGCAATCTCCGCTACAATTGCTTTTTCCTGCTTCGTCCTTTTTAAAGTAGTACAGGGCCCTTCCCTGTGGATCCGCCAAGTACTTTCCAGCTTTCTCATTCTCCAAAAGCTGGAGGCTGTCAGCCGGGGCTTGTTCCGATTTAGTTACTTCCGTTTGGGCTTGATCGGGTTGAACCGTCTCTGTTTTTACCTCCGTGCTTTTTCCGCAGGCAGCCAAAACAAAAACAATCGAAAGTATCGCAAGGGTAAAAACTGCTTTTTTCATGTATGTTCCTCCCAGTTTTTTAGATGTAAGACTCGTCCTTACTTCCAGCCCCATTTTTGAAAGATTTGGTGAGATTCTTCCGTTCTTAAATAATCAATAAATTGCTGTGCCTCTTTTTTCTGATCAGTGATTTTCGTCAGGGCGATCGGCGTTCCACGATAGAGCTTTTCTTCTTCGGGCAGTTCGACCAAGTCAGTCACATTCTGGAGCCGATAATGCCACGATTCATAGGTAATCCAGGCGTCCAGGCTGGAATTCGATTTCCAACGTTCAATGGCTTCGGCACTCGACTTTACAGAAAGGTTACTATTTTGAGAAATGCCTTCGATCAGCCCTTTTCTGCCTGCCAAGTCTTCCCACAGGCCAAGCTGGCCAGCCCCATTCACATCGATTATTTTTACTCCCTTTTTCGTTAAATCCTCCAGGCTTTCAATCTTCTTAGGATTTCCTTTCCTCACCAATATTCCTGCAGCACGCGGGTAAAGCTCCGTACGTGATTTAGTGTCGATCATTTCGGGGTGGTTAAAGATGAAGTCTTGCAGCATATACTCGGAGCCACCGAAAATAATATCTGCATCTTGCTTTGCTTGGCCGATCCAATTGCCCTCTGGTCCGGCTGTTACTTCCACCTTCATTCCCGTTTTAGCTGAAAAATGTTCAGCAGCTTCCTTGATCGGTCCAAGTGGTCCACCTGGTCCGTACACCCGGATGACTTGATCACTTTGGCTGGAATTTGGTGTCGCCTGGGACGCAGGCTTACCGTCCATTTGTGCATAGGCTGACATTCCGGTAGCCGTAAAGACAAAGAGCAGTAGAACTGCTAGGAACACGGTCTTCTTCATGATTCTTCCTCCATTTCACACATGTTTTTTAACGGTACTATCAAAGGAAACGAAGAGAGGCTGTAAACGGTTTGATTGTAATTGTGAAATAGTTAGAAAGTTTCATAAATCTATGGAAAACTAGTCTGGTGAAGAATAAATAAAGATCTCCGCACAACCTACGCCAGCCTGGCCAGGTGTGTGGCGATCTTTTTCATGTTCAGACACGCAGCGGATTCTTGGTCTCTCGCATCTCATCCAACTTATTTTCATTTGATCGTATAACTTAGCTATAAGACTGCCCGTTAGTTTAACGTGGCCCCAGTTTTTTAGTGATAATAAAGTATTAGACCGGCACTCCTTATCTATCAAGGAATCCCCGTCATTTTAATCGCTAATATATTTATAAATAGTTTTAGACTCGATGTCGTATTGTATTGTTGCATAAGTTACATTCGAATAATAAAGTTGTAGACTGCCCAATTGAACTTACGAAACCCGTTAGGTCGCAATCACTCGCTCTTCTAGGTATTTTTCAAACATTGTACGATCCTGCAGTGCCCTATATTTTTCTGATTTTTCCCATGTACATTTTTTATATCGTTTCTTGACAAACTCCATATTACCAAAATTGCGCGTTTTTTCTAACGATATGAATAAACTCTGTTACTGCCGGCGATAGCCACTTGTTTTTGGGATACAACATAAATGTAAAAAGCGTTTCTTCATACGTTTCGCCTATTAACTTATGATCACGTAACTCTTTCTCCACAGTTATCCGTGGCAATATAGAGACTCCTAGGCCACTAATAATTGATTGTTTTACTGACTCGATACTCCAGAACTCAATGCTGCTTTGAATTCCTATGGTGGATTTTTCTACAAACTGTTCCAGAAGAGTACGATAACTGCAACCTTTATTTGTAACAAGCAAACTGCTCTTTTTCAAATCCAATTGATTGTTGATATTGAAATCGTTGGGATATAAAAACATCATTTGCTCTTCTACTATCGTTTCACAATAAATGTTCGAATTATTCACTTGTTTACCTAACATAAAGACAAGATCTGTACTTCCATTTGAAAGTTCTTCCCGAAATGTTAAAGGATCGACGTGGTGCCATTTTATACTTACTTGAGGGTATTTTCGTTTAAATTCTTCAAAAATTGGTGGAAAACGATAGAGTAATAGGTATTCTGCAATCGTAATGGTGATATGACCTGAAATTTCACCTTCCATTGAAGTTACCTCTTTAATTCCGTCATAAATTTCCAACATCTTTTTGGCATGAGGCATCAGTTTTTTTCCAACTTCCGTTAAAATTACCTGTTTTCCTATTCGATCAAATAAAGGGCGGCCTAGTTCCGTTTCCAAAGCCTTTATATGAGAAGTAATGGTTGATTGAGCATATCCAAGATGAATTGCCGCTTTGGTGAACCCGCCTAACTCAACGATCGCAATAAAGGTTACCAAATGCCGAATTTCCACAAAGATTCGCTCCCCCTCACATCCATCTAAAAAGATGATGATTTTTATTCAAAATATCAATTTTATTAATTGATTTCAAGCTCATATACTCTGTGTAAGACTTATTCTAAAGGTTGTGATTACATTGAGAACAACTACCGGAATCCTTTATGCGTTTATTTGGGCTACTGCGGCAATTGCTACAAAAATAGGTTTAGTCTCTTCAAGTCCACTACTTTTCGCTTCAACAAGATTGTTTTTCGCAGGGATTATTCTATTTGCTATCGTGTATATCGCTAACAAAAAGTATCCTTTTCCAAAAGGGAAAGAATGGGGAAATCTAATTATTCTAGGACTACTTAATTCGACTATTTATGTGGGATGCTGTTTCTTATCCCTTGACCATGTAGATTCAAGCATTTTTAATTTATTACTCACTTTCAATCCGTTTATTGTTGCTTTTCTTTCCTCCATATTTTTAAACAGAACCATCAAAAGAAATGAGTTAGTGGGAATGTGTCTCTCTGCGTTAGGCCTAGGAATTGCCCTATATCCCTATATAAACGATATTAATGGAACGTTATTCGGTTTCATTACATTGGGAATTGGTGTTTTTTCAATGGGGATCGGAAGCATTTACTTTAGTAAAATACAAATGAGATTGCCCGGAATTGTAGTAAACACCTGGCAGATTATTTTAGGTAGTGCAATGGCTATGCCGCTTTCGTTTTTATTAGAACCTGACTACTACTTTCATCTCGATTTCTACTTTGGGTTTGGGCTTTTCTGGCAGGTGATTGTTGTTTCAATTATTGCGATGTTGCTTTGGTTCTCCTTATTGAAAGAAGACCCTGTCAGAGCAAATAATTTTTTATTTCTAACACCTATTTTCGGATATATGTTATCTGCCATTTTTCTTGGTGAAACAATAACCAACTTTCATTATATCGGCGCACTCTTTGTTATTATTGGTACAGTTTACAGTCAGACGAATATGTTTGGCTTAAAACAGAAAGAGACTAAAATACCTGTCACCGCACAGATTCGTACGGAAGCAGCCGATCAACGTGCAACCGGAGAATCCTAGAAAAAGAGATTTTTCACAAACTAGTGTGTGTGAGTAATCGGGAAAGGTCGAACAAATGTCGTTATTGAACTATCCTGCCCTTTCGTTCAGCAGAAGACTTTACCCTAAAAGTACCGCCTATACAACTCCCGTCGACGTTCCCCGCGTAACTGAGAGTAGATCTGTGTTGTTGATGCCTTCTCGTGACCCAGCATTCCTTGAATAAAATCTAACGGGGCACCATTATCAAGTAAGTGACAAGCATACGTATGACGAAAGCGATGAGGATAAACGTTAACTGTAACCTCTCCACGGGCTGCAAGCTTCTTAACAGCATAACGTATTGTAGGTATGGCCATTCGCCGCACAGGAAGTGATTCCGTCACAAAAAGGGCTTTGCAAGAATCCTCTCGACGATCGAGGTATCTCTTTAACCAGACCTTACATTCGGTTGTAAAATACACTTCTCGTTGCTTAGAGCCTTTACCATGCACAATCGCGGAGTAGCTCTCCCAGTATATATTTCGATATCTAACCTGTGCACTTCCCCTACGCGACAACCAGTACAATATAAAAAACTCCAAGAATGCACGCTCGCGTGGGGCATCACAGGTTATCTTAAGATTAATCACATCTTCTTCAATTAAAAACTTCGAGTTTCAAAGTGTACGGACTAAAACCCAGAATACGTTTATCGGCCTCATACAACGTCCAGATATCAGTCATTTTCATAAAACAAAACCCCTCCCGAGGCTAATTTCTTTTAGCTTCACTATGTTGGGGAGGGATTAATCCGTATTTTGAATTTGTTGAACTAGTGATACCCGTTACTTCAACGATCAATTTGGAAAGGTCGACTCAGAAAGTAAGTCTGGTTCAAGCTTCCAAATATTCATTCCCTTTTTCGTCTCAACAAACGACCATTTCGAGTCCATATAATAGTTATTGAACTCAAGATTTGACGGGCATGCGGAGAATATTGGGTAGCCAATTTGTGATAGTAGATATCTCATGAGATTCTTATGACGATACTGTTCCTCTACAGCAAACTGATAAAGAGAGATTGTGCCGTTTTTCTTTAGGTAGATTCTTGCTGCTGCGATAATGATGTCTTCTATATTCATAACAACAACAGATCGTCTTTTTACGGCCGCTCGAAGTCCTAATGGGCAAAGAAACTCCTCATTGTACACTGCCTTATTCTCGCGAGTGATATGTTTTGAAAAAAATGACTCAAGTTGTTTAATATCCTCAACCACGGCAAATCTTACGTTCAATTTTTAACCACTTCCCCGAACAGCTTACTTTCCAATCCATACGAAAACATCTCCATGAGGAATTTCCATTACAGCAACATGCCCGAATTTTCCAATCGTCTCCAAAAGCATGGATGAGAGTTTGCGTAGCAGTACGCACCATTTCCGATGTAAGATAACATGTATTTTTCCCTCTTTCTAAAAATAATAGTTTTCATACCATAGACTTCGGCGAACCTCTTTTTCTGACAGCTCCTATTTGATCTGTTGTTGAAATCTAAAAAAAGAGGTGATTATCAAATGAAATATAATTTTAGATATGAACAAACTGGATCTATACCGCTAACGTCTTCCATCCTACTAATCTGCCCGTTAGCGCAGATCGGCTGCCGATCTATACCGGCAGCCGCGTTTTAGTTATTTATTAAGCTATCGAAACCCGTTAGTTGAGTCCCTTTAATTTGAGTCCCACCGAGTTAAGGCAGCTTGCTGCCGGCCGCGATGCGGTTAGTCGGTGCGGATGTGTCCCGGCACCTTGTTTCCGGGACCGAGGGTCGCCCAGACCCGGAGCGTGAATGCGGTGTTTATATGTTTCTATTTTACTCTTGTAATGTATATTTCAGTTAAGTCTTCTTTTAAACGTCACTTATTTATTACGGAGTTGTTCCGCCAAACCGATTAGAAGTCCTTCAGTTCCACGAATGTAGCAGAGCCGATACGAGTCCTCGTACTGAACCACTTCGCCAACGAGCTGAGCACCATACTTAGTGAGTCTGGATACCATTTCGTCAATGTCTTCAACGGTGAACATGACGCGTAGATAACCGAGGGCATTTACAGGAGCAGTTCGGTGATCTGATATAGTAAGTGGGGTGAGAAATCGCGAAAGTTCAAGTCGGCTGTGGCCATCTGGGGTAACCATCATAGCAATCTCTACACACTGTGAACCCAGCCCTGTTACGCGACCAGCCCATTCACCTTCGACAGTAGCTCGCCCTTCGAGCTTCAAGCCAATCTCCTCGAAGAAAGAGATTGCGTCATCAAGGGATTCTACAACGATGCCAACATTGTCCATTCTTAGTAATTTGTTTTTTGCCATAGTTTTATCTCCTTATGTGTACAAATTTATTACCTGATTCTATCAAGGATTACTAATTACTTCCAAATGATTAACATCTTGTCACAGTATAGTAAAATGTGAAATTTGGTTTTCGGATATGTCATGTTAACTTTTATTCTACGAAATTCAATTCGGAGTTACGATATTATCTCCTACTTATTATTTTTGATCATGAAACTAAACTGCCCGTTAGCGTAATGACGCATCGTCAATCAAGAAAAGTTCACGTGCTTGATCGTATTCATAATCCTCTGTTGCATGAATTAAACGTAGCAATCCTACACCTCCACATCCCGTAATGCACATAGCAAGCTGAAAATTGTACAGCTTCCTTACACGAAAAAACCAGCTTACAACAAAAGGATCATTGTGAGCTGGCACTTTTCATTTAATCATGCGATTGTTTAAGAGGTGCGCAACGATCGTCGTAAGATTTTCCCCGTACTGTTTTTGGGAAGCTCTGCTACGAATTCTACCTGACGAGGAACTTTGTATTTCGCCAGCTTGTCACGACAAAATGCCATGATATCCTCTTGGGAAACCGCAACTTCCTTCAATGCCACAAATGCCTTGACTGCTTCGCCATGCACCTCGTCAGGAATCCCGATCACAGCCGCCTCGATAATCGCAGGATGCTGGTAAAGAACTTCTTCTACCTCACGCGGGTACACATTATAGCCGTCAACGAGAATCATGTCTTTTTTGCGGTCAACAATGTACACATATCCTTCTTCATCCATACGAGCCATGTCTCCTGTATACAGCCAACCATCTCGGAGCGCCGCGGCCGTATCATCTGGCAACCCGAGGTACCCTATCATAACGTTGGGCCCATGTACCACCAGCTCTCCCACTTCTCCACGTGCGACTTCGTTTCCCTCGGGATCGACGACCTTGTTTTTCACAAGCGGGATATCGACCCCAACCGATCCTGGCTTTCTGCTCCCGTGCAATGGATTAAAGGTTGTAGCTGGAGCTGCCTCTGACAAACCGTAGCCCTCCAGTACCTTGGCATCATATTTCGCTTCGAACTTGTGCAGGAGCTCAACAGGCATGGATGCACCTCCCGAGCAGTAGATCCGGATGGAGGAGAAGTCTTCTTTTGTCGCAGTCGGCAGCTGTAGCAGATAGTTGTACATGGTCGGAACACCTGCGAAACATGTGGCTTTTTGCTCCCGAATCGTTTGGAGGGCGTCTACCGGATGAAATTTCGGCACGATAATAATGGCCGCTCCCGTGCGAATCGGGCCATTCATGCACACCGTCATGCAAAAGACATGGAACATCGGAAGTACGGCGACCATGCGATCTTCTGGCACCAGCTCGAACAATATTCCCATCGCTTCCGCATTCGAAGCCATATTGCGGTGGGAGAGCATCGCTCCTTTCGGCTGGCCAGTCGTACCTGATGTGTACAGGATTACAGCGAGGTCATCTTCGTTTCGTTCCGGCTCTACGTACCCTGCCTCTGACTCTTGCCCTTCCTGTACAAGCTGATCGATCGTTATTTCATTTTCAATGGATTCCGTGTAGATGAGGAGCTGCAAATTTTCTATTTGGTCCTTCATCGGGGTTAGTACCGGCTGCAACGCGGATAAGGCAATGGCTGCCTTTGCTTTACTATTCGATAGAATGAAGCTAATTTCGCGCGCCGTATAGATGGGATTCATGGGAACAACGACTGCTCCTACGCGCAGTATCGCATAGTAAGCGCTAACAAAATGCGGCCGATTATCCATGAGTAGGGCGACAGCATCCCCTTTTCCAATTCCGTGTTGGGCAAGTCCTGCTGCGAGATGTTCGACCTGCTGATTGAATTCCGCATACGTAGTCGTTTCTCCCATAAAGACGTAGGCTGGGCGATCCGGAAACTGTTTCGCGCTCTGTATGAGGCTTTCATTCAAATGATACATCACACATCTACCCCCTTTTCAGAAAATTTTAACATTTAGAACCAAGCCTATAAAGTATTACTTTTAGGAAACATGGGAGATTGGCGGTGCTGATTGACTGACTTGTTCATTGCGCTTCACAAAGAGCAGGAAAAGCACGCCGCAAATGATAAAGAGCAACCCGTTGACGATCATGGCGTTGCCAAAACCAGTGCCAATATCTCCGGCTGATTGAACGATAGAGCCCGTTACCAGCGGCGAGATGATCCCTGCCAATGTAACCAGGCTGGACAACACGCCTACCAAAAGCCCCGTGCGTTCCGGCAACAAGCTGCTGACAATAACAGAGGCAGCTGTTCCTACAGAAAAAGCAAACCCTTTTCCTAGGCACAGGAAGATCAGGACAAATACTGTAGATTGAACAAGGGTAACACCGTAAAAACACAGTCCCCCTAAAATAATCGAGACACCGCCAACCAAAACATATGATTTGCGATAGCTGCGATGTTTTTTAAAGAAGCGATCACCTATCGATGAAATCAGTATGGTCATCAGTCCGGCTAAAAGTCCCGTGCCAGCAATCGCATAGGCCATTTCCTGATTCGTAAAATGGAAAACCTTGACGAGATAGACAGGCTCCCATACGGATGCGAAAGTCGTCCCCCATATTTGGGCGAAATAGATTAAAAAGCAGAAAAGAAACGTGGATGAGAGCAAGACACCGGATATATCTGACCATTTCGCTTTTGGCAAGGTAGGAGCCTCGACTTTTGCAGGAGTGACGCTGACAAGTGGTTTTTCTTTTCCAATCCATAGCCAGACCAAGAGCCATATCAAACTGAGTGCGCCCATAAACGCCCAGGAAAATCGCCATCCATAGCTATCAATTAGCACGACAATCATCGGTGCGGAAGCAACCGCACCGACGAATGCACCGAAGTTCACCGTTGAATAAACCAGTCCACGCTTTTCTTCGGGAAACCATTTGTTCAAATGGCTGACAACCGTAGCCCAAAATGGCCCTTCGCCTATACCAAGCAACACCCGCGCAACGACAAGCATCGGCAAACCCGCGATCGCATAAGCGCCAAATTGAATGACTGTCCAGGACAGCGCCATGATCGCCAGCATTTTTTTCGTCCCGATGCGGTCCGACAATGCCGCGCCTACAATCCCTGCAATGGAGAAAAGCCAGAAGAAACTGCTTCCAACAAGTCCCCATTCCTTCTCGTTCAACGAAAATTCAGCCATAATCGGCACGGCAGAATATCCCGCAATCGTTTTATCCGCATAATTGATCATGTAGAGCACAAACAACATAACCATTGTGATTCTGGCCATCATGTGAATCACTCCATTTGTCTAGGAAATAGACTGCCATTGTTCCCCGCTATTTTGAAAGCCTCACGCGCCCAATTCCATCCATGATCTCAATCACTGTGCCATATGGTTCACTCAAAGTCTTGAGCCCCTCCAGTATCGAGGTATCCCCGCTTAATTTTGGCCACCCCATACGATGTACAGGCAGATCAAAGCCTAATTCAATCGGATGCAGCTCCAATTCGAGCAGCTCACCATCTTGCATTTTCCACAAGGGAATAACCGACTCCCACACCTCTTTGTGCGCACAGAGTCCGCGTGTGTAGTTGGCACTCATCGCTTCCAACGCATCTGCCACATTATGGGTGTGGTCTAAACCATAGTGCTCATAGAAATCAGCGGGCTGACTCGTAACAGCTTCTGTCTGAAAAATAAAATCTCCCAAGCTGTAAAAGATCGGCCGATTGTTGTAGATTTCAATGCCTCGCAATAAATGTGGTCCGTGTCCCACCACTGCGTGAGCACCTGCATCGATGCAAGCTTTTGCAAAAACAGGCAAGAAATCAGCTGCAACCTCCTTCGCTTCCCCCTTCATCTCATGTGCGTGAATACTCACGATGACGTAATCAGCCCGCCTGTTTGCCTCCTCAATCGTCTTGACGATTCTGTTCAGATCGCGAGGATGCGGTTGGGTAGTCGTCCCCTCTTCGTCGCTTACCATGAAACGTGCATTTCCGAAGAGAAAGGTCTCCTTGCCCGGATCGTTCATGAAGCCTTCCTCGATTAGAAGCTTGTTGAAGGCGTTAATGTCCGTCGACTCCGCAATGGCTTGCAAATCAGCGAGCTTTTCTTCCGTAATGTGGTGTGTCATGACATAGCGCATCGGATTGATCCCTGGTCTGCCAATGCTATCCGAACGCTGATCTCCGGCCGCCCACCATGGATGAAAAGTCGACGTCGCAGCGATCAAGGCCACTCTGGCCCCTTCGCATTCGAGATAACGCGGAGCGCCTGCTTCTGCGAGATTTTTGCCTGCGCCAGCATGGACGAAGCCATACTCATTGAGATATCGTTCGGTTGCTTCTAGTCCCCCATACAAATAATCGAGCGTATGGTTATTTGCCCAGCCAATCATGTTAAAGCCATAATCTTTCATGACTTGCAAAACGGACGGTGGTGACATCGCCCACGTGCCTCCGCTTTGCGCGCTGGGATTGCCCTCATTATCGTGTACGGTCGTCTCCAGATTCGCAAGGCGTACGTCCGCACGGTGCAGCAAGCTGGATATCTCTTCAAAAGCTTGGTCCCTGTATGGCAGATTCCGTGTAATGAAGCTGTCGCCAGTCGCTGTGAACCAAATCGGCTTAGTCATTGGCATGATTCCCCTTTCCCTTTTCTCATTTTTTCTGCTTTCAAAAGATCGAGAAGTCTTCCTCATCCTCTCCGACAAACGAGTATAGCTTTGAGCTGATTTCATCATAATGCTGCAATCGTTTCTGGACATTTTCCGCGTCGTGGAGCATGACGCCTTTAATCAAGACATTTAGCATGGAAAATAATGTGGGCATACCGCTAGTGGCAACGGGTTGGGGTGTGGTGATTTTCAGAAGATGATCCGCGACTTGGCTGATGGGGGAAAACTCGCCTTCCGTAATCGCCAAAATCTTCGCTCCCAGCTCTTTTGCTGAGTGGACCATTGCAACCGTCTCGCTCGGATGACGAGGAAATGATATCGCAATGACCAGCCATTCTTGATCTCGTTCGGTGAGAAAATAATCGGCGTTATCAACTGCTCCCGTATATAGATGTGTGTTTCCTTTGATAGCATTCAACGCCGAAAACAGCCATTTTGCAGGAATATGGCACCAACGAAATCCTACCACTACGATTCGGTTTGCCTGCACGATGCTTTTGACCACCTCTTGGAGCAACATGTAGTCAATTTGCTGTAAGCCTTGTTGGAGATACGCAATATCACTCTCCATCACTTGATGTGCATAATTGCTCAGATCGAGCGTAACCTCGGTGTCTCGATATTTCTCGATCGGCCCCTTCCTTTGGTCTCCTATCAAAAGAGACTTTTTGATTTCTTCCTGAAGCTCTGTGTATCCGGAGTAACCCAATGCGTAACAAAAGCGAATGACGGTCGCTTCACTGGTATTCGTAAACTCCGCGATTTTTTTAGCGGTATGGATCGCAAGTAAGCTTGGCTTTTCAATCGCGATCTTACAGATGATTTTTTGGCTTGCTGTCAGCTTTCCATACTGCTTCCGAATCCGTTCTTTTACGAGTTGTGCCATACCTGAAGCTCCTTTATCATTCGGATTTGTTTTAATTTTGAGAATAGTATATCTCTTGAAAGGAATCACTTCAACACTTCTTAGAAAATGTAGTTAACGCTTCATTTTGGTGTATGGCAGTCTGTAAAAAGGGCCCTCCACAGTTGGAAGGCCCCTTCTCTTTATTGTTCTGTATGGAGACATTCATTTGGAATCCAGCCGCATTCCCCGCTGCTTCATTGAACAATCGTTCCGATAATTGAAAAGTGCTGTTGATCATGACGATCTACATGTATTCCTAAACGTGGGGAATGTCTTAAAGAAGCTGCCATTATTTCGGCTTCTTAAGACATATGCTGAGGATCAATCACTGATTAATCAAGCATGAGATACCAATAAATTGCTATCTCATCACTATCTTTATCTAGACCTCTGTAGACGTAGGAATCGAAACCTCCGATGACAAAGCCGCAACTTTCGTAGAATTTACATGCGCGGACATTATTACTTTGTGTCTCTAGCATGATTCCTGTCATACCGCCATCCTTCGTCCAGCGTTTAGCCTGTTCGATTAGTTTTTTACCGAGACCGTATCCTCTATATTGCTTATCAACTTTGATATCTTCCACATAGGCAAATTTGTTCCAATTTCTTTTCAAAACAATTTGACCGACAACTTGATTATTTACGAGCGCTAAATAAATGATTTGATGCGGATTACCGATATAGTTCGAATAATCCTCAACAGTATCTTCTTCAAGCTGTTCATCATCGTAGCTTTTATTCCTAACAGGTCTCTCCTTCACCGTATATCCGATTCGCTGTCCCATTAGTTGCAAGACAAGGGTAGAGTCTACGATAAAGCTCCCATCAATGTTTGAACCACACTCATCGTCCTCAGCCCTCAGTTCTCTAATGAAAATATCCATATTCGTCCTCCTCTATTTTTACAAGGTGAGAATAGAGATATTAAGGGGGACCACGGACTTAACGGAATACATATTGCTCCGTCATTTTCAGAACCTCCTCGTATTATTTAGCATGTAAGATTCTCTTGATAATTGTACAATCATTGCTTAGCAGGTGCTACAGCTTTTCATCGTTAAACCCGTATAGGGTTATACCCTATCCTCCGAAAATGCCTGCTTTACCCGCTCAATCTGGGCGAGGTGGTTACGGACATGCTGGACGCGCAATTCCAGCAGCTCTTTGAACGTGTACCTCGCTCCATCGGGATATTGCCCGACCCGTACAAGTTGCTCGGGAGTCAGATTTTTCAGAAGTGGCAGCATGCTGACCCGTAGCATTTGGAACAGGAGCATATGCTGCTCGCGGTCCAACCGTTCGTATTCTAGGTTATCCGGCCAGGCTTCCTGATCAAAAGATAGTAGCAGCGGTTCTTCCTCCGCCAAGACTTTTCTCAGCCGATGTGTCGCTAAGATCTCGGAATCTGTTACATGAATAAGAATCTGGTGGATGCTCCATTTGTCCGGTGCAGGTTGGAAACGCAGCTCCTCCTCAGACAATCCTTCAACGGCTTCTCGCAGCAGCTCATAGTCTTGGCTGTACTCCTCGATCAACTTTTCCATCCGATCCTCTCCTTCATCATAGTTCGTGTGGTTGGTAGCCATTGATACTATTATTCTTTGATAGAAAACAAGTACCTTCTGATTTTTAGCAGAATTCATTAGATCCACAAAAGTGCGGAATTCTACCTTTACTGTTACGAGAGCTACTGATCTTGTTGGATTCTTTAGCTTTCATGAAACGGCTCCGGATTCAAGGTGTACAGAAAAATGCCTCCGGTGACCTGTTGCAAGCAAGCTCACCAGAGGCATCTTTCGTATTTTTAAAAACCGTTATAAGTAGTGACTTCTTCAACGGCGAAACGGATTTTACGCGGCATCTCGGGGTCCAGATCCGTACCAATCGTAATCATCATGACAGGAATCAAGTGCTCGGGAATGTTGAATTCTTGTCGAACGAGATCTGGGTCAAATCCAATCATCGGGCAAGATCCATAGCCTTTCTCTTTTGCTGCAAGCATGAGTGCCATAGCAGCTAAAGAGCTGCCACGAATCGCTTCATCTCTTTGCATGGATTCGTTGCTATAAAGCCCTTCGATTTGATTGATCACATTCTCTTTATATTGCGCTGGGAGATAACCTTTTTCGGTCAAATCATCAGCAATTCGCTCAGCATCTTTATGCGCTTGTAGATTCCCTAATATCACAATGGCAGCTGAAGCGTCTTCTACTTTTTGTTGATGATATGCCGCTTTTTTA
This sequence comes from Brevibacillus sp. DP1.3A, assembly GCF_013284245.2. Taxonomy (NCBI): domain Bacteria; kingdom Bacillati; phylum Bacillota; class Bacilli; order Caryophanales; family Paenibacillaceae; genus Brevibacillus; species Brevibacillus sp. DP1.3A. The sequence goes on along the minus strand of NZ_CP085876.1, from coordinate 3,198,977 downwards.
AGCTTCAGCTTCTGCTCTTTGTCGTCGATAACGAGAAAACGCCAATGTTGTAGGTTATAAGAAGACGGCGCGAGTGTTGCGCTCTCAATCATACTTTCCAAATCATCACGGCTAATAGTAGCGTTTGGATCGAATTGATTCACAGAACGACGAGCTTGCAATAATTGTTGAAAATTCATCATGCTTCCTCCTAATGGTTTAGTGATGATCTGCCTAACATTTTCATGTTTATGCTTGAAGTGGACGATTAGTCGAAAACAAGTAGCGATGGATCTTCCACTCATCGTTTTCACGACGGAATACGAACAACTCGTTATTTCCTTCCTCAACCTCGACATCTGCTGAGAGAATGTGTGTGCGGCCAGCAGAACTCGTGCGTGCCCAAGCCCACTCTCCTGTCACTTCGATTTCATAAATTTCGAAGCGGACGTTGAGCTTGATGGTGTTAAATACATGCTTATACCCAGCGCGCACTGCGTCGCGCCCGATCAGCGCCGGAGCGTGTTGTGGCATGAATACTGGTTCACTACTGTAAAGAGCAAGAATGGAATCTATATCGTTGGCATTAAGTGCAGATTCGTAAGTTTTGATAACCGCTTCGATTGACATTTGATGATCCTCCTCGTATTCGTTGTCTGTGCGTACCTGGTTGAAACTAGTTAATGAGTTCGCTTGCATCACTCCTTTCAAAGTGATTAGATATCTAACTATCAGTGATTTTTTTTATTAGATATCTAACTATATGTGCAAGGAGAACTTCTCTATTTCATTAGAGAAGTTCTAAAAACGTTGTAACACCTTCTCCAGAAGGTTTTCAAGCAACTCACCTTCTGCCTCGGATAATCCACCGTACATCATTTCCCGGATACGATTGGATACCGCTTTAAAAATCGGTTGCAGTTCCATTCCTCTTTGTGTGAGCTTAATATAAGTGATTCTGTTGTCGTTGACGTCCTTCTCTCGAATTACATAACCACACGCAACCAGTTTGTTGACGAGGACAGTTACCGTTGGTTTCGTTCGATGAATGTACTCTGCCAATTCCTTCATGGTCACATTGTCATGTTTATACAAACAAAGCAGAATGTCACCGTGCGAAGGTACAATTCCTTCTACACCATGCTTCTCAAGCTCAGAAATGATGAGCTTATTGACTGCATCTCTAATATGGCTAATGAGTGAAGCTGCATTTCCTTTTATCATGAGATCAGTATAGTTCGATATCTAAGTATTGTCAAGCGAGTAGGACAAAAACCCCCCGATCCCATTTAGGACGAGGGGTTTTGCTCCTTACAACTCTGCTTTCCGCCTTTTTCGTAATGCATGTCGTTCCTTTGCTTTTTCATACTGATTGCGTTCTTCCTCTGTGGCAGGAATGACATTCGGGACAAGCGTCGGCTTTCCTTGATCGTCGAGGGCAATCATCGTCAGATACGCGCGTGCTGTCATGCGCTTTTCCCCTGTCAACAAGTTCTCCGCTTCCACTCTCACAAATACTTCCATCGATGTCTTATGAGTCCAGGTGACATAAGCCTCCAGGTTGATCGCTTCTCCAGTCTTGATTGGCGCGAGAAAATCGAAGGAATCGCTGGACGCAGTGACAACAGGTTTGCGGCAATGGCGCATGGCTGCGATGCAGGCGATCTTGTCTACATATGCCATGACTTTCCCACCGAAAATGGTATGGTGGTGATTCGTATCCGGTGGAAAGACAAGATCAGTCAAAAAGGTTCTCGATTGTTGGATCGGTCGTGCTTCTGTCATCATTTGTGGTGTGACTCCTCTCATCGTGTGCACCTTCCCTACTGGGCTGTCAAACGACTCCGAATCGCCTTCGTTGCCGTAACCATGTTTCGTAATGACTGAACGGTTTCTTCTCTCCCTCTTGTCTTCAGCCCGCAATCCGGGTTAATCCAAAATTGATCTGGTGGAAGTACTTGTACACCTCGTGCTACCATATCTTCCATTTCTGAGACAGCTGGAATTCGGGGACTATGGATATCGTATACGCCGAGCCCGATGCCTTTGTCATACGTACCTGTTTCGAATACAGACACGAGCTCTCCATGGCTGCGTGAAGTTTCAATCGAAATCACATCGGCATCGAGTTCGCTGATGACATCCATGAAATCATGGAATTCGCAATAGCACATATGTGTATGAATCTGTGTGCTCGGCGCAACGGTAGAGGTCGCTAGACGAAACGCTCTGACAGCCCATTCGAGATAAGCTGCCTGCTCTTCGTTTTTGAGCGGCAATCCTTCGCGCAGCGCTGGTTCATCGACTTGAATCATGAGAATCCCTGCTTCTTCCAAGGCTTCTACTTCTTTTCGCAATGCCAACGCGATTTGCTCGCACACTTCTTGTCTGGAGACATCGACTCGAGCAAACGACCAATTCAGAATGGTTGCTGGGCCAGTTAACATGCCCTTCATTGGTTTGGGGGTCAATGATTTTGCATACACACTTTCTTTGACCGTCATCGGTGCTACAAACTCCACATCTCCGTAAATAATAGGTGGCTTGACGCAGCGCGAGCCATATGACTGAACCCAGCCGTTTTTCGTGAACAAAAAGCCATCGAGCTTTTCGCCAAAATACTCAACCATATCGGTTCGTTCGAACTCACCATGGACGAGGACATCTAGACCGAGCTCTTCTTGTATCTCAATCCATTCCTTGATTTGCGCCTGAATGAAAGCATCGTATTGTTCCACTGTCCAATTCCCTTTTTTAAACTGCTGTCGGGCTTGGCGAACCTCCGCCGTCTGAGGGAAGCTTCCGATTGTAGTAGTTGGCAACAGTGGCAACTTCCACGTATTTTGTTGAATCTCTCGACGTTCGAGATAAGGAACACTTCTTTCAAGTTTTGCTGCAGCTATTTGACGTAAAGCATTCTGCACTCCTCGACGATTCCTCGCTGGAGATAATGCCAGCTTCAGCAAGTCCGCTTCATTTTGGGCGATCTCTTTCGAAATGACATACTTACCATATCGGAATCCTTGGACTAAGAGCTGTACTTCCCCCAGTTTTTCGTCGGCAAACGCCAATGCAGGCATGACTTCCTCTGGCAAGTCGCTCTCTGCTTCAACCGTTACAGGTACATGCAACAAACTACTGGACGGCTGCAGCCACAGCTTTTCGAGTGGTACGATCTCGGAAATTTCTTTGATCAGCTCCCACTTCTCCTCAATGGACGCACGCCATATGTTTCGACCGTCGATGATTCCCGCTCCGAGAATCTTGTCTGCTGGAAACCCCTGTGTTTTCAGATTGGTCAGATTGCGCTTCGCTCCGTGTACAAAATCAAGAGCAATTCCTTTTACTGGTAAGGAAATCAGCTCCTCGTACCAATCCACCGCTTCAAAATAGGTTTGCAGCATGCACTGTAGATGTGGTAGTGCTTGACCGATTTGCGCATAGATACGTTTGATGATGGCGCGATCAAGCTCCGATACATCCAGTGCAAATGCAGGCTCATCGATTTGCACCCATTCCACGCCGTGCAGCTCCAACTCGCGGAGAACGTCTATGTAAAGCGGAACGAGTTGATCCACGACGATCTCAAATTCGTTTTTCTCATATCCTTTGGACAATTTGACAAACGTATACGGGCCTACAATGACGGGCTTTCCGATGATGCCAAACTTTTCCTTGGCCTCCAAATATGCTTGGAGAGGCTTATTCTCGGTTATGGCTGGTTGTCGTTCACCGAACTCCGGGACGATATAATGGTAGTTCGTGTTAAACCATTTCGTCATTTCGCTGGCGACAGCTTCCTTCGAACCGCGAGCCATGGCGAAGTATGTGGCTAAAGAAACCGGGCCTCCTTTGTATTCATAACGCTTGGGGACCATTCCAAACATCACAGCCATATCCAGCATGTGATCGTAGTACGTAAAGTCACCCACAGGGATCAGCTCGACCCCTTTTTCCTGCTGACGCAACAGGTTTTGGTGACGGATTTGCTCCATTTGCTGTACCAGGCTTTCCTCATCGATAGTGCCTGCCCAAAATGCTTCCAATGCCTTTTTCCACTCCCGGTTCTTCCCGATCCGTGGATATCCCAAATTGCTGCTTTTCATGAGCTTCCTCTCCATTCTTTATTCGATCTTGACTTGAATCCGCCCAATAAAAAAGGCATCTCCAACGATCAAAAAGAACGTTAGAAATGCCAAATAAGCACTGAGATCACAGCATCCTAACACCTCCCTATCTCCCGTAGGTTAAGCAGTGTCGTCGAAACAGGCAGGTCTCCTGACTTTGGGATCATCATCTGCACATGCCTTCCCAATCCGTTTGGATCAGTGGCTGATAAATGTGCCGACTCCCCTCATACAGTGGCGGGACCGTGTCGGATTCTAACCGACTTCCCTTTTCATCCTTGGTCGATCTTGATAACCAAAGAACCTGTTCCCACTCTTATGAAGTTATCGTGGTTCTGTGAAGTGCCCCAGTAAACTAGCAGGGCAGCATACTGTTCATACAGTAACACAGAATCCATTTTTTGTCATACTAGAATTTAAAATCATCATCGGTCAACGGCTCTACGTTTAGCGTGCGGACATAACCATTTCCTTTTTTCGAGAAGAAGTCATGCTGCTTCGTCTGCGTGCGAATACCGTTCAGTACGATCGGGTTCACTTCTTCCTCCGGGAATAGCGGGTCCAGCCCCAGATTCATCAAAGCCTTGTTCGCATTATAGCGCACGTACACATGAACCTCTTCAGCCAATCCGATTTCCGTATACAACGAAGTCGTATAGGCCTCTTCATTTTCTTGCAGCTCGTGCAAAAGGGCATACAGTTCCTCTTTTGCTGCGGCCTGCTCGACCACACTCAGACCTTGATAGACTTCTTGCGCGAGAACGCCGACATAGAGTCCGTGGATGCTCTCGTCGCGAACAATCAGATCGATAATTTCCCCGCTGCTTGTCATCTTGCCTTGCCCCGCCAAATAGAGCGGATAGAAGAAGCCGCTATAAAACAGATAGCTTTCCAGGAAGACGGACGCTACCATCGCCATGTATAAGTCTTTCGGTTTCTCAATTTCTTGATAGCGTTTCGAGATGAGGGCCGCTTTCTTTTGCAGATGTGGATTGTTTTCTACCCACGAAAAAATACCGTCAATCTCTTCTGTCGATGCCAGCGTTGTAAAAATACTACTGTACGATTTGGCATGGATTTGCTCCATCATGCCCATGAAGGCGAGAACCGCTTTTCTTTGTAGTCCATCGACATGCTCCATGATCTTCGGCATCCCTACTCCACCCTGAACCGTATCTAGCAAGGTGAGACCGCCCAATACTTTTTTATATGTGTCGCGTTCAGTCGCACTGAGCTCCATCCAGGACATCTTGTCATCTGACAGCGGAATCTCATCATCCGTCCAGAACTGCATGATGTTTTGATTCCAAAACGTCATCGTAAAATCGTCGTCCGGCCTGTTCCAATTGACTGCTTTCATATGGCGTTCCTCTTCTCTATTTGCTTGATGCTTTTCCATTTATAAATCGAGTTCACTAAATAGCGCAGCTAATGCACTCTTCTACAGTCAAATGCTTCGTACGGGTATAGTAGAGTGACTTCAGACCTTTTTTCGCTGCGTAAATGTAATAGCGAGCCAGTTCTCTGGTTGAAATATTGCTGTTCACGTGCAGCACAGTCGAAATTCCTTGGTCGATGTGCTCTTGAATTTCGGCAATCAGATCAATCACTTTGAATTGATCGATTACATACGCCGATTTGTAGTAAAAATAGTTTTCCTGCGACAAGTACGGCATCGGGTAATACGTCGTCGAGTTGGCATACGTTCTCGTTTCGATATGCTCAACGATTGGCATCACACTAGAAGTCGCATTCTGAATGTAGGAAATGCTCTGAGTCGGTGCAATTGCCAAACGGTACGCATGGTAAACGCCATGCTTTTGCACCTTTTGTTGTAGTTCCGCCCAATCCTCTGGCGTCGGAATGTGCATTCCTTCAAAGAGAAGCTTTGCTTTTTCCGTCCGCGGGCTGTAATCGTTCGTCAAGTACTTGTTAAAATAAGTGCCTTTTGCATATTCCGATTGTTCAAAGCCCAAGAAGGTATTGCCTGTTTCCTTGGCGATTTCCATGCTTTTTTCCAAGGAGTAGAAGTTCATCATCATGAAAAACGTACGAGCGAAATCCTTGGCTTCTTCACTTTCGTAAGCGATTCTATTCTTTGCCAGATAACCGTTCAGGTTCATCGCACCAAGCCCTACGGAGTGCAGCTCACGGTTTGCCTTTTGAACGCCTGGAGCGTTTTCTACACGCGTCATGTCACTCACGGATGTAATGGCTTCGATTCCTTCGTGGACGGATTCACGGATCATTTTGCGTTCCATCACGTTGACGATATTGAGCGATGCCAGATTGCAGCTAATATCGCGACGAATAATATCCATCTCGCCGTAATTGGTAATCGTCGAAGTTTCCTGCAACTGGAAGATTTCCGTGCACAGGTTGGACATTTTCACCGAACCGAGATCTTTCAGTGCATGGTTGTCGTTCGCATTCGTTTTGTTCATGATGTACGGATAGCCCGATTCCATTTGAATCATCGCGATTTTGGTCAACATCTCGCGTGCGCTCATGACGGTCTTTTTCTTGATGCGATCGTTTGCCAAGAGCTCCTCGTACATATCATCGAGGTCCATATCATCCAGATGCACGCCGTATTCTTTGTACACGGAGTACGGAGCAAACACATTCAATGGCTTGTTTTCCTCAGCCAGCTTGTAGAACACGTTTGGTACGATCAGGCCGATGGACAACGTTTTGATGCGTGCTTTTTCATCGGCATTGATCTTTTTGCAATCGAGAAACTCGTTGATATCCCAGCCGAAGATGTTGTAGTACGCTGCGCCTGAGCCTTTGCGTTGCCCCATTTGATCCGCGTAGGAAAACGCATCCTCCAACAGCTTGAGAACGGGCATAACACCTTTTGCTGCCCCCTCGACGCCTTTGATCGGCTCTCCTCGTCCGCGAAGCTTGGACAGGTTCACAGCTACACCGCCGCCAATTTTGGATAGCTGCATACAAGTTCCCAAAATAAAGTTGATGGAGTTCAGTGAATCATCCATTTCGAGCAAGAAGCAGGAGACCATTTCGCCACGGCGGCTTTTGCCTGCGTTCAGGAAGGTTGGTGTCGCCGGCTGCAAGCGTTGATCCATCATGGAGACCGTTAAACGCTTGGCGAGCTCAAAGTCACCTTGTCCAAGGGACAGTGCCACTACGGCCACCCGGTCTGGATACTGCTCCAAGTACATCGATTTATCGTTCGTTTTCAAGGCGTAATCTTTATAAAATTTGGAGATAGCCATGTACGAAGCAAATTGAAAATCAGCGTCATAGGCCAAACGGAAAACTTCATCGACCTGCTCAACAGTGTATGTTTCATAGACGTTTTCATAGAAGTCATTCTCGATCAAATAGTCCATGCGTTCTTTGACACTGCCAAAAGTCATCGTGTTGGACTGCACTTCTTCCATGAAGACCGCAACCGCTTCCCGATCCTTTTCCAGTTGATAAAATCCGTCGTTGCCACGCTGCATCAGTTCGTTGTTCAATTCAATATGCCGCAATTGCTGCCACCCCACTCGTAAATTGTTCCACGTCACGGCCGGTACCGGACAGTTCAAATTTAGAAATCACCGGAACGCCATATAGGCTCGCGATCGTATCCGCGCTTTTGGCAAAGCTGGTTCCCCAGTTGCGGTTGCCGCTGGCAGATACTCCGCGCAGATTGACATGATTTCGCTTCAGGAACGTCGCCACCTTCTCCGGCACTTGTCCGAATCCCGTCGTGTATGTTATCAAAATGAACGGCTCGTCCAGCACCATTTCTTGATTAATTTCCACATGTGGCAAATTAATTTTGTTGACGAATCTTCGGACGTTTCCTGTTTTTGAATCATAAGCGATTAACATGTCCCTCATCCTATCCTGCTATTTTTACTCTGTATGTATGTTATTTAGCCAAAGTAAAAGCGCATCCGACGTTTACATGCCGAATGCGCGTGATGACTTCCATCTAGCAATTCGCCAAGGCGAATTGAGCGCTCGAACACTTCCCTATCTCCCGTAGGTTAAACAGTGCAAGCGGTTAGGCAGGTCTCCTGGCTCTGGATCATCGCTCCATTTTCACCTTCCCGATCGGTCACGATCAGTGGCATTCTTTCGCAAATGGAACTCTCTCATTACAGTGGCGGGACCGCGTCGGATTCTCACCGACTTCCCTATTAAGTCTACCAAATCTGGGTTGGTAAACACCTTACCGCATCAATATGTAGTTGGTAAAACTTACTTTACCTCAATATATCGTAGGAGTCAAGCTCAGTATGCGCTCTTTTCGAAAACTAACTATTCTCCTTTTTCGGCTATTGCCAATCTCTGGTTCTCGTTCATATAATAGATTTTGTGCGTGTTGGTTAGCCATGGAAAGATTGGAGAGTAGCCCTCATGAAAAGCACCGACTATCAACCTGTCGTCATTCCTCGTTCTTGCAGTAAAATCATGACTTATCAAGAGCGTGACTATCACATTTTCGTAAGTATACCTGCCGATCCCCCTCCGGAATCAGGCTTTCCCGTCATATATTTGCTAGATGGTAACTCTGTTTTTGCAACTATGACCGAAGCGATACGGATACAATCACGTGGCCCTGAACGAACTGGCGTGTATCCTGCTATCGTCGTCGGGATTGGGTATCCAACGGACGGTCCGTACCATCCTGCTCGTTTCTTTGATTACACGTATGAAGTTCCCGCCTCAGAGCTTCCTGGCAACCCAAAAGGAGCCGACTGGCCTCAGATGGGGGGAGCGGAGCAGTTCCTCACCTTTTTGGAGGAGGAACTCAAGCCTAGTATCGAAAACGACTTCCCTATCGATCGGACGCAGCAAGCGATTTTTGGACATTCGCTAGGTGGCTTGTTTGTCTTGCATGTACTTTTGTCGAGACCACACGCTTTTCAGCGGTATATAGCTGGCAGTCCCTCGATCCACTGGAATGAGAGCGTGCTGCTTGCGAAGGAGAGTCAATTGCCTGGCCTGCTGACAGATGAGCTCGACGTCTATGCGCTCCTCACCATCGGAGAGTTGGAAAACGATGGGCGATTCTTGGTCAAAGAAAAATCTCTGGCGATGATCGAACGATTGTCATCCATGGGCAAAGGTCAGATCAAGGCTTCCTTTAAAGAATTTGCTGACGAAAATCATTCGTCTGTCTTACCAGTCTTAATTAACCAGGGACTCAAATTCGCTACGAAAAAAACTGCCCGCTAAAAATGGGCAGTTTTTGTTTATCATGACTCGTTTACTGTAGAGATAACACTTTGGTGATTTGGGGTAGCTCTTCGATGGCAGATACAATCGTCGGTGTAATCTCTTCATCGGTTACAGAGATAAGCAGGGCATTCTTCCCTTTTTGCTCGCGCGATACATTTAACTTGGAAACATTGATTTGATGTTCAGCCAGTTTTCGTGAGACATCATAAATCACGCCTGGATAATCGATATGGCGAACTAACAATCCATGGGCCCCTGGAGGTATGCGACACGCGCAGTAATTGATTTCACTGATGTACACTTCTCTCCAATCTTGCGCGAAGGTGTACTTGTTCGCTCCTACACGCAAAACCGCCAAATGATTCGCATATTCGCCGGAGCTGTTTTGGACAGGAACCTTCGTCCCGAGTCCTTCCACTAACAGCGTTGCGATTCCCTCTTTATTTTCATGAGCAAGAATACTTAATTGTGCACCCGCTAACTCTGGCTCGAGTCTTCGAATCAGTTCAGCTAGCTCACGCAGTCCAGCATATTGGGTCATGTGATGCCTTCACTCTCCCAGTCAGGTTTATCCTTGTTTTTACGGCAGAATCCATGCTTCCGGCTCTTTCTTGATGGAGGATTCGTTATCAGCGCGATACCAAGCCGTCAACGTTTGCCCATCTTTCGAATAGTAGATTCGGTAGATGGTATTTCCTTTTCCGCTGTTAGTAAAAGGACTTTCCTCCAGCGGAACCGCTGTCACTCCACCTGCGGTAACAACCCCACCGTTCTCCTTGATGACGTTTTGAATCGTCGCCATATGCTCCTTACCCAAGGAGGCCATCCCGAAATAAGAGATGATCGCCAAGAGAACCGCTCCCGCCAAAAACGAAACGATAATCACTTTTGATTTTTTCGTAGCATCCACCGAGTGCTTCCCCCGTCTATCTTAGTTCTCTTTATCGACTAAGCGTACCTTGTCAATCGTACCGCCACCCAAGCATACTTCCCCATCATAGAAGACGACAGCCTGACCAGGTGTCACTGCTTTTTGCGGCTGATCAAATACAACTTCTACGGTGCCATCCTCCAGCAGGTGAATGGTTACTCCCTGATCTGGCTGGCGATAACGGAATTTCGCTGTACAAGTAAACGTTTCAGAAGGTTTCTTAGCACTCACCCAGCTAACGTTGGTCGCCAAGAGACTCTTCGAGTACAGACGGATATGATCAGAGCCTTCACCAACGATCAGGACATTCCGCTCCAGATCTTTGTCTACAACAAACCAAGGCTGTCCGCTCGTGCCATGACCTCCGCCTATTCCTAAGCCTTGTCGTTGACCCAATGTATAGTACATCAGTCCGTCGTGCGTACCGATGACTGCTCCATCTACGGTCTCGATATTTCCTGGTTTGGCAGGCAAATAATTTTGCAGGAAGTCGCGGAAGTTGCGCTCCCCAATAAAGCAGATCCCTGTACTGTCCTTCTTTTTCGCTGTATAGAGTCCTGCTTTCTCTGCGATCTCCCTTACTTGAGGTTTCGGGAGATGCCCAATCGGGAACAACGTTTTGGATAGCTGTTCTTGGCCCAATACATTCAAGAAGTAAGTCTGGTCCTTGTTGTTGTCAGCGCCACGAATCAGCTTATACTCGCCATCGATGTACTTGACCTGCGCGTAATGGCCGGTAGCAATATAATCCGCCCCTAGATCCATGACCTTGGCGAGAAGCTCACCGAACTTGATTTCACGGTTGCACATGACATCCGGATTCGGTGTACGTCCCCCTTTATATTCATCCAAAAAATACTGGAATACCTTGTCCATGTATTCTTTTTCAAAGTTTACCGTGTAATATGGAATGCCGATCTGTTCACAGACGCGCCGGACATCCTGGAAGTCTTCTTCCGCCGTGCAGTGGCCGAATTCATCGGTATCATCCCAGTTTTTCATGAAGATGCCGATGACGTCATATCCCTGTTGCTTAAGCAGGTAAGCCGTCACGGAGGAGTCGACTCCGCCGGACATGCCGACAACGACGCGTGTATCTTCTGGTCGCTTCATAAGTCTTTCTCCTCTTTTTCAATTTGTACCATTACAGATTACCATGTTTCGCAAAACAAATCATGTTTTGTTGCACTTTTGCCCGATAGAATGAAAAAAACGCCTGACGCGTAGTTGGCGCCAGACGTTCGGTAGCAAGGTTAAGCCTGCGAAGATTCATCCTTGATTTCCGCGCGATATCCCTCGATGCTTTCTTCACGACGCTGATTCTTTGCTTCGAGGGTTGCTTTTTCCTCAGCAGAAATCTCCCCAGCATGAGCCGTCAGGTAATCCTCGGACTCACGAATGTTCTCTTCCGTATTGGAAATCATCTGTTGAAGCTTTTCTGCGTTGTCAGAACGGTCATCCGGCTTCGCCATAATCGATACGCCTCCTACAAAGGGTTATATTCAACACCTTTACCATTGTGCGCCAATCATGGTTTCTTTATGTACCCGTGTTATAATAGAAGAAACGGATTAAACGAAAAAGAGGGTTTCAACTATGGCTTCCTTAGATTTGTTGGAAAGAAAGCTGCTTCGGATCATATCTGATATAGATCCCGTCCGCCTGAAACGACAATGGGTGAAGGGGCAAAAGGTACCTGAATCCGAAGTGGAACAGCGCATGCGAATCGATCTTCTCTTGCGCAGACTCGACAAGCTACCTGAGGCCAAGCGTCAAGAAGTGCTTGCGCTACTCAAATGGTTTAACTGGTAGAGATTAGCGGATAGACGTTCCCAGACGCCACTGGCCGTCTATCCGATTCATTTGCTTCCTATCCACAATCGCATCTTGATTCAACGGTCCATAGATGTGCGGATACAACAATCCATCCTTCGCAGCCTCGTATTTGACTTCCGAAGTCGCCTTCGTTTCATCGATAACGAGTACATACAACTCCTCGTCAAACTGTGCGTAGACGCGGTTTGCTACCTTTTCAAGCAGCTCGTCCCCTTTCGTCGCGTGAATGAAGCCTTCCTGCTCGTAATCGCGCGGTAAGTAGTGATCCTTGTCCATCCACTTTTCCCAGTATGTTTTTGGTACCATGCAGTAAATGATAGAGTCTCGCATGTTTCTCCTCCGAATTCGATTATTTTTTTGGCATTGCTTTGTTCAGGTGACGCATAGCTTTATCATAGAACATCTGGTCCATTCGCCCCTGATCATATCGCCATTGAATGAAGTTACGCAGAGAGTGCAAATCCACCCAGGCATCCTTCGCTTGCGGATTGTGTTCAGGTACCTCTCCCGTTATTTCACCCTCGTAGACAAGCTTCGCCATCTCGGTTGGGTGCATACCGATCTGATAAGCGATTTGGTGTAAAGCTATTTTCATGGAACCTCCCCTTGCTATTCATGGGATACATCTTATCTTCCGTCTATTGTGCCAGTCTTTTCGAATGATGCCAAGCCCCAAGCACTACTCCCAAAGGATGTACCTTCCTCTCTTGCGTTTTGCTACAATGAACAGAGTATTTGAAGGAAGGGGCGGTATCCCATCATGTCAAAACAACGAGATCAACCACGAAAGAAATGGTTCCAGCGAAAACGCATCTGGATTCCCCTTCTTTTCATCGCTTTCCTGTTTTTGGGTAACAGCTCTTATCTTGCAAAAGAGCCAGAAGGCGAGCCTTTTTTACTTGCTCATCGCGGGATGGCACAAACCTTTCATATGGAGAACATCACCAATGAAACGTGTACGGCGGAACGGATTTATCCACCGGAGCATCCGTACCTGGAAAATACGATTCCGTCCATGCAGGCGGCTTTTGATGCAGGCGCGGACGTTGTCGAGCTCGATGTGCAATGGACGAAAGACAATCGATTCGCCGTGTTTCATGACTGGACGCTCGACTGTCGGACAAATGGTACCGGAGTCACGAGAGATTATACCTTGGCCGAATTACAACAGCTCGACATTGGCTACCATTATACAGCGGACGAAGGGAAAACCTTCCCCTTCCGTGGAAAAGGGATTGGCATGATGCCCTCTCTCGATGATGTGCTACAAACATTCCCTGATCGCTCGCTGCTTATCCATATCAAAAGCAATGACCCACTCGAGGGGAAAGCGCTGGCGGATGTTTTGGCAAAATTACCTGCAAAACGACTGGCACAGCTCTCTGTTTATGGCGGTGACAAGCCAATCGAGACATTGAAAGAGCAAGTGCCCCATCTGCGTGTGATGTCTATGGCGACTATGAAAAGCTGCCTGATCCCGTACATCGCAACAGGTTGGTCCGGATATGTACCGGAAGCCTGTGCGCAAACCCAATTGCATATTCCTGATCAGATTGCCCCATGGCTCTGGGGTTGGCCGAATCGGTTCATGGCAAGAATGAAAGCAGAAGACACCCGCGTGATCCTGGTTGCAGGCAGTGGCGATGTGTCGCAAGGCTTTGATGTTCCGACTGATTTAAAACGAGTCCCAGCAAGCTTTGCAGGGGGAATATGGACGAACCGGATTGATCTGATCGGACCAGCCTTTCACGAAAACGTAGAAAAATAATGAAACGATTCTCTAACATATTCGTATATACTTATACGGAATAGACTTCCAACCTAACTAGGAGTGATTGATATGCTCAAAAAGCTTTTAAAAAATTTACTCGGTAATCACTCATCTTCGCATAAGCACCGGAAATACAGCAGCAGCGATTACAAGCATCGGAGAAAATACAGCTCTAGCAATCGGTACGGGCATTCCCATTACGGCAGCTCTCATTATAAAAGAAAGCGCTCCAGCCGTAGCTTCTTCAGCAGTTAAACAACTGTTTAACAGATGATCAGACAACAAAACTCCGCTGACGCTAGCGGAGTTTTTTCATTTATCGAGACATGATTTCTACGAAACGATCTAGTGGCAATGCATGTACGGTTCTGTTTTTCTGGCAGACCCACACTCATTTTACATCCGTAATCGCATTTTACGTACTCGGGATACCTCTCCCGATAAGCACGCCACATTCTCTCGCTCGTTTTCTCGTCATGCTACTCTCCTGTCATTTTGAATCTTCCCATAATAATGGTGTTGTAGTAATTGCCATCAGAAAGAACTTTGTCGTTTTTGAGTACCCCTTCGATTTCAAAGCCAAACCGTTTGTACAGCTCAATTGCCTTCTCATTCGTTTCCATTACATTCAACGTCATTTTGGTGATGTGGTTGGCGTCTGCCCAAGCAACCGATTCTTGCAAGAGATTCTTCCCAATACCATAACCCCAGAACTCTTGCAAGACGCATACTCCAAACTCTACTTTGTGCGCAAATCTGTTTAAGTAAACACCTGCACATCTGGAAAACCCGACAATCCGATCCTGTACAACAGCAACTAAAAACAAGTTTCTTGGACTTTCTGCATCCGTATGGATGATGTGTTCGAATCCTTGCACATCGATGAAAGCCTCTCCTCTTTCTCTGTCCAAATTTTCAGTCTCTCCATCGATTTGCAGTCGCAGTTCCGACAACTGTTGTGCATCTGTTTCCATTGCAGAGCGAATCGAGTAGGATAACCCGTTCACAGAAAGTAGTTGTTGGCTGATTATCATCATTTTTCTCCTATTGGTAAAATTTTGGTCTTTTATTCTATCATAGGTAGAAGTTTTTGTGAATCTTCTCTCTTCATATGGAGAGAGGGCACAAATTTGTTTACATAATATTTATTATGTTCATTTATACGGCAGACTATGGATATGCTACAATATGGGAAAGGAGCGTGCTCGCATGAATTTTTCCAAATCATTTTATTATACGGTCGACCATTCCAAGGTAGAAGAATATAAGAAGATGCTCGATCTAATGAAAATCCCCTACATCGTGGAAGCTCCGATCGTCTTGCTGAATCAAGGAGCGAATGAATACTCCTTCGTTTTTCCTAACATGTCAGGTCGTCTTTATGGAATGGTGAGCAAGTTATTTCAAACGGATGGGAAGCCATATCCGAAGAATGGAAAATAGGCAAAAAAAAGGACCCAACAATTGGGTCAAAATAGGAAGTGGAGAGAATGCATGCTATGTAATATATCCTAACACAACAAAACCAAACGTCAATCAAACTTTCGAATTTTCTGCATTTTCACGTTAGGTTTTATGACATATAAACTTCCTGCTTTGTGCAAAAAAGTAAAGAAGCCTTACGACGAGTCGAATTTCGCGTAAGGTTTATTTACACACTCCTATGCATGTACATTGATAATTTTCTCCATCTCGATCCATTGACTACCCGTTTGGTTTGCTAATTGAACACGTCTCGCCTTTGGGTCTACCCATTTGACCACACCCCACATGCTACACGTATTCCCCCGCTCCCCCTCAAAGGACACACACCAGCTCACATTCAAGGGATAATTCTCTCTTGCGGAATCTCGCAGCATGTACATAAATGCCTCTCTTTCTTGGTTTGTTACTTCAAAATTGCCGTTCACCACGCTTTTCCACCCGCCTAATTACGAACATTTGATATCCAGATACTCATCCATGTGTGGGAAATTGTAATTACATTATAGTGATTACGAACATAAGTTCGCAACTCTTTTTTTCAATTTCTTCATTTGAACCGTATGAAAAGTCTCCCCATTTGTTCTGCCAAGTCTTGATGCGGAATCGGGCGTTCGCATTGTCAAATGGACCAAAGGAATTGTTTTGCGTGGAGAGCGCCAAATTAACAGCATTCTTCAGTAAGAATCTGAAAGAAAAAAGCCGTCTTCCCATTGGTTTTGGAAAACGGCTCTTGCTTTTATCTTGATAGTTCCTGTGGTTGATGCTGCGGTCTTTTCTCGACCAGCTCCAAAAACTTTCCGAAGGTAGAAGCGAGTATTTGCTGAAACAGCATACCGAGAACAACAGGAAGTGCAACAGGCGCAGGGAAGTACGTGATCGCCATAACTGCCCCTGCACTAATGTTTCGCATCCCACTGTTGAAGGTTAACGTGACAATAATATCACGCTCCCATCCGAATAGCCGCGCTATCCCCCACCCCATCAAATAACCCAAAATGGCTACAACCAGTACGAGGACCGCCATTCCCACCAGTTTAGCGTCCATCATATGAAAATAAGACGAGACCATCGAGCTGTTGATCGCGACGACAACCCCCATTCCCATCTTAGAAAATGGCGCTAATTTTGGTGCCAGCGTTTTTTTGACGTTCCCTTTTGATAAATGATTGAGCAGCATACCGCCAAGAGACGGCAACACAATCATATAAAACAAACCCTTCATCAGTTCAGCTAAATCCATCTCGACTGTTGCCCCTAAAAACAAGGACATCCCCAACGGAACAATCAATGGGGAGAGCATCGTATCCAACAAAATAATGGATAGTGTCAGTGCGATGTTCCCGAAATAAATCGATGACCACAAAAAGCTCGTGATCCCTGTGGGAATTAAGGCCGCCAACAAAAAGCCCGTGATGACATGGATATCATCTGGATAAAATAACCGTGCCATTGACCAAGCAACAAGCGGCATAAGTGCATGAAGAATCAACAAGTTGACGATTAAAGGAAGCGGTCTAGTCAGTACCTTTGCAAATTCTTTAAATCCTGAACCCAGACTGCCGGCAAATGTCATGAAGGCAAACACCCAAGGAGTCAAAAAAGCAAACGGTTGTAAATGTGTCCCGGCTATAACACCAATGGCAACACTACTCGGCGTTAGTATGGGCATGATTTTCTCAAGCGATCGATTCAGTTTGGCTAACCCGTTCATCTGATACACCTCAAGTCTCGTCCTTTGATGCTATTGATGTGAGGTATGTTATCATGAACAGATTATTGTTACAAGACCAAAGTTCATTAGTAGATTACATACAAGTCATTTATTCGCAATTTCACCTTGCATACTTTCGCGTATGGGAGTAAAGCCTATGACGGAAAGGAGGTATTTTATGAACGGAATGGATTGGGTAGAATTTATCCGAAAAACCGAAGATAAGATGTATCACCTCCATCGAGCGATAGATGGAATCTGTAATGATCCCGACTATAAAGAATCCGTTACGACCTTGACGGAAGTGGTAAGAGATTATCAAGTTCTTGTGGAAAAAGCAAAAGGTGAATTACGCGGCATCGACCTCCATCGGGATCGAGAGCGTGCGCATTATTACGATCATGATCACCACTAGCCTATATAGACTCCCAGTCAGGGAGTTCTTCTCTGTCATGAAATCACAGAATAATCACTTCATTTTGATCGTTCTACCAAAATAGACAGCAAAAACCTCACTCTACCCATGTAGTATGTGAGGTTTGGGAAACTGGCTATCCCTTCATTTTCTTTTCCAGTTCTTTTAAGGATTTCTTCTTCTGGCATGCCGCTTTTACATCAGTTGGCCACTGTTCGTCACTTAGCCTTTGCAAATCTTTTATCAATCGCTTGTCAGCTGTCACATGAATATCGGCATCTGGGAAGGCCTCTTTTAATTTCTTTCCGACTTCTTTTTGAATCGATTCCAGCTTGAACCGATTAAAATTCGTCACTTGAATAGCCACATCGAGCTCTTTATCGATTTGCATAACCACTATTTTGTCTATGCCCTTCACGCTAGCTGTAATCGATCTCGCTCGCTCTTCCCATTGATAATGTCTGACGGGAACAGGCATGCACAACGGCTCCGATTCCGTTTTTTGCTTGGTCTCTGTACCAGACTGTTTCGTACACCCCGTTACGGTCAAAGCAAAAGCTAGTGTCAACACCACGAAAGTTGCCCGCACACAAAACACCTCCTGACCAAAATCACCTGCTACTAGCTTGACCTGGTTCGGAGGAAGTATGTAAAGAAAAAAGCGGTGACTCCTCTGCATAATTTGAGTCACCGCGGACCCCAAGAACGTTTCGAGTCCTATATACAAGGATATAAAAAATCGCATCGAAACGCGATAGGAGATAACTGGATATAAAATAGAACAAAAAAAATCCCAACCAACAAAAAGTGGTTGGGGCGTACGGGGTAGTACGCATATGTCATACGTGAATGATATTATCTTATAGGACTTCGTTTCTGTTGACAACGAACAAAAATAGGTATATTTACCTATAGATGGAACAAAAAAATTGCGCCGACTTTGACTGCATCATTTAGTCGAACGCGTAGAATAGAATCCCCAAGGTTGGATTATACTAGCTAGCTTGGATTACTTTTCTATTATCTTGAAAACTCATCGTTCACGCTATGCGAAAATAATGGTAATAGGTGAAAATATTACCTATAAAGCTTGATCGACCATAGAAGCCCTCCGCTGAAATGTGTTACATGCTACAAAAAAGCCAGCCAGAAGTTGCTAATCGTGTTATGATATCCCTGTAAAATCTTGAGGAGTTGAGATCATGAATAGAGAGCAATGGACAGCGGTTGATCACTATTTTACGGATAAATTACTGGAAGCCGATTCCGTTCTAGACACAGTTCTTCAAGAGAACGCAGCTGCTGGGCTTCCAGCTATTGATGTAGCACCCAATCAAGGTAAATTCCTTCATCTGTTAGCACGAATCCAAGGCGCTCGTTCGATTTTGGAAATTGGCACTCTCGGTGGATACAGTACCATCTGGCTAGCCCGCGCACTTCCTGCAGACGGTCGTCTCATTACTCTCGAATATGATCCGAAACATGCAGAAGTTGCACAATCGAACATTGCCCGCGCAGGACTGGATCAGATCGTGGAGGTGAAAGTCGGGCTTGCCCTTGATTCTCTCATCCAACTTCACAAAGAAAATCAGGGTCCTTTTGATTTTATTTTTATAGATGCAGATAAAAAAGGGAACCCCGACTATTTCCAATGGGCGTTGAAGCTCTCTCGCAAAGGTACTGTGATTATCACGGATAATGTTGTACGAAGTGGTCAAGTCGTGGATGAAACAAGCACGGATCCCAATATTGTCGGTGTACGTCAATTCACCGATATGGTAGCGCAAGAGCAACGTGTCAGTGGAACCGTTGTACAGACAGTTGGCAGCAAGGGCTATGATGGCTTTGCGATCATGCTTGTCACCGGGGAGAACTAGTCTCTTTCACTTTCAAAGGTTGTAACGAGTAGGAGTGTGTACATCTTGTTTAGGCTTGGTTTACCTAGCTTCATGCTCATCGCCAATGTCATTTTGGTTCTCGCGGTACTGTCGTTGATTATCAAAGTGTTGGTGAAGAGAGAATAGCTTGTGTTTTTTGGAGGTGCTCTTCCTTGGAGCCATTGCGTGATCGGTCCCTCGATTTACGAGAAGTAACAGAGACAGATCTCCCTATATTTTTCACTCAGCAATTGGACAAATCTGCTCAAGAGATGGCGGCCTTTACTGTCAAGGACCCTGAAGATAGAGACGGATTCACCGCTCATTGGACAAGAATTTTGAACAATGATTCGATTGTGAAAAGAGCCATTGTCATGAATGGGCAGATTGTCGGTAATGTTTTGTGCTTTGAGCTGTTTGGCTTGCCTACGATTGGATACTGGATTGACAAAAGCTTTTGGGGCAAAGGAATCGCGACAAATGCACTTACTCTCTTTTTAGAGGAAATCCGAACACGTCCTGTATATGCGCGTGTCGCCCATGACAACATCGCATCCATTCGTGTGTTAGAAAAAAACGGTTTTCAGTCTTTCGGTGTCGATCGGGCATTTTCGGAAGCACGAGGTGAAGACGTAGAAGAACTCATTCTGATCAAACACACATGAGGGCAGAAGCGCTTACCGTGAGCGCTTCTCCTTTTTTTATGCAACGATCAACACGCCATTCTTTCGAAAGCATTCGTCAAAATCTTCCTACATGTGTTATAATAAAAGGACAGTATTCTCTTCTTACCGAATTTTTGAATAACCAACACAATTGAATGTGGTAGTTCTTAAGATGATCTCCTGTCAACGAGGATCATCTTTTTTGTTCTTTCTAGCAAACATCCCCTGACGAAAGGTTGTAGATTATATGGAAGCATTGCCTTGCCAAGGCTGTAAAGGATTATGCTGTGGTCCTGTTCCCATAACAGAGAAGGAATATAAAATGATAAACAAGAAATTGAAAGCGCTTCCAATTAAGCTCCGAGAGGATCTGAAAAATCAACCGAGACTGTTTGGGACTTGTATCTTCTACGACATGCAAAAAGATCAGTGTGGCATTCATAACGTTCGACCGGAAGTCTGTCGCGCTTTTGGATATCACAAAGACCTTGTCTGTTTTCGCAAACCAGAATTGGCGACGAAGGAAACGCTGACCTTCAAGGAGAAACGGATTGGGTATTTGAGTATTGATTTTACCTGGAAGCATTTTTAAAGAAATGGAGCAAATCATGGATCTCAACTGAATATTCATGTTATAGACTGCCTCATTGAACTATACTCATCTTCACCCCCTACACTTGATACGCGATAAAAAATGCCGAAGAAGGTCCGCCAACGGTAGTGTATGAGAAGGAGGCTATTTATGTTGAGGAAGAGCACAAATACAGGTAGAGGGGCAGCAGTAATGACTGGGGTGTTATTAATAGCCGGGTTGGTAACAGGTATATTAAGTGTTGTTCCTGTTATCGATGGAGCAGACTACCTTGTCAAGGCTTCTACAAATGAAAACCAGGTACTACTAGGGGCGTTTTTCCAGTTGTTCATGATTGTTGCCTATGTTGGTATTCCTATTTTGTTGTATCCGATTTTAAGTAAGCATCATAAAGGTTTCGCTCTTGGATCTGTTGCTTTTGGCATCATTGCGGGTGTGTTCATTATTCTTGGTGTAATCACTCTTCTGTTGCTATTGACAGTAAGCCATGAATTTGCAAAAGTTGGAACTTTGCATGTATCGTATTTTCAGACCCTGGGTGGATTGTTACGGGAAGGACGTGATTTGGTCAACCATGTGGCAACGACACTGGCATTTGTTTTGGCTATGTTCTTGTTTACCTACATATTTTACCAAAAAAAATTAGTTCCACGTTGGTTGTCAGTCTGGGGGCTTATTGGGTCTACATTGTCCATATTGGCAAGCTTATTCTTTATGGTTCGCTTCATCGGTCTGGATGCAAGCTACATGTTGTTGAACATTCCAATAGCCTTTCAACAATTGGTTTTGGCTATATGGTTAATCATGAAAGGATTCAACTCAACGGAACAGGATTGAGAAAGGGATGTCTCCTGACTTTTCACTGGAGACATCCCTTTTTTTATTTTTACACGCATTCACGCATCCCTTTACTCCACACCTACCAAAACACGCTCCAACGCATCCAACGCCTGTTCCGCGTCCGCACCATCCGCTGTTAAGACGACCGATTGTCCTTTTGAAACAGCAAGGGACATGACGCCGATAATACTCTTAGCATTGACCTTCTTCTCATCCTTGTTCAATCCGATTTCACTGGAAAAAGAAGCCGCCACTTTCACAAACAAAGTAGCCGGACGCGCGTGTAATCCCTGTGCCAACCCGACGATGACCTGTCTCTCTCTCACCTGATTCACTCCTATCCTTTTCTGGTAATATCGCTACAGGCCTTCTATAGCAGTCAGCAGTTCTTCTACTTGATCCAAACGAGTCAATCCCGTTTCCTTGTCGACGATCGATGTATAAATGTGCGGAATGACCTGCTTTGCACCTGCGGCGAGGCATACCTCCACAATCGGACGAATCGAAGCTGCATCTATCCCGCCAGTCGGCTCAAAAACGGGAATCCCGTAACGTACGGCTGCTTCTGCCATGGCCTTGATTTCATTTAGCCTTTCTAGCCCGTCGACTGGATAAAATTTGACTGAGTGTACGCCAATCTCCGCTAACATCGCGGCGGCTGCATCGCAAGAGAGCAATTCTGACACTTTATTGCTCATTGGTCCCGTGGTGACTTGAACCTTTCCTGATTGTCCACCGGGAGCAATCAATGCATTCACGATAGTATGTGTGTTGCCGACTGCCTGAAGCCCCCCGAGCGTATAGCCTGCTGCTGGAAATACCTGATTGACGTGATCCGGTTGTGTCTGCACCGCGACCTCAGCGACTTTTTTCCATTGAGTAGGATCACCTGTGCCCAGCCCTACAGACACTGGTACACCTGCTTGCTGATATTGTTCAACTGCGGTAATTGCTGCTTCTACGGACGCAAATCCTTTGACCAAGATCCCGATCAGAGCGCGGCCATCCGCTATGGAACATATTTGTTTTGCGTTTTCTACATCCCTTGCCAAAACGTTTAAACGAATTTTCGGTGTGCCCACTTTTGTTATTCTCCTTCTCCTTGTTTTTGCAGCAGTTCCTTCATTCGCGCTGCGATGATCTGCTCTTGCCCTTCGTGAAACGGTCGTGGATCAAAGGCAATCATACCCGTATTCACATAATGGTTGCGGGTAAAAATAGCTGGATTTCCTTGCTCCAGCTGGCGTGTAAGCTCCCGCGCCGTCATTCCCGTCACTCGTTCGTCAAGATGAGCTTGCACCCGATAGATCGCCCTGCCTGCCTCATCCTGTGCGATCACTGCTTTCACACCGGGCAAGCTGTTCAGTTCCCCTGCCAGCCACTCTACTCGCCTACGCTGCTCGGGAACATTTTGCTTTTCGGGGTCGTACTGTCCAAGCGCTGCAAGTAAACCCGCAATGGCTTCCTTTCCTACCTTCATGGCACGACCGACGCCTTTATATTGCGCGCGACATGCGGCTACTAGTTCGGCACGACCTGTGATAAACCCAGACGTTGGTCCGCCGATTGCTTTTCCGCCACTGTAGATGACCAGATCGGCACCCATCGCTACATAACGCCGCAGATCCTCCTCCGCAGCTGCGTCCACAATTACAGGAATACCAAACTCCCTACCGAGTTGAAGCATCGTGTCTAGAGACTGCATCCCTTTTTGAATCGCATGGTGAGATTTGACATAGAGCAGCGCTGCGGTCTGATCATCAATGGCTTCTCGCAAATGGTCTGCTTCTACGTGATTGGCATGACCAACCTCAACGACTTTCCCACCGCCCAGTGCAATCATCTGTTGAACGGAAGCACCGAAATGCACCGCGTGTCCTTTTTGGATGATGATCTTGTTATTCAACCCTTCGGAAAGAGGAAGCCGCTCGATCAAACTCAGATGGCAACCAGCTATGACTGCCGCTACACTAATGGCAATGCCTGCAGCTGCTCCTGAGGTAGGACAACCGTCTTCTGCTCCGGTCGCCTCTGCGATATGACGACCTGCTACAATCATCAGCTCGCTGATTTCTACATAATCCATGGCGGCTTCTCCCATGGCCTGTGCGATAGAAGAATGGACGGCACTTGCACCTAGTGCCGTCATCTTACCGCTTGCATTAATGACTTGCTTCAACCCTAGCTGCTGATAGATTCCCATGGTTTGCCCATCCTTCCTGTGAATACTCTTTTCTCTATCCTCATTGTGTCGGGATCGGGAAAATGGCTCCGAGGATCATAGCTCCAATAATCGCACCACCCGCAATCGGTTTGTTGTAATAGTAGAAAATCGCTGCTCCTGCTGTTGCGCCGAGTCCAACTGGAATCGAGGCCATAATCGCAGAAATGACAATCAATGGACCTAAGTAACGACCTGCTGCATTTCCGGCTCCCATCATGACATCCGCACCAAAGGTGGAGTTCGATGCGTTGATTGTGTACTTCCGAATCATAATAATCACGGTACCAATGATGAAGCCCAAGAGTGCACCTGTCGCCAGCGCCAAAGGAAAGGAAGTCAATGGAGCAGTAAAGCCTGCTCCCAGCATCAACGCTGGAACGCCAATCCCGATACCTGTTTGCAACGAGCCGCCAATATCGAGAATCCCAACCAGCGGTCCCTCCAAAATGCGGGCGAACAAAAAGCTCGCACCAAACGCAGCAGCCGCACCGTATCCGCCACCCTTGATCCCCGCCTCCAGCATCGCAACGATGGCGATATCGTTAAAGGCACCGACATGATACACATAGTAAAGATGAGTACCCGCAAAAATTCCTGAAGACAAGCACGCAACAAAAAGGGGAAATGCCCATTCTGAATACCAAAATCCTTTTGCCTGCAATTCACCCATTACTTTTTCACCACCGATCCGAATGTTTCGTGAAGCTCTATCAACCACTGTGGAATTTCTACGTACATACTCTTCAAGAGCGCGACATCAAAGCCGCGGAAGAAGCCACTGAATACAAACAAAAGAATGACTGCAATAAACATGGATTTCGTTATTTTGTTCCAACCACTGTCATCCAGGCCTTTACCGATCAAAATACCCAAGACGATTCCAGGTACCGCATTTCCCATGACCAAGTGCGACAAACCGCCCAAGACCGTTCCCCAAATCCCTGTCCGTTTGCCTGCATCCATCGCCGCCATCCAGAACACAATTGGCATGATCGGGTTGATCAACCAGTTCGCAGCTGGAACCAGTACCTTCGTCGCTACGAGTTGCATCGATTCGGGAATCACCGTTGCTGTGGAATTCAACAAGGTGACCACAACTACACCAACTGCTGCTCCGGCAATCGCCATTTGCTTCGGATTGTGCAACGTCTCTGCAACATTCTTGTTGCGCCAGAGCAACACAGCCGCCGCCCAGTTCGGTATGACGCGATGATCCACATCTTGCGTCAACGCACCTGCACCGACAACAGACGCCCATGAGTTAAACAAAAAGCCAAGCCCAAATGAAAAGTGGGAAATGGGATCGCCCGCACATGCGTTCAGCTCTCCAAAAGTCCGGAATGCTCCCATCCCTTGGACATTGGGTGCATGGAACATCCTCGCCGCCCCTGCACCAACACCGAAGCCGACCAATGCCCCGATGACGATCGACTTCAACACAATCATCAAAGTAACCATGAACCTACCCCCTGTCTGCTTCTATCGCTGACGAACCAACTGCCCCATACCCGCAGTCTGCTCGGTCTGCTGCTGAAACGTTATGTTTTCTACCTGGACGAGGCCCAGCCTCACATGAATATCTACGGTGATGTCATACCGCGTCCGTTTGCGTGGGAAGAACAATCCAAAAAATCGCTCATGCTTCACTGATTCTGTCGCAGACACAATGGAAACGCCTACCGGTTCGATTCGCACGACCAAATCACTCGTCTGTCTCGCCACTACATGCTTGATTTGGGAAAAAATCTTGTTGAAGGCTGCTTCTTTCGTATCGCCACTGCCGGATAATCGCAAGGTCTGCGTCGTCTCCGTGTACATGGATTACTTCCCTCCCAGCTTGATGTATTCTTCCGCCATGCGTCTGCCCAGCTCTTCTGTATCCATGAAGCCAAAGCCAATCACTTTTTTGCCGCTACGCAAGGCAGTAATACCAGCATCTACTGAGCGCAAGCCGTACTCGACCGGAAAACCATACTTAGTCTTAGCAGTCAGTGCCCCAGCCCCACCACTTCCGCAAAAAGACAGCCCGAGGTCTGCACTCTCACTGACCATGACATCTCCTACCTTCATATCCGCACCAACACCTGGAATGACGATCGCGGTCCCGCCAGCAGCTTCGATTCCTTTTGCGATGTTTTGTCCTTTTCCAAGACGATCACCAATCACGATTTTTACCTTAGACATATACATGCCCTCCTTTTTTTCATAGCGATGTTTTACGATGGCCCCATCTGCATGGCACGGATCGCTTCAAAATGAACCGCTAACAGAAACACTTCTGTATCATCTGCCTGCCACGCACTCTTTTCTTCCCAGAGGACTTTGTGCGAGAGCGTAACCATATCAGGATGAATTTCGGCGAATAACTCCGCTTCAATCACGGGAAGCCTTTCACCGTTTGTCATCCGTCGTACAAATGCCAGCACATGAGCTCCGATGGCTAGCCAGCGATCTCGCGGTATATGAATCTCCATGAGGCGGAACTCCTCCTCAATTTTTCGGAGAATCTGTTTTGATTCAGAAATTTCAGTTAAATAATCCAATTTTGTCTCAGTCAGTTCCTTGAGGATGTCATCAATCATTTGCATGTCAGTACCTTTCCCGAAGTAATCGCTTGATAAGCCACTACTCTTTCCTTTGTCTCCACCGTTTCTTGTTCACTATCCAACAAAATTGTCGGCTCTTTTTTCATCTGCAAAATGGATACGTCCGCGCATGCCCCTACTTTCAACGTCCCGATCTCGTTTTCTAGACCGAGAATTCGTGCGGGCGCAAGCGTACTCGCCGCAATCACATCGTCGAGCGAGTAGCCCATAGCGAGAAACTTCGTAAGTGTGTGTGTCAAGCTGTGCACAGGACCGTCGATGTTGCGCTGGTGAACATCCGTGCTAATGACATGTGGCATAATACCTTGGGCCTGTGCATGACGCAGTGTTTGAAAACTAAAGCTCGCTTCGCCGTGACCGATATCGAGTAAGACTCCCCGTTCCAACGCGTCTTGCGCCTCTGGAATCAACTCGCCTCGTTCGTCGAACATCCCTCCTTTTTTCCCGTGAAACGCATGTGTCACTACGTCTCCCCGGTCTAGTAGAGGCAATATTTCCGTGAGTTTTGGCGGAGCGTTTCCGATGTGCACCATCATGGGAACGCCCGCTTCCCTCGCCGCTTCCTTGGCTATGAGCAAGGGATGGATCCCGTTTTGCTTGACGACAGAACCGCTCATGCGGGCTTTTATCCCTCGTAATATCGGTTGTTTTCTTATGAGGGCTGCCGCTTCTCTCGGGGTTAACCGCGACATGTCTGCGAGCTCCCCGCCGCCTGTGCACAAGCCATCCCCTGAAATGTTCAGAAATGCCAGAACACGAGTAACAGAAGGATTCACTGCTTCTTCAAGAAAAGCATCAAACGACCATAGCCCGACACTGCCAGCATCTACTACGGTTGTTACTCCTTGCTCGACCCCGACCCGATCCGCGGCTACGCCTAAACTCGTCTTTGTCGGAAAAACGTGAGCGTGCAGATCGATCAGACCGGGTGTCACCACATATCCCTCTGCATCGATCGTCTCCTTACTTTCCAGATTCATCCCTTGATCATCGGTTGTCTTCCCTTTCTCATACAACCCAACGATCCGCCCTTCCCGAATGGCAAGATCATAGTACCCGTTCAGGTTCTGGGAAGGATCAATGACCCGTCCGTTGCATATGAGTAGATCCACTTTCACTCTCTACCGTCCCCTTTCCTGAAAAATAGCGCATAATGGCCGTCACTTCACTAGGCGGAACTTGGAGGTTTGCCTCAGCCATCAATTGGTTCAGCTTTTCACGCCATGCCTTCCATTCTTTCGATTCTGCCTCCGCCGACGATTCCCATTCCTCCTGATAGGGTGAGCCAAAAGCCAGTCGATTCACCATCAGCAGCAGGTGCAACGCAAGTCCGCTTGCCGTTTGTTCCGTTACGTACTCCCGAAAAGCAGTTACGATTTTTTGACTGATCTCATACCCTTTGCAGATAACATCCTGGGACAATCTCTCCACCACGGGCAAATCTGAAGGATTGAGATCAGCAGTCATCGTGGGAAACCATGCTTCCTTGCGTGCATTCACAGCCTGCTGTCGATTTCCTCCCTCCAGTTGCAAAGCTTCCAGACAGTTCTGAATCTGGTTGATATCTTGGCGTGTTGGAAGAGGACTGACCATCACAACAGGCACATCAGCTCTGATCGGCAATACACTGATGATGACATCTACGCGCCGACTCGCCAAATACTTCTCTACCTCTGTGCTGGAACACAGGCCTACGACCCGAAGTGAACGCAATTCGCTTTCCAGATACGTTTTCAAAAACCGTGAAGTCCCTCTGCCTGTTCCACAAACGACGAGCGCATCTGCCTTTTTCTGCTCCAACCATCGATCATAACCTGCTTGGAAATGCAGTACAAAGTAAGCAATGTCTGCATCGAGCCAAAAGACCCCGTGATGCCAAAATACTGCTTCGCAAGAGCGTTTAACTGCATCAAACATCCGTGCGTATGAACGGCGAATCTCCTCCGTCAGTGGATTCGCAAAAAGAACGCCGTGACGATAACGGTTCAAACTGTCATCCAGATGAGCAAAAAGCAGTCTGAGCAACTCCTGATCCTCATACAACGGTGCCTGCATCCGGCTACTAACCGCTTCCGTCAGCTCCTTGGTTGCCTGGAAAACATCCAAAACAATCCTACCTGCACGCGCCTCTCTTGGCACCTGTTCGGTCCCTAGCAGCGGAAGGCACGCATACGCAATCTCGTGTTCGGGAATATCGACGTTCAATCGTTGACATAATGCTCGAACTTCGTGTGAAAACATCTCGTACCCGCTCCAATGCCTCGCTTCTCCCATC
The DNA here is from genome assembly GCF_013284245.2 of Brevibacillus sp. DP1.3A. Taxonomy (NCBI): domain Bacteria; kingdom Bacillati; phylum Bacillota; class Bacilli; order Caryophanales; family Paenibacillaceae; genus Brevibacillus; species Brevibacillus sp. DP1.3A. The sequence continues at coordinate 3,170,441 of NZ_CP085876.1, read as the reverse complement.
TCAGCATCATCCGCAGTGACCAATTGGCCCCGCTGTACACGATGGATGACAATGCATAAGCGAATCAGTAAACTAATCAATGCTCGGTCTGCCAGCGTTTCGGCAGCAGCATTCATCCAGGCTTTGATGCTATGAATGATCGCCCCTAACTCTGTCCGGCTGATCAGCCATTTCTCCAATAACGGACCGGTTCTCGCTTCTTGTCCATTTTCTAAAAACATCCCTTGTACCATCCGATACATGTCGATTCCATCCAACAGATCGTGAATCAAGTTTTCGAGAGCATACCGCTTGTGCCGCTCACTTCCGTCCACCCGTACACCGTACCTTTGCTTCGTGACGAGCTCGAGACGCCAGCCATCGAGCAGCTTTTCCGCGTCCTTGACATCGGCCACGACGGTATTGCGACTGACTCCCATATGGTCGGCCAAATCGTTCATCCGCTGATACCCTTCTGACAGCAGAAGGATGAACAAAAAATGCTTGACCCGATCCTTTTGCGGCAAAATGAGTGTCTTGCTGTCATCACTTTGCAAATTTTCCTTCAAAGCATTTCGATGCTCTTGTTCTTCCGTGATCCACAGCCCTTTATTCGGTTGAGAATGGAGGATGACATTTCGTTCCTTTAGCCATTGCCTGACGTTATCCAGATCGTACTTGACGGTCCGTTCGCTTACCTGGAAATCGCGCGCGACATCCTTAATTTTCAGCGGATAGTAGCTGTCGAGTATCACTTTCAGTAATGCATGGGAACGTGTGGTTAAAAAGACCATTCCTTTCTCCTTTCCATAAAAAGCTGTGTCCTTGCTTGAGATTCATTATAGAAAACGCTTTCTCAGTGGTAAAGAACGATTCCTTTCCCTATCAATCGTGCAATTTTTGCAATTATCAGTTCGATTCGACAGCAATGCTCCAGCCATTTTTTGGTGAAAACCTCCATCCAAATAGTACCATTACATAAAAAAGGTCCGCAACGGAAGGGTTACGGACCTCTACCTCTACTTGTAAGAGGTGCTTACAGGATTCCTCCCAAGCTCGCACCTTTGACAAACAGTCGTTCGATATTTTTCTCGACAGTTGGATCTGGTACCAATGGCGGTGCCTGATGGGGCTTTGTACGAGCATCAATGATCAAATTATCGCAACCCCAATGCTTGTTCTCGTAGTAGCTGTTCACGCCGTAAATGTCGTGGGATGGATTACTGCGTGTGAAGGTTGCCCACAGGAAGTTTTGAAGTGACTCGCTCATGAAGGTACTGTCATCACAAAGGATGATCATCGGGCAAGATGGGATCGGCCCTCTCGCTTGAATCGCGTCACACAGATTCTGTAATTGCTGCTGGGCGTTTGCGTAATCGGTAAATGCAGGACCTTGGATCGACACCACACCTGGCATAATCATGCGGGCATTCTCAAACTCTCGCAAATCCTTCAGCTCATCCGGCACCTCTTTGCACAGCTCTCGTTTTTGATCGCCGTAAGCAGCGAGGACAACCTTACTTCCGCTGTTTAAGCCCGTTCCCGAATAATCCAACGTATCAATGGTCGTGTTCGTATAAAAATGAACATCGCGATGCAGGTCGATTCTCTCCAAAATATAGGTCATAAAATCAACTTCATCATGCGTCGTCAATGGTCGATTTTCTTCTGCGGTAATGAATAAATACTTGGCCAAGCTCAATTGGCCAGTCCCTAAAATGCGGTTGGCAATGGTGAGCATTTCCGTCGGCTGTTTGACTTGCTGATAAGGCGTATATCGCTCGCTTCCGATGGCAAACAGCAGCGGATGCACACCGGCAGCATCTACAGCATGGACTTCTTTTACACCTGGGATTTCTTGCTTGATCGCATCGCCCGTTAAATCGTGAATCAGTTGACCGAATGACGTATCTTCTTGTGGCGGACGGCCCACAACTGTGAATGGCCAGATGGCATTCGGCTTAGCGTACACTTTTTTTACCTTCATCACAGGGAATGGATGGATCAGACTGTAATAGCCGAGATGGTCACCGAATGGTCCTTCTGGTTTCGTATCTCCAGGATAAATATCTCCTGTGATTACAAAATCCGCATCATTGCTTATGCAGTAACCATCGATATAGCTGTAGTGAAAACGACGCCCTGAAAGCAAGCCTGCAAAAGTAATTTCACTCAAGCCTTCTGGCAACGGCATTACAGCCGATAAGGTATGTGCAGGAGGTCCGCCAACGAAACAGCTTACTTTCAGCGGCATCCCCATTTTGGTCGCTTTGGCTTGATGGACACCGATTCCACGATGGATTTGATAGTGCAAGCCAATTTCTTTGTTTACTTCATACTCATTACCAGTCAACTGCACACGGTACATACCCAAATTGGAATTCATGATTCCAGGCTTGTCCGGATCTTCCGAATAGATTTGGGGCAGCGTGACAAAAGCTCCTCCATCCATCGGCCAGCTTTGGATAAGTGGAAGGTCTGTTATACTGATTTCCTGTGCAGTTACCGGCATGCTAGTGGATTTTTTTGCAGGCAAAGCCTTCAGAGCAGCAAAGCCGTTCTCGATATTTTTAAATGGCTGCTTTAGCGCTTTCATCGGATCATTGCGCATCGCGATTATATTTTCAGCGGATTGCCATGTGCTTCTGAAAATAAACTTACTGCGCTCGATTGTGCCAAAAAGATTGGATACCGCACGAAATTTTGAGCCTTTTACATTTTCAAACAGCAATGCTGGTCCCCCAGCTTCGTACACCTTCAAGTGAATCGCTGCCATTTCCAGATACGGATCTACTTCTTCGAGAATACGGACCAAATGTCCGTGCCTTTCCAAGTCCAGGATGCACTCTTCTAAATTCTGATACATATCTATAGGGCTCCAATCACTAGATTCTAGATTTACCTGTAGATCAATACCTTCTAATCATACAGGAAAGATCCTACAAATTCACGTTACCCTTCCGCACAATTTCTTGAAGCTCGCTCAGTTCTCTGATTTCGTACGTTGGCTGAATGCTCGTCTGATTTTCCTTGCCCATAGGATTGAACCAGCACGTATCGATCCCGTAATGGGCTCCCCCTTGTATATCGGAGGTCAAAGAATCTCCCACCATCAATACGTTTGCCTTCTCCGTCCATTGCAGTTTGGAAAACGCGTATTCAAAAATTTCCCGATCCGGCTTTTTGTAGCCGACTTCTTCAGAAATAATCAAGTGCTCAAAAGAGTTACAAAGCGGTGAAGCGGCAATTCTTGCCGTTTGCACAGAGGCGAATCCATTCGTAATGATCCCCAAGCGGCAATCCTCCAAACTGTTGCACAACTCAACCGCTCCCGGTATCAAATGCACTTCTTTGCCCAAGGATTCGAGATAGGCGCTGCCGAACGCCTCAGCATCGACGTCTAGCTGAAAAGCTTTGAAAAGTCTTCGAAATCTCTCTACGCCCAGCTCTGCTAGAGTGATGCTTCCCTTTTCTAAATCCTCCCACAATCCTTTACTGATCTCTTTGTAAGTCTCTCCATAATCAGACGATCCCGTAGCGAGGCCAAACTGGGAAAACGTCTTTTGAAGCGCATTTTCTTCTGTCGTTTTGAAGTCGAGAAGTGTATCATCTACATCGAATAATATGACTTGATAGCGCATGGCAACCTCCATAAATCTTTACTGATCAAGTATTCGTACAAACTAACACCTTTCTATCATATCAAAAACAGAAGGCCAACCTGCATACAAAAAGCCTCGAACTGTATCATTCGAGGCCGTGAAAGATTTTTTAGAGGAGCGGCTTCTGAATCAACGTCGCGAATTTGAACCGATGGACGTGACCATCGTTAAACGTGGTAGTTCCTCTCACAAAATGAACATGCTTTCCATTTCCAACCGGAATTGCGGGTCCAGTTACAATTCGCACGCGATGGAGATGATTGAAGAAGTCTGTATTGGACCGAATGACATGAACGTGGCTTTTTCCTCTTGGGATTGCTTGACCAGTGACGCCAGCAAAACGGTGATTGTGTCGATCTGCTCCTTCTTCTGCAAGCTGCGTGCTACCTAAAAACTCATGAACATGTCTCTGAATTCTTGTTGCACTTTTACTTTTTAACTTCCATTTTAATCTTTTTTTCTTAGCCATTGTTATCATCCTTCCATCCCTGGCTTGCTATCACTGTATTCAGTGTGACAAGGATGCGGACTGGTCAACAGCTTGTTTTCTACGAAAATCCATACTATCCTAGCTTAATTCGCGCTTTTTCCTACATAGCTCCCTACTATGATGATCGAATTCGTGTATCCACCACTTACATTATCGAAGCCAGAGAGCAAGGTTGGGACCCCCACAAATTCAACCGTATCATCTTCATAGACATCTAATCTACCTAGGTAAACAATTTGGTAGCTATCCTCCTCGTCATTGACGACATGCAAGACGGAAATCGTTCCGATTTCCGGTATTTCCTCCTCTTCGATGCTCAACACCGTTCCTCTATCTTGAATCATCGCGGCACGATACTTGGAAATGTTTTTATTGATATGTTTCGGTTGCACATTTTGATCGACTAATTGCTGGGCTTCCTTCACTTTATCCCCGGTTGCCGGAAACAGATGAGCATGCTTTGCCAAAAACGCTTTGGATTCCGGTGGAAATTCTTCTCCAGCTTCAAAGCCATTCACTTCATGTAAGGCGATTACAGCCATCGAAAGGTATGTAGCGACATTATTATTTTCTGATTCCGCAACTACCTCTGTACCTTCATTCGTGGAAGAAGAGCTTTGTGTGGCTAAATTGGAAAACACGGACGAAGTACTTGAATTGTTTGAACCACATCCTGTAACGAGAATAAATGCAACAAGTATGAATGCATAAGAAAATGAAACTCTCATCTAACTCAACCTTTCCTATTATTTCCTTCCCATCATTATCTCATGGTAGTTATCTTGCAGGAAGTACACTCTTTCCTTCCGAATTATCTCTCTACATGGTAGAAGGAAGGTGAAGCAATGAACGCACTCTTAGTGATTGATGTGCAAAACGGAATTGTGAGTTGTGGGGATTACAAAGAGGAACTTTTTTTGATGGAACAGGTGATCAAAGATTTTAAAGAGAGCAATCGTCCTGTCATTTTTATCAGACATATCGATGATGCAGAAGAAAGTCCACTGAATAGGAGCTCTATCGGTTCTGAAATACACCCTTCATTAAAAGACTATTCCGATTACTTGATCGAGAAGCAAACCCCTAGTTCCTTCTTCCAAACTGAGCTCACACAGACTCTAGAAAAGTTAGGGGTCAATCATCTTTTTATCATTGGTTTTGAGACGGAATTTTGTTGTATGTTTACGGCGATCGCTGCCTATGATCGCGGATATAAAGTAACGTTCATTAAGGACGCGACTGGTACAACCAATACTGCCGAATCATACAGCATGCAAGGATTAGACATTAAACAGTTTGTAGGAACCGTTCTCTGTTGGTCTAGTGTCATTGAAGTCGTAAACTACGCCGAGTACGCTGAAAAATACAAATGATGTGAGCAGGTTGTACCTTTTATCCGAGGACTCGCCGTCGATTTCCCAATGGGGATGAGATGGCGAGTTTTTCATATGTGTCATTTTATTTATGGATACGCGCTCCCCCCACTCACACATCAGATTCAAGATCGTCCGCAAGCTCTCTCCTTCCTCACTAAGTGAATACTCGACTTTTAAAGGAACCTGTTGAGAGACAACTCGGTTGACTAATCCATCTTCTTCGAGCTCACGCAACTGCTGGGTCAGCATCTTTTTCGATGCGTTTGGCATATAGCGATGCAGCTCGCCGAATCTTTTGGTCCCCTCTTTTAACAAACAGAGAATCACGACCTTCCACTTCCCACCGATTACTTCCAATGTCGCTTCAACGGGTACGTTATATTGTTTCGTTTGAATATTGCATTCCTCCATGTTTTTTCCCGATTGGTTTGGTACCTTTTTGCATATCCGGTTCCCGGATTTAGTCTAAAAACAGCCGGTTACACCATATGGTGTAAACCAGCTGTTTTTGTGCTCTACATTAGATATTTTCGTTCTTCAGCGATTCAACGATATTCTGTTCTTTATGTTTTCTAGTCGCATAGAGGATTGATGTACCCACAATGAAAAACACACCTATTCCTGCAATTATAATATCCGCCCAAGGCACCGTAAAAGCAAATGCAAAATTCCGGCTAAGGCTCATGTAGATGAAAAACATCACGCATAAACTAATCGGCAATCCGTAAATAAGCGACTTCATTCCATAAAAGAATCCTTCGAAGCGTAGCATTTTCTTCATACCCTTTGGCGTCATGCCAACGGAAGCCAACATCGCAAACTCACGTTTTCTCAAGGCCATCCCTGTCGAAATTGTGTTGATAATATTTGCCATACAAATGAGTCCGATGAGAACCACAAACCCATAAAGGAATACGGATATGACTGTGGCGCGATTCATTGCATCCTGACGCTCCTCAATCAGATTGGTCGTATAGACATGGACATCTGGATATTTGTTAATAATCGGGTTTATTTCATTTTCCAATGCCGCAGACTGCTCTGTTGTAAATTGAACCTCGCTGAAAATTTGTTCAGACAGCATATCGTTACCTAGTTCTCGTAGCTTGTCAAAGTCTTGTTCAGAAACGACAAATGTCACGCTAGAAACATCTTCCTCGTAGCGTAGCATAAAAGGTGGACGTTTATCCGTGATAGAAGCAATTCGGACTTTAGCTCCTTCAATCAAAGTGAGAGGTATTTCTGATCCCTCTTGTGCTGTTAGTTGAGTGATATCTGTAAAATTATGTTTTTCCTTCAAGGTGATCTGATTGACAAGTATGGCGGAAATCTCGTCACCTTCCAATTTCTTTGCATCAATCCCCGCGGATTGCAGGTACGCTGCAAAAGAAGCCTCATCAAGAGAAACAATCTTTGCAGACATGTTGTATTTCCCATCTGGATTAAGAGTATGGCGACTGGAGATGTCTGTGGTAACCTCGTTTTCGCTGAGGTATAGATCATTATAAAGAAGTTGTGTCTTCACTTTTGTTATTGCGTTTTGGACAGACATCAATTCATTTGTTAATGACCTTACCCTTTCCAAATCGGCTCCCCTTGCGTATACGGACAGATCATATGGTAGCGGTGCTTGTGCCATATTATAGGACTTATCCATATACAACGAAAAGGAAGAAGCTGCAAGGTACAAGATTACACTGATCGCAAGAGAAAAGACAGTTGAGCGATAGTGATGTTTATTCCTTTTCAGATTTTTTAATCCTAGTTCCGCTTCAAATCCAAACAACTTACGGGTCATTTTAGATGTACGAACATCTTTTCCTTTTATTTCGATATCCTTTGTCTGGCGGATCGCAGTTATCGGCGTAATTCTCGATGCCCTCACTGCAGGTAACCATGCAGAAATGAGTAGTGTCAAAATGGAAAACAAAATGACAGCAATTATACTGTACGGCTCTATCACCAATCGCATCGGTTCACTAACGACAAACATTTTTTGAATGAATGGACTAAGCAAATGGAGAGTAACCCCAATACCAATAGACCCGAAAAACAACCCAGCTGGAATAGCTATGACCCCGATCACAGCAGCTTCAAAAAATACAGAAGCCCTTTTTTGCTGTTTGGTCGCCCCTACGCTAGATAACATCCCCAAAGTGCGACTACGCTCTGAAAGCGAGATCGAAAACGCGTTGTAAATGAGTGAGAAAGATCCAATCAGAATGATGCTTCCAACGGTAAAGACTGCCAGATACATGGTGTTAAGAAAGCGGGAATCATTCGAAATCCCAAAATAAAGCAAAAGATCCCGATTGTACTTGATTTTATCTTCATTCACTTGATTTTTTACTCCGCTCACTTTACTAGCGATCGTGTCACTCGTTTCATAAATATTATTCCCTAAACCTTTAAAATCCTTATATTCAACACTTACCGTGTAGGGAACACCCTCCTCCAAAGCACCCTCAGAAAGACCACTAAATGCACGGTATGCAGCCAGTGCATCCTGCTCTCTAGCTGGTGCTTGAACGATCCCGGTAATGGTGTATGTTTTCGTCTTTGTAGGCGTAAAGACTTCCTTTGATTCATAGGCTTCATCGTTGCCCAACATCTCTCTCTTACCATCTATATCCAAGCTACGTTTACCAAAATCTAATGTGACGACATCTCCAACCTTCCAGCTAACACCGGCGGTTTGAAGAAACTGGGATGAAAGTGCAAGTTCATTTTCATTCTTAGGCAAACGCCCTTCAATTGGGCTCACCCCTATTACATCATGATCACTGTGTCCAGTAATGTACAAATAAGGCTTAACCCTGTTTGCAGAGTTAGAAAGTCGTGCAAATCCGAGTTCCTGGTCAATGTCGTATCTTTCAATTGCTTCTGTATTTGTAATAAGCGCAACATCTTCTCCTGCAACATCCAGAAAAGCTGCCTGCCATTTACCAGAGTAGGCAATCGCGTTTCTCTGCATCATATCCATGAAAGAACTACTAATCGAAAATACTGCTGTAAGCATTGCGACAGAAATGATAACCCCAATGATTGTAACAAGGGTACGACTCTTATTCTGCTTCATATAACGTAATGTGAGCTGATTCACGATATTCATCGCCGGATCACCTCATCTCTAGAAATCCTGCCATCCTGAATGCCAATAATACGGTCCGCTTGCAAGGCAATGTTTTCGTCATGTGTAATCACAATCAGGGTTTGATGCCGTTCTTTGTGTAATTGTTTCAAGAGCTTCACAATCTCAGCACTGTTTTTGCTGTCTAGATTCCCCGTAGGCTCGTCAGCCAATACAATGGCGGGATTGCTAATCAAGGCCCGGCCAATGGACGCACGCTGCTGCTGACCTCCAGATAGCTGGTTTGGCAGATGCTTTAATCGCTGTTGAAGACCTAGAGTCTCTACGATACCGGAAAAGATTTCTTGATTTACTTCTCTACCGTCCAATAGTAATGGTAACGTAATATTTTCCTCTACAGTAAGGACAGGGATTAGATTGTAGAATTGATAGATAAGTCCAATCTGTCTGCGTCTGAAGATGGCCAGTGCCGTTTCATCCATCGCGTATATATCAGTCTGATCAACAATCACCTTACCGGATGTGGGCGTATCAACGCCCCCCAGAATATGCAGAAGGGTAGACTTACCTGAACCAGATGGTCCAATGATCGCCACAAACTCCCCTTTTTGTACGGAAAACGAGATATCGTTCAGTGCAGTAACAGCTGTTTCGCCATCACCGTACGTCTTTGACAGGTTTTCTACTCGTAAAATCTCCATCATGATCCTCCTAGATTCGTTATTACGTATAGAATAGCTGCCAAAGATGTCTCGTCGGTGACATTCAATCTTACAATTTTGTCATCTAAATCATTTGCTTGTAGAATTTGATTTTGAATGTAGTTCCTACACCAATCTGGCTTTCCATAAACACATCGGCGTTTTGACTTTGCAAGATTGTTTTAGACATGGCTAGCCCTATTCCAATACTATCCGCTCCAGCATTCTTCCCTTTATAAAATCGTTCAAAAATGTGTGGAGCATCTTCCGGGCTAATCCCCTTGCCACTATCGGCAATGACAATTTGTGTATACAATGCTGTTTCCTCACACGAAATAATAATACGTCCCCCGACCGGCGTATGCTCAATCCCGTTTTTTACTACATTCAAAATGGCTTCTACCGTCCAGTTTTCATCTCCATACACGAAAAGGTCTTCTTTACAGGAAAAAGAAAGCTCCTGATTTTTTAATTCCATGGGGACAAGGAGTGGTTCTAATGCCTTGTTTATTATTTTTTTGACAGATACGAATTCCTTCTTGAAAATAACGCTCTGCACTTCGATTTTGGACAGTTTGAGCAATGAAGTCACGAGCCATTCAATACGCTTCAACTGATTGATAATCTTGCCCAAGAACTCATCCCTTTTATCAGGAGGTAGACTAGGGTTGTTTAATAAATCAGCCATGACAAACATGGAGGCAAGTGGCGTTTTTAGTTGATGGGAGATGTTCGAAAGAGTATCTGCCAAGTATTGTTTGTCCTTTTTCAGAAGAGCAGACTGCTCGGACAACGTTAATGTAACTTTATAAATATCATTTTTCAGAATGCTCAATTCACCCTCAACGTTATCCCTAATATCCATCGTGGGTTGGCCTGAATATACAGAAGCCAAATAATAAGCGAGCTTACTGATATCCTGATAACGTTTGCGGGTAAACAGGAAAAAACATGAAAGGAGCAGAAATACCATGGCAATCGCCACAATCCCCGCTTTCCAATCGATTATCCAAAGAATAGTGATCCCAATGATGGAAATAACCACGCTATACATACATAACTTCTGTATTTCTTTGTTTTTAAGCATGATTTCCACTCATTCGATAGCCAAGTCCGCGTACGGTTTCTATCACTTTGGGATTCTGGCTATCATCTTCCAACTTTTCGCGAAGCCGCTTAATGTAGACAGAAAGGGTATTGTCATTGATAAAGTTACCATCTAGATCCCAAATGCCCTCTAACAACTGATTTCTGGACAGAACTTGCCCTCTACTATTTATGAATGCCAACAGCAAACGGTATTCTAAAGCAGTCAGCATCACTTCCTCGGTTCCTTTGTACACTTTAGCCAGTTTTGTATTTACGACAACATTTCCAATCTTCACTTTGTCAGTCGGGTTGGGTTCTTTTTGGTAGTGCCTAAGGGATGACTTCATTCGGCTAATCAGCTCCCGGATACGAAACGGCTTAGTGATATAGTCGTCTGCTCCCATATCTAATCCCCGAACCACATTGATTTCATCATCACATGCCGTCAAGAAGATGACAGGTGCATCCTGATTTTCTTTTACATATTCGCAAATCTCATAGCCATTACCATCCGGCAAAGTTAGATCCAATAAATAAATATCAAAACGTTGTTGCTTGATTGTTTCAATTGCAGTTTGTTTCCCTTCACAAAGAACTACTTCATAACCCTCACTGGAAAGCGAATAGTGCAAACCATCTGCAATGGTCTTGTCATCTTCAACTACTAAAACCTTCAAGGTTAATCCCCCCACTCTCATCATAATTTTAGTTTAAAATAATCAATTACTTCTTCTTTTGCAATATCTTGTACCCTTTACAGATCGTTCAGTCATTGCTATATGACAAAAGATGTCATAATGGGCGCTTTATACTGAATCCATCAACAAAGCGATTGGAGGATTTCGGTATGATAGGTCTGCGTATTTTCGCAAAATGGGTATTGATCGTAGGGTTGTGCTTGATGTTTCTTTCATCTGGTATTTATAAGCTGATTGGACATCCAGAGACAACACTCGCTTTCCAAGCATTCGGGTTTCCCCATTGGTTCCAAGTTGTGATCGGTTTAGGCGAAGTGCTCGGCGGATTGGGCTTACTAATGAAAAAGTATACGCGTTACGCCGCTTATACGCTCGCAGTGATTATGCTTGGTGCTACAATCACTCTTCTTTTACACGGTGATACGACTACTGTAGCGATTCCGTTTGTCTTACTCCTTGTTTTCTTGCTGATCGGTCGCCAGAGTGGAAGCAAAAAACAGCCGAATCATGCTACGTCGGTTTAATCCGACTGCTCGCTAAAAAGGCCGACAGTTCCCACCCGTAACCAGGTGAGGATCTGACGGCCTCCCTCTTTTTCTTCAAGCTCGTTCGTTTACAAGTGCTTTTTTATAAAGTGTAGGAGGGTCTGACCTTGTGCGATAAGAATCGCTCCCTTGCCTTCGCATTCCCAGCAGGATTGCTCTAAGTCATCCATTGAAATCGTCATGAGACAAAACCCTTTCCCTGCTAAAAATAACCGTACCTTGTCCTGATTTTAACACGATTTCGTCATGTTCTGCCAGCAAGTTCACTATCGCGACGGCAGGCTCTTCCCTTGTAGTGCAACAATTATTTCCTACATACCCTTCTGCTTGAAATCATAGTAGGTAAAGATAGTAAAAAAGGAGGGATGACATGTGGATCAAGAAAAAGTAACCATCAAGATTAACGACAATGGATCAATTCGTGTTACAGGAGCAGTTGAATTGCTGGATGGAGCAGGTGACCAGTATGAAATCGGTTCATCTTTTTCACTCTGTCGATGCGGTCAATCCGAGAAGAAACCGTTCTGTGATGGCACGCATAAAAAAGTAGGCTTTGAAAGTGCACCACGAGCAAAAGCATGATTCGAAAGAGCGCAGATGCGCTCTTTTTTCATTTATCAATCGCTTTTTATGTCAAATTGTTTCTCCATTGAAATATTGGTATAATTTTGAAGAATATTAATTGGAAAGGTTTTGATTACATGCTGTACGTAGTAAGTTTCGTGGTCGCTTTGTTTCTCGTCAGCTTTTTTAATACACTTCGACAAGTCATCCATAACCCGAATCAATATCTTATGTCCGCAGCCATCACGGCAATTTTAGGAGCGGTCTTATTTTTCTTGATTGTCCTGAATAGCTAACATTCCGCAAGGGAAAGTGAGCCTATCTCATGAAAAATACCCCCATCTGGTTTACTGTTGTTTCCATGATGGTTATCGTTTTGGCAATCGCTACTCTGATAACGAGTTCGCGACTTTTGCGAATAGCAACCATGCTGGGCTTAGCCATTATCATGACAGCGTTAGGTAGCTTTGAGTGGAAGAAACAACATAAGATCGCGTATCTGTTCTTTTTTGTAGCTGCATGCCAAGTTCTCGTTTTGATTGACGGCGTATATTTTTTATACCTAAGATAAAGACATTCCGATCCCATACGCAATGACGAAGAACTATCTTTCATTCGGTTATGGCTGACAAAGTTAGGAGTGCACAACCATGTATGCACAAACAGTACGTTACGCTCAATTTGGCGAACCCCATGAAGTATTGAAGATTGAACAGCGGTTGATTGAGCCACTGAAGCAAGGTGAAATTTTGGTGAAAATGAGCGCACGTCCTATTAATCCTTCTGACGTCATCCCGATTCGTGGTGCGTACAAGCATCGTATCAACCTGCCCGCCATTCCTGGGTATGAGGGGGTTGGTACCGTTATTGATACAGGTCCTTTTGTTCCCCGCTCTCTTATCGGTAAACGTGTTCTGCCTTTGCGCGGTGAGGGTACGTGGCAAGAATACGTAAAAACGACAGCTGAGCTAGCCATTGCGGTTCCCGATTCAATCCAGGATGATATCGCCAGTCGGTTGTACATCAACCCTATCACTGCGTGGGTCATCTGCAATGAGACTCTTCAACTGTCTTCTCATCAGGTTTTGCTAGTCAATGCAGCCAACTCAGCCATTGGCCGCTTATTTATTCAGCTATCCGCTCTTTTCGGTTTTAGGGTGATCGCCATCGTCCGAAACACAAGATATACCGAGGAGTTGATGCAACTCGGGGCGTGGCATGTCATCGACAGCTCATGTGTGTCTACTTATGATGCCATCATGAGTGTAACGAACGGACAAGGTGCTCATGCGTCTATTGATTCCATTGGTGGCCCAGATGGTTTAGAGCTGGCGAAGTCTACACGTGCTGGTGGCATTTTCTTGTCGTTAGGCCTATTATCGGGAGTTCAAGTGGATTGGTCGATCATCTCGAAAGAGCTTGGCGTTCTCCCTCAACTGTTTTTATTGCGGCACTGGAATCAACGCGTATCCGTGTCTACCTGGCACGAAACGTTTGAGAAAGTCATCGAGCTCGTTCAGAATGGGAAGCTCCTTTTAGAAGAGCCAGGAGAGAAATTTGCTTTGCATGATGTTAGAGAAGCAGTGAAATTTGCGGAGAGCCGTCATCGTACGGGGAAAATCCTCTTGGTGTAATCGCTTGGAAGCAATCGTTCATCCTATACGCTACTTTTCTACAAGCAAAATAAATGATAAGCTCTCGCTGTAGCGAAAATTTAGATGTAAAAGGAGTACATCATGAGTACCCCTCTTTTTGAAAACTATACGGTTTACGAAAATGCTCCTAGCGTCGAAGAGAAGCAGCAGAGATCGGATTGAAGAATACAGTGTTTGCGGTCACCCTTTTTCATGAAGGAACCGCGATTGGAATGGGAAGAATCATCGGTGACGGTGGCTGTTTTTATCAAATTGTGGACATTGCCGTGGTTCCGGAACACCAGAAAAAGGGACTCGGAAAGGTCATCATGCAGCACCTCATGGACTATTTAGATAAAAACGCTCCCAAGACCGCCTATGTAAGCCTGATCGCTGATGTTCCTGCGGATCAACTATACGAACAGTTCGGGTTTGCCTATACGGCTCCTCGTTCTGTAAGGATGTACAAGTGGTTTAAATAACACCGAAGCCAAAAATGAGCGTTTTCTCGCCCTTTATGGCTTCGACGAAACATAGGGGGTCCTATGGCTAAACATGAAAAGAGGTTTCTTAAAAATTACGAATCAAAAGCCTCTGAATATCTAAACGATAAAGAAAAAGCATCTAGTCTCCTTAAAAAAGCAATGAAAAAAGCAGATAAAAGAGCGATCGGAGATGTTTGGGAGAATTTACAGCTACTCTTTAGTATTTTCGGTGATTGGACGAGTGGAAAATACCGAACAATCCCTGTTAAATCCATCTTGATGATTATTGGTGGGATTTTGTACTTTGTTTCACCTGTAGACGCCATCACAGATTTTATTCCTGTTGTTGGTTTACTAGATGACGCGACCATCATTGGATTGGTGTTTCGACAAGTGAGCAGCGACCTTACTCTATACAAAGAATGGAAACAAAAAGGATTTTTACAGGAATAGGTAAAACCCATACGAGGTGCTTTGATGGCGTTACACAAGTATTTACATCATACATTTCCAGCGTTAATGCTTAGACCACCTTTGTTTTATAGCTGGGATATTGGAATCCGTTTTGAGCTAGGTGTGAACTACGATTACCATAACGTTTATGAAAATTGCCCCTATTTACAGGGGGTTTATACGCGAGCGATTACTTTATATAAGACTTTACATGCACCTAACGATGACATCTATATCGTAGTGGATGTAAACGATTTTGGAGACGGTGGAGCTTTCAAGCGTAAATTGAACATCTTTTCCAAGTATGTGAAGAACAAATCATTTTTGTATAAGCTGCAACAACACACGATCCCTTATGTTTTTCCAGAAGACGATGAGAATGAAGCCTATCGAACGCATCGATTCGCCTTGAAGTGTAAGACATCGGACTTTGCATATGTTCCAATGATAAAAGCAATCTGCCGTCAAGATATGGGATTAATGCCACGTATTTTTCATCGGGTATATTTTATCAATACGAGTAAACATACCGTCTTTCACATTTATGACGATCGAGGCTGTGATTTAGTAGCAACTTCTCCTGAAACAATCAGAGAGATATATGAGAGCTATTCGCATTGGATATTAGACTATGACAGAGCCAAGATCGATCAGGTATTTTCGTAAATGGAATCAGCTATGGCAACACATTTCCGGCAGAGCGATAGATGTCATACCACGCTTCTCGCGTCAACCGAATATGAGCTGCTTTCACACAATCTTTCATACGGTCGATATTCGTCGTGCCAATGACAGGTTGCATGTTCGCCGGGTGCCGTAGTAGCCAAGCGATGGCGATTGTCGTGTTGGACACTTCATATCTAGCTGCCATTTCATCGATTTTTTTGTTCAACTCAGGAAATTTCTCGTTCCCAAGGAAAGATCCTTCGAAAAATCCATACTGGAACGGCGACCAAGGCTGAATCGTAATATCATGCAGCCTACAGAAGTCGAGTACACTGCCATCGCGGCTCACAGCCGAATTGTTCTCCATATTGACGTTGAAGCCTTGCGAGATCATCGTCGCGTTCATAATGCTGAGCTGCAACTGGTTAGCGACGATTGGTTGCTTCAAATATTTGTTTAACAGCTGGATCTGCATCGGATTTTGATTGGAGACGCCAAAGTGGCGTACTTTACCCGTGCTTTCCAAAAGATCGAACGCTTCCGCTACTTCTTCCGGCTCGACAAGCGTGTCTGGGCGATGCAGCAGCAATACATCCAAATATTCAGTTTTTAGTCGTTTTAGAATGCCATCCACTGCATTCAAAATATGCTCTTTGGAAAAGTCGAACATGCCGGGACGAATGCCACATTTCGATTGCAAAAGGATACGCTCGCGAACGCTAGGGCTCATCTGAATCGCTTCTGCAAATACTTGCTCACATCTGCCTTTTCCATAAATATCTGCATGATCGAAGAAGTTCGCCCCTTCTTCAAGCGCTGTTTGTACGAAGTGCTCCGCTTGCAGCTTGTCTAGTGACCCAATCCTCATGCACCCAATTGCGATGACTGGTACTTCTAATTTGCTCGTGCCGAGTGGTATGGTTCTCATGTCAATCCTCCGATTCCATTTTTTCATTGTGTCAGTTCGAAACAATCGTTTCAAAAAGAAGGCGATCCATGTTGAAATGGATGGACAGCCAAAGAAAGCCGGGCTTGTTAAAACGGATTATCATGAGAACTCATTGGTTTATTCAACTCACAAGATTGAGAATCCTGCGGGAATGGTGCAAATAAAGAGTCCTTCCCCAATTACCATGGAAGGACTCTTTGTTGGTGTAACTTCCCTGTACACCCGTGATTCTTCTATTTTCGGTAGTAATATTTCGCCCATTCGTTGATGATTTGTTTTTTCGTCAGATTGATAATCGAACCCGTTAGTTCAATAGCAAATGAATTACAACTCGTTATTTCTCCCAAAGCTCGACAAGTCGACCATCAGGATCTTCAATCCAAATAAACTTTCCAAATTCACTACTCTCTTTTTTCTTTGCAAGAGGTACACCAATATGTTCAAGATGCTTAATAGTCTCGTCTAGATTATGTACTTGGAAATTTAACATGACTTGTTGTTCTGTTGGAAAATAACTGTCATTCTCGGTAAAGAAAGAAAAGATAGTCTCATTTCCTAATTCGGGTTTTATCACAGTCCCGTTCCAATTTTCTATATCAATCTTCAGCACTTCACTGTACCATTTTTTTATAACTTCAAGATTCTTAGTTCTCCAAAATATTCCTCCGAAACCTTTTATCATCTTTTTTAACTCCTGTCTGTCACCAAATTTTTAGCTATCCGATTACATGAGATATTCAAGATGTAAATTTATGTTCCTTTTTAGCTTGGCCCACTCTTATCCTTTACAATTTGGAACTTCTTATAACTTCTACTCATCACTAACCTCCTTTTGGGGAAGTGAATGACCGTGCCGCACAAACAAGAAAAGCCTTTGTAATCAAAGGCTTTTCTACCAATTCGTATGGAGCGGGTGATGGGAATCGAACCCACGCCGCAGGCTTGGGAAGCCGGAGTTCTACCATTGAACTACACCCGCAAGATTTTACCGCACTCTATTCCAACTGCTTCCAATTATATAGCTGTCTGAATTATTTGTCTAGTATCACCGATCAAAGGGAGCCGTGCCACTCATGCCAAAAAAGACCGACGGGAATCATCCCCGTTCGGTCTTCTCTGCGTGCTTTTCCATCAGGCATGTGCAAACGTTTGCTGCGAAATAATTCGCCCACTCTCCATTTTCACTACCTGATCAGCAAGATGGAAGTAGCGATCGTCGTGTGTGATCGCAATTACACATTTGCCCTGTCTTTTCATTTCAGGTAGCAAGGATTCGTAAAAGAATTGACGATACTCTGGATCTTGGTCTGCTGCCCACTCGTCAAAGAGGAAAATGGGCCGGTTTCTTACCAGACTGAGCATTAAGGCAAGACGCTTACGTTGACCCGTAGACAGCTTCGTCGTGCTAAACGTTCCCGTTTCATCCACTTCTACTTTGTCAGCGATGCGAAGCACCTCTAAATATTTGCTCACTTCCTCTTGCTTCGCCTGGTAATCGACTCCATACATCTTCTCAAACAGGTAGAAATCACTGAAAATCGCGGAGAAGAATTCGCAGCGTTGATCAGCATTCACTTTTTGGCCGTTCATGAAAAACTCGCCCTCATCCTGCTCATACAAACCGGTAATCAGCTTGGCAAACGTTGACTTCCCGCTACCGTTACCACCAACAATGAAGACGATTTCCCCTTTTTGGCAGGAGAAGTCCAGCGGCCCTACGGAAAACTCTTCGCCCTCCTTGTTTTTGTATCGGAAACGCACCTGTTCAGTTGAAAATGACTCAAAGTCTTGCGAACTCCGCTCAGCTAAGCTTTCCTCTTCTCTTCTCGTTTCCACTGATAACGAATCCAGCAAAGCATTCAGTCGCTGCCAGCTGATCTTGATCCGAATCAGCTCCGGTACTGCATTCAAAATACCGTGAACAGGCCCAGTCATATACAGAAAGACAAACACATAACTAATCAGCATCTCTTTTTGAAGCGAAGGGAAAAGAACCGGGAATAAAAAGGCAACCGTGCCGATTACCACAACGAAAAGCAATTCCCCAATCAAATACACGTTCACAAATTTAAATTGGCCCGCTGATTTCTTATGTCGATAGTCAGAGCAGCTTCTTTCCATGTCTTCTTCAAATTCTTTTCGTTGTGCCTGCGTCAGATACAGCTCCTTGAAGCCTCCGATCATATCGGTGATATAGGAGAAAAACACATTTTGGATGTCTCTGGTTTCCTCCCATACTTTGTTTGCAAAGCGACCTGCCAGCGTATACAAGCCTACAGCCACAAAAATGACAGCCAGACAAAACAAAAATCCGTATAGATCCAGCGAGCCCAGATAAATGAAGCAAAACACGAGTGTAACCCCACTCGTCAGTGCCACAACGACACTATTGGCAAACGTACTGATCGTTTCCGTATCGTTATTTAACCCCGCATATATTTCACCGTTATCAAGTGTCTCGTACTTTTGATAAGGGGTCCGAAAAATTTTGCGGATCAGTTCCATTCTTTTTTCGTATACGATTTCATTTGTGATCACAATCAGTCGGCTACGCATCATTTTCTCCCCGACGATATATAACAAGATACCCAGGAGAAAATACAGGAAAATCGCTGCATGAAATTTGTTCGTAGAAGTGAGCGCCAGATTGATCATAAAAATAATCAGCGCATTCCCAAATCCGCTAATAAGTCCCTGTATGACAATAGAAGTCATGGATGTTTCTTGCGATTTCGGGAACAAGCGGATGAGTGTGATGTAGACATTAAACAGAGCGAGTCCTGCCACCAATGCGTACATGGCGTAAAAAATGGTGATCGGAAGCCAAACCTCGATGAACGCCCATGGTAAGCCCATAAAAAAAACATCTGGCAAATAGTATAAGGCGGCTGTCAAAACACTTCCCATGACAACAAATGCAACAAAGGATGCAAAACAGATTCGCCCCGCATTCGCGGAGAGTTTTCGTTCGCCTCGATAAACTTGCACGAAAATCTGCACGATCCCCCCACCAAGTACCAACAAAAGGATACCAAGGATCACGAGAGAAATGCTTGCCATACGATCCGCTTGAAGATTGGTGTCAGACACGACTACAGGAGCTTCTTTCCCTAGTGCGAGATTGACGGCCCCTTCTGCGATAACAAATGCGTTCAACGAGTTGATATTGGTCAAAACGACGGCTCCCAGCTTTTCCTCTGGACGAAATACCATGTACGAAGAAAATGCAGGGTTATTGCCGCCGTGCGAAATTTGCCCTCCACCATCCTGATAAATCATCCAGCCTGACGCATACGAGAAACCGTCTGTCGCAGGAGCTACCGAACGATCAGGAAGATGGGAAGCTCGTACCAGCTCGGGACGAAACGCAGATGCCTCCAACCCCATCTGAATCTGCAACCATCGTTCCATATCATTTAAATTGGAAACGACATAACCCGCTGGCGTATTTCCACGATATTCCGGCGCATCATACACGCGTGGGGAAAAGAACTCGATTTTGTGTCCTCTTGCCATCTCCTCCACGGGTGCCTGTGCCTTCAAAAAGGTATCGGTTAGCCCCAATTTGGCAATGACTTGTTGCTGCACATACTGTTCATAGGACTGTCCGGTAACTTTCTCGACCACATAGCCCAGGATATCGTAGTTAATGGTGGCGTATTCATACTCGGTCCCCGGCTTGCGTACCAGTTCAGCATGATTGATCGCTCGCACAGTTTCTTCGATCGCATTCTCACTGGAAGAAATAGGGATGGAGCCAATACTTTCAAAAGGAATCCCGCTGGTATGGTACAGTAAATGCTTAATCAGGATCGTTTCCTGTTGTCCTTTATATGTAACGGTAAACCACGGCATAAAGCTCTGAACAGGATCATCCAGCGAAAGTCGTTTTTGCTCGACAAGCTGGTGAACGGCTAGCGCCGTAAAGGCTTTGGAGTTCGATCCGATTTCAAACAATGTGTCAGCAGTAACCGGCTCTTGCTTTTGGGTGTCAGAGAAACCAAACGATTGCTTGTAAAGGGTTTTCCCCTCTTTGACGACCACAACGGCTGCACCCGGGATTTTTTCGGACTCCATGGTTTTATTGACCAGCTGTTCGATTGCTGTTGCGATTTCCGTATCCTGTCGAACGCTCGTTTCAGCGTACACGGGTATACTGCCGGAAAGTACGAGAACCAGACACATTAGCCAGAACGCTAGTTTTCGTCTCGACTCATCTATGATCTTTTGCAGAATGATCCACTCCTTTTTAGGCACTGCGTCTGTGGGAAAGACCGCAACCAGTACGTGATGTAATTGGGATTGGATAGAAACCGTGGCGAATCAAACTCGCCACGGTTCCTTATTACGCATCGCACATATACACGGGTTTCGAGTAGAGGCGCAAGGTTTCTCTCCATTTTTTAACCAATCGCTCCCACTGTTCTAGCTCGATTTGCTCCTGTTTCAATAGGCTAATCGGAATACACAAGTTTAATAGACGCCCGTCTATTTCAAAACGGGTAACACCCGCAGGCAAAACATGCCCTTCCGATACGATACGCTCCAATTCCGCCAGACTGATCGGCGGGAACCGTATCAAGGCGGCTCCTGTTTCTGGCCATTCGAGCATCCCTGTGGGCAGACGATGTACCGGGTGGCTATAGTTATAACTGTCCACTAATTGACGCCATAGCGTCATTCGCCACTCATCATCCTGCCGATTCTCCTTTGGGTACAGATAGAAGCGTTCCTTGTTCCCTATCTTCATTTCTGCCACAGGCGTTTCTCGTAAACGCTCTGTTTCCCATCGAAACACCGAATCCTGCTCCACTGACTGCAACCATGTAGCGACTGGCACAATATGATCCCACATATCCAAGTGAAAATCCTCATGCTCCACTACCTGTACGGGGATATGTTTGCACCCAAGCGCTTGAAGAGCAAAGGTCCGATGTGCCCCATCAATGATCAAATACTGGCCGTTTTGCATGAGAATCGCCAGCGGAGGATGGCGCAAAATCCCTTCCTCCTCAATGATCTGTCTGGTCTTGTGAAGTCGCTTGTTTTCATGTGACTCGTGCAAACAAATACGAGATGACTCTACCAGTTTTAGATTTGCCAGCACATCGTACAAAATGGTAACCTCCAGTTAGTCTTGCAAGTGAGTTCCGATCCCCTGCGAGAGTGCTTGTTTGTAATAGTAGGCAGCAATGGCGATATCAAAAATCGCCATCCCCATCGGATTAAACATGATGGGCTCATCTTGTGGAAACTCTTTCATCTGGTCAAGGCAAACGATATCTGTGATGGACTTGGTATCTTCTTTTTGCAAGCCTCTCTCCAGATGCATGATTTCGATGTCTGTGTTCTCACGGCAAACTTCGATCCAGTCATCTACGATAATGGAGCGGGTATAGTCGAGAATTTTTGGTGTAAAATCGCGTAACGACACATTTAACAACAAAGAATGACGTTTTGGTTGCTTGTCAATAAAACCATGCGGTGATACCGTGCACGTAATGAACACATCTGCCTCGCAGTATGCTTCTTCCCACGTTTGCGCGATAACCGTTTTCTCTTTTATCTCAGCCGGAATATGCTCCTGCTGGATACCCGCAATGTCATAGAGAACCACCTTGTCGATCTTCTCTCCTAACATGGCCGTAACCATTTGTAGATGAAGTCTGCCAATCGGACCAAATCCGATAATTCCGACCGTTACATTTTGCAGGGGACGTACTTGTTCGTAATGCTTGAGGAGAAGACCGGAAACAGAAGCAGTTCGAATGCCGCTAACCAGGGCTGTATTTATCGTTGCCACAGGCTTACCCGTTCTGGCTTCGTTCAGGATGGTAATCGAATGCGCGCGTTGGATACCCTCTTGGAGGTTTTTCGGGAAACTGGCAATCCACTTGATTCCCGCCATGTAAGTATCTCCGCCTACAAATGCTGGCATGGCAATAATGCGGTTTGACATGTCATGGTAGCGCAAGTAAGGTTTAACCGGCTGTGCATAATCTTCCTTTTGTAAGGAATGCACAGCATGTTCAATGACATCAATGGTTTCCTTCCAATTCTTGCCGACCTTTTCAATATCACTCGTGTTTAGATATAACATCGTACATCCCACCCTGCTTATCGTAGTAAATTTGATTGGACACTATTTAATTGCCAACGAAAGAATGCTTTTGCTGATGCAACCACTGAACCCATTCCTGGTTGTAAACGGTATTGACATATGGCATACCACCGTCTGGACATAAAAAGACAACATTTGGCTTGACTACGTGCTTTTGATCTTTGAAATAGTTTTTAATCGCCCAGTAGGAAGTCCCAGAAGATCCTCCAGCAAAAATGCCATGCTCAGTGTACAGCTGATAGCAAGCCTCGACTGTGTCCTCCTCCGAAACATGAACGACCTCATCAATAATTGCGCCCTTGAGTATGTCAGGCCGCATGCTCGATCCAATTCCAGGGATGTATCGTTTTTGTGGCTCTTGCCCAAAAATCACCGAGCCTACCGTATCGACAGCAATGATTTTTATGTCAGGAAAACGTTCCTTCAATCGCTGCGAGATTCCCGTAATCGTGCCACCAGAGCTAACGCCGATAAACGCATAGTCCAATGTCTCGAAGCTGTCTGCGATCTCAGTTCCCAGTCCGAAGTAATGGGCACGAGCGCTATCCGGATTTCCGTACTGATTGGTCCAAAACGAGTTATTCGTCTCATTCAGCAGGCGATTGACCGTTTGGATGCGCGTTAGGAGAAATCCTCCTGTCTCGTCACGGTCCGTTACTTTTACGACCTCATGGGAAATTACCCTGAGCAAGTTCTCATAGACGGGATTGATATTTGGATCAATCACTGGAATAAATTTAATTCCCAGTCTCTTGCACAAAGTCGCCAAAGCGATAGCAAAATTTCCCGAAGAAGACTCGATTACAGTAGTTTCCTGCGTGATCTCTCCTCTTTTGATCGCCTCTTGTAATATGTAAAAGGCCGGCCTCACTTTTACACTTCCCATGAGGTTGTTGTATTCCAGCTTGCAAAACAGATTGATGTGCTCATGCTCAAGTTTGTTTAAAGGCGTATTGCCAATCATCTGACTTATGGCCATCATTTTCGTTAGCATATTGAGCCCTCACTCCCGATTTTTCCCGTCTTCGTCCGAACGACCGTATACATCTTGGCCCTTCGATTAGGCAGATTTTGCATCCATTTTTTTCTGAATGTAACCTGCCAACGTTTTCATATCTTGAAAGTTTTCCAAATGGAGCATGTCATCATCGAATTCAATGCCAAACTCTTTTTCAACCTTTACGACCGACTTGATAAAGGTCAATGAATCAATGTACTCCGTAAGTTCTCCGCTTTCGTTCACGTACTCAGAAAACAACCGGAGGAGCGTCTCGTATACTTCGTTTTCTCTTTCCATAGGAGTCCCTCCAAGTGGTAGATGCTTACACAACAACGCCAACCCGTTCCAGTACTTCTCTTGTTTTGACGACCGCCTCAAATTCCTGCGTTTTTACGCTGCTGATTTTTTGCAGAACGCGATGAACCATGTCACTGCGATTACTGTCAAACGCCTTAAGAATCATATTGGTCGTAATTTTCCATTGATGTCCGATACTGCGATACTGCTCGGCAAGATCTGCAAAGTTTTCGTACTTCTCACTGATCGCCTGCAGGACATTGGCATACATCGCTCGTGTCTGTGCCATGCTGATCAAGCTGTGGTTAAGGATATCGAGATGATCGTCAGTAATCTCCACTTCGCTAGCGAGAAAAGCCTCTACGTCTTCGAGAAAAGGATCAAGGGATTTCAGCCCAACCTCGACGTTAACATCATCAGGTACATCCAACTCCCGCTTGATTTGACTTATGTCGCAACGACCCTCTAGTACGCTGAGATTGCTCCTGACCGCTTCCAGCAACTGATCGGGCGTCGGATGCAGGGACTCTGAAAGTACCAATTCAAATGATCGATTGTGGAGTGGATACCATTCTCCTGTGCCTGCATCCCGATAGGAAGAGTTACTTGCCTGTAAAAATTGCTCGATGGGCAACAGACCTTTGTAGCGGTAGTAATCATCTACAATCAGAAGCTGATTATCTTCTCTTCCTGTGACAATGATGCTATGCATTTCAGGCAGGTCCTGATAATAAGGGTTGTACGGGAGTTCTGCCATATTGCAGAGGACGATTGTCGGTATCTCCCGTTCCAAACGTTCTTGAATATTTGCCAAAAACAGGTCGTCTTCCGGTTCAGCCCGTCCTTCTACGCGGATATTATGAATCCACTCCAGCTCTGCGACTGTTCTCATGTATTGACCGTTTACATCTCCATAAGGAGAATCCTGCGTTTTAAGATAGATGGCACCGCACTGCTTCCAAGCTGTTTCCAAGGCGGAAAAGTTCAGGTATTTCAGAACCGTGTAGATAGAAGCGCCGATGCAATCCAGGTTCGGATGCTTGCTAGGTTGAATCTCGGTGAGAGACATGAGCACTCTCCTTCCTGTCTATCGTAATGGTAACCACATGCGACTATCGGATATCTGAATCACGTTCTCGCAAGGCAAATACTTGTTGCAGAAATTGACGAGTGAGAGACCTCAGCTTATCGACAGCAGCTTCCATATCGGGTCGCTTCAACATTTTTTCTTTGTATAAGCTAAGGGCATAGCGATTCACCACGTTATTGGATGTCTGCAAAATGTCCTCCGCCAGTTCGCGTACAGACTGATCTGCCTGTGGAATGTAACAGTCCAATAATGTTTCCACCCACAGTTCTTTCCCGCCTAATTGAACGTAGAGCTCGTTTAAATTGGCTTCATGAAAATAGGTGTCTGGCTGCTCCGTAAGTGACAGCAACAGCGTTAGTTCACGACCAACTTGCTGTTTACTTTCGACCACTTTTAGTAAACGCAGCAACTCCTGTTCCGCGCTGGCACGCAAGATTGCTTCTTCATCTGTAACGCGATCAAGCACCATGATCAGCCGAGAATGCGGCTCTACATTTGCATAAATCTCCTCAAGCGTTTGATACGTTGTGGAAAATTTATCGTACTGGATTCGTTGAGCTTGCCCGCGAGTCAAATGATTGTGATTGATGATCGTATAAACCTGCTTGTCATGGTCATAGCCAGTGATGACGGTGAGATGATCGGTATGTTCCTTCTGGTATTGGGGCGTGTAAAAGGTGTAGTACTCGTCAAACGCAACCATTACTGGCTTTCCTTGATCCAATTGGTGAATGATCGACTCATGCAATTCATCCAGACGAGCGACCGACACGAGTTTGACTCGATATCCAAATTTGTAAAGCATCTCCTCATCCGACAAATATCCCATAACCTCAGCATGCTCCCGATACGAATAGGGGTACCCCTCTGCATCGAGTTGATAGCCGCGCTTCAATCCGAGAAAAAGCTTAAAATACGGAATCAGATGGGCATCCTGCTCCTCCATTAATAAAGCGAGGCCGCGATCATAACAATTCCATTGACGCCAAGATAATTGACTGACATCGGCATACGAGCTGCGCTTGATTTGCGTGCCATGCAATGATTTTGTGTTTCGTTGTTGACCAGTTTGGACTGAAGTAGCAGCTGCCTCTGCTTTCGCAACCTGTTCAACTTCATGCCCAGCCGCATCAAGATAGGCAGCAAAATCGGAAATCGTCAAATGGGTAAGCAGGTCTTGTACTTCTACTTCTCGGTTCATCCGCTTGTAGATTTCGCTGATCATTCGAATCGCGATGATCGAGTCCCCGCCCAGCTCGTAAAAATTGTCATGGACATCTACTTCTTCAAGCCCCAGAACATATCCCCAAATGTGAGCCAGCTCTTGCTCTAAAACGGTGTAGGTATCATTTTTTCTCCCACGTACTACTACGTTTGGCAGCTTCGCTTCTCCAGATATTTGCGGTGCAACATTGTCTTTTTCTCTCCCGGCATCCTTGCCAAGGGCAAGAGAATGAAGAGAAGAGATGTCCAGCCAACAACGTTTACGCTCAAACGGATAAACAGGGAGGTGCACGCGGCGCGGCTTTTTAAACGTATACATGGCACTCCAGCGTACATCTGCCCCGCTCACATACAATTCGCCGAGCTCTTTCAGATCAGATAACTCTTTGCTTTGTGCCAATAAAAGCTTTTGCAAAAAAGCATGGGCCGCCTTATTCATCGCTTGCTGTTCTGCCTCAGTCAGTATCCCAGGTTCTCTATCAGCTACTTCCTGAGAGATAACCTTGTGCCAGCCAAAGAAAATATCTGGTTCAGAAAGTGTTGTCCAGTCGCTCGCGCACAACTTGGAGATTTTTACGGCAAAATCGTCCATGTCCCTGCAAATCAGCAGCAAGCGGTAGCCGTAGTGACTGCGGCCCGTATTTGCCGTAAAGCTGAGACTTTCCAATGTCGGCAGTTCCTCCACGGGCTTGCTTATCCACTTCTGAAAACGGAGTAACAGATTGAGCAAGCTCTCCTTGCTTTTAGCGGATAAAGCAATAGCCTGAATCCCTTCGTCTTGCTTGGGGGGCTGTATGAATCCTGGTGCTTCCTCTACTACGAGGTGCACATTGGTTCCACTCATCCCAAAGGAACTGATTCCAGCCCGTCGCACGCTTTGCTCTGGTTCCCACTCTGTCAATGTGTCGTGGATGTAAATGGGAGATTGTTCAAAAGGAATCATCCGATTCGCGCGCTGAAAGTGCAAATGCGGAGGTATCTGCTTTTGTTTAAGAGACAGAATCACCTTGAAAAGACCAGCCATCCCCGCTACGTGGTCGGTGTGACCGATGTTCGTCTTTACCGAGCCGATCCCGCAAAATTGGCGCCGGTTTGTGTATGGGCGAAACGCTCTCTCCAGCCCATCCATCTCCATAGGATCACCCAGCTTGGTACCTATGCTGTGCACCTCGATATAGGAAAGGGTTTCGGGATCAATCTGCGCGTCTTTCCATGCCTGCTGAATCACTTCGGCTTGTGCCAATGAATTTGGCGCCGTAAGCCCGAAAGAATGGCCGTCTTGATTGGCGGCGCTTCCCTTGATCACGGCATAAATCGAATCCCCGTCTGCAAGAGCCTTTGTCAACGGTTTCAGCAAAACGGCGCCAACGCCTTCACCGACACCTGTACCGTCTGAATCATTGTCAAAAGGTCGAGTACGACCAGATTGCGATAAAATTCCCAAATCATTGCTTCCATCTTGTAAAGACAGCAAGATGAGCTTGACACCGCCAGCCAGCGCCATTTCACATTCTCCTCGACGAATTGCTTGGCATGCCAGATGAACAGCCATCAGCGAAGAGGAGCAGGACGTATCCACAAGCATGCTCGGACCTTTGAGATCCAACAGGTAGGATACGCGAGAAGCGATCACCGATTTCATATTGCCAATGATCGAGGTGGACAGCGCATCTGGTTCCAGCTCTCGAATCATTCGTCTATACTCTTCACCAAAATCACTGCTAAATCCCAGATATACACCCGTACGACTACCCGCGAGCATCGTTCCACCATATCCAGCGTCCTCAATCGCCTCCCAGCATGTCAGCAGAAATAAGCGCTGGTTTGGGTCCATCTGGCTGGCTTCCTTAGGAGAAAGACCGAAGAGCTGCGGATCGAACTTATCAATTTCGTTCAGATAGGCAGCTTCTCGAAATTGAATTTGCTCCATCGTCAACCCTTTGGCGAGTAACAATGGAATCAAATCGTTCTGGCGCTCTTTGGGAAGCTCTCGCACACAATCTTGACCAGCTTGCAACAGACGCCAAAAGTCTGCTGGGTTTTCTGCGCTTCCGAATCGGCAAGCAGCACCAATCACCGCAATATCATGTTGATTGGGTTTGCTGTCTGTTGAATGAGCATCCGTCGGCTGTTTATTCAGTTTGACTCGGTTAAGTCCTAATGGCTTGCTCACTGCATTCTTCCTCCTTGGGTCCTCTGCTCACCTGGTTCGGCTTAGCTTGCTTGCCATTCGTTGCCGATCTCAGGAAATCGCTGTTGCAAGTCCGGTTTGCTGGTCAGCTGTTCAAAGCGCATGGCTTGCTCCGCGTCAGGTGCTTTTTTTGTTTGCAAGATCATACGAAGCAGCGAAAAAGCTTCGCTTACATCTCCATAGCCCCCCTCTTTTTCTCCTTGTTCCAGTTGTTGCCTCAGTTGTTGAAGAGCTTGATAAGGAGCGATCACCCCTTGCTGGTACGCCTCTTCATCGAGACCGCGGTTTTTCGTGCAAACAGCAATCGCAATGCAAGAATCGACCAATTGGGCAATTGCTGCTTGATTATGCGTTTTAGCATCCTGAATCTCTTGCTGATAACGATTGATCTCCCCCTGCTTGTCAAAGGCAAAGGCACGAAGGGGATATCCTTTGGCCAAATTTGTCAGCACATTTTTTGGACCGAGCTCAATTACGGTATTCGCTCCCTGTGTTACCAAGTAATCCATCGTGGATTGCCAGCGAACAGGGCTAGTTGTCTGGGCTGTGAGCAAATCGACAAGTTGATCTGCATGGATATATGGTTGTGCTGTCACATTGGAAATCACAGGCCATTTGGGATCGCTATACGTGTATCGCTTCAATTCTTCATTTAATTGTTCGGCTGCTTGCACCATGAGTGGCGAATGGAAAGGCGCACTCACCTTGAGGCTGACTACGGAAGTCGAGCCATGCTGCTTGCACGCTTCTTCTACTTGCCGCACCGCATGTGCATGTCCGGAGATGACGATCTGATCAGCGGAGTTATGGTTCGCGACCACGACGATCGCATCGTCACGAGAATGTTCCCGACAAATCTCCTCGACAAGTTGAGCATTCAACCCGAAGATTGCTGACATGGCTCCGACACCCTGCGGCGTAGCCGCCTGCATGAACTGACCTCGGCGATAGACAAGGCGGACGGCATCTGCAAACTGGATAGCACCGGCACAAGTCAGGGCCGTAAACTCGCCCAGACTGTGACCAGCCACCCACTTTGGTTCGATGTTCATTTCTTGTGAATAAACGCGGAAGGCTGCGACACTTGCCGTCAGGATTGCTGGCTGTGCGTGCTCTGTTTTGGTCAGTTCTTGTACATCCCCTGCAAAACAAAGTGTTTGCAGGTTAAATCCAAGCGCATCACTGGCTTCTTCAAAGGTACGAGCAGCAATGGGATGGGCCTCACATAATGCTTGGCCCATTCCAACATATTGCGAACCTTGTCCCGGGAATAAGAGTGCGATTTTGTCCATTTTTGATCACCCTTTTCTACGTCATGTATTCATTCACTAGCATCCTGAGCAATTGCTGGTAATCCTGAGTCATCTCCGTGACTTTTTCTGCCCGGAGGCAATCAGGGTCGAATGCACACACGATATCAATCACGTCTTTTCCTTCCTTGATCCAGAAGGTTAGCTCATGTTCATGGTGTGTGAACGATGCATCTGTAAACTCATCGACACTGCCGAAGAATGGAATAATGGTTCCATCGTTGCGATCCGTCCGTAATTTTTTTAGCCACACCGAGGCTTCCCCCGTCATTTTCTCAATGAACTGTCGTTTCTGCTGCACCTGCTTGAATAGATCGAAGAAGGTGTTGACCTCTAACATGTTCACCCGGAATGGATAGGCATTCATCTGCAGCCCCTTGGCGACAGCCACTTCCATATAAAGATCCTGCTGTTCTGTCAATTCCGCCATGAGGTATAGATACATCGAAAGCAGAACGTCTCTTACCTCAACATCTTCCATTTGACTTACCTGCTGCACATTTTCAAACAGTTCATCAGTAAGTGAGAATTGAACCCAATTTGTGTCCGCATTCGCTTCTCCATTTGTCCAATACTGAGGTGGCAACTCTATAAGCGAGACACGATCCAGCTCCTTCAACCAATAAGTGGTTGTATCAGTTTCCTCTTGTTCATCTGCTATATCTAAAGCGGCATTCTTCAAAAAGTTGGTAAGACTGAACAGTGTAGGATGAGCAAACAAATCGGCAATTCGAACCCGTCCAGGGTAAAGCTGTTCAAGCTTGGCATGTACTTGCACAAGTAAAAGCGAAGTACCGCCTATTTGGAAGAAGGTATCCTGCATACCGACCGTTTCACGCTTAAGCACTTCTCGCCAGATGCCCGCCACCTGTTCTTCCAGTCTGGTAGCCGGGGCTTGATATTCGGTGTGCTTGTCTTGGAGTGAATCAGGCTCTGGCAATGATTTTCGATCCAGTTTTCCGTTTGGTGTTAGAGGCCACATACTCATATGCGTATAGAAATGTGGAATCATGTAATCGGGTAAGCTTTTGCTCAGCATGGCTCGCAATTCATCACTGTCCAACGTTCGCTCTGCCATATAGTACGCAGACAGGTAAGGATTGCTGGCAGTATCTCGCACACTGACCACCGCTTCCGTAATATCCGGGTGCTGACAAAGAGCACTTTCAATCTCACCCAATTCGATCCGATAACCGCGTACTTTGCACTGAAAGTCGGATCGTCCCACATATTCAACACGTCCGTCCGGCAGCCATCTCGCGAGATCACCTGTTTTGTACATACGTTGACCAGGTTTAAACGGATTAGGGATATAGCGCTCATCCGTCAGAGTTGGCTGACCGAAGTAGCCTCTCGTTACCCCATCCCCTGCAATGTAAAGATCACCAGTGATCTTCATCGGCTGCACTTGTAGATGCTCATCAAGGATGTAGACTTGTGTATTGGGCAACGGCGCGCCAATCGTTACTTCTTCTGCCTCGGTCAAGTCCTGAACCGTAGACCAGATCGTTGTTTCAGTTGGACCGTACAGATTGTAAAGTCTTGCCTTGGTCTGTGTGCGAAGCCGTTGGAACAAAGATGATGAAAGGGCTTCTCCTCCAAGCAGGATCGCTTTCAGGCAGTCAAGTGCGTGCAAGTTGCTCTTCTCTTCCAGCATGAGCTGTAGACGAGATGGAGTCAGTTGAAGGAAAGTGATTTCTTCCTGCAAAATCAACTCCTTGAGCACCTGCGGGTCGGCTTGCTGCTGCTCGGTTGCAATGACCACTGTCATCCCTTTCGTCAGCGGTACAATCGTTTCAAGCAGAAAAATATCAAACGAAATCGTCGTCACAGCCAACATTTTGTCTGCGCTGGCAAAATCGATATGTTTCCCGATCCCTGAGCAGAAGCTCATCAAATTGCCGTGCTCAACCATAACACCTTTAGGCTTGCCTGTAGAACCCGATGTGTAAATGACATAGGCGAGATCGCCAGGTGTAGCCTGTGGCGGAAGGTTGGAGTGATCTTGCATCTCCACCCGAGAATCATTTACATCCACTCGGACAACACTTCCCCACTGCTTCTCTGCCAGAGAATCGTGGGTTAAGACGAGGCGAGTCATGCTGTTTTCCAAAACATAGGAAATGCGTTCTTCTGGATAGTGCGGATCAATCGGAACAAATGCAGCACCTGCTTTCAAGATCGCCAAGAGTCCGACCATCATTTCCACAGAGCGATTCGTCAAAAGACCCACGCAAGTATCAGCAGTGACGTCATGTTGCTTGATCAAACGGGCTACTTGGTTTGCTCGCTTATTTAATTCCGCATAAGTGACTTTCTCATCTCCGCATGTTACAGCTAACGCGTTCGGCTGTTTTGCCGCTACTTCTTCAAAGAGCTGGACGACTGTTTTTTCACGAGAGTATTCCAAGCTCGTGTCATTCCATTGCTCAATCAGCAGCAAGCGTTCTTCTGCTGCCAGCATGGACATCTTGCCGATCAACTGTTCATGATCTTCCACCATCTGCTCCAGAATCTTCTGGAAATGTGTAGACATCGACGCAATCGTCTCTTTGCTGAACAGCTTGTTGCTGTATTCGATATCGACAATCAGGCGCTGTTCTCGCTCAATGATGTCAAAGGTCAGATCAAACTGGGCAGAGCGCTGTTCAAATGGATAAGGAGAGAGCATCAGGCCATTTGCACTCATGCTTCCCTTCGCATCTCCGGTATTTTGCAGAATGAACATCACATCAAACAGTGGGTTGCGCGCCGTATCTTTTGGCAGCGTCAGACGATCCACCAGCATTTCGAACGGATAGTCGGCATGAGAGAGCGCCGTCAGTGCCCGTTCTTTTACTTCCTGAAGGAAATCCGCCACAGTTCGATCACTTCGCGGGAAGTTTCTCATCGCCAGTGTGTTCAAAAAGACACCCACGATGTTTTCCAGGTCTGCATGATGACGGCCAGCCACTGGCGATCCAATGATAATGTCTTCTTCGCCAGCGTATTTCGACAGCATAATGGTGAGCGCTCCCAGTAGCGTCATGTACAAGGTTGAACCATTGTTTTTTGCCAGTGCCAGTATCTTCTGTGTCCTCTCTTGAGGAATCTCAAAGGTCAGGACATCTCCTTCAAAGCTCTGGACGGACGGTCGAGGGTGGTCCGTAGGCAGATTAAGCACAGGAAGTTCTCCATCCAGCTCTTTTAGCCAGAATTTCTCCTGAGCGGCCAATACCCCATTACCCAGCTGCTCTGATTGCCACACACTGTAGTCTTTATATTGAATCCGCAGCTCGGGCAACTCGAGTCCCTGATACAATTGGAAGAACTCGCGGATCAAAATGTTGATGGACACACCATCGGAAATAATGTGATGCATGTCAAACAGCAACAAGTGTTTGTTGACATCCATGCGAATGAGCATACCGCGTACAAGCGGCGCTTTTGATAAGTCGAATGGTTGAATAAATTGTTCGACCGTTCTCTTGGCCTCGTTCTCGTCGACTTCACTATACGCCAACGTAAAATCTACGCTCGGCTGAACCGTTTGCATCAAAACTCCATCCACGATGGAAAATGAGGTGCGCAACGACTCATGTCGCTGCACCAGCGAGACAAATGCACGTTCGAAAGCCTCTCTATCCAGCTCACCTTCAAGCATCATGATTGTTGGGATGTTGTAGGCAACTGCCCCTTCCTGCATTTGTTCCAGCACATAAATTCTCTGCTGAGACGAGGTGGCGGGGTACGCTTCCCGATGCTCTGCTACAGGGATCGCTGACACAGCTGTTTCTTCATTCGGAGCCATCAATACAGCTAATTGACGGATCGTCGGTGTTTGAAATAGGTCGGTGATCGTAATCTCTTTTTGCATCTGCTTGGAGACACGGGAAACGATACCGATTGCCAAAAGAGAATCGCCACCCAGCCTGAAAAAGTCGTCGTCGATGCTCAATTCGGTGTAACCTAACACATCGGACCAAATCTGTCCTAAGGCTTGCTCCAACAAAGTGTAGCGATCGCCTTCCTCCCTGCCAGACAAAGCAACTCGGTTTTGCATGGTCACTGTGGATGGTGCTTCGCGTTCTTTATGAGACTTTCCGTTTGCGAAGATCGTATCTCCGAGCTTTACTTTCAGAGACGGTGCCCATTCCTTCAGCACTTGCAAATCAAATTGTCCAATGATCAGGTGTTCAGTTTGGCAAGACAGCGATGCATCAAAGGCTTGAATTGCTCCATCCATCGGCATGTATCCGATAAAACCAGGACCTGTTATGCCTTCAAACGCATACCAGTTCAAAGCTATCGTTGGTTTTCCCGTTCGATTCCGAGCTGCACTATAGGCATCCAGGAAGCAGTTGGACGAGACATAGTCACTTCCAGTCGCTCCACCCCAAATCGAAGCAAGCGATGAAAAGATTACAAAGAAATCCAAGTGCTCCGGTTCAGCTATCTGATCCAGAATGACTGTGCCCGCCATCTTCGCTTTCAAGCCATTTTGAAAATGGGAAAACTTCTTCGTCTGAATCGTCTCGAAGGTGATATGCGCCGCGGATTGGATAATGCCGTTGATCGGTCCGTAACGAGCACGGACTTGCGCGGAAATATCCTCCATCTGCTGACGGTCAGACACATCGGCGGCGTAGCAGACTACCTGCGCTCCCATTTCCTCTAGCTCAAGCAGTGCTTTCAGCTTTCGTGCCTCAGCACCATTGCAGTCTGGATGCTGTAAACGCTCTTGCCACTCGTGGTTAGGTGGAAGTGGAGAACGATTAATCAGCACGAGCGTCACATTTTTTTGAGCAGCCAGATGCTTACTAAATGCCAGGCCCAGTTTTCCTGTACCTCCGGCGATCAAGTAAACGCCATTTTCACGTATCTCTACGGGCCGTTTCGGAATTTTATCGATATCGCTGCGATTCATTTCTGGTACGATGCGATTTCCTCTATAGGCAACCAAAGTGTCATCTCTATTGCAGCGAATTTCCGCTAGAAGCTGACCAGCTAACTGCGATGTTGAACGCCCCTCTGTTGCGAGATCTAGGCTAAAACACTGCAGTTTTGGATTTTCTTGCGAGATAACCTTGGCTAGACCGAACAAAGGAGCTTTTTCTGGATGAACAGGTCCGTTGTCATCTACTGCTTGTGCGTAGTTTGAGACGATCCGTAAATCAAGCACCTGCTTCAGATCCAGCTCAAGCAACGCTTGTGTCAAATGAAACAGACTGTACACTCCCAGATGTTGCGCTGACTCAAGGTCTTCTAGCTGTCCGAGGTCATTTGGCTTTTGGGCGCCTGAGGTCAAGCTCCATAAGTGGATAATCCCAGTCAGCTTTTCCTTTTTGTCCCCGAGTCTCTCGAACACACGCCGCAGATCTGCCGGCTGGTTGGGATCTAGGATAAACTCGTGGGAAGAGACGGAGGCAAAAGCCTCACCACTGCGAAGTCTGAACACTTCATGTCCGTCCGATGTCATCGCGTCAGCAAGCGTTTCTCCTACACCGCCTTCATCTTGAAACACCAGCCAGATCCCTGGACGCTGGGTCTGATGATTGCTTGTCAGCTCTTTCGTTTGCCAATTGATCTGGTAGAGCCACTCTCGATACTCTTGTTGCGTATACGCTGAGTGTCCGATCAATAAAGCTGAATCAGAAAGATCAAGCAGCGCTGTTGACGACGGATAAATGGCAACCGATTGATAGTTCGTATCCCGAAGCGCCTTTTCCCAGCGTGAGGCATCCATCAGTCTGGCTTGCTGTCGCAGATCGGTGTCTTCGTGCTGCCACCAGTCTGCGGCAAGCCCCCCGATCACATTTGCCGTTGAACGATTTTTCACGAGCTCGATCGCAAACAGCACGCCCTGCTCTGCAAGCAACTGATGCAAAATCGATAAGGATGCCCGAACATCCTTCGACCTGTGTATAGCGTTATTAGCAATGATCACATCGTATGCATGTAGATCGAATCCTTGCTCGGCTGGGGCCTGCTCCATGTTGAACAGGCGGAATTGTACAAACGGGTACGTTTCTTTGCACTCTTTTTCTGCCTCATCGAGAGTCCCTTGGACACAATCCGTAAACAGATAGGTGACATCTTGTTTCTCAATCTTCGGCAGCAATAAGCGAGTAAGACTGCTTGAACCGCCTCCGAGCTCCAGAATTCGAACAGGACGGTCAAACGAATGGATGTATTGAGCAATTGTTTCCACTGCCATAAGTCCAGAAGGGTTTCCAAGAGTAATCCGATCCGCATACGACTTGAAAAAGTCAGAGGTACCGTTCGACACAAGTACGGTCTGCCCTGTCATGATAGTTGAGTAATGGGCAAAGCACGCTTTTAATTGGGTGAACGTATCTCGCTCATTCGGATAGCGATCCAGACAATCCTGATAAAACGTTTCCGCATCAAGACCCTCTGCTTGAGCAGCAAGTTGATAGGTTCCTGCAACTTGTTCAACAAGGGCCGCTTGAACGACGAGTCCGAGCATGAGATGGAAAAGATGCTCATTTCTCTCATCAAGCCCTACAGCTTCACGCAATTCTTCCAACGAATACGTTTGAACCTGCTTATGGAAAACGCCCAGTTGATTGAAGCATTCAAGCGATGACAAGCCGGAATAAAAAGTCTCATCCTCTTCCAAGCCCGTTTGCTTTTGGACATTCACCTGATTCAGTAACGTTTCCCCAAAAGTAAAGAAGGTGGAAGCAATTTTATGAACATCAGCTGTTTCCTTCTCATGTGCCACCTCAGATGCTACAGTAGCGGACCGCGCAACCGTGTCGTTTGCAGGTTGATCCGATTGCACCCAGTGACGGTTTTTGGCAAAGGAATAAGTTGGCAAAGGTACCTTTTTCCATTTGACTGGACGGTAGTATTCAAGCCAATTGATAGGCACCCCTCGCACGTACTGTTTTGCCATTTCTACTGGGTTAGAGCTGTCTATTTGCATGCTGATCGGCAATGAACCTTCCCCACGGGAATTCAATACCCCGTAGAACACCTGGTTCCCATCAATAAGCGGAGCACCGTCCTCCATCCGTTCTCCCGCGCACAAGCGATGGATCTTCTGCAAAAAATCCTCTTTGCTGTTGATAATGAAGGCAAGCCGATATCGATAGTGTCCGCGACCCGTATTGGCAGTTGCGCACATATCAAGAATGGATTGCTCAGAAGACGCTGATAAAAATGCTTGGTATTTCTCGAGCAAATCCCATAGTGACTCACTTGTTTTGGCAGATAACGTAATGAGGTAATCGCCAGATTCTGAAACGGGTGTCGCCTCACGCTTAGGCTCTTCCAATATGACGTGGGCGTTTGTCCCGCTCAAGCCGAATGCACTTACCCCAGCTCTCCTCACAGGTTGGTCCGCCTCTACATCCCAAGCCTTTAGTACATCATTTATATAAACAGGTGAATCGATAAAAGGAATTAAGGTATTCGGCCGTTTCACATGCAGCGTCGGCGGAATCTGACGATGCTTCATCATCAGAGCCGTCTTAATGATTCCAGCCAGACCTGATGCCGCTATCGTGTGCCCGATATTACTTTTGACCGAGCCTATTGCGCAAAATTGCTTACGTTTTGAAACTTTCTGAAAGGCATGCATGATCCCTTCAATCTCTACAGGGTCGCCTAGTCTTGTCCCTGTTCCATGTGCCTCAATATAGGAGATGCTCTCCGGATTGATTCGCGCCCGCTCCCATGTTGTTCGCAACAAAGCAGACTGGGAAATCGCATTGGGCGCTGTAATACTGGTAGAACGGCCATCACAATTGACCGCTGTGCTTTTGATCACGGCATGGATATAGTCGTTGTCCTTGACTGCTTGATCGTAGGATTTCAAAAGAACAGCGCCAAGACCTTCTCCCCATACTGTTCCATCAGCAAAGTCATCAAAAGCTTTGGTTTTGCGATCTAAAGAAACGATGCCAAAGTCAGTATCTTGTTGAATTGGAAACAGGGAAAGGTTAACTCCGCCTACGAGAGCCATTCGACAATCGTTATTTCCAATGGCTTGACATGCTTGGTGCAGAGCGACCAAGGAGGAAGAGCAAGATGTATTAATCAGTTGGCTCGGACCTGACAGATTCAGCAAATAGGAAATTCGCGAAGCGATAATTGCCGCAACGTTACCAGCCAGCGAGGACGAATCAACGTTTTTCAGCACACGCTGGTATTGTGATTCATTGTCACAATATCCCAGAAATACACCTGTAGGAGAACCGCTGATCATCTTCTCGCTATACCCGGCATGTTCAAATGTTTCCCATGCCAACTCGAGAAACATCCGCTGATAAGGATCCATGGTTCGAGCCTCTGCAG
Organism: Brevibacillus sp. DP1.3A; assembly: GCF_013284245.2. NCBI lineage: Bacteria > Bacillati > Bacillota > Bacilli > Caryophanales > Paenibacillaceae > Brevibacillus > Brevibacillus sp. DP1.3A. The sequence goes on along the minus strand of NZ_CP085876.1, from coordinate 3,132,522 downwards.
GTGATATCTCGAAAAACGCATGATCAAATAAGTCTACGTGATCGAGATACCCCATCCGCTCATACTTAAAATCTGTGTCGTTTAAAAATTCTCTCGCTACCCGCTCGACATCCGGACGCCTTGCAGCAGGGATATCACTGATTGAATCGTGCCCCTGTTGCAAATTGTTCCAGTATTCTTCGAGGCTGTTGGCTCCGGGAAAACGACAAGCCATACCGATGATCGCGATATCTTGGCGTGTATTTACGGTGGCAGAGGACAGTTCCTTCAGCAAAGGAAGTGCTTCCTTCTCTTGCAATCGATGAGCTGCCACTTGCTCCAAGATGTATTTTTTTAGCAAACTCATCCTAATTCCCCTTCCTTTTGTCGATCAGTTCGGCACCCTTGTCTACGGAGAGAACTCCCTCCTTGACCTCCCTCAGCAATTCCAGAAGGGATTCATCATCATCGCTTTGATCTTCCATAGATGCAAACTGATCCTGTTTTCTTTGTTCGAGAAAATCTACAAACATGGCAATCGTATAGTAGGAAAACAAATGCGCGACGCTAATCTCGCTATCCACTTGTTTTACAATTTGCGCATGCATTTTAAGCAACAGCAGGGAATTCCCTCCCAGCTGGAAAAAGCTGTCGTGTACCCCCACTTTTTCGATCCCCAAGATTTCTTTCCAGATGGTAACCAGATGTTCTTCCTTCTCGTTTCGTGGAGCTACATATTCTGCATCGGACGCCTGTTGCTCATCCACTTCAGGCAGTAGCTTACGATTGATCTTGCCCCCTGCTGTCAAAGGCATTTTTTCAATGCTGACAAAAAAGGAAGGGATCATGTGATCGGGAAGCCGTTCGCTGAGATAACCACGCAAGTCACTTGCAGTCAATTCCTGAGCATTCGATACGTAGTAAGCGCACAAGCGAGCCTTCTCTTCTTGAAATAGCACGGCACACTCTTTTACTAGCGGGTGGGACAATAGAACCTCATCAATCTCGCCCAGCTCAATTCGGTGCCCACGTACTTTTACTTGATGATCGATGCGACCACAGAACTTGATATTGCCACTCGGCAGATAACGCCCAAGGTCACCTGTCCGGTAAAGCTTTTGATAACCAATTTCCGGATAAGGGTTGTCAACAAAGCTGACTGCTGTTTTCTCAGGATCGTGCAAGTAACCATGCCCCAAGCACAATCCCGTTATGTAAATCTCCCCTTGTTGTCCAGCCGGAACTAGTTTGCGATTTGAATCCAGCAGCAAAATTTTCGTATTGGCTATCGGCTTTCCGATCGGTATCGGTCCTTGATGGGTATGGTCGATCTCAAAGTAGATGACACCAATAGAGGTCTCCGTCGGGCCGTACAGATTCGTGATACGAACGTGGGGAAACCGCTGAAGAAACAGATGCACGGTGTGAGCCGTAATTTCCTCTCCTCCCAAGATCAGGTGGCGAATCGAAGAAAGTGAATCCTGTATGTCCATCCGTGTTTCCATTTGATCCACCAGCAGGTTGAAGACCGACGGCACAAAGTCCGTAATCGTAATCTGATAGGTTGAAATGGCGTGCAACACTTGATCGAGCGTCATCTCAAATTCAGGAATCGGCAATACCGTACGGCCACCATGCAGGAGCGGCCAGAAAAGTTGCCAGACCGAACTGTCATAGTGATGAGGAGTCGTCTGGAAAATGGCATCCTGTTCCGTACAACCGTAGTGTTCATCCATCCAGCGAAACCGATTGAAAATACCGATATGAGGAACGACTGCTCCTTTTGGTTTGCCGGTAGAACCAGATGTATAGATCACATAGATCGGATCGTCCACATCTACCTGAATTTTCAAGTCCTCTTCTTCCCGGATATCATCCGCATCGACGATTACAGCACGTGTCAATTGCACAAATGACGGTTCCTGTCGTATTTCTGGTCCGATCAGCGTCACCGGACAATCCAATTCATCCAGTAGCTGCTTTTTCCTTTCGTTCGGACTTTGCACGTCTAGTGGGACAAAGGCCGCACCTGTTTTCATCACAGCTAGCAGGGAAATGACCAAATTCAAGCTACGATTCATCAAGACGGGAACATTGCTTCCTCTTCCAATGCCGCTGTCCTTCAACATACGCGCTAAATAATTGGCTTTGCCATTTAGTTGAGCGTAGGTAAGGTTTTTGTTGCCAAACACAGCCGCTGTTAGATGAGGCGTACGCGCTGCCTGTTCCTCGATCAGTTGATGGATCGGCTTTGGAGCAGAATGAGAAACGTCCGTTTGATTGCGGGTATACAACAGATCAGTCCGCTCCGCCTCTGTCAACATATCGATTGTGTGAACCAATCGTTTAGGATCGACGACCACTTCACGAAGAATTTGTAGATAATGGCCGATCATCCGTTCGATGACAGACTCTTGGAACTGCTCGCCCGCATACCGTACGCGTCCGGTAATTCCATCTTCTGTTTGCTTGAATGCAAATACCACTTGCAGGGACAGGCCTTCTAAAGCAGCAATATCTTGCATGTTTTCTAGTACGAAGGCAGTATCTAGCAGTGTCGTCAGATCGGTGTCGGATAGATCAAGCCATTGCATCATTTGCGAAAACGGATAGTTCTGATGCTCCATTGCCTCTTTGACCAGCTGCTTACCCTCTTTCGCCACTTCTGCAAAAGTAGCTTCTTGATGCATCCGTACACGCAGCGGCAGCACCCGATTCCAAGCATTAGGGGGAAGCGGATTCTGAAAGACGGGCGTGAGAATGATCATGTCGTCTGTCTGCTTATACCGATTCAGCATGATTTGAAACGTCGACAGAAGGAACAGGTAGAGCTTCATCGGATGATGATCGCAATGGGCCGTAACGGTAGCGTTTAAATCCTCTGGAAAGACAAAAGATATTTCTTTTGTCCCCTCCACCCCATCGACTTCCTTCTCCGTCCCTTCGGTTGGAAGGAGGGAGAGCGTCCACTCCCCCTGTAACTTCTTATGCCAGTACTGCTCCTCCCGGCTAAATTTCCGACTGGTTAGCAGAATGTTTTGCGAAATAGTAGTCTCCATATGCCCTCCCCCTCTTACTCACCGCTTGCTCTAAAATTCAAAATCCCAATCGACACCCTGTGCTTGAATAAGGGCTACCTCACGGGTCAATTCAAAGTCCTGCAGGAGGCGCTGGGGATCTTCCATCACCTGCTGCAACAAGCTTTTGAAGTCACTCACAAACTGCTCCATCGTTTCTCTTCGGAACAGGTCACTACGGTAATCCAGCTTACATGTAAGTCTGTCAAAAACAGGATAAGCCGACAGATGAAGGTCAAGTTTAGCCGTGTTGTTTTGCAGTGGATAGTTTTTGACGATCATGTCTTCAAGCTCCAGTTCCCCTTCCGGATTGTCCATGTTTTGCAGGACGAAGATCGTATCAAAAAGGGGCTGACGACCTGTATTTGGCTCAAGACCAAGAGTCTGGACAAACAGATCAATTGGGTAATCCGCTTGTTCAAAAGAAGCTAGCGTATGCTCGCGGACCTCCGCAAGAAACTCCCTATAGGCTTTCTCGCCTTTTGGATAATTGCGTAGGGGAATGGTGTTGATAAACATCCCAATTACTTCATCAAACTCTGCAAATTTACGCCCAGCTACTGGAGTTCCGACAACAACATCCTCTTGACCGCTGTATTTTGCAAGCAAGATGTTGTATACCGACAACAGCACCATGTAAAGTGTCGCATGTTCCTGCGCTGCCAGCTCCTGTAACCGCTGCCTCTCCTCTGTCGATATCTCGAACTCAATCGTAGCACCAGGAAACGTAAGAGATTCTGGCCTTTCGTAATCAGTCGGAATCGATAGAAGTGGAGCCGGGCTGGTAAACAAGTCTGCCCAATAGTCAGCTTGAAGCTCCCCTGACTCAAGTGCAGATTCCTGCCATACAGCAAACTCTTTTTGCTGAACTTCCAATGTAGGAAGTGTCACGCCTGCATAGAGACGAACAAAGTCCTCTACAAGAATATCCATGGACACACCGTCTGAAACGATATGGTGCATGTCGAACAACAAGAGATGCTTTTCCGGTTCAATCCGGATTAGCCCTGCACGCAGCAAGGGCGCTTGACGCAAGTCGAATGGCCGTACAAACGTTGCCAAGCTGGACTCCAACTGCTCTGCACTTGCTTCGCCCACTTCCAAACGGAAGACTAGCGAATCATGTACAATTTGAACCACTTGCCCATCTATATAATCAAACGAGGTACGAAGAGATTCATGGCGGTCAATCAATGCCTGAAAAGCAAGTTCTACCTTCTCACGGCTCAAATCACCCTCGATGAAACGGGCAGCCGTAATATGAAGACTTGTGTCAACCGGATTCAACTGTTGAAGAATAAAGAACTTGCGCTGGGCTGGCGTAACAGGATAGTACGATCTGGCTTCGACTGGGAAACGTCTTTTCATAATCGTCTTGTCTGCTCCATCAATCACCTTGCCAAGCTCATGAATAGTTGGGTGATTAAACATGGTTCGCAGTGGAAGCTGTACGCCAAACTGCTGTGCAACCTGAGTAGCTACCGCGTTGATTTTTAACGAGTGTCCCCCTAGAGCGAAGAAATTGTCCAGAGCGCTGATTGTGTTTGGATCGAGCTGCAACACATGCGCCCAGATGTGGGTGAGAGCTTTTTCCGTCTCGGTTGTCGCTGACACAAAAATCGATGTGTCTACCCGATCCTGTATGCCAGGCTTCGGTAAAGCCCCTCTGTCCACTTTTCCGTTAGGGGTAAGTGGCAATACGTTTTGTTTTACATAGTGCATCGGCACCATGTATTCCGGAAGCACAGTAAACAGATAATCAAGCACATCTCGGGCGGAAAACTCCTCCAAGGGAACGACATAGGCACATAAGTACTTTGCACCGGTTTCCTCTGAAAGCGCCAAGACCACTGCATCCTTGACCGCAGGATGTCTGCGCATAACCTGTTCAATCTCACTCAATTCGATTCGGTAACCCCGAATCTTGACTTGATTGTCCATTCTCCCGAAGTACTCAATATATCCGTCCTCCGTGATCCGGCCTACATCACCCGTTCGGTAAAGGACTTGGTAGTCAGGGTCTTCTACCCAGCTGGCATACGGATTTGCTACAAAAACTTTTTGCGTCCGGTCCTCATCTTTGTAGTAGCCGTATCCAACCCCCGGACCAGCCACACCTACTTCTCCTTTTACGCCTCGTGGGCAGATACACTGATTTTGATCGAGTATGTAAATATGAGTGTTCTGGATCGGTATGCCGATGGGAACCACAATCTGCTGATCGCTAGGCATTTCCCGAATAATGTGGTGGGTAATATCATCGGATGCTTCCGTTGGCCCGTACATATTCACCAATGGAATTTCCGAATAGCAGGCAAACCAGCGTCGTACCAGAGGGGCAGGCAACTCCTCTCCTGTCACTGCCATCCACCGCAGATCAGGAAAGCTGCGTTCGGAGTCGGGCCATTCTTGAACGAGATCAAGCAGCACGGAGAGCAGAGATGGCACCACTTCCGCTACGGTGACGCGGTTGGAACGCAGCACGTTATGAAGGGCCTGCGTATCCATTACGGTCTCTGTATCGACCACTTGCACAGAGCCACCCACCAGCAAAACAGCCAGATATTGCCAAACAGAAATATCAAAGCAAAGAGAAGCCGTTTGTGCGACAAGATCATCCTCGCAGAGGGATAGGTCGTTGATTTTAGCGAAAATGTGGTTAATCATTCCACGATGGTGCACCATTACGCCTTTTGGTTGTCCTGTCGTGCCCGATGTGAAAATGATGTAAGCCAAGTCTGTTCCCGCACTCTCCCGATCGATGTCCTCTCCCGATAGTGACTCTACGGATTGATCGGATTGATCGGATTGACCAAAGACATAGAGATACTTCAGCTCAGGTGAGGATACTTGAATCGACTCCAATCCATCTAGCAAGTCAGGCTGAGTTATTAGCCCTGCAATCTCGCTCTTCTGCACGATGTACAAAATCCGATGCTGCGGATAGTCTGGATCAATCGGTACGTAGGCTCCCCCCGCCTTGAACACTGCAAGAATCGCAACAAGCGTATCCACGTTACGCTTCATATAAATACCGATTTTTGTGCCAGGTCGTAATCCTTGCTGGATAAAATGGCGCGCGAGTCGATTGGATCGCTCGTTTAATTCCTGATAGGTTAAGGTTGTTTTTCCGTCTGTCACTGCTTTGCGATGAGGAGTCTTTTTTACCTGCTCCTCAAAGAGGCGATCAAAGCTCTGATCGCGCGGAAAATCAATCCGGTTGTCGTTGAATGAAAGAACTAGCTCCCGAACCTCTTCCTCAGATAAGAACGCTATCTCCGCGATCTTCTGATCAGGTTGCGTTACGATAACCTGATAGATACGGACCAAATGCTCCATCATCCGTTCCATCATGGGGCGCTGGTATCTTTGCCCCACGTAACGCACGAGTAATTCGAGCGAGTTTTCCTTTTTAGAAAAGAGGAGCTGCAACTCGCTCGAAACCTGTTCTAGGCTGTCCTGATCATGAAGGACGTCCAATAAGCAAGTCGCCTCGAAAAACGGTGTGCTGTTCCCCTGCTGCGGTACCTGCAGTTCCTCGATCAACCGCAAGATTGGGTAGTTCTGATGTTCCACAGCGGCCTTTAAGGTCTGCCGAATTTCTTGCAGCAGCTCCTTGATGCTCCATTCCGGGAGTACCTGATGACGCAAGGGCAGTAACTTGTTCAAAAACTCACCCGGCTCAGTTTGACGAAAGATAGCCGTTCCAACGCATATGTCCTGATGTCCCGTGTATTTGGACAACAAGATGCCAAATCCACTCAGCAAAGCCATGAACAAACGTTGATCCGAGCCATTGCTCAAATGAATCAGCGCCTTGCTCAGTTCGTCCGGAAACACGATGGTCAGCTTACGAAGCTCAGACTGACGCTGAAACGAGGCCCGAGAGTCTGTTGGAAGGTCAAGTGAATGAAATTCTCGAGAGAGGTTCTCCATCCAATAGTCTTTTTCGCGATCAAACTGCCCACTGGCCAGCAAGATGTTTTGTGCAGTTATCGTTGTCAAGCCAATCCCTCTTTTCTGTCCGTCATGTATTTCTTAAAAAGCAAAGTCATCGTCGTCCACTTGTCCCTGTGCTACCTGTACTACTCCATGACCGATCTGAAGTTGTCCGATGGTTAGGTTCGGGTGGGCTACCATTTGCTCCAGAAGAATGACAAAGTCTTGAGCCATCTTCTCGATTGTTCTTCTTTGATACAGGTTCGTGTTATATTGCCAGTGCATGCACATGTGATCCTCAGCCTTAACCACTTCCAAAGCCAGATCGAGCATGGCAGCTTTGCGTCTGAACTCGTACGGAGCAAACTCGATTTGATCGAGACGGACCTTTTGCTGCTCCGCTGCATGATGCAGGGTCAGCATGGCGTCAAACAACGGGTTCCTTGCTGGATCGCGAGGGAATTGAATCTGGCTTACGAGTTGATCGAATGGATAGTCTCCATGCTCAAAACCGCTTAGCACGTTTTGACGTACCTGCCCGATATACTCTTGGACGGTCAATTCTTTCTTCGGCCAGTTTCGCAGAGCCAAGGTGTTAACAAACATTCCTACAACAGGGGCAAACTCCCCACGTTGTCTACCATCCATGTCGCAGCCGATGACGATGTCTTCCTGATTGCTGTATTTGGATAACAAAACAGAATAGACGGCCAACAAAAGCATGTACAGCGTCGTAGAACTTTGACGGGTAAACGAGTCGAGTTTTTCCAGCCATTCTCTAGACAGCTCAGTCAGCACCTCGTCTCCATCAAATGTCATGGTTTGCGGGCGAGGATAATCGGTCGGGATTGCTAACGGTTGCGGCTGCCCGGAAAATGCATCCAACCAGTAGGCTTCATGCTCGGCCCAACCGATCTCGGCAGCTTGTTCTGCTTGCCACCAAGCGAATTCCTTAGCCTGTGCCGACAATTCCGGCAACTCCTGTCCTTGGTAGAGGTTACAAAACTCCTCAAGCAAGATGGACTTGGATATGCCATCTGAAATGATATGGTGCATGTCGAAAATCAACAGATGTTCCTCTGATGAGAGCTCAATTAGGCCGATACGAAGCAAAGGAGCTTGCTTTAAATCGAATGGCCGGAAAAAGCGTTCGATTTCCTTCTCCACAGTTTCCTCGTCTGCTTTCCATGTTTCGATTTGTACAGACAGGTCACTGTGTACTTTTTGCTTCACCTGACCTTCAATCAGATGAAACGTGGTGCGTAGCGCCTCATGTCGTGCGACGAGTTGATCTGCAACGTCTTGAAGACGCCCGGAATCAAGGGAACCCGTGATCCGCATAACTCCCGGTGTATGATAGCTGGTAGCATCTTCTTCCAATTGCCACAACAGGTAAAGTCGCTCTTGTGCACCCGTGACAGGGTAATATTCCTGATCAGAGAGCAAGGCGATCGGTTTTTGCTCCATCTCTTGGAGGCTGCCTGTGATCCGATTCGCCAAACCACGAATCGTCGGGGCATCAAACAGGTCCCGCATAGAAAGCTTCACTTGAAAGTCACTTTCCATTCTGGATAAAAGCTGAATGGCCTTCAGTGAATGCCCTCCCTGTCCAACAAAATGATCAAGCACACCGGGTGATGGAATTTGTAAAACATCCGCCCACAACTCAGCCAGCTTTTGTTCGATCGGATTTGCCGGAGGCACGTAATCACTACTGACGCCAGGCTTTACAGCAGGCAAAGCTTTGCGATCGATCTTTCCATGCGGGGTAAGCGGCATCTCGGACAATTCCATAAAGTAACTCGGGATCATATAACCGGGGAGCCACTCCAGCAGGTGCGCGCGAAGCCCATCTGGCTGAACGCCGTCCTTTTGCACGACATAGTAGCAAGCCAGTTCGGTCATACCCATTTGATCAGTCATAGCCAATACAGCTACCTGATTCACAGCAGGATGCTGAAGGACGGCGCGCTCAACTTCTTTCAGTTCCACACGATAGCCGCGCACTTGAACCTGATCGTCCATCCGCCCTAGATATTCAAATACTCCCGTTTCGCTGAGCAATCCGACATCTCCAGTACGGTAAAGGCGCTCGCCAGTAATGGGATGATACGTAAAAGCTTTCTCGGTCAACTCAGGCTTGCCCAAATATCCATCGGTGATGCCAATTCCTCCGATGCAAATCTCGCCCTTGACATCTGGGGGACAAATTTCCCCCGTCTGTCCAAGGATGAACATATGAGTATTGGCAATGGGAACACCAACAGGGATTCTAAGTGATTCTTCATCTGGCTGTTCTGTGCAAAGATAGACGGAAGCGTATATCGCTGATTCTGTCATCCCGTAAATATTGGCGATTCGCGCAATACGGAACAGTCGATTCCATTCGCGAACCAGATTAGCCGTCAGTGCTTCTCCTCCATTAAATACCCACTTCAAATGGGGCAACGGATCTAGTTCATTACGAGAATGCACATGAGCCAGAAACACATTCATCATCGCTGGAACGAACTGGGTGACTGTAATACGTTGCTCTCGCAGCCAGTCATACAACGCTCCCGGATCTTTCCCGTCTTCCTCTTTCAAAATAGACAGCTTTGATCCAACCATCAGCGGCCAAAACAATTCCCACACCGAGTCCGTAAAAGAAATCGAGGTTTTTTGGGCAACAACGTCTGTCTCGTTTAGCGGAAAAGTCTCCTCTAACCAAAACAACGTATTCAAGACCTGTTTGTGTGTAATCATGACGCCCTTTGGTGCACCGGTCGAACCAGATGTGTAGATGACATATGCAACATCATCCTCTGAACCTGTTGGAGCTATCGCCTCATCCTTTTGACCGCGAATATCGAGCGCTGTATAGACCTTGTATCCTTCGTGATGGAAGGAAGTCTCGTCCAAACAAATGATCGTTTCGATGCTGTCAGGTAGATCGGGTATGATCTCATCCAGATAAATGGATTCTGTTACAAGCACCTTGCAGCGACTATCCTGCAAAAGATACCGAATTCTAGCACGGGGATAATGCGGATCAACCGGGACGTATCCCCCACCTGCTTGGAGGATTGCAAGAACTGCCGCTACCATACGGGAGCTCCTGTCTGCGAGGATTCCTACGAGTTGCGAAGGAACTACACCCGCATCTTTTATGATACGGGCTAGCTGGTTTGCATCCGCGTGTAGTTCTGCGTATGTTCTTTCTCGATCCGCCTCTACCACAGCAACTCTATCAGGCGTTTTTTCCGCTTGCCGGGCGAACAGTTCAGCGATTGTTACTTTGTTGCGATACGGTTTGTCTGTCTGATTGACTCGGGTTAACAAGTTCGCTTCATTATCAGTGAGCAGGTTAAACTCGTTCAGATCCAGATCGAGTTGCATACGTCCATTCATTGCGACTCTTCCCCTTTTTAGGTGGTGGTGAAAAATTCCCGCAAACGGTTAATTCCCTCGTTATACTTAGCGGCAGAGTATGAGAGGCGCAGTGTATTCGGGATGCCAAAGTCAGAACCCGGTACGGTTGCCACATGTGTAGCCTCGAAAATTTGCGTAGCCAACTCAAGCGAGGTGCTGATGCCTTTTCTCTTCATAAATGCTTCGCAATCAAGCGTGAAGTAGAAGCTGCCTCTCGCTGGCAGAGCACGGACATCCGCTACATTTTGGAAAGCATCGATCGTGTAGTCCCGACGACCTTTGTACAGTTGGACCAAATGATCAACCTCATGCTGGTAATCAAGCGCAGCCATTGCTCCGAACTGTACAACCGGGTCAGCTGTGAGCAGTGTATGGTGCTGAATGACCGTCAGTGGCTGCACCAGCTCATCCGGTACGATCGCATATCCGACACGTCTGCTATACATCCGATACGCTTTGGAGAATGCATCCGTTGTGATGAACGTAGACTTGGTATTTTTCAGCTGCATCACGGATTCGCACTCGTCATCGAAGTAGGTATTCGCATAAATTTCGTCATTGATAATAGCCGCACGACCGTCTACGATGCTGTCGATCGTATACAATTCCTCTTTTGTAAGAATATTTCCCAATGGGTTGCCTGGCGTGTTGATCACGACCACTTTCGTCTTGTCTGTAAAATTCTCTTTAAACGACTCCACATCAAGTCTCAATGTATCCATATCAATTTTGTAGTAACGAACTTTCGCACCGACTAGCAGCGCGCAGAAATGGTAAAGCGAGTAGTACGGAAGTGGCAACAACACTTCATCGCCCTCTTTAAGCAAGAGGTAGAACAGGTTACGGAAGAGTGTGCTGGTACCGACACTGATTACGAAATTCTCCGGTTTGATTGACACGTCGTATTTTGTTTTATAGTGGGTCGCGAGCTTATCTTTCAGCTCCGGAAGCCCACCTGGATACACAAGCGAATATTTTTCAAAGCTATCCAATGCCTGTTGCATGGAATTGATAATTTCGGGATGCAGCGGCATTTCTGACTTCCCAAGAGTCATGCGGATCGCTTCTCCACCGTTTCTCTCAAGCTCATTTGCCATCTGGTCCAGTACAAACATCAAAAAGCGTTCGTCGTGAAAATTAATTGAGGATCTGATTTCCATATTTCCCTACCCCTTTTACTTTATTTTGGATTTTTCTGCTAACATTTTTAGGATTTTCACATAGCGATCCGAAAGCGATTCAACATATCCCGTCTGAAGCATAGATGGATCATAGGTAAAAACGACATGGATACCTTCCGAAGTTTCTGCTACCTGAAGAACTAACGGACTTCCTGCCATTTCTGGCTCAACTGACCGTTTGACTTCACGATTCCAAACAGCTGACTGAGCTTTGAACGGGATCGTCTGGTTAACAAAAAGTGTCGGCCATTCCATGTGTGTCGTCGCTTGCCAGTGCTCTGACGGATACAACGCGAGCATTTGCATGCGGTCACGTACTTGCTTCGTTTGATCCAATAATTGTGAAAACGAACTGATGGTCTGCATATCGATGGTGAGCGGTACGATATTGTCAAAGTTGCCTAGCGTTTGTTCCAGCACAGCTTGCGTCCGATTCGTCACCACTACTCCAAGCGTCAAACTAGGCAATTGGGTGACCTGTCGAAGCAACAACAGGTAGGAGGCAAGCAAGATGTCTCCCAGCTCCTGATTGGAATGAGCAGCTACATGCAGCAAATCGGCGTGACCTGTCGGGTCGATATACTGCTCGACTTGTCGCTTCGCTACCCCTCCCGTACCAAATGGTTGAGCAGAGTCTGGATTTGCTGCTGTCAACCACTCGTGACGCTGGGCCTCGAGATGTCCGTAATAAAGCATTTTTTTCTGCCAAACGGCGAATGCTTCGTAGCGAGGTTGTTCATCCTCATCTGGTTCATGCCCCTCTGCAATCGTTTGATACAGAGCCTCCCATTCTTCCAGGAGAAGTCCGAGACCTCGCCAATCACTAAAGGAGCTGTGAAGACTTCCAATCAACCGATAGCGATCAGCAGCCAGCTTTATCCATTCAATTCGAACCAAACTTCCTGCTTTGTCCTCAAACGGCCTCTTCTGCTCGGCAATCAATCGTTCTCGCAACCATACCGTTGCCTCTGCCTCGCTTTTCTCCTGTAAATCACAAAGCGCAAGCGGAATCAGTTCGGAATAGCCTTGGGGCGACAGCAGAGGAAATCGTCGCACGAGAGCTTGCCATGCTTGCTGCATATACGACAGTTCGATTTTGCTCCGAAGCTCGATGTCAAAACATCTGACAGCCACAATCCCATCTTCTTGTTCCTGCTTCAGCAAACGTTCCTGAACGAAGGAATAGATGGGCGTTGTTTCCGAATGAAACTCGCCTAGAATCGGCTTAGGTCTTTCTGCGGCTGATTTCCCGTCAGTCAAAAGTAGGTACGGGGCATCTGTCAGTTGCAGATCACGTCCTGTCCCGTCTGCAAAAGAAACGGGGATGCCGCACGCTATCAGTGTGTCGATCCGTTCGGTCAGATTCGCTACCCGATCCTCGATTTGGTAAACGCCAGAACCACTTTTCATGAGCTCTCGTTGTTCTTGTGAGTGCTCCATTCGAGGCTCGACTAACTGGATGCTACTCTCTCTCGCTTTGCCCAGTGTGATAATACTGGCTTGAGATTGCCGATCCAGATATTTCTCGTGAACTCGATAGCCCAGGAACGTAAAGAACGACAGTGCCTTTTCTGCATCTGGTGTAAGCAGCCGGACAGCAGATCGCTGATCGCTGCTTTGCCATTCGTCATGCGTCACGTTCTCGCTCTCTACAAGTTCAACCAGGCCAACCGTTTCCAGAAAGAGAAAGGCAACGAGTCTATGATTGAAAAGTACCGCTGGCTTAGGAGCGCTGACCAAATCGTATTTGAAGCCAGAATCAACTAAACTTTTCATAAATTGATCAATATTGGAAATCGAAAAGCATAGATGGTACGGACCCGTCCCCTTTTCTTCCAACAAACGAACGCAAGGTGACGTTTCATCGACAGGAGCGATTAGCTCGATTGGCACACATCCTGGTTTCATGCACATGGAGAGATACACATTTTGTTCTGGATCATGCAGGGAATCACTTGCATCAAATCCGAGAGTACCATACATGATTTGAGCCGGACCCAATTCTGGAACTGCAACTCCGACATGATGAAGGCGGTTCATCACGCCCTCTTTTTCTGTTTGGTGATGTACGCTGTCAACATCATCCAATCGCTGTTTCGGATGCTTCAGAAGTGCTGCGAGAACACGCATATAGTTGTCAGCGAAGCCTTCCATTGTCTCCGCTTTAAACAACTGGGTATCGTATTCAAGCACGCACCTGAATTGATCAGCGAGTGGTGTAATATCCAGCTTAAAGTCAAGTTTCGATGTCTTCGATTCATGCGGAACCTCTTCAAATTGCACGTGGCTCACTGTAAATTGCACTTCTTGCTCCCGCTGGTTATGGAAGATCAGCATCGTATCAAACAATGGATTTTGCATTTGCTGGATGCCTGCGGCGCTACGAGCAACAATCTCTTCAAACGGATACTCCTGATGTTCGTAGGCTAGTAGCAGACTGCGCTGAACCTCTTGTACAAAATCGGTATACACAAGATCGGCACGAGGACGATTGCGTATCGGAAGGAAGTTGATAAAGACGCCGACGATTCGCTCCAAATCGGGATGGTTTCGTCCAGCTACCAGTGAACCGACAACGAAATCTTCCTGAGACGTGTATTTCATCAGCAACACGTAATAAGCGGACATCAAAACTGCATGGACAGTCACTTCGTTCTGCTTGGCAAATGCATGCAAATCACCGTACGTAGAATCAGTAAGGAAGAACGTATGGTGATCCCCCTGGAATGTCTTAACAGAAGGACGCGGGTAATCCAGCGGAAAAGACATGAGCGGGACTCGGTCGCTGAAAGTATCCATCCAGTATTTTTCCTGCTGATTCCACTGCTCGCTACCCCGCTTCTGCCACTGCCAGTCGGCGTAGTCCTTGTATTGAATGGGCAGTGTGGGCAGCTCTTCACCCACATACAATTTAGCGAAGTCTTCCATTAACACATTCAGTGAAATGCCATCCAAAATAATATGATGAGAGTTGAACAGCAGATAATACTGAGTGGCTGTGACCTCGACTAGGCAAACCTGAAGAAGGGGTGCTTTCGTCAAATCAAAAGATTGCCGAAAGTCTTCCATCAGTTCGTCCAATGTCCTACCGTCGCTATGACTGGTTTTGATCTCAAATGGCACATGGTCGCTGATGTACTGATACACTTCTCCATCCTGTACCGCAAACGAAGTACGGAATGCTTCATGCCTTTGGATGATTTCCTTAAATACACTTTTCACTCGACTTACATCCAGATGACCGTTTACCGCGATTACACCCGACATGTTGTAGCTGGTGCTTTCTCCTTCTATTCCATGCATCACGAAAATTCGTTTCTGTGAAGAAGAAGCCCTGTATCTCTCGGCTTTACTTACCCGATCAATCGGCGCGTAGGATATCGGCTGTCTACCCCTGATGCGGTCAGCTAATTGTCGAATGGTCGGGTTCTGGAATACATCCTTGATCGTGATGTCTGTTTTTCTCTCTTTTTGCAATCTGGTCACGAGTTGAGCGACCTTCAGCGAGTGGCCTCCTAGCGAGAAAAAATGATCATGCACGCTTATTTTTTCGACTGCCAAAAGCTCTCGCCAAATTTGTGCCAATTGCTGCTCAAGTTCATCTGCCGGGGCCTCTTCCTTTCCCGTGCGATACTGCGTGTAATCCAGACGTTGCAAGGCAGTCTTGTCTACTTTTCCACTCTGCGTCCGAGGCAAGGCATCTAGATGGACGAAAAAGGCAGGTAGCATGTAGTCAGGCAAATAAGTCAGCACTGCTTCGCGAAGAACATGTTCCTCAATCGGATGCATCGCGGCCAAGCATGCAACCAGATAAGGATCGCGTTTTGACTCCTGAATGGCCACTACCGCTGCTTCCCTGACACCAGGCTGACGGCGCAGGACAGCTTCAATTTCCTCCAATTCAACGCGGTTGCCGCGAATCTTGATCTGAAAATCCTTGCGGCCAAAATATTGCAGATGCCCTTCATCCGTCCAGCAAGCCAAGTCTCCTGTACGATAAAGCCTGCCATACGGGGTCAGTATATAGGACGCTCTGGTTTTTTCCTCGTCAGCGATGTATCCTTCCGTTACACCCATCCCGCCTACGTACATTTCCCCTATTACCCCTTTGGGCAATAGATGAAAATCTTGGTCCAGAAGAAAGACACGAACGTTGTAACTTGGATGTCCAATCGGAAGCGGGTTTTCAAAAGGCCCTTGTCTCGGTACACAATACCCAGATGCCGAGATACTATTTTCCGTTGGGCCATACAAGTTGTACATCTGCGCTTGAGGCAGCAAGGCTGCATGTCGTTCCACTAAGGAAGAAGACAGCATCTCTCCTGTACACAATACTTTTTGTATCGAATCCATCGAGCCATCAGCCACGTGGTCAAGCAAAGCGTGATACATCGTAGGGACGACGAGTATCACGTTTGCCTGTTGGCCCTCGATGGCAGCCGCGAGCTTTTGCGGGGACTTGTTTTCATGTCGCTGCAACAAGCAAAGGGTACCGCCGCTGATCAGTGTGCAGAAAATCTCGACAACCGATGCGTCAAAAGTCAATGTGGCGATCTGCAACGTTCTCGTCTGCTCTCCGAACCCGACAAATTCAATGTGCCACCAAAGAGCGTTGATTAATTGATCATGCTTTACACGCACACCTTTTGGCGTACCTGTCGAACCAGAAGTAAAGATGGCATACGCAGTACTTGAAGGTGCCGCTCTTCGCTGCGGTGTTTGCGTTAACTCCTGTGCCCAACATGCTGGTTCATCCAGACGAAACACCTTTGTTTGCAAATCAGCGACGAGTTCCAGATAGCTGCCCTCTGTCACAATTAGAACAGGCTGAATCTGGCTGACGATCTGTTCGATTCGCGCTTTCGGCAAGTCTGGATCAAGTGGGACATAGTAACACCCAGCTTTGAGGATAGCCAGCAGTGCAGCAATCATTTCAGGGGAACGATCACACATGATAACTATCGGTCGGCCTGCATCTGTCACCTCCTTTTGCAGAGCCCAAGACAGGCGATTCGCTTGCTCTTGTAACTCCTTGTAGGTCACTGTCTGCTTTCCTTGGACAAGCGCAACTGCATCCGGTGTTTTTTCTGCCGCTTGATCAATCAACTCGTGCACACAGTAGTTACTCGGAACTGGCACGACTTTCATCTGTTCCTCAATCATCTCGTGCCGCTCACGATCACTGAGCAGAGTAAGGTCACGAATCTCTTGATCCGGATCAGCCGCAATCTGCTCGAGAAGGCTCTGATAATGAAGCGCCAGACGTTCGATTTCCTTCGCTTGAAACTTCCATGCCTGGTAGTTGATATGGACTGTCCATTCATCACCTGGTGTTACTTCCAGCACCATTGGATAATCGGTTGTTTCATGCGAAGTGATATTCTCCAGCTCGAAGTCAAGTTCCAATCCGGCCAGCGTCTTGTCGATGGGATAGTTTTGGAAAACGAACAAACTGTGCGCCAAAGGTGTTTGTGCGTCCATCTCTGAGCAGTTTTTCAACTCAACTGCTGGCACGTACAAATGTGGGGCCATCTGGTGCTGTTCTTCCATCATGACACCCAGCAGATCTTTGACTGTAGTCGTTTCTGTCCGTTTGACCCGGAGCGGATACGTCTTGATGAAGAGGCCGACGATTTCCTCTACTCCTGTGAGATGGGCAGGACGTCCGGCGTACGCCACTTCAAAAAGAGCATCACGCGTATCGCTGTATTTTTGCAGTAAAATACCCCATGCGGTTTGCAGCACTGTGCTGATTGTCACGCGGTAACGCTTGGATGTTTCCTCCAATGTCTCCGCAAGTGTTTGACTGAGCCGGAGATGATAAGAAGAATATCGCCGCTCTTCGTTACGATCCCGCATATATGGAAGCGGTGTAGGCGAGCTAATTCCTTGTAAGGAATCTTTCCAGTACGATAACGATTGTTCTTTCGATGCTTCTTTTAGAAAACGCAGATACTCCTTGTATTTCGCTTTCTGTTTAATCGCAGGGGACAGCCCCGAGCATAATTGTCCATATGCTGTAAATATCTCTCTTAGGAGAATACCGGAACTCCATCCGTCCATGAGAATGTGATGAAATGACCATATGACTTCATAACGATACAACTCCATCCGTACTACTTGAATGCGAATGGTATTGCCCAACTCGAGCGTGAAGGGTGTTTGTTTGTCCTGTAACAACAAGACAGACAGTTTTCTTTCCCTCGCTGCAGATGGTAACTCGGTCCAATCGAAATAAGGAATCTCCAATGTCTTTTGCTTGAGAATCAGCTGGACAGGGGCTTGAAGCCCCTCCCAGCGAAAAACCGTACGAAGCATTTCATTTGCCTCAAACGCCATCGTAACTGCCTGCGTAAACAACTCCAGCTGAAACTTGCCACGAAGGGTTAGCCGATGCTGTTCGAAATACAGATTGGAATCCTTTTGGAGTCGGTAGTAAAACAGCATGCCCTCCTGCGTTGGACTTAACGGCAAAATGTCAGCTATATTGTTTTTGTCGATCTTGTTCATCACAATTTTCTCTCCTGACTCCCTTACCGAACAGCTTCACTCGGCAGGTTCTCCACGATCTCCCCATCTGCATCCACGTACGGCAATCCATTGTGTTTGAACACATGGTCGAGACAATACATCTCTCCCTGCTTGTAGTCCAAAATCATCAGGTCTTCTGACCGGGTTGGGATTAATTCCTTCAACCGCTCTGGAAGATAGTCTGGTCCAACCGCTTGATGCCATTTCAAAACAATTTTTTCAGGGCGCTCAGCTGTCGGATAAAAACCACAAATCTCTAATTTTCCAAAATCGTGTGAAGTAAGAAGTACCCCTTTTTTCTCTAGTCCTCCCAAATTACGTTTGGACTCGGCCACATTCCGGAACGCCTCGTCAAGTGGAATGGCATACTGCTCGACTCCTCTGACTGGCATAAACACTGTCAAATAATACGAAATGATTCGATTATCGAGAAACTTGCGCTGCAAGTCGATCAAGGTCTCGACAGAATCGTTTACTCCGCGAATGATGGCAGGCTGTCCACGAATCTGTACACCGACGGACAGTAGCGCTTGCGTTGCTTGGATCGAAACATCGCTTATTTCCCCGGGATGGTTGAACTGAGAAATCACACTTACCTGCTTGCCAGGCGTCTGTCTTACTTGATCAAAGAACGCTAGCAGCTCTCCGTCGAGAAAACGAGCGGGATCATAGGCTAGAGCCTTGGTGGCAAAGCGAACGAGTCGAATACTCTTCACACTCAATAGAGCGCTAATCAGCTTGATTAAGTCAGAGCTTTTACGGAAGGAAGCCGGATCTCCGCCAGTAAAGAGAACATTATCGATATACGGATGAGCTTCCAAATACTGCACTGCCCTTTCTGCTTTTTCCATGATATTGGTGTATCCAATATCCTCGTGGCGAATTTCGTTCACTTTATAGCAGAACTGGCAGTTAGCAATACAAAAGTCGTCGATGTGAAGCAACAATGTCTTTTTGTACTTGTGTTGCAGGAAAGCTGTTTCATCCTGACGGTATGACTTATTACCATACGGATCAAAGCGGCCTTTATAGGGTTTCTCTCCCGGTGGCGGAAGTACGATATTGATCATCTGGGTACGATAAGGCTCTGATTGACTCGCAATCAACTCGGCATAATAGCGAGTCACCTTAAATGGCATATAAGACTGCTCCAGTAACGCACTGCGTACTTCCTTCTCTGCTTCTGTAAAGCCGACAATTGTTGCGAATTCCTCAAATCCTTTTTTTCCCATTAATACCTTAACACTCAATGTAATCCCTCCCGTCATTCTTAAACACTCGTCGTTTTGCTTTCTCAGAACACTCGGTCAAGCATATGATTCGCTTGTTAACCAAACAGCAAATCCAGTTCTTTTTGTGTCAACTCCACATCTTCAAAATCCGATGGAGTAAATTCAGGGATCTCCTGAAGGCAGCAATGGTCAATGAGCTGCTCTAATTCATGGAAAAACAACGCAAGCAATTTCTCGATGGTCTCCTCGCGATACTTTCGCAAGCTGTACGTAACAGAAACCTGAAGTTCTCCTTGACGAATGAGAGCAGCCACGTCAAGCAGTGCTGTCAAATGATTACCCACTCCGGCATCAACCGCCAAGTTTCCTCCCATTAGAACCAGATCATCACTCAATTGATTATCAACGGTTCCCAGATAATTGAATCGAACATGGGACTTTTCCTCTGCCGCGAGCAGATGAGGCTTAAACCAGCCAAATCCAAGACCGCCCATCGGAATCTGACGTAATTTCTCCTTTACTGCTTTTAGGTGATCAGTCCGATTGGATGGATTCGTTTCGAACAGAACAGGATACATGCTGGTAAACCAGCCTACTGTCCTGGTTACATTCATCGCATGAATGGAAGACTCACGCCCATGCGACTCCATTACCAGTAAGAGACGCTCCCTCTCAAACACATCACACAATGTCCGGGTAAGTGCTGCAACCAATAGGTCTTGGGGACCCGTGTTGAACATTCGGTTGGCCGTTGTCAACAGTCGCGACGTTATCTCGGCTGAAAGTGTGCGTGTAGATGTAGCGCTGTATTCTACCAAGTCTTCGCCAAAATCGTAATCCGTTGGAAGTTTGTCTTCCGGGATGGAAAACATGTCCCAATATGCTTTTTCTTTGAATGCCTGATCCGACTGGTAAAAGGCGGAGACTTCCTTGATCCACGCTTGCATCGAATGTGTTTTATCCGGCAAGACAATCGGCTCATTCCGTTTCAGACTGGCCAAGGCGCTCATCAAATCTTCCAGGAGAATCCTCCAGGAGACACCGTCTACAACAAGATGATGGGCTGTCAGAAACAATCGCTGAGGTCGATCGGGACCTAATTCAAAGAGACAACCGGTAAACAGCAAAGATTCTTCCAGCTTGAAGCTAACAGCGCAATCTCTCATCGCCTCAAGCATCCTACTCTCCTGTTCTTCTTGCGGTAAGGAAGAAAGGTCGACGCAAGACACTGACACTCGGCTGGTAAGATGGCGCTCATTGTAAAAGAGCTTCTCCTCTTTTACAGAGTAATTGAGTCGCAAACAATCGTGATGGTTAACCAGTGCAGAAAGACTTGCTTCAAACTCCTCCAGCGTTACTTTTTCTTTGCTTTCAAGGAGCAACGACTGGTTCCAATGATCAGCATTGCGGAACTGTTGTGACAAAAACCAAGAAACGATAGGAGATGACGGTAACTCGCCAGTACACGGCTCTTGTGAGATCTGTTCCACTCCCCAGCTCCAGTCACTTCTCGTTTTTAGTTCTGCAATTGTGTCATAAATCAAGATGTCTCTTACCGGAATCTTGATTCCCCGCTGATGCAATCGATAGGAAACCTGAATCGCCTTGATCGAATCTCCCCCTAGTTGAGAAAACGGGTCATGTAGACCAAATGGCGAACGACCAAGCACGTCCTCGTACACTTCAACCAATAGCTTGTCAAACTCGTCACGAGGACTGGTTTCATCCTCCGCACCTTTTCTCTCAATGACAGGCTCGGGAAGCTGTTTTCGATCTACCTTGCCATTTGAGGTCAGCGGAAACTGTTCAAGCTGCACGATTTGCGAAGGGATCATGTATGCGGGCAATCGACTTGCCAGTTCTTCACGGAGCTCTTTTTCCCGGAAAGATGTTTCCGTGATCAAATAAGCACAAAGGTACTTACGCCCCCACGTATCCATTCGATCGATCACCACTGCCTCACGCACAGAAGAATGGCCAAGTAGCTGCTGTTCAATTTCCCCCAATTCAATGCGGTAACCATGAATCTTCACCTGATAGTCAGCCCGTCCCAGATACTCCATGACTCCATTTGGCCGATAGCGAACCAGATCGCCAGTCTTGTACATCACTTTACCTGGCTGAAACGGATCGGGTAGGAAACGCTCTTGAGTCAATTCCTCGCGGTTAAGATACCCCTGTGCCACACTATCTCCCGAGATAAATAGCTCTCCTGTCGATCCGATCGGGATTGGTTTCCCATATGAATCCAAAATGTAGAGCTGTACGTTGCTGATCGGATGTCCAATCGGCACAGAACCCTCGACATCGCTCTCTGGATCGTATTGATAGATCATGCAACCGACTACTGTCTCGGTAGGGCCATACTCATTGAGAATTTCGATTTGTCCGTTCCATTTCGCATGAATCGCCTCAGCCAGACTCACCTTCAAGTCCTCGCCGCCTACTATCACTCTTTTTACCGTAGTAGAACGCAAATCGATTTCTTGCAGCAAAAACAGATGCGCAGGTGTCAGCTTTACAACATGGGAACGTCCGTCGCTAAAGATGCGAGATAACACAAACTCTGAATCGGAGTGCGGATAGATCACCATCCGATTTCCCTTTACCAACGGGCAAAAAATGGACGTAACCGTCAAATCAAATGCCAGTGAGGAATAAAAAGCAAACGCTTCTTCAGGACAGGAGAGATATCGGTCTTTCGCCCACGAAATATAGTTGACTAACCCTCGATGAGTGACCATGACCCCCTTCGGATTTCCGGTAGAGCCTGAAGTATAAATGACATAGGCCAAATCCTCTGGCTGATTAACCGATTCCAGGCTTGCCCCATCATTGAGATACAGGGACGAATCACCGAGCTCCAGGATTTCTTTGGACCACGAAATAATCTCTGTCCGCGAGGTGTGACGAAGCAACAGGTCCGCTCCAGAATCAGACAGCAGGTATTCGATGCGCTGAGAAGGGAGTTGCGGGTCAATCGGAAGGTAAGCCCCGCCTGCTTTTAGCACGGCCAACAGCCCGATGATCATCTCTGGCGAATGATCTGCCAGCAGCGCAACAATTACACCAGGGCCAACTCCTCGCGTTCGCAACGACTGAGCGAGTCGATTCACTTGATCCTGCACTTCCTGAAATGTCAGCATGCGCCCCTCTGACTCCAATGCAACTCCCTGTGGCGAACGTTTTACTTGCTCTTCAAACAACTGAACAACCGTCTTCTCGCTGGAATAGGAAGCCGCAGTATCGTTCCACGTTTTGAGTTGTAGTGCCAACTCTTCGTCAGCAAGGAAGTTCAGATTGGACAGCGGGACTTCTGGATTCGAGATCATCTGATTGAGCAGCCTTACGAGATGATTCACTATTCGATCAACATCATTTTCCGTGTACTCAGCGATCTTATAATCCAATTCCAGCGTCAATTGTTCATCTGTAGCCCATTCCCTGATAATTACTTGGAGCGAATACAACTGGTGACCATTGTAAAACTCCTCATTCGTCACGGAGTGCCCGCCAAGGGTGAAGGGCAGCTGCGTGCTGTAATAATTTACACAAATCTGAAACAGGCTGTCATAGCCATGTTTCTTCAATTCCAACTCTTGAGCCAGCAAATCGTAGGGATATTTCTGATGAAAAAAACAGGAAGTGAGTTCCCTGTTAACATATTTGACATAATCGAAAGCATCCATTTCCATCGGAACTGCCAAACGAAATGGCATGGTGCTTGTGAACATCCCGAATATTTTGCGCTCCACTTTTCCTGAACGGTTTAACAACGGTGTACCGATCACGATTTCTTCTTGCCTCGTACAACGCTGAAGGTAAAGACTGACGAGAGCCACAAACATGGAATTTAGGGAGCATTTCATCTGGTTTGCAAACTCGCGTATTCTTGTAGAATCTTCACGGTTGAATGCATAGACTTTGCGCTTGCCTTCGGTTGTATCTGTTGCTTTTTGTAAGGTCGTGATCACGGGTAAGCTCTGAAACTTGTCCCGCCAGTATCGCTTGTCCTTTTCAAATCTCTCAGACTGAGAATAGGCATGCTCCCTGTCGACAAAAGCTTGATAAGCGTGTTCTTCTCCTACACGAACAGTACCGCCTGCCAACAACGTGTCATAATAGTGAGCAATTTGTTCTGTCATGATTGAGATGGACCAACCATCAGCAATCAAATGGTGAAACTTTACAAAATACCCCGCTTCTTCGTCACTCAGTTGAATCAGACAAAAGTAGAACAGAGGCTCCCGTCCAATCGAAAACGGCTTTGCAAACAAAGCCTGCAGGAATTGTCTGCACCGATCAGGGGCATTCGGTTCCTGTCTGAAATCAAACACCTGCAATGGCTGCGGTTCGTACTCTCCAACAAACTGAAGGACTGTCTCTTCTTCCTGATAGTTGAGTCGCAAAGCATCGTTCTTTTGAATGAACAGGTGAATGGCCGCTTCCAGTACATCCAGTTTCACTTTTCCTTGAACCCGCACCATCCCCCCTAGCGTATGGACAGGAAGCTGTGGATGTAATTTTTCCGTATACCAGATACGCTTTTGTGGATGACTTAAAGGATATCCGTCCTTCCATTGCTTCTTATCCTGATGCAATGCATTTCCCCCCTTTCTGAATTGTGCAGATGTAATCACAATTCAGA
This sequence comes from Brevibacillus sp. DP1.3A, assembly GCF_013284245.2. Lineage (NCBI taxonomy): Bacteria > Bacillati > Bacillota > Bacilli > Caryophanales > Paenibacillaceae > Brevibacillus > Brevibacillus sp. DP1.3A. The sequence continues at coordinate 3,108,524 of NZ_CP085876.1, read as the reverse complement.
TATGGCAAAAAATCTAATTGATTACAAATACTTCCATCCCAACTATATCGATGACTCTTCTAAAGTGTCAAATGAATTTTCCATTAAATGTTATTTCTGAAAATTAGGTGAATTAAACCTCTTTTTTCCTTTTTCTATCGCTTCATAAGAATGGAAAAAATTTTGTGCACACTATTGATTTTGTCTGTCTTTTCACGTAGGATAAAATGTAATATATTGGTAAAATCAAGCCCCTGGAAGGATGAATGTGATTAGATGTCTGTGACACTTCGTGAAGTAACCTTGGAAAACTGGGAAGAGTGTATTGAACTGGAACCTACTCCCGAACAAAGTGAGTTTGTTGCCCCGAACCTTTACTCCATCGCTGAAGCAAAGTTTCAAACTACATTTGTCCCTTTGGCCATCTACCATGATGACACGATGGTTGGCTTTGTCATGTATGGACTTGACCCCGACGATAGCAACTACTGGATTTACAGACTCTTAGTTGATGCTAAGTATCAACGGCAAGGCTACGGACGTGCTGCGATTTCGCAAGTCATTGATATACTGAAGGCAAAAGACGATTGTCAAAAAATTGTCATTGGTTATGCCCCAGCCAATGTCGCTGCCGAAAACCTTTACGCTTCACTCGGATTTCAAAAAAATGGCATGGTCCTGTTTGGCGAGACTATTGCAGAATTGAACTTTTAAACTAGCTATTTTCGCTCCCCAAAAATGAAACAGCGGCGACCTAAGACCTGAAAATCAAGTCTTAGAATCGCCGCTGTTTGAATTGTTTATTATTTTTCCGTAAACTAAAAAACACACCTTCCATGTGTCTGTAAACATCATGGTTAGTGTGCATTCGTTTTAGATATGGTGCCGGTGAAGGGACTTGAACCCCCACGGTTTCCCTCACGATTTTGAGTCGCGCGCGTCTGCCATTCCGCCACACCGGCATGTGAAACTATGAATAAAATAGCACATCATCGATAGAAAATCAATGGTGGGGAGAGACGGATTCGAACCGCCGAACCCGGAGGGAGCAGATTTACAGTCTGCCGTGTTTAGCCACTTCACTATCTCCCCACAGTATGTGCTGTCTATCTTCTGTGCCTACTCTCTTCAACCAGAAGCGACATTTATTAATTTACCATGAACTTTGTTTGACGTCAATATATTTATTTGGCTTGACTCTCTTTTTTCTCCAAGATTTCCTGTGCCCACTCGTGAAAGACGCGCAGTGCTTCGTCCACTTCTTGAAATGTTGCTTCTCCCTCACAGGAGTATTCCGGGAAGTCTAGTATGCGGTTTTTACGAATCTTCACTTGCTCTTCTTCGCATTTTATCTCCAAGAAGTAGGGAACGGATTCATCTATCCCATAACTATTTTCTAAAAACTCGTAGGTACGTACCCACTCCAGAATTCGAACTTCCGAAGCTTTTAACCGAAGCACCTGCTCCAAGGACATAATGGTTTCATTCCCGTAGTAATACATGTTATTCAGCCCTTCTGCATGAAAATGGACGGAGCCGTGACTCCGCCCTGTTATTGATGTGATAGATTAGATCGAGGAAATCAGCTCTCTCAGTTCTTTGACAATCACTTGCTGGTAGCCAGTGCCTTCTCCATACTGCTCGAGCATTTCGGCACGTGCCACTTTGATCTTGTCTTCATAATCTGGTGCATTTCGGTCCGGGTTTTGCTGTTTAAACGCCGTCATGACAGCTTGGACATGCTTCGGTCGAGGTCCCCATTTTGCCAGAACATGTCCACCCGTGTCCGCGAAAATAACAACAGGGATCGCCCGACCGCCCATCGTGAGAAACTCATCCATGAGATCGAGGTGTTCTTCCATCACCATAATTTCCACTGGCATGTCTGTTTCTTTCAAGGCATGCAATACGACTGGCAAGTTGCGAACGACGTCGCCACACCATTCCGCAGCCAAAATCAAGCATCTGAGGTCATCACGATGCTGGAGAGAGGCAAAAAACGCACGGTCTTGTTCATCCTCCCATGAAAATGCATCCGACCAGTTTTGGTATGTATCCTGATTTTTTGTCATGCTTTCCACAAACGCTTGTGGCTTGAGCCCCGTACGGAATTTATGTGCTACGTTTGCCCCCATCTTTTCTCCTCCTCGTATGTAATGAATCTAGTCTTGCTTTTCAGACTCTCCCTCATTTGCTTCTTTCTCTTGCTTTGCCAACTCCATCATTTTTTGTAACAAAATATGTTGCGGCATGTGCATGAGACGCTCTAAAGGTACCTGAAGTGCTTCGGCCAGCTTAACAGCCGTATCAGGTGATATTTGTAACGGTCGCATGTATTTCCACTCCTTCCGCTTGCTTTCATCAGTCCCTTCAGTATAATACACGGCAGTTAAACCTGCCAGCTTGGTATCTTGAGGCTCATCAGTTATCCCTGCCAACCACAGTGACCTGCGAAGGATCCTGGAAAAGCATATCCAGCAGTTCTTGTTCCAGCTTGTGCCAAAGGCGGAATCGCTTTGGAAGGCGAGAGCATGGGAACGTCCTCAACTGGGGGAAAAGGCTCAAATTACTGATGAAAATGGGTTAGTAGCTCCCCCATAGCCTTTGCTTCACGAAGTGGCAATTCCCATGGGTGATAGCTGCGCCGGAAAGCCTTTCCCTCTCAGTTCTTGGCTGAGTGTTAGACCAGTAAGCATCTCCTCGTAGCGAGTTTGTAAGCGCCATTTTGCATAAAAACGTTTTACATAATAACGTTGACTGCTTGTCCAAACGGAAAAGCTTTCTTCCCACAAGCCATATGCAATGCGTTCGATACACTCAACGTCTAATTGATAATGGTTTTTTACAGCTTCTCTCACCCGATCCGTAGGCAATTCCTCCTCCGATTTCTTTTGTTTAGGTCTCACTTCTACATGCAAATCGGCTTTTCCTCGCTTTTCACGCCAAAAAAGATAGTCCCTTTTGAATGAAAGTGAAGGGACTATCTCCCGTGAACCGTAAACTGCACTTCGAAAAGGACGAACTATGGCTTTTGTTTAGTCAAGATGCATGGTACACCAAAGCCGATCGCGCCGGGCTGGGACATCTGTTCCAGATATGCCAACCCTCGTGCACATTGCTGCTTGCATACTTGACATGTATGGGACGTTACGATTTTCAGCTGTACTTGATTGGGGTGCTGTCGCGAATTCTTCTTCTTTATCTTTTTGCCCTTGGCCATCCGCTTTCCTCCCTTTGCCCTGGATCACTCCAGTCTATGAAGGAGAACACCCCCGCTCTTTAGGCAAGCATACAAAATCAAGATAGTCACCTGCAAAATGGGCCTTGTCATTCGTGTCAACAAATAGAAAAAGCCGCCGGAGAAATCTCTCCAAGCGACTTATGAGCCTTCCCTATGGCTTTGGACTTAACAACTGGCGCAGTTCCAGCTCCAGTGTAGAGGCATCAACCATGCCGATTATCTTCTTTCGTACAATCCCATCTGCGTCAATCAAGTACGTAGTTGGGAACGCCATCACCTTGTAACGGTTCGACACGGTTCCAGCAACGTCCATCGGTATCGGAAATGTCAGCTTGTAATTGGTGACAAAGGCCATGGCTGCTTCAGGACTGTCATTACTCGTGACGTTCACGCCATACAGATCAACCTGTCCGCCGTATTTTTCATAGACTTTTTGTAAATCAGGCGCCTCCAGCTTGCATGGTCCACACCAGGAAGCCCAAAAGTTCAAGACTAATGGTTTCGTCCTTTTTCCTTCTACCTTGTACGTCTGCTGATCCAATCCTGTCAGTGTAAAATGAGGAGCCGCAAAGCCAACTTCCGGTTTTTGAACCTCTGCTACGATTGCGGCCGTTTCTTGAGGCTTTTCCCAAACAGCAAGTCCGACCCCCAATAATACGAGCACCGCGAGCAACAGCTTTTTCATTTTGTCACCTCTGCCCTACTGAGTTAGAATCCCGTAAAGCCTCCGTACATTTGAATGAGCACGCGTGTAATATCCGTCAGTTTATCTGTATACAGAAGAATACCAAACAAAATCATAATGGCTCCTCCGATTTTCATAAACAGGTCGGAATACTTCACAATCGCGTTCACCTTACTGATGAAGAACGTCATGACAAAAAATGGAATGGCGAAACCGAGTGTATACGCCAATGTGTAAGCCAGAGCGCTTGATGGATTGGAAACGCCCATGACGATAATGCCAGAAAGAATCGGTCCCACACAAGGTGTCCATCCAGCTGCATACGTCATTCCCACCAGTATGGACCCAGTATACCCCAATGGTCTCGATTTTAAATCGACTTTAAAAGAACGCATCATCCAATCCATTTTAAACACGCCAAGCATAACCAAACCAATGACAGCAAGCAAAATACCGCCCAGTTGACGAATTAAGTCCTGTTGATCGGTAAACAAGCTTCCGATCCAAGATGTAGACAGCCCGAGTGCAACGAAAATGATCGAAAACCCGACAATGAAGAAAAAGGTATGCAAGAAGGCTTGCTTGCGAAAAACCGCTCTCCCTTTCTTCACTTCATCTACCGTAACCCCAGTTATGTAAGACAAAAAGGACGGATAAAGCGGCAGGCAGCAAGGGGAAATAAACGAAAGGAAACCTGCTGCAAAAGCCAAAAACACAGTAATATCGCCAGTCATATGTAACCTCCGGTGGGTATTTTATCCACTATCTTCTCATTGTATCGAATCTTTTCCCCCTTCAAAAGTAGCAATGACACTTTGTCTTAAATCCGTGACAATTTACTTTACATAATATTCATTATGTCTTAAAACTCGGCACAAAAATTAACAATTGGATGGATAAATCTGGTCCACTTTAGAAAACAGATCAGATTTGTGACAAATGTGACATGTACCTGTCAGGATCGAAAGCGTGCAAGTATTTCTTCCTCCTGAGCGCAAAGCAGCTCATTCAGATCACCTTCACGTGCGATTTTGATATAGGTTTCAAACTGCGCAGGATAATCACCAGACTGTGGTTTTTGGAAGTACAGATGAAGACACCTCCCTTTTGGAATGAGACGAATACTTCCATTGTACACAAAAAAAGAGGCGGATGTACTCCGCCCCTTCCCTGCTATTCTTTTCTTACTGAATAGTGACTTTGCCGCCATCTTGAAGCAGTGTTTGCCCTTTTACCACGATCTTATCGCCGGCAGACAAGCCTGTCAAAATTTCGATCTGATCACTGGAGGATTTACCTGTAGTGACCTCGACTTGTTTTGCAGTGTCACCTTCCAGCTTGAATACATACTGCTTACCATCGCGATCAAATACTGCACCGCGCGTTACAACGATCGATGTTGCTCCACTTTCCCCAACCGATGGGAAGGTTACATTCACAACCATATCGGACTTCAGCTCATTGGATGGGTTTGGAATCGTAATCTCAACTGGATATGCCTTGAGATTTGTATCCATTACTGGACTCATCGCCGTTACTTTGGCATCAATCGTTTTTCCAGTCGATTGTACGTTTACTTTTACGGTAGTTCCTACTTTTACTTTTGTGATATCTGCTTCTGACAAATTCGCTTTTACTAGAAGTGGGTTCGTGTTCACAACAACCACAACCGGCTGCTGACCTGCCATTTGACCAACTGCGCCGTTTACGCTGGAAATATATCCGTTAATCGGAGACGTCACAGTCGCATTCGCTAATTGCTCACGAGCATTTTGTAGGCTTACTTGTGCTTGCTGTACAGAGGCTTCGGAAACTTGCACACTTGTTTTTTGTCCTGCAGATTGCACACCCTGCTGCGCGTTATCATAAGAGGTCTGTGCCGTTGTCAATTGGGAATTTGCCTGTTCCATCTGCTGAGCGGAAATCGCTCCTTGTGAAAAGAGCTGTTGCATCCGCTGCTGGTTTACTTTTGCATCCTGAAGGGCAGTTTCTGCCTGCTTCAGGCTATTTTTTGCTTGGACCAAACCTTGATCAGAGCTGCTGCCTGCTTGGTTTAAGCTCGCTTTTGATACGTTGTAGGCTGCTTCTGCTTGTTTAACACCGTTCACCAGATCTTTCTCATCGAGCTTGAACAATACTTGACCTTTTGTCACGTATTGGCCCAGTTTCACTGGCAGGGAAGAAATTTTCCCACCCATTTTCGGGGAAACTTGCACTTCCTCACTCGGCGCCAGCTTTGCCGTGAGACCAGAATCTGATACCACTGTGCCCGTTGCAACAGTTTCCACCTGTACAGGGGTTGCCGCTGCCACTGTTTCCGTAGGCGGCGTTTCCGCTTGCGGGCTGGAGCACCCTGCCACTAGCGAGATGGCTAGCAATGCCAAAATGACGGGTTTTTTACTTAGTTTCATGTATGTCCCTCCTCTTCCCACAAACGTCTTACGATTCCAAAGCGGGATTAATTTTCTTTTGTTTCTTTTCTAGTTTCTTTTCGAGTTTCAACTGGCGCTTCAAGCGTCTCTTTTTCCCTAAATCATCAAACCAAGAAGCAACGACAGGAACCAGAACCAGCGTAATCAGTGTAGAGAATCCGAGACCGAAAATAACCGTTACGGCCATTGGAGCATTCGTCTCAGAACCGGCACCGCCAGAGAATGCGAGCGGTCCAATCGCCAGAATGGTGGTGAGTGTCGTCATCAAAATCGGACGAAGACGAATCGGTCCGGCATGCAGGATCGCATCATACAGCTCCATACCTTTTGCGCGCAATTGGTTTACGTAGTCGATCAATACAATCGCGTTGTTCACGACCAGACCGATCAACAGAATGTACCCAATCAAAACCCCAACGCTGATCGTTGTGCCTGTCGCCAATAGTCCAAGCAGAACGCCTGTAACGGTCGGTGGCACGGAGAACATGATGATAAACGGGGTGTAGAACGATTCAAACTGCGCTGCCATTACCATGTAAAGCAATACAACTGACAGTACAATCGCGAGAGCAAGGCTACTGAATGATTCCATCATTTCTTCACTTTGCCCGCCAAAATCGACTTTGTAACCATCTGGGAGATTCAGCTTCGAGATTTTCTCTTGCACTTCCCGTGTGACAGAGCTCAGGTCACGTCCTGCCAAATCACTCGTTACTTGAACTTCACGGCTTGAGTTGGCACGGTTAATCGATACAGGCACATCTATCTTACTGATAGTCGCAACCGAGGTAAGTGCGATCTGTGCTCCTCCTGGAGCGGAAATTCGCATATTGTTCAAGAAGTTGATATCTTCCTGATACTCTTTCGGCAGCTTGAGGTTGACGTCAATCTCATCATCACCCGTTCGATAGTACGTTACCGTTTGACCTTGGAAGGAAGTGCGAACACTGGAGAGAATTTGTCCGGTCGTCAATCCGTACAAGCTCGCTTTCTCCGCATTGATCTTCACTTCCAGCTCTTGTCTTGATTCTTCCAAGCTGGTTGTTACGTTACTCGTACCTGGTACCTTCTCAATTTCACCTTTAATGATATCACTAATATCTTTCAATACGTCTAAATCATCCCCACTAACCTTCAGTTGGATTGGGGAACCAGTAGACATACCAGCTGGTGCGCTTACCTTAATTTCAGGTCCAGCAATATGCTTCAGCTTTTCCTGGAGATCCATCACAACTTCATTGGAGGAACGTGTGCGCTGATCAAGATCTACCAGCATCAGGCTGATCGTTCCCTGATTGGATGACAACGTGCTCGCTATCGGTGATGCATTACTACCAACCGAAGTCGCTACAATTTTCTTCTCCGGAACCGTGTTGACAATTTCTTCTACTTGTCTGGTTACCTTTTCTGTTTCAGCCAGAACGGTACCATTTGGCATTTTGATGGAGATGTTTACTTGCCCTTGGTCCATGGCCGGGATAAACTCTGCCCCGATCAATGGAGTCAATGCGAGAGAGCCCACCATCATAACGACCGAAGAAATCATGACTGTTTTACGATGGCCCAAAGACCATTTTAACAATCCTTGGTAACCTTTTTCTACTTTGCTAAATCCAATGTTGAACCAAGTAACTGGATTGATTCCACGATAGTTCTCATGATGCGTATGCGACGGAATTTTGTTCAAAATTCTCGAACTCAGCATCGGCACGAGCAAAATCGAGAATACAAGCGCCGCAATATGCGAGTAAACAACCGTCAATGCAAGTGGTCCAAACAACTCAGAAGCAATACCTTCTGTGAGAGCAATCGGCAAGAATACGCAGATTTGCGCCAAAGCCGAAGCCATAACTGCCGTACCTACTTCCTTGGAACCATCCAAGGCGGCTTCCATCATGCCTTTTCCCTGTTCTCGGTGACGGAAAACATTCTCGAGCATAACAACCGCAAAGTCAATCAATGATCCCAATCCCAATGTCAAACCGGAGAGGGAAATCAGGTTGATCGTCTGTCCAGTCATGTACATCAGCAAAAACGTAGCAACGATCGATACTGGAAGAACGATGACCGCAATTACCATTGATCGCAAGCTGCCCAAGAAGAAGAACAGCAAGATCATACCGATACCGCCACCCAACAGGGCATGTTCAGCAGTGGTGTAAACGGAATCCTTAATGTAGATGGATGTATCCAGGGTCGTAATGATTTCTACGCCTTCTGGCAGCTCGCTTTTGATTTTCTCCAGCTCAGCTTTTACATCATCTGCTACCTCAATGGTGTTTCCGCCAGAAGCTTTTGTCACTTTAATACCCAAGCTAGGTGTTCCATTTACGTAACTCATTTGCGTTATATCTTGATGCGTGTCTTTTACTTCGGCAATATCGCTGAGCCTAATGGAGTTTCCTCCGACAGAGATTGGTGTCAGCGCGATTTGTTCGACATCGGCAAACTCACCTTGTACACGGATGTTGAGCTTGGCGTCACCCTCGCGTACCGCTCCACCGGAACCTGACAAGTTGCTGGTCTGTAGAGCTTGTTGAACTTGGTCAAGTGACAGTCCATACGCCGCTAGTTTGGCTGGGTCGACTGTAACATCGATGATCCGGCTTTGTCCGCCGCTGATGGAAGCAGATGCAACCCCATCAATACGCTCTAGGCGTGATTGGATCATATTCTCTGCCATCTTTTTCAATTTGTTGATATCTTGCTCACCCGTCACCGCAAATTCAATGATCGGTGTACTGTTCGGGTCAATGCGCAATACGCGTGGCGCTCTGGCTGAGTCAGGCAAAGAGCCACGAACCTGATCTACCTTCTCCCGCATGTCGAGAGTCGCCTGATCAAGGTCTGTCCCCCAGTTAAACATGAGAATAACCTGCGAAGCGCCTTCCATCGATACCGATTGTATACTATCTAAATCGGATACCGTTGCAAGTGCGTCCTCAATCGGTTTCGTTACCAGTTTTTCTACCTCACTCGGAGATCCGCCGTCAACGGATGTAACCACGACAGCAACCGGGAAGTTAAGATCCGGCATGAGATCAATCGACAAGCGAGGCAGTGAAACGAAACCAAAAATCATCATGGCCAGAGTCAACATAATCATGGTGACCGGGCGTTTAATCGATAGTTCAGAAAGATTCAATCCACTCACCTCTTCTTTATATATCTGCTAATTTTTTGTGAGTAATAGTTCGCATAACGAAATGAACAAGGGAACCTCGTAGTAGCATTTCGTTTAACGAAATATCAAGGGATGAAACCATTTTTAAACGGTTTGTGAATTTCCCCATTTCACATCTCGCTGTTGGTATACACGCTCTGTCAGTGACACCCACACAACTCGTCGATCTGATTGGTCTCGGAACCTGCGTACCAGGTTTTCCTGCTCCAACCGGTTAATGAGACCGGAAGTTGTGCTGTATGAAAGACCGACAGTCTTACTTATGTCCCCCATTGTCTTTGGCCCGTTTCCAAGCTGCTCCAGAATCAAGACCTGTTGCCAGGTTACATCGCTTGTATCCAGCTCTTGCTCAGAAATCGTGGTAAACAAAATACTGGCTTCTTGCAGGAGTTTTGCCAACTGAATCAGTTCTTTCATGAGAACCTCCCTTGCCATCCTTACTTAACCACTTCACACCCATAACTAATCGTTTATTTCCCAAAAATAATTCTACTGAAATGTATATGTAGTGAAGTCTACCCAGGGGTAGATTTCTGACAGGGATTTATCTATCTGGAGATAGACGACAACGCATGCTAGAATGAAGTTAAGTGATTATTCGGCAGAGAAAGAAGGACTTCTCATTGTTGAAGATAATGATGAAAGCCATACAAAAACGTTTACTGATCATGTGGTTTTCCATCTTAATTGTATTAGCTTTGCTTCCTGATTCCTTTAAACGGGAAACTCCGTTGCAATTTTCTCTTACCATTGTACTATTTATTTGTTACCTTGTGGTATTTTGGACTTCCAAGAAAAAATGGAAGCCTTTCCAATTCGAGTTTGTGACAGTCGTGCTTGGAATTGTCTCGTTACTAAAGTCGCTCATCTTGGGTGGAGAGGGCTTCGGCTTGATGCTCCCACTCGCTGTTTTTATCGGTTTTCACATTCATGGACGCCGTGCGTTGGCTTATGCTACTTTTTTTGGTACGTGCAGTACGCTTTTTTTATATTTTGAAGAAAACCTGAAATTCACGCACATCATCTCTTATATTCTTACGTATGTGGGATGCTATATCGGCGCACGTGGCTATCGGATTCAAACAGAAGCATACGAAACCAACCAACAGCACCTGGAGCAGCTGCAAAAAGCACATACAGAGTTGCAAGAGGCGCACTTACAACTTCAAGAAGCAGCACTTCATTCCCTTCAAGTAGCGGTTTTAGAGGAACGAACGCGAATTGCCCGTGATATTCACGATGCATTGGGCCATAGTTTGACTTCACTCATTGTCCAGCTACATGCCTTGAAGTATATGTTGCAGGATGGACCTGACAACGCACAAGAAGCCGTGCGCAATATGCTCGGTGTTGCCAAGCAAAGTCTGGAGGATATCCGCACGTCTGTCCATACATTGGCCCTAGATAAAACCTCCTTGGGACTTACGCCTCTGCGAGCTCTCTTGTCGCAGGCTCAAAAGCATACAGGAATAAAAATGGAGCTGATATGCTCCGATCTGGACATTCCGCTCTCTCAAGAAATGACGATAACGTTTTATCGTATTTTGCAAGAAGCGATCACCAATTCCCTACGTCATTCTGACGCAAAAGAAATTCTCGTCATCATTGAACAAAAGAAGGACATCCTTTTGTTGTCCATTCGAGACGATGGAAGCATCACGAGCGACCAAAAAATCAAACCTGGCTTTGGCCTAACTGGCATATCTGAACGAATTCAGTTATTGAACGGAACTCTCGCCTATCGCATTCGAGAGCCACACGGATTCCAACTCGATTTCAGCTTTCCGATTGGCCAGACTGAACCTGAAAGGAGCATGCGAACATGACCGGTAAACAAAAAGAAGGAGCCATTCGCGTGGTCCTAGTAGATGACCAAACCATGATTCGCCAAGGTTTGGGTTATGTCATTCAAATGCAATCCGATATGGAAGTAATTGGAGAAGCTTCCGATGGCGTTGAAGCAGTTGAACTAATTGGCGCCCTCGCACCTGATGTCGTTTTGATGGATGTTCAGATGCCCAACAAGTCTGGTATTGAGGCCACAAGAGAAATCATGCTGCTGCATCCTCGCACGAAGGTATTGATTCTTACCACCTTTGACAATCACAATTATGTGGTGGAAGGGATACGTGCTGGAGCCGTCGGCTATATGCTAAAGGATGCCGACTCTCAGGAAATGCTTGATCTCATTCGCAGAGCCCACCAGGGAGAAGCCCTCTTCCACACCGTGACAGCTGCAAAAGCACTTGCCGAAGCACTCCAAGGTCAACGTGAGACACCTGATTCGACTACCTCTTCTCAATCAGTCTTGCTAGATGAACTGACGGATCGAGAGTTGGATGTCCTTCAACAGATCGCAGATGGCTATCGAAATGATCAGATTGCGCAAAACTTGTTTATATCAGAAGGCACTGTAAAAACACATGTGCATCGGATTTTGCAAAAGATGGGTGTCGAGGATCGTACCCAGGCAGTGGCAAAAGCACTGCGGCACAAAATCGTGAAATAAATCAGACATCTTCAGGCAGGAGGACTAAGTGGGATCAAGTTTCCATCCTCCTGCTTTATGCTGATGGAAAACCCTTGTACCAGCTGTGCGCTGGACATCGCTTCAAATACGGCAGCAGCCGCTTTCTTCGTATCGATCACTCGACAAATCACTGCCAACGTCCTCTCGCTGTCTTCCCCACCGTCGCTGTGGCCATTCCCTGTCTTTCCCAAGCATTCGTCCAACAGCTGTTCGATCAAATAGCGTATCTCAATCTCTGACTCACACAATTGGGGAAAGCGAACGATCATCGGGTGGAAATCGTTCTCTTTCATGACCTGATATCCTTGTTCTTTCATCTCTTCTGCCCAGCTCTGCAAAACTTCGTCTGGCCTTCCCTCGATCTGCTCCGCTACTACAGCAAAATAGTCGCCAATTTCCCCTACCTTTCCGTAATGAACGGTGTAAAGGTGCTCCGTTTCCTCATACCAAACCTCCCAGTAGCTCCACCTCGTTTCGTTTTTTTTCAGCATCCGAATCACCGTTGTTCAACTCCGTTCAAATTGTAACCGTTTTGTAAATTATTCCACTGATCGACAGGCCTTGACAACAGCTTACAAAAAGATTGATTCGAAAGACTTGCAACTTTTTCGCGAATAGGACCATCCGCTCATTCGAACGTAAAAAAAGACGGATATTCGATCCGCCTACAGTCACAATCCTTTTTTATTTTTTTAGGAAATTGAAAGAGGTAAACGAATCTCAAAACGGGCTCCTTTCAGTTTCGGAGAGTTTTCCGCATAGAGTTCGCCACCGTGATCCGCGATGATGCGTTGTGTCGTAGACAAGCCTAACCCCGTTCCCTCTTGTTTAGTCGTATAAAAAGGAACGAATAAATTTTGCAGGCAAGAATCTGATAGACCAGGTCCGTTGTCTTCCACAACAATGATTACTTGATTGAGAGATGAGTACACTTTCACTTGAACGAGGTTGCCTTGGGTCAACAATGCTTCAAGCGCATTTTTCAAGATGTTCAAAATGGCTTGCTTGATTCGCGAACGATGACCAAACACATGCCACTCGCCTTGTGCAATGTCCAGCTCTAGCTTGATTCCTCTTCGATTCGCTTCTGGCTCCAGTAAACGAATGACTCCATGTAACTCGTCCATCACTAAGAAACGTTCCGATACGATTTTATCATCCCTGTACCGGGCCAAAACAAGGACATCGTTCAATAGCCCATCAATGCGTTCAATTTCCGTTAAGATGACAGAAAAATAAGATTCACTACGATTTGCTTCCCCTTGCTCCCGCAACAACTGAATGAAGCCCTTGATGGCTGTCAGTGGATTCCGAATCTCATGCGCCATCCCAGCAGCCAACTGCCCAACTGCTGCCAGCGCTTCTCGCTTGCTCAATTCTTCTTCGTACTTTTTGCTTTCCGTAACATTCCGAAGAACGGCGATCGCTCCCCACATCTCTCCACCGTAATAAATGGGGCTCGTACTCACTGTCGTCCATTTGCCTCTGTATTCCGCAACATAATGGCCGGACTGCCCGCGTTCAATTACCCACTGCACAAAACGCTCGCTAATATGAGGACGAAGGGCATGATCAATGTTTTTACCAATGAGTTGATTCCGATCTACGCCAAATAAATGACAGACAGCGTAATTCGCTTCAATGACTCTTAACTGGCGGTCGATCATCAAGACGGCGATATCACTGGATTGCAGAACCAATTGAACAAGCTCCTGCTCAGCGAGCATTGTCACATCTTCTCCTTTGGCCGAACTTGGTGGAGAAGCTGGTGTTTTTTCAACCGGAAATTGATGCGAATTTTTGTTGAAGACATCGTCCATTTGATCCAAAATGTAGTCCATCGATTGATAGAGACGAATCTGTCCTTGCAAAAGCTCTACTCGCTCCATTTCCGTTGTGGCAAGAGAAAATGTGTTGTTATTCATTTCTTCAATAATAACGTCTCGACACTTGCGCAAAAATTGCTGCAAATACGTAAGATTCATTCCGACTAACGAAAATTTATACGCAATTTCGCTCAATTCTCGCTCGAATGCATACGTGTCGATTACGTTTACTACTTCAATCCATTTTGTGATTTGCTGAACAAACAAAGCCTCTGTATTTTCGCGGTCTTCTAGAAGCAAAGCAGAGTAATGATGATCTGAAAGAAAGGAAAACGTCTTGGCCACCGCCGCAGGGACCAAATGAGTAAGATACTTACTTATTCGATTTTTCAAAACACTCTGGCTCCTTTTCTCCGTGCTTCATTGAGGCTATTTTTCCAAGTATGTATAGGCTCTATTATGGACGTAAATGAGACAAGATGTAAAGCGGCATGATGATATCCTGGTGCAGAGAATGACACCATCCAATCAGGTTCTCTTCTTATCCTTACAGACAAACAATCTCGGCTAGCATCCTATCATCGCGCGTTATCTATTGCCTTTTTCGGACATCTTCACCTCCTGATCATGTTTGACTGAAAACGCTTTCCCAACATTTTCTATCATATCACGATCGAGTATAAAATGGTAAAGTATGTTTATTATTCAATCATCCAAAAAGCATTTGCCCCCGCAGAGACAAATGCTTTCGCTTTATGAATGGGATTTGACAGCGTAATTGCGCAAATCCGATTTTACCGGGCTATCGGGGTTGGTTCCTGTATGCGCGCGCTTGAAAGCATCGCTTTCTGTCCAATTTTTAAACGATTCCTCATCTGTCCATTTCGTAAAAACGATGTATTCGTCACCTTCCGTTGGTGCCAGGAAAAGGAACTCCAAAAAACCCGGAACCTCCTTCATCCGTTCTCCCCCATTACCAAATGCGCGTTCCAAATGGGATTGATAGTCTGCTGGTACAGTCAGTCTGTTCATGGATACATACATGATGGTCACACATCCTTTTCATTGGGTTCATCTACCAACTCCCATTATACTACTACTTTGGTGAAAAACCTAAAAACCGCAAACGCTATTCGCGCCTGCGGTTGATTTGTTGCTCGAGCATGATATCCATTAAGAGTGTATCCTGCAACGGATCTTTCGGGTCTACCGTCAACAGGGCAGCGACAGCGGCCATCGCACATCGAACGGATTGGTAGGAATAAAAGGCATCCCGCTCCGATTCGCTGAACAAAGATATATCCGATCGCTCTTGGGTCGGGTATGGGAAGTCAGTCTCGACACCAGCACGATCCAGAACAATGAGTGCCTGTTTAATCGCAATCAATGCCCCACTGACGCTAATGCCGTATTCTTGGCGTAAATCCTCCCACACCTGAAAAGCTGATTTTTCTACCCTTTCCTGATTGGGGCGCGTAATGATTCCTGTTTTACGCCCTTCTTTCAATAACCAATCCACAAAAATATCATTGCGTGGAGGAAAAGCGTATACTTGCAGCTTCATTTCCAATTCTGTCGGGTTATCCTTGGCAAAACGCGCGTGAGCCAATGACATTTCGTAACGCCGTGATGGATGCCCGGGAACAGTGACAAATACTGTATCTTGTCGCACAGCTGCGATCTGCAGCTTGGTTCGTGCGGGTATCCTGCCTTGAGGTGCCTTTTCCCTGCGAATATTACCAGGAATCAATTCTACTCCGAATTGATGGTACTCCAGTGGTGAATCTATCCAAGGGATGGGCTCTCTCGACTGTACTTCGTATAGCCCGTTAAACGTCACCCATTCGCCCGGGCGGCGTTGGCTGCGAACCAAAACAGCATGAACTTCCTTTTCTGGTGGCAATTCCGTATCTTGATCCTCCGGTGGGGGATGCATTCGCTTGTGTTCGATAAGAATGCAGTCGGTCATGAACAATCGCTCGAGCAATTCCCGTTTGCTCACCCATTCATATCCGATACGGTAAATCCGATTTTTCATCGGCTTCACCTCCTTTTGATCGCCAATATCGCATCATCCTGGTTTGTTTCTATTACCCTACCATATGTAATCGTCGCTTTGTCCGTGCTAACGAGATCGTACAATCCGCTGTAACGTTTGCGCTGCTTCTTCGGGTGATTCGGCATGACTGATCGCACTGATAATCGCGACTCCATCGGCACCGGCAGCAAGTACTTCAGAAGCATTTTCCAGGGTAATGCCACCAATTCCGACGATAGGCAAGTCATTACCGACTGCCTGACGGATCTCCTCTAGCCCCACTGGTCCGATAGGCTCGCCAGCATCTGCCTTAGAACGGGTAGCGAACATCGCTCCTACGCCAATACAATCAACGCCGCCACTTTGGGCAGCGAGCGCCTCTTCGACCGTACCTGCCGAAACACCGATGTACATCTCGGAGCCAACTTTGGCTCGTACTTCCGACAACGCCATGTCATCTTGCCCGACATGGACGCCATCTGCCTGCAAGCGAATCGCCAGATCCACATCGTCATTCACAAAAAATAAGGTATCATGTTCACGACATAGCTGTTGCAGCTGTCTGCCCAGCTCATATTGTTCCTCAGCAGTCAGCTTGCTTCCTTTATCACGTAGCTGAAGCGTGCCCACTCCTCCGCGCAATGCTGCTTTCACGATTTGCACGGTCTTTTCGCTGGAATAGCTGCAATCCTGCGTTCCAATGACAAAGTAAACACCCATCTTTTCCCGAAGTCTTTGTATATCTCGCATGCTTTATTTCCCCTCCCAACGATCCAATGCCTCTCGATAAGCGCTGGCTGCTGACTTGGCATCAGTCTTATCGGTGATCCCCGATAAGACAGCAATGCCCGCACACCCTGCTTCCAAAACTTGCACAGTCCGATCCGGTGTGATACCGCCGAGTCCGATGATCGGCACATGCCATCTGGCGGTCATTTGCGCAAGTTCAATAGTTCCTCTTGGCACAAGACCCGGCTTCGAACCACTCGCAAAAATATGCCCGTAGAGCAAATAATCGACTTTTGCCGCAATGGCTTGCTGTGCTTCCTCCACGGAATGGACGGAACGCCCTATTTTTTGACCAGTTTTCAGTACCATTCTCGCTTCCACAGGAGACAGACTATGGTATGCCAGGTGAGTACCGGCACAGCCCGACGCAGCAGCCACGTCCACCCGATCATTCACGATCAAGGACGAAAGGGGGATGACATTCGCCACTGCCTTTACCCAGTCCATGCATTCCTTTGCGGTACGCTGTTTTTCACGTATGTGTAAAAAGTTCATACCACCCGCATAAGCAGCTTCTGCCATTCGCAATACCTCATCAAGCGAATGCCGACCACTCGTAATCACATGCAGCTCACGAATGCTTGACATCAGGTTGGACACCGCCTCCAGTGAGTGCTGTCACACATTCCTGCAGCCATTGTGTCGTTCGGTCTTCTTTGTCCGTCGGCGATTGAGCCAAAAGTTCAATCACGAGCCGTCGCAAGAAAAATGCTTGTTGCACGGTAAGTGGAAAGGTAATGTTTTTCGGCTTGGTTTCCTGTTTCTCCAACGTCTCCACGCCCGCCAACAAAATATCACCGATGGACTCCACAAGTTCGCGAACCTGCTCATTTTGCTTCAATTCGTCATAGCAGCCATCATATAGTCTGCACAAAAGTAAAAACGCCTGTGACGACAAGGTCACCGGCTGTACATTCTGCATCGGTTCCGTCATACGTTTCCCTCCACTCGCTAGAAAAAAACAAAATCTATTATATCACATCATGACCTGTATCAATGAAGAAAACCGCTGATTGCTCAGCGGTCTTTTGCAGTTCCTTCATTTCGATCATTATGGTTCGATTGTCGCAAATTTGTGTTGCGATCTTTTTCATCCAGCGTTTTGCCACGGTTTTTTCCGAGGTCCTTACTGTTGTTGTTCTTTCCCAATTGATTCACCTCCTAAGTCGTTCATAGGATAGCGTAACCAATTCGGGTAACTTTATTAGCTGGTTGCCAGTCGTCTATTGCGTTTATAGATCGCGTAGCCAAAGGCGAACGGTACACGCCACCCGAGCAAAAACGCCAACGTAATGAAATAAGTCACACCTGCAAAAATAAGCGTAATCGGTACACCTGTCCACCAGGAGCGGATCAGTAAGCCCATTGGTGCAGCTACTGTCCAAGTAATCAGTGACGATAATAATTGTCGGCCCGCAGATTCATACGTTCGCTGTCCGTAGCTCTTGAAAAGCAGAATCGCGATGATCCATCCCACCAGGAAAGGGGCTAATGTTTCGATAATCCCCATGACCGTGACAGGGTAGTTATGAATGATTTTTCCGTAATAAACAAAAAGCACAAAGGCGATCAGATCCCCGAGCAACAATAAATAGCCCGGTGTCGACAAACGCAGTCTCATGTATACCCTCTTTTCCGGGTCTTGTCAGAGTAAACCCTCTTGGTTCACCCCTATTGTACAACTGCTCTGAACGCCCTTCAATCAATCCAAGCCTTTATTCACCAAACAGCAACAATTGCAGCTTTTGCTTGGCTTCTGGCCATTCACGGTCGAGTATGCTGAAGTATACCGAGTCGCGAATGTATCCATCTGACATCACCATATGATTGCGCAGGACACCTTCTCGAATGCCACCGATTCGGGCAATGGCACGTTGCGAATTCAAATTGCGCGAATCTGTCTTGAGCTGTACACGTATACAACCCAGTTGTTCGAAGCAGTGGCGCAGAAGAAGCCATTTACATTCTGTATTGACGCCTGTTTTCCAGGCGGATGGGGTCAGCCATGTAAAACCGATTTCCAATCCGCGATCCTTTTTCGCTATCCCTAAAAATCTCGTGCTCCCAATGATCTGCTCATCTGCTAGGCGAATGATGACGAATGGCAATTCTGTTTGGGCTTGTTCATTTTTCAAAGCCTGCAGGATAAAAGCCTGAGCATCTTCTCTCGTTCGAATGGTAACGGACATATGCGGCCAAATCTCTTCGTATGCGCCTGCTTCCCAGATTCCGTCCACATGGGCCATTCTGAGCGGCTCCAATCGGACCAGCTTGCCTTCCAAGATTACAGGTTCAATGATTAACATGTCTGTCTCTCCTCTACTGTTCTGCTTCATCCATTAAGCAGAACAGTTTCCCGAAATTTTTCCAATGATACGGGCTCGCGAGGACACTGTCAAGACAAATAATAGGGTGTTACGCTTCTTCACTGATAATGACTTGCTTCCCTCTGCGCTTTAAGAAGATAGGGATCAGCAACCACAGAAGCGCACAAACCAGAAAAGCAGCGGAAAGCGGCTTTGTGAAGAAGATCGAGAAGTCGCCATTCGAGGTGGTCAACGCTCTTCTCATGTTGTTTTCAATCATCGGTCCCAAAACAAGGCCGAGGACGAGCGGTGCCAGTGGAAAATCGTTTTTCGTCAGGTAATAGCCAGCTACCCCACAAATCACAAGCAAAATCAAGTCAAACGTACTGATTTGCACAGCGTACACACCGAAAACAGATATCGCGATAATGAGCGGAATCAGGAAATGGGACGGTGTTTCGATGATTTTGGCAAACACTTTCACCAACGGCATGTTCAAAATCAGCAGCATGACATTTCCGATAAACATACTCGCAATCAAGCCCCAGGCAATCTGCGGGTGATCAGTGAACAATAGTGGTCCCGGTTGTACGTTATACATCAATAATGCACCCATCAAAATCGCAGTGGTACCGGACCCTGGAATCCCCAACGTCAGTAGTGGAATCATCGCACCGCCAGAAGCAGCATTGTTTGCAGACTCTGGTGCTGCTACACCTGCAATCGCTCCTTTTCCAAAGCGGCTAGGATCTTTGCTCAGCTTTTTCTCAAAAATATACGAGAAGAAGGATGCGAGAGTCGCACCAGCGCCTGGCAAAACCCCAATGAAAAAACCGAGCAAGGAGCCGCGTGTAATCGGTCCGGCACTTTCTTTTAAGTCTTGCTTAGAAGGAAGTACCCGCCCCACTTTAATAATTTCCTTTGTGGATTCATCGTCCTCGATGATCGTCTTGAACACTTCTCCAAGGGCAAACAAACCAACTGCTATCGTGAGGAACTCCAAGCCTTGGTACAAATCGGGAATATCGTAGGTAAACCGCGCCACACCCGAAACGGTATCCATCCCAATTGTCGCAAGCAAGAGTCCCATGACTGTCATAATGAGGGCTTTGGTCATCGACTTCCCCCCTAGTCCGCTAACCGCACACAAGCCGAGAAGCATGAGGGAGAAATATTCAGCAGGGCCGAATTTCAAAGCGAGATCGGATAATGGCTCAGCCAAAAACACAAGAGCAATCAACGCCACGAGCCCCGCGACAAAAGAACCGATCGCTGCAATCGACAACGCCGCGCCAGCACGTCCCTGTTTGGCCATCTGATAGCCGTCCAATGTCGTAACGACAGAGGAGGATTCACCCGGCGTATTTAACAAAATGGATGTTGTGGAACCACCGTACATAGCGCCATAGTAAACGCCTGCCAACAAAATCAGTGCGCTAGCCGCCGCACTTTCAGGAGGTAAGCCAGAGGTCAAGGAAGCCGTAACAGGCATCAATAACGCGACTCCGCTCATTGGACCAATGCCGGGAAGGACCCCTACCGCAGTACCGATCAGGACGCCAATAAAGGCAAAGACAAGATTATGCCACTGTAAGGCAACGAGAAAACCATCCGCCAAAAATTGCAATGCACTCATGCTAATCTATCCCCTCCCTAGACGCCTAGCCAGGCAGGTAGTCCTGGAAGCGTACCTTTTAGCAAATGCACATAGATGACATACACTCCTACTGAAAACAGTAAGGAAACGATTCCCGATTTAAGTACGCTTTTACTTCCCATCATGGTGAAGGCGTACAGAAGGAAAGCGAAGCTCGAGATAACATAACCGAGTTTCTCCAACAACAAAACATATAAGACCGTCGCTGCCAAAATGAATAAAAATCGCTTGTATCGATGTGGACTCTGTGACGCGGCTGAGGAAGCAGCCACGCCTTTCTTGTAGGTTTCCCACAACAGTCGCAAGCTCAACAAGATCAGGATGATGCCAAGCCCAAATGGAAACATATTCGGCCCGACTTGACTTCCGTAAGCACTAGACGAAATATTTTGACTTTCAGCGATGAAGAGTGCACCTACTAGCGCAAAAAACAGGCTGCCGATACGATCAAACATCAGGTTCATGTATACCTCCTTAGGTGTGGAAAAAGGAGGGGATGCCCTCCTCTCCCTACTTCGACATACCAAGTGATGTCAACAGTTCTTTGACCTGCTTATCTTGTTCGTCCAGGAATGCGGAGAAAGCAGCAGCGTCCTTGTACTCGCTTTCCCAACCGTTTGCAGCCAATTCCTTTGTCCATGTCTCATGCGCGGAAAGTTCTTTCAGCTTTACATCCCAGTAAGCTTTTGCGTCTGCTGGCATATCAGCCGGACCGAAGACACCGCGCCAAATCGTGAATGTCGCATCAATGCCTTGCTCTTTTAACGTCGGGATATCTTTCAAGGCGCCCCCGAGACGTTCATCAGAAGTAACGCCCAGTACGCGGATTTTACCTGCTTTCAGATATTCACCCACGCTGGAAGCATCCGTTGCAATGATATCCGCATTGCCTCCCAACAAAGCGGCCATTGCTTCTCCGCCGCCATCATAAGAGACGTATTTTACGCTTTTCGGATCAATTCCATATTTGGCTGCTGGCATTACACCGATCAGATGATCCATCGATCCTGGAGCAGAGCCCCCTGCCAGTGTAATTTTGCTTGGATCAGCCTTGATCGCATCCAGCACGCTCTTGATGTCCTTATGGGGTGAATCCGCTTTCACAACGAGGGTGCCGAAATCTTTCGTCATTTGCGCCAATGGTGTGACATCTTTGTACCCAAATGGGCTGTTCCCCTCTTTTTTGTTATTGTTAATCAAGATAGGAGGAGAGCTCACGAATAATTTATAAGGATTGGCTTTGTCTTTGCTTACATACTCAGCCAAGAACACGGTTCCCCCACCACCCGGTTTGTTTTCTACCGTGATGGTTTCCGTAACCAGCTTGCTTTCTGCCAACACCTTTGCTACCGAGCGAGCTGTCTTATCCCAGCCCCCACCTGCACCGGATGGAGCTACATACACGATCGGCTTTTCTGGGTATTTGGATGCCTCTGCGGCAGGCTGCGCCGCTTGCGCTGGTTGTGTTCCTTTACTTGCTGTTCCCGTATTTCCAGTACCTCCACCACAAGCAGCCAATGCTAGTGTAAGAAAAGTGGACACTGTGATTAGCACTTTTTTTCTTTTCATCAAGTAAATATCCCCCTTAACCCGCTTATTTGTAAGCGCTGTCACGCTTGAAAATAATGTACCACTGTGGAAGCGAGGGGAATAGTTTTCGTGCATAAGGTCTATTTTGATAATTAATCACTTTTTGTTCATATTGTTCATGGAACATTATGGAAGATAGCGATATTTTCTTTCTGGTCTGCCCACTGTGCCATAAATCAAGTCAGCACGTGCCTTTTTTTCCAGGACCAAGTATTCTAAATATCGTCTTGCCGTTGTTCGACTGGTTCCAATCTCGCGGCCAATTTCCTCCGCCGAGACCCCTTTATCTCCCGTCTGTCTGATCGCTTCGATCACTTTTTCCAAAGTTAAGTGGTCAATTCCTTTAGGTACGAGCACATCTCGATTTTTCGGGGCGACCAGCCTTCTGGCCAGCATTTGGTCAATGACCTCCTGGTCCACCTCGACAGCTTCTCTCGTCCGAATAACATGCTCCCGATAGCTTTCCAACCGTTCACGAAAACGCTCGAAAACCAGCGGCTTGACGATGTAATCGAATACTCCCCCGCGTAGCGCTTCCTGTACCATTTCCATTTCCTTGGCTGCGGTGATCATGATCACGTCTACTTCGCGGTAGTGTTGGCGAATAAACCAGACCAGCTCCGTTCCCAGCATGTCAGGCAGGTATACGTCCAACAAAACGAGCTGTGGGCGCGTACAAGACAGCAATTCTTTTGCATCCGCCCCATTCGTTGCTGTAGCAATTACTTCAAAACCTTCAATCTTGCTGACAAATCGCTTGTTGATATCGATAATCCGCATATCGTCCTCTACGATGAGAACCTCCAGCTTCCTCAAGACGCCACCTCCATTCTTTTGCGTAGGGATACTGTGAAAAGTGCACCTCCTAGCTCGCTTTTGCCAACGAGAATATAGCCGTCCAATTCGTTAATGATTCCATGGGCCTTAGCCAGACCAATTCCACGATCTTCGTCTTTTTTCGTTGAGAAGCCGTGCTCGAATATTTTTTCTCGCAACTCTTCCACAACTCCCGGACCCGAGTCCTCGATTTCGAACATGATCTCATCGCCCGTGTCAGACAAATAACACTCCACTCGTTTGTGCTCGACGTTTGGCTCATTGACAGCTTCCATCGCATTTTGGATCAGTGTTCCCAATAAAACCACGATCTGTTGTCGGTTGATCGTCGGTGGGAGCTCCTTCAAGTGACTGTCGTGATGGATGACGAATTGAATTTTCAACTCCTTGGCTCGGTTGTGCATGCCTAACAGCAAAGCCCCTATTAACGGATCGGGAATTTGCTTCGCCAAAAACAAAATCATCTCTTGCTGTGCGGACGTTTCACTCGTAATGAGCTCGACTGCTTCTTGAATCGAGCCAAGCTGCAACAAACCAGAAATGGTATACAACAAATTGTGAAATTCATGTGTTTGGGCGCGAAGTACATCTGCATAGCGCCTCGCTTGGGACAACTCAGAAGCTAGCTGATCAATTTCCGATTTGGGACGAAAGCTGCTGACTACTCCTACGACCTTCCCTCCGAACTTGATCGGAAGTCGATTCACAATGATTTCTTTTCCGCTCATGATGGACTCGCGATCTAATTGATGCTCGCCTGATTCCAGAACTTCTGGCATACGACTGTCTGGTAGCACTTCCACTATTTCTTTGCGATGAAACTCTTCTTCCGGTAAGTTCAAAATTCGAATAGCAGCCTTGTTCATCATCGTGATGCGTTTATTACGGTCAATCGCCACGATTCCTTCGCGGACTGACTCCAGTACAGCATTTCTCTCTACGTACAAGGATGCGATCTCTTCCGGCTCCAATCCCAAAATTAAGCGCTTTAAATAGCGACTGAGTGCAATGGCACCAGCAACACCACACAACAAGGCGAGAAGAGTCAGGATCAGTATGCGATCTTGGTAGAGATCAATAGCCTCCTCGATATCTTCCAGCAGGAACCCAACGGAAACGATTCCAATGATGTCCCCTTTGTCATTTTTGATCGGTACCTTCCCTCGCAATGATGGTCCCAAGCTGCCGACCGCCTTCGATATGTAAGATTGGCCTTGCGAGAGTCCGGGCTCGTTATCTCCTCCCACCATTTCCTTTCCAATCCGATCCGGAATCGGATGCGCATACCGAATTCCCTCATGGTTTCCCACGACCACAAACTCTGCTCCGGTTTGCATCCGCACGTTTTCAGCGATGGGTTGAATGAGCGCAGGAGGGTAATCGCTTGAAAAAGCACTACGCAGCTCAGGATCGCTGGCAACAATTTTCGCCACACTCAATGCTTTTTTGCCCACCTGCTCTTCAATCGAAGACGCAACAATGGAAGAAAACACCGCCCCAACTGACGAAACAATCAGAATAATGACGATAGTAATCAATAAGATCATTCTGGTTTGCAAAGACATTTGGATTTTTCTTGTCGTCACAGCTGGCTCCCCCCTTGCTTCATCTTACCATCCCAAATAGGTAAAAAGGTAGAATCATTCCCATTGTCAATGGCGAAGCTGGTCGTTGCAGGCTGTCTTTTTACGACGAAAAATCAGGTATTAGGCCTTCTTTCGCCCAATATAATGTTACAACTTGTATTCAAGACAAACTAGGGCGCTTGTCCGAATACGAGACATCTTGAAAAGCAAAGGAGGGAAAGAAATGAAGACGCAAACGGTATCAGAAGGAATTGTTACCCTGACAAAAGAAGGCGAAGAGTCAATCAAGAACAGTCCGCTTTATAATGAAGGTCTTCGACCGACGAGGACAGCAGAGCACAGCTGGACTTCCTACAACTTCGCCAGCTTGTGGATCGGTATGTCGATCTGTTTGCCGACGTATGCAATGGCGGCAGGGTTAATTTCCTTAGGTATGAACTGGTGGCAGGCCATTTTGACGATCATTCTCGGTAACTGTATTGTCCTTATTCCCATTCTTCTCAACTCTCATGCCGGGACGAAATTTGGCATTCCGTATCCAGTTTTTGCGCGCATCTGGTTCGGCTCCAAAGGAGCGCACATCCCCGCTGTCGCACGCGGTTTGATTGGTGCTGGCTGGTTTGGCATCAACTGTTGGTTCGGAGGTGCTGCCATCGATACACTCTTGATGTCGATGACAGGCTGGGCAAATGTTCCCGGACATCTCTGGATATCCTTCTTTGGCTTTTGGCTGTTAAACGTATGGGTCGCCTATCGCGGTCCCGAAGCGATCAAAAAAATGGAGGCTTGGGCTGCTCCCATCCTGATCATCATGAGTTTGGCTCTCCTCGTCTGGGCGCTTACGAAAGCAGGCGGATGGGGCCCGATGCTCTCGGCACCTTCGAAATTCACTACCAATGCAGAATTCTTGAAGGTGTTCTTCCCAGCCTTGACGGGAGCAATTGCTTTTTGGGCAACGATGGCCCTTAATATTCCGGATTTCTGTCGGTATGCCAAAAGTCAAAAAGCCCAAATCATCGGACAATCCTCTTCGTTACCGACCACGATGGGTTTCTTCTCGTTCATCGGAGTTGCTGTCGCTTCTGCTACCGTTGTTATTTACGGAGAAGCGTTGTGGGACCCTGCTGCCGTGTTGGCTAAATTCTCGCCTTTCGCCATTTTCCTCGGAACGATTGGAATTATTCTTGCCACATTAACGACCAACGTAGCGGCCAATATCGTTGCTCCCGCCCGGGCAGTGGAGAATCTGGCCCCTCGCCGTCTCTCGTATGAAGCCGGTGCCATCATCGCCGGGGTCGTGTCGCTCTTGATGCAGCCTTGGTACATTTTAGAGAACTTCGGCAATTACATCTTTTTATGGCTCGGAACGTACGGAGCCTTGTTAGGCCCGATCGACGGAATAGCCATTGCCGACTATTGGCTTGTGCGCAAGCGGCGCATTCATGTAACAGAGTTGTACAAAACAAACGGGATCTACAACTACAAAACGGGCTTTAATGGCAGAGCCATCTGGGCGATGCTCATCGGGATTGCGATTCCTTTTATAAGTAAATACATTCCAGGCTTAACTATTATTTGGGACAATGCTTGGACTATCGGACTACTGATTTCACTCGTGATTTACACGTGGATGATGAAAAATGATGCTTCGATCTTGAGTGCCAGCGATTACGAAAAAATCACAGCAAACAACAAACAAACGATTGCTTCCTAATAGCAAGTAACCAAAAAAGACTGGCTGCCCCATTGGGTTTGCCAGTCTTTCTTTTGCTCACTTACTCTACCATTTGAATTGACTGATGGACTCTTGGAGCTCTTGAGAGAGCTCATTCAGATTCGCGCTGGAACGGGCGATTTCTTGCATGCTGGCAAGCTGTTCTCCTGCCCCCGCCGAAACGCCTTGGGTATGTACGGCTGCTTCCTGTGAGAGACGATTCATTTCATCCATAGCAGATGCGACTTGCTGTATGCTTGCCGACATTTGTTCAGTAGCTGCGGATACGTCCTGAATTTGACCCGCAACCTCCTGAGAAGACGCTACGATACGCTGGAAGGTGACACCCGCTTCTTGAACGACTACTGCACCCTTTTTAGCCTCTTGGGTTCCATCCTTCATGACATGCACGACCTGCGTGGTTTCTTGCTGGATTTCCCCAATCAGTCTCGCAATCTCGCGCGCAGATTCCTCTGACTGTTCTGCGAGTTTTCGAACCTCATCTGCCACGACAGCAAATCCCCTGCCATGTTCTCCTGCACGCGCCGCCTCAATCGCCGCGTTGAGCGCCAGCAGATTCGTTTGAGAAGCAATCCCAGTAATCACATCAACGATTTTGCCAATAGCTTCTGACCGCTCACCGAGCAATTGCACGAGATCCGCTGCGTGATTCACAGAGTTGGAGATCGTATTCATCTGATCAACGGCTTGCTGAATATGAATGCTTCCTTGCTCCGCATCCTCTGCTGCCTGTGCCGATGTTTCAGAAACGGCTCCAGACGTATCGGCAATCCGCTGGATGGCAATCGACATTTCTTCCATGACACGAACACTTTCTTGCGTGCGTTGCGTCTGTACTTCAGAGGCAGAGGCAATTTGCTGCACACTGCTGATCGATTGTTCTGTTGCATAGGCGGACTGTTCCGCACTCGCTGACAATTCCTCAGAAGAAGCAGCGACTTGCTCACCCGCTACTTTTACTTGTTCAATCAATGAACGGAAATTCGTTACCAATTCATTGAACGCAGTTCCAAGTGTACCTACCTCGTCTCGAGTCACATAGGTAACAGGGGCAACTGCCATGTTTCCGTTCGCTAATTGCTGCATACGGCTCGAAACAATACGCAGTGGGTCCGCGATCATCCGAGAGATAATGAACCCCAGTACACTGCCTAGTACAATCGACAGTATGCCAACCACAATCAGGAATGTAATTGCTTCCTGTGTTTCGTCTTGGTTTTCCTTCTGCATGGCGACTGCCTGCTCTGACTTGTAATTCGCCCATTCAAGTTGTTCCTGATTAATCCAATTCAGCGTCTTATCCGTTGCACGATAAAACGAATAGGCTTGATCCGCTTTCCCCTCGCGGATCATTTTAATGACCTCGCCCTGGTCTTTGCGATACTGCTCGATGAGCTCCTTTAGCATGGTCACTCTTTCTTGTTCTTGCGCATCCAGCTTAGAGTTCTGAAGGTATTGGAACGTTTGATTTGCTGTTTCCATTCGTAAATCCAATTCAGTCTTGTATTCGGCAAAGACTGCAGGAGATGGATCGAGAATCATTTTATAGACCAATCCGTCAATCGCGCGGATTTCTTGTCTCCAGTCATTAATCCACTTAACGGGAAGAAGCTGCTCTTCATACATGGCCTGAATGCGTTCACCTTGGACTTGCACATGAAAATATCCGGTGAATCCGACAGCACATAAAAAGACGGCCATCATCACAATCAAGCTAAACAGTTTGGCTCGGGTGCTAAGATTACGTAATAGACTCATCGTTGCGGCAATCCTTCCTGTGTCAAATAGGTAAGCTAGAAAAAGCGCGAATATTGTCTAATCTTACCAAAGTTTGTCGAATAAGTCGATAGTCGTAGTCGCTTACTCACACATCGAGCACAGATAGAATCGCAATCTCTTCAATTTGAACGTCAGGCTCATAGCAGATATAATACGTTAGCTCTGGGCTGATCCGATACCGAATTCCCCGGTATCCACAGGCAATCAAATACGCACGCACCTTATCCCCTGTCCATTCCAGCCACTCTTCATAGCCCATTCCGTTCTGTCTCTGTTCGAGTTCCTCTTCTGAATAATCAGCACGTAATGCATCGATGCGCAGTTCATTTTCCCCATAGCGCTCGTCCAAACAAACGAGACCCTGCAAATGTAGCTGCTGGCTCAACACAACTGCCTTCTCCCCATTGGTCTCTGCATGACAAATCGCATACTGTGCGGCGATTTCCGGATTGCTCACCAAGTAAACACCAGCGCCAAACACTGCCTTTGCACTAGCACCGTTTGTAAAATGACGCCGTTCTGCCCTCTCATACTTTTGTGTTTTCACGACGCGAAGTCCCTCACCGTATTCGACCCCTCGATATACAATCTGCCTCATCCCTGAACGCTCCTTTTGACTCTGATGGAATCCTTCCAATGATGTGAAAAGGAGGAAGGCGCGTATCCGGCACCTCCCTCACTCTTGTATTAAGGTAATAGCTTTACCATATCTTCGTAGGTCTCCGGTCTACGATCCCGGTAAAATTGCCACGTATCCCGCACCTCATGAATTTTGTTACGGTCCATTTCAGCGAGAATGACCTCGTCCTGATCCCGACTCCCGATGGCTACAAATTGCCCACGCGGGTCGACCAAGTACGATTGTCCGTAAAACTCTCCCATGTTCCACGGTGCTTCTGTCCCTACCCGATTGATCGCTGCCACATAATATCCGTTGGCTACGGCATGAGCAGGCTGCTCGAGCTTCCATAAGTATTCAGACAAGCCGGCGACCGTCGCTGACGGATTGAATACGATCTCCGCCCCATTCAAGCCCAGCAGTCGTGCGCCTTCTGGAAAATGGCGGTCATAGCATATATAGACCCCGACCTTGGCAAAAGCAGTTTCAAAAACGGGATAACCAAGATTGCCAGGCTTAAAGTAATATTTCTCCCAGAATCCGCACCCGCTGCTGCCCACTCCGACATGCGGAATATGCTGCTTACGATATTTGCCCAAATACGTGCCATCCGCATCAATCACAGCGGCCGTATTGTAATACGTACCGATCCCTACGCGCTCGTATACAGGTAAAATGAGTACGGTTCCTAATTCGCGGGCAAGGGAAGAGAAAAGTTGCACGGTTGGTCCGTTTGGGACTTCTTCCGCTGATTCATACCATTTCAGTTGCTGCTCGGCACAAAAATACGGGCCATAGAAGATTTCCTGAAGACAGATGATTTGTGCCCCCTTGGCTGCCGCCTCCCGCACCATCTTCTCATGCTTCTCAATGGCTTTTTCTTTGTGCAAATGAACCGGTTCGTCTCCGTGGACATCGTTTTTCGCCTGAATCAAACCGATGCGAATGATATCTGCCATAATCACCCTCCTCGCCTTTTTACGCTGTCCCTTCTTACGGTCTTGCAAAGGTCGATCGTTTTACAAAGCGTCCAGCACCGGCTTGACCGACGAATTGCTGATCGCGAATGACAAATGAGCCGCGCGAAAGCACCGAGATGATATCGCCGTTCACTACCATCCCTTCAAATGGATTGTAGTCGACATTCATATGGTGAGTTTCAACGGAGATCGTTCGCTTCACCGTTGGATCAAACAATACGATATCCGCGTCCGAGCCTACCGCAATCGTTCCTTTTTGCGGGAACATCCCGAACAGTTTGGCTGCTTTTGTAGAGGTCATATCAACGAACTGATTGAGGCTGATCTTGTCCTTTGCTACCCCTTCTGAGAAGAGGAGGCGCATCCGGTCCTCAATGATCGGTCCACCATTCGGGATTTTCGTGAAATCTCCTAGCCCCAGCTCTTTTTGACCGGAAAAATTAAAGGAACAGTGATCGGAGCCAACCGTTTGCAAAATGCCATTTTTCAATGCGCTCCACAGGACGTCCTGATTCCACTTTTCCCGAAGTGGTGGCGACCAGACATACTTCGCTCCTTCAAAGCCCGGCTTCTGTAGATCCGTAATATCGAGCACCAAATATTGCGGGCATGTCTCCCCGTACACATTCCATCCTTTTTCGCGAGCCTCTGCGATCCGGCGCACAGCCTCAGCACACGATACATGCACGACATACAGCTGGGCTTCTGCCAGTGCAGTCAGTGCAATCGCACGTCCCGTTGCTTCTC
Source organism: Brevibacillus sp. DP1.3A (assembly GCF_013284245.2). Taxonomy (NCBI): domain Bacteria; kingdom Bacillati; phylum Bacillota; class Bacilli; order Caryophanales; family Paenibacillaceae; genus Brevibacillus; species Brevibacillus sp. DP1.3A. The sequence continues at coordinate 3,077,984 of NZ_CP085876.1, read as the reverse complement.
CTTCTGCTTCAGGTGGGCGGGTGTAAGCGTGGTACACGGGGTCTGTCTGCCCTTTTGCAATGGCCTGCTTGATCAAATAGTCTAGAACGTCTCCATTCTCTGCATGGACCTGTACCAAGGCACCTAGTTCCTTAGCCCGGACTAACGTTTTAAATAGCGTCTCATCATCGGCCATCAACACATTTTTGTAGGCCATGAATACTTTGAGCGAAGTAATTCCTTCATTTCGTACGACTGCTCCTAATTCCTCGAGCACTTGATCGTTCGCATCTGAAACCATCAGATGGAAGCCGTAGTCGATGACCGCTTTTCCCCTTGCTTTTTCGTGCCAGGTCGAAATGGATGAATGCAATGGCTCCCCTTTATTCGTCAGGCAAAAATCGATGATGCTCGTCGTCCCTCCAAATGCTGCTGCCTTCGTTCCTGTATAAAAGTTATCGGAAGTAACCGTTCCGCCAAAAGGCATATCGAGATGGGTATGTGGGTCAATCCCACCCGGGAAAACATAGTATCCGGTAGCATCGATGACTTCGGCATCTTTCCCATCCAGATTAGAGCCGATTGCGACTACCTTATCCCCTTCGATCAAGATGTCCGCTTGATACGTGTCTGACGCTGTCACGATTGTGCCATTTCGAATCCATTTTTTCATCCGATGATCATCTCCCCTTCAACCCGTCACTGAGTAGACATGCCTTCCCTTGTACACGCTATGCATCCCACGCCGAAAACATGACTGCTTTACAGCTCGCAGCTACCACCCGCAGCCAAAGCAGCCTGCCGCTGATTCCAGCTGAGAGGGGCTTTGTCGCTCGGGATCTCGACCATCTCAATCGTACCTTCCACTGGACAAACGATGGAGCACAAATTACAGCCTACACAATCTTCTTCTCGTACAACCAAGCGCTCTTTGCCTGTCGCTGCATCAGGAACAATGTCAATGCATTGATGTGAGGTGTCCTCACAAGCGATATGACACTTGTTGCAGTTAATACAGGTCTCTTCATGGATGCGCGCCACGACCTTGTAATTCAGATTCAGATGGCCCCAATCTGAGTACGTATGCACAGCTTTTCCGACAATATCCATTACGGACGCAATCCCACGCTGATCCAGGTAATTGTTAAGTCCATCAATCATGTCTTCCACGATTCGGAATCCATGATGCATGGCGGCTGTACATACTTGAACACCCGTTGCTCCCATCAGCAAAAATTCAACGGTATCGCGCCAATCAGAGATTCCCCCAATGCCAGAGATCGGGATACCAACCTTGGGATCTCGTGCACATTCTGCGACCATGTTCAGGGCGATTGGTTTGACTGCTGGTCCACAATAGCCGCCGTGCGCCCCTTTTCCATCTACATGTGGGATCGGCAGCCATTTATCGAGATCAACCCCCATCAAGCTGTTAATGGTGTTGATCATGCTAATGGCATCGGCTCCACCCTGGCTCGCGGCCCGTGCAGTAAAGCGAATGTCCGTAATGTTTGGGGTGAGCTTGACGATGACAGGAGTTTGGGCGACTTCTTTTACCCATTCGACCTGCTGTCGGATTAAATCTGGATGCTGACCGACCGCAGAGCCCATCCCGCGTTCTGCCATGCCGTGCGGACAGCCAAAATTCAGTTCCAGACCGTCTACACCGATTGCCTCCACCTTTTTGACAATCTCGTGCCATGCTTCCTGTTTATGTTCAACCATTAGCGACGCAATCAACGTGTGCTTCGGAAAACGGCGCTTCGTTTCATCCATTTCCTTCAAATTGACCTCAAGCGGTTTGTCCGTAATCAGTTCAATGTTGTTGAAACCAAAGACGCGCTGTCCCCCGAAGTTCAGACCGGCAAAGCGAGAGGTGACATTGATGATCGGCTCTCCGAGTGTCTTCCAGACCGCGCCACCCCAGCCTGCTTCAAAGGCACGCTGTACTTGGTAGCCTGAATTGGTCGGCGGCGCAGAGGCCAACCAAAATGGATTCGGGGATTGGATTCCCGCCAGATTAATGCTGAGATCTGCCATGATAGGTCTCCTCCTTTATACTGACTGTTTTTGATCACGGAGCGATTGGTGAATGGCATAAGCCGCTCGTTTCCCGTGATTGGCTGCATCGACTACCATCGCATCTGTCTTGCCTCCACCAAAAATGACATCGCCCGCCGCGTAAACTTTGCCATGGGAGGTTCGATAGGTGCCTTCCTCGACCTCGACAATCCCATTACGATGTTGGAGCCCAAGTGATTCAACCAAAGAGAGATGTCTGTTTTGTCCGATCGCTTTGACGACATAATCTACTTCGATGACAAAATGACTGCCTGGAATTTCTACTGGCCGCCTTCTACCTTTCTCATCCGGCTCACCTAGCTCCATACGCACCAGTTCCAAGCCCTTCACGCGGCCGTTTTCCTCCAATACACGCGTTGGGGCAACGAGCCAGCGGAATTCTACGCCATCCTGCTTGGCGAATTCGTACTCAAACTGATAACAGGACATCTCTTGAACCGTCCGCCGATACAGAATCTGGACATTGTCTGCACCCAGCCGTTTCGAACAGGTGGCAGCGTCAATCGCCGTATTCCCCGCACCGATGATTACGACTTTTTTGCCGAGCATTTCGTCTGATAGTGGCTTGGTCTTGGTCTCCTCCACGAGTGCAATCGCATCGAGGACACCTTCTAGTTCTTCTCCCGGGATATGCAGCTGAGGGACAATGCCCATACCGGCTGCCAACAGGATGGAATCATACTGGTCCAATAGCTCTTCTGGCGCTACATCCACGCCGATTCGCGTATTGGTACGTATCTCTACCCCCAGTGCCTCTACTTGCTCTACTTCCCATAGCGAAATTTCCTGTGGTAGACGGAACGACACGATGCCGTACGTGTTCAATCCTCCTGCCTTTTCTTTCGCTTCAAATACCGTAACCGCGTAACCGAGACGCGCAAGCTCACGCGCTGCTGATAATCCTGCCGGGCCCGCTCCGACGACGGCTACCCGTTTTCCATTTGCTTCGCCTTTTGAAAAAAGCGTTGCTTGATTTTGGATTGCCCAGTCTGTCGCGTGACGCTGGAGAAGGCCGATCATGATGGGCTTGGAAGCTGAATGGAGTACACAAGCACCCTCACACAGCTCCTCGGTTGGACATACGCGCGCACAGCTCGCCCCGACTGGATTCGATTCCATGATAGTCCGGGCTGATCCGAACAAATTCCCGGTCGCAATTTTTTTGATAAAGGAAGGGATATCAATCGACGTGGGACAAGCCTTAATACAAGGTGCGTCGTAGCAATACAAGCAGCGATTCGCCTCATTGATGGCTTCCATCGGTTTTAGGGCAGGCACGACTTCCGCGAAGTTTTTCGCGAGTTCATTCGGTATGCTCATCTGTCCACAACCTCCTCACCAGATCTAAACATGCTTGCTATTAATCAATGTGCGAAATCGCTTTTTTATGATTGTTACATTTCGTATTTGCCTAGCAACGAAACGAAATCAATCTGCTTGGATTGACATGAATGATTTCATGATCGAATAGGATAAAAACAAACAAGGAAGAAAGGGCCGTCCCGTATGAAGGATTACGATCTGGAAATCAAGGTAGTGAAACAAAAAATCGCGGATGCACATGCGCTTCTCACCCAATTGGAAACCGAGCGAAAAAACTACCTGACACAACTCGAAAGACGAAAAGCTTTTCTCTCTTCACGCGAAATACTCGACATCATGGAGACAAAAGTTGGCCGTGTCGGCAGTATGGCTACCGTCAAACGCTGGGCAGATCAAGGCTATTTAGGGGATTGTATAGACGAACGGGAGACCTTCCCCCTTTTGGTCAATAAACAAGGAAACAAACGATTTCTTTTCCCTCGAGAATCCGTGCTCACTTATCTATATAAAAAAGGGTATCTTCGCCCGAGCTACGAGGTTTTGGACCGTGTCCAGCTCACAAGAGAGAACATATGCTGTTGGGGAATTATCACCTCCGTCGAGCGAAGCGATCAGCACTTCACCTACCAAGTCCAATTGGAAAAAACGGGAGAAGTATTGTTGTCGATATCAGAAGAAGAACTGCTTATCCCGTAAGGAGGCGCTATGGAACTGGCCGTAATCACGCTGGAAAATACAGTTGCCAATCAAGAAAGATCGCGACAAATCCGCGACTTGCATAAAAAAAAGGGCCAGACCCTCGCCATCCGATTTAGCGAGGAGCTGACCCATATTATTTTAGAAGCACCATGCTTGTATATCCCCGACCAGGAATGGTTGGGCGAAGCTGTTGTCATCGAAGGAATCGTAAAAAAATCAGCGGAGTACTACGAGCTGCACCCGCGAACCAAAGGGAAGACTGTCAATCTTCACCTTGATTCAGAATTGGTTGCTGAGCTGGAGCTCATTCGCTCTCTTGTCAGCAGCAAAACACAGCAGGAAGTCCTTCGTGAGTTGTTCGTTCGAGGCATGCGCTCGTACTTGGCCGAGAAGGAAGCAGTCAGGTCGCCCATCAGCGCCAAAAAAGAACGATAATCCCTGCTCTCTACCAGGTAAACGTGATTTTGTCGCCCGTGATTTTATAGCGAACCGTGTAAGTCTGATTCTTCTCTTTCATGCCGACTTCAAACACAATTGCTTTTTTCGTTAGATCAGGCTTGACTGTATTGACATCCAACATATCAAACGGCTCGTTTGCCTTTTTCTCTATCCCTGCAATTTCTATCTTTTCATGGGTAGTAACGTGATAAACTCCCACACCCATCATTGTCTGATACAAAATCCAGTTGTTGTCCAGCCATGTTACTTCATCGATAAAATAACCTGGAAACAGCTGGGCTTGCGGTGTGTAGTCTGGCTGATAGAAGCGAACATTCGCGGTATTGTACAAATTGTCTGAATCAATCACCGCGATTTTTTTCTTGTCTGGTGATGGGATTCCAGCTTTTTTCGCCAATTCGATTTTTTCTTTTTCGGTTTCGATTCTCAGTTTTTCGATCAAGAACAGGGAATCTTCTTTGGAAAAGACAATGTTTTTTACGTTTTTCAAATCAGCGAGCTTGTCTTTGCTCGCAAAATTACTGTAGATGGTTAGCGTTGCATCATCTGGCATACCATCGTAGGCGATGCCTCTGGATGGATACTCCCACGCATATGTACCGATTCCTCTGAGATGGTACGAAAAATCCGGCTTACCCCATGCTCCAAAGATAGAAAAATCAGCATATTCTGCGGGTGCCCCTAATTTTTCACCATAGTCTTGCAAATTTTTAGCCATATCAACAAGTGCTTTTGTATCGGCGATCTGATCACGACGATAAATGGAAATGGCTTTTACTTTATCCTGAGCAAACGTGAAAAACAAGTGATAGCCCTGTTCCGCATAGCCAATCAAATCAAGCTTTTCATCGGAAAAATGTGGTTTACCCAAGACTCGGACGATCTCGTCTTTTCTTTTGGAGGTCGTAATACCTTTTACAACTTCGCCTTTATAGGAAGGTTCAACGAGAACGGCAAACGCTTGCTTGTTTTCGTCCCACTTCATGCTGATTCCTTGTGGGTAATACACATAATCATCAAACTCTTTTCCGGATTTCCCCAGTAGATTCGTAAGCGAATCTTGTTTCCACTGATGGGAAGTGAAGGTACTCACGAGCAGCCCTTTTGACAAATCTGCTGGTGCCTGCACGGAAGTTCCTGTACCGCTTTGCGGCGTCGTTGGCATTGTCGTTGATGCGCTTGCTGCGAATGCTGTCGAAGCGAACAAACAGCAGGACAACAGTAGCATTATCGCTTTCTTTTCCACTTCATTCCCTCCCAAACTATCAGCATAACTGTACAACCATCGCCACAAAACAACGGTTATCCCTAAATTATACCAGAAATAGACAAAATCCGCTAAACGGATTTTTTCATCCATGATCCATGTAACAGAATAAAGCGTCCACTCCCCCGATGTTGTGAAGGGAAGGACGCTTTTCGATGCACGGTATATTACTTCGATTCGCCGTTGAGATAATTAAAGAACGGTTGATCTACCCAAAATTTGTATGTCTCTACCTTTACTTTGTCATTCAGCTTTTGGAAGCCTTCCACAACCTTTGGTGATTCTTCATTCAGGGAGAAAGACTGCACGACATAACGACCATCTTTTAACACGTTGTTCGTAATGACAGCATACTCTGCCAGCTCCGTACGAGAATGATAAAGCGGCTGCCACCAAGAAGCCTTGAGCAATCCGGTCATGTCCTCTTGATCCCGTTTGGCATATTTCAAAACAAGTGGCTGGAACTTCTCTTTCTCTTCTACACTGTCGAATTCCAAGCTGAGATCGTACTCCTTGGCATACGCAATGTAGTTGCCGTTTTCAATCTGAACCACTTGATAATCGGCTGTTTGAACAGGCTCTCCCCATTCCTTCAAGTAAATGAAGGCAGATGTTTTCGGCTCAAATTGAACCTTGGCATTGACGCCTTCACTTTTTAACAGGCCGATTAATTGAATGGCGTGAGCGATATCACTATGCCCATACGTAATCGTGCGCTGTGGATCAAAATGAGGATCGAATGCGGCATCCTTCAGATTGTACCCAGTAATTAGGTTTTGCTTCAAGCCTTTGTCTACGAGCGCTTGCAATTCACCGGCTTTGATGATTTGCGATTCGTTCCATGCCTGTGCGAGCTTGCCAAAAATCTCTGCATCGGCGATTGTGCCCAGATAGTTTTTGGCAGAGCCATGGAACTCTGCTACTTTTGCTAGCAATTGACTCGCAAGCTCTGCGGATACTGCTCCTTCTACAGTAGCTGACTTCAATACATTGGCGGACACAAGGCCCGTGTCAATGGCCACAGCCAGCTCTTGTGCAGCCTGCAAAGTAAGCGCGCCGCCTTTTTTATACGAAATCCCTGCTTTTTTCAAGGCAGCCGCTACTTTTTCTTCGCTATATGTATACCCGAGTTCTTTTAACTCAGCAGCTTTTGCGGCAGCGCTGACTGCTTCCCATACAACCAGCTTGGAGGTATCTTTTGATGCAGGCAAGAAAGTTTTGGCTGACAGGTCTTTTTCCGATATACTTGTTGTAGTAGATACGATCTTGAGCAACGCTTTCTCAAATTGCTCGCGAGTTACCGTCTTGTCAAAAGTCACACCGTATTGCTGCTGCAAAAAGCTGTTCCACTCTACGTGTGCTTCTACCGTTGTTTTCGTTGTAGCACCGACTGCCGTTGGAAAAACGAGTGCCGCTGAGAGTACGGCAGCTGAAGTGGAGAGTTGTAGCCATTTCGCTGATCTGTTCATGAAGTATCCTCCTGACGTATGAAGACGAATCATATTGATATTATTCCTGTGTGTTTACTAGGGATATAATCAACTACATTAACACTCCTGCATTCATCCTGTCAATAACTAGAATAACCCGAAGTCCTCCCACAAATGGAGGGCTTCAAGTTATTTTTTTCACGTTCTTATTTTTCCAGTTCCGACCATTTGTTTACTTTCACTGGAGGTGTGTACTCTCGCATCCGATCTAGCAAAATAGCGGGATCACTCTCGCACAGGATCAATTCGCCCTGCATAGCGGGAATAAATCCGGCTTCAGTCGCATGCTCCACCATTTGCATCAGCGGCGTATAGTAGCCGTCCACGTTCAACAGTCCGATTGGCTTTTGGTGAATGCCAATTTGACCCCAGCTCACCACTTCAAAAATTTCTTCAAAGGTACCCAATCCGCCCGGCAAAGCAATGAAGCCATCAGACAAATCGATCATTTTCGCTTTGCGCTCGTGCATCGTCAAGACCTCATGCAATTCTGTCAGCCCTTTATGTACGATTTCTCCACGGAACAGTCCTGTAGGCATGACGCCGATCGCTTTGCCATCGCCTTCCAGTACAGCATTTGCCACGCGCCCCATCAGTCCCATGCTTGAACCACCATAGACCAATTCAAGACCACGAGCGACCAGTTCTTTTCCCAACTCCAGTGCGTACCGCTCAAAAAGTGGATTTACACCTGGATTGGAACCTGCATAAACACAAATACGTTTCATGTCATCCTCCCAAAAACTTGTTGAAGTAGAATGGCTTTTCCTGAATTTCTTTGCGTGTAATATAATTATACTAAAATCAGGAAGGGACAGATATATGTGAATATAACTGAGTTTCAAAAATAGGTTGGAGATTTTTATCAAGAACGCGGATGGACAGCGTACGGTCCGTTTATTCGTGTAGGTTTTCTAATGGAAGAAGCCGGCGAACTGGCAAGAGCTGTTCGCGCCATTGAAATTGGTCGAGATCGTCCGGATGAAGGGGAAAAGCCCGCAGCGGAAGCTCGGCAGGAACTGGTGGAAGAGCTGGGCGATGTACTTGGGAATTTAATCTTGCTGGCAAATCAATACGAGGTTCCTTTTGAAGAAATTTTGGAAGCACATCGAGCAAAGCTGCAAAAGCGCTATCAACTCCATCGTTGAATAAATACAGCGACAGACTAGGATTTTCGCATCTCCTAGTCTGCCGCTGCTTTCATCTATTCGTCTTTTCGTCCAAGCTACTCCTACTCAATGTATCAAAGGCTTCCTTCATAACCTGCGCAATAAAATCGATATCATCGCTCGTCGTGGTAAACGGTGGCGAGAGTGTCAGCACATTGTTGAAGCTCGGAATGGTGTCGCCATTGCGCCCAATGATTAGCCCACGCTTCTTGCACTCGGCAATCACCTGTGTCAATTTAGCTGGCGCCGCAGGTTCCTTTGTTTTGCGATCCTCTACCATTTCGATCCCCATCAGGAAGCCGAAGCTGCGAATGTCTCCCACGTATGGATGTTCTGCGAGAAACGCCAGCTTGGCACGCAATTCTGCACCAAGTTCCTCCGCTCTCTCCACCAGTTTTTCCTCTTCTAAAATTTCGAGATTTTTCAGGGCAAGTGCGCATGCCGCCGGATTGCCGCCGAACGTATTGACATGACGGAAATGCAGATTATTCCCCTGCTCATTGAATTTATCTGCGATTTCGGCCCGAACAGCCGTTGCAGAAAGTGGCAGGTAGGCGCTCGTAATACCTTTGGCCATGGTCACAATGTCTGGCTTGATTCCAAAGTTTTGGTGGCCGAACTTTTGACCGGAGCGACCGAATCCGCAGATGACCTCGTCCACGATCATCAACACGCCGTACTTATCGCAGATTTCCCGCACTTTTGGCATGTATTCCGGCGAAGGAACAAGGACGCCTCCCCCCGTAATGGTCGGCTCCATGATGACCGCTGCGACTGTCTTTTCACCTTCCCAATTGATCACTTGATCGTAATATTGGGCGCACTCCAGATTGCATTTGCCGTACGATTTTCCAGCCGGACAGCGATAGCAGTAAGGCGGCGGTACATGAAGAAAGCCTGGCGCCAATGGTTCATATTTTTCCTTGCGTATGGATTGACCAGTTGCAGCGAGGGCCCCCATCGTATTTCCGTGGTAAGCCCGATGTCGCGAAATGAATTTGTAACGGCCCGGCTCCCCGTTCTGGTGATGATATTGACGGGCAATCTTGAATGCGACCTCGTTCGCTTCCGAGCCGCTGTTGGAAAAGAAAACGCGATACTCCTCGCCAAGCCATTCGCTGATCTTCTCGGATAGACGAATGGCAGGGACGTGGCTTTGTGTGAGTGGAAAATAAGCCAATTGCTTCAACTGCTCGTAAGCGGCGTCTGCGAGCTCCTGTCGGCCATAGCCAACGTTGACGCACCACAAGCCAGACATTCCATCCAGATATCGGTTCCCGTCGATATCGGTGATCCACGATCCGCTCGCTTCTGTTACGATCATCGGATTGGGGTTGTAGGGGGACATATGGTGCCACATATGCGAACGGTCGGCATCCAGCAAGCTCTCTTTATCAAAATCTTTCGTCACTTGTCCTTGCTCCATCGCGCCATCCTCCTTATTTTTTCGTTAGAGGTTACTTTACAAATACTTTTTGCGAACCAATGCTTGTATCGCCATCTTCGAACCATCTGGATGTGACCGTTTTTTTCTTCGTGAAAAAGAGGACACCGTCTTTTCCATTTGCATGCAAATCACCGTAAAAGGACTGCTTCCAGCCTGAGAAAGCAAAGAAGCCCATCGGAGCAGGCACCCCTACATTGACACCAACCATACCCGCTTCCACCTGCTGAACGAATTCTCTTCCCCATTTTCCGTTGTTCGTATAGATGGTCGCCCCATTGCCAAAACGCGAGCGGCTGATCGTCTCCAAGCCCTCTTCAAAGTCTTTTACACGCATGACACTCAGGACAGGCGCGAAAATCTCGTCGCGGACAATGACCATCTCGGCATCTGCCTTGTCAAAAATCGTTGGCCCGAGGAAGTAACCATCCGGCAGCTGTTTCGCGTCCTCGCGACCATCGCGAACTAGCGCGGCACCAGACGCGACACCTTTTTCGATATAGTCATGTACTTTGGACAAGTGCGAATCACGGATGACTGGCCCGAGATCGATGCCCTCCTCCAATCCATTTCCCATTGCGAGAGCACTGGCTTCCTCGATCAGATGTGCGATCAGCTCATCGGCAATCTCCTCAACAGCTACTACAGCGCTGGCTGCCATACACCGCTCTCCTGCACAGCCGAATGCTGAGCTCGTAATTGTTTTTGCTGCGCGCTTCAAATCCGTGTCAGGCATGACCAAATGGTGATTTTTCGCCCCAGCCAGGGCTTGCACACGCTTCCCGTTCGCCGCTGCTGTCTTGTACACGTATTCCGCAACTGGTTGCGAGCCGACGAAGGAGATCGCTTTAACATCCGGATGCTCCAACAGACCATTGACGACATCATGCGCACCGTTTACGACATTGAATACACCGTCTGGCAGCCCTGCTTCCTTGAGCAGTTCAGCAATCCGAATCGAAGACAGCGGCGTACGCTCCGAGGGCTTCAGGACAAACGTATTTCCTGCGGTAATCGCAATCGGGTACATCCACATCGGGACCATCACCGGGAAGTTAAATGGGGTAATCCCGCCCACTACCCCCAACGGAAATCGGATCACCTGACTGTCGATGCTGTTTGCGATATTGGGCAATGTTTCCCCCATCATCAGTGTTGGCATCCCACAAGCGAACTCTACCATTTCCAGCCCACGCAATAGCTCTGCCTGTGCCTCAGGCAGATTTTTCCCGTTCTCCATGGTGATCATCCGGGCGAGTTCATCCTCGTGCTTGACGAGAAGACTATGAAAACGAAACATAATGCGCGCACGATCAACGACAGGGGTAGCACTCCAGCTCACAAACGCTTCCTTTGCAGCAGCAACAGCCTTGTCCACATCTTCTTTCGTCGACAGTGGCACGCGCGACAACAATTCTCCTGTTGCTGGATTGGGTACATCCTCAAAACGTGTCGTCAGTGAATCTACCCACTGCCCTCCGATGTAGTTTTTCAACGGATTTCCAACGATAGCTGTGTTCATCCCTTCAACTCCTCACGTTCAATTCATTGACAATTCCATTTTATCCAAAAATAATGCCTGTCAGCACTAGACAAAGCGTAACGCATTACGTAGGGTTAATCATACAGAGTGTAAACGGAAGAGGTGATCCTGATGAGCAACGATTTGCGCCTGACCATTGCAGAAATCATCAAGCGTCCATTGTTTCAGCATGCCCAAGTGGTGGCGGGGCATCGCGGTCTGTCCCGTCCTGTTCGCTGGGTCCACGTCTTGGAGACTGCTGATACGGGACAGTTTTTAAATGGCGGCGAGCTGATCCTATCAACCGGGCTAGGATTTGGCGAAGAAAAGGAAAAGCGGCTTGCGTATTTAACAGAACTCATTCGCCGAAAAGCAGTCGGGTTGTGCATAGAACTGGGACGTTACATCCCCTCCATCCCTGAAGATATGCTAGAGTTGGCGAACCACCACCAGTTTCCGTTGCTCGTCTTTCATCAGCCTGTCCGCTTTGTGGATATTACGCAAGATTTGCACGAGCATTTGATCCATGCGCAGATGCAAGCACTTCGCAATCTCGAAGCATACTCTCGCAGTTTGCAGCAGCTCAGCCTGCAGGCAGCGGGCATACCCAAGCTATTGCAGCATTTTCAGGTGGCGGTTCAGACGCAGGTCTTCTATTACGCACCAGATGGCTCCACACAATTCGCCCCAGTGGTACCGCATGATGTTGCAGTGGAGATGAGCGATTTGATGCGGTCTCATTTTTCCGAACTGGATAGTAGTGTAGCTGGCGTCCGCTTCCTTTCTCTATCTGCGACCAGGCAGCTTGCCTATCAACCAGTGATGGCAATGGGTCATGTGCTCTCCTATGTCGGCATTGTTTTGTATGAACGCAGTCCGGATGAGTATTTGCTCCTGACCTTAGACAATACGGTCAGCGCAATGGCCCAAATTTTAATGAGGAAAATGTTTGTGGAGGAACAGGCGCTTGCTACTGAAAACCGGCTGTTTGATGATTTGATTGCCAACCGCTCCATACCGGAGGAACAAATCCGTTCCTTGCTTGGTATCACGGGCAGCGGTAAATCCTCGGCATATCACATGATTATTTTATCGTTTGAGAAGCCGAAGAACCTGGCCGATGATTCCCTTCCGCCGCACGATCTGACGGCTATCTTCCGTTCACTATTGACTCGTCATCACTTTCGTCCTTTCATACGTTGCAAGGGCCATCGCTTTTACTTTTTATTGATCGAGCAGCGGCCGCTTGCAGATTCCCGTCGTACCCTGGAAAAAGCCTTTCGCGATGTCAAAAGAATCATGACACAAATGCTAGGGGCGGAGGTTCAAATCTGGATGGGCGTCAGTCGAGCCGGGAAACTGTTGTCTGACGCTGGACGACACCTCGCAGAGGCGGAACAGGCACTGGCTTTTTGTCAGGAATCATCCAGTCCATTTTTCGCTGATCTCGGATTGTTCCGACTCCTGTTCCACGTACCTAGTGAGCCTGTGTTAAAGACTTTCATAAGCGATTACCTCGGCCCGCTGTTAGCCCATGACCAAGCACACGGCTCCTCGCTTGTTCATACGCTGCGTGTCTATTTGGATGTTAACCTATCCAAGCAGGAGGCTGCGGAAAAACTGTTCATTCATCGTCAAACGCTCTATCATCGCTTGGAAAAAATCGAAGAAATTCTCGGTGAGGATTACACGGCAACACAAAACAGAATTTGCCTGGAAATCGCCATGCGTGCACGGGAGTGGTTAAGCAAAGAAGAGCAGCACTAAAAAAGACACAACCTTTCATCTGTTTAGAAGACGGAGGTTGTGTCTTTGATTTATTTTCCTGGCTTATTCATATACAAGCGATACTTCGCTTCTTTGCCTTCCGTTAACGCAACACGGATTTTGTACAAACCGGTTTGTTCGATATTCACCGTTAGTCGTTCAGGACTGTCAGAGGTTGCGGCAGAAGCAAGCTCTTTTGAACGACTGTTATACACGTACAAATCGACATCTGCATCCTCATTCCAGTCTACGGACAATTCCAAATCCCCAGGCTCATTGACGCGAATTAAATAATCCATGTATTTCTGCTTTTTCGCCAGCTTTCCTGTTCGGAAAGGTTCTTGTTCACCCGGTGGCTTTTCCTCTTCCTCATCATCGGCCTTTTGCCATTTTCCCGTTGTCGCTAGCGCATACGGCTGAGGTCCTTTCGGAATGTTATAGCCTTCGACCGTCACTGTGTAGGTTCCCTCTTCCGGCTCAGTAATCCATACCTGTTCAACGTTGTTCAGGTTGTCCACTTCGTCGTTGTACGGGGCCTCAAAAAAGTCGTTGCCGTTCAGCTTTTCTCCACTTGGTGTTGTCACCTTCAGATTCAAATCGTTGACGAGTGCACGCTTTGCGACAATGGCAGCAGGATAATCCGTCCACGCAAGCGTAATTGCCAAAGGCTTGGAATCATCCGAGACCTTGACCTTATATGTGACTTTTTCACGCGTGCGAATGCCATCCTTCTCGTCCTTGAAGTTCGTTTCAATCGCCTGCTCCAGATTGGCTCGGCCGAAGCCTTGCTCTCGCATGTCTTCATCCAAGTTGTCTGCACTAGTTAACAGCATGGCTTTTACTAATGCACCGCTCGGATTTTTTTCCCCTTCTTCTTGCAAAAATTCCCGGATTTGTGCCACACCGCCCGCTAAAATCGGCGTAGCCATGCTCGTGCCGTTCATATATGCGTAATGTTCATTAAAACGCTTGTAGAAATTTTTGCTCGGTGCCAGTGAAGAGCGCGTGGACAAGATCGCTGAACCAGGCGCGACAATATCAGGCTTCAAACGCCCGTCGTCCGTTAAACCGCGACTGCTCGATACCCACACGTCGTCCGCTTTATCGGAGTTCTTCCCCATGCTGGGCCGAACATTTTCCGTAGCGCCAACAGCGATGACGTTTTTAGCAGTGGCTGGGCTCCCAATCGTTTTATAGCCTTTCTCGCCATCGTTCCCAGCCGCAACAAGCACCGTCATATCTGGATGCTCCCATAAAAAGCGATCAAACAGAAGCGATGATAGGCTGTACGCTCCCTTATCATTCGTCCCCCATGAATTGGAGTGAATCCGTGCTCCCTCTTCGTACGCTTCCTGCAATATGGTCTCGACATCCGTGTTGAGCTTCCCTTTTGCGGTCTCTATGGAATGAAAAACGAGCTTCGCACCCGGTGCCGTTCCTTTATACTGTCCATCTGATGCTTCTCCTGTGCCCACAATAGAACCGGCTACATGTGTACCATGACCGTGGACATCACTTGCATCATTCGGTCGGCCAAGTGAAATGAGCTTCTCAATCTGGCCGTTAAAATCTGGATGCATCGCTTGAAGCTTTCCTGTATCAAGTCCAGTATCGGCGACTCCAACAATTTGTCCCTTTCCCGTGTACCCTGTCGAGGCCAGCTTGTCCGAATGAATGATGGTAGCTGCCACATCATTGCGCAGCTTGTTTTCTGGCACGGGGACAACAGCAATGACATCATCTGATTCGATCACTTGTTCAATCGTTTCCTGATCCATCTTGGCGATTGATATATGCGGAGCATCTTCCGGCGTTTGAATGTCTCGTATATCTTGATCCTCTGTCATTTCCGTCATCGCTCGATACATGTCCACTCGTTGATTGAAACCGATGACGGCAACCTCGACCCGGTCTCTGTTGCCTCCTGAAAAGCGAAGCTCGGACGATACCTTGGACTTCGGTGTAAACGCCATAACATCTTCGACAAAGGACAGCTCCTCGACTTCCCTTCTTACCTGTTCATCCTCAATTTTCGCGATGAATGCATAATCCGGTATGTAATCACCAAGCGTGACGCCGATATCTTCTAGTTCTTCTTTCCACTCCTCACGAACAGGACCGGATAACTGAATAACGACGAGCTCAGACTCTCTCTTTTTCGACGTAAGCTTGTCCAGTGCAAGACCCTTATCCGCTTCGATCTGGATATTGCCCCGACGCTCTCCCTCTTGCTTGGCATCCGCCGGAATGCCTTCCAACGAAAGTGTCAGAACAAGTGTCGTGCATAAAGCTGCCTGCCATTTTTTTCGCAAACCAAACACCCTTCCCCCATGGCATAATGTAACCATTTCTATCCATTATAAGAGAAAGGGTGAATTGTCAAAAGAGTAAGAAGGCATAGTCATGGGACAAAAGCTAATTTTTTGTCCCATCCTCTTCTACCGTCCACTGTAATAGCGGTTGAAAATCGGCCCATGCCAACTGCATCAGCATTTCCTGATTCCATTCCTGCTTCGGAATATCCATCAGTCGCACGGCCTGGTTTTGGATCGCCTCTTGCAACAGGTTATGGCTAAAACGACCGTTGCCATTCAATCGATGATCACTGACTGCTTTATCCAAAGACTGCGCGATCATTTCCAGCACGTTCTTCTCAATGGCATACCCTACGTCACATGCAGCCTGTTCAAGAATGTGCACGAGTTCCTTCACCGTATAGTCGGGGAATGCAATATATTTTTTAAACCGTGACAAGAGTCCGGGATTGCTCATCAATAATGAATTCATTTCGAGTGGGTAGCCTGCGAGGACCACGACCAGATTCTCTTCGTGTTTGGTCATCTCTTCTACGAGCGTGTCAACCGCTTCCTGCCCAAAATCCCGTTCTCCTCCACCGAGCAGCGAATACGCTTCATCGATAAACAAGACGCCACCCAAAGCTTCTCGAACTTTTCTGCGAGTAAGCGCTGCGGTCTGACCAACATACCCCGCGACCAAGTCGGCTCTACTGGCCGTAACAAGATGACCGCGTTTCAAATAGCCGATTTCTTGCAAAATCTGCGCATACAGCTGGGCAACCGTCGTCTTCCCCGTGCCTGGATTTCCAGTAAAGACGGCATGTAGCTCAATCGGACTTTTCGGCAGGCCTCTTGCTGCGCGTTCTTGCTGAACGGACACATACGCCGCGATTTTTTTCAGCTCCGTCTTCACTTGAGCAAGACCAATCAACGCTTGCAGTCGAGCTTCCGCATTCCTTTCTTTTTGCGGCGGATCGAAGCCACGGACATCCTCGGGTTTTAGAATCGTAAAGTCATCCCATTTCAATTCCTTACCGTCTGTCTCGCGCCCTTTGGCAAAAATCGCATCGAGCACGATATTTGTGACTGCCCGTGCATTGCCAAACGTCTCGTCTACTTGCGCTTTTTCAATACGCTGGCGCAGCGTCATTTTTGCCGCCTCTGTCAGAGTAAAATCGTTCCGTACGGCTACTTCTTCTGCGATATGCACCAGTTCGTCCGCCTGATAGTCCGGCAGTAAAAAGTGGCCCGTCTCTGGAAAACGGCTATTCAGCCCAGGGTTGGCGTACAAAAAATGACGCATTTCTTCTGGATAGCCCGCCAGCATCACCACGAAGCGTCCTGCATACTCACCGCTCGTCATAGCGGATACAAGCGTGTCAATCGCCACTTGCCCGTAATCACTACCGGAGCTATCTGGGCGCTTCAAGCTGTATGCTTCATCGATAAATAGGACTCCACCGTCTGCCTGCTTAATCGCTTCCATGACGCGCTGCTCTGTCTGTCCCACATAAGCGCCGACCAACTGAGAACGATCCACCTCGATGAGCTGTCCTTTTGCCAACAACCCGAGCTCCTGATACAGCTTGGCGATCAAGCGAGCCAATGTCGTCTTCCCCGTTCCTGGGTTCCCCATCAGCACGAGATGAAGAGGGAGCTGGTCTTTCATATGCCAGCCCTTTTCTTCGCGCAGCTGGCGATATTGTAGAAATTGCGCCAGCTGACGAACCCGATGTTTGATCTCGTCCAAGCCAATCAAACGCTCCAATTGCTCTAAGGCGGTCAGTTCCTGCTGTGGTAATTGATCACTATCTTCTACGACTTCACGTCTTTGTGGCAGGAGCTTTTCTTTCTGTTCTTGCTGGTTAGTTAAAGCGCGGATCGTCTCTTGCAATTGGACGAGCATTTCACTGGAGTAAAAGACCCCGGATAAAGACGCTCCATACGCTTGAACACGTTCTTGCAATTGTACTAATAAATGTTGTCGTTCCGTGTATAACAGCACGAGGCCAGCAGCCGTAGCTTCCGCCTCCGAATCGTTCCACTTTTGCGCTGCTTGTAGTGTCTCCTCCGCAAGAGAGCGCCACTTCGTGATTTCAGCCAACTCATTGGTTGCTTGCTCTTCCAGCACCTCAACTGTTCTCCTGCGCATGACGACGTTATCCGTTTCACGCACGGACTTGAATTCAGTGAGAAAGGCATGGGATCGCAACTGTAAAAAGTACAGCTCCAGCTTAACTTCTCCAGCGTAGCGATAATCAGGGGCTAGTTGAAGCGTACGATCTACCCATTCAGCTGCAAGCATATGGCCTCCTGTTTTGTGCATCCGCAAAGCAGACATCCGCGTCAACACCATCGCTTCCATCAAATCAAGCTCTTCGCCTGGATGTTCTTGACGATGCTGTTCGAGCATTTGCAGGAATGTTAGGCATTCGCCTTCGGATAGTGACTGGATGCTAGATGGATTTTCGCTAAAACCTGCAATCAGTACCCTCGGGTCCCGTTCTTCTTGATGCTGCATCTTTTGATTGCTCCTCCCGCTCCATTGTTTCATCCCTGTTGTAGCATATTTAGCCGAACATGAAAAGTCTGTCCGAACATTAGAGCTCCACTTGAATGTTCGCTACGGTTCTTTTCACCTTTTGACGTGCGAATAAGGTCGCCAAAGCAATGAGGATACCGGCCATACCAAATTCAAGCCAGACCCCTCCCCATTCCAACAGCATCGCACCTACAACCGGACCTGCAGCCATCCCCGTATAGCGAATGAAATTGTACACACCAATGGATGTTGCACGCTCTGCTTCAAATACTTCGGATAGCAAAATCGTATGTGCAGGCATACCTACACCTAAGGTTAAGGCAAACAGCGTACTTGTTATCACAAGTAGGAGAAAAGAAACATCAGCCGCAGTCATAAAAAGAAACATCGCCAAAGCATTTGAGCCGGTCGTCACCAGTAATGTTTTACGTGTCCCCCATCGATTTTGCAATACAGCAGACAGCTTGCTACTGATAATAAAGACGACTGACACGAGCAAGAAAACCAATCCGATGATTTCAACGGAGACTGCGTATTGGTTCGTCAATTGAACAGGGAGAAACAGCAAAAAGCAATAATAGGCGTACATTTGGCTAAAACCGATCAAAATGACAGATGCACCGACCGGGTGGAGCAAAATATTACGGAAAGACCGTAGTGTAAAACCGCCTGATGAAGTAGCTTGATTCTTTTTTGTTTCGGGTAACAGTGTTGCATTTATGCCGACGAGAAAGACTGCGCAGATCGCCAAAAACAAAAAGACCGCAGAATGACCGCCGATGCCGCCAATCCAGCCACCTAAAAGTGGACCAAGTGCCGGACTGAGCGCAAGCAGCATCTGATAAGTACCCATCGCAGATGCACGTTGAATTCCTGTAAATAAGTCTCCAATGATCGTAGCGGCTACGATCGGAATGGCAGCAAACCCCGCCCCTTGTAAAGCCCGGAAAAATAGTAGCCCATAAATAGAATCGACCAGATAGCATCCGATTGACGCGATCGTATATAGGATCAGGGCAGGTATCATGACACGTTTTCGGCCGAACCGATCGATAAATGGTCCGTAGATGATTTGCATAATCGCGAGCATGACGGTAAAGATGGAAACGGTCCAGTTAATCATCGTTGCACTCGTCTGAAACTCTTTTTGCATGGCTGGTAAAATAGGCATGAACAAATTTTGCGCGAACATACCTAACATAAGCGTTACCCCAAGTAGGTACAGTACTTTTTTTGGACTCATGGTTGCTCTCCTCTTATCTAGTTATTATTGTGTCCTTGGAAACAATTTTTACAAAAAAAATTAATGAACACCAAATTGTATGTTTCTCCTAATCTTCTGTTGCTTCTCTTATGACCTCTTCCAAAAATGCCAATTCAGCAGGATTATACCTATCCAAGAATCGGTACATGTCCATCTCCAGTCGTTGATGGTAGTGTTCGTGAATGTCGTTTACCATTTCTCCTACTGATGTCAGACGAAAAAAAACTTCCTTCTGATTGTCTTCGAGCTGATAGCGCTCGAGTAATCCTTTTTTCAAAAGTTTAACTGTTATTTTGGATATCGCACTCTTTGTTACTCCAATATGCTGTGCAATTGTCGTAACATTGACTCGACCTTTCCCCCCTACCTCTTGAAGGACGTGGAGCTCTGTTACGGATAACCTTCCAACTTTATCGTAATCAGGTACGCTGATTTTGATCTGGCGCAATAGCATTTCTTCACGTAGCTTGCTGCGCTCCTCCTGTTTATGTAGAAAGGTGATCCATCGATTCCAAAGCTTCTTTTTAGGGTCCAATGCAGCATCAGCTCCTCATCTATTTCGATTTTTGTTTCCGCGGAAACAAAATAACCTTATCATGAGATTTCCTTTTACGCAAGAAAAAACCGCAGCCCTGCATTCGCAAGCTGCGTTCCGAGACCATTCTCTATCCATTTAGATTGCCCAATTCCTTGTCCGCACTTAAATGAGCACGAGCAGCCTCAAACACTTCACTTTCCGATCCGGCCGAGATTTTGAAACTCGATACCACTTTCTTGCCGCATCGCACTTGTACATTATACTGTGAATCCCCATCATACGTTGACTCGAAATGATAATCCTCACCATTGACCTGAATGGTTCGTTCCATGGTTACACCTCCCACCTTAGTGTGACCAAGCAACAAGGCAATCATCCAATATTTTGTTGTGAAGAAATCGTTTTTTCCGTTTCAGCGGACTCCATGGCCGCTTCGATAATCAAAAGGGCAGGCCCTTTATGTCCGAAGCTTGTTTTAAAGGATAAGATGCGTAGCCATACTTTGCAACCAGCTCCTGCGCACGATCTGGATTAGGGTCATACACAAGGAAAAGCTCGACATTTGGATGCTGGTGATACTCCGGCGTATGCCGTTCGTTTGCAATGGAACCGCAGCCAATAATGCCTACTTTTTGCTCATGATTGCTCCTCCTTTGTGTTGAACCCTTGACAGACCACCTGTCGTAAAAGTTATTCGCTCTTTGGAGTTGTTGGAGGGCACAACGCTGGTTCAACAGCGCTGTGCCCCGTTTCCCTTTTTACAAATCAGCAATGCGATGCGCTTTTTTTCGAGCTAATCTCTTTTCACGAAGTCCCTCAAAGATCGAATAAAGCACGGGAACCAATACAAGCGTTACGAGTGTATGGAAAATCAATCCCGCAATTACCCCGGTAGCAAGCGGCGCTTCTAATTCCGCACCTTCCGCAACAGCGAGTCCCATCGGCAGCATACCGAGTATCGCGGTCAGCTTGGTCATGATTACCGGACGAACACGATCTCGCGTGCCCTGTACAATCGCTTCTTCCAACCCCATCCCCCGTGAACGGAGCAGATTGATTCTGTCAATTAACAGAATCGCATTGGAAACAACAATTCCTACCAGCATGACGAGCCCAATCATCGCCATCTCACCAAAGGTTCGCTGCGTGACCACGAATCCGAGAATGACTCCCACCAAGGCCATAGGCAACGACAGCATAATAATAAACGGCTGAGATAATCTCCCAAACTGCGCCACCATAATCACATAGATGAGGGAGACGACCGCTACCAAGACGATGATTCCTTGCGTAAAGGTGTTATTCTGTTCCTTCAAATCGCCAGCTATCTCGATCTTGTATCCAGCGGGCAATTCCACTGTACCCAGCTTCTCATTTATTTGTCTGCCCGCCGTACCAATATCTGTACCCAACAGTTCGGCTGATACCGTGATGATTTGTTCTCCTTTTTCATGTTTGATCGTAATGGGAGATTTGCTGAAATGGAAATCGACCAGCTCGTGTAATGGAACCTGTGAACCTGTTCCTGTTCGTATCATAATCTGCTGGAGTTGGTCAGGATGTGTCACCCATGTCTCTGGAAATCTGGCAACAATCGAGGTTTCGATGCCATTTTGACTGATTGTGGAAAGGGGCTGCTCCCCAAGCAGCACGCTGATTTGGCTGTCCAATGATTCTGAGTCAACCTGTAATTGAGACAATGCCTCCTGATTCGGTGTCAGCGTTACTTTTTCTTTCCCTCTTTCAAAGTCATTACGAATATTGACTACACCGGGGATGCTCCCCAGCATTTCTTCTACCTTTGTGGAAATCGACCGGGAAACCTCCAAATCTTCGCCCGCAACCTGCAACTCAATAGGTGCCGATTTACCTGAGAATCCAAATGTCATACTCGTTTGTTCCACACCGTCAATCGCATTCAAGCGACCGTTTACTTCTTGCATAAATTCTTCTTTCTCTTGCGTTCGTTGCGATTTGGTAACTAACGTAATATTTAACTCTACTGTCTCTTTCTTTGCTGTAAAAAAGACTTGATTCACATCGGACAACTCTCTCAAAGCTTTTTCCGCTTCAACTGCCGCTGTTCGCGCCTGTTCCAAGCTAGTGCCATCGGGCATCGTTAGCGTGGCAAAAATTTGATTCTCATTGGCATTCAAGCCATTTCCTATTTTAATCAATGGGAAGAGACTCAAGGCCCCTACAAACACCGCAAGAGCCACCAGCAATGTGAGAATTCGATGACGAAGGGTTAACAACAGTAATCGCTGAAAGAGAGAAGCAACCCGATTTTTCCCTTTTTCACTACGGGTCTGCAACTGTTTATCATGTTGAAGAAAACGCTCGGAAAAAATCGGAACAAACAGAAAAGCTGCAATCGTAGACGCAAGAATGGTAGACGTAACGGTAAACGCAATGGTATGAAGAATAGGCTTCAACCACTGCTCAAAATCCGCGACCACAAGCGGTAAAAACACAATAATCAAGGTTAATTGGGATGCAAAAACAGGTGCTATGACTTCTTTTGAGCCCTGAACGATGGCCTGTTTCAGCTGCATTCCCTTTTCTCTCAAATGATAAATACTCTCCAGAACAACGATCGCGGCATCAACAATCAATCCAATTGACAAACTCAGTGATATCAATACCACCATGTCAATGTTGTATCCGGCAGCTTTTAGAGCGATGAATGTCATCAGGATGGAGAGAGGCAGCGTCGTTGCAATGACCATCGTCACACGCCAATTTCGCAGGAATACCCAGAGTACGAGAATTGCCAATATTCCCCCGATGACAACATCTCGACTCAAATTGGTGATCGCTTTTTTAATGAAGGAGACGGATTCAAACATGACTCTCAGCTCGTAGTTTCCGCCCGCCTCATCATTAATTTGCCTCACAACTTCCTCGACTTTTTTCTGTGTAGTGATCAGGTCACTCCCCGCAGCGCGCTTCACACTGATTTGCACAAAGAGGTTTCCTTCTGTCATGGAAATAGCGTCCTTCACGCTTCCACGCAAGTCACTCACCGTTGCCAATTGTTCGAGTGCAACCTTGCCCTTGGGTGTCTTGATCAAAATGGCTTTGAATTCTTCTACATTTTTCAAACTGTTGTCAATCATCACAACGGTGTCGAACCCGGGATTTTCCAATATCCCCACAGCTTTTTTCCAATTGGCACCCTGTAGCTGACCAACCACATCCGCTGCTGTCGTTCGATAGGCAGTAAGCCGTTCAGGACGAAATGTTATCGCAACCTTATTTTCAAAACCGTCCTCAGATACGACCACTTCCTTCACACCCGGGACGGATTCTATTCGATCCTTAATGGTCGTCTTCAGCAAGGTGAGCATGGTCTGTGTATCGGCACCCACCATTGCGTAGTCGATTAAGTCCTCATCACCCAAATTCGTTTGAGTGACTGTTACGGTATCTACTACTTTGGGAAAATCGTTGCGCAGCCGATTCACAATATTTTGTGTCTCTTGCTTGACCTTTTCACCTTCCCCATCTTCTGCAAGGATCGAGATGCCAGAAAACCCCGTCCCTGTTTTCGATGAGAAACTTTTAATCCCAGCCACAGATTTCAATTCCTGCTCTATTTTTTTCGTGACCTTTTCCACCATCTCTTCAGGCGGCAGCGCTCCTCCTGAAATATTCACTTCAATCCAAGGCAAATTCGTTTTCGGTACAAGCTCCACGTTGAAAGAAAAGAGAGCACCGATTCCGGTAAGCACGATGAGGAATGTGCACAAATAGAGGATCACTTTTCGTTTCAGCAAAAAGAGAATGACCTTGTCCATCGGTTACTCCCCTTTCACCGTAACGACTTCTCCTTCGGCGTAGTACGTTATGCCGGAGATTAGGATTTGATTACCTGACTGAAGGCCCGATAGAATCTCGACGTTATTTCCAACAATTTGTCCCACTTGCACGTCGCGTCTCTTGATTACACCATTCTCGACAACCATGACGAAGCGCTGTGTTTCCTTATTGCCCACGCTTTGGACGGGAACGAGCATTCCGTTCACTTTGCGTGCCATCTCTACAGTCGCGACCATCCCCTCGATCAACACGTTGTCTTTATTGGAAACAGCTATCTCTACAAGATACTTTCCCGTTTCCTGGTTAAGTACAGGTGAGATAAATGTAATGGTCCCTTTACTTTTGCCCTTTCCCTCCACTGCCACAGGCACCGTGTCCCCTTGCTTGTAGTTTTCCATCACATCCAATGGGACATCGACCTTCAGCTTCACATCCGAGCTATCAACCAGGTGAATGATACTTTCACCTGGCTGGGCAAGACTACCTGCCTTTTGGGTCACATCGATGACCGTTCCGCTAAATGGCGCGACGAGTTGCGTTTCTTGAAGGGTTTTCTTTGCGAGCTCTACATCACTGGCCGCTTGTTTCAAATCGGCATCTGCACTGGCAATCTCGTTGACTTCCGCACCCTTTAGCAACTTATCCAACGTAATTCGCGCCTCTTGTAGCGAAATCTCGTTTTGCTCTTTTTCCGACTGTGCACTGTCCAGCTCACTCTGCGAAATAGCGGCACCCTTAAACAGCTCTTGGGCTGTCTCCCATTTCCGTTGCGCATCCTTCATGCGCTTTTCCTGGCTGTCCACTGCCAAGCGTTGTTTGCTGATGAGATCGGCGCTTGCTCCTTGCAACGTTTTTGAACGCAACGCAGATGCGCTTTGAACCTGGCTTTGTGCCGCTTCCAGCCCTTTTTGATAATAGTTCGTATTTAATGAACTTAATACCTGGCCCTGTGTCACCTTTGCCCCTTTTGTTACGTTCATTCGTTCAATCGTACCAGAAGCCCCAAAGGCTAAATGGCTCTCCTGTTTGTATTCAACGAAAGCAGTAAGTGGTATCGGCAAGGAATCCGTCTGTTTTACGGTGTGCACCTGCACGATCTTTTGTTTGGTTTGCTCCGTTTCCTGTTTCGTTTCCACTCCACACCCCGTGATGAACATCAGTACAACGGTCAAAACGACATAGTGCATACTCTTCACGTAGAGTCCTCCAAGTAGTTTTGTCATTGTCTTTTTGAATGAAGCTGACATCATATTCTCTCTCTCGTTATTGTGACCTTGCTCAAGCAGACTTGTCTGTCGCAACCACCTGTTCTTCTTTTTTCTTAAAGTATTGACTCACTTGTTTGTTCAGATGAGCGATCAAGGCGATCACGAAAATGACGGCACCTGAGGCCAACAAGAGATACGGCCAATAAACGGCCTCCAGTAAAATACCGTACAACCAGATCCCAAACGGTACGGCCACTCCGGTAAATGTCCCGACCACACCAAACATGCTGGCACGCAAATGCTCAGGCGTGTTCAATTGAACAAAGGTAAAGATCGGGATGTTCCCCATGGAGTTGAAGATGGCGGAGACCAATAAAATCCCGACAAACACGCCCGTAATGATCCACGAGGCGTTACTCGTTTCCGGAACAAAAATAGGAAATACCCACGTCATCAAGAGAATCCCTTGCACTTGAATCAAAAGGAAGATTTTATTCTCAACGTATTTGCTCACCTTTTTCATAGAGACAATAGCCGCTCCGATAATGATCCCGATAAACCAGGAGGACTGAATAAAGGAGAATTGCTCCATCGATACTTTTTCGACTCGATAGGCAATATGCAGCAGCCCTACATACATGAGCGGAGGGAAAATAAAGTTGAGCACAAGGAAAATCAGGAACAAGTACTTGATGACGACCTGTTCACGAATATATTGGAAGACTTCCTTGATTGTTTCTATATAGCTTTGCGTTGTCTCCTGTACAACCTCGGTCTTGCGGAAACGGAGGAACATCTGCATGATCCCTGCTCCGATAAAAGAAAGGCCATCAATCAGCAAAATCATTTCCATCCCGACTAACCCATAGGCAACCGCCCCTACCAAAGGACCCGCTACATTGAGAATGGCACTGATCGCTTGATAAATAGAGTTCATACTTCCTACTCTTTCTTCGTCTACCAGCTCAGGAATGGATGCTTGCAAAGCGAGATACGTAAAGGCCTGAATGGTACTGATCACGAAGGCGTATCCGACAAATAGCCATAGATTCGTGGGAAACTGAAGGAAAAACAGTAAAAACAAGAGAACGAGCGCACCGCTTAGCAGCTCGGTGACAACCATGATTGTTTTCTTGTTGTGTCTATCAATATAGGCGCCTGCAAAAATATTAATCAGCACCCCTGGCAAGTACGAAAAGCCCAAAACAGTTGCAAATGCAGCGGAAGAACCCGTCACATCCGCAATGTACAGGGCAAGAGCAAATTTGTAGACACCGCTACCTAATTCTGTAATGAAACGCGTAAAAGAAAAGAGAAAAATATTTAATCCGTATCCGTATGTTTGGTTGCCCATCTTAACCTCCCTGAATTGTAATCCCTCTAGGTGAAGATCTATATTTCGGCAAGATGAACCCGCTACACCCCACGGACAATAAACCCGGAATAGAGCGGAATCCATCTGCCGATTTCCAATACGATGCCTAGGCGACTCTTAGCGTATGACTAAAGACATCCCTATCAATTTTTTCGCTTCCTCTTCTAAGATCACTCGCAGCTTCCTTTCATCCTCGCGATATGGCAACGCCATAAAAATAGTCATTTTGCCCGTGGATGTATAGGAAGCCTCAAAGAGAATACGCTTCTTGCCTTTTATAAACAGGTAATCGTATTCACTTGGTTGACTCTTGTTCTGCTCACCCAGAAAGTTGCAAATAATAGGTGTCATCTGCATGGATCGGATGAGTGAATGATGGGAAAGAGGATAGTTTTCCGTTACGTCAGGATTTTGCACGAGATTGGTGAAATGGATGTTCCTCTCCTTTGCGAGATCCAACCGAACCTTTACATGCGTTTCCAACTCATCCAGACTCCACGCCGGATCAATATGAAGCGGAATATGATCGATGCACTCGCCAAGCACATCGAAGTAATGGTTCCCCATAAAGGATCTGCCGAAGTTCATGAGGAAGACGGGTGCCTTGTGGACTCCATAACTTCTTTCGCAAAATCTGGCTAAAAGAGCAATCGGAATCCGCGCATTTTCTGTCTCCTGCGGGTTGTCCATATCCACTTCGCAGGTAACAATCGTGTAGCCGTCCAAAGCGGATGAAGATTCGAGCTGTCTTTCTATGGACAGAAGACTATTTTCAAATGCGTGAAGATCGAATTCCTCCATGAGCTGCTGATCTTCGATTCCGACTGGACCTCTAGTAATTTGCCGGACAAAGTCCCAATACGTATTCCGATCATGTTTCGAGAGGTCTGTGCCATTTTCCAACGCTTCGTAATACAGGTTCATATCGTTTTGCAGAACTTCACTGCTGATCAAATCAAAAATGAGATGCGATGCCGGGAATATGAACGAGTACTCTTTCTCGCTCTCTTTCAGCAAGATCACTTTGTATGACAAAGATCCGATCGAATCATGCTGCTTGTAAAAATATTCGCTCAGCAAAAGATGGCGCACCGCTTCTTTTCTGTCATCTGATTCACCCGATACATCAACAACAGGGAGCGCAATTTCACGAGGGCAAGGATATTCTTTCCAATACAGCTCTTCTTCCTCAAAAGCCAACGTGCATCGCAGTAAATGATGCCGCTCCAGGACGTAGAGGAAGGCTTTTTCCAGTGTCTTAGGATCGATCATCCGCTCAAAGCGAATCACTGTTCCAGAAATGTCCTTTTCCTGTACATGATAGCGCTGTGAAGGTGACAGCGGCTGTCGGATAAAAGTCTGCTGATTGACGATTGCCTCCGAATAAAGAAGTAGCTTCTGATCGAGGTCGTTGACGATGCGCTCCTGCCATAACAGGGTTTCCTTCTCATCAAGTGTAGCCTCTTGGAAATGATTCCTCTCTTTTTCCCCTGCTTTTTGCGAGAGATTCAGATATTGAATGGCGTGCGGCTGAATCGCAGGATCACAAGACCTACGCAATAAGGACAGTATTTCTTCGTGTTTGTCCCGCGCATTTTCCTCCACGTACAGAATAGCTCGGTGCTTGCTGCCGAAGGGCACCTCTACATAGTTGCTTCGTACTTGAAAATGATCGTAGATCAAGGTTTCCAGCTCTTTTTTATCTTGCGCTTTTGTAGTGCGAATCCGGTTTACTGTATCTAAATATCCGGCTAGCGCTCTAACTGTATCGTATTGGAAGATCGTTTGAATCTTCACTTCTATGCCTTCCTTATGAAGTCGCGCTACCAGTTGGATCGCTTTGATAGAGTGCCCGCCCAGATCATAAAAATGGTCATCCACACTGATTTCCTGTAGGTCGAGCACTTCTTTCCAGATTTCTGCCAACCTAATCTCCTGCTCTGTAACAGGTGGATTCAGTTGCTTACTCGCCTCCCGGATCATGACAGGCTCAGGCAATGCTTTTCGATCTATTTTTCCATTCGGTGTTACAGGCATTCTCTCAAGGACGTGGATATACGTTGGTACCATATAGGCCGGAAGGGTGGTCAAAAGCTCCTGACGCAAATCTCTGTTCCACTCAGGCTGCTCCCAGACCAGATAAGCGATCAGGCAGGCATCTCCTCCCTGCTCTTTTTTGGCCAACACGACCGCTTCCTTCACTCCTGCCTGGGATAGGATCACGTTTTCAATCTCATCAAG
This sequence comes from Brevibacillus sp. DP1.3A, assembly GCF_013284245.2. Classification (NCBI taxonomy): domain Bacteria; kingdom Bacillati; phylum Bacillota; class Bacilli; order Caryophanales; family Paenibacillaceae; genus Brevibacillus; species Brevibacillus sp. DP1.3A. The sequence continues at coordinate 3,049,496 of NZ_CP085876.1, read as the reverse complement.
CTCGATACGAAAACCACGTATCTTGACCTGGTTGTCCATTCGCCCCAAATATTCCAGACTTCCATCCGCAAGCCATTTCACCATATCTCCCGTCTTGTAGAGCCTCGAACCAGCAATAAACGGATCTGCCACAAATTTCTCGTTCGTCAATTCCTCGCGATTGATGTAGCCATCAGCGACACTAATACCCGCGATTGCCAACTCACCAGGAATTCCCTGGGGCTGCAAATGACCATGCGCATCTAACACGTATACTTTTGTGTTGGCAATGGGCTTTCCAATTGGCACTTGCTGCGGCAGCTTCTCTTGCCCTTCATACGTCCAGGTCGTTGCACAAATCGTTGTTTCGGTTGGACCGTATGCGTTGATGTATCGGCAATGCGCGCTCCATTTATGGACAAGCTCCCAGTTTGCTGCGGAACCTGCGGTGATTAACGTTTTCAATTTCGGGAAATTTCCAGGCTCCAAATACGTCACAAAGGTAGGCGGAAGTGTCGCGACTGTTACTTCATGCCGCAGCATATACTCACTAAAAGCCTGCGGATCGAGTACGACATCCTTTGAAACAATAACCAATCTCGCCCCCGTCAATACCCCCATCGTAAACTCCCAGACAGAGGCATCAAAGGAGATGCTGGCAAACTGCAACACCTTGTCCTTTTGGGTGATACCGAGATCGTTAATGAAAAACTGTTGGAGGTTGGCGATTCCGACGTGGTGCAGCCTTACCCCCTTTGGCTTCCCCGTTGACCCGGATGTATAAATGACGTAGGCAAGGTCACTGGAACGATGAAGGGTCTGTACATCAGATGTAACGCCGTTGTAAACGCTCCTATCATCAAGATTGATCAACGTTGCTGCAGGGAGAATACGCTCTGCATACGCTACAGTCGGATCATGGACCAAAACAATACTGGCCCCGCTATCTTCGATCATATAGCTGATCCGTTCACTCGGATGGTCGGTACTGATTGGGAGAAAGGCACCGCCCGCTTTTAAAACAGCCAAGATGGCGAGGCTGTAAGCAGTAGAGCGCTCCACCATTACAGCAACAATGCTCCCTGGTTGTACCCCTTTCTCACGCAGCACGTGGGCCAGCGCATCGGATTTGTCATCTAATTCCTGATACGTGTAGGTGCCTTCCTGATCGACCACGGCAATGTGATGCGGTCCCTTTTTGACCTGTTCCTTAAAAAGCTGGTCAATGGTTAGCGTTTGATCAACCAGCATCTCCGTGTCATTCCATTGTTGCAGAATGAGAGCCTGCTCCTCGTCCGTGACCATTTGCATTTTTGCAAGCGGCTGGTCGGGATTGCGGACGACACTTTGAATCAACTGATTCAAGTGCGCTTGCACTCTTTGCAGGTAGGCATCGCTGTAAGCAAGTGCATTATAAATAAAGTGAATTTCTAATTCCTTTCCAGGAATAATGCACAAGTTGAAGTCGTAGCTGGTTTGCTCATATCCTTGGACATCCGTGATTCCGAATAAACCGCCTTTTCCATCTTCGTCGAATGCCTCCTCCGTCAATGGATAGTTTTCAAAGACCATGAGATGCTGAATCAGGTTTTGTTTTAATGCGGTTTCGGACTGAATATCGGCCAGAGACAAGTATTGGTAGCTGCTTGTGGCTGTGGAGAACTGTTGCACCTGCCGAAGTAGCTCCGAAAATGTCTGTTTGCCTTCACTGCGAATTCGCATTGGGATCGTATTGACAAACAATCCAACCATTTCTTCCACGCCAACGAGCTCAGAGGGACGACCCGAAACGACTGATCCGAAGACAACATCATTGGCATAATTGTATCGTTGCAACAACAATCCCCAGAGGGAATGAAAGACGATGCTCAGTGTCACATCATTTGATCTCGCTATCTGCTCCAAACGCGCAGTCGTTTCCTGATCAATGCGAAACACAATCGCTTCTCGTTGGTACCCCTTACCGGTTGAAATATATTCAACCGGTAAAGGAGATTGCTGATCAAATCCGTCCAGACTATCTCGCCAGAACGAGAGTCCCTCTTGTTTGTTTTGCTTGCCAAGCCAAGTGACATAGCTACTGAACGAATACGGTGGAGCCAACTCAGCCTTCTTATTTTGAAGATAAGAGCGATAGATATGGAAAAAGTCTTTGGCGACAATCCCCAAGCACCAGCCATCCATAATAATATGGTGGAAGCTCCACACCATCTTGTATTTTGATTCACTCAATTTCATAACGGTAATCCGAAACAACAGATCTTTCTCCAGATCAAATCTCTTGCTCCGATCCCTTACAAGAAATTGCTCCACAAATGCTTCTTGTTCATCCTGAGTCAGGTCAGAGATGTCCTCAATCTGAATAGCTGCTTCTCTTTGCTTCAACACGATTTGCAGAGGCTTTTTACTTTCTTTATAGTGAAAGACTGTTCGCAGGATATCGAATCTTTCGACGAGGTCGTGAAAGCTCTGATCAAGGAGATCAAGCCGCAACGACTCCTCCATCGTAATCACCGTTTGTTCGAAGTGAACCTCTGATTCAGGATGAAGGATAAAGTGATACAGCATGCCTTCTTGCATAGGTGTCAAGCGGTATATATTTTTTATCTGAACACCATTCAAACCTCATCACCATCTATCATTGAATTTTTTCACCCAGCAGTTGGGAAAGATGATCTAATTCCTCAATGGACAGCTCATCGTATGTGAAATCTGTTGGGCTTTGCTCGACTGACTCTTTCGATAAGCAGTGCGTAATGATTTCTACGATCTTTTCTCGGTAGGCATCCACGAGGCGCTGAATGGTTCCTTCTTCAAACTCTTCACGATGATACGTAAAAGTAAGTGTCAGCTTGCGATTCACCACCATTCCATTCACATCAAGCGCAAAGGATCGAATGGCGGTTGGACTGATTTCTCGGCCCGGTGAAAGGGTGGAAGTCGTCATGCTTCCCGATTCTAGGTCTGTATCGAACTGACCCAAGTAGTTAAAACTGATCTCAGGCTTTACTTGGAACGTTAGCGGAACATCGGCTTGTCTTGCAGACAGATACTGTAAAATGCTGTATCCAATACCTTTGTTCGGCACACGTCGCAGGTTGTCTTTCACCATTTTGATCTGGTAGCCAAGCGATTCCGATCGGCTCATATCCAGTACGAATGGATACTGGGCAGTAAACCATCCGACGGTGCGTGAAATATCGATGCCCTTCACGATCTCTTCTCTGCCATGTCCCTCCAGATTGACGAGCACATGATCTATCCCCGCCCACTCTTTTACTGTCAAGCCCAACGCCGAAAGCAATAAATCATTCACTTCCGTGTTATAAGCCTGGTGGCTCTGCTTCAGCAGCTTTTCTGTGTAAGCTTCTTCCAGCTCGATGGTGACATCTGTTGTATCTTGCATAAGCGGTGCTTCAATCGTTTCTGCCTTTGCCAGAGGAGAGAATGGCATTTCCTCGACCTGCTTCCAATATCCGATTTCCTGTTGAATCTCGCTTCCCCGTGCATATTTTTGCAATTCTTCTGACCACGTTTGGTAGGAATCGGTTTTCATAGGCAAAGCAGGCTCTTCTTTCTGCAGCAAGGACGCATACACCGTATGGAAATCTTCTAAAAGAATCCGCCATGAGACACCATCGACAACGAGATGATGAATCACGATTAACAAGTGATCTCCTGCCTCTGTTCGGAAAAGGCCGAGATTTACCAACGCAGTATCCGTCAGATCGATCCCTTCCTGTATGAGCTGTGCAGCTTGCTCCATCTCCACTACGTTTTGAGCCGGGAACTCCCTGATCAGAATGGGTACCAAGCACTCGTCTAGTTCCCGATGTTTCTGCACAATGTCTGACTCGTTCAATTGAAATTTCATTCGCAAAGAATCATGATGCTCAATCAGCCTCATAAATGCTTGTTGAACCAGTTCTGAATCAAAGCCAGCTTCACTGAACAACATGACAGATTGATTGTAATGATGCGGGTTCTGATGGTTTTGTTCAAAGAAGTTCATCTGGATCGGTGTCAATGCTACTGCTCCCATTACAGGCCCTTGATCAATTTGTCTGGTCAGCGTCTGAAGATATCTTGCTGCACTGCGAATACGTGGGTTTTGGAACAAGTCTTTCAATCGAAGCTCATACCCATGATTCCTCAATCTCGCTATCATCTGAAGAGCTTTAATAGAGTCTCCCCCAAGCTCAAAGAAATTGTGGGTCACACTTACTTGCGCAAGCCCCAGCACATCCTTCCAGATGGAGACCATGATCTGTTCCTGTTCATCGGACGGCTCGACGATGTGTTCCTCCACCAAGAGGGAGCGATCAGGAAGAGGGAGCTTTTTCCGATCCACTTTTCCAACAGCGGTAATCGGCATAGCGTCTAGTCGAACGAAGAAAGACGGGATCATGTAATCGGGCAAATCTTTAGCGAGCAGGTCTCTCCACTCGTCAGCCGCAAGCTCATGCTCTGTCACAATATACGCGCATAAATACTTGGTTCCATTTTCTTCTTCTCTGGCGATAACGATTGCTTCTTTTACCTGTTCTAGCGAAAGCAGCTTGCTTTCAATTTCCCCTGGCTCGATTCGATATCCCCTGATTTTAATTTGGAAATCCCTTCTGCCCAGGAAATGGATATTTCCATCAGGTAAATAGACAGCCAAATCCCCTGTCTTATACATTTTTTCATAGCCGGGTTCCGCGTATGGATTATCGACAAAGCTCTGTCTCGTTAGCTCCTCGTTATGCAGATAACCTAGTCCAAGCGGCATGCCTGAGATGTAGATTTCTCCAGGGACACCTATCGGCACTCGTTTTCCGTACGCATCGAGTAGAAGGATTTTCGTGTTGAATATCGGTTTTCCAATCGGGATGCGATCTTCCTCTCCCGTAATTTGATAGGCAATGCATCCGATACTTGCTTCTGTCGGGCCATACAAATTCGCCGGTGATACAAACTGGAATATTTTCAGGAATTTGGAAACTGTGGACGGAACGATTTCCTCGCCGCCGATAATGATCTTTTTAAGCGATTGTAATTTGCCCTGCAGTTCGAGATTTTCAGCTAACTGATTTACGATCACATTAAAGACAGATGGGACGAAATCAGTTAAGGTAATTTGTTCGTCTTCTATGATTCCAGCCATGTAATCAGCCGAGACAGTCATCCCTGTAGTAGGCAAGACCGTTTTTCCGCCATTGGTCAGCGGCCAGAAGAATTGCCAAATGGCACTGTCATATACATGGTTGGTAGTCTGAAGGACAGATTGCGCTGCGTCTTGTCCAAAGTAATCATCCATCCAGTTAAAGCGGTTGACAATCCCTCTATGCGGTACGACGACTCCTTTTGGTTTGCCTGTTGAGCCAGAAGTAAAAATGACATAGATGGGGTCTTCCGGCGATACGAACAGATTAGGATTTTCAGCTTCCGTTGTCAGGTGCCCCAGATCAATCGCAACCAATTTCGCTCCCAAATCCGTTTCCGTAAAAGTATGGTCAGATTCTACGAATACGAACTCGCTACCCAGCTCGGCAATAACAGACTGGAGTCGATCGACAGGCCACTGAATGTCCAGTGGAGAAAACGCTGCCCCCGTCTTCATTACACCGAATAACGAAATGACCAATTCCAGACTTCTTTCCATAAGGACAGGTACATACTTGCCTTTTCCTATACCGCGTTTCAGCAGATCAGAAGCGACTGCATTGGCTTTCTCGTTCAATTGCTGGTAAGTGATTGTTGAGCCTTGATAGGAAACGGCAATTCGATTTGGATAAAGTCTGGCTGACTCCTCGATGGAAACATGGATCGGTTGTACCACAGGATACTCTCGCTTCGTATCATTGCTGAGCTTCTCCAAGAACTGCACTTCTTCCGAAGGCATGAGGTCAATCTCGCCAACAAGAATATCCATGTTAACAGCTACCTGCCGCAGTACGTTGGTAAAATGGCTGATAAAACGCTCCATCGTTTCAGCTTTAAAGAGACTCGTGCTATATTCGCACTCCACAAAAAAGCTTTCATTTCTCGTCTCGACATTCATGACGATGTCTAACTTGGATATTTTCGTTTGGAATGGATAAAGTTTGACCTCTACCCTGTTCCAATCAAAGGCCGTATCTGCCACATTGTCATAGGAGAACATGGTGTCAAACAACGGATTTCTGCTTGGGTCACGTCGAACTTGAAGCTTTTCTACCAAGTCTTCCAATGGATAATCCTGATGTTCAAACGCCAGTAGTGACTTCTCACTTAGCTCTTGGACAAACTCGCGGAACGTTTTGGTGCCTGCTGGATAATTTCGCAGTGCAAGCGTATTTACAAACATTCCCACTACATTTTGAACGTCGGTGTGGTTTCGTCCTGCCACTGGGGTCCCTACGACAATGTCCTCTTGCCCGGTATATTTGGACAACAAAACGTTGTACGCCCCCAATAGAATGGAAAAGACCGTTACGTTTGCTTCCTTCGCCAAGTCGTGCAATCTACGGGATGCATCCGCCTCAATCTCGCTTTCGACCGTACCCCCTTCAAAACTTTGAAACTGCGGTCGCTGATAGTCCGTTGGCAGATTCATGACAGGTAGTTCCCCGCTGAATTCATCTATCCAGAACTTCTCCTGCCTATGCGACTGGCCCGTCGTCTTGATCTGTTTCAACCAAGCCGAATAATCCTTGTACTGAATGGTAAGTGGTTCTGGATTTCGTCCGTTATACAGTTGATTCAACTCATCAATCACAATGCTCACCGATGTTCCATCTGCTATGATGTGGTGCATGTCGATCAGGAGCAAATGCTTGTCCTCAACCAGTTTGACCAGCTTGACTCGCAATAATGGTGCCTGGCTCAGATCGAATGGTTGAATGAACGTCCGTATGAGATTTTCTATACGCTCAGGACTGTCCTCTTCGTGAGCCTGATCGATGGCAAAACGGACAGAGTCATGGACAAATTGTTTAGGCTCACCATTTACGTAGTCGAAGGACGTACGGAACGCTTCATGCCTTTGGATGAGAGACTGGAATGCGTTTTCCAATGCCGCAGAATCCAGCTGCCCGGAAAGAACCAGAGCGCCTGCCATGTTGTAGGCCACACTCTCTTCATCGAGTGATTGAACCGTAAAAATCCTTTTTTGCGAAGGAGAGAGCTCATAATTCTCTTGTTTTCCAACCGCCTGAATCAAAGGCTTTTCGGCCTGTGTCGATTCAGAAATGACGTGGGCAAAACTTCTGACGGTAGGATTTTGGAAAACGGCTCGCAGCGGAATTTCTACCTGCCACTCCTTGTTCACTTTGGCAAGAAGAATGGCGGCATGCAGCGAATGTCCACCGATTTCAAAGAATCGATCCAGAGCGCCGACTCGCTCGATCCCCAAGACCTCTTGCCATATTCCTGCAAGTTTTCTTTCATTTTCCGTCGCAGGCTCTACATATTCCTCAGAAACCAGCTTAGAAAGATCGGGTTCAGGCAATGCATTACGATCGATTTTGCCGTTTGGCGTCACAGGCAACTCTGCCAATTGGATGATAAAGGTTGGCACCATGAACTCAGGCAGGGAATCGGCTAAAAAGCCCTTGATTTCGGATGTACTTACTTCCTCATCCGTCGTGTAATAAGCGCACAATACAACGGATTCATCTCCCCTTGTCTTCGGGAGCACAATGGCATTGCGAACCTTTTCATGCCGTAACAGTTGATTTTCGACTTCGCCCAGCTCCACACGGAATCCACGAATCTTCAATTGGTAGTCCGAACGACCAACAAACTCCATATTTCCATCTGCCAGCCAGCGCACAATATCGCCGGTCTTATACATGGTCTCGCCAGGACGGAAAGGGTTTTGGATAAAGCGCTCGCGGGTTAATTCCTCTCGGTTCAGATAACCACGCGCAACACCTGCTCCTCCGATATATAGTTCTCCGTACACGCCCACCGGCTGTGACCGCCATTGAGAATCCAACACATAAAATTCTGTGTTTTGCAGCGGTTTTCCGATCGGAACATTTCCGGTTGTCATTTCGGTATCGCCAGCCATTTCGAAGTAGCTGGAATCAATAGCAGCCTCCGTAACACCATAACTATTGATGATTTTGATCTGCCCGAAACGCTCGACCAAGCGGACAAACGCTTCACTTTGGCATGTATCCGAACCAAGAATCAGCAGTTTCAGATGAGTGAGCGGCAATCCATTTTGATAAATGTACTCCATAAAAGGAAGAACAAGAGCAGGTGTCGATTCAAACAAGGAAATTTCATACCGGGTCAACCACTGATATAGAGCCGGAAGATCAATCCTTACATCACTTGGACAAATCACCAAATGTCCACCATGCAGCAGGGCTCTGCACAAATCCCCTGCAAACACGTCAAAAGAGAAACTCGCCATCTGCAAGAGATTCACATTCATCTGTTCTAGTTCGTACTCATAGCGCCATGTATTGGCTACACTCACCAGATTGCGATGCTCGATCATGACCCCTTTGGGTTTGCCAGTAGTGCCGGACGTATAAATGATATAAGCGAGATCGCTCGGTCCAGAGATGGCGTCGAGATTGGACGAATCCTCCCTGTAACTGGCCTCTGTGTCCAGATCGATAATGGCGCCGCTGAAGTCTATTCCGCTCTGTCCATTTTGATTGACCAGCATGACCTTTGCCTGACTGTCTTCCAGCATGAACGAAATGCGGTCCTTTGGATACTGAGGATCAATCGGAACATAGGCTCCACCCGCCTTCATGACAGCCAGAACAGCGACGACCATGTTAATCGAGCGTTCTGCCAAAATCGCAACGGAGCTATTTGGTTTTACACCCTGATCACGAAGCGTTCGGGCCAGACGGTTTGCTTTTGCATTGAGATCCTGATATCTGATCTGCTCTTCCCCGTAAGAGACAGCGACTTGCTCTGCATGGCGTATTGCTTCTGCCTCAAACCATTCATAAAACGTTGGATAGAGAGGAGCGGGTATTTGCTTTCTCGCTTGATTAAAGTCGGCAACAACCTGCTTGACGTCCTCGCTGGACAAGTACTCCAAATCAGCTAGGCAACTCTCATTAGACTGCAGAATGGAGTGAAGAATCTTGGCAAAGTGATTGGCCATTCGCTCAACCGTATCGCGTTTAAACAGATGAGTGCTGTAATCAAATTGGCAAGTGAGCGTTGTCCCATCGTCATGGACATCAAGACTGAAATCAAAGAGGGACACACCTTTTGGATATTCATACGTCGTGACGTTGAAATCATCTGAGGCCACGTCGTCAAAGGATTCATAATGGTAATCAAACATGGTATCAAATAGAGGATTGCGGCTCAAATCTTTATTTAATTGAAGAGCATCAACCAGTTTTTCAAACGGGTACTCCTGATTTTCAAAGGCACGTATGGCTTGATTTTTCACTTCTTTCAGGAAATCCGTAAAGCTCTTGCTTCCTGTCGGATAGTTTCGGATGGCCAACGTATTTACAAACATGCCCATCATTCGTTCCAAATCAGGGTGTTGTCTTCCCGCCACAGCAGAACCGACAATCAGCTCCTCCTGCCCTGTGTATCGATAAAGCAGTACATTGTAAGCAGCAAGCAATACCATGTACAAGGTCGTGTCAGTTTCCCTAGCCAATTGGAGTAACTGCTTCCTGACTTCTTCACCGATCCCCATCGTCAAGCGGTCACCTTCAAAGGATTGAACCGGTGGTCTTTGGTAATCAATGGGTAGCTTCAATACCGGAAGTTCTCCTTGGCTAAATTGCTCAAGCCAGTAATCCTTTTGAGCCAAGAGCTGTTCTGACTGCTCCCTCTCTTGCTCCCATGCCACGAAATCTTTATACGTCACGCCGAACTCAGGCAGTGATTCTCCTCTATACGTATGGAGCAGCTCACGGATAAACAGAGAGACCGAATAGCCGTCCGAAATAATGTGATGCATGTCCACAGCCACAATGAAGCGTTTGGCTGACACTTGGAAGATTTTCGCCCGAATAAGCGGTGCTTTGCTGAGATCAAATGGCTGGATAAAGGTGCGAATCGCCTCATTTACATCCTCTTCGGCCAATTGTTCGACCTCAATATCCAATGGCAGATCGTCATGTAAAACTTGAACGACTTCATTATCTCTGATCACAAAGTTGGTTCGGAAAGACTCGTGCCTTTGTACAACCTGCTGCAAAGAGTGAATCAGACGATCAAGTTCCAGTTCCCCATCCAATTGTAAGTAGCCGGATAGGTTATAGGCGGTTCCCTCATCCAGACCTTGGAGGATGTACATTCTTTTCTGTGCGGAAGAAGACTTATAGTATGGCTGCAACTCGCATGAGCGAATGGGTGTAAAAGCTTGATGCTTGGACGAGTCTACATATTTGGCTAATTCACGTATCGTCTGCGATTGAAAAATTTGATGCAAAGGAATTTGCACGTGGCATTCCTTGTAGATTCTGCTGAGCATGACAGTCGCTTGTAAGGAGTTCCCGCCTTGTTCAAAAAAATTATCATCCAAATACATCGGGGAGCTTCCCAAGATTTCTTGCCAAATGACTCTAATGGTCTCTTCGGTCGCCGTTCCAACTGGCTCTACTTCTCTGCCTCTCGTGCTTCTTTGCCCTGCAAGTCGATCGGATGAATGAATAATTTGGATTTCTCCATTTCCTAGCGGTACAGCAGTTTTCGTTGTTCGCTGCCAATGAGACGGGTCTGCATGCTCGAATCCCCCATCAGCCATATACACCTGTCCGACCGCACCCACAGGGGCCAATTGCTGATACTGATCCAGGACATAGAGGGAAGCTCGTCCTACTCGATCATCTGGCACATCCTGCAATAATTCTGTCCATTCCGCTGCATATTTGCCCAGGTTGCCACTGGATTCGCGTATCATGCTTTCCAACTCGTTGGGCTGTAAAAGCGATAGTGCACGAATTTTTTCCTGATCGTCTTCTGCAATACGATGCAAAAGATTGGCAAAATAGATGCCCCACTGGCGAAGAACCTCCGTGGTTACTACCCCGCTTCGTGCATCCACGTCCACCACAAGCTCTCCGCCCACTTCTGTCACGTTTACAAAAAGATCGTACTTGCTGTAAATGATCCGATTGGGCAACAGCGTAGCCTTCATTTGAGCGAAAGTCAGGTTGTGGAGCGGTCGGTCCATATTGAACAACACAGAGAGCTCTGGCAAGTTCTGATGCGGCAAATTCTCAGCTAATGCTGCGAAGGAGTAGGCTTGATGCTTTTCCATCTCCGCAACCGCTTGTTTCACTCGGGACAAATAATCCGCAGCCGTATCATTGCCGTCAATCTCCGTGCAAACCGGCAACAGATTGACGCAGTTTCCGATCAAGGACATTTTGCCGATATGAGATTGACCCGCAGTAGGAATCGCAACAACCATTTTTCTATTTCCAAGAATACGATGAAGGAAGAGGTTAAAAGAAGCCAGTAAGGTAATAAACAGACTGTTCTTGTTTTGAATGCTTCTTTTTCTTGCCTTCCTTGTGATGTTACTGTCGATCTTGAAGGTAATACGCTCGCCTGTAAAAGATGGCTTTCCCGTTTCTCGTTGCTCTAAAGGAAAAACGAGCTTGGGGATTGGATCAGCGAATTTTTCGTTCCAGTACGTGAGCGCATCCTGAAACGCTGGATTTTGCATCTGATCTTCTTGCCAGTTTCGGTAAGTAGAAAACGGTGTAGAAGGCTCGAGCGATATTGCTCGTCTCTGTGTAAGGGCCGAGTAGATATCATCCAGCTCTTTTATAAAAACAGCCATAGACCACCCATCCGCAATCATATGATGGAAGGTGTAGGAAGTCAGGAATTTGGCGGTAGCCAGCTTGATGACACTTACCCGATACAGGGGCTCCTCAGAAGACAGTTCAAATGGTGCACCTGTTTGTTCATCCAACAGCTGATTCCTTTTTTCTTCCTGTTCCTCAGACGAAAGGTAGCTCAAATCCACGAATCGAACACGTATGTCTCTCTTGGGCAGTACCACCTGATACTCTCCGTTGGAATCAATGATGGTTCGCAACGCTTCATGGCGATCCACCATGGCTTGGACAGCCTGCTCAAACACAGGGATATCAAGCTCACCTTCCACCTGAAGGGAGATAGTCTCGTTAAAAGCTGCAGATGCTTCCACGCGATATTTGACTGCAAACCACATTTGTTTCTGTTCAGGGCTAAGAGGGAGCCTCAGTTGTTCCCCCACGCTTTCCACAAGCGTTGCCTCTGGCTTTTGCCCATCCCGTCTCGTAAAGTTTGTCATTTCGACGACTTGATTTTGTTTCCGTCCACCATTCGGAGAAGTTGGGGGTGGCTCCGGCAAAAAACCTCCTCGTCTCAGATCATCAATACTTTCCTTCACCGCATGAATCAGTCTCTCGATATCCTCATCCGTGTGGGCAGTGGAAAGGAAGCAATTTCTGCCCTCCCATATATAAATGCCCTTGCTGATCAGGTGATAGAAGAACAATTCTATATCGGTAAACGATACGAAGCGGAACAAGGAACCGCAATTGATCATCTGGATTGGAATCTGCTCGCTCTTAAAATACGCGTTAAGTGTTTCTACCAAGTAGAGGGTCTTTTGAGTCAACGCTTCCTGAAGCTTCGGCCCCTGTTCTTTCAAATATTCCAGCGTAGCGATCGCAGCATGCATCGTCAGTGGATGCGTACAAAACGTTCCGCCCACAAACGTCTTTTTCTCGGCATTTACCGGGTAAGAATGATCTCCAAAATTCCAGGTGCCCCCGTCTACTGCATCCATGAACGCAGCTTTACCGGCCACAACACCGATCGGCATGCCACCACCCGGAACTTTCCCATACGTAACGAGGTCTGCTTCTATTCCATACCACGCCTGTGCGCCACCAAGATGTATGCGGAATCCCGTAATGATTTCGTCAAAAATAAGGGCAGTGCCTGATTGGCTTGTAATCTCCCTGACTTCCTTCAAGAATTCCACTGGCTGCAGATCTGGACGTCGGCTTTGAACAGGCTCAACTAATACTGCGGCCAGTTCATGGGCGTGTTTTTTGATCAGCTCGATTGATTTTGGATGGTTGTAGTTTAAGACTAGGACGTCATCCACCGTATGCTGCGTAATACCTGGTGCCATTGGTATGGCCTTCCCGTCCTGGGACTCAGGATCAGCAACCGTCAGAACCCCGTCAAATGTACCGTGATAGGAGCCGGAGAATAATGCGATTTTCGAACGGCCTGTAACGGCTCTGGCCAAGCGAAGTGCCACCATTACTGCCTCTGTCCCCGAATTGTAAAAGGCGACACGCTCTACTCCTGTTAACTCGCTGATTAAATCTGCTACCCTTCCAGCTACATCCGACATAGGACCAAGTGGAGGCAGATCAGATTGAATCTGCTCCTCCAGCTTTTTCATGATAAATGCGGGATTATGACCGAGTAGGTTTACACCGAAACCCATCGTCAGATCGACATATTCATTTCCATCTAGATCCCACATTTTTGAACCAGCTGATGCTTGTGTAATGATCGGATAGACCATTTCCTTCCAATACGAACGGAATCCAGACACATTGCGATTGTTGGCATGAACAAATCGATGCTCTTGCGTATACTTCTTGGAGTGCTTTGTCTTTTCCGTATAGCTTTGAATGAATGCGTTTAGATACTCTCTTTGTGTCGGTGTAAAATTGCCTCGTTCACCGATCATCAATGGCTGATACGGTATAAATGGCTTCTGGCGTTCCTCTTCATTCCCCTTGGCGGGTGGTTTACCTTCGGGTTTTTTGCTCTCGGGAGCAACAGGCGCAGATTCAGCTTGTTGCTTTGGTACAAAGCTTTGTTCTTGATTCAATAGCTCCAATTGTTTTTGTAACAGCGTAGCCATTTGGTTTTGGTGTTCAGACAAGAGCGAAATCTGCTTTTCGATAATGGTTTCAACCGCCCCTGTGCTTCTCGAGACTGGCATTTTCATGGTTTGTTCTCTCGGCTCTGACTGTTGAATATTCTGAACGTCATTCTGTTCCACAACTACGTTTGCTATCGGTTGCTCGATTGCCATCCATTCCATTTGTTTGGCAGAAGCAACAGCGGGGCTACTGGATAGCTCAAGAGCGATGTGCGCTGCTAGCTTATCAACGCTAGTAATTGTTTCAAACAACTCTTGGGCCGGAATAACCACACCAAACTTTTCCTGAATTTCACGATTGATTTGTACGAGCATAATAGAATCCAAGCCTAGCTCCAGAAAATGAAGGGATGGATCAATTTCTTCTACAGCAAAACCTGAAGCATGATGAACCAACTCTTTCAGAACTTTTGCGATTGGCGCAGTTCCTATCTCTGACACAGTAGCACCTCTGTTTCCGCTTATAGTATTCATCTGTTCTGGAATGATGGTGATCACATCATCTGTAATCCAAGAGCGATGCTGATCGAAAGGATAAACCGGCAGTGGCATTTTTCTTCTCTTTTTGCCATCTCTGTAGAACGCATCCCAGTCAACCGTAGCTCCCTGTACATACAAGTCGCATAATGTCGCTGCATACGAATACTTCATCTCAGTACTCGCCGTGGGGTACTTTTCCTGCACATCCAGAGCGGATTGACTCAACAGATGAACGGTTTCTTCTGGAACGCGCTTTTTACCAGGTGAGAAGACAAAAACATCTCGGTCATTTTCAAGCCGAACCGCCAATCGGTCGAGCTTTTGTTCGAAATCACTGCGACTATGCAAAATGAGCGCAATCCGATAGGGAAGCATTTCTCTTCCGGTATTTGCTGTATAGCACAAATCAGACAGAGAAAGCGGGCCGCTGGAAGAAAGAAACTCCCGATATTTTTGAATCAGACGTTGAAGGGCTGACTCGGATTTGGTCGACAAGGTAAACACTTGCACCTCATCTGAGACTGTCATCTCCGTTTCATTAACTGGCACATATTCTTCCAAAATAACGTGGCTATTGGTCCCGCTAAACCCAAACGAACTAACCCCGCATCTCCTCGGATGTCCATCTGTTTCCCATTTTTCCAGTCTGTTTTGCACATAAACTGGCGACTTTTCAAATGCGAAATTCCGATTCGGTTTCTGGAAATGGACGAGGGCCGGCAGTTCTTTGTGCTTTAACTGCAAAGCAGCCTTAATCAAGCCAGCAATTCCCGCTGCTTCATATAAATGTCCAATATTCGCTTTGACAGTGCCGATTCCACAAAACTGTTTCTTCTGTGTATATTGTCGGAATGCTCTCTGAATTCCATCCAGCTCAACGGGGTCCCCCAGCTTTGTTCCCGTTCCATGTGCCTCTATATAGCTAATCGTTTCAGGGTCGACTTGCGCATCCTCCCAAGCGTCTACGATCAATTCTGCCTGGGCCTGTGAGTTCGGTGCGGTAATCCCGACAGTAACACCGTCTTGATTAACAGCGCTTCCCTTAATCACGGCATAGATGTGATCCCCGTCCTCGATGGCTTTTTCCAAAGGTTTTAACAGAACAGTAGCTACTCCTTCACCCCAACCCGTTCCATCAGATAGATCGTCAAACGCCCTTGAACGGTTGTCAGAGGATTCCATTCCAATTCCAGCCTTCAGCGCCAACAGGATGGTTTTGACTCCACCTGCCAATGCCATCTCACACTCACCGTTTTGGATAGCCTTGCACGCCATATGAACCGCAACTAAGGAAGAAGAGCATGCTGTATCCACGGTGACAGCAGGGCCGCGCAAATCAAGCAAGTGTGAAATGCGGCTTGCAATAATGGAAGGAAGGTTGCCTACTGCATAAGAGGGCAAATCCTTGGGACTTACCACTGACAAAAGGCGTTCGTAATCGTATCCCAGCTTGGAGAAGCCGACATACACCCCTACTTTTTCTCCTGAAAGCTTGTGCCCGCCATAGCCTGCATCCTCTAGCGTATTCCAAGCATTTTCAAGGAACAGCCTTTGGTTGGGGTCCATTAGCTTCGCTTCTTTCGGGGTGATCGAGAAGAACGAATAGTCGAACTTATCGATCTCCTCTAAATAACCACCCTCCACAAGGGCAGGATTGCCCTGTTCACCTCTTACCAGCGATACATATTGTTCTGTGTCCTTTCGTCTCTGTCCATGAAGCTCATGAATGCAATCCTTTCCTCCCCGGATGTTTTGCCAAAATTGATCCAGATCCTGAGCCTGCGGGAACTTACAAGAAATCCCGATAATAGCGATATCCTTTTGTTTCTGTTGGCTCGTATCTGTCTCTTTTATGCGATCAGTCGCTTGATCGTCGTGGAAGAGACTGTGAGAAAGCTTGGAAATCGTCGGATAGGCAAACAAATCTGTTACTGCCAACGTAATCCCCATCTCTTCTTCTATCCGCCCTGCTAACTGGGTCAACTGCATAGAGGACACGCCTACATCAAAATAACTGTCGTTTGGTCCCAATCTGTCTGATTGAAGCACTTCGCGGCAAATAGCAAGCAATTGTTTTTCTAATTCTTCGCGCAAGTGAGGGGATTTATCCGTTCTTTCCTCTTCTACCTGTTCGGTAATTCGTCGTTGCATTTCGTCGGAAACATCGTGAAATGCTCCAGACTGATACTCCCTAGCTACTCTATATCGTTCGACTTTTCCACTCGTTGTTTTGGGGATGCGCTGAATCGGCAAGACCTCACTTATTCTCCATCCGGTTCGCTCGTTCAAATGCGTTTTCACTTTCTTAGAAAGCGCAATGAACTCGTCTACACTTTTCCGATGAAGGACAAACACAAGAATATCCTCTTCTTTGCTTTTCTCGTTGAATACCCCGCAGGCAACGACCTTCCCAAGCTCGACTCCTTCGACTTCTTCAGCAATCCGCTCAATATCATGCGGATAAACGTTTTGACCATTCACGAAGATGATGTCTTTCGCACGCCCCGTAATGACAAGACGTTCCTTTCGCATAAAACCCAGATCCCCTGTTCTGAGCCATCCATCAGCCGTCATTACATTTGCGGTGGCAGCAGGGTTGTTGTAGTATCCAGCGGTTACATTCTTCCCTCTAATCTGGATATGGCCAACAGTATCGCTTGGTAGATCTTGATCCTTGTCATCACATATTCTTACCTCGCAAAAATCAATGGGGTAACCCACTTCTACCAGTGTGAGAGCATCTGGATTTGTTTGATCCGTCATCTTGATAGGCTTTCCTACCTGGATAAACCTACGATCCAGAGAAAGCGTTGTAAAATGCAGGTTCTGATCCGGAATCGTTACTCCCACAGAGGCTTCAGCCAATCCGTAGCACGGGAGCATGCTCGTTTTCTTCAATCCATAAGGGCTCATCTGATCTAAAAACTGATGGATCAATTCTGAAGCAATGGGTTCTGCTCCATTTAAAATCGTGCGAAGCGTAGACAAATCCCACTCTTCTGCCACTTCCGGTTTAAACCTAGACAACACATATTTATATCCAAAGTTCGGAGAAGAAGAAATCGTCGCCTTGTGCTCGCTTACTTTTTTCAGCCATAGCGTAGGCCGCCTGATAAATAGTGAGGTATGAATAAAATAATGCTGAACTCCTGCATACAACGGGGATAAATGGAACCCGATCATTCCCATGTCATGAGTTAAGGGCATCCAGCTTAGGAATGAGTCAGACTCAATCGTTCCAAGTCTGTTATTAATCGCACGCACATTATGGACAAGGTTTTCATGCGTCAGGGTAACCCCTTTCGGATCTCCTGTAGACCCAGATGAAAATTGAATAAAGGCCACATGATCAGCAGAAGGGCAGTAGATTGTGCCCTTCTCTTCTTTTTTCCCGGTCTCATCAAGCAGGAAGGACTTCGACCTCAATGATTCCAATTCCGTCAGGTAGTTGTGTTTACTAAAGAAATCCTCCAATCGTTTCCAGACGCTGTCTGTCGTAATCAGATACGGATTGATTAATGTCTGCCAAACCTTTAACAGCTTAAGACGATGCTCTTCGTTATCCCCTACAGAGATAGGAACAGCAATCATTCCACCGAGTAAGCATCCCCAAAAAAGGCAGACAAAAGTTCGGAGATTACTATCCTCAATTTGAAAAACGACCTCATCACCAGGCTTGATTCCGTGTTTTTGGAGGACAAATAAATAACCGAGGGCTTCTTCATACAATTCTTTATAGGAAACAAACACCTCATTCTGGTCTCCCAAAATGAAGGTAACGCCTTTATGGTCCTCGTTCTTCCACAATTCCAGCGCTTCTACTAATGTCTGAACAAAATGCAAAGCGTTGTTCCTCCCTTGTCCCGTGTTTGATAGTTTCTAGCACTTGCCTGGTGAGCATAACCACTCCAAATGCTCCCTCTTGCTCCCCACGTGTATACAAGAGAAGTGAATTTCCCCAAGCCGTGACTCGTTGTATGAATCGCCTGTCCCCCGCTTTCTTTTCCGGGTAGCAGATAGGCTGGTACCCGGAATAAGAAAACAGCTATTCCATTCTGAATATTAGGAACCTTTACCCGGAAACAAAATTCAGCCAATTCCTTTTCTTTCCGCACTTTTGAATGCAGCGACCAGAAATACGCTACTTACTTTCATTTCCATTTATTGATTTTTCTTGAAGTGTTAAACAGTAAGAAACCATCGCCATAATGAGATGGGTGATTCTTACCTTTTTCCAGGAATGAATGTATCGATCAAAGTTTTTTTTAATGGCTGGTTCTTTTGTCTTTTCTGGGAGTGGAATAAGAGCGACAATTAGAGTAACGGTCACATTGCAGCGAGTATGGCAGGGGAAATTGGTCATTGATTTGCAAATATTCACGTGGGCTAATATGATGATAAACAATAAGAATATGAGTGAGTTGGGAATATTTTACTATCCCAAATATTAGAAGACAAGCCTTTAATTATTAATTTTTGCAATTTATTTAAATAAAATTCATTACAATATTACTCTGAACTTATCTTGACGCACATCAAAAAAGGCTTTCACCCGCTCTTTGTAATGAGAGGTGGAAGCCTTTCGTTCTTGTTCTATTACTCTACCGAGTAAACCTTTCGGCTGGGCAGCTCCAAGCAATGCAGACGACCGCCGAATACGGCACCTCCGTCAATGCCGATGATTTTATTTTCACCGTAAAACACATCATGTTTACCGTGCAAAGAACTGGTTGGCGTGTGACCAAAAACAACAGTCTTCTCACCCTGGTAACCTTTATGGAATTCATCACGTATCCACATCAGCAGGTACGGGTCAGTCTCTGCAACCGGAGTCTCGGGATGTACACCCCCGTGAACAAAAATATAATCATCGGTTTCATAATAGCAGTCCAAGCCAGCCAAAAATTCCAGATGCTCTTTGACTGAAGAAGTGATTTCCAAGGCCTCCGGTGCGCCAGACTCCGTATCTGCTGCGGCATGACCATAGCTCGCCAACGTCTTTTGTGCGCCGTTTCGGAACCATCGTTCGATAAAGACAGGGTCTTGGTCGAATGACTTAACCATCATATGATCATGATTGCCCATCAACACGATTGCCCCTTCTGCATGGAGCTGTTTTACCTTGTCGACGACTCCTTTCGACTCTGGTCCACGGTCTACATAATCACCTAGCAGGATCAATTGATCGTTTTGTGGATCGTACTGAACTTGCTCCATCAACGATTCCAGTTTCTCCAATTCCCCATGAATATCGCTGATTGCCAACAATCTTTTCATCCTACACCCTTCTTTCGCTCGTCTGCGGCTTCTCTTTCGTTACTGTCGTGTCTCCCTATTGTACGCCCCATTTCACCTGATTGCCAGCATGTCTGGCCCTCGAAAGCTTGCAAACGTGAAAAAAGCCCAGGCCCAAAATCCTATCAGGCCAAGGCTATTCCATTTCTCCATGCTTATTTACTCGGCATCTCATTCCAGAACGTAATCTCGTCTACATCCAGGCGAGTAGTCGGATGACCAGGCTCTGCCGCCTTGCCGACTGCAATCAACATGACCGTTTCATATTGTTCTGGGATTTGGAAAGCTTCCTTAAATTTCTCGCTGTTATAGCCTCCCATTGGCACCGTGTCATACCCTCTTGCCTTGGCAACGAGCATCAATTGCATCGAGACGAGACCTCCGTCTACCAAAGCAATTTCCTTGATGATTGCTCGATCCCGATTCTCATAACGCTTGTTAATGTTGTCGATGAGTGTAGCTTTTACTTCCTCTGTCATGTAGCCTGCTTCTACCGCTTTTTTGTAAATGCTCCCGGCTTGCTTGTAGCCCTCATAATCAGCCAGGACTGCAATAATCGCCGCAGCCTCTACCACCTGCTTTTGGTTAAATGCGATGGGGAGCAGCTTCTCTTTCAATGGCTGTTCATCGATAATCAAAAACCGCCATGGCTGGAGATTGGAGCTGGAAGGTGCCAAAGTCGCTTCTCTCAACATTTCCTTGAGTTCATCCCGTGAGATTTTTGCTGTTGGATCGTAATGACGTACGGAACGACGCTCCCGAATGACGTCCATAAAAGCCTTTTGATCGATGACTTTTTCCATGATTCTATCCCCCAGTGGTAAGTATGCCAATTCAGTAAGTTACTAACTTTATTACGCAACAACTCGTGTTCAAACTGTATCATATACTCCAATTCGCTGGCAATCTTTTTATATGCAAAAAACGCTTTGGCAAGCCGCTCACATCCTGTCATGAATGCAAGCGCGTCACCAAAGCGTTTATTTGTTAAACCGGAGAAAAAGCGGATAGAACGGCTGGCTGTCTCACGATGTCTCCATTCGGGAGCTCGACAACGAGATAGCCACTCCCTTCGTCCTCAGCTACTTCCCAACTCAATGAAAAAGCTTTGCGGCTAAATGCTTCCTCTTCGTCCAGACAACCAAGCATCGTCTTCAATGTGTCTGACGTAATCGGCACAGGCACACTTGCTCCTTGCTCTTGTGGAAGAGAGAGCAGTTTCGGCGCGTCTTCGAAATATTGCACAGTATCAAGGAGCAGAGAAACCTGCTGCCAGCTTAGCGGTGAAACAAAGGCTTCAAACGCCATCTATTCATCATTCCTTTTATTCACGATGATCTCCATCGAACAGGTTGGCCTGGGCATTAGGCCTTTTCTGTTGGCTTGCTGTGCCAGCTCCGTCTCCTGAGCCTTTTGCAGTCGCTTCGTCCTTCGGTTCATCTGTCGGCAAAATGGTTTCAAAAGCAACTGCTTTTACCCCACCCTCCACCAGTTGTCGGCCGATGCCACCTTGCTCGTTGACGATCACTTGCTCTGTCTCGACAAGGGTCCATTCGTTCTGCGACGTCCAAGTATAAACTGTTTCCTCGATGAACATCGCAACAAGCTCATGCGGATTATTTTTTCGTTTACGAATCAACTGTACGCCTTTTCCTGCGCGAGCCTGGAGTGGGATCGCAGCAATTGCTGTGCGTTTTACAACCCCTTCAGCCGTCAACAAGCTAAAGGCACGAGAATCGACTTCCTCAATCGGTAGCATCGTGATGACATCGTCACCAGGAGCAAGTGCGATTGCTTTTACCCCGCTCGACGCTCTACCCGTTGCGCTGACTTCACTGCGATGGAATCGAATGCCCATGCCATCTTTCGTAGCACCGAGTATCGCCCCAGCTTCGTCAGCCACAAATACATTCACAAACTCGTCATCGTCTGCTTTCAGCTTCGCAGCTACCAACGCACTGGAACGATTCGTTTCGTATTCGGACAACGCCGTCTTTTTCATCAAACCATTTTTACTTACATGGTACACATACAGCGGTTGTTTGAAGGTTTCTACGATCGTAAAGCCAACGATCCGCTGATTCTTCTCCAACGGGATGATGTTGACGAGGGCGGAACCGATATCCTTCCACTTATCGTCCGGGAAGGCGTTGACCAGTGTAGCAAAGTATTTACCGTCCTGAGTAAAGAAGAGAGCAGTGTGAGACGTATTGGTCTCCATGAAATAACGGACACGGTCTCCTTCTTTTACCCCACATGTCTCCAACGTTCCCCCCACTGATTTGAAGGAGCGCGGACTCGTCCGCTTGATATATCCTTCGTTTGTGAGGGTTACGATGCAATCCTCTGCATTGATTTGCATCGCAATATCGATTTTAATTTCCTCGATCTCACCCTGGATTTCTGTCAGGCGCTCTTCTGCGTATTTTTTCTTGATCTCGTTCAGTTCGCCTGTAATGACTTGAATCAGCTTTTTCTCGCTCGCCAAAATCGACTTCAGCTCCTCGATTTCTTTTGCCAGCGTAGCCAATTCTTTTTCCAGCTTGACGATATCCAAACGTGTCAAGGAAGCGAGCTGAATGCTCAAGATCGCATCTGCTTGGTTTTCGGTGAAGCCGTATTTCTCCATGATGTTTTTCTTGGCATCTGCACGGTCTTCCGAATCCATAATCGTATCGACGATCTGACGCAAAATGGACTTGGCGCGAATCAAGCCTTCCACGATATGCTCGCGGCTTTGCTTTCGATTCAGATCAAATTGACAGCGATTCGTGACGACTTCTTTTTGGTGGTCGATGTACGCCCCCAATAAAGCCTTGAGTCCCATCTGGCGGATGGTCCCCTCATGAATCACGTTCATGTTGTAATTGTAATAGATTTGCAGATCCGTATTTTTGTACAGGTAGTTGAGAATCGCCTGCTCATCCGCTTCCTTGCGAATATCCACTACGATACGAACTTTTTTCTGCTCGGCCTCTTTGCGACCGGTTTCATCGCGCACCGCCAGTGCTCCCTCGATTTTGCGATCCATTACGAGCTCATCGATTTGACCAACGAGCTTCGACTTGACCACTTCGTAAGGAATTTCAGAAACGACGATTTTTTTGATCTTGCCGCCTTTTGGCTCCTCTACATGGGTCTTCCCGCGAATGATGAATTGACCACGGCCTGTCTCAAACGCCTTGCGAATTCCGGACAGCCCTTGGACAATGCCGCCTGTCGGAAAATCCGGACCTTTGACGTGCTGCATCAGCTCATCCAGCGAGATATTCGGGTTCTTCATTTGGGCAACAGCCGCATCGATGACTTCGCCCAAATTGTGAGTAGGGATGTCCGTTGCAAAACCAACCGCGATCCCGGCAGCGCCATTCACGAGTAGATTGGGAAACCGTGAAGGCAATACTGCCGGTTGTTGAGCGGAGTTGTCGTAGTTCGGGATAAATGTAACCGTATCCTTTTCAATATCGCGCAGTAGCTCATTGGCCAATGCCGACAATCTGGATTCGGTATAACGCATAGCGGCTGGCGGGTCTGCGTCCAAGCTACCAAAGTTTCCGTGGCCTTGAATGAGCACCTGACGCATTTTCCACCATTGCGCCATCCTCACCATCGTTTCGTAAATCGCCGAGTCACCGTGCGGGTGATAGGTACCCATCACGTACCCGACTGTTTTCGCTGATTTCCGGTATGGTTTATCGTTCGTATTGCCTTCTTGGTACATGGCATACAAAATACGGCGCTGTACCGGTTTTAGTCCATCGCGAGCATCAGGGATCGCGCGTGAGAGAATAACCAGGTTGGCATAGTCCCCGAAGCGCTTTCCCATAATCTCCGCGAAGCTCTGATTAATAACTTGATTGGACAGCATGCTTATTCATCCTCCCCCACTTCAAAGGTGACGTGGTTCTCGATCCACTCACGCCGAGGTGGGACTTTGTCACCCATCAAAACGGTTACCAGCTTCTCACAGTGAGCGAGGTCTTCCAGTTCAACCTTAATGAGCTTGCGCGTCTCAGGGTCCATGGTTGTTTCCCAGAGCTGATCGGCGTTCATCTCACCCAATCCTTTGTAGCGCTGTACTTCAGCACCGCGTCCAGCCTTTTTCAACGCCTGTTCCAGCTCGTAATCGCTCCAACAGTAAATCCCCTCTGTCTGCTTGCCTTTGCTCTGCTTTTTCACCTGATACAAAGGCGGTTGGGCAATATACAAGTGACCTGCTGCAATCATCGGGCGCATGTAGCGGAAGAAGAAGGTCAGTAGCAGCGTTTGAATGTGCGAGCCGTCAACGTCCGCGTCAGACATGATGATCACTTTGTCAAATGCACAGTTTTCGATGGAAAACTCTTCGCCAATATCGGTTTCAAGCACCTCTAGGATCGTGCGGAACTCTTCATTCGCCAATACCTCGGAAAGCTTTGCTTTTTCCGTGTTCAACGGCTTCCCGCGCAGGCTAAACAAGGCTTGGAACTCTGAATTACGCGCCTGTTTTGCAGAGCCACCCGCGGAATCCCCCTCGACGAGGAAGAGCTCATTGCGCTTGGAGTCTCTGTATTGCGGCGGAGTAAACTTTTCCGAAATCGATTTGCGCTTTTTCGCGGTTTTGCCTTTCTTGTCGCCGCGCAGGGCTTCGCGTTGTTTGCGCAGCTCTTCGCGAATCTCAGCAGAACGCAACGCCTTGTCAATCAGCAGCTTGCCTATTTCCGGATTTTCCTCGAGGAAGAAGCCTAGCTTTTCGGAAACAATCTGTTCTACAATTGCCCGTGCTTCTTCGTTCCCCAGCTTGTCTTTTGTTTGGGACTCAAACTGGACGTCAGCCATTTGCAATGACAATACACCGAGGAAACCTTCCCGCAAATCGTTTCCAGTCAAGTTCGGGTCCTTTTCTTTCAAGTACCCTTTTTTCCGGGCAAATTCGTTAAAGATCCGGGTCGTACCGTTGCGGAAGCCTGTGACATGAGTTCCGCCATCCGTCGTTACAATTGAGTTGACATAGGACACTAGTGTCTCTGCATAGCCGTCATTGTACTGAAAAGCCAACTCGACGTAGATATTGTCCTTTTCCCCTTCGAAGTAAACGATCGGATGGAGCGTATTTTTCCCCTCATTCAAGTAAGAAACGTATGATTTCAAGCCATCTTCGAAGTAAAACTCTTCCCGTTTCTTTTCAGGTCCGCGCTCGTCAATCAAAACCATGCGCAGCTTTTTCAGAAGGAATGCCGTCTCACGAAAACGATCACGAATCGTCTCATAGTCAAAGCGAGCATTGCCAAACACCGCGTCATCCGGCAAAAAACGTACCGTTGTTCCTGTGCGTTTCGTGTTCCCTGTAATTTCAAGACCGGTAACCGGTTTACCGACATGCTCGGTTCCATTTGCATCCACAACATATTCAAAGCGTTGCTTATGAATTTTGCCTTCCCGGTGGATTTCGACCTCAAGCCATTTGGACAAGGCCACAACGACACTGGAGCCTACCCCGTGCAAGCCACCACTTTTTTTATATCCGCCACCACCGAATTTACCACCGGCATGGAGCGTCGTAAAAATAACTTCTGGTACAGGTCGGCCGGTTTTGTGCATACCCGTTGGAATTCCGCGTCCATGGTCTTCTACACTGACACTGCCATCCTTGTACAATGTAACGATGATGCTATCGTTAACGCCGGCAAGCGACTCGTCTTTGGCGTTATCTACAATTTCCCACAGCAGATGATGCAGGCCACGCGAGCCCGTGGAGCCGATGTACATTCCAGGCCGCTTTCGAACGGCAATCAAGCCTTCTAAGACCTGAATATCTTCTTCTGTGTACGTTAGTGTTTGCTGTGTTTCTGTTTCCTTCAATCGCGCTCTCCCCTCTACTCTTCGGACACGTAGAAAAACGATCATGCCTTTTTTACTGATGGCTAGCGTCGTATTCACCTTTTTTGAAAAACGCCGAGATGATTCAATCCCCATGAGAGGAACGTTTTCCTAATAAAAGCGAACACTTAATCGCTATTGTACCGTATGGTTCCCATAGTATTCAACGCCAGTAGCAAAATGGGGCAAAAAAGCCACCTCGCCCCTAGCGAGATGGCCGATTCTTCTCAGTATTCCTCGTTTCTCATTTCGTTCTGTACATGACATGCATATTCCATTAATTAGTGTAGCACTAATGGTGAAGATTGGTCAAAATGAAAAACCAAAACATCTGTTTCCCTTTCTCTATTTCTTCCCCCATCAGCGTAAATCCTGCTACTATCAAGGAAAATATGTCAATTGTTCTTACGTAGCGTTCACAACTGTGCCTCAGGTATTTCCATTCATCCGCGCTTTGGCTTTGGGCATCCTAGTAAGGCATCGATTCCTGAGGCCAAAAAGGGGGGAATACTTTTGATCAGTGCTACCAAGCCGTTTGTCAAATTCCATAAGTATGATGCTGAGCTAGCTTCTGACGTTCATGCGTTAAATTCTGCCGGATACAACAGTGATGACATCTGGGTTTTGAAATGGAATCCTGATAAAAATCACTCCAATCAACGAAACAATTTTTATAAATACAGTACCCACTTTGAAAGTGCCGTCGGTCACATTGACAGTATGGCGCATTTCTTTGACAATGGTGGGAAAGAACTCCGTACCCGTCTCGAAAAGCTAGGTCTTACCAAAGACGAGTGCTCGGCATTGGTTCGGGAACTGCAAGAAACGGATTATACATGCCTTCTCGTTGTACGAGACCTTAAGGATAACATTATTAAAATGAATGACTGATCGACCGCAAGAAAAAGCCACTGCTTGGGTTCTAACGCCAGCAGTGGCTTGTTTCATTCATACCAGGATTACTTGTCTTCTTTAATGAGTTCGATGCCTTCCAGCACTTCGTTCAGCTTCGCGTAAACAGTGCTCTCCTCGTCCTCTTCCAATGGTACCATTTCGCCGCCGTCCACTTGGAATACGAAGATATCCACTTCTTCATCTTCTTCGCTTTCTTCATCTTCCACAGCTTCAGCCAAGGCAATATATTCTTTACCGTTCAGGTCGAACATAGCCAATACTTCGAAATCCCCCAACGGTTCACCATTTTCATCGTCCAATGTAATGATATCGCCCAATTCTAGGTCTTTGTTCTCTTCTGTCAATGTGTTCACGTCCTTATGCTGATATTCGTACTCTGTTCCATCATACCGTTTTTTTCCGGGAGAAGCAAACAGGCGAATGACTTTATGCCTTCCCTGTCCATGAAAAACAACCTACCACTTGAGGCAGGTTGTTAGCTGATTACTCACTATACTCTTGAAGAACACCTTTTTCAAGCAAAAATGCTTCTTCTGCCTGAAGTATAGTCACGATCGCTTCGCGTTTAACATACATCCCTGCAGATGCCAGACGGCTCTCAATCGCACGAAGCAGTTCTTCAAAATCAATGATCTGTACATCTTGATCGCTCACAAAAAAACCTCCCTTTTCCCATGCACCTTTTTCATTGTACACGAACAGGTCGTTTCTTCCAACTCCACCATTTTCGGCGGATTGGTTTTAGCAAATAAGCGCTCCAGATGACGAGTACAAAGGAAAGAACCACGTACACACATGAGAAAAACAACCACGGCGCAAAACTGATGTCATCGGATTGATCGAATGACTCGCCTAAAATATCGAACAACACGATGATAGGGTTCGTCCCTGCCAGCATCTGCAGCTCATACATGTTCCATACATCCGAATTGACGTACCGTTCTGGATACGTCTGTTGCAAGGACTCACCGATGAAAAAGAACAGCAAGCCAGTACCTACTACAAAAAAGAAGGCAATGCCGTATGTGGTGACCGTCGAGATCGACGTTCGTTTAATCCAGGTGGAGCAGAACAACCCCAACGACCCGAGAAAAAACATATTCACCGCGAGAAACAGGACGAGCTGCGCCATTTGTTCCGGGGAGACGCTTCCGTAAAGCATCACAATACTGTACAAAGGCATCGATGCAACCAAGAGCAGCGTGGAGAACGCCAAAGACGTAATGAGCTTGCTCAAAATTATGGTGCGCGTCGACAACTGGGTCGTCAGCAAAATATGCAAGGTTTGGCGTTCTCTCTCTCCACTGATCGCGCCAGCAGTCAGTGCAGGTGCCACAAAGCAAATCATCGCGTAGTGTATCCCCGCGGATATCAGAAACAAATCCCGATTATCCCCTAACGATTCGGCCTTTAAGGGGGCCATGAGCAAAAAGCCCATCGGTATTCCCCCCATGACAAACAAGTAAACCGCTAATATGAGCATGGTCTTTCTCGAGCGGAATCTTTCCCGCATTTCTTTGACCAAAAGAGGATTGAACAAGAAGTCGCTCACTCCATACCGACTCCTTCCGTAATCGCTAAGAAGACGTCTTCTAAATCTTTCTTGGAATCGCCATAGTAGACGACTGCGACCTGCTCATCCAGCAGTTCTTGAAGCAATTCAGCTTTTTGTTGCTCCGTCCCTTGAAAGTAGAAGCGATAGCCTCCCATGTATTCTGTCAATTGATGTACATACGGAGAGCTCGCTAACAGAAGTCCCGCTTTGTCCAAATTCCGCAGGGCCCTTACTTGCATCCGGCTTTGTCCTGTATCCCGATTGCTGACCTCATGCACAGAACCATACGCAATTAATCTGCCTTTTTCAATGACACCAATATCATCACACAACTCGGCTAGCTCCGGCAAAACATGGGAGCTGATAATAATCGTCTTACCCATTTCGCGTAATTGCTTCATAATTTCGCGCAATTCGATACGAGCTCTCGGATCCAGTCCTGACGCGGGTTCATCCAAAATCAGCACGGCCGGATCATGTACGAGACAACGTGCTAGCCCCAAGCGCTGTTGCATGCCTCGAGACAAAGAGTCGACGAAAGCGTCTGCTTTGTGAGACAAATTTACTAGTTCCAAAAGATCACCGACGAGTGCCCGTCTTTTGGAGGCAGGAATTTTGTACGCTCCGGCATAAAACTCCAAATACTCCACCGCTGTCAAATTGTCGTACACGCCAAAAAAATCGGGCATGTAGCCAACAGACTGGCGTACACTCGCAGGATCTTTGCGTACATTGTAGCCGCAGACAAATGCTTCCCCTTCACTCTGTTCCAGAAGGGTAGACAAGATGAGCATTGTAGTAGATTTTCCGGCGCCATTTGGACCAATGAAACCGAACACCTTTCCTGGCTCGATGGAAAGGTTTAAATCCGTCAACGCTTGCAAATTGCCGTATCTTTTTCCTAAATGAACGGTTTCGATTACCATTTCCGCACCCCCTCTACCTGGAAAATTGGCTCTGGTAGAGCTAATCGCGACGTTCCATTGTGGGAAAAACGTAGCAATAATGTCTGATTTGGCGTCAATACTTGCTGGAGTTCATTATGGAGGACAAGTCTCGTCCCACGCTCAACAGGTATCCACCTACCGCTCTTTTGGTGGAAGTATTCTATCCGGAAAGGCTTGAATGAGCTGTGATTCAGCGGTACCGTTATTCGCTTCATATTGATCGCCGCTTTATCTGTACGTAATTCAAACGTAATACTGCCCTTCCCAAGCTGCCAAATGTACCCGGTACTGTCGAAATCTCCTGTCACTTCATACATATCGGCATCAAGCAGGCCATAAGGACAAGTCACTAGACCTTGCTCATTCGGTTGGAATTGAATAGGCTGCTGAATGACATTCCAGTATTGCGCTTGGTGAGGCACCTGCATTGTCATCAGAGGAAGAGGCTCTGTCGTTGTCCCGATGATACTTACCTGATTCCCATCTTCATACTCAACGACTCTTTCCTGCATTTCTTTGATTCGTTCTTCCATCGTTTGCAATTCGTTTGTTGCTTGTGGTTTTCTTGGCATAAACAAGGCCTCAAGCACACTGTCAATCTGCTTTTCTTCTCCCTTTTTCAATGGTCCAAGCGGAATTCGCTGAAAACCAATTTCAATAAAAGTCTGATCGTAGGCAAACTCCGTATTGTTTTTCACGTGACCTTGCAGACGATTCTCATTGATTCGCAAGGAAGTTTCAAAAGCACCCATGTCATGCTTTACCCCGATACCGATTGCCTGTTTCGGTGTCAAATAAGGGAGATTGCGGAAAGAGAGAACCTCATCTCCATCCATTAATCCCTCTGGTCGATAATCATTTCTCCCCAATGTCAAGGGCAGTGCAACGATTGAAGGTTCAAGCTGAACATCGTATTCGTTTTGATCCACGCCCAAAAACGTTGCGGCTGAGCGAACATGAGCCAGAGACTCATCTAATATGTCGATCTTGGTTACGGTGTAGCTCGTACTCGTTTTCACAACAGCAGGCTTTCCAACCGCGAATATAGCGACGGTCAAGAAAATTCCTCCAACTGGGATTACTCCCCACGCCCATTCAGGTTTTCTCATTCTTTTCAGAACGAAGTATGTCAATGGTGCGAGTACAATTACATAGCCGCCCCACAACGCCACCATCCAGATCGGTGGAGGAGTCTGTACTTCAGGAATCTTCTTGCTCAAGTCAAGAAAAGGCCGTGTCATTTGATCCATATAAGGCTTCTCTTCAAAAATCTTCTTGGCACCATGCTGGATCATTGCATTCTGCCACAGTTGTGGATTGAACTGCCACGATGCCAACGGCTCTGCTGTCACATCATAGTTAACAAATAGCAGCAGCCCTTTGCCGTACGATTTTGACACAAATAAGGGCAAGTCACGGTTGTATACACCGATACTGCCATTTGGAGCGACTTTCGCAATGTCATACTCACTTAATGCTTGCTGTAGCTCTATATTACCAGCTTTTCCGGCTTCCACAGGGAGAATATCAGCAAACCGCTGGATCATTCCATCTTGATTGGGACCTGCGGAAACAACCACGATCCCCCCTAGCTGGATCCACTCCTTGATCGCTGCCATCTGTTGATCATTAATCGTAGAGCCACTATTGCCTGCCAGTGCTAACATGTCTATGTTTTCGTAAATCCACGATTGGTCAGGCAACATTTGTTCCGTGAGATTTTGAACGGACAAGGGGCGATTCATTTTGGATTGTGATTGATTAACGGCAAGGAAATGAAACGCATTACCCTCCTCGCTGATCACCCCAATGGTGCGCCCGTCTGTTGGATAAGGGATACGCAGCTTTTCGCTTTTGACAACTTGACCGTTTTGCGTCACCTGGACGTACCAATCATCGAGCAATATTTGGGAAGGCATATCAAAGTAAACGGTTGTACTCTTTCCTTGCTCGAGCTTTATTGGACGCCGAAGCTTAAATTCATTATTTTTTTTGACTTGTCGCTGCGATAACTCTACAGCCCCTGTGAAATCCTGCTCTTGGCTGGTTACCTTTACGTTTAGTCTCATCCATGATTCATATTTGACGATACCACTTAAAGGTATCTCGAATTGTATGTCTACGTTGCTCTCTGCCATAGCTGGGCGTATTGAAAAGCTAAGCCATGTGATGACAAAGATTAACACCCATTTCCATCTCATGCTTGTTCCTCCGCTCATTTTCGTGACGCCAAAGAGATAACCAGTTGTTGCAGCTGATCATGGCGTGAGATAAGCAGTAAGTGCTTACCTTTGTTTGCCCAGTTGCCTTTGATCAGCTCTTCAGAGGACTGGTTTCGCAATGGTAGCTCGCGTGTCACAAAAGGCTCTTCACTCACGTTTACTTCCATCAGCGTTCCATTTGGGTGTGTATAGGTCAATCGCGTATCGGAGCTCCACGATGCCCACTGTCCCACTGCAAGTGAGGTAACTTTCCCCGTCCGCATTTCCATCAGCTGTACTTCACCGGCTTTATTGAAGGCAAGCAAACTTCCATCTGGTGACCATTCAGGCTGAGAGCCTTCTACTAGCTTCCATTCTTGGAACGATACTGTGCTGCTCGCCCAAATTTCTTCGACGCCATTTTTAGAGCGGGTAAAGGCAAGCGAATCATCATGTTCAGACCAGCTTGGTGAAGAGTACAATACTCCTTCTTCTTCCTTCAGCAATCGGCTACTTCCCATGCTGTAAGTCGTTGGCATCTCCACAATCCATAGCCTCGATAATTTTTTATCCTGCTCAACGACAGCGATTTGCTTCCCAGAATTAGACCACGCTACCCCGGTGTATTTTCCTTCGGTTGGCGGTAGCTTGATCGTGACTGGCTTTAATTTCTCATCAATTGGAATGGTTTTCAGCTCTGCATTGTTATTGATGTAAGCTAGCTGAGTGGCTTTCTGATCAATATCAACAAGCTCCACGGTTGCTTGTGCTGGCAGCTTAAGTACTTCATGCTCTCGAACGGCAAGAGAGGTATTGTTCCACCACACAAATCCTACTATGGCAAGGGTGAGAGCAGCAGCTGCGATTCCGCTCCAAACCAACCTCCCCCATTTTTGGGGTACGGCACTTGGAACTTTTGCCTGCTTGGCTTCGAGATCTCTCATTTTCTGGAGCAATTGCTTTTTAAGGTCTGATTTTAATTGATAATTGACAGGAACCGTTCCGCGCATCTGCTTCAAATGGGCTAGGAGTTGGGTTACAGTCTGATCATCCGATTGATGATCCTGGGGGTGCTTCTCCTCTTCTCTCATTCGGAGTCCCCCCTCTCATACATCTTCTGAAGTTTTTGTAATCCGCGATAAGAAATCATTTTGATACTCGATTCTGTTTTACCGAGCACCTCAGCCACCTGGCTGATTTTGAGGTCAGCAAAGTAGCGGAGCATCAACACGTCTCGTTGATCCTGAGACAATAAGTCCAGACGATCACGAAGCAGACGAATCTCTTCATTCGTCAGCGCCTGCCGTTCCGGCTGCCATGTGTCGTCCGGTTCTGCTCCTAGAAAATCTTCCTGGTCGACCGGTAACTCCCTGTTTTTCCGCATAAAATCTACATATGTATTGTGAGCAATACGAAAAATCCATGATGCGAAAGGACTTGTTCTGCTATATTGCTCGAATTTTTCTAGCGCTTTTAAAAAGACCACGGTTGTCAAATCATCGGCATCCCACGTACTCTGAACCCGGCATCGCAAATACCGGTTGACGCGATCAAAATATTCGTCATACAGTTCCGTAAATGGACGAGATTCATAATAATCTCCGGATGATGGCCCCGACGGTTGCTTCATAGCCATTCCCATTTGCGTTTTCCTCGGTTTCTTCCAGACTGAAGCATGTTCTCAGAATGGGCTTTCCCCACTGCATTCTGAGACTACTCTAACTAAGTATTACGTATTTCTTAGGAAGAAAGTTTCATAATGTGGCAAAGTTTTTTGAATTATTTACCTAATGCAGCATCTAATGCTAACTGAATGTCTTGAACAGCCTCGATTCCGACCGATAATCGTACCAGACCCATCGTGATTCCCGTTTCCTTGCGCTGCTCTTCAGAAAAAGCACGGTGGGACGTCGTAACAGGATGAGATACACTCGTCTCCACACCTGCAAGAGACGGAGCCAACTTGATCCAGTCAAGTGCCCGGTAAAAGTCATAGATCTTCGTCTCGTCTGCCAGAACAAAGGATACCATTGCCCCCTGCTTTTGCCGTGAAAAAAAGAAGGTATCCGTAGGACTTGGGTAATACACTTGTCCAACTGCAGGATGCTCACGAAGAAACGCAGCGATCTGGCTAGCATTATCGCATTGACGCTCCATTCTCACTGCCAATGTTTTCAAACCACGCGATGTCAACCAGGCCTCAAAAGGACTGAGCGATGCACCGTAGTTGGCTACGATCTCTGTGGCACGCTTGATTGTCGCCTGTGATCCAACCAGAACACCTGACGTCACATCGCTATGTCCACCTATGTATTTGGTTCCACTATGTACCACGAGATCCGCTCCGAATGAAATGGGTTGTACCAAATAAGGTGTCGCAAACGTATTATCCACCATGACGGTTAAGCCAAGACTTTTTGCTTCCTTGATCCAGTAAGGCAGATCCACAACTGTCAATAGCGGATTGGTGATGGTCTCCAAGAAAAACAGCCGCGTAGTTGGGCGAACATAGTCAGCAAGCTTTGTCATTTGACCAAGCTGGATGCACTCAAGCTCGATCCCAAACCGCGACAGCTCCTTGTGCAGTAGAGCGTAGGTACCGCCATAAATTTCATGAGAAGCCAGCACGTGATCGCCAGGAGAAAGTACGGCAAGTAAACCCGCCATGATCGCTCCCATACCGGAGGCAGCACTGACACCTGCTTCTGCGCCTTCTAAAACAGCGATTGCATGAGCCAGCTCCGCTTGGTTAGGATTGCCATTTCGGGTGTACAAGTATTCTCCCTCGCCGACGTAGTATTGTTCTACTTTTTCCAAGCCTTCGAAGGCAAAAACGGAGGTTTGATAAATCGGTGTAGTTTTGCTCTTTACTCCCCGCAAAGGGTCATGTCCGATATGTACCGTTTTGGTCTCAAATCGCTCTGCCACATTGATCACCCTTTTAACCCAATCATACCATGCGAGATTGGAAAGGAAACTAGCGGATTGGCAAATGCTCGTCTATTTGTGTTATAATTCGAAACCGAACCACCCAACAGTACGATACAAAGGAAGGTGCATAAGATGAGAAAAATGATGACAACTCTGTTCACATGTCTGACGGCAATCGCCTTGGTTACGGGTTGTTCTACAGGAAGCAATGAAGCGGCTCCTAATCAACCGACTACGCCAGCAGAGAAACCAGTATCCAAAGAGCCAGCTAACCCACCGGGTCCAACCGGAGAGAAGAAATACGAGAAGGCTCCGGCTATGCAGATTGACAAAGCAAAGGACTATCAAGCGAAAATCTCTACTTCCATGGGAGACATTACGATCGATCTGTTTGAAAAAGATGCCCCGATTGCTGTCAATAACTTTGTTTTCCTCGCAAAGGACAAGTTCTATGACGGCATCACGTTCCACCGGGTCATGAAAGATTTCATGATTCAAACAGGGGATCCATTAGGATCTGGCATGGGAGGTCCTGGTTACACGTTTGAAGACGAATTGAAAAATGGTCATAAATATGAACCAGGCGTGGTTGCCATGGCGAATTCCGGTAAAAACACGAATGGTAGCCAATTCTTCATTGGTTCTGGACCTGACGTGACAGGATTGGACAACTCTCCGAATTACACGATTTTCGGAAAAGTTACGGGTGGCATGGATATCGTTCAAAAAATTGCCGGAACAAAAGTAAAGAAAAACCCACAAACGGGTGAACCAAGTGTTCCTGAGCAAACGATTACCATTAAATCCATCGCGATTACAGAAAAATAAGAGCAGCCTCAAACTGCACACGAAAGCCACTTTCTCAACGGGAAAGTGGCTTTTTTTAAAGAAGAAACATCCGTTTGTGAAAACTCTTTCACAAACATAAAGATATTGTAAATAGTACTATGGAACCAATTCCCTCTTGAACCATTCCGATAAGACCGATAGACTTGCAAAAGACCTGATTCGCTTCCGCAATCAAAACGCAAAAAGCGAAAAGGAGTGGTTCACACCATGTTGACACGAGAAGCGCCAACGCGCTTTTTCTTCTTTTTGAACAGTTTTGGCTTGATGCTGTTATGCTTATTTGTCACACCGACAAGTGCAATGGCACCGCAAGCAGTACAAATCCTCCCTGTTCTCGGTAGTGCACAGGCGCCATCGGAACAAGTTTCGAAGAAGGAAAAGAAATCAACCACATCTGCTACAGCAGTAAAACGTGAGTCTGTGCAGGTTAGTCGTGATAGTCGCCCAAAAGTGGTTCGCAATGGAAAAGTGAAGGTTTCACAGAGGGATATGGAACTGCTCGCCCGGTTAGTGTATGCGGAAGGCCGGGGAGAACCGTATGAAGGACAGGTAGCGATTGCTGCCGTTGTATTGAATCGGGTTGCTTCAGATGAATTTCCAAATACGGTACGGGAGGTTATTTATGCTCCCAATGCGTTTTCGCCTGTCCATGACGGCAATTTGACACATAAATCAAATGAAAGTACGAGAAAAGCGGTCCAGGACGCGGTGAATGGAAAGGATCCGAGCAATGGTTCCCTGTACTTCTTCAATCCGGATACGGCTACATCCAAGTGGATATGGTCACGTCCTGTAACAGTTGAGATCGGTAGCCATCGTTTTGCTCGTTAACGCGGTACTTACAGAAAAAAGATTTAATAATACTTTATTTTTATTTAATTGATGTTTTACTTTTGCTTGCTATGTTGTAGGTGTAAGCACTTTTTCAACGCATTGAGAAAAAGATCGATTATCTTCTTTGGATGACTTTTTAACGTAAGCATGTTTAGATCGATTATTCAATCTGAGTATGCCTACGCTAATAGCTTTGATTGATTGACTGTTTTGGGTGAGAGCAAACCAGTCATAGAACAATCAGTCGTTCTTTTTCTCAATCGCCCCCAATAATTAGGCATTCCCAACCGGGAATGCCCCTTTTTTTATTAAAACCCGTAAATAGACATACCGCCATCAACCGAAAGCGTTTGACCTGATATGTATGAAGCTGCATCAGAGGACAAGAAAATCGCTGGTCCTACCAAGTCCTCGACATCCCCGATTCGGCCACTCGGCGTTCGCTGCAACACCTCTTGGACGAACGCTTCGTCGCTAAGCAAGCTCTCCGTTAATGGCGTACGGAAATACCACGGCGCGATCGCATTTACATTGACACCAAACTTGCTCCATTCTAATGCCAGCACCCGGGTCATCTGGATGAGCCCTGCTTTACTGGCACCATATGCGACGCCAGTGCGAAGTGCTACTACACCTGCGACCGAAGCAATATTGACGATTCTGCCATAGCGCTGATCGCACATGATTTTTCCAGCAGCTTGACTCATGAAAAACGCTGCTTTCAAATTCAAATCCACTACCCTATCCCACTCTTCTTCCGTTATCTCATGAGCTTTTTTGCGGATATTCATTCCTGCATTGTTGATCAGGATATGCACACCCCCTAACCCTTCGACTACTTGCTTCACAACACGGTCCGCTACATCAGACACAGTCAAGTCAGCTTCGACAGGAAAAGCCACCCCGCCTTTTGCTTCAATCTCTGATACTACTTCTTGCAAATCGGAAGCTGTTCGCGAGACTACCGCAACCTCCGCACCCGCTGCTGCGATTCCCAACGCTAGTGCCTTCCCAATCCCTCTTCCAGCACCTGTTATGATTGCTTTCTTTCCATGCAAATCGAAACGTGTCATTTTCGAAACGACTCCCCTTTCGTTTCCTTAGAGGATTCTGCATCCATCGCCTTTTCCCTTGTCTTTTGCTACAATATACCTGTATGGAAAGGGGGCAGTCCGTTGCGTTTGTACAGTCAAATGACACTCGCCGAGCTGCAGGAGGAAATGGAGCGCCTGCACGTCGAAGCGAAAGAAAAAAAGAAGCTTGGTGATCACTCACAGCTTGCGATCATTACACAAAAGTACTTTATGGCGAAATCGTATTATTTAGGAACAGATGAGTTCCGAATCGGCAGCAAATACAGCGTGCCTGATTACGATCAGCCGTTTACAATTGATTATTTCAACGGCGTCTTTGCTTGGGGACGTTTCCCTGATTCGGACGAACAGACAGGCTTTCCAGTAGGAATGCTGGAACTCTGGTTCGACTAGAAAAAAGAGATCGGCACTCGCACTCTTGTGCATGCTGATCTCTTTTTTCTTGCCCCGGCACATGCCGCAGCAGCATGGATATACTAAGAAAAACGAAAGTGAGCCAACCCGCATATGGACTGGATTTCTATCATCCTCTTGGTACTACTGGCGCTCGGTGTCATTGGCAACAACGCAACCGTCTCCATTGCCGTTGCGATCCTTCTCTTAATGAGGCTCCTGTCATTGGACCGATATTTCCCACTGCTCGAGCAGCATGGATTACAGCTTGGGATCATTATACTGACGATTGGCATCATGACTCCGCTTGCAAGCGGCAAAATCAATCCTTCCTCCATCTTGGAGATTTTCATGAATTGGCATTCGTTACTGGCCGTCGCCGTCGGTATGTTTGTGGCTTACTTGGCGGGAAAAGGAACGGTCTTGATGACCCATAATCCCTTGATCGTCACAGGCTTGCTGCTAGGTACAATAGCTGGTGTCACTTTTTTCCGCGGTGTTGCAGTCGGTCCTTTAATTGCAGCAGGTATTCTCGCCTTTATTTTGCAATTTCTCCCGAGGTGATTAGTTCCAGCGCTCTTTCAACTGAAGGCCATAGGCCAAAATTTGCTGTGGCGTAACCATGCGAAAGCCTTGCTGCGCACGATAATCAATCGTAAGCAGTTCAGACCCGATATAGGCAATGGTTTCGCGATCTATCAGAAACGTCAAAGAATCGACCTGGTAGACTTCATCTTCTGGACCTTGGGTATCCCACCACAACGCATACTCTACATTCATCCCACAGCCGCCGACTAGTTCACCGTTTATCCGAATGGGCTTGTCTGTACTGGCTATGCGTTCTACTGCCTCTTTTGTCACTTTTACTATCATGTTTGGTGCCACCCTTCTCATGATTTTCCAGCATGCTGGATGCATCATCTCTTACATGATAGCATACAATGCTTGAAAGGCAGCAGAAAGGACGATCATCTATGAACATCTACGAACAAGATGGGATTTTTGTCGCTGAAACGGAGTTCCAATCGGAGCACGTTGTCATATTTGCGAATACGTGGGAGGAAGCCAAGGAAAAACTACTCGTTCGGCTTCTCGTACTAGAAATGATTGGTTGAGTAAAAAGCGGGTCGCCCAGTGGACCTGCTTTTTTCAATGTGAAAACAACAAGGAGCTACCCATAACCATGACGGATTCGACAGCAACGAAAATTGCCGAGCAGCACCTGGTTGCTCAAATCAGACAAGCAACAACCAAAGCCAATCGCAACAATGTCACCCGCACTCAAGCATACCTCGCCTTTTATCTCCAGCACCAAGAGGTTCACTGGGCGTTATTGGCCCATCTAGTCTCACGAAATGGCGGGTGGAACATGACCGATTTAAAAGGAGAATGGCTACCGCTTATCATGGATACACAAGCAATCGAGCCCTTTTTTTGGTTTTTGGAAAGATGTAACTGGCTGATTTTTCACGATGCCTACCCACAATTACTACTGTATGCGGAGATGAAACGAACGGGGACAGATTTAACAAAGCTTTTGGCGCCACTTGGTGTTTCAGTCTTTATGCAATCGTATTGGCAAGAGTTCCTCGCATCTAAAGACAGTGCGCGCATTACACATGCACTCATCGTTAATGAACAGCAATATATCGAACAACGTGTCGTACAGAAGCCGTTTACACTGAATCGTATTTTCGCTTCGTTTGCTTTCGTCGCCCAATCTGCTCTCTCGATGAATCAAGTGCTCATTCCTTATAAAGCGCATCCTACTGACCGCCGAATTAGCTTGATCGGGTTAAACGTTCATCATTTTCCCGACGTCAGAAACCGCATTCAGGTCGGAAAGACGTTGTATCAGCAATTGTTTGGGGATCCTTTTCGCTTCGAAAAAATGGTCTCCTATTGCTCTCGTATTCCTCATACAGGCTCACGAGCGGATTATTGGCCGCATTTATTCACACCTCATCATACTGCTTCCACCACAGAAGATGAGTACCAACTACGATTGGATGGACATGAGTTGCTAGAAGGAAGCCCGAAAATATACAGCCCACGTCTTCAAGATGCATGGGCAGATTATGGACACGATCCGGCAGATGGGGTAGATTGGTTTCGAGATGAAAAATGGCACAAGGTCGTGAAAGAACCTGCTTCACTGCCTTCCATCGACAGTGATTCTTATGTGCGTTCCTTGCAATGGATCGAATACGGAGTCAAACTCGTCTCAGCAATCACGTAGCTTGGAGAGGAGGTCAGCCTCATGGAAAAGTGGATGCAAGAAATGGCGTCCAATCAAACAAGTTTTTTGCTATCCTGCCAATTGCCGAGCGGTACCTTTCGCCTTGGCCCCAAACGTGATCAAATCAATCCGTACTTCACCAACCTCGGCATTATTTCCCTCATCCGCATGAAGGAAGTGGAAGCTGTTCGTGGTCATCTCGATTGGTATTTGCGGAACCTGAATGCAGACGGTTATATCAATGATTTTCGTCTTGAACAAGGCAGAGAAATCGATACCGGCACAAATGATAGCGAAGATAGCTACCACACCACTTATTTCAGTCTGCTTGCGGAATGGATACGAGCAACGGGGCGTATGGACTGGCTGCATGCCAACCACGCTAAACTCTTATCCCTTCTGCAAGCGGTTGCCCGCCTTCAACAGAAGGACGGTCTGACCTGGGCGAAGCATTCGTATCGGGTTAAATATTTGATGGACAATTGCGAGGTGGCCAAGGGGCTAGCAGATGCTTCGTATTTATTTTCGTTGATCGGAAATGTGGAGGCTGCCGAGGAAGCAGCTACGCGCGCCAAAGCCTGCGAGCTTGGCATCAGCGGAATGTACAGTCGGATTCGCAAGTCGTATGCAATGTATGATCGTACGTACCCCGGCTGGCGAAAATGGTACCCGGACGTCACTTCCCAAGCGTTTCCTATTGTCTACAGCTTGACAGATGCCAATACCGCTTCGCTACTCTACCAGAGGATCACAGACACGTTCCCGCATTTTGATACATTTCAGACTGGTGATTTATATCCGTGGATGACGATGGGGGTATGTGCGCAGTTGATGGGGGATAAAACACGGGTGAAGACGATGCTCGTGACCGCCACAGACTTGTACATACAGGGTCCCAGGTACCCGTACTGGCTGATTCAAGATGCCGGGCGCTATATTGAGTTATTACTGCA
This sequence comes from Brevibacillus sp. DP1.3A, assembly GCF_013284245.2. Taxonomy (NCBI): domain Bacteria; kingdom Bacillati; phylum Bacillota; class Bacilli; order Caryophanales; family Paenibacillaceae; genus Brevibacillus; species Brevibacillus sp. DP1.3A. The sequence goes on along the minus strand of NZ_CP085876.1, from coordinate 3,009,096 downwards.
TGATACCACGAATAAAAAATAGAAAAACGCGGGAAACCATCCCCGCGCTTGCTCTACTTTCTTTCAATTTTCGTACCCGAGTCGTGCGTCACCACGAGAAATGGGGTCAATTCCCCTTCCTCCCAGTAAAAAGGCAAGACAGAAATCGGCACTTGCCCCTTCGAGGCAAAATCATAGGTGAGACGCGCTAACAGGTGAGCTCCAGCTTCTCCTGTCATATCCGCCACGATCAACACATCCTGATGCGGTATCGCGACACCAAGCGAGTCCCCTTGCTTCTTCTGATCCATCTCCTCCAGAAATGAATCAAGCAAAATTCGGCTTGCCGCGTATCCATCTGTCGGACTAATAAAATGGATGTGCTGACCTCCTACCTCTTGTGATTTCACTGAAAAGGGGAGCTTTCGCAAGTTTTCTAGCGCGTATGAATGAAGCTGCTCGCTCGTCCAGCCTGCTTCCTGCAACATCCGCTTCTCAATCAATGCGTAACCTTCGCCTTGATCTAGGGCGTACAGTACATACGTATCAGCTGTATGCTCCTTCACCACCCACCGCTCGGGGTACTTGTTGATCATAGAGGCATGACGCAAAACCGGATAGATGTTATGCTCTTGGCCGCTTACCCGTAGTTGTCGATCCAACTCCTTCACTCCCTTCCCTCCGTTTATTACCAAGGTGGATTATCATCGTCCTCCGTAGGCGTGTTCACCGGGGTATATGCAACGTTCTGGCTTCTCTCTTCGATTTCTTTCACGATGTCCGTCAATGCCTTTGGCTTTAAAAACTCAACTGGAGACATGCCACGCTCGAACTGTAGCTGCTCGCCCTCTAATAGCACCAAATAACGCCCATTCACTTTGGCGATATGCAGGCTGGTGCCGTAATCGGCCAATAACGTGCGGATCTGCATATGATCCAGCTTGAACTTCAGCTCGACCTCTGGTTGGCGATCTGTAATGATTTGCATCGCTTCCATCACGGTCTCATGCTCCCATTTTTCTGCGAGCTCCCGCTTAGGGCTTGCGGCAATGAGTTCGATCGCTTCCTCTTCCCGTATCCGCTCTTCGGACTCTTCGGGATACGTATATTCGATGTGCTGTCTCGCCAATGAAATGACTTCTTCAGAAACGATCTGTGTCATCGTCTGTGGATACTCGATAAAGCGCAAAAATTCCTCGAAATAGCGCGCGTGGGAGAACTGATGAATTTTCACGTGATACGGGTCATTCATCCCTGATTCAATCATGTACGGATACATGAGCGATTTCATGTTTTTGGCATTGATCGCCATGCGTACATTCGATATTAGGCTCTTCTCATCTGTGATGACCGCTGTTTTTTGTTCGAAATCGCATTTTAAAATAAAGACATAGCGCTCGTCAATCAGCTCTAACCTCGTCCGTACCACAATCATGACTCCGCCTCTCACTTGAGAGGTTCGCAAATACGACTGAATCAGCTCCTGACAGGGCTCCTTGCTCTCCCCTGACGTTTCCGCTGCCAACAATCGATTCAAGAGGGCATAGTTGGGGTTCGAGTCCAATGGATGTCCAGGCTCCAACACAAATTGACCCAGTTTTGTCGGCGTGCCTTCTGTCTTTGGATTCATCTCGACTTTTCTTTTCGCAATCCGGGCGAATTCCCCATCGAGAAAATCTTTCAGCTCGCTTCTCTGATATTCATCATGGCTCAAATAGCGCGTCATCCGCACTTGTTTAATGCCATCCTCTTCTTCAGGCTGTTCCATTAGATAAAAGGATAACCAGTCAATTGTAAAATTCATACCCTTCGCTCCTGTCTGCATGTAACGAACTGATTATAGCAAACCTATTGAAAAAAAGGTCAGCTTTTTCAAATCATGATAAGATGAAGGGAGGGGGGAAAATCAAACAATGTGGACTCGTATGAAGGCATGGTGGAACGAAACGATACGCGATAAACCGTATCAACCCGGCCACCTAGCAGGTCAGTATGAAATAACAAAAGTATTAGGAATGGGAAGCTACGGGATCGCCTATCTCGCCACGCACAACCCTACAGGTAATCAGGTCGTGCTGAAACAAGTGAAACCAAGCCTGCGGCACACGCCAAAAGGAGAAGCCATGCAAGCGTATGAAAAAAAGGTGCTGATGTCCCTCTCACATCCGCAAATTCCTCGCTGTCTGGATTCCTTCACTTATCAGCACGACTCGTTTATGGTCATGACTTATATAGCTGGACCGACACTAGAAGACATGTTGTTTGATCAAAACATCGTGGCGAATGAGCAAAAATGCGCCGAATGGATTCGCCAAATCGGGGAACTCGTGGCCTACCTCCATGAGCAAAATGTGATTCACCGTGACGTACGCATCCCCAACGTCATCTGGAAAGAGGACAAGCCATACCTGATTGATTTTGGCCTCGCTCGGTTCGTTGGTGATCGCCCGACTTATACAGCTGATACGATTTCCGCCTACCCGTCCGAAAAACAATTGAAGCGAGAAGTTGCTCCTTCCAGTGATTTGTACGCATTGGGGCATTTCTTTTTATTCTTGCTCTATTCCGGGTACGAATCGGAACCGGACGCACCTGAAAAAAGCTGGGAAGAGGAGCTCTCGTTATCCCCTTCCATTCGAATGATGATTCGGCGTTTGTTACAAATGGACGCCCCTTATGAAAGCGTACATGATTGGCTCAGAGAGCTGGACCGCTATTTGATCCACTTCCAAGAAAAAAGAGCAGGGCATCCGTAGACTTCACGGATTCTCCCTGCTCTTCTTCGTCATTCATTCTGCAATCGGCTCTTGTTTCGCCTGTTCGATCTTTTCCTTCAGTTCCCCTGCTTCCTGGCGCAGCACTTGTCGTTCGTGTTTCGTCAGAACTTCTCCACCAACTGTGCCATTTACCAGCAAATCCTCTTCATATAACCGATCTTTGCGCATGGAAACCTCCTGCAGACAAGTTGTGTACTTCTTGTCCTACTTTGTTCCAAAGCTGCCCTTCTTATGTGCACGATTTTGATTTCGTTTTGCAGGGCTCGCATTTTTGGCAGGAGCTCCTGACTTTTGTCCTGGAGCGGGCTTTCGTACAGGACGCGGATCTTCCAGCGCTCCGTGCGTCATGAATTTTTCAGCAATAGGCAAGCCTGTTTGCTTGGAAAATTTTTGGACGATGAACTGTTCCTGTGTCGTAATGATCGAAAATACCAGTCCGGCACGCCCCATACGCCCAGTTCGGCCACTGCGATGAATATACGTGTCAGCATCCGACGCAGGATCATAATGAACAATACATTCCACACCTGGAATATCAATGCCACGTGCCGATACATCTGTCGTAATCAACACAGGGAATGCTCCATCCCGGAATTGTTGCAGGGTGCGGGCACGATCTTCTTTCGTAGCATCACGGTGCAGGAGTCTGCACGGCAAATGATGGTAGTTGAGCTTCGATACAATCTCGTCCACTTTTTCGATTTGATTGACAAAAACAATCGAGGAGCGAACATTGACGAGGCGCAACAAACGACGGAGCGTATCCACCTTTTTGCGTGGATCGGTGACCAAATACATGTGTGCTACTCCTGCGGCGCCTTCTGGTGCTGCTGCGCGAATAACAGCAGCATCTTTTGTGAAAATTTCAGCCGTATGTACGACTTCCTCTGCGATTGTCGCGGAGAATAACAAGCGTTGAGTATCACGCAGTGTTTTTTTCATGACCTCTTGAACTGGCTTGCCAAAGCCCGCATCCAGCATCCGGTCTGCTTCGTCGACAACAACTGTCTTCACTTCATGGACCTTTAGTTTGCGCTGATCAATTAGCTCCAGCAGTCTTCCTGGTGTTGCTACGATCAATACAGGCTTCTTTTTCAGTCTCTCGATTTGGCGTTTCACATCGACTCCACCAATAATGGACATTACGGCCGTGTCCTTGCCTGGCAGAAGGCTTTCTGCTTCCCGCGCAATCTGAACAACGAGCTCATGTGTCGGTGCAAGTACAATGGCCTGTACATCTTTTTGCTCCATATTGATTTTCGATAAAATCGGCAATAGATAAGCAAACGTCTTGCCTGTCCCAGTCGGTGATTCAATCAAGGCATCTCGACCAGCCATAATCACCGGGATAGCTTCACTCTGAACAGGGGTCGGTGTTTCCATTTTTCGCTCTCGCAATATAGTCAACAGCGGTGCGCTAATTTGTAAATCTGCAAACGTGGTGCTCACAAAAACCCTCCTGGCATAAATTCGTGCATTGGGTAAGCTTACCACACTTTGCAGGTAGAAAACAGAGGTAAGCCAGTCCTCGTGAGGTATGGTCCATCGGAGATAGATAAAAACAGGCGAAATCCGCAATGGACTTCGCCTGACCTTCCTTCTACCCGTTATTGGAATCGATACGGGTTTCCTGCTTCTCACCCTGGTCTTGACGGTCCCGGCTGGTGGTTTGGTTACGTGTCCCTTTTGGACTTTCCATGTACTCCTCTACTTCCTTTTGAAACGCCTCATCATAGTCACGCACACCTATCACCTCCTGTCCTTTATTTTGACCCGGGTGATCACATATTATTTTCCTGAAACCTTTTACCCGGTCATGCGTCTTCTCCTATAGGAATGATAACCCTTGTACAATTTTTCAATTGGATGTGAATATGGATATGGAGATGTTATCGCGCACTCGCACACACAAGCGAGTCAAGCGTAAAAGACCAGGGCGTTGGGTTAAGAAATGGCTCCTCGGCACTGCCTTAACCTGTACAAGCTTAGCGCTGCTGGGAATTATTTTTTTATTTGGAACGAAAAACGGAGTCGAATTACGTGAGTGGGCGGCAGGCACTTTGTTGACAACACAGCACGATTACTGGGCCCCCTATACGTTTTTACCTGATGAAAAATTGAAAGAACTAAAGCAGCAAATTACACATCCGACCGTTATCAATTCCGAAGGCACAGGCACTGCAGGACCTCCTGTTCCGCCGAAATCGAATCTGGTAACCGTCACACTTCCGGAGAAACCAAAGGAGCTAATCGAGATTGAGGAAATTGACATCTCGAAAGGAAGTTATTACTTTAAAGGAAAAATCATGTACATTAGCGACCCGAGCAGAGTACGACTCGTCGTCACGAATCGCAAGGACCGTGGAGATCTGCTTGATGAGTTTGTGAAGAAAACAGGAGCCATCGGGATTGTCAATGCGAGTGGATTCGCTGATCCAGACGGCTACGGCAAAGGAGCGCATGCCTACGGCGTCGTCATCCACGACGGAAAGATTTTGCAAGGCTACAATCCGAGAAGCGGAGAAACCGCGTTAGGGCTTACCTATGACGGTAAACTGATTACTGGCAGCTACTCGGCTGAACAACTCGTAAAGATGGGCGTGCGTGACGCTGTGAGCTTCCGTCCCCAGTTGATTGTAAACGGGAAAAATATGTTTGAAGGAAAGCCTGCCAAGAGCTGGGGCATTCAACCGCGTACCGCAATTGGACAAAAAGAAGACGGGACGATCGTATTTGCTGTCATTGATGGACGCCAGCCTGGTCATTCCATCGGCGCAAGCATGAACGACATGGCGGAAGTATTGGCCGAGCGCGGTGTGGTGACAGCAATGGCCATGGATGGTGGTTCCAGCTCCATGATGCTGCACAACGGTGAAGCCATTACGAAAACATCTTCTCCGTATCATCGAGGCCGCTATTTGCCAAATGCGTGGGCTGTTTTTTAGAGAACGGCTGAGATGATTTAGAGGAGGGTTAAGATTTATGGACAAATTGTTTCATTACAGTGAAGACCCGTCCATTGCAATTTTTCATCCTCGCGCCCATCCCTCCCACCCCACACTTGCTCCAGCTGTATGGGCGATTGATGAAGCACGAGCGCCGATGTATTATTTACCGCGAGATTGCCCGCGGATTTGCTTTTACAAAAAAGCAGATTCTGAGGCAACAGACGTCGAGCGCTTTCTTGGCTTGACGACTGCCAAAATGGTTATGGCTATCGAAAGTAAATGGTATCCCGTGCTTACACAAACAAAGCTATATGAATATACCTTCTCTCCAGAATCTTTTTATTGCTGGGACGAAGGCGCGGGCTACTATTTGTCAAACGAAACCGTTACGCCACTAGACGTAAAGCCATTAGGAGACCTCGTACACTGCCTTAGCCAAGCGGATATTGAATTGAGAATCACTCCTTCGCTGTTGCCGCTGCGAGATTCACTGCTACAAAGCAGTCTGCACTTTTCCATGATCCGTATGCGGAATGCGTCGCTCACATAAAAAAACAGGCAGTCTCACCCGATGGTGGCTGCCTGTTTTTGCTTTTACAATTTAATCGGTGTTTTTGCCTGTTCCAAGCTCCATTTCTCAACATCCCACGTCTGTGTAACCCAATCCTCATAAAATTCAGGTTCGTGGCATACGAGAAGGACGGTCCCTTTGAACTCCTTCAAGGAGCGTTTGAGCTCTTCCTTGGCGACGACATCCAAGTGGTTCGTCGGCTCGTCAAATACTAGCCAGTTGCTTTCGCGCTGCAGTAATTTACAGAGGCGAACTTTTGCTTGCTCGCCCCCGGACAGAGCGTTCAAGTTACGATTGATATGCTCATTTTTCAAACCACAACGTGCCAGCGCTCCGCGAACTTCATGGTTATTCATGGCAGGGAATTCATTCCATACATCATCAAGTGCAGTGATTGGCTTCGCCTTTACTTCTTGCTCGAAGTAAGCAGGATGGAGGAAATCGCCTTTCTCCAGCTTTCCATCCAACGGAGGAATCACACCAAGCAACGTTTTCAACAGGGTAGACTTACCGACACCGTTCATGCCGACAATCGCTACTTTTTCACCGCGCTCCAGCTTCACGCTAAGCTTCGGCAGCAATGCATGAGAATATCCGATCTCCAGGTTTTCAGCCTCGATGACAAAACGGCTACTTGCCCGGGATTCCTTAAAGATAAACGAAGGTTTCGCAGCCGTTTCCGGCTTGTCGATGCGATCCATTTTATCGAGCTGCTTTTGACGGCTCTTCGCGCGGCCGGTAGTAGACGCACGTGCTTTATTGCGCGCAATAAAGTCTTCCATTTTTGCGATTTCTTCCTGCTGCTTCTCAAATGCGTCAAAGTGCTGACTGCGTTTTGTCTCAGACTGTGCCAGGAAGGATTCGTAGTTCCCTGTGTAACGATTCAGCTTGGTAAATTCCAAATGATAAATCACATTCACGACTTCGTTCATGAAGGTCGTGTCATGGGAAATCAGCATGAAAGCGTAAGGGTAATCCTTCAAGTAGTTTTTCAGCCACACGATATGCTCTTCATCCAAGTAGTTCGTCGGCTCATCCAGCAAAAGAACAGTTGGTTGTTCCAGCAGCAATTTTGCCAAAAGAACCTTGGTACGCTGACCACCAGAGAGGGATGCAACGTCACGTTCCAAACCGATTGCACTCAAGCCCAAAGCGTTGGCGATTTCATCTACTTTTGCATCGATCAAATAAAAGCCGCTTGTTTCTAGCTTGTCTTGAATTTCGCCCATCCGCTCCAGCAATTCTTCCAGTTCCTCTGGAGTTGCCTCGGCCATCTTTTCACCAATCGTCATCAGTTCCGCCTCTTGCTCCAAGAGTGGCAGGAAGGCGTCCTTGAGTACGTCACGAATCGTTTTGCCAGCTTGCAGCTTGGTATGCTGATCCAAATATCCGTATTCGATTTTGGGCATCCATTCAACACGACCGTTATCAGGCAAGTTTTGGCCTGTCAAAATCCCCATCATCGTTGATTTTCCAGTACCATTTGCGCCTACGAGTCCTACACGGTCATTCGGTTGCAAACGGAAAGACACATCGCGAAACAAAACACGGTCCCCAAAACCATGGGACAAATTATCTACAATCAAAACACTCATGCTCTATTCTTCCTCCTGATCTGTTTCCTCTATGAGGCTTACAACAAAATTCTTTCAAAAAAAGTAGGAGCGTACCGTGTCACATATGATTCGCCCGTAAATACCAATTCGTCCAGCCGGACACGCATATCCTGAAGGTTGACACTTTCCCCGGCGATGTTCAAGATCGCAGCTCGTGTCATCGCCCTCAGAATATTGACTTCTGTAGCCAGCTTGTCACCGAACAGCTTGCCGCTATGCACAATCTCTGAGCGATGATTGTACGATTTTTTTACAAACTGTGCAATCCGTTCACGCTGCAAGGCGGTTTCTCCAAAATAGTACGCCATTCGGACACGCAATTTATAGGTAATCTCGCCTTTTTTGCCATCGGGAACGAACAATGATTCCAATGCAATCCACAGATCCAACAGCTGATCCTCGTAGTTTTTCTTCTCCAGTGAAAGCGCATAGCGACGAAAAGCAAGGGACGGCAGCTTCTGTTCGACTAATGAAGTAAAAATACCGGCAGTTTCGTCATCAAATGTGTACTTGTCACCATCAAGCGATCGCTTCAAATACGTAATGCCATACATATTGCCATTGACGGTGATGATGTAAGGAATCGAACAAGTCCCCGTTGTGGATGCTAGATTCAGCTTACTTTCGATTTCTTCAATCCACACCCGATCATCCGTTACTTTCATCTCTTCGTGATCCCCGACTAAAAATAAACTGCTGGGATCTACACGCAAATCAAAGGTTCGCTTGTTCTCGTCCATCTCATTGCGCAAGAAACGAGACGCGATCTCATATGGCCTCTTTGCGCCTGATATGAGCGTGTACGAATTAGGCAAATCGATCCGAACGGGCTGTGCTGTTGTTGAATTGAATACGGGGGCGATTAAGACCGGCATAGTTCTCGCTCCTTCCAGACCAGCAGAGCTCGTTTATTGTTTACATAATAAATATTATGTTCTATAAACAGTATCGTGCCATTCTGTAGTTTTGACAACATATCAATTCCTTCTAAATGTGGACATGCTTCCTCACCATACGAGTTTGGAACAACCTCATTATAGAATACCAGCATTTCCTATGATTCGTCATCATGTGTTTACGCCAAACTAGGTAAAGAAGGAGTTGATTTTATGGAAAAGGACCATATTCTTGATGAAAATCCGCATCAAACTTACAATAATGTAGCTCGCCCGCTGGAACAGACTGGCGAACCCCAACCTGGCTCTAAAAAAGTGAAGCAGCAAAATCATTCGCGCTCCATCCAAACACGCGAAGGATAATGAATGGCACCCGGCTCCATTGCAGTCGGGTGCCACTACCCTTCCTTTTTTTTACATCAAAAAAGATTGAATTGTCCCACAAGGATGCACTATGATAAATTTAGTATCCTTGATGGAGGTTAAGTGAAGATGATCACCATTCCACTTCCGGGCAACCATAGCCCTCTTTCCAATTTGATCAGCTATAGTGTTTCACCGCTGTACGAGATGGCTGCTAGTTTGTATACTCTCGCCCAAGAGACACCTCCCGAGCGCTTTGTATATTGGACCGAAGAAAAGTTAGAGCAGTTTGAGTCAGCCCGTCTTTTAAAAGAATGGGGTTATTTTGTCCCCCTCTTTCGATATGGGATCCCAGACTCATTTGACCCCCTACATACAAAAGGTGTGATGGCTGTCGATGATCAATATGAGTACTTCGTAACACTTCCCACTGATCATTTTGTGCGTAGCATGAAACCGATCTTAGAGGAGTGGCTATCGCATCACGATACTCCTGTGGTTGCCTTCGATTTAGAAGAGGATGCCGATTATGTGAAAGGCCGTTTCAGCCTGTTCGTTTCATCTTATTGGCAGTTATTTTTTGAGGCGAATTGGGAGGCGATTGCTCCCAAATTCGTACGTGAAGCAGAACGGATTTATTACTCTTTACAAGGAATCGAATCCCTTACTACCTATCTGCAATCCATTTCTCCCGCAATTACCTATGACACAGAATCTCATCAGCTTACCTGTCCGAGTAATGGTCCAAGCTACGATGCACAGCATCTCATTCTTTATCCTAGCTATTATTATGCCCAAGAACCCACGCTTACGAAAAAAGGCTGTAATGCCCATTTGCTGTATTCCATCTCGGAAATACACACTCAACCAAAAACGCCCTCATGAAGGGCGTTTTTCATGTTGCATATGTGCGACAATCAATTTATCTAATTGTTGACTGATTCTCACGATTTCAGGGTCAAGAAAATTGTAACCTGCATTTTTTGCTGCGCGCTCTAGCTTTAGTCGCAAGTCATCAATCATCTTACTCGTAGTTTCCATGCTGCAGCCCCCACCTAACGTTGTCTCCCACTATTTTACATTATATAAGAACAGGTGGAAAGGGTAAGATGTGGAAGAAAAAGCCTTGCACCCATTTCGGGCACAAGGCTTTTCACACTTTTTACTTCATGACGTGGATCGGACGACCCAGAGCCAATTCAGCAGCTTCCATTGTTACTTCACCCAGTGTTGGATGTGCGTGAATGGTCAGCTCGATGTCTTCGAGTGTTGCGCCCATTTCGATCGCCAATCCGATCTCTGCGATGATGTTGGATGCTTCTGGACCAACGATTTGCGCACCCAATACGAGATTCGTTTCTTTTTCTGCAATCAGCTTCACGTAGCCTTCGCCTGCATTTACAGACAGAGCGCGACCGTTTGCTGCGAATGGGAAACGACCTACAACGTAATCGATGCCTTTTTCTTTTGCTTCTTTCTCATTGATTCCTACGCTTGCGATTTCTGGATCGCAGAATACAACCGCTGGAATCGCCTTGTAGTCCACTTCTGCTGGATGGCCAGCAATCGCCTCAGCGGCAACCTTACCTTCGTAGGAAGCTTTGTGAGCCAACGCAGGACCTGCTACGATATCCCCGATCGCGTACACGTTAGGAATGTTCGTGCGGCCTTGCTTGTCAACAACGATCAACCCACGATCAGTCACGTTCATGCCGATGTCGCGAATACCGAGTTCATCTGTATTCGGACGGCGTCCAACAGTAACGAGTACGTATTCCGCCTCGATTTTTTGTTGCTCGCCTTTTACTTCTGCAGTCACGATTACGCCGTTTTCTGTCTCTTCCATTCCTTGTGCCAATGCTTTTGTATGGATGGTAACGTCGAGCTTTTTCAGCTTGCGCTCCACCAAACGTGGCATGTCTGGCTCAAATCCTGGCAAGATTTGATCGGAACCTTCCAAAATCGTAACTTTTGTACCAAACTTCGCGAACACCGTACCAAGCTCGATACCGATGTATCCGCCGCCAATTACCACGAGGCTCTTCGGCAGTTCAGTCAAGGACAGCGCTTCAGTAGAAGACATTACGCGTTTGCCAAACGGGAATGCAGGCAACTCGATTGGACGCGAACCAGTAGCAATGATGCAATGCTGGAAGCGATAACGGTTGACATCATAACCGTGGAATACTCGTACTTCATTTTCACTTACGAACAGCGCTTCACCAGGGATTACCTGGATTTTGTTGCCTTTGAAGAGGGAGCCAACGCCACCAGTCAGTTGCTTTACGATGCCGCTTTTCCACTCTTGTACTTTGGCAAAATCCACTTTTACATTTTCCATCGTGATACCCATGGATTCTGTATGTTGTGTGTGCTCATATGTGTGTGCAGCGTGGATCATCGCTTTGGAAGGAATGCAACCTACGTTCAGGCACACGCCACCCAGTTCACCTTTTTCCACGACAGCTACTGTTTTTCCCATTTGAGCAGCACGAATCGCTGCAACATATCCACCTGGGCCGGCACCGATTACGAGCACGTCTACTTCTGTGGTAAATTCACCTACTACCATTGTCTCTTATCCCTCCATGACGAGCAGCGTTGGGTTTTCCAAGAGCTGCTTCACGTAGTTGACGAAACGCTGTGCAGGTTCGCCATCAACCAAGCGGTGGTCAAAGCTCAAGGACAGGTGCAACATTTGACCTACCACGATTTCTCCGTTTTTCACAACTGGTTTTTCGCTAATGCGGCCAACACCCAGAATGGCTACTTCTGGATGGTTAATGATTGGCGTGAAGAACATACCGCCAGCAGAACCGATGTTTGTGATGCTGAAAGTAGAACCTTTCAACTCATCTGCAGTTGCTTTGCGGTCGCGTGCTTTCTTCGCCAACTCGCCGATTTCGCCTGCGATTTGGAAGATGGATTTACTGTCAGCCGATTTTACAACTGGAACGAGCAAACCGTCTTCTGTAGAGGTAGCGATACCGATGTTGTAGTACTTTTTGAAGATGATTTCTTGTTTTTCATCGTCGATAGAAGCGTTGAGTTCTGGGAATTTCTTCAGACCAGCTACAACTGCTTTCACGATCATAGGCAGGTAAGTCAGCTTCACACCACGCTCTTCAGCAAGTGGCTTCGCATCTTTACGCATAGCGACAAGCGCTGTAACATCCACTTCGTCGAAGATAGTTACGTGTGGTGCTGTGTATGCGGATTTCACCATTGCTTTCGCAATTGCTTTACGCATACCTTTCAGCGGAACGCGCTCTTCCAGCTCGCCTGCTGTAGGTGCGTGGTGAACAGTTGGAGCCGCTGCTGCTTGTGCTACACCTGTAGCTGCTGCTGCAGGAGCTTCAGTTGCTACTGGAGCTGCCACTGCTTGTGCAGTTGGTGCTGCTCCGCCAGATACGAAGCGATCTACGTCTTCGCGTGTGATGCGACCCAATTTGCCTGTACCTGGTACATTAGCCAATTGAACGCCTTTTTCACGAGCGTATTTGCGAACGGAAGGCGTAGCCAACACGTGTTTACGGTCAATTGGTGCCGCTACTGCTGTTGCAGTTGCTTGTGCCATCGGCGTTTCCAGTGCTTGGTTCGCATTTGCGCTCACTTGGGAACCGATGTCGCAGCCTGGCTCCATTTTTTCTGCAGCTTCAGGCGCTGGTGTCGCTTCAGCAGCGTGGGAATCGCCATGGCCATGGTCTGGCAGGTTCGGAATTTCGCCTTCTACGTCAAACTCGATCAGTGGATCGCCGACTACGGAAACCGTACCCTCGGTTACTTTCAGTTCGATAACTTTCCCTTTAACAGGCGACGGCACTTCTACAACCGCCTTGTCATTTTGTACTTCCATGATGACTTGGTCTTCTTCAACGGAATCTCCGGGCTGTACGTGCCATTTGACGATTTCGCCTTCATGGATACCCTCGCCGAGCTCCGGGAGTCTGAATGTAAAACGACTCACAGTATCTCCTCCTTAATAGAGATTTATCATTTATTTTTAGTTATTATCGGCCGAAAGAAGGCGGAAAGCTTTCAACTTTTCCGCCATTATGTCTGTTTCTCAATTAAAAATCGAGGACTTGTGTCAGACCATCTACTACACGTTTTACGTCAGGCAGCCATACATCTTCTGCTTGAGCAAACGGGTAAACCGTATCTGGTGCTGTAATACGCAGTACTGGTGCTTCGAGGTGCAGGATTGCACGCTCGTTGATTTGCGTGATGATTTCTGCCGCAACACCAGACGTTTTTTGTGCTTCTTGAACAACGATCGCACGGTTTGTTTTCTTCACAGAAGCTACGATGGTATCGATATCGAGTGGGCTGATGGTGCGCAGGTCGATTACTTCTACTTTTGCTCCACGCGCTTTCTCGATTTCTTCTGCTGCTTTCAGGCTGGTATGCACCATCGCACCATAGGTGATGATGGTAACATCGCTACCTTCTTTTACTACGTTTGCTTTGCCAAGTGGAATCGTGTACTCGCCTTCTGGAACTTCTTGACGGAAGGAACGGTACAGCTTCATGTGCTCAAGGAATACAACTGGATCGTTGTCGCGAATCGCGGAGATCAACAATCCTTTTGCATCATATGGGTTGGAAGGGATAACCACTTTCAGACCCGGAGTTTGCAGCATCAAACCTTCCAAAGAGTCCGCATGCAGCTCAGGCGTTTTTACACCGCCACCAAATGGGGAGCGGAATGTAATTGGGCTCGTGAAGCGACCACCGGAACGGTAACGCATACGGGAAGATTGGGATGCTACAGCATCAAACGTTTCAAATACGAAACCGAAGAACTGAATTTCTGCTACTGGACGGAAGCCGTTGATGGAAAGACCGACAGCCAAACCGCCGATTCCGGACTCAGCAAGTGGTGTATCGAATACGCGCTGCTCGCCGAACTCAGCTTGCAGACCTTCTGTTGCACGGAACACCCCGCCGTTGTTACCTACGTCTTCACCGAAGACAAGAACGGTTTCATCGCGCTTCAACTCTACGCGCATTGCATCCGTAATGGCTTGAACCATTGTCATTTGTGCCATGGCTTATTTCGACTCCTTCGCCAGGAATTCTGCCTTTTGCTCTTCGAGTGCAGGCGGCAGTGTCTCAAACATTACATCGATCAGTTCGCTAACTTTCATCTTAGGTGTTTCGTCCGCTTTTTTGATTGCGTCCGCAACAGCTGCTTTCGCTTCTTCGATGACAGCTTCTTCGTCTTTTTCGCTCCAGAGGCCTTTTGCTTCGAGGAACTTGCGGAAGCGGATCAGTGGATCGCGCAGTTCCCACTCGCTTTGCTCTTCACCTGTACGGTAACGAGTTGGGTCGTCACCAGCCATGGTGTGAGGACCATAACGGTACGTCATTGCTTCGATCAGAGTCGCACCTTCGCCATTCACGCCGCGCTCTTTCGCTTGTTGAACCGCGTAGTAAACTGCGAGAATGTCCATACCGTCAACGCGTTCGCTAGCAATACCAGCCGCAACTGCTTTGACTGCGATATTTTCAGAAGCCGTTTGTTTTTCGAACGGCAGAGAGATCGCATAACCGTTGTTTTGGGAGAAGAAGATAACAGGCAGCTTGTATACCCCTGCAAAGTTCATACCCTCGTAGAAGTCACCTTGGGAGGTCGCACCGTCACCAAAGTAGTTGATCGCAACGTTCTTTTCACCGCGCAGCTTGTAACCCATTGCAACACCTGTTGCTTGTGTACATTGAGCCGCGATGATGATTTGTGGCATCAACACGTTTACACCTTCAGGAATTTTACCACCCTCGATGTGTCCGCGGGAGTACAGGAATGCTTTATGCATAGGGTAACCATGCCATACCATTTGTGGAATATCACGGTAGCTAGGCAGGACAAAATCTTCTTTAGAAAGAGCAGCCTCGGAACCGATCATGCTTGCTTCTTGACCAGCTACTGGTGCATAGAAACCAAGACGGCCTTGGCGGTTCAAGCTGATTGCGCGTTGGTCCCATACACGGGTAAATACCATTTTACGCATCAGTTCGCGCAATTCATCATCGGAGAGCTTAGGCATCAAGTCAGGACGAACAACCGTACCATCCGGGGCAAGAATTTGCAGCGGGGCGTTGTTCTCTGTTTGTTCAACAGCAGTGGATACGCTCATCACATTCACCTCGTCACTAGAATAAGGGACTTCCTTTTCCCGAGTTGCCCTTTGTCGCCTCTATCTGAGCATCAGCTCGATGAGTGACGAATGCAATTCGCGGCGGAAGTGACCCTGTTAAAAACCAGAAGAAAGTTGCATGGTGCAAGAAAGGGCTTACAGCGCCGTTTGCAACACCCTGTTATATTGCAGACAAAATACCTGTTTAATGTGTTACAGTATTGATATTACAGGGTTTATTTCCTCTCTGTTATCATTTACTATATAAGCTGTATCAGTTTTTTTCAAGGCTTAGTTTTTCATTTGAGCAAACAGGGAGTGTGAATCGATGTCTGACTATGTAAAGCGAACCATAATGAAAGAAGAAGTGCCCAGCATCCACGTGGACACTCCCCGCTCGGTCAAAGTATACCTACCGCCGGGGTACAATGAGCTTCTTTCTTACCCTGTTGTGTATTGCCAGGATGGGAACGACTTTTTTACGATGGGGCGAATCGCGACCATCTCCAATCAATTGATTCTGGAAGAAGGTATCGAACCCTACATCGTCGTCGGTGTCTCAGTCGATCGCAACAAGCGCACGAGCGAGTATTCTCCATCGGGGTCGAGAAACGCAGCCTATCTGCGTTTTTTCACCGAAGAGCTGATTCCTTACATAGAGGAGCATTATCCTGTGCGCCGTGATCCTGGTTCTCGTATACTGGCAGGAGACTCTTTGGGTGGAACCGTTTCTTTGCATCTCGCATTGGAACACCCCGACCTCTTTCCACAAGTACTCGCGCTGTCCGGGGCGTTTTTCCAGACGACACTCGACCCGCTTTTGAATCAGTCCAGTCTATCTTGGCTGCGAATCTGGATGGTTGTCGGCCTCGATGAAACAGCTGTGGAAACAAGTGCGGGTACCTTCGATTTCGTGCAATGGAATCGCGAGGCAAAACAGATTCTTGAGGACAAGCAAGCAACCTTGTCCTATCGAGAAAAACCAGGGAATCACGTCTGGGGTTTGTGGCAAAAAGAGCTGCCTGACGCTTTGCGCTACTTTTTCCCACCTCCACGTCTGTAACCATTACGAGCCATTGATTTCTTTAATATCCTCGTACCCGTAATACCGGCCATCCACCAGGAAAATACCTTGGTGGTTGGCTTTTTCAATTTCGCCCGCTACCTGATTGTCGTCGTTTAGGACGATGTTGACAATCTTGCTCTCGTCCCGTTTCATTTGATTGAGAATGCGTTCTCGCTCTTTAGCCGAGATCATATCTATCCCTCTTTTCCCCTATGTTGGATAGCTATAGTATTTCATTGGCAGGTCTGAATTACACACAAGTGAGTCAACCGAATGGAACCAAAAAAAGCCTTGCCGCCCTCCAATTTTCCGGGCACGGCAAGACTTTACTACGACTTTATTTATTGTTCGATGGTTGTATATTTAAAATCTCTACCACCAAACGGGTTGATCAAAAATCCTTTGACCTTGTCATTTTTTATATACGGTCTTGCGCCATAATACACAGGAGCAATCGGCATTTCCTCCATTAAGATGGTCTCTGCCTCACGCATGATCGCATTACGCTTCGTCGTGTCTTTTTCCAAGTAACTCTGGACGATTAGCTCGCGGTATCTGTCGTTTTCCCAAGCAGCGTCGTTCGTCCCCACTGTTTTGTCCTTGAAAATTTCCAGGAAATTGATGGGGTCGTTAAAATCAGCACCCCAATTTCGGTAGGCAAACTGATAGTTTTTGGCGCGCTTGTTTTGTAAAAATACTTTTTCCTCCAAGCCACTAATTTTTACATCTACACCAAGGCTTCTTTTCCATTGATCCTGAAGAGCTTCAGCCAGCTTTTTCTGACGATCGTCACCTGAACCATATGTGTATGTCACGTCAGGCATCGTCAAAAGCCCCATCTCCTTTAACCCTTCAGCCAATAACTGTTTGGCCTTGTCTACATCCTCTTGAAAATAGTCATTTCCACTGAGTTGCATAGAGGGCGGAACCCATGCAAAAGCCGCAGGCACCCCTGTCTGTACGATTCCATCGACGAGAGGCTGCCGTTGGATCGAATACGAGAAGGCTTGTCGAATCTTTTTATTCGTAAAAGGGGGCTTGGTTGTATTAAAGGTGACTGCAACTGTGTTCGGATACGGCGCCATTACGATTTTTCCTTCCCCCTGCAAAACAGGGATCACATCGACGGGCAACACGTAGCTGGGATGCCCTCCCCAATCCAAATCACCAGAATCAAACAACGCTTGAGCGGTGTTGGTATCGGTAATCATGCTCCAGACGATTTTGTCGAGCTTCACAGCTTCTTTATCATGATACTTCTCGTTTTTCACAAGAACCAATTTGTTTTTATGCTCCCACAGCTCCATTTTGAATGGGCCGTTGCCCACGTAGTTGTCCGGAGACGCTGCCCAGTCTGGATGTGCCTCCAAGGTCTTTTTATGTAAAGGAAACAATGTCGGGAAAGCCGTCAGCTCATAAAAAAACGGAGCTGGCGAATTGAGCTTGACCTCTAGTGTAAAATCGTCTAGCGCTTTGACCCCTACGCCTTCATGCGATCCTTTCCCTGTGTTGAATTCCTCAGCCCCTTTAATGAAATAAAGCATGTAGGCATATTCGGATGCTGTCTTCGGGTCGAGATTTCTTTTCCAAGCGAACTCAAAATCATGGGCGGTTACCGAATCTCCGTTGCTCCATAGCGCATTCGTTTTCAATGTAAACGTGTACGTCGTCAAATCCTCGGATACCGTATAACTGTCGGCAATTGCGTTGGCTATTTTCCCATCCGGTCCATAGCGAGTCAATCCTTCAAAACAAGCAGTAATGACATCAAAGGAAGTGCCATCGGAAGCAAGACCGGGATCTGCTGTCGGAGGCTCTCCACCGTCTGCGTTCCAATTCAATACCATCTCTTTTCCCGTTGGCTGCGTTGGTTGAGATGCCTGCTCATTCGGTTTGTTCGTTACCGCCGTTTCACTTGAACTACATCCCGCTAAAACTTGAAGCAACAAGAAGCAGCTCAAAATGAAGCTCATCCTCTTTCTCATCGAGTCCATCCCCCTTGATTCCATTCGATTCCGTACACTAGTAAACGCTCTTGCTTTATCACACTACCATGATAACGCAAGTGTGGACGAAACAAATCAGACGGTATGGCGAAAAACAGATCGCGTTAAGACTCTTATTTTGTACAAATTGTCTAATTATTTGGAATTCATTATCAAGACAAAGAAAAAAGCCAGTCTTCCCTTCGGACTGGCTACAAGCGGTTGATACAATTACACCGTTTCCAATAATTGCTCTACTGCTGCAACAACGGTCTCAATATGTTGATCGGTAATGTGTCGATGCGTCGTAAAGCGAATGACATACTCGTCAAAATCAACTGCGAGCACTCCTTTTTCCTCCAAACGGTCCAAGAAGGCGACAGCTGTTTGTCCAATCGAGTCTGTATTCACCAGCACGATATTCGTCTCGACTTGCTCGACCTGAAGCGTTAGCTGGCGCAAGCCTCTTGCCAATTGCTGTGCCCGTTCATGGTCTTCTGCCAATCGTTCGGTCATCTGTGTCAGAGCGATGATGCCCGGTGCTGCCAAATACCCTGCCTGGCGCAGCCCGCCCCCCAACTTTTTCCTCCACCATCTCGCTTCTTCGGTAAACGCACGATCTCCAGCCAATATGGAACCAACTGGAGCACTCAGCCCTTTGGACAAGCAAATCTGAACGGTATCGGCAAAAGCGCTTAGCTCACTGACTGCAACACCTTGGGCCACAGCCGCATTGAAGAGACGAGCACCGTCCAAATGAACGGGAATACCGTGTTTTTGTGCTGTATCATAGACACTCTTCATTTGCGCGACAGAGATTACCGCCCCACCAGCACGATTATGTGTATTTTCGAGACAGATCAATTTTGTGCGAGGAAAATGGATATTGTTGCCCCGAATCGCTCTCTCTACATCTTCTGCACGCAAAGCACCACGTTCTCCAACCAGCGTCCGTGTTTGCACACCAGCCAATGCCGACATAGCGCCGCCTTCATAGTAAAAAATGTGCGAATCCGCTTCCGCAATGACCTCGTCTCCGTTGACACAATGCGTCAAAACAGCTACCTGATTGCCTTGCGTGCCACTTGTTACGAACAGGGCAGCTTCCTTTCCGAGTATTTCAGCCGCGATCGCTTCCAAACGATTGACAGTTGGGTCCTCTCTATAAACATCATCACCAACCTCCGCTTCCGCCATTGCTCGAAGCATTTCCTCGGTTGGTTTCGTAACGGTATCGCTGCGCAAATCGATTTTCATAGATGACTCTCCTTCCACCCTGTTGTCATTCTCTAGACATATCGTAACACTTTCAACATTGCATCCTGATTTCCCTCTTGCTAAGATGGAGGGGTAACTTACATACAGTTAGGGGATTTGACCTGTGAAACTAAAAATCACTCGTAACGCTGCCAAACAATTGGCTCCAATCATCGAGCAAGAAGAAGACAAAGAATTGAAACTGCGCGTTTATATTACTCACTCTCATGGTGATCATGCACACTACGGACTCGCTCTGGACAAGCCAACGGAAGAAGATGTTGTAATCTCGACCGACAAAGAGATCGATGTGATCGTGAAAAAGGATGAGCCATTGCTGGATGGCATCGTCATTGATTACCTCTTCTTGCCGCAAGAAGGCTTTGTTATTACCAACCCTTCTAAAGGTAACACCGGCGACCACTAAGCATGATACAGATAAACCCTCTGCTTTTATACTGGCAGAGGGTTTTCTTTGATACGTAGATTCTTATTCGTCAGTAGCCATGATGTACAGCTCTGTCGGTAAATCTTTCAGCAATAGTGAAGAAGCGTCTTCAACCTGCGTCATAACTAGGCGATGGACCGGACGAGTCATCCCGACATACAACAGTTTTGCGTCCCATTCATTATTTTGATAGGCGTCCACATCCAGTAAAATGACTACATCGAACTGCAAGCCTTTCGTTAAAAAAGCAGGCATGACGGTTACGCCACCCGGAAATTGGTTATCCTTGCTGCCTAACAGAGTCAGATCAGCTATCTTGTCTTGTAGGCCTTTATGTGCTTTTTTACTCGCTTGAATGGTTTTCGCTACGATCGCAATCGTTTTGAAGCCTTCCGATTGGTAGGCAGTCACACGCTGAGAAATGTCCTCCCACAGTTGTGCTCGCGAACGAGCCTTGACCATGATTGGTTTTTCCCCATGTCGCAAAACCGGTTTTGCCAATACCGTCTCGGGCAATTCAATTTGCCGCAACACTTCATTGGCACAACGCATGATCTCAATTGTAGAACGATAGCTTTGCGACAACGTATAATAGGAAGGAAACAGCTGGGCAAAAATCCCCTTCGTCAACTCTTCCCACGCATGAATCCCCCGGTAGCTATGAATGCCTTGCGCAATATCTCCCACGATCGTGAGCGAGTTTCTCTTGGTTGCCAATGCAATGACGGCTATTTCTAACGCACTCAAGTCTTGTGCTTCATCCACGACCGTATGATCAAAATGCTCTGCCTTATTCATTCCTTCAACAATATGCTGCAAGTATAGCAATGGCGCGATATCTTCCGGCTCCAATCTCTCCTCTGCAAACAGCGCAGCACTTGACTGCGTCACATCACGCACAACTTCGTCTGAAATATCAGCAGGTACGAGCTTGCGCAGCAATTCCCCGTCAGCAATCAGCTCGCGATAAGCTGCGAAGATTTCCAGTCTTGGAAACGAAGTCAGATATGTATCCAGTATTTGCTCCAGCATTTTCTCGAATTTGTACAAGCCTTCTTTGTCCAAATCGACTTTTCGCTCTCGCAAATGGGCAAATAATTGCTTGTTCATTTCTTGTTTCAAATGCTTGCGAAGCGCTTCTACCCTGCGATGATACGGCATATTCCCGAATTGCTCCAGGAAGCATTGGCGAATAAAATCACCTGGAATTGTAAAGACTTGCTTCGTTTTGTTGTATAAAAAGCTGAGCTTCTTAAAAGGAATTCTTGTTTCGACGATATGCCGAATGTATTGCTCCAGCGCCTCCCGACAAGCGAGCGATCCTTTGAAACGAAGCCTGTTTCGCGTCATTTCTTGCTGGCGCTCATCTTGCCCCTCTTCGAAGAACAATTGAAGAGGTTTATCAGGACTCACGATTTTCCACCCTTTTGGCAGCAGTGGCTTCACAAGACGCGCTGCCCAGTCTACAAAGGTAGACTGTTGAACGTCATCTACGCCGAGTTCAGGTAAAACCTCGGATATATAGGTAAGAAACATCCGGTTAGGTGCAAACACCATGAACTTTTTGGACATCATGGAATCCTGATAGTTATAAATCAAATAGGATAGTCGGTGCAGCGCGATGGTCGTTTTTCCGCTCCCCGCTACTCCTTGCACAACAATGGGCCGTTCTTTTTCCGCCCGGATAATATCATTTTGCTCGGATTGAATCGTAGCGACGATGTCTTTTAGCCTGCTATCGTTCGCCTGATTCAGATTGGCTGCCAAAAATTCATCGATGAAGCCCTCTTGCAAAAATTCGTCGGGATGCCCCATTTCGCGGTTAATCGTTTCTTTTACCGCTCCATCATAGATGCCGACGATCTTTTCGTCTTCGATCGCAAAATTACGCTTTAATCGAACTTCACCACGCACAATTTCGCGTCCCATCCGGTAAAACGCGTCTTTGCTCTCACCGGAATAATAAAGACTGGCGATAGGCGCGCGCCAATCCACGACGACACAATCAAACGTATCGCTGCGTACAATTCCTCGTTTTCCTATGTATACCTGATCCAGCTCGTAGATCTCATCTTTCAAAAAATCCACTCTGCCGAAATACGGCTTCTCTCGACCTTGATCTTCGAGGTAGCGCAAATCCTTAGCCTTTTTATAGTTAACGACCTGTTTCACATAGTCATCTGTTGCCTCGCGAATTTCATTGCGAAGCTGCTCCATTTCTTCGTCGATCGCTGAAATTGTTTCATCCAGCTTTTTTTGTTCCAATTCATAATCACGATGCTGTGTACTCACATTCATTCCCCCTCACATGTATCGTGTCATTGAACGTATTAAGACCATTGCCTAGCCAACCATATTCCAACCCCACAAGAAAGTAGTCCGACTCCCAAACTGAGAAGAGCGTACAAAGTGCCACGCAACAGGTGACCTTCTCCCCAAAAAGAAACCACTTCCAAGGAGAAACTAGAGAACGTCGTAAATCCTCCCATGACCCCCGTTGCAAATAAAAGATAGAGTGTCGGAGATAAAATGCCACGTTCTTTCCCCAGCACGAACAAGATGCCGATGATCAAAGATCCACAAACATTGGCGATCCAAGTTCCCCACGGCCATCCCGGCTGATTCGCGAGCAAAGACAATAGGTAGCGCAAAAGTGAGCCAACTGCTCCTCCAACCGCCACAGCTATCCACGCCACCGCTTTCCCTCCCTGAATATCAAAGCGTTATGTATGTCACAGAAAAAGACACCCTAGCGTCAAGCGAGGATGTCTGTCGTATCAGTAATTGTTATCTTACTGTTTTGGCTTATTTTCTTCAAGGTCTTCCACATAACGGATGGAATCCAAATTTGCTCTCAATGAAAGCTTAACGGCGTCAATGTACTTTTGGCGCAATGCTTTTTGTTCGAGCTTTTCCTCTTCGGTCAAACCTTCTTCGCGAGATTTTTTGACCAATTCGTTAATGCGTTTAATTTCTGCGTCAGATACCACTGCTGGTTCCTCCCACTCTGTAGTAGTGCCGATTCATTATACCACATTCGAATGATCCCGCAAGACAGCCGAACACTTACGGAGTATCAGGAAGCATGAGAGTCTGACCTGGGTAAATCCTGTTACTCTCTAAACCGTTCGCATCCTTAATCTCTATTATATAGTCACGAACATCCATATGCTGATCTGTATTGTATTGAACAGCTAACGACCATAGGCTATCTCCAGATTGTACGGTTACTTCTATTCCTTGTGGCTCCTCCATGGGCGAAGAAGCAAACACTAGTTCGGTCAATAAGTAAAAAAAGAGAGTAAATGTTATAAGAAACAAGAGAGCTTGTCCTCTCGTGATACCAAAACGAACTCGACGTTCTTCTTTTTTCTCGAAACGATTTCGTGCTGTCGATGAATTCATAATAATGGCCTCCTCGCAAACATACGTTCTGATCATTTGTAACCTCATGATAAATGAGAACATATGTTCATGTCAACAAAGAATCGAACTTATGTTTGTCGAACGCAAGCTCCCATGGTATAATATAGGAAAATATGTTCGAGAAATCAGGGGTGTCTTTCTATGTCAAAATTATCGAGTAGACAACAAGCCATCATCGAGTTCATACGAAAGGAAGTTCGTGATAAAGGATATCCGCCATCTGTACGTGAAATTGGTGAGGCTGTTGGACTAGCTTCCAGCTCAACAGTACATGGGCATTTGGCACGCTTAGAGAAAAAAGGCCTCATTCGTCGAGATCCTACCAAACCTCGTGCCATCGAATTGCTATCAGATGAAGATCGTTTTCAAGACAATTTCGAAGACTCTGTCGTCCGTGTGCCAGTAATCGGAAAAGTAACCGCTGGACAACCGATCACTGCCATTGAGGATGTGGAAGAGTACTTCCCGCTTCCAGACAATATCGTGACTTCTGACAAGGTCTATATGCTGCGCGTCTCCGGGAACAGTATGATTGATGCAGGGATTCTCGACGGAGATTACGTAATTGTTCGCCAACAGCACGTAGCGAACAATGGTGACATTGTCGTAGCCATGACAGAAGAAGACGAAGCGACCGTCAAAAGATTTTTCAAAGAAAAGAACCACTTCCGTCTCCAACCGGAAAATGCCACAATGGAACCGATCATTCTGGAGAATGTCACCATTCTCGGTAAAGTCATCGGTGTATATCGACTCATTCACTAGTTTCCACGTAAAAAAGGACAGCCTCGGCTGTCCTTTTCGTTTTCTATATGTTATCTGGCGACAAAAAACCAGATGATCATCGTAACTTGCAATATGACTTTTACGACCGCACTACCCAAAAATCCGATCAGTGAGCCTACGCCCGCTTTCACTGCTCGCTCCATCGACTGCTTCTGCACCATTAACTCTACCAGAACGACGAATACGAACGGCAAGATCAGCATACCAAACGGTGGGAAAACGAAGATCCCGAGGATAATTCCGACCGCAGCAGCAACGGACGACCACTTGGACCCTCCGTACCTTTTCACGAAGTACATGTTCGTCAGCAAGTCAGCACCATAAAGCAGAATGCTTAGAACGACCATTCCCCACCAAAAGGATGCGGGCAATCCCGCTCCCGGATCTGCAATGAAAAAGTGATAGAGCAAAAAGCCCGCCCACAGTAATATCGTATCAGGTAAAACAGGTAAAAAAATTCCTGCGATGCTTAGCAAGAACAATAACACGACCACTACCCACAAAAATATTTCCATCTACTACACTCCCTTCATCTAGGTATACGAGTGATTACCGATTTCGTTGCGTACTTATTCACTTTTGTCTAAACTATTTTAAAAGAAAGTAGACATGGAGGTAGTCTCTTGAGAAATTGGCATGATCTCTCTTATTTGGGCAGAGGAACGATGCGCCAAAAAGCGGCGTGGGAAGCGATTAAACAGACGCACATCATGGAAGTACTATCCGATTACCGTCCAGTGCTTGCCGGAACCATCCCTTTAGACATTGACGTCAAGCAAAGCGATCTGGACATTATTTGCGAGAGTCATGATCTGGAACAGTTTGAGCAGGCTGTGCGTACAGCATTTGGCTGCTTGCCCGGATTTGAAGTGACACACCTAGATGTAAAAAGTACTCCCACGTCCGTTATCTCGTTTTTCACAGCTGACTTTTGGTTTGAATTGTTTGCTCAACCGGTAGCTGTCGAAAAGCAAAATGCCTATCGTCATATGGACATCGAAGCACGTTTGCTAGACATAGGAGGCTTGGATGCATGCCAACATATTAGAGCTCTGAAGCAAAGCGGCATCAAAACAGAGCCTGCATTTGCCAGGTACTTTCATATTCCGGGTGATGATCCATACGAGGCATTGTTGCATTTGGAGTCGTTAACCGAACAGGAATTACGACAAAAAGTTCAGCTCCTGCGAAAGGATTAATCTTCAAACAAAGAGCCGATCTCTACTTCTTGAATACAGGAAGGACCATCATTTTTCGGACTGCCCACTTTGGCGGATACCGGATATACCATCATCTCGCCGGAATCGTAGGGGGTAAACAGCGACTGGAGCTGCAACCGATCATACTTCTCCCGATCAAGCCATAAGTCCTCATCATCTTTCTTTAAGATGACAGGCATTCGCTCATTTTTATTAAATGTCAACAAAATCGTACTGAGTATTGCTTTATTCGACATTTTCTATGGTGTAACACCTAAATTATGTCGCTAGTATACGTTTGAGATGCATATCTTGTTGCAAGGAAGTGATTATCATGGAAAATTCATATAATAACCCTACAGCTAATAACTCTGAGGACACTATGAAAGAAGCGATTGTTGTAGGTGAATCATATCACTTCTGGTTGGATGCAGAGGAAGATGTATATGATCAAAAGTACAGAAAATAAGAGTCGGTGTGTAGAGAAAGTCCCCTTTCGTCAAAAAGGGGACTTTTCCTCGGACATTAGATGGATACAGCTCGCTTGCGGAAAAATTTACTCCCCTGTTTCCGCAAATTTCTTTATACGGGCACCGATCTCGTCACGAACTCGTTGAAACTCAGGCCATTCTTTTCCCGCAGGATCGTCAAATCCCCAATGGACACGGTTTACATGAGTAGGAGTGGTTGGACAAACGGAATCGGCATGGCTGCATAGTGTCACGATCAGATCAGCCTTGTTTAAAATATCAGAGTCAATGACATCTGATGTTTGATCGGAAATGTCTATGCCAACTTCTTTCATCGCTCGAACGGCATTTGGATTCACACCATGGGCTTCAATTCCAGCAGAAAAAACATTCCAGGCGTTACCTAAGTATTTTTTTCCCCATGCTTCCGCCATTTGGCTTCGGCAAGAATTTCCTGTACATAAAAAGTAAATCGTTTTTTTGTTTTCCATGATGTACACACCTTTTAGCTTCAATTAGGAAATGTGCTGCTAAAATATTTGCGCTTGAACCATAAAGCTACATTAACTAATGCAATCATCACAGGTACTTCCACAAGAGGACCGATGACGGCTGCAAAGGCGGCACCTGAATGAATCCCAAACACTCCGACTGCCACAGCGATAGCTAATTCAAAGTTATTACTACCTGCTGTGAAAGCAAGCGTCGTAGTAACGGGATAATTTGCGCCAATCTTTTTCCCCATATAGAAAGAGATAAAGAACATGAGGATGAAATAGATGAGAAGTGGAATGGCGATACGAACAACATCAAGTGGAACGCTCACGATGTTTTCTCCTTGTGTTGAGAACATGACAATGATGGTAAAGAGTAAGGCAATCAGAGTCATGGGGCTAATTTTTGGGATGAACACTTTCTCATACCAATGTCTGCCTTTAACTTTTACAAAAGTAAAGCGCGTCAGCATCCCGGCAAGAAAAGGAATACCTAGATATATAAACACCGATTTTGCCACTTCCGCCATCGTAATAATAATGACTGCACCCTGAATACCAAGCCATTCCGGGATTACGGTGACAAAGACATAAGCATATACTGAAAAGAAAAGCATCTGAAACAAAGAATTGAAAGCCACAAGTCCGGCAGCATATTCTGCATCACCTTTTGCGAGGTCATTCCACACAATCACCATGGCGATACAACGTGCCAATCCAATCATGATCAGCCCTACCATATATTCTGGTTTATCTGGCAAGAAAATGATGGCTAATAAAAACATCAAAACCGGGCCTATAACCCAGTTCTGAATAAGGGATAGCAAAAGAACCTTAATGTCTTTAAATACGCGCCCCATTTCTTCATATCGAACTTTAGCTAAAGGAGGGTACATCATCAGGATTAAACCTATAGCAATCGGTATGGATGTTGTACCAATTTGTAAGCTATTTAATCCATTGGTGAAAGCAGGAAAGAAAGTTCCGATCATAATCCCTACTGCCATAGCAAGGAAGATCCAAAGGGTCAAGAAGCGATCTAAAAATGATAGTTGTTTCATTGAGCCTCCCACTTTGTCTTAGCAGCAAGAATTGGTTGCTTCTGTTTTTGAATCTACGCAGCAGGATGTGGACTCGATTTTATGAACCTCACTGTCAGACTTTGTGTAGAAAAATTCCCACTCATTACCGTCTGGATCAGTAACCCAAAATTTATCCTGCACAGCATAACAACATGTCGTATCCATCTCGTCACGAGCGAAAAAGCCTTCTTTTTCTAGTCTTTCCTTATGAGTCAGGATTTCATTTGCACTTTCAACCTGGAATCCGAAGTGGTTCACTTGATTTCCGCTTACAGCGTCCCGAACATTCAATGTAAAGTTTAATCCTGGGGTTTCAAGCAAGAACTTAGCATAATCAGGCTTTACCTTTACAGGGTTAACCCCAAAAACTTTTTGATAGAACTCAATAGATTTCTCCAAATTGGTAACGTTAACACCAACATGTACATACTTCATTTAAGATTCCTCCTTTAATTTAAAAACTATTAATCAAAAAAAATTGATATAATGTCTAAAAAAATTAGCAGCAACTGCCTTTGCCTGTTTTCCTGAAGATACAACAAAGCTCTTCCGATAAGAGGTGGTTCACTTCATCATCATTCAAATCGTAGTAACTCCAGGTACCTTTTGTCTCTTTGATAATTAGGTTGGCATCCAATAATATCTTGAGATGATACGATAATTTAGATTGAGGCATGTCAAAAACCTCTGTCAGGTCGCATACGCATGTTTTGCCTCTTTGACAAAGCTCATACATAATTTCAAGGCGCTTCTGATCGGAGAGAGCTTTGAATTTCTTCTCATATTGCTCCAATTTGTGCTTGATATCGTTCATCGATTACAACCTCATTCATCAATTTTTTTTGATGTATTTATTATATGCACGATTACCAAGAAGATGCAATAATTAAATCAATTTTTTTGATATAACATCCTTTTCGATAGGTGATCGCTACACTAGTAACCCTCGACGCCCAAAATCAATGGTGCAAATTTTGTCCACATAAACTCATAAAAGCTGTCAGCAGGAAGGATGCATCGCTTTCGGGCGAAAAGCTGTTTGAATGCGGGCTTTTCATTTAATGTCTCACAGCGCGCATTGATCATTTTGTAGCTGCTCTTCTCATCGGCAGCCCACGACGGCACTAACCCCCATCTCAACTGACCCATACGTCGCTCGCCGCGATCAGCAATAATCGCTGGAATGAACTGACCCGGTGCAATATTGTACCTTGGCTTTGCATCAAATGGAATGACTTCGATTTGGAAGCGTTCCTTCCATTTTTCCAAGTTCGTTACGAGAGTAAAACGGCCGCACATGCTTTTCCCCTCACATCCTTCCATACTAGACGTCTGCTTTTTTCTCTTCTATTTTTACTGTTTCACCCGGCGTGTCATTTCAAACCTTTTATGCGTGTGAAGTAAGAGGAAAACGAAAATGTTCTCTCTCCATTTTTAACGAAGGACGAACAAATAAGACATCC
This sequence comes from Brevibacillus sp. DP1.3A, assembly GCF_013284245.2. Lineage (NCBI taxonomy): Bacteria > Bacillati > Bacillota > Bacilli > Caryophanales > Paenibacillaceae > Brevibacillus > Brevibacillus sp. DP1.3A. The sequence continues at coordinate 2,980,130 of NZ_CP085876.1, read as the reverse complement.
TCTGTCGTGGGCATCAATGCAGATTGGATTTTTTCACTCTCACTATCCGGCATAAAATGAAAATGAATGATCGTTGTCTCAGCCGATATCAAATGAGAAGTGACTGCTTCTAAATCAACTGGCTTTTTACTTACGAGATCAAATACATGCAGGTGGTCATCTTCTTGTTCAAATAGGACAATCACATCCTCCTCTTCGACATAATAGATCGCATCCCGGAAAACGAGAAGAAAGTAAAACATCAACAGATGCTCGCTATCCTTGACGCCCAATCTCGATGAAACGGGGATTCGTTTGGCAGCAAATTCCTTCATGACGATACAATCAGCTTCGTTATCAACATCCAGCTTGCGCAAGGCTGATTTTTGTCCTACTTGCTTTTTCAAATCGGATGCCAATATGTGAAAGCTACTTTCCTGTACTCTCTCTAATCCGAACTTCGGATAAAAATCGAGCACAGTTTCGTTGGCAAACAGATAAATAAAATCGTATTCATTCTCGCATGTTTGAATGATATGGTTCATCAATTTCGCTGCCAATCCTTGATTGCGATAAGCCGGATGCGTCATAACCGTTCCGACCTGAAGTGCCTTATAGTCCTTACCGTTAGATGTCACGACCATCTTACTTACAGAAGCGTTCGCAATGACCTGATCCCCATCTATATAGGAATAGCAGACATAGTTATCATTCCAAAAGCCCTTGTTATACCATTCTTTAAAATCGAGCTGAAAGACCTGCGTGGCGAGGTCATTAAAGCTTTCCTTGTATTTTTCGATATGCTTGTAGTCGCTAATCAATCGATAGTCACCCATGTGAAAGCCTCCCATTCTTTTGTTTGTGCTGTGTGTAATCATTCATTCCTTTTCAGCAATCCCTTCTTTCCAATAAAAAAGACCACAAGAAGATTTCTCTTCTCATGGTCAAATTTATCGTTGTGATGAAGATACCTATCCCGAACAGAATAGATATCATGCACAAACGTGAAATTTGTTTTAATGAGATATAATGCCTTCTAATCGCTTTTGAAAAAAGGTGCAAAAAATAAACCAAGGGCGAGCCCTTCATTTGACCTTTTCCCCTATAAAATTCGTTAGAATTTTACTTAGCGATTATCAGTTTCATCATATTCAATCAAAACCTCTTTTCACGTCAGGTACTTTTACTATATTTTACTTTCAATAAATTGTAAATGAGCAATCCAATTTCTTTCTTTTATTTACTCCTATCTTGTTCTTTCATATGAATGAGCTGTTGTTCCCTTTCCACATCAAAAGTACCCATCTCATTACAAGATAACTCCATTTGCGTCCTGTTACGTAATTTCATGATGACTTCCCTTACATATCCACTTACATTTTTGTAAGCATCGTTATACAAAAACGTCATTTTCTTATATAATTACAAATACTCCCTTCCCGAAAAGGACTGGGGGCACCGTTTTTAAAATGGACCTCGAGGGGGGTGTACGAATGGCGAATGCTCTCAATTTGCCACATACCGCAGCGGCTCATGCAAAGCCTAGAAATAGTGAGGCGATACTTTGCATGAGGTGGTCTCTCGTTTAATCGAATCATCGCCTTCATTTGCGTATCTCATTTCCTATTTCTTGGCTTTGCCCCTTATTTGCCTATTTTTAAATAAGGAGCGAGCAGAAATGAAATGTGTGAAAGCAAATTTAATCCTTCCTGAATCGTTACTCGCAGAAATTCAAAAGTACGTGCAAGGAGAAACCATTTACATTCCGAAAACAAAAGTAGCCCATCAAAAATGGGGGACGCGCACTGGCGGGAGAAAACTCCTGGATGAGCGGAATACGGCTATTAAAAGCAGCTTTCGGGCCGGGACCGCTATTTCTCAGTTAGCGGAGGAATACTTTTTGTCTACAGAGACGATTAAAAAAATCGTGTATACCAAATAGACATTTATAAAGCACTGGTGACCTTTCCATGGGACTGACCCCCGTTTCTAGAACAGGGATCAAAACACCTTACAAGTTTAAGCAGCCAGTCCTCGGAATTCAACCGGCGACTGGTTGTTTAGTTTCGTTTGAATACGAATTGAGTTATAGTAGGTAATATAATCTCGAATGGTTTGTACAACGATTGCCGTCGTTGTACTTGTAAGGCCTTCGAGATAGAACGTTTCTGACTTTAGCGTGGAATGAAACGATTCGATTGGGGCATTATCAGCGGGCATTATCAGCGGGCATTCCCTTGCGGGACATGCTCATGGTAATGCCTTTTCCTTTAACTGCTTCTTGGTAAGCTTGAGACGTGTATACGCTACCCTGATCACTATGTAGCATCATTCCTGGTCGATTAGGAAGTTGATTCAATGTATCTAAGACAAACGAAGTGTCTTGTTTATCTGCTATGGAGTAAGCAACAATCTCCCCGTTGTATAAATCTAAGATGCTTGATAAGTACAACATTTTCCCACCAAACGGCAAATATGTAATATCCGTCACTAACTTTTGCAACGGAGCTTCGGCATGAAATTGACGTTGTAGTAGATGCTCAGCTGATTGTGAAGGTTGTCCCGTTGGTTTACGTTTCTTGATGCGTACTCGACATTGCAGTTGTTCCGCTTGCATAATCCTCTGCACACGCTTGTGATTAATTAGCTGTTCATTCCGAAGGAGTGCCGTGATCTTTCGATAGCCATAGCGGAATTTATGTAGGGAACATAGCTCCCGAATCTTTTCAATTATGAGATCCTTCGGTTTCGTTTTAAACACCGACTTCCATCGATAATAGGTGGATCGGGCAATACCCAACCAAGCGCAAGCTTGAGTAATAGTTACTTCTCCTCTGATGGAGTCCATCCATTTGACCACGCTTTTAGGTGACACCTCCTTTCCAACTCCTTGTACTTTTTTAACACGTCCAGTTGTTGTTTCAAAAATCGATTTTCTGCTTTCACTTTCTCAAGCTCTGAAGTGTACTCAGGGCCTTTGCCAAAGCTATATTGTTTGCCAACAGGTTGTTCTAGTCGATGAAGTTCACCCTCTCGATACCACTTCATCCAGACCTTTAACTGAGTCACATTGCGGATTCCGAGTCTCTCCATAACCTCCTTCACTGGAACACCTGCCAACCTCATTTGAATCGCCTGCTTCTTAACTTCTACTGGGTAACTCACTCTAGTTGTCAATGCAAAAACACCTCCAAGATTGTCCCCATATCTTACGACATGGTTTAGTTCTCTTGAAGGTGTTTTGATTTGTCTCACTTTAAGGGGTCAGTCCCCCATACAGGTTGTCAGTGCTTTTTTATGGCGAGTTTTTTTGTGAAAAGTCTTCTCCCTTTCTCCTCTCTTGCAAACACACTAAAGTAAAGAGGAACCCACCTTACAAGACAGAAACAGGAGGAACCGCAAGATGGAACCTTTTATCCATACACATCAGTATCACTTCATTCAATCACGCGTTCAAGCAATCATGAACGCCTATGCGACCAGTACAGATGTCAATGTGATTCGTGCTCGAAAAGAAATCGCCCATGAAGAAATCTTTCAGTTGTTCCCGAACATGACAGCAGAACAAAAAGAGATTTTGCATCCGATTGACTCGATTAGAGAAAAAGCAGAAGGAAAACAGTTTTTGCACCAGCTTTTACCGTTTGTGATTCCATTCCCAGCTCTCACAGAGTCTTCTATTAAGAAGCTCTTTCCAAAAGTAAAGAAGCTTAAAATCTCGAATTTAGCAGAAATCGATTTTTCAGAAATCTCTTATGTGGGCTGGCTAGACACTGCGACGGAAAAGAAGTATATTGTCGCTTACCACGAAGGAAAACTGTTTGGCATTCACGGGCAGTTTACCAATGTAAATAAGAAAGGCCTTTGTGCGCTCTGTAATCGCTTTGAAGAAATCGGCATGTTCGTCCTTGAAGCAAAAAGCTCTGGGGATGGAACATATTTGAAAAAAGGAAACTTCATTTGCCAAGACAGTGCGACGTGCAATCAAAATATCATTTCGCTAGATAAGCTGAACGATTTTATTGCGCTGATGGTGAAATAAATCTGCAACTAAATTGAAAAAGCCGCCGGGTCTTTCATGCCAGGCGGTCTTTCCTATATGTCCCTTACTTGATCTCGTTCAGACTCTCTTCCAAACGATCCCACGTTTGGGTGATGCCCTCTAGCATGCCCATGTCCATGACAGTTTTGAGGGCCTCTGCAGATACATATTCAGAACGGCTGACCAGCTTCGTCTTGCCACCCATATCGATGAATTCCATCATAACCTCTGTCGAAGGCATGGTATCATTTGTGTTGCCTTCTGCATCTGAAAAGTAATCGGTATAGATGATTTTCTCTGGCTCAACAATTTCCATATAAACGCCTTTGCCCCAAGATTCCATGCCGTAAAAATCACCTTGATTCTTATCGACACATTTCATGCAATAGTGCCAAACACCACCTGGTCGGAAATCGACATTACAAACCGGGAGTTCCCAGCCTTTCGGTCCCCACCAACGCTTGAGATGCTCAGGCTCCTTAAACATCTTGAACACGAGTTCTCTTGGCGCGTCGAATACACGTTCCAGTACCAGCACCCGCTCGTTCTCTACCCTTGAAACCATTGTATTTCTTGACATAGCAATTCCTCCTCATTCATTTGAATGGATCTCAAGTATTTTCCTTGTTTTGCAGTTCCCGCAAATAGTCTTCCAGATTATCAAATCTTTCTTCCATAACTCGCTGGAATGACTTCACCCAAGAATCTAGCGCTCGGAAGGGCTCGGGCCTGAGTTTATATATTCGACGATTGGCTTCAGCCTTCACATCCACGATCCCGTTGTCACTAAGCACCTTCAAATGCTTCGAGGCTTGGGGCTGGCGAAGCCCCAGTTGGTCTGCGATTTCCCCTACAGTTAGAGGACCATCGCGCAAAAGTTCGACGATTTTCATACGATTCGGTTCAGCCAAAGCACTCAGCGTCGCCATGTCCATGCCTGGATTCATCCCCGACATGTCACTCACCTCGTTACATGATGGATTCTACGTTCATCTCATCTCCTTCAGTGTTATTGTGATCATCTTCTTAGGTAAAATATACACCAAAGGGAATATTCCTGTAAAGGAATATTTAAAATGGTTTTGTCATTTTCTTTGTTAGTGATCAATCAATAACTAGTGCTTATCATTTATTTCATGGAAGTACGATTCTGTAAATGCTGGATCGTTGCCGTTATACCCTCCTCGAACTTCGTCGCTGGGATCGGTCCAATAAGCCGTTTATATTTTTCTCCGCTAAGAATCAACGGTGTTTCGGTTAAGTACAGCATCTCGACAACCTCCTTCATCACCGGGACGAACATCCCCAGCAAAGACAAACCCATTTTCCCAAGAGGAATGACAGGCTTCACGGTGCCACTTGCTTTTTGAGCGATTCGAACGATGTCTCGACCGGAAATGATGCCTCCACCTGGAATGTGCCAGTTTTGTCCATAAGCAAACTCACGGCTGGCCAACTCCACAATCATCTTCGCCGCATCCGGCAAATAAACAAACTCGCGAGGAACATGCATATTCCCAATGAAAAGCCCCGGTTTTCCAGCCGCAATTGCCTCAAGTGTGGAACCCAAATACGATGCTTGATTAGCGGTAGGTCCGTAGTAATCCGGTAATCTGACAATCATCGTTCGCGCATGATCCCAGCGACTGCTAAACAGCATCTGTTCAAATGCCAACCTGATTTTTCCTTTCTTCGTATGCGGTTGCTTTGGATGCTCCTCCGTCACTGGTTCTATCTGCTTTCGCCCGTATGGATAAATGCCGTCTACCACAACAACCTTCAAGTCTCTCTTGTTGACGGCTTCCATGACGGCTTCGCCAAGTGGGATCAGCTTGTTTACCATCTCGTGATAAGGGACGTTTGCACAATGGAATAGTACATCCGCTCCTTCCGATGCTGCTACGATGTCTTGAGACCGGAATGCATCCCCGGTGGCCAGTGACAAATGTGCTGGATTCCCTAGCTCTGACGCCATTTGCTCTAGCTTTTGTCTAGAACGTCCAAAAGCAATCGTTTCAACTCCTCGTTTGATGAGCTCGTTTAGAATAGCCGCTCCCGTTCCGCCTGTTGCCCCGACTACAATCGCTTTTTTCATTCGGATCATCTCCACTTGTTTAATTTGTGATTGATCAATCACTAACTAATTTGAACTATAACTTTTTAGTTAGTGATTAGTCAATAACTAATTGTCACAATTTTTTCTCCGCTACACCTCCATTAATTCTGGCATATCCAAAGCTGCTGAAATATTACACAGCATTCCTCTTGCCAGGAAAATAAGTGTTCTCTCTTCCGGGCTCGCAATGCCCGCTTCACGAAAAGCTGTTAGGACGATCTGACGAACCTCCCGAAATCCTTCGCGCATTGCCTCTCGAATCGAAGGCTCTTGAATCGTCTGGGACTGCATTTGAAGAAGTATTTCATTTTGATGGGAAGCCAAAATCTTTTCATATGCCTTGATTAAATCTGTTTCCAATTGCTCTTTGGATGCGGAATCCACAACGAGACGGAAAGAGTCAATGATCCGCTCCCACGACGCCTCCAAGGCTGCCTGTAACAAAGCTTCCTTCGATGCAAAAAACTTGAAAATATACGGCTGGGAAATCTTTGCACGCTCTGCCACTTGCGCTGTCGTTGCCCGGAAATACCCGATTTCAGCAAAGACTTCAATGGCAGCAGAGATGATTTCCGTTTTACGATTGACCGACGTCATTGCAAGATCGCCTCCCTTTTAGTGATTAATCAATAATACCTGATTATACGTCAGTTTGTGATCGGTTTCAAATGACGTGTATCACTCCCATACAGACTTGCCACAAACTTCGTGATATTTTCAAGAAGGGTTGTTGCAAATGATTAAGAAAGCCTTGATGATTCTAGCAGTAAGCTCTGTTGTCACGGTACCAAGTTTAGCCATAACCGCCCACGGAGCAACACTCCCTTTACATAAGAAATCGGTCTCCTTCGCAGCTAGCACTACCCAGTATGACTGGAAAGGAAAAGAAACTTCCTCTACATCAACTGAGATTAAGCACGGAACTACTACAATTAAAAACGCTGCATTTGGTGATCAAATTTGGGTAATGCTAGGCTCCCCTATTCCAGCCGGATGGGTGATAGTGAATAGTACGACACTGACATTTCTTAAGTAGATTTTTATTTTCCGAATTTTTGGTATTTTATATGTTATCTAGAGTGTATGTGTGTTATTATTGGATCGGAAGTTATATTTTCCCAATTTAGGAGGTGAGTAACAATGTTTAAGAAATTACTTCAAAAAATTGGTGCTAACTCAATCCGCCCATGTCCTCGGGAGTGCATACCAGCAGGAAAACATTGCATGTGTCCCGCTTAATGTCAGATAGTACTTAAAAAGGCCGTCCCAACAGCTATTTGCGTGGCAGAGGGATGGTCTTTTTCCGTATACCTATCATCCTCATTTCGTTCATACTTATAAGGAGGAAGATTTATGAAAAAATTTGCTCTGTTTGGTATTGCTGCTGCATTACTTCTATCGCTTTCATTTCCTGGTGTTAGCAGCGCAAAAGAACAACGTGTACCATGTGAAGCTGACGGGTATTGCGGATGGCCGACTTATAGCGCTTAACACCAACACATCCAATAAAGACTGAGACGAACGACATCTGCCAATACAAATACTAGTGATTGTTGGCGACAAAGGTGCTAAGGGATGTATAAGAAGTTTATGATTGATATGAAGTAGTAAGGTTAAAGAAAGCAAACGTAAAATCTACATTGTTTATTTTAATCAAACATCATGCACCGACTATTTAACTAGCGGTATGATGTTTTTCTTTTTTCATTCGTGATACTATTTCACCAATCAAACCATTTAAAGGCGGATCAAATTATGAAAAAACATATATAGAATGAAGCTTTCAATTACCGATTTGTAAAAGAACTGGTTTCATTTTCTATTGAATCGTTTTCTTTGTGTTCCTCGTCTTAATGAACAAACGTATTTAGCAGGGAGAAGATAGCATGAAAAGTCTTTTGAAAATGATGATTGGTTTGGCCTTTGCTTTTTGGTTCTTTATTCTTTGGGCTTGTAAATCGCTTCTTTCAAGTGATATTCCAGTAACCATTTCGACCTGGGACACGATCCTTTTCTCTTTCAGTTATCTCGTTTCTACGGTAGTAGCTCTACTCTATGTCAGGTTCACGTATAATGGAAAAATACATATCTTCCTGTCTATTCCTACACTTTTGTGGGGACTTTCTATTGCTCAAGTATTTACCCATCAGTATCACCCCTATGATACGCTGATGAGTGTTATTGGCTTTATAGGCTCTGGAGCGATTATGTTCTTTTCGATTTTGATGCAGCGTAAATCTCCGAATTTTACCTAGAACACATGCTACATCACTATATCCATGATTGGCTGGGGTGAAAAATGATTTTATCTTTTTTCCGTGATTGGGCTGAATGCAAGTCTGCAGAATTACAAAAATCTAATATCTCTTCGGAAATTATCAATTGTGAATTTGTCGACAGTAAGATCGTTCATGACCCTTCTTTAAGAGTTATTCATGAATCCCAGCTTTGCATTGGTCAGATTATTGTGTGGAAGTCACAACAATTTGAAATGGAAATGCTGCATATCGAATCTGAAGACTTAATTTATTGGAAGTATCTTGAGAAAACAGACTCCAATTTTGACGAAATCACTTCAGATTATTTCCAAGTTCTTCAAACCGGCTTTAAACTTTGACACCGTACACAATTTATAAAAATATTCATGTTCTTAAATCACTTAGTCACGATAGAATGGTAATACATGGAAAATAAATCTACCAAGGAGGTGAATGATCATGCTGAAGAAGCTCCTGAAAAAGTTAGGTTCAAATTATTCAATTGAGCCTTGCGGAGATTCATGCATTATTTATCATGGCAGATGCTTATGCCCTTGGTAGAAGTAGCTAAGTTCCAAGAAGGCTGTCCCAAATGCCATGAATGTGGCTAAGCGATAGCCTTTTTTCGTCGTTTATCCCCCTACTGATTTAACATTATTGAGCTGTTGGACATGACAAGTAACAGGCTGTTGCATGCCCAAATTTCCCACTTACTGTGATATCGCCCTTACATAGCGCCTTAATTTGCATAGCTTGAGTTTGAGGTTATTCCTCATACACTTGAAGGGGTGATATCGATGGGATTCTTTGACGACAATTTTGCTTTAGTTTTGGTTCTTTTCGTTTTATTAACAATTGTTGCTTGTAGTTGTGATGAGTGCTAATTTCTGTCCAATGTTATGGGCGGCTAAGCTGCCCTCCTTCTCCCTCTTTGGCATCATTGAGCTTTGATCCCATCTTTTTGTCCACTCCTCCTACGTTACGCTTTAGTAGACGGAGTGTAGTATTGTGGAGAGGTTAGATTTGGACACTCTGTCATACGACAAAACTTTTTCAGTGGTATTTCTATCACCTGCGCTTTCAACAAAAGAGCCGCCCGGTTCTTTCCCCGAGCGGCTTAACGCCTTTCACGTCTTCTTGTTAGGAACCTAAGAACTCGTCACTGTATAGCTCCCTTGTTAATCCGTTTACTATATTTAAGCGTGTACGGATACGTCCCTATCCTTTGCAATATCCCCCAGACTGTAGTACCAACCTCTGCTGAATCGCTTGATTTGTTTTGTTAAAACTACATACTTTCAGAATATTATTTAATTTCAACTCATTAGCGAAACTTGATTATGAAAAAGCTCGTTGCTGTTGTTTTTGCTATTGTAATGGTTTGTCCGTAAGTTCTGGCGATACTCCATGGATTAAACGATAGATCATTCGATTAGGAGTCTTTTGTGCCCCTTGCTAGGGGCATTTTTTATTACAACCGATTTACCTCAAAACCACGAATTTTACAGCCTCATCACCGTTTTTCTTATGTTAAATGGCATGCTCTGTACTATGCCTATTCAAGATTCTCCATTTCCATCGTCATCACGATAAAGAGGGTCCCATTGTTTACGAATGAGGCCGTTTCTTTAAATCTCGCTCTTGTATACACTTTAATTGCTCTATGATTAAAGCTAGCAACACTTAAACGTAGATATTTTGGTTCAAATTGCTGTTTGGCAAATTCGATCCCAGCCTGTAAAAATGAAAAGCCAATCCCTTTCCCTGTCATATCTGGTTTCATTCCGAGCCCGATATCCAACACGTTCTCGCCCTTGTAAAGATTTTGCTTTCGAGCTTCTGGGACTTGAGCATTGAGCCCAAAACAGAAGAATCCGGTAAGCTGACCATGATTATCTTGAACTGAATAATAGGTTCCGTCTAATAGTTCCTGAAATGTTTCTGGACTATTTTCAAAGTCATAAAAAGAATATTCCTGCGGATATTGCCAAGTTGCGACTTGCTCTGCATCCGTAATTGTCATCAAATGAACGTTCATTTATTCCCCTCCAAAAAACCTTTACACTCAGTTCGTTTTTCATAAAGCTATCCCCTGCTACAAGATAAACCGTGTCATTTTCCATGACTACTACCATGATAGGGAGTTGCGTTCAAGAGATATGAATAGGCAATCTTCTGTTTTTTGTGTGTAAATATTTACCAATTCATTCAATTTGAGTATAATTACTTTTAGTTCGTGTATTTAGAATTTGATCAGAAATGATCCTAAGGAGTGTACTAGGTATGAAAAAACAGCTTCTCTCTATTTCGATGCTCGCTTTACTCCTCTCTGGCGCACCTGTATATGCTTCCGCTTCTACCAATGCTCAAGTTCAAGGTGAAGCAGACACAGTAACCATGGAGCAACAAAAACAAGAACAACAATTCACCAAATATTACTACCTTACTCCTGGACAGTTAAGTCCAAAAGAAGCGATTTATCTAAAGAAAGGGCAGGAGCTCCGTATCAGTCCAAAAGGTACCTTTGCGAATTACACAGTCTATAATGCTCAAAATAAACAGATTTGGAGCGGTACGACAGGAATCATTATTAAGGCTGATGCGGACGGGTATCGCTACGTACAATTTCAAGCTCCCTATTCCTACCAGGATCAAAATGTTATCGTAGCTACTTTTACGATTCAATAAAACATGAATAGCTTTTAGCCCGTCTTGATTGTGAAGACGGGCTTTATGCATATTTGCATCGCTCATTCTTCCCGTGAAAAGTCGAATAGCCACTTTTTCCTTTTCCGTAAGAGTGAGGTGGAACGAAGCTTGCATTCCATCTTGGTGACCTTCCTAAATACTGATCTACATACATTTTCAAGATAGTAGTACATTTGGCCAATCAGAAGGGTAATTCATTTCGTACGCTATCTTAGATCGTCATCAGGAGGGGATGTCACTTGAAAAGGAAAAAATCTAAGTCTAAGCGATTTAAGAAAGTGAATGGTCAATTGGTTGAATTTCTTCCTAGCTTTCAAGAATGTATAAACGAATGTAGACGTGTAAGTCCGCCTCACGAAGATTGTGAAACGTTATGTCTCCCATATCTAGACTCAAGAAGAGTACGATTGGATATAGAGTGTTACGAACGTTGCCGCCGCTGGAGATCTCACGGGATTTGTGATCACATTTGTCAGGTGCCTTATTGACCCAATAAGTTTTATGAAATAGAAAAATGTCTCTTTTCTGTAACGACCTTCATATATTGTACCTTTATAATGCACTTACAAACAACTTTACCCCATATACGAAGAGAGAGGAAACCAACATGAATCTCAAAAAAATCATCGTCGGCATCATGCTTACATCCGTCTTAGTGATGGGCATCATCTTTGCTCTTAACAATGGCAAAGTAGAACACTCTGCACAGCCTGTTGCACAGGAAAACGAAAAAACTGAACTTTACACTAACTCTCAGGCAAATTTCAGCTTTAAGCCGCCAACTTCTTGGAACGGGCACTACAAGGTGAACCAATATGCAGGTGTAGATGCTGACAAAATTCTGCCATCAGCCAAGCATGTAGTGCAATTCGATTATACGACGAAGGATGGCCAAGGTTCTGAAACGCTTCTAATGATCTCCGTTTTCATGAAACCTGATTGGACTCGCCTCTCTAGCGAGGAAGGGACGCCCGTAGGGACATCCATTGCAGAATCAAATGACATGGTGTATGTCTATACAACGCCACAGTCCAATCCGTTTGATTCCCAATCTGAAGACGGCAAGCTTTTTGACCAACTGTATGGTGATTTGAAAATAAATGAATCTTTCGCACTTCTAAAATAAGATTGTTACAATTCACGGATTGACGAACAGTAAACCCTCGAACAGGTCCCAAAAAGTAATGAAGCTGGGAAAACATTTCGTTTCTCCCAGCTTCTCCTTCAGTATTTGTTCTGACAGGCTTTAAGGAAAGTGACTAGGAGATTACCCGCCACTTTTGAAAGGTTAGGTCCTCAGGTCACAATCCGGAACGCGACATATACCATTATCAAATCCACGATAGGAAACCATTTTTCCTCAAATGGGAAGTCAAAACCAACTTTTCGAATAACCCCATCTTTTGCATCGATCGTATGGTTATTGTTTTTTCAGCAACATGCTACCAATCTCGTCTAGGAGCATTTCCTTTCCAATTGGGCCAAAGGCTTTGATGTTGAATGTTTCATTGGTCACCTCATAGAGATGTCCTTGTTGAACTGCCTTGTTGCTTTTCCATACTGGACTCTTTTTCAGTTCTGCATATATATCATCCGCTTTTCCGCCGAAATTGACGAGGAACATATGGTCTGGCTGAAAATTCGTCAGTCCTTCCAGCTCGATCATTTCCATTGTTTTATCCGTTGGTGTTCCAGCTGCCGGCTTGAGGCCGAGATCAGTGAACAAGATATCTGCATATCCATAGTTTCCGTACACGCGGAACAATTTTGGGGTTACGGCCAGGAACATAAAGGTCTGGTCGCCGTACGCTTGCTTGAGTTGCTCGCGCATCCCTTTCGTCTTCTCGTCATAGCCAGCCAGCCATTTGTTCACGTCCTCTTCTTGTCCAAACAGGCGGCCTATTTCTTTAAACTTATCACGCCATTTATCCATGTCTGTCTCCAGAACGACAGTCGGGGCAATTTTGGATAGTTGATCGTACATCTTTTGCTGGCGGTTATTCATAATAATCAGGTCTGGCTTTGTTTCTACCACAGCTTCCAGATTGATAGAGTCATCCCACATCCAGCCAACCGTTTTTACATCTGTCAGCTTATCCGCTACGTGGGACATGATTTTTGTCTTGTATGTATTTGCCGTCGCAACCGGCTTGTGTCCCAAAATTAATAGCTCCTCCGCTGCTCCCGATACGTCTGCAATCCGCTTTGGTTCCGCCGGGATTGTCACTTCCCCCATCAGATGCTTAACTACGCGTGTCTCAGACTTCTTGGGTGCTTCCGAAGCCGTTTGGCTGCTTCCGCAACCTGCCGATACGGCAGTGACCACTGCAACCAAGCAGGCCAGTACGATTCGTGTTCCTTTTTTCATACGCTCATTTCTCCTTGTCATGTGATGTTTGGTGTGAAGTTTCTTTTTGATAATGATTATCATTATAAGTGACAGAGAAGATAATCACATATTTTATCCTATATGTCAATGTTTTTTATATTTTTTGTGTATATAAAGAAAAGAGATTGCCCCATGTTACAGATTGGGGAATCCTCTAGATCAACCAAGCTATTGATTACTCCTTCCCCTTCTCACAAGTAATGTTTTGTAAAGTTCAATCGAAATGAAACAGCAAAATAACGAAAAGAATAGTCATTATAATTTGAAATAGGTCTCTTATTTGAGACGATGGAAAACTTTTCTTTTTATAGTGGAGGGAGCGCATTATGCACAAGGTAGTTGAACCAAAAATTCTTTACTTTGGGACGCCAGTTGTACTCATCAGCACATTAAATGAGGACAATTCTGTCAACCTTGCCCCTATGTCTTCTGCATGGTGGCTTAATCAATCATGCATGCTTGGAATGAGTAGCTCATCTCAAACCGTTACCAATTTGTTGCGCGAACGCGAATGTGTTTTGAATCTTCCTTCGTCTGATCTTGCTCATGCGGTGGACTGTCTGGCTCACTAACTGGACGAAATCCTGTCCCGGAGCGCAAGGCTAATGTGGGATACCGATTTGAACCGGATAAATTCGGAACGGCTAGGCTCACCCCCCAAAATTCGGACCTGATTCGGCCTCCACGCGTTGCGGAGTGCCCGGTTCAATTAGAGGCAGTGGTAGAACAAGTCCATAATTTTGAACTGCCCAGCTCTTTAAAAGCAATTGAAGTAAAGATAATACGTGTTCATGTTGATGAACACATCCTAATGACTGGCGAGAAGAACTACATCGATCCTGAGAAGTGGAGCCCGCTAATTATGAACTTCTGTGAATTTTTTGGCCTTAGCCCCAAGCTGCACCCGTCAAGATTAGCCCCAGTTTTTGGTCCCGCTCCAAGTTCCGTTAGCATATCGAATTAAATATCATTGGCGTGCTGTAGAGCCCTTCAATCTAAAATATTTCATGAAGCTTGGCAGCCTGCTCGTCTGCAGCCCATGGGCATACGTCGGGTACTCCTGGTTTCCCTACTTCAATTGGAACCAAAGGAGCAATATCGATATTTTGGCAATAAACGCCGCCTTTCCCGTCGAGTTGGTTGCTTACAGCACACCAGACGATCGTCGCGGCTCCTTCCGGTACGGTTTTGCGTTCCTCCGTCAATTCGCTAAACGTCCGCCATCCCTGCACGTCAATCACCCCCAGAAGCGCTCAATTCTTCATTGGACAAATGGCGGGAGAGCTCCGTGACGATGGTACCGGGGTGTACGGATTTTCTTGAGTGGCATGTCTGTTCTTCTGAGATGGTTCAAAAAACGGATACGGCCTATATCTTCCTCGTCGTACATTCGTTTTTGTCCGCCGCCTCTCGTCGGCGAAGCAAGCAATCCGATTTTCTCGTAATATCGTAGGGTATCCGTAGAAACTCCTGTCCGCTCTGCAAATTCGGAAATCGAATACGTCCGTTCTTCGTTCATGAATGCCTCCTTACTGGCTCATCTTTCCCTGCCGTCATAACCATACTCCTTAGAGTAAGCTCCAAGTCAAGGTATTCCTAACTCTCTTTCTTATAGGAATTTCAGGAATTAGAACTGGAGATCGATACATTAAGACAACCATTTAACGGAGCCTTATTTTAAAAAACTGTACAAAAATAGCTGTTCACTCAGGCTATTTTTGTACAGTTTGATATTTATGTACATATTAAATTTTGCTTGTAATGTATGGTACAAATGAATTGGGATTGTTTTTTATCATGTACCTATTGTTTTATAGAGCTACTTTAGATTCGAAAATGTAACGGCCGTCGGATAACGACTTATCTACCTGTTCGAACAGCATCGGTGAAATAAGCTTGAGGTCACCTCCATACAAAAAAGTCCCCAATTGCTTTAAGCAAATTGGGGTACACAAGAAGTAATACGTGAATAAAAAAGTGGTCATCTATATAGTAAGTTATCACCTCAATACTTCCTACAAGTATATATAGGTATGCATACCTTCTCTTGCCACAAAAAAATAGCGCAGACTCATCTGCACAGATTAAGTCGTACGCCATATCCCCAAGAGAATCTACACTAGATATCCTATTACATTACTTTTATCGGTTTGATTGGGCGGCTATTTCATGTATAAATATTGGTAAATAGTTTGTAATACTTCCTTATGTGCAAATAAAATGAGAACGTGCAATAATGTCTAGTTTCTTATTATTTTGGTTCTGTTGTTCTTTTAGCTGTTCTAAAATTTGATTCGTCATCTCTGCGTGAGAAATAAAGCCCTCCCCGGAATGAAGGAGGACTTTTTATCAAGCGAGACTAATCCAAAATGTACTCGGCCAATACGCTCTGTATGTGATAAATATTCAAGTTCTTGTTAAATTGTTTTTGGATCGGTACTGCACTTCCAGAAACCCAAATTTTTAATTCCGCATCCAAATCAAAATTTCCAGCTGTTTCAATGCTAAAATGATGAATACTTTTATAAGGAATGGAATGGTACTCTGTCTTTCTACCAGTAATGCCTTGCTTATCAACCAGTATTAACCGCTTGTTGGTGAAGATGAACATATCACGAATTAATTTGTACGCCTTTTCTATGCTCTCATTGTTCGCTAAGATTTGAGCATACTCCTTTTGAACATCTGCAATGTTAACTTCCGAAGCATTACCCATTAGACCGTCTAACAAGCCCACATTAAAGTCCCCCTATTCGAATAATTGATTAATCATATTCTCCAAACAGATTAAATTTCCTACTGAAGTGGTTACAACATGAATTAGTTCTCGATATCGATGCAATCAAGCCTCTTGTGACTTGCTCCAATACGCTTCAACTGTATATGACATTGCAAGTATGATTAGGGTAGTAATCGTTATACTGTTCAAGGGTTTTCTCAAAAGTTGCTGTTACATCAGGAAGTAGTTCCTTTATTGAATCCCACCCTATGAAAGTGAGATTTATTGGCATTCTACTAACCTAGTAATGGCATCCCAAAACATATAGGGTAGCTGTCACCACTCGCAAATAATTGTAATAAACTGTAAAAAACCTTGGAGTGATGAATATTTGAAAGTGTATGGTAGACATCCCTTTGATACGTCATCAAGTGTCTGATCTCTAAGGACTGTGGACCTGATCATCCCAGTTCGAAAGGCTTGGTATTTAATGGTATTGATTGGGGCACATACCTTCTTCGCCCCCGGTTTGTTGGTGACCGCCCCCTGTATGCTAATATGGTCCTGGTCCAAGGAAGGGATGAGTTCTATACTGAGTACGCTCACGTTAGACCATCTACCACTTTACAGAAAGGGATGTTTATCCCAAGTGGACAATTCCTTGGCACTGTAGACTTTTCAGGCGTGACAACAGGACTTAATCTTCATGTTGGACGGTATACTCGTGGTGATGTTGCCACTTGGTATAATAGGCCAACTTGTGATTGGACTATAGAAGGGGTCCGTCCTATCCGTCGTTTGGGACGTATTCGTCCTTAGCGTCCTGGACTTCACTTTTAGCCGTCCATTATAGGAACGGCTATTTGTGTTTCTACTTAATAACTATTGTGATACAAATAGTTTATTGTCAAATAATTCAAAGGCTAGTGATTAACTAACTTCCCTAAATAAACGATATATTGAGGTGGCACGCATGAAAGAAATCCAAGGAAATGAAATTGCCAAAATAGGCAAACTCGATAATGAAACCCTACAAGAAATTGTTAAATTTCAGCAGCATGCTGCAAAGCTTCTGCAAGTAAAGTTGGACGATCAGCCCCATGATATTGTCAAAGTCATCACCGAGTGGGTACGCGAACTGAAATCAAACAAGCAAACACTTGAAAATGACGACTGTATCGCACTTGGTGTACTACTTGGCGAGCAGTATGTTCGTGCTTTCCGCTGGCATTGGGGGACAGTAAATGATAGTAGTGCTGCAGTGCTCAATGCTGACAATTCGATTGCAATCCAGCCAATCTTTTGGGTCGATGAAGTGGTGACAAACAGAGAAGGAACTAACTTCATGCTCAATTTCAATATGGTTGCAGACGGAAATATGCCCATCTGCCCCCCTAACACGGCAATGTGGTTCCACTAAATCTACTTTTCACAATACACATCGTGTTAAGTACCGAACTTGAAAATGCTCATCTGGGCCGCGTCTGCGGAACATGTTCTTGGCTTTCGATCAGTTTTAAAACTCCATGAAAATCGCTTAATGTCAACTGTTTCACCTACTGTTGTATCAAATGACATCAAATCATTTCATCTTTTTGTGGGTGATTTGTGGGTGCGTTATGCATGTAGAAATTATGCTGCTTAGAGCCCTTCAATCTTAAATATTTTATGAAGAAAACTCGTCTCCTTAAAAATAGGGACGGGTTTTCTATTTCTTGAACACAATATGAACATTTTCATTGAATGTTCCTTTGATTTGAATTTATTCCTTTTACTGTTTTGCTCAAATCATCGAAATGTAATATATTCCTAAGAGAAATTATCCATTTTTAACAGTTCAAGGTTTTATGGATTTTGTAAAGAGATACAGTAAGTTTTTTGTAAGTATGGGTCTAATCACTGCCGTTTTATTTTCTGGGCAAAACATTAGTTTAGCTGAAGATCAACAAACCAATAAGGACCTTATTCCAACTATGACTGACTTTGATAAACCAGGCCCTATTATTATTAGTGAAAGCGCACATTATGGAAGCGGTGGACGGAATGACTATGGCTGGAAAGCATTTGACGATTCTGTTGATTTTAGCCACTTAGATTTTTGGTACGTTTATGCAACAACTCCCCCTGAAGGAGGACATTTTTTAAAAATTGACTTCGGTCCTTCCGAAAAAAAGAAAGTTAATACCATGACTATAACCCCTTTATTTCATAATGACTCTCTACAGTCACTTATAAAAGACTGGAAATTTTATGGTTCAAATGATGGTTTGACATGGTCTCTTGTTACTGAAGGTACATTTGAAAATGATAGAACTCCAATAACAGTAGAAACGAATAATGACAAATATTTTAGGTTTTATCGTATTAATGTACTAAATAGTTATTATGATCCGTCTGGTAGTTCTGTAGGAATCATGGAAATAGAGATGACAGGCGATACAATCACAAGTACTGATCCTGAGCCAAAGCCTGAGCCAGAACCAACCGGTGACAACGCTCTACTGGTTATTAAAATGATCAGTGGTCTCGAGAAAGAGTTCGAATTAACTGCAACCGAAGTTCAAGACTTCATCGACTGGTATAATGGCCGTGCAGATGGTAGAGGAAAAGAAACATACATGTTCGATAAGGACTTTAACAAAGGGCCATTTACTGCTCGCAAAGATTATGTGGCTTTCAGTAAGATTCAATCGTTTGAAGTGGTGGAATATACCAAATAACATGACGAGGCACCTCCTCTTAAACAGGGAGGTGCCTCTTTTTATTCATAGGTTAGCAATCTCTTCGATACATTTGGGTCGTCATTCTTTGGACTTCCGACCTTTGCAGGTATAGCTAGCTCCCTTTACTCAGGCCAATCACACCGCTTCTCCATAATCCTGGGCGGTTGAAATAGAACTTATATTGGAGGACAAAAGCATGACACAGAAAAAAATGCTGATGTTGATTGTGGTGCTGCTGATCGGCGCCGCCTATTTCTTTGGACTTGTGCCAATAGAGGAAAAAACAGTCAGCAACGGGAACGTAGACCATACGATTGTTTTTCCTTCTGATCGATATCCTCAGACTGCAAAGCATATCAAAGAAGCGATTGCCTCTGGGAAGTCAGCTATATGCACAATTGACCGCGATGGAGCAGATGAAAATCGCCAAGATTCTCTCAAGGGCATTCCTACAAAAAAGGGATATGATCGAGATGAATGGCCTATGGCCATGTGCGCTGAGGGAGGCACGGGAGCACATATCGAATACATATCGCCTTCAGATAATCGAGGAGCTGGATCGTGGATATCCAATCAATTAGAGGATTATCCAAACGGAACAAAAGTTGAAATCGTGGTCAAATAAAGTATTTGTTTCGTGTACCCGCAAATTCCGGATACGAATAGACATTTACAGTAAAAAAACCGTCTCCTAAAAAAACAGGGACGGTTTTTTTACTAGCCAGCTAGAATAAAATCAACAAACACTGGTGATCGACGCATGCCGCTCTTTGTCCAAATTCGCATTTTGAGACGTGCTTTTATTTGCGGCTGCAAGTAATCGTAACAGTACGATAATTGCCAAGGATAATCTGATTTGGGAAATCAGGGTTTAATGCAAATAGTTTTCCGACACCAACCATATCAACTGCTCCACTTTCGATTGCTTCATTCATACCTTCTTCGGAACGGAAACCACCTGTTACGACCAATGGTGCTTGTTTAATTGTTAAATTTTTACTTTCGTCGGTTTCGTCGGATTTCGTCGCGGCCATCACAGCGCTCCTGGTTTTCTGCCAGCTCCATCTGTTCCGGTCTATCTTCAAAGAAACGTATTGATCCAGTCAGAACCAACGGAGTCGGATCGAGCTGCCATTGTTGTATGTCAACGATTTCGACGAGACAAAGTGAGGAGAGTTTCAAAGGGGTTTTACATAAATTTTTGAAATGTAAATACTTACTCAATGACTCAAGAAGGCAGACATACACACATTTTTCAGGATTTCCATTTCTGACATATTCACCCTAAGGAAGAAAATCATATCCTATCTGGAATGTCGGACACTCTGGCCAACCTGTTCAGACACATATGGTTGAAACTGCTTAGTGAAAAGGAGTTGAGAAGTTGTCTCGTTCAGTGAAAAGCACCTTCAACAGCTCTATTAAAATTGATGTCCTGATCCCAGCTATTGAGAAAGACCTTGGCACTCTTCCGTATGTCATTGACAGTATCCGTAAGCAAGTGAAGCATCCGGTTGGTAGGATCATGGTTGTATCGCCACCAAGCAAACGAATCCAAGCCCTTTGCCGGCATAAAAACTGCACCTTCATCAATGAAAAACGCGTCCTACCGATTACCAAAAAAGACATTCACTACCAAACCAAACGCACCAATCGCTCAGGCTGGCTGCTCCAACAATTGTTGAAGCTGGCGGGAGGAAACTTGACCAAGCAAAGGTATTATCTTGTGATTGACGCCGACACCATTCTCATTCGACCTCATGTGTTTCTCGTCAATGGGAAAACCGTTTTTTACTGCCGTAACTGGAGTCGTCCCGAGTATTTTCGCACCTACAAGAAATTAATGGGGACCAAGCCAACCGCTTCGCGCTCTTTCGTTGCCCACTATATGCTGTTCGACAAATCGAAGCTCTCCCGGCTGAAGTCTAAAATTGAGGCTAGGCATAAGACTAGATGGTACTGGGCGATTATCAAGAAAACCAACAAGCAGAGTTATGCCGGCTTCTCCGAGTTCGAAACTTACGGTAACTTCGTGAAAGCTCACTACCCCGGTCATCTGGTTGTAAGAAGTTCTCTTAACAAAAGCTTATCTTCAAAACCAGCATCACTTACTCGTAAACGAATCATCAGACTCGCCCAGAATTACAGGTCCATCTCCTTTCATAAACGCGGCTGGTATATCCGGAAGAAGCGCGTGAGAAAATGAAGTGCTGCCGAGTCCAACTGCTTGTGATGTAAGATAGTCTCCAGACCTTGCCTGAATGTGTCTGCGGCAATCTTGGATTCGTTACAGGTGTATGCGGTATCCGGATCGCTTCAGATGTGTATGCCCACATCTCAAAGAAAATTGAATTAGATAACATGAACAAGTTTGAAAGTTACATGGAAAGTCGTGGGCAAAAATGTTAAACCCTGAAAAAATCAAAATTGCCCACCAAATAAAAAACCCCTCGTACCTACAGGCACAAGGGGTTTCGCTTATTAGTAAGCAGTCGTGTAATGCTCGCGCTTCCAATCGCGATCGCGTGGGGGGAACATTTTCTTGGCTTTCAATCGGTTTTAATACTCCCTAGAAATCGCATAAAATCAACTGTTTCACCTACTGTTATTTCAAATGACATCAAATCAATTCATCGTTCAGCATCCCAGTAATAATTCGGATTCGGTTACGGAACCCCTTACCGTAATGGCGAATTTTCATACCAGCCTTAATATCTGCATGGTAAAAAATGATCTTCAACGCGATTCCGGACCGAGCTGTACCCACTTGATCAGGGCGCAGGTGCGGTGTTCCGGTTTGATCCAGAAAGGATGCGATTAGTCAATTGATCGTGTTTTCTTCGTGCTGGTCCTGCAAATCCCAGCGATCGGCACCGCCTTTCCACCAACAAGAATTTGTGATGTTGACCACATATTGGCTAGATACTGCTTTTTCTTCTCCACATCGGTGATCAAGTTCCCT
The DNA here is from genome assembly GCF_013284245.2 of Brevibacillus sp. DP1.3A. Classification (NCBI taxonomy): domain Bacteria; kingdom Bacillati; phylum Bacillota; class Bacilli; order Caryophanales; family Paenibacillaceae; genus Brevibacillus; species Brevibacillus sp. DP1.3A. The sequence goes on along the minus strand of NZ_CP085876.1, from coordinate 2,958,233 downwards.
TCCGAATCGTAAAGAATCAAATCGTACAGAGCGAGTTCCTTAAACAGCACTTTCGGATTCTTGAAGTATTCCTGTACATCTACTTTACCAGTGACAGCCTTATTAATCGTGTCCAATACAAGCGCTGAACCTCCTTGTCGAAGGTAAGTAATCTCTTCCTCGTCGTATACTTCAACCAACATGGTCTTAGTATTCTTGGTGGCATCCGTCACTGTGTAGTAGCGAATGATGGTAATTAGCTTTCGCCTTAACTGTGGTGTCATACACAGAATACAGTCGTCAGCTTTGAACTTAGTGATGCATATCTGACCGTCCTCGTCGAAGTAGTAGTATTCGAATACCTCTCCATCGATTGAAGCGTCCTCGATAATGTCATAGGACAAGCTCTCTTCATCGTTAGTCATCAGGACAGCTTGCACCTTTTTAACGTATTCTTCCACGTCTGCTCCTGCCTCATTGGCAGAATACCGAATAGGGTTACTGGCAATGTATGAAGTACCGAAGTCGATAATTTTCCGAGCAAAAGTTAAGACGATTTTGTTATTCGGCTTGCCCTTTTCCGTGCTTTATTCCAGATGATCCATTTGATATTCAGTCTAAATTGAGTCTCTCTTTTTTTCTTTCCATCTGTACCATATAAAATTAACCAAAAAAACTACTACCAACTGAATCAAAAAAACTATGTTATCATTTTCACCATTATAAAAGAACCTAAAAACTAAAAGACTTGATAGAGCAAAAATCCCCAGAAAAACAACTGCTATACGTAGAATTGTAAACACAAATATTAGCAATTGTTTCATAATTCCTCCCTTTTACTTACTTCTTTTTTAAATCCGCCATGGATTGCCATTCTGTGTTCCCAAGATAATGATCTCCAACTAAATACCCTTCAATGTATGCAACAGATCCAGTTAACCCTGAATTTATTCCAAAAGATTGGGTCCCAGTCGTATAATTTTTAGGTGTAAATTTATATTCTTTTATTACCCCGATTGTTCCTCCTACTGCTCCATAAGTAGTTACATATAGTGTAGGTTTAGAATATACGGAACTTGTCCCAGAGTTAGCATAGATTGTACCTTCAATCTTTCCGCCTATTGCATCCAATCCAAGAAAGAGGTCATTTACCCAAACAGAGCCTGAAGCTTTTGCTTCATTAGAGTACTTACTACCACTACCGTACCACGTTTGTTCTTGCCAGTATTTTGCCATGGATTTTTGATCGTTTACACTTTCGATGTTGTGTCCTTTTCCTTTCAGCTTTTCCACGTATTCATTAATGTCGCCCTCAATAACTGTCGTGGTGACGGTAATTTCCACATCACCTTCATCAAATACTTCTACACCTTCTTGAATATTATTCTCCTGTAACAGTTGAACGCTAATCGGATTATTTACAGAACCTTCTTTAGCATATACTGATGGTGAAACGGCGGATAATACGAACGCCGACAAAATAAACAAGGATGAAATTTTCTTCATAAAACTCACTCTCCAATTTATGTTTTTTCATAAATCTTTCCAAACGAAAGTATCATACATCCTTTTCCAATTTCAATATTAATTTAAATTTTTTAACAATATTTATTTTTGTTACCATTTTGAGATAGAATTAGTGTTTTTGTTTTTGTATCATGTTTGTTTATATATTTTTATCTTCCAAGGGATTACATTGAACCGACTGATAAGAAACTGGCGGAACACCTTACTTTTAATTTGATTAGCCGTATAAGAAGGATTCATTTGCCAATACAAGGCAGCTAGTCCTGTTACGTGAGGAGTTGCACAAGAAGTACCAGTAAATAATCCGTACTCCTTAGAAATATCATAATGATTAATCCCATTTCTATTGGCGCTTGAAGGAATGGTTGTCATTACATTATGACCAGGAGCAGACACATCCAATTCAGGACCACGACTTGCATATACGGCAGGTTCTTTATTAGCCTTTAGACACCCTACAGATAATACAAAATCGTATCTTGCTGGATAAATCATATTGTCATTCATTGCCCTGCCTACATTTCCTTCATTACCCGCACCACAAATTATTAGAATATCATGAATCGATGCAGCATCTCGAAAAGCGATCCTACGGCTTTCCACATCTACAATTCCACCAAAGCTGCAATTAATAATTTTTACTCCTTGGCTAACCAACCACTCTATCGCTTCGATTTGAGCTGCTACGTCCACACCATTTCCAGTTTCGGGGGTAATTTTTACACAATAAAGAGACGCTCCAGGAGCAATTCCCACATAACCTTTATCATTGTTACGCGCGCCAATAATTCCTGCAACTGATGTTCCGTGACCCAGGTAGTCAGACTCTGGTGGCGTTGTATATCCATAGACTGCTCCATAAGCGTTATAGCGGCCTGCATATACAATGTCCTCATGATTTGCGAAACCTGAGTCCATAATGCCCACTTTTACACCTGCACCCGTGTATCCTTTAGAAACGAATTCTGGTAAGCCAATTAATGCAGATGGCCATTCTGGTGGGTTTTGTGCCATTAAGGGCTGGTCTTCAATATTCTCCTCCACCGCGAGAATGCCTAGGTCATTTCTTAACGAAACAAGTACACTTTCATCTGGATCACTAATAATAAAGGTACGAGGTAAATTTTTGAGTTCTTTCTGTACTTTTGCTCCGTGCTTAATTAGCTTTTGCATGTTACTTTCATGTACTTCTTTTAGTGTCGCTCTCTTAAATGTTTTCTCCTTAAACGAGACCAAGTAAATTTTCTCTCCATAAATTTTCTCTCCTTTGATTTGTGAATGATCTGATCAGATGGCAAACAGAAAAGCCACCCGGCGTTCTGAAGTGCACCCCTTAAAGTAGACATTGGAAAAACCCCTGTGGTTTACCGATGAACTTTAGGGGGTGCATTTTTTTATGGCAGCTAAAGGGCAAAAGTTTATGAGCTATCCAGAAACACTGAAAAGGGAAGCCATACGTTTACATCTTGAGGAAAAATGGACGTATAAACGAATTACAGAACATCTGGGAATTCTGGACAAAGATCGTGTGAGAAAGTGGATGAGAAAGTATAGACAGCTTGGAGAGTTTGGACTCCTAGATCAACGTGGACGTCGGGAGACGTATATTGACCAGGACCGTCATGTTCAAAAATTAAAGCGTGAAAATGAAATCCTAAAAAAGTGTTTGGAAATCTGGGTACGGGAGGTGTAAGGAAGAAATATCACATGGTGGAGACATTGTCTTCAATCTTCATGGTAACTGAGATTTGTAAGGCTTTAGGTGTCTCGAGAAGCGGATATTATAAATACCTCTCCACTAGAAAACAGAACAAGGACAAAGCTTTGAAAGAGAAAATCAACATGATCTATAAGCAAAGGAAAGGAATTTACGGCTACCGCAGAATTCAAGCAGAACTAGTACGCCAGTATGGTTGTAAAGTAAACCATAAAAAAGTGTTACGGTTGATGCAAAATCTGGGGATTAAAGCAGTTATTCGCCGGAAACGTGCCCATATCACCACTTTTCAAGCCATTGTTTCCGATGGACGTGTAGCCGAGAACATGCTAAATCGTAATTTCGTTGCTCAGAGACCAAATCAAAAATGGGTAACTGACGTTACCCAATATCGAATCGGAGATGAACGCATCTATCTCTCAGCAATTAAAGATTTGTGTACGCGCGAAATTGTTGCCTATCATATCAGCTCTCGAAACGACAATGCGCTTGTTCTTCAGACTTTCAAGAAAGCATTTAAAACACAAAAAGACGTGACTGGTGTGATCGTTCACAGCGATCAGGGTCACCAGTACACGTCTCATGCATACCACGACATGCTGCCTACGGTTGGCGCCAAAATCAGCATGTCACGACGAGGCAATTGCCTAGACAACTCCTCGATGGAGAGCTTCTTTTCTCATTTGAAAACCGAAGCTCTATATCCCTATGATATACGAGATGTACAAGATGCTCAAAGAAGAATTGAGGAATATATCCATTTTTACAACGAAGAACGTCTTCAACTGAAATTAAAAAAACTGACGCCTAGTGAATTTAGACGTCAGTTAGCGGCCTAACGGCCGGGGTTTTTCTTACTGTCTACGAAATGGGGTCTTGACCATTCCGAGTGGCTTATTTCTTATTTGCTTGTCTCCATTTTATCAAAGAGTCATGTTAGCTCTCATAATTATACTATACTGTAAATTTGCGTAATTAATTGTCAGCCTAGTAAGCTCATCTTATTAATCTTGTTTTGCAAAAGAAAAAGCACCGCGTGGGTGCTTATTTTTCCCCTGCAATTTCCCTAAGATCCACACCAACTACTGCACTAGAGTTATCGCCCCTAGTTACAGCTTCTCTTGGTACTATTATTGGATGAGTCCAGGGACCCTCCTGTTCCAACCTAGCAGTACAACTGCCACTATCAATGAATTGACCTAATCCAGCCCAAGCAGTGTAAACAGTTACGTATCCTTTTAACATTGAAATCCCCCCTCAATTCCATTTTGGAGTAAATGAGATGGATTGTCTATACTCCCCCCACTTACTACGGCAGAAGACTCTGCCGCGATCCACTCCTTACACCGTTGCGGTCACGGCAACCCGGGAGGTTTGGGCTATGAGCTGCCACGATTGCACACACGCAGCAACCATGAGTGAAGTATAAATAATGAGAGTTACCGGACAAGGGGCGAGGGGCCGAAGCCGTATGTCTCGCATGTGATCCCCTGTCCGGTAAATCCCAGCAGAGTAATTCACGATTTTCCAAAGCTCCGAGAGGGGTTCCCAAAACTTGAAAACCGCTGTAATGCATACAATGAAAAACAATAATTGTATGGTTCCCTGCTACGATCATCGCAAGACTAGCGCGTTCAGGCTCAGATTGTCCCCCTCTCGTAAGGTCACATTCGTCATCACCCATAGATTCGCTCAGGTACGCCATTGATAAGGGATAGACGGTATCTCCCAAGAGCAGATGTTGCTTGCTCTTGACTCAAGATTACCGATTCCACCATTTCAAATCATCCTGCCTTTTATCCTTGATTTTGTCAAGGTTTTGTCCCACTTTTTGTCGGGTTTTTGCTCTGTAATAAAGAAAAAAACCACTAAAAAGTGGTTTTCGAATTCAGCTATCGATCCCGTTAGTTGAACGGTTTGGTTGAACTTAGTAGTTGATTTTGTTGGTCTAATCGCTTTAATGCGTCATTGACTACTTCTTTTGAAAAGTTTTCCACAATTACTTGATTCTCTATTAAGAAAACATTATCGTCCATGTTCCGCTCAATGTAATCCAACAATCCAGCCTTAGTGCAAAGGGAACACCATCTCTTGTCACCTTCACTAAAGGTGACTGTGACCTCAATATGTTCTAAAGATTCTTCACTTGAATCTTGAATCGTATCGTCAAATGTCCAGTTAACTAATACTGGTACACTACTCCCGTCAGGTACGAAATAATACTTTCTATACCATCTTGCTCGGTTATTGTCACCAACAACCCTTATCTGTTCTTTTGCTTCGTCCTCTGCTAAAACTTCGTAATGCTTACCACGTGTCAGAGCGTCAAAATAAAGACCCACATCATTGCAAATTACTATCGTTCTTTTGTTGTCTGCCACCTTCGTTCACACCACCTGTTTCCCAATGACAATATATCAATATATAAAAATCATTATACATTAATGTTGTGCTAAACTGCCTGTTAGCGGAACGAACGTTATGAAAATAGAACAGCACTCAGATCATCCCTAGTGCCGTAGCAATTTGCATGATTGCCTCTTCCTTTTTTCTGTAGAATTGGTCTTTTGTCAGACCTAAGTCCAGATATACATTGATGTCCTTCACTCTAGCCGCGCTGAGATACTTCTCTTCGAAGATCTGTCGCTCTACCTCATCGAGCGAATACTCGAGTGCTCTCTCGATCTGCTTCGCTTTCAATTCGTTCTGCGTCTCTGAAAGCTGCAACCGAGGGAATAATTGCTCGATGCCCTTCTCCTCTTGCTCCTTCTTGTTCTGAACAGCAACACAGAGGGCTTTGTATGATTTCCATTCTTTCACAGCAGCCTTCCTGACTTCTCTCTCATTAACTGGTTGCAGAAATGACAGTTGTTCTTGTACCTGTGCGCTCATCTTTCTAATTCCCCCTCGTTGTTAGCCCATGATATAATTAGTTTAGGCGAACATATATACGGGCTCCCATTTGGGGGCTTCTTTTTTGTCCCACACCCCTTCTGCTACGGTTAGGTGCGGAAGGAGGTGATTAACATGACCAAGCATCTGTATTTCTACGTAAGTTTCGCGGATGCAGCTCGTCTCAATCTAGAGTTAATTCAGCTCGGCTATAGGAACTACTATCTACAACCGCCTGAACACCTGGTTGCTTTTGTGTTCCATCCGGTTACTGAAGTCAGTACGCCATCTTGAGACAACTGTTTGATGCGGATAGTCCGTTCCCCGGACTATTCAGCAAATATCACCGGTATATTCATCCGATTAGCCAGCTCATAAAATCCCCTAATTCAACAGGGTTTCTGGAGATTCGCTCAGCACTGAGGCAGATGATCTTGCTTACCACCCCTTTTCTAGGTCCGCGATTAATTGGGTCAGTTCCGAGCGATCCGGGTCAATCGCCTTCACGTCCAATTTCATGTACACCTTATGAGCTTCATTTTGGACAAGTGGCATGCATGACCCATCTCCCGAAATATTTCGTTAAATTTTTCGACTTGAGGAGAAACGTTCTAATTTGTCTGTCGTCTTACTAATTATGTATGGTATTACATGTAAACAGAAAGGAAATGACACTCTGTTATGAAAAAAAAATATGTGCTGCTTTCTTCTCTGATTTTATGTTCATTGCTTGGTACGGAGGCTTATGCAGGTTCACAACAAGAAACGGCTGCACCTTCTCCTTCCTCAGTAATTATTCCAACTAGTAGCAAAGATAAACACGGCAATACTATTGAAAAATCAATGGCCTATGTGAAAACTCTACAAGTGAAAAACGGAAAATTAGTAGTTTCGCTTGACTATGTTCAATGGTTTTTCGGTGAGGAAGCAGTTAAAGCTTATCGTCAAGATCATCCATTAGTGAAAGAGACCTATCCAGCACCATATTACATTCGAAATAGTAACCCTAAAATTAGAACGTTTGAAATTTCTCCAAAAGCTTCGTTTACTCTTCAAACCAACTCTACCAAAGATGGGGATTTACATTGGAATGAATCAGTAAACGCCGATACTTTTAGCAAGTTTGTACAATCCAAAGGAATTCCTTATCAGCTACCTTTCCACATTGAAGTAACAAATGGGGTCATCACAAAAATTACAGAGCAGTACGTCCCCTAATTATTAGCAGCACTCCCTATTTGGGATGCTGCTTTTCATTTTTTCTCTTGTGATAAATTGCCTGCAGTAGTTCTGGGTTCAAATTGTTCAGTCTGTGAGCTCTAATTATTGAATTCCCCCATTTTTTTAACTCATGTAAATTAGTCCAAGCATTATCTCTTTACCTTCATATGCTGATCCTACGAAACGTAAATAAGCGTAGAAGGTGAAAGCATGAAAAAAAAATCATCCAAGATTTTGAAAAAAAGAGGTGTAAAACGTACTAAAATCATCACCCTAAGTCAGAAAAATGTACGTATAACAGATAGTCTCGGAAATGGCTTTTGGCGCCACAGTTTTACGCCCATCGAGATTAGGCCATATTCATATCAAAATATTGCCTTGATACCAGCACCAGAAGGTACTAGGAGGGTTATCAGTGCTGGATGGCTCATTGAACAAAATGAACCTGTATATGTGCTTCAAAATTACCCATATGGACTAGATAGATGGTTTATGCGTATCTATAACCCAACTGGCTTTTTTAGAAGAGTATTAACTTTTGTAATAACTAAATCGCCATAAAAGGAATTTGATGGACACGCAGTTGTGCAATTGCTTCGGTTTCGTCAGAACCCTTGATATAGCGAGAAAACATTTTCGACTCCTGTCTTCTTGCAGGAGTTTTTCTTTTTTCGCTAGCAAAATTATGTCTGCTACACTTCATTCCATCCTCCCCTTCTCTCAAGTAATATTGTGTTAAATACTTTGGCTCCGCTGCCTGCCCACACTTAACGCAAAACAGCTTTTCTTCTCCGTCAATCCACCACATGTGCTCGCACACAATTTCACTTCCCCGCATCGATATTTTTACATAATTTGTAATTAATGGTATATTATATTTAGAACATTTAGACAGGGGGTGATACATATGAAAAAGTTGCTTGCTGTTGTTTTCACTGTAATGATTGTAGCTTCTGTTCCGGTTGCTGCTTCTGCTTCCGCTTCCCCGTTGGGCTGGGGGGTTTGCCCTCCGTGGATTACTCTTTGCAGTAGAGGATAATTGCTATTTTCATAGAGAACGAGGGCGATCATGCTCTCGTTTTCTTACTTTCTCTTATGTTAAACAGCTTCTAACAACTCCGGATTTTCGTAAAGTTTCCTATGATTATGTCATATTCACAATCACTTTGATGCTTCCAGTAAGCTAAAGGGTCTGCACTCTCATGAACTCACTTCACTTCGCCAAGCACTCTCTCCGGACTTTGCAAAATATCATCCTCGTAAATCTATTGATTAGAGGATCATTTGCTTTTCTCACTTTTGCTCAAAATGTCGTCCACTTGTCTACTATTCGACAATATCTCCTAAAGCAATGAGAATGGACATCATATATAGTGGAATATATTGGTATTATCATAGAAAGGTTGATGCTAATGTTTAAGTGTACGTTGTGTTAAATAAACCCTAAAAATTCCTGACCATACCTTCCTAAACGATCCAAACGCCAAACCACTAAGGTATCAGAAGGACGAACAAATCGAAAAACATCTTCCAATCCTTGCCTTTTATCTTTTGCACCACTAGTTTTATCGGTAAATATTTCCTCACAACCACTTTATAACAAGCTTTGCACCAGAATTAAAATACTATTAGAAAAGAGGTTATTATGAAAAAATTCTCATTAATTTTGTTTGCGATATTCATGCTTCAGCTCTCCATTGTCTCAGCGGCGTCTGCAAAGAGTACGCTCAAAGTTGGTGAAACACTCGAAAAAGGTCAAGTGTTAACCTCGAATAATGGTATATATTCCCTCATCATGCAGAACGATGGAAATCTCGTACTTTATAAGAATTTCAATAATTCCACAACGTCTCTCTGGGCTTCAGGCACTGCTAAATTTCATGCTGATTATATTGATCCAGCTACTGGTTATTATAAATCATATTATCCCGAATATTTAGGATTCGCCAAAACTCTTAATTTCCCAGTAGCTCTTGGTTTACAAGAAAGGGGAAAAGGCTATACTATATGGAGATTTGCTCCCGAAGATTGGGCTCCACGCCATTACGGAAAAAGTAATGTGCCAGCTGACCTCACTGGCGACATTCTAGTTGTTCAAGATGACGGTAATACAGTTGTTTATAACACAAAGCACGCTGATAAAGGCTGGTATCCTGTCTGGGCTACAAATACTTACGGGAAATAAGATTATAATGAGAGAGCCGCTTACTGTGGCTCTTTTTTTTGTCAAGCCAAGTGTCACTCCCCGTCCGTCGCCGTATAGAAGAGAGAGACTTCTTTTGGGAGTAATTAAATTCAAAGCGAACGCAATTATTGGTCCCGTTAATAAAATTGCTCCAAACATAAACTCCTCTTCCCAAGGGTTTATCTATTCCAGCAGACACATGTCGAAATTTCGTTCCGTTAGGCAAAACAAGTGATGCATTACTTCCATTCGCTACTGCTTCCACTTCAACAAGTAACTTATTCGCCCACCTTTTCTTAAGTAATGTTTTGTAAAGAACATCCTCTCCCACTGCGCCTGCAGTTTTTTACGTCCATTTTTGACGATTGCAAGCACTCGTCTAGTCAAGAGGTAAATTTTGTTAATAAGTTATCTTAGATCGTTATAAAGGGGGAAGTACCTCATGAAAAAGAAGAAATCTGTTTCTAAGAAATTCAAGAAAGTAAAAGGTCAATTGGTGCAATATCAACCATATGAATCATATGGGCAATATGAATCATCTAGGCAATATCAATCACGAGCTAGACGTTGTTTCCCGTGTTGCTGGGATGATGACTGCGGTTTATGTTGCCCTACCCGCCCACCAGTATGACCATCCTCTAAGATACCGCGATCGTTTTCTTAAAAGAGAATGTCCAAGTATAATCCCAACACTAATTTTGGACTTCATGGACACTCCTTCATTATTCAAGGAGTGTCTTTTTTATTTATCAAATCGTGTGTTGTGTATCGTAAGAGTTCCATTTGTTTTTTGGATCACTGGTGAAACCAGCGACTTATTATTTCGTACATTCAACCATAGACCAAATGAATGGTGGTATACCGTGGACACTATGAGCTTGCTTAAAATTCTCTTTCCAATTGTTGTTGTGTCTATCATCCTGTTTTTGTTCTGGAAACAAGAAAGCTTGAAAAAAAGTGGTACGCGGATCGCCGTGCCTTGTACTTTAAAAAGAAAAGAAATACAAATCTCACGTAACGGTATATCTCCTCAAATGAAAAACTACCTGATGGTTTTTGAAGATGACTTTGGTAACAATATCGAAGTTGAAATCCGAAACAAAAGAACATTTAATACACTAATCGAGGGTAACTCTGGAGAGCTAATTTACATTTCCACCAAGCCTAGCATAAGCAATCAATTTGTTGATTTTACAAAGAAGAATCACTCTTAACATAGTTACCGCTGTGTTAAGTGACCGCTCTTCCCGAGAACAAACACCTTTCCTTCTTCCGTTTGCAGCCAGGCTCTCAACTTCTTGGTCCCGTTCAGAGTTTTGGTTACACCGAAGCCCTTCATGGTGTCGAGCATGATCTCTACATTGCCGATCCCTTCGATCCGAACCTCGAACCACTTTACTCCGAACACGTCATTGCAGGTTATGCCCAGGATGTTCATGGTCGGACTTGTCATACAATCCCCACCGCCTCGCATTCGCCCTCGCAGTCCTCGTCGCTGAATAGAGCCAGAACGTGCTCTGGATAGCCGTTTTTCCGAAGCAATTCCCGGTACTCTGAATCGTCTGAGCTGACAGACAGGTGACCATGCAATCTTTCGGGAAAGTATTGCTTCGCATCTTCCAACGCTTGCTCGGGTGTTTCCGCTGACAAGGTAATCACCTGCTCGACTGTTCCTGATAGACCCTTGATCTTGTAAACTGTCATGGCTATTTGCCTCCCTAACTATTAAGTTAAAAAATCCGTGTCACCCAATCTGTTAATATGATTGAAACTATTTGTTAACTTGTCCGTCTACGTTATAAAAGAAACTGATTGGAGATGTGGACAAATGCCATATATCAACCTTCAAATTACAAAAGGTACAACCCGTGATCAAAAGGCTCAGATTGTGAAAGAGTTCACTGAAACTCTTGTTAACGTTCTTGGCAAAAAACCTGAACATACTCACATCGTTATTGAAGAAATTGATGATGAAAATTGGGGGTTCTCCGGCATTCTTACTGACGACTTCAGAAAACAATAGGTAGTTTTCAACCGCCCGGCTATTGCCGGGTTTTTTCATTCTAATGATGGTCAATATACCAAGTACACATTTTGTAAATTTGCTTGTTCAAGGGAAAAAAGCGGTTTAAACTTCAAAAAAATCCCACATTTAAAAACAAAGGCATATGGTGATGAACATTGAATAAAAGGCAACGAAAAAAGTTACATAAACGTCTGTTGGAAGACATCTGTTATGAAGGTAGTGTATCTAGCTATTGGAGAGGCGAATTAAAACAAGTGGCCTTCCATGCTGCAAATAACTATTGACCGTAATAACTCAACTTATCTTCCTAAATACCTTCATCAAGAAATTAAGCTGCATAACCTAAACTTTTGTCTTGAAAAACAACCCTATCGACAAATTGATATCCTTAGTCACTATCCAGATAGTTATGTGATTTTTTGTATCTCCCCCTCTGAGTTTCCTTCGGTTCGACAAATATCAATGAACAATCCAGATTTAATGTAATGCGACATTGATTATCAAATTGAGCAAATTGAGGAGAACCTTGTATGGACGTTGGTCAAAAAGATAGTCAAACATATACAAAACAGGACCTAATCGATTTTATTCAAAGATCGCTCGCTGAGTTAGAAAACAATCCAGATTGGGAAAATATCTCCCTAAATCATTTTCTCGAATCAATGGCTGCTTGGCTTGAAACCCCAATGTCGCCAGACATCCCTTCTTGGGAAGCCTTCGCAAAAATCTTATATGCTGCGAAATACTACGAGTAGTTTGAAGAAGTACATAACACTCTGAGCATTTTGCATCTATCCGCTATATGCCGGGCAGCGAGAAGATTGTCTGCTGCCCCACTTGATCAGCTGCCACTGGATTGATCCAGATAACTTCTGTTCTGATGCGACCCATTTCCGCCAATGCTTTAGGCAAATGTTGTATAAATCATTATCGTAACCACTTAGTATCACAGGTCCCGGATGTTCTTCTAATGCGTCGAGCAATTCAATATGGTCAGCATCCGTCATCTCTTTCTTGTACAAACGTTTGCTCCTTGTTGATAACAAATAAGGTGGATCCGCATAAATCAAAACGCTTGGATTTTTATAACGTTCAATCAAGTGCAAAGCTGGCTGTTGTTCTATTTGGATGATCACGGATAACTTTGAACAGATTTACCACCTCTCCATCAAGGTCATTGATCGTTTCAAGAGCGGATGATTCTTTGTTGAAAAATACTGCTCCGGATCCGAAGTATGGTTCCAAATATGTGGTATGTTCTGGCATATGCTCGATGATCCAGTCAGCCATGCTCCATTTGCTGCCGGGGTAATGTAGGATGCGTGGGCATTTCAGTCCCGTTCCCTCCCTCCTGTTTATCTCGCTGAGCAAGAGGAAATATTACTATCCTGTTGCTTGCTATTTCTTACATGCTCAGTTAAATTTCAGAAAAGTCTGTATACAAATATCTATCTCCATGTGTTACTATTTTAATTGAAAGTTAAATTCATCCATAAATAGGAGGTGATTAGGAATGTTCAAAAAACTTCTTCAAAAGATAGGTAGTAAACCCCTAGCTAGATGTACTCCTCCCTGCCTTTGGTTTCCACCCTACACTAAATGCATGTGTCCTGACTAAGTGATTTATTACAAAAGAGGCTATCCCAAAGACCATGAAAATGGTAGAGGGGTGGTCTTTTTTTCGTCTCTTTCGTTCATGTCTTTTTATCTAATCGAGCTGATTGTTTTTCATAATTGAGTTTGTGTTAAGCTTGGATATTGATCTCTAGGCTAAGCAAAGCGATTGCTTCCCTATCCGTTAGTCCGTGTCTGTCTCGGTTTTCCCTGCCCAAAGCCTTGAATTCCCCCATCATTTTTGCTTCTTGCCTCCGTTTTCAATACTCCAAAACTTGCCCGATAGTAATGCTTTTAAGGTTTTCTGACATTTCACGTTTCATTTAGACGACCTCCACTTTACGAGGCCGTGGCAAAAACATATCAGGGCCAAAATATCTTCCGTTTTCAGCAAGTCTACAATCGTCACAATAGAAATCGATGTTACCTTGCCACACACAATCCTCACATCTGTCACGCTGCTTGACCATTTCGATTTCTTTCTTCATTGACTCATCCATACAAGGCCTCCTATTTATCAAATCGTGTGCTTTGTAAAATGCCCCGTACTTCTAGTAAGTTGTTTAAAATCGATTGCATATTTACCATTTTCTTGAAATATGATCTTCATGTAGTTACTTTCCTGAGAGGGTGTTTTTTCATGAGTGCACTTAAGTCGACGTTTATCGGCGCTATTTATTCCGCTCCTTCCCCGCTGCCTGGTCAATCGCATCGTTCTAGCTCAAATATTGGTACGGAAGTCCTTCCGCCAGACACAGTTAATTTTCAATGGGTAATAAGTGGAGTTTCCAATCCTAATCAAATTAGTTTTGATGTCAGTCAAGATGTTAGTGGTGGCAATGATCCTACTCATCTTACTGGAGTAGTTAGCGAAAAAATCACAGATGTTATTTCTACTCGTTCTCTTTACATTGGGAATCCCAAGGGTGCACAAGCAAACTTTTTGGTTGAAATCTATGCACTTTCAAGAGCATAAATAATGCTGTTCAATTAGGGTGTCCTTTGGGACACTTCTTTGTTATTTGCAAATGACTATCTTGCATTTCCGTTTTGTTAAGTCACTCGATCTTACCTCTCCAAGCATTTATAATAATGTCTGGAGGTGCTATTTCATGGAAAGATTATCTGGCACCCACCCAACCGAATCTTCGTCAGGTTCATCTTATCCATTCGGAGCTGTTTACTGAATTACAGGAAAAGGGCTTTACTGTCGCTCCTGGTCAAATAGGTGAAAATATTACCACTGAAGGTGTCGATTTACTTGCTCTCCCTACCGGAACAAAACTGACTATTGGCAAATCAACTGTGGTTGAACTTACGGGCCTACGTAATCCCTGTACCCAGTTGGATAACTTCCAACCTGGTTTGATGGCTGCAGTACTAGACAGAGAGCAAAATGGTAACCTCATCCGTAAGGCTGGTGTAATGGGTATTGTACTCATCGGTGGAGAGGTATTTCTTGGAGATGAAATCAAAGCACAGTTGCCCCCTAAACCATACAAGCCACTCGATCGAGTCTGAGTCACTTCAGCCCTTCTTTTTGTTAAATCAGTATTCTTTCAACGTAGTTATGTCAATGTTCATCGCGTTCCAGTTAGCACTAGTGGCAGGGACTACTTTCTGGATAAACAAGTTCTCTGCCACTTCCTTGAGAACAGGAACAACCCTTGTATTTTTGTAGTAACGAGGCATACTGTTGATTGTTTCCTCGGTATAAAGCCCGGCCTGATTCAAATCTTCAACATATCCCCCGTTGTCTTGTCCCCACCATACATACCGATCTTTTGCTCGGGACCACTTTAGGCTGAGTAGATAAAATTCTTTCACAGTAACCACCTCCTTATCTCCACCCTCTCCCTCCCTTGTTTTACAAATCGATTGTTTTGTTCATTACTTATATTTCATGTAAAATAATCAAAAGATTAGTAAAAAACGCAAATAATTTGGAGGGTACGAAATGAAGGTCAAACGAATCGTCGCCAATATAGACACCCAGGATATCGCCGCAGCTAAATGCTTTTATCAGGACGTGCTCGGCCTAAATTTATTGATGGATCATGGTTGGATCGCAACTTACGGGACTGCCGAAGAAATGAGCGTTCAAATTAGTTTTGCTTCACAGGGAGGTTCCCACACTCTTACTCCGGATCTATCAATTGAAGTCGATGATATCGATACAGCCATCGAACGAATGAAAAATGCAGGGTTTCCAATTGAATATGGGCCAGCAGATGAGCCTTGGGATGTTCGGCGTTTCTACGTCCGCGACTCATTTGGCAAGCTCATCAACATTGTTGGTCATCTTAAGTACACTTGAAGCCTACTAATAAAATTACCGTTTTGTTAAGCAACGACTTCCAGAGCTGCATTGCAAATGTCCTTCGGTTCAACTTTGTAGATGAGGACCAGCAAGAGCACAGCGAACTTTGCCCCAAGTATTGGATCACCTTTTTTGAACTTCTCCTCGATCATCCACGCATCGGCTATGTTTTGGAGTGGGTTCCATTGCGCTGTGTCAATTACTCCGTCAGCATCCTTTTGGGCTACTATGCAGCCATCCCATCACCTTCGTTGCCAGCGTTTCAATGATCTGTCGCTCGGTCATGCTGCATCCTCCTCATCAGGGAGCATCGCCAAAATTTCCTCGTATAGCCTTACAACATCCCACGAGCAGTTTCCTGATACATATACAGTGAGGAAATCCCGTTCCAGAGAAAAAGAGATTTCGATTTCACTTCCGGTCTCGTCGTCAAATGCCATTGCATAGTTCGTTATATGACATACCTTAATTTTTGGGGGTATCCTCAATCACAATTAAGGAGTGACATTAATGAGCGCTGGCTTTTTTGGCTTGCAGTTGCGAGTAATTTTCAATGTTTATGGGCAGCTTTATAAGCTGCCCTTTTTACATAATTGCCCTCTAAACTTTGTAGTTAATTTGGATAAGCCTTTATAAAATGAACTTGCGCATCAATTAGCACATTTACGTTTACCATAGGCTCGTATCAGTTGCCAAGCTTCCCCCATTTGCATTCTCTATACCATGTGAGAGAAGCAAGGTGATTAATATGTCGAGAACTGACGTGATAGTAATTCAATTCAAACGTCTCAGAGTGGCTGGCGAACGGAGGCGAATAATACGCGTATCTCTCTCACAAAAGCATCAAATATAGTATGAAAGATCGTTTAAAAGGAGGTGCCAGAATTGGCGGCACAAAAAGGTGTTACAACTTCAGCGAGAAGAGTGTCCTTAGAAGTACAAAGAAAGAATCGTAGAAAAGCAGTCCGATTAATCAACAGAATTGTTGTAGTAAAAACAATATTTGATACATTTACCGGCTGTCTTCTCAGTGTCGGACCAAATGGTTTTCGCGTTCGGGTCTACACTGGTAGCAATGAGACGTTCACGATCATCACGATTCCATTAAATTTCGTTATAAACATCTTTCCTTTCCCTTGCAATTGCAATTGCTAGGGAAAGGCCCCGCCCCAACGGGGCTTATACATATTTCCTTTCTTTTTTTCAATCCTATATTATTCAAATGTTGGTAATTCTCTTTTGATTGAAGTGACTCTACATGAAGCTAGCCTTACTTTCATGAGCTGTTGTAACTATTACAGTAGTCGTAGCCATCTCTGGTAGTGGGGACAAATAAAAGACCAAGGTTGGTTGAAAAACAAAGTACGATAAATGAAAGGGTCAACCCAAACTAACTGCTGGTTAACATAATTGAGCTTGTGCACCCCAAGAAAAAGTCACTTATCCTACCAGAACCAAAACAAACTAGGATTCGGGGAACAGTACCATCATGATCTAAATCTCGTATTGGGCAGGAAAGATGGAAATTTCATACCGAAATCTTCTTTGTTTAACGCCTTTTCACTAGCGTTGAAAAATTTGAACATTCCCTCAATTCCCATCCACTCATTAAGACAAATCCCGTTGTATCAATGATTTCACCGAGTGCCCTTTCAAATGATTTCGAAACTTTTCATTTTTTCGTGGGCAAAAAGTGGGCAGAATTTGAAATGACTATCCCTTAAAAAAAGTGCACCTAGGAGCTTGATTGCCCCACGGGTGCATTTATCTTTACACCTATGCTGCCAGAATACAATCTACGAAGACGGACGAACGAAGCATGCCGCTCCTCGTCCAATTCCGCATTTTGACGCGTGCTTTTATTTGCGGCTGCACGTAAACAAAGTCGTGATCCTCTCCGGTAACCAATGATTTCGCAACGCCGTAAAACGCTTGCTTGTGAGTATGTGGCACGCTAGGTTAATGTTCTATGTTTATCCGTTTGTATCGAAATAAAGCCGATATCCTTTACGCGAAGGCTACCGACTATTCCCGCTATGGCTACTTTCATTTTGTCCCATCATCTAACATGTGATTATGTACCGCTGTTACGGTTATGCCATTTTTCGTTAATTTACGAACAACTGGATTCACTTCATTTGACAACAAAACGAAATCACCAGTAGTTGCTGCCTTGTCACCAATCAATTGTAAGTTAATAGGCATGGCGATACCCATAGCAGGTGGGATACTTATACCTTTTTCTGTAATTTCCTCTGGTCTCAGTATAGAGAATTGAAACACCTTTCCTTTTTTCTCACCTTTCCACCCCATGATGCTCTCAACCTTAGACCAGTTAAAAGTAGACGGAGATCTCTCAGCTGGCGCAGAAGTTAATGGAGTGCCTGTGAGGCCAAGAACATGCTTCATTTTTTGAGCCAGAGTTACTGGATCACCATGACCAACAACATGCAAATACATGATCTTTGGATTTTCTTCCATGATGTGGTTGTGCAAAGCAGTCACTTCAATCCCTTGCTCCACTAACAAGTTCTCGACAGGTTTTACTTCTTTTTCAAGAAGAACAAGATCGCCCATCATCATCGAATGGTTGCCCACTTGTTTGAATGCTAAGTAAGATGTTAAAGCAAGGTTCGGATCGAGTTGAACATCCCCGACTTCTACATGCAAATCGGAACGTGGAAACGTGACTTTACATACATCTTTTTGAACAGTCCCCTTGTTAAACACTTTTTTTACAGATTCCCAATTAGCCCCTTTCTCTTGCGATACATTTGAATTATTTTTTAAGTCTGCCTGCTGAATGACACTTTTTTGCTCAATTTTGTCGGTTATTTTCATGATGCTAACTACTGTAATCATTAGGACGATTCCCATCCATATAAACATGACTGACTTCTTCATTTTTGACCTCCTACATAACATCTCATTTCTTATCTTCCCTACGTTTTTTAGAATATACTTCAGGGAATCAGAATTGCCTTCAGGAGCCGAACCGTTTGATAATCCTGGACTTCGTTATTCTCACTACAGAGGACATTGCACCTTTAACGCACTGTTACGGGCACACTCAGACAGTTTTTGCCAAAAGAAAAGTCGGTTTTCCTATGCTAAGGATTACCGACTTTTGGATCTTTGTATTCAGCTTTCGTTACACGTTAGTTGGACAAGTTGCTATTGGGATTGTCCTGAATATATACCATCAAGAAACTCGATTGAGACGCGTTCTGCTTCCTTCCTAGGTACAATTTCCGAACCTTGGCGTAGACTTTGGTACATCTTGATCGTATTTTTTAGCGCCTGGTAGCAACTTTCAAAGCTGTGGATGGGAATCGTTCCTTTTAGTTCCTCCAGTTCCTTGATAGCGTATTTCTCGAGCTTTCGAACCCCTCTCGGGGAATGACCGTTGCGAATGAGTACCAACGGCCCTAACACTGCATTGCGCATAAATGTTAGAGTATCGATTAATTCGAATAATTCGCCTCTCCCTAATTTTGTGGCGCAGTAATGCACCCATACCCAGAAGCGATCTTCGATCCATTGAGGATCAGGGAAAGAGAGAGAGGGACTTGTTTTACTGAGTATCATTGCAATACCAGAACCTCTCTCCCAAAGAATCAGTGGGTTCTCGACTCGGGATTCGAGCTCTTCCAGTTGTACAAATTTAAGGTCGACATGAAGAGGGGCTGGGCCATATAAACAAATAAGCAATCTGGGTTCCCCGACATGCTCGCCTGTGAATGCAGAAAGTAAATTACCGAGCCTTTCGGCAATTCGGAAGCGTTGTTCCATGATCTCGTTTCGAAAAGCATAATTGTAGACGATTATTAAATCCAGATCACTATACTCATCCATTTCTCCGTACATCATAGATCCGCCTGCGAGGAGACCTATAAGTCGTTGATCTTGGCTTACATACTCAATTGCTTGTTCAATGAATCGATCGTGTAATGGTAACTTCATACCAAGCACTCCTTAAATAGTGACCCATAAAATGGGTATTATTATAAATTAACATTTACATTGAGTGGTAGTCAACTGTATGTAGATCAATATAGCAACAGATTACACTATCCTGCCAGTTAGTTTAATATTTACAATCGGTCATCCATAAATCTTTCAGCTTATTGGGATTATCCTAATGTCTGGTTGGAAATTTTGCCTCGCGTGAGGAATGAGTAAACAAAAAAGCCCCAACTGCTTTAAGCAAATTGGGGTACACAAGAAGTAATACGTGAATAAAAAAGTGCACATACATATAGTAGATTATCAGCGCAGTATTTACTACAAGTATATATAGGTATGCATACCTTCTCTTGCCACAAAAAAATAGCGCAGACTCATCTGCACAGATTGAGTCGTACAGATACTTTCTGCATTAAGCGCTATCGCCTTAAACAGCATGCCGTATAGGATCGTTTCATGCAGGATTTCTCGCCATTGGTCAGGTTGAATCATTGTCTAATACACTCGCTCAACCTGCAGCATTTTTTCAATGGGCACCCACCACACTCCATCAACGCGAACAAGCTTGATCTTGTTCTCATCCCGGTCGATGTCTTTTACCACGCCCCATTCCCTACGGATACAGTTCTCGTGCCAACTAACATTGATCGCATAGTCTTTTCGCACCGAGTCGTAAATGATCAAGTTCATTTCTGCCAAGGAATCTGGGCCAACCTGGGGTAGCGGAGCCACGACTTCCTCATAATGATGTTCATACAATATGGTCATTCGAAGTCTCATCCACCAATCCAGCCTCGATCAGATCCCGGAGAATGTCAGGGGCGCATCCAAGACTTGCCCCAGTACGGATTTTGCTAATTGCTTTTAGATGCTTTGGTGTTAAAACGGGAACAGCTTGGAGTTGGCCATCAATCACTGCTTGGATTGTCTCCATGTTAATCACCCACTAACGAACGTTTGTTCCTATTTTATAAGAACGACATGCGAACATGCAATCGCAATTTTTTCCAAATAAAAAAAGGGGCTGGTTGTGCCAGCCCCTCTTTCATTTCTTTTTCTCCAACTCCGCCTTTAATCTTGCATTCTCTTCCAATAGCTTTTGAATGTCCTGGACATCCTTGCCCGAAAACCAGCCATACAAATCGTTTCTTGCTGCATACTCCGGCAATTGATCACGAAATACCATTTTAATGTGCCGTACATCTTCAACATAATAGGTAGGAATTTGTTCCATGACCGATTGCTTAAACTCTTGAAACTTCTGATAGTATTCAATTGCTGCGAAGTCGTATGGCTTTTGTCTTAATGCTTCATCTGTGACAACAAAAGCAAATCTAGGTTTACCCGCTTCTCCGGCATACTCATATTCCCAATGCGTATAGCTCTTGGATTCATCAGGAAGCGTTAAACCATAGAATCCTCCGAGAATCAGGATATATACATCGGACTCATCGATCCATCTCTTCCTAATTTTCATTGGACTTTCCTTAAAAAATTGCTCGATTCCAGCAGGAATATGACCGGCTTGAAGTACGGCTTCAACAGCGGTATGTCTTTCCTCAATAAGATCGTAGTAAGTAGGCGATATGTAAATTTGTAATTTTTTTCATAGGCCCACCCAAATTAAAGAATTAGTATAAATAGAATCTACCACTCACTCACTTTATTTGTCAGAATTGACTGGAGTTTTCATGCGGCAAGCTTGCACCAGACGCCAAATAGGAGGTTTATTCGTGCAGAAAAAATGGACAAGAACACAATCAGGATGTCTTGGCGGTTCGTACCGTATAGATAGTGAAAGGCGGGCGACTTATACGGGATCCCTGGTGAAGCAAACCAATCAACATTTACAGAGAATCGAAGACCTGCTTACTAAGTAATCGATAAGAAGGATTAACTTAGTTCATCACAATTTCTCTTGTGTTAAATTGCTCCGGGAAACTGGTTCCATTCCTCGTCCAGCCCGTTTTTTTCCAATGCAGTAACCGAATGCAGAGAAGCAAGGAGCCCCAAATTACAGAGGAGATCAACATTATTTAGATGCTCAATCTGTCCGTGATGAGAATCTAATTACCGCGAATGGAAGCGGAGCATCGGAGCCTACCATATATATTGGAGAAATTGGGTTCTTTTCCACTCTTTTAATGCTCTCATCTGGTCAAATCTCACAACTGCCTCCATTTGCACTTTCTTCAGTTATTCAAAATATTGTCAATTTCAACCGCTGTTCGACAATCTCTCCTAAAGTTACGAGGGTCGATTTTGTGATAAAATGGTATATATTGGTATCCAAGGAACAAAATGATAGTCACCTCTTTTTTTGCAAGAAATGCTGCAACAATTGACCTCTACTCGATGATAGTTTCCAAACAACTTTTATCATGAAAGGTTGATGTTCATGTTTAAAAAAGCACTTATTATCCTGTCATTAAGTTCAGTCGTCGTAGTACCCTCTCTAGCCACACAAGTCCAAGGGGCAGCGCTCCCTACACAGGAAAAGGCAACCACCTACGCTTCCAATAAAACAATCAGAAACGCCACGTATGGTGAAGAAATCTGGGTGTCGCTTACCTCACCTATTCCAGCCGGATGGGTTATCGTTAGAACTTTAGGAACCCAGAACCTGATCAGGAATGTGAGCGGTGCTTCTTATGGCACGGAGGTAGAGGTGCTGCTAGCTTCGCCTATCCCAACCGGATGGGTCATGGTTCGAGCCTTTCGAGGATCGAATGTAATCAAGAATATGAACGGTGCTTCTTATGGCACGGAGGTAGAGGTGATGCTCGCCTCGCCTATTCCAAAAGGATGGATCTTGGTTCGAGCCTTTGGAGGATCGAATGTGATCAGAAATGTCAATGGTGCTCCTAATGGAACACAGATTGAGGTAATGCAAGCCTCGCCTGTTCCTGAAGGATGGATCATTGTCAGTTCAGGCGGAAATTCGAAAGTGATCAGGAAAGTTGGCTAAAACAAAGCACACATGGCATGCATCTAGTCCGCGAGCTGACGTCGGAATGAATGTGAAGCCACCGCTAAAGTGATCAGAAAATACGATACTTGGTTTAATCAAGAATTTAGGTTTCATTATCACAAGTAATGTTTTGTAAAGAACATCCTCCCCCACTGCGTCTGCAGTTTTAACGTCCATTTTTCACACTTGCAAGCACTCGTCCAGTCAAGAGAGAAATTTTGTTAATAAGTTATCTGAGATCGTTATAAAGGGGGAAGTACCTCATGAAAAAGAAGAAATCTGTTTCCAAGAAATTCAAGAAAGTAAAAGGTCAATTGGTGAGTTATCAACCATATGAATCATCTGGGCAATATCAAGCGCGAGCTAGACGTTGTTTCCCGTGTTGCTGGGATGATGGCTGCGGTTATTGTTGCCCTGGCCCCCCAATAATGTGACCATCCTCTAAATAGAGCGATCATTGTCTTAAAACAGATTGCCCAAGTATAGTCCCAACATTAAACTTGGACTTCATGGACACTCCTTAATTATTCAAGGAGTGTCTTTTTAATTTCCTATTAATCAAAACGTGTGTTGTATTAACCAAAAAATATACTGAATAAACGAAGGACCTTTTTCAAAACGTATAATGTCAACTATTTTTAGGAGTGATTTCAGTGTCAACAATGGAACAACAAAAATCATCCACACAAGAAGGTATTGTCTTAGCTGAAAAAGACCAGGAGACGATAAAAAAATTGACTGAACAAGTTAACGAAACCGCACAACAAATTTTTGAAATTATTAATCGAACTTTAGAAAACAAGTCTTCGAATGAATTCGATAAATTCGAATTTGTAAAAGGGCCTGAGGTTTTCAACGTAGCAGAAGCGTCTGACGATGAGAATGTCACAAGAATCATTATCTCTGGTAAAGGAGGTTGTGGTGTATACGTAGACCCGCCAGGAATTTGTAGACCTTGTTAAGCAGCTATGGCTGCTTTTTTTATTCAACTGACTTACCGAAGTGTTAAACTTCCATTTGCTCTCGTACCTGCTCCGCTATAGCAGAAGCAACAGCCGCAACTTGGATCAATTCTTTGTATAAATCTTTTGAATCCGTTGGCTTTCCCCAACCCCAAGTACCCTGCATTGCTTGGGAGACTTCCCCAACCTCTTCCGTTAAGATAGCTAGCCAACGCCCTAAATCATGACGCTGCTTGCCCCATTTTGCGTCTTGTCTGCATCGCTCCTCGAGCACATCAGAATTAACCTTGTCCATAACCATCGTTACTCTTTCAAGCATTTGCACCCTCCTTGTCTTAGTAACTACTTTGTATAATTTCCTTTCCATCACCAGATGCTAAAAAATAAAGGAGGTATTTCTGTTTGACACCATCAAATAATGATCCCAGATCATGTGAACCTAATTGTTTACCAAATCCAGTGATCCCACCACCGGGTGTAGTGCCTAAACCACCAACCCCTTGGCCACCACCGGTATTGGAGCCACCCCCGGCACTGCAGCCACCGAATTCACCACCTGCACCCAAGCCACCTTCGATACCTCAATTACCCAATCCACCATCGATCACGCCAGGAATTGAACCACCTCAACCACCAGTCCCATGGTGATCACCCGATAGATTGTTTATCCAGGAGTAGCTGGTTCCAGCTACTCCCTACACATCAAGTTAAGTCGAGACGTTTCGGGTAAATCCATCCCTTGCGAACCTTCTCCATCCATGTTTCTTTATCAGATTTTCAAAACACTTCTGACTTTCTCCATTAAGTAGAAACCACTCGAACTGTATATTATTTGTAAAAAGAACCGTTCATTGGCCCACTTCCCTACCTCAGCAGTTGTATTTTCACTTAGTATCCCTAAACTCATAAGTTGTGCGGAAAATTACAGCTAGAACCTTAGAGAGGATAAATTGGTCTCCATAGTAAAAACTATCCCTAATATGTGGTAAGGGGGAAAGACATGACGAGAGTCTGGAGAGAACATGATGTTGATACTACTTTTAGACGTGCCCATAGATATATTGATGGAAATGAGACAAAAGTAATTGGAGCATTTCCAGTGCTAACGTTTAAACCAGATAACAGTTTTGATCTAATTTTTGTGAAAGAAACAGCAGGTGCAATGACCTCGTATTCCGATATACATCAAAATGACTCTGCACTGATTTTCCTTCATGAACAATTGCAAGGATCAAATATCATCGACGGAGATAAAACTTATGTTACTGCCTTCCCAATTCATGAATTCAGAGATTCAACTGTTGGGGCAATATTACTGTCTTCAGATGCAGTAGAAGTAAAACATATACATTGGAATGCACTTGGTTTACCACGTTTAGTATCTAATTGGTCAGATATGGTTATTGCTTTCAATATTGTTGACGATTATGCCGTTGCAAATAATTTTGCTGGTGGCTTCTTAGACTGCCACTTAATAGATGAGCACCGTAGGCTATTTTTGTTCAAAAAAGACTACTTTGAAAGAAAAAGTATACCTGAATGGAGGCTTAACCATCTCACAAATTTTCGTTACAATTTTTGTAATCCTCCTTTTGAAGCACGAATAAGAAAAGCGCATAATATTATTTGCTCTATCCTTGATGCAAATTCCTGTAATGTATTAACTGAAAGAGATACCCTCAAACTTAAGGAAATGTACTATAATAATTTGACGTTATCTCACTTTGAAGATAACAATATGCCCACTTTAGGAGGTGCAAATATTAATTGCCCAAGCATTTATTTTAATATTAATCGTTTATCGTCCGCTGATGACATTTCAATAGCACGCATTGTATTTCACGAATTAATGCATACCATTGGGTACGATCACCCCGCTGATGAGAATGATCCTGCGTATAAAGCTTCAGTCCCACATAGAGTGATATTTTGTATTCCTTCTAATGGTGATAGTAACGACGCCCAGATTCCAATCCCAAATTTTTGTCAATTAAAGCGTGATTTACATTGTCCAACATAAGATACAATTAATTATCAGCATGAATCGTTATGTTCTATTTAATGCCGCGATAAGATTAATTGCGGATGGGTTTTCTCTTCATGCTTTTCATTTAAAATATTGTGCAATTCTTTTTTGTCCCACCAATCCACGTTACGCTCCAAGAAAAAGGAGTGTTCCCGTGTGGAAAGGTCGTTTTACTATGTCGTTACTTAGAGTGAGGCAAACGCTCTGGTTAGGGTCTTATCCGAACGCTTCATTCCGTTTGCACTCGTTCAGTCCAAGCTGCTGAAAATACCACCAAATCAAATTGCTATCGTTTTTCCTGATCTACCAGTACAGCTTTACGCTGTAGTCCGTGAACTATTTGGAGGGGACGGGCTGCGCTATCCTGAGTAGCCCTGCTTCCTCCCGTTCCATGGCGGCAATGCTCCGCTTACTTTCCAGTTGTTCACGTATGGGTTAACGATAGTTTGTTTAATCCGCTATTGCCACAACCTCATGAAACACTTCCGTTTCTTCATAAACACATATTGCGGCTTCGTAAGCATCCATTGGTGAATCGTATGTCGCCATTACCATTTCGCCTACCTTGATCCCATATCTCATGTCACATACCCCTCCCGTTTATCAAATCGTGTGTTGTGTTTCCTATTCATTGACAACCTGATTGCCGCCCTCCAAAATGGTAATATGTGTGGATTCAGATTAGGAGAGAGCAGACATGCTCTTTCGCTCTTTCCTAAGTTATCGAAAGGAGTGAAGATAAAAATGGATTTAGATAACTACAAACTCATTTGGACAACCGGAAAAGAAAATTATGTTTTAGTCAAGATGGATGGTCGTTATTTTGTTTGTAACCGAGTTACTAATACACTTTTGTTAATTGAAGATGAAGATCTGCATGAAGCGATTGTCAACGAAATGTTAAAAAATCAGTGCGAGATAGTAGAAGAGAGTTAAACTCAATTTACCGTTGTGTTAAGCGATGGCTCTTAGAGCAGCTCCACAGATTGCCTCTTGTACGGTAGAGGCTATTGCGACATGACCATCTTTTCTCGTGTACGTCCTGTAGATGACGACTCTGGCGTTGGGTGATTTCGAACCGAGGTCAATGTTTACTTCCCAAAAAGATTCACCCAACTTTTCGACTACTTGCCATGCATCAGCTATGTTTTGGAGTGGGTTCCAAAACGAAGAGTCAAACAAGTTTCCATTATCTCCATACCAAAATTCTGTTTCTCCGTAACGTTTCCACCCCATCACCTTCGTTGCCAGAGTTAGAACGATCTGTTGATCTGTCATTTTGTTATCCCCCTAGCCCTATTTTCATCGGTTCCAACACTTCCCCTGTATCAATATTCACGAGCTGCCACTTGCAAAAGCTGTCGGCGTGCCACCTAGCTACGTACGAAACGTGCCTGAAGTCGCTCCAATGCGTAGCATCCTCGATCTTCTCCACGTCATCGTATGGATAAGCGCATGGGTTGTAATTCCCGTTATGCTTTAGGAACGTCTTAGTTTCCTTGTTCTGCACCGTATATTTTTTCGACATGCCCTTTCCTCCCTAACTAATAAGTTAAAGTCGGTCCTTAATTATGGTATTGTATTTTGACTGACAAATTTTGAGGTGAAGCTATTGATTTATGCTAAAGTAAAAAACATTATTGATCGATGGGACCCGATTGGGTTAGTTGGTATAGATCCCGAACACGATCATTACCGATTTGAAATAAATGAGATTATTAAACTTCTTCAATCTAACTACAGCACCCCTGAAGAGTTAGCCAAACATGTAGAAAGCATTTTCATCGAATACTTCGATGACGAAATTTATAATCGTCCCTTCGCTGAATGTCTGAATGTCGCTCGCATTCTAGTTACAATCAATAGCGATTAACAATTAACGACTGTCTTTTAAGTGCTGTATTTACCTTTTCCCTCCATTTTCTGAATACACATTTTGTTAATTCACTGATATTTCAAGACCTTCCTATAAGACACGGCAGTGTCCTTCTATGCCTGTTTTTCATGCCTGTTTTTCATGTCCATTTTTGACCCTTGCGAACACTCGTCCAGTCAAAATGAAAATTTTGTGAATACCCTATCTTAGATCATCATGAGGGGGATATCTCTTGAAAAAGAAAAGATCTAAGTCTAAGAAATTCAAGAAAGTAAATGGTCAGTTGGTGCAACATTCAGCTCACTATCCAACTCAATTCGGAGCAGATTGTAGGTATATTTGCACTCGCTATGGGTGCGGTTGGTGGTGTCCAGATCCCCCAGTTTAATGTGTCATTGCAGACGACGAGAGAAAGCCTAGTTCATTAAAGTCTCTGCTGAGATACTCATTAACCTAGGTTAATTATCCACCAAAAAATTCAAGTGATTGTGTATTGAATAGTGTAGCTGAGCATAATTAAACACGGCTCATCTCCTCCCCCTGCATATAATGGCAGGGGCCTTTATTTTTCAAAATGAGCATTGTGTTAATTGCTGTTTGACCCAACAACCCGTGGTAATATATGGTTAATTCTGATGCCATACATTATTGAGGTGTTTTATGAATTTTGATTCATGGGTACTTATTCTCATTGTTGAATTTGTTTTTTTATGCGCTGTTCTTTATGCCAAGTCATGGCGAGCTGTAACTATCGTTTGTGCAATTTTATTGATAACACTTATAGTTGGTTCAACCTCCCTAATTCTGGATGTTTTAAAGTAAGTATCCTGAGCAATTTGTAAATAAACAAATTTCGTGATACATTTTTTGTAAAATACTGTATATAGGTGAGTATTATGAAAAAAATAACTTTGCACAAAATAGTTTCAATTGCAATCTACTTGAGTGGTCTTTATTTAATGATAACTAGCCTGGATTACGGTTTACTCGGTATCCTTTTTTTAGCAATTGGAGTATGGCATGTTTTTACGTACTTTGGCAAAAGTAATGTGTGATTTAACATAATTCAGATTGTGTACCCTATAAGCTGAAGCTATCTACTGCTTCGTCCATAAGGTCTTGATTGATACCGATGTACCGTAACGTAATTTCGGATGACTGTGGTTGAAAATCAGTTGTAGTGTTGCAATATCCCGTGTCCTCTTGTAGAAGAAGCATCCAAAAGTTTTGCGCGTTGAATGGCACCCGATTTCCGTCAATCCAAGTTTCGCAGCAGCCCCATTGAAAATTTGATAAGCTCGTACCCGCGTAATTGGCTGTTGGCGCTTAGATGATGCGACTATATACTCATCTGGACCTTTTCCTGCAATGTACCTCGCTATCTCTACCCGCAAATCTGCATTCAACTTGAATTTCTTACGTTTCTTCGTCTTCTTCTCGATGATCAGGAGATGACTTTTCCCTTTCACATCCCGTACTTTTAAAGGCAATAGATCAGATATACGTAATCCTGTGTTGATACCCATCACGAACAAAAAGTAGTTCCGGTCCGATTGCTGCAAAAGAAGTCGTTTCATATCCTCAATCTTTCCTGGGTCACGTATTGGCTCAACGAAATTCATGCGAATACCTCCCTAGTACGATAAGATTGAAAAAAGGAGTGTTTCGTATGGAAAAGTCGTTTTACTATTCTGTGCTTTGGTCTGATGTTGGTTATTTGAAAGAGACTCTACAAGCTATCGAGATACCTTTTGTGATTGAGCAATCATCTGACAGATTGGCTCTGGAGGAAGGAGCCGTTGCTTTTGTGTTCCCAGATATGCATGTTCGAGTGTATCGCCATGTTCATGAGCTATTTGACTGCCATGGCCGCGCTTATCCTGGATGACCCTTTCTCTGCATAGTCTTATCAGTTGTAACATTCATGCCAATGATCCGTTCTTTCGGACGAGGCTTAGGTAGTGAATCCAGTCTCTTTCGCTCTTCCTCGGTAATTTGTCTGGTAATGCACTCGCCTACCGCTGAACTTATGGCCTCATCCCTTTTTCTCGCTCTCATATCAGTTCCAAATCTACTTGGAGCTCTATGAAATCTTCTCATCTTCCACACTCTCCCTCTCGTTCATGCCCTTGATCTCAACCGTTGGAGCCGTTCAAACATGTCCGGGAAATCAGTGATGCTTTTAGCTTCCTGAGTAAGATTTGCCCCTTCTTTCTCTTGCTGCATTTGCCACTGAACGCTTTCAGGCAGCTTGTCCACCATGGGAACGACATTGTTTCGTCTTTTCCATGGTCGATGATGACTTCGTTCAGGCATAGGCTGTGCGGTTTTGCCACTCTCAACAGCCTTGTCCCGCTCAAGTTTCTTCCAAGCAAATGACAAGCAGTAGTTCACCGATGTAATCTTGTCTTTTGGATGACGTGGCTGGTACTGCTCGAACGCTTCGTCAATTGCAGCGAGGAGCATGTCCATTGTTCCTCCACTGGCAATAAAGGTCTGAATATTTTTAGGTTCATCACCTTTGAGGTAATACATCTGGCCTGTTTTCGTGATCATCTTTTCTTCTACTCTCTGGAAAGCCAGCTCCGTTTCATTTAGGTCTTCTTCCTGAACAGTGTCATTTATGCCGATCCCAGTAGGTATCTCGTTCGTAGAAGAAGATATTTTTAAAGATTTATTTAAAAGACTTTCTTTAGACCCCTCTCCATCCTTAGAACCGCAAGGGATTGGAGAGTTATCCCCATCATATTTTTCATTGTCGTCCGTCATATTTTTTATTGATTCCGACAATGATTCATTGTTAGCTTCAATGTTTTGTAATAGCGACGACAATAAAACATTGGTGACCTCAATATTTTGTAAGCTGCTATTTACCAGCTTTTTCAGGTGTTCCGATGATGCTTTTTTCTTTCGAGCGATCTTCCATTGTTCAAAGTGTTTGTTGAACATGATGAGTCGATACTCTGAAAACCACTTGATGACTCCGTTCGCTTCTAAATGCTGTAGCTCTTCGCTCACTACGTTGCGGTACACGCCCACGGCCTCGAAATCAGCGTAACTGTCATACCTCCATGCCTTTTTGCCGCAGCCCCAGCTCAACCGTAGAACTAAATCAATCATGCTTCTCTGACGCTTGGAGAAATCTCGCATCGCGATTTCTTCATATAGTGAATGGGCTATTCTAATATGTGCATCTGTAGGTTGTGGGTTTACCATTGGCCTACCACCTTTTTATATAGTGCCCTTACTGTATAGCGGGAGGAGCACTGTTTGCTGATACGTCTCGAACGCTAGGCGGCCCTCTCTTGTGTTATGAGCTTTCCAATGGCAGGTTCCCGACTGAGTAACTGGCCCGCACGCCAAGGCTACATTCCATGGGGCTCCAGTACCTCCTTGGCTTCGGAAAACGATATGGTGTCCCTCCAGTGTCCAGACCTAGAATGAATCTTTCTCGCACACAACACATCGCCCGTTGTCCCGCTCCCAAACTTCCGCTAATACTGCCGGGGTAATCTTTCCACGATCTTTTTGTTTCTTAACCCGTCGCTTGTGATCGGGTTTTGGTACCTTACGTACCTCGTCAAACATCCCCATCGTTATCACTCTGCCTTTGCCCTAGCACTTGATACTGGTTCAATTTGATGGGCTTCCACTTTGGATATCTAATCCGCATGTAGGCTACAGCATATCGTTTCAAGGTTTTCGAATCACCTAGCGTTCGATATAAATCCGGTAGTGGAAACCATTTCTCTTCATGGACTATCGCAACTCCCGCTCCATTTAGCTGGACAACAAACTTTCATGTATTCATATTTGCAACATTCGCTATAATGATTAATAGTGAGGCTTGTCCTCCATAGTTTTTGGTTGTCGTTTCCGCGTCCGGCAAGACACTAGGAAATGACCGTGTTATCCCCCACCTGTTCGCTGCAGGTGGGCTTTTCTTTTTCTATCAAACGCCCTAGTATTTGTGCTGCTTGCACTGATTCTCTTGCTTTCTTTATGTCTAATACTTTTTCAGCTGTAATCCGCATTTTAAGTGCGACCATGATCATCCCTTGCTTATCGTAGCGGATTGCCGTATCCTGCAATGCCGAAACGATCAATGATAACTGTTCTTCATCTACTCCATCCAGCGTTTCTTTTACATTGTCTTGACGCAATACTGCCATCCCTTTCTTGTAGGATTTTCCACTTTTCTATCGAATTTGGGAGTTGTCCAGACTTACCCAATCGATACAGGAAGGAAGTGATATCTTGTACAAAAATCCGTTAATAGCTCCCTCGTTGACAGATGAAACAGAACTCGATGATACTGGAAAAGAGGTTTACACTCACGACTGCCATAACCTACCCATTTGTATGTCGTATGGTAGCAACTACACTGCCTGTCTTACCGGTGCGTTCGCAGGTAACAGATGTAGCCGTGGTGAAAAAATGAATATTCGGATTCTGAATGATATGAATCCAAATGCCACTTATAAACCCGCGAAGACATCATCAGAAACAATTGAGGCTTATATCAAAGGGTAAACTTCGACTGTAAAATCGCATTTTTAGCCTCATCCAGTATTGAGATTGCATCATGAACTGTAAGTCCCTCGACATAAAGGCGACTTGCGAATTCTTGAGTAATCTCATTTTTTTTACTCTGAACTGCTTTCTCCAGAAGAATCCCTTTTGACGACGTTGCAGGACTTCTCTTTTGCACAATAAGCATTTGTCCAAGATTTTGAAACCCAACCTGCTCAACAAAGGCTTGCCAATTATTCAAATCATCTAGTACCCCACCTCGTTGAATGACTATTGCCTTGTTGATCCGTTCCATTACGGTGTCCAGATCAGTCTTTGCTTTATCCATCGCCACTCACCACCTTTCTCTTTAGTCACGAGGCCGCCAGCAGCCCGACCTCTCTGCCAGCCGTATAGCTACTCTGACTGATCCCGATGACCCCGCTATGTATTACTTGGAGGTTCGAACCTCCGTGCAACTGACATTTTTTTATCAGCTGCACGCAGGGCCGAAGCCCGCGTATCATAATGAGCAGTTTGTTAAATCACGATCTGTAATATTCAGAAAATTACCTTTTTAATAGTTTCCTACATATGTTAAGATGTATTTGGTGGTAAAATTTCCCTTTTAATTGGAGGTGATTAACTATGTGGAAGAAACTCCTAAAAACAATCAGCTCAAAAGGTAACGTTTTCCCTTGCGAAAAAACACCTGGCTGTATAACTTTGCCCAATTTGCCTTATTGCATCTGCACTTAGATGTAGCTAATCTCATTAAAGGTCCAAGAAGGCTGACTTAAAGCTTTGAAAGTGACAAGGGATGGTCTTTTTTATCGCTTATCTTTATCAAAATTCAGAATTTGTCTCCTGATTGGGACAGCCCTGATGTATCACAGTGCTTGTCCATCTCCACAAAAACGTGGTAGGATAGGTGTATTCAAATTTGTTTTGTTGTTGAATTGGTCACTGTTGCGAGCAGTGGCCTTTTCGTTTTCTCTGGCTGCTTCCATTTCGCTTTCCAGCTCGTTAATTTCTTTCACAATCCACCAGTCCCATGTACCATCTGCTGGCTGAAAGCGCAGGGAACGGTAGATTCTCCAAAGCTCAGCTTTTCGGGTAATCGCTGAATCAAAGTCATACCTCACAGCCTGTCACTTCCCTTTATTTCGATTTAAAATCGGCTTGCTTTAACCGTTTACCTCCATTTGTAGAAGCATGTCCGCCAGCAATCAGTGCCTTGGTTGTTCATACAGCCACTTAATCAAAAATTCTCTTGTCTCTCTGGCTGGGAAATACCACTTTCCTCCTACCTTAAATTTTGGGAACCTTGGATCATAGAAAACCTTATCCTGTATGGTGTTCCAACACATTGGGTGCGTTTGTGGGTGAAACGATTTTTACTCCCGCACCCACAAATTAAAAAAACCCCTCGCACCTACAGGCACAAGGGGTTTCGCTTATTAGTAAGCAGTCATGTATTGCTCGCGCTCCCAATCGTGAACGCGTGTGCGGAACATATCCCACTCAATTTCTTTCGCTTCAATAAAGTGTACCAATGCATGCTCGCCCAATGCTTCGCAAATCACCGGATCTGCTTTCAGGCACTCGATTGCTTCCTTCAAAGTAGCAGGCAAGTTCTCGATTCCGTTTGCTTCGCGGTCTTGCTCGGTCATCACGTAGATGTTGCGATCAATAGCAGGTGGTGGCGTAAGCTTGTTTTTGATTCCGTCCAAACCAGCTTTCAGCATAACTGCCAACGCCAAGTATGGGTTCGTTGCAGGGTCTGGGCTGCGTACTTCAATACGCGTGCTCAAGCCTCTGGAAGCAGGGATACGGATCAATGGAGAACGGTTTTTCGCAGACCAAGCTACGTAGCAAGGAGCCTCGTAACCAGGAACCAAACGCTTGTAAGAGTTTACGAGCGGATTCGTGATCGCAGTAAAGCTGCGAGCATGCTGCAAAATACCTGCCAGGTAATGCTTCCCTGTTTGGCTCAGTCCCATTACATCGGACTCGTCATAGAAAGCATTTTCTTTACCACGGAACAGCGATTGGTTCGCGTGCATACCGGAACCAGCTACACCGTACAGCGGTTTTGGCATGAAGGTCGCATGCAGACCGTGTTTTTGTGCGATGGTTTTAACAACCAGTTTGAACGTCAAAATTTGGTCAGCTGCTTGGAGTGCATTTGCATACTTGAAGTCGATTTCGTGTTGACCTGGGGCTACCTCGTGGTGAGATGCTTCCACTTCAAAGCCCATTTTCTCCAACGTCAATACGATATCACGACGGCAGTTTTCACCGGAGTCGAGTGGAGCAAAGTCGAAGTATCCGCCTTGGTCGTTCAGATCCAGCGTAGGCTCGCCTTTTGCGTCCAGCTTGAACAGGAAAAACTCAGGCTCTGGACCTACGTTGAAAGCTGTGAAGCCCATTTCTTCGGCTTCTTTCAAGGCACGCTTCAGGATGTAGCGCGGATCTCCTTCGAATGGAGAGCCATCTGGCATGTGGATATCACAGATCAGACGTGCAATTTTACCAAATTCATTGCCCCATGGGAATACAACCCATGTATCCAGATCAGGTACCAGGTACATGTCGGATTCCTCGATGCGAACAAAACCTTCGATGGAAGAACCATCAAACATCATTTTGCCATCGAGTGCTTTTGGCAATTGGGACAGCGGGATTTCTACGTTTTTAATGATCCCCATCAGGTCGGTAAACTGCAGTCGGATATACCTTACGTCCTCTTCTTGGGCCATGCGCATGATGTCTTCTCTTGTAAACTTGCTCACATTTCTCTCCTCCTGTCTCTATATCGGCTTTCTATCTAGTGGAAGAAGCGGGAAAGCTCTCCACGTATCAATGCACCCTCGCCATGGCGAGTGGCATCGCGATACATAATCTGTTGCCTTAGGAGCTGATGCAGCTCTTTGTCGGACATGTCCTTGCGTTTCTCTTCGGACGTCGTGGTAATCTCTGTTTGTTCCAAAGCAGGCTCTTGCATTTGCAGGACTTGCTTGATCCCTGCAATATTCAGTCCTTTTTCAATCAGAGCCTTGATCTCCAACAAGCGATCTACGTCGTTGAAAGAAAAGAGCCTCTGCTTCCCTTCTGTGCGGGCAGGCTGAATCAGGTCGTTTTGTTCGTAATAACGGATTTGCCTCGCAGTGAGATCCGTCAGCTTCATGACGATCCCAATGGGAAAGAGGGCCATATTCCGGCGAAGGTCATCACTCATGACTTGTCCCTCCTGTTTCGTATTTCTTAGTCTTATTCTATTTTATAACAAAATCCCTGTCAATAGATGTTAGATAATATTACACAGAAAGTTATGTACAGTTTTTTACATGAAAAAACGGCATCCTCGATTATCTAGAGAATGCCGTCCAATCCTTGCGATTTTATCCTATTCACCCGGTATTTCGAGTAAGCCTTTTTCCAACATCCCGTTCAACGCTGTCAAAATCCCCACTTTTACGTGCGAGTACGTCAACCCGCCTTGAACGAAGCCCAAGTAAGGAGGACGAATCGGGCCATCTGCAGAGAATTCGATGCTCGCCCCTTGAATAAACGTACCTGCTGCCATAATCACAGGATCAGCGTATCCAGGCATTTCACTTGGATACGGAGTGACGTGTGAATCGACTGGTGCTGCTTTTTGTATCCCTTGGCAAAACGTAATCAGTCGTTCAGCACTGCCGAATTCCACGGATTGAATCAGGTCCGTCCGCGGCTCATGCCACAATGGATTCGTTTTGAAGCCCAGACGCTCCAGCATTGCCGAAGAGAATACCGCTCCCTTTAAAGCTTCTCCCACTACGTGTGGAGCCAAGAAAAAGCCTTGGTACATCTCCAGTAGCGAGTAGAGCGATGCACCACCCTCTGCGCCAATTCCCGGTGCTGCCATTCGATACGAAGCAAGCTGAACCAAATCCTGGCGTCCTACTATATAACCGCCTGTTTTGACCAAGCCACCACCCGGGTTTTTGATGAGAGAGCCTGCCATGATGTCTGCACCTACGTGCAATGGTTCTTGCTCCTCCGTGAACTCTCCGTAGCAGTTGTCTACAAATACGATCAGATCAGGCTTGATTTCTTTTACAACCCGAATCATTTCTTTGATTTTCGCAATGGTGAAAGAAGGTCGATCTGCATAGCCTCGCGAACGTTGAATCCCAATGACCTTTGTCTTTGGCGTAATCGCTTGTGCAACTGCCACAAAATCAATTTCACCTTCTGGCGTCAAAGGCACATAGCTGTAGCCGATGCCGTAATCCTTGAGTGAGCCTTGCCCTTCGCCGCGCACACCTACTACTTCTTCAAGCGTATCGTACGGTTTACCCGTAATATAGAGAAGGTCGTCGCCTGGACGAAGAATGCCAAACAAAGAAATCGCAATCGCATGTGTACCCGAGATAATATGGTTACGCACCAATGCCGCTTCTCCACCAAACACTTCGGCATAAATCGATTCTAACGTTGCACGTCCGGAGTCATCGTAGCCATAGCCTGTGGATGTTGAAAAATGAAATTCATTGACCTCATGTTTTTGGAAGGAACGCAATACTTTCAGTTGATTCGTATCCACCAAAGCGGAAATTTGACGATGTCTCTCTGAGATCGTCGCTTCCACCTCCATTACGAGGGGGCGAAGCTTTTCTCCATGGGAAAAATATGAAAACATCTGTTACTTACCAACTCTCTTCAACAGTCTCTGGTTTATCCAGGAGGAAAGGAGCAATCCTGCCGTAAATCGGATTATCCTTGTTCACGCGGACAGTGATCAAGTAGGCCGCTTCCTCTTCATTAAATTCTTGTTCCATCTCTACCCCATCCCGATGCAAAAGGGAGAGAATGTCTCCGCGCTCGACAGGAACGCGCAGCTTCATCTCATTGAAAGATTCGAGTGCAAATGACTCAATCTGGCTGAGCAGTTGCTTCAGGTCATTTTCCCGCATGGCAGAAATCAAAATCGATTCGTCTGCACGCGGCAAGTAAGAGCCCTCTACAAGCATATCTGCCTTGTTGAAAACGACTAGCAGCGGAATTTCTTCTGCTTTTAGCTCGCGCAAAATTTTGTCTACGACTTCCATATGTACTTGGAAGTCAGGGTGATGACTATCTACCACATGCAGGATGAGGTCCGCTTCTTTTACACCTTCCAATGTCGAACGGAATGCAGCGACTAGACTCGTAGGCAAGTCTTGAATAAAACCAACCGTATCTGTCAAAAGCACATCCAGTCCGCTCGGCAACTCCAATTGTCTGGTTGTAGGGTCCAAAGTGGCAAACAGTTTGTCTTCCTGCAAGGTGTTTGCATTCGTAAGCTTGTTGAGGATCGTCGACTTCCCAGCATTCGTATAGCCGACCAACGCAATCTGGAACACATTGTTTTTCTTCCGACGCTCCCGATGCAATTGTCTCGTCCGAACAGTATCCTCTAATTGCTGCTTGAGTTCACTGATCCGCTTGCGAATATGTCGACGGTCGCTTTCCAGCTTGGTTTCACCCGGTCCACGCGTACCGATACCGCCCCCGAGACGAGATAGCTGCTTTCCTTGCCCGGCAAGTCGAGGCAGCAAGTAGTTGTACTGCGCCAGCTCTACCTGGATTTTCCCTTCACGCGACTGTGCACGCCCTGCGAAAATATCCAAAATGAGCTGCGTACGGTCAATCACTTTGCAATCAAAAACTTTATCCAAATTACGAGTCTGACTCGGAGACAACTCATCATTGAAAATGATCACGTCCACATCCAGCTCTTCAGCTCTCTGCGCGATTTCATCAATTTTTCCTGTCCCCAAATACCAGGCAGAATCAACCCGGTCCCGATTTTGCGTGATGACGTCCAGTACTTCTACACCAGCAGTATCTGCCAGCTCATGCAATTCTTCCATGGAAAGACGGGTTCTTTCTTCATTCCGGTTATCTAAATAGCAACCAATCAGTATGGCTGTTTCTTTCGTTTTGATCAGATCGTTCACCGATTCACGCCCCTTCATGCACTATCATACCACATTTTGCCCAAAACGTTACGGCAGCAGGGCACGCCAACTGAAATCAACTTATGTCATGGGTTACTTGTCGCTTTCTCTGAGAAAATCTCCTTCACGAAATACAGAATCGCTTTGCTAATCACTTTGCGGAGTTCCTTCTCATCATATCCACCAGGCAAGGCATCCACCTCTTCCTTGAGGAGATCTTCATGAATGCGGAGATTCAGATTTTTCAGGATAACCCCCATGTCTTTTACGCCAAATGTCTCTTCCAGTACACCTTCTGTCGTCTGATGGCCGAGACGTACAACGTCCGTATATTTCTTTTGCTCCATCTTGTTCCTCCGCATGTTTGATGAAGTTCTTTATTTTGGAAGATTATATCATATTGTGGAATTTCGAATAGGAGTCGTTAAAGAATACAGAACGACCATCACCCTTTGGTTACGGAGTAATGGTCGTTTTTCTTCTGGTTTTAGTTTCATCAATTCTTCTGTGGTTAAATGACTCGCTTTCATTTTCTGGAAATTCAGGAGTCAAACTTCTTTTACTTCTCCCGTTTGTGCGTTAATTTGTAGAAGAGTATCTACTTCAATATCATAATCTGTTGCTTTAATCTGCCAATGATCTTTTTGTCCATTTGCACTTTTAATAATGATTCCGTCATCAAGTTTGCTCTTTAAATAATGGATTGCGTGTTGAATAGCCTTTTTTTCATCCATTTCATTAATAGGGTTTTTGCTTTCTTCATTAATTACAAGTTTACTGAGTTCTGCTGAACTGGGGTATGCCAGCGCGGATGGTGTCGTTGACCATGTAGATACCATGTGTCCTACTTCGATTTTATCAAATGAGATGTTATTGCCCTTGCTATCTTGAAAGACTGCTTCTTCTTTTGGGAAGTACCACTCTGCTTCATAGTTAGTACTGTCCTTCGTCTTCGTTTCATCATTTTCTATGACTAAGAGACGTTTTTTTGCAGTATCTTTTTCAATGACGTATCCTGTTATTGTTTGTCTTTCAATCTCAGTGTTACTCGTTGCACATCCAGACATGAGTAATGCTGCTAAAAATAATGTTAAAACGTTTTTCATTGCAATCCCTACCTTTCTAGGCTCCCATGAAAGAATTTTTCTCATGAGAACCTAGATTTCAATTTAATTTTCAATAAAAATTGCATCAAGGTTGAAAGAATCTTCTATTTTACTGATATGAGTATAACCTCCTGTATCAGCACGATGAACACCGATTGCTGTTCCCCCATAAAATATAGGCTCACTACTATCTCCGCTTATTTCAGAATAACTAGCTTGTCTCATGTTTGTGAAGTATTGTGTTTCTCCATTTGAGCTTACTATATTCCCTCTCCAATTGGTAGATTCCAGAGTGCCGCATTTCACTTTTCCCATCTGACTTCCTGAAATACACACAGTATCTCCAATGGTCTCGTTCCTTGTCCTCTGAAATCAGAACCTAGATTCAATAATGGATAATAATGATGTCTTTGACTGGGACATTGATGGCCCAACAAGGTATGACAAAAGTTAAGAACCTCTATAACGACTAATATTGAAAGGGCGTGTAGTTAATGAAAAAATTAATCACAATTATTTCAATGGCAGCTTTAGTTGTTGGGGTAGGTTCAGCACTAGCTTTTAAAGAAATCAAGGAAACAGCACACGCAGACTCTCATAGCAATGCTTTGGCTAAAGTATATAAATCAACTGACGAGTTGGTTGAAAACTCAAACGTGATTATCAAAGCAAAATTACCGAATGAGTACAGAAAAGAACAAGTTTCTGAAATAGTATTTTATGTATATGATGCTAAAGTAGATAAAGTATATAACAACGAGACTGACCAAAAGATTTCAGAAGGTGATACTGTTGAAGTTTATCGTGTTATAGGTTTCGACACTGGCGGAGGTAAAGAAATGGCTGACATAGTAGCACCGAAATTTCAAGAATTAGAGCAGGGTGAATATCTCTTGTTCTTAAATGGTAGTTACGATGAAGATCTTAAGAAGCACATCTTGATCCCAAATTCACCTCACCAACTCTATAAATCCGACAGCTCAAAAGGTTTGAATTCTAAGAAATCTGTTGATAGTCAATTTGAAAGTATTTCTGAATCAGAAGCTCTTCCTTCAATTAATGAAGACGATCTTCTTGATTCAATCAAGTAGTTTCCCACGGCACTTGTTTATCAGGTGCCTTTCTTATTTTAATAAAAACATCATTTTAAAACCTCTTTCTCTGCTTCAAACTCACCGAAATCTTGAAGGGCATGATAGTTAAAACAATTAGTGGCTGCAACTTTGTTTGTAAAACACCCCAAATATTTGTTGCCACCTTTCCCGTCCTTAATACGAACCTCCCAAATTTGATTTTTCTTTTTCGATGCAACACCTCTGTACTCAGAAGTGGTGCCTACACGTAATTTACAATCCCTCATGTTTTCCATATGAAGACACACTCTAAGATTGCTTTTTTGATTATCTAGTTAATTCCATTTATATGGTCAACTGTTTCGGCATCAATTTTACTTTGTATCAATCTCACAACAATCCATGCAATGACTTGTCCAATTCGATCTCTTGCGTAAAAATTGGCAGGTTTTCCGATGTTCCTGAGTATACTTTCTGTATGATGGTCAAGGCAGGTGAAACATGTGAAGCAAGCAGGAGCCATTCCTCAAACTGAGGTGCTCGAATCTTCAAGTAGCAATAATCGAATTCAAGTTGTATTCAATCGACCAGTAAGTGTTAAGCAGACAAATACTTTACCTGAAATAGTACGTACTACGTCGAGTTCAAATTTAACAACTGTTTTTGAAGAATTAGAAAGCCTGATTGGCTTACATGAAGCCAAGAAAACGATTTATGAAATTTATGCGCTCATCAAAATGAATAAAGCAAGGGAACGACACGGGCTTAAAATTGAGAAGCAAGTTTTCCATATGGTTTTTAAAGGAAATCCCGGTACTGGGAAAACAACAATTGCACGCCTTTTCGGAAAGATTTTTAAGGAAATGGGTGTTTTAACTAAGGGTCATCTAACTGAAGTAGAACGTGCAGATCTCGTTGGTGAATTTATTGGGCACACAGCACAAAAGACCCGTGATCTTGTTAAGAAAGCCATGGGAGGAATACTATTTATCGATGAAGCCTATTCATTAGCTCGTGGCGGTGAAAAAGATTTTGGAAAAGAGGCTGTAGACTGTCTTACAAAATGCCTTGAGGACTTTGGCAATGATTTCGTCTGTATAATTGCAGGGTACAATGATGAAATGGATACATTCCTTGAGTTAAATCCGGGACTGCCTTCACGCTTTCCCGTCCACATCAACTTTGCTGATTATGAGGTTGATGAGTTGATGGATATTGCAAATGTAATGGCAAAGAACAAGGAGTATAGAATCTCTACTGAAGCAAGTGAAAAACTGAGAAGAAGACTGCTAACAGTAACGAGTGATCCATTTCATGTGAATTTCAGCAATGCAAGATATGTACGAAATAATATTGAAAAGGCAATACGTGTGCAAGCCGTTAGATTGCTCAAAATTCCTGACCCAACCCGTGATGATTTAATGAATTTGAAGTCTGAGGATTTTTCAATTTAGAAACAATAAAATCCCTCATATTGAGGGATTTTACTTTTTCAATCTGAGCCTGTCCAAAGCGAAGCAGAGCACCACGATTCCAAGCAGAGATCCCGAAAGAAACGGGACCACATGCTGCAAAGGATGGACGAAGGGTGAAATTCCTTTGACCAGCAATGCGTGTAAAACGACCGTCACGATACCAAACAACCCCACCCCGAACCAGAACATCCATTTTTCCAAGACAGGTACTTGTCTCATAACGATCTGGCTGTTTTTGTGCGCCCTTCTCGCAATGACATACAAAATGGCCAAGCCACCGAAAAGGGTACTACCGTGCTGCAGCAGCTTGTAAACAGGCACCTTATAATGGGCAATCGAGATGGATTGTTGCAAGAACAAGAAGTGGTCTACCATACGTCCACCATCATGTGTAAAAGCATCCCATGCCATATGGCTCAAACTGCCGATTAACGCTGAGTATATAAACACAATTGCCGCTCGCCATGCTGGCATTCTGCTTCCATGGTTTGTGTTGTCCATCCCTCGTCCTATCCACTCCGGCAAACGCGCAAGCATCGGATTCTTGACCACGTACCGGTACAAAAACGCTAATAGGATCGCGATGGGCAAATCAACTAGCCACAATCCGAGCATGGTGTGACTGTACACGCTGTATGGCTGCATCCGGAAGAAATACTCAAAATCCGGTGCCATACTGCCAAAGACGAGGGCAGAGAACGAAAACCACTTGCATTTGCGTAACGGCAGTACTATAGCCGGATGAGCAAAAGTAAAAGGCATGCGCTTACTCCCTTTTCGTCATTAGAGTGGCAATAGATTGGCAACTACCTGCTTGCCGCTTACTTGAATCCCTTTATCCTGTTTTCCGCAATGAGCCAGATCTTTGATGAGCTGCTCAATTAATCGCTTGGCTTCCTGACCTTCCTTTTTCTCCAGTTTTACAGTCAACTGCACGGCATCCCCGGATGAAAGAATTCGTTCTGCCTGTCTTATTTTCGTATCGTAATCATGGTCTTCGATGTAGGCACTTAAACGAATTTCTTTTACTTTTACGCCTTTTTCTGCTTTTCGGTTTTTGGCGTTTTCCTTGATGACCTGTTCCTTATAATTCGTTCGATTCACTAACTGACAAGGCGGCGGACTCGAAGCCAAAGACAGACATACCAGGTCCACTCCCTGTTCTTTTGCCATTTGAAGCGCTTCTTTTGTGGAGATGATTCCGAGATCTTCCCCGTCTACCCCTGTTAATTGTACGACTGCCGCTTTTATTTTTTCATTCAGGATCATCTTGATCTCACCTAACCTATTCATTCGATTTTCAAGGACATCATTACTTCTCCAAAGAATGCAGCGTATCCTTCCAAAGCTCGTAAATGCAAATCATTTTCATGACGAAGATCAATCGTTTTTGTATAATAGGACAAGGCATTAACTTACGGACGTCTTTAACAGAATATTCATTAGCAAACTAATTAATTGGGGGTACTTTGGTGGAGTTCAGTTATGCAACCGCATTAACCCATTCTGCGTCGCATGTAATGAAAATGCATCGGCAAAATGTAGAATTTCTGATTCAAAAATACGACGTCTATCCAGGTCAACCCATTCTGTTGATGCGCTTGATTGAAAAAGATGGAATGATTCAAAGAGAATTGGCCCGAAAAATCGGGGTAAAGCCTGCTACGCTTACCGTCATGATTAATCGGATGGCCAAATCGGGACTTGTCGAGCGCAGAGCAGATGAACGGGACCAACGTATCTCCCGCGTTTATCTTACCGACAAAGGTCGGATGGCTACCAAGCATGTCAAAGAAGTATTACGTGTCATTGAGGAAAATTGCTTCATCGGATTTTCTGATGAAGAAAAGGATGTGTTGCGTGGCTTGCTCGATCGCATGCACAGCAACCTCCAAGCTTTTTACTTGCAAAATACGCAACCCTCTTCTGAGTTGTAAAAAGCTTCTTTCCTGGAATAATAATGAGAAAGGTTTGACAACTTGCCGTGAATAATCTAGCAAAAGAACTTGATTCCTCGTCCCTAACTGGCAACAAATCACGCCGGCTGTGGATGGCTGCGATTCTAGGGTCACTTTCTGCTTTTGGTCCACTGTCCCTAGATATGTATTTACCTGCGCTTCCTATGCTTGCTGATGATTTGCAGACGAGCACCTCCATGACCCAACTCAGTCTGACAGCATGCATGCTCGGCCTGTCCATTGGTCAGTTATTCGCAGGGCCGATCAGCGACGTACGCGGTCGAAGAATCCCTTTAATTATCGGGCTCATTTTGTATGCGGTCTCTTCCTTTTTGTGTGCGATAGCTCCCTCTATTTATACGTTCGTCTTGCTTCGCTTCGTACAAGGTCTTGCTGGTTCTGCGGGAATTGTTATCGCCCGCGCTACCGTTCGCGATTTGTACGCAGGGACAGAACTCACGAAGTTTTTCGCCCTCTTGATGCTTATTAACGGAATCGCCCCGATCGCGGCACCTATCGTGGGGGGACAAATTCTCCAATTTACTACCTGGCACGGCGTGTTTGTCGTACTGGGTCTGATTGGCGCTATCATGTTCCTAGTCGTGCTGCTTGCTCTGCCAGAAACATTACCACAAGAGCGCCGCTCCAAGGCGGGAATCGGCAATACACTGACTACCTTTGGTACCTTGCTGAAGGATCGCGTTTTTATGGGGTACGCCATCGCGCAGGGACTGGTGACTGCTGCCATGTTTGCATACATCGCCGGTTCGCCCTTTGTGTTTCAAAAAATATTTGAAGTGTCTCCACAAACGTTTAGTCTCATTTTCGCGATTAATGGTGTAGGCATTATTATTGCGAGTCAAATCACAGGTAAGCTTGCAGGTAAAGTGAGAGAAACTTCTTTGTTCATTGCTGGGATTACCATTGCGGGAGTCGGCGGAATCCTCCTTCTGGCAATGATTCTATTTCAAGCTGGTCTTATTGCTGTGCTTGTTCCCCTCTTCTTTGTCGTATCCAGTGTAGGGATCGTGGGCGCGACAGGATTTTCCCTCGCCATGCAAAATCAAAGCAAGGCGGCAGGAAGCGCATCTGCTCTCCAAGGGCTCCTTTCCTTCATCAGCGGCG
This sequence comes from Brevibacillus sp. DP1.3A, assembly GCF_013284245.2. Classification (NCBI taxonomy): domain Bacteria; kingdom Bacillati; phylum Bacillota; class Bacilli; order Caryophanales; family Paenibacillaceae; genus Brevibacillus; species Brevibacillus sp. DP1.3A. The sequence continues at coordinate 2,913,715 of NZ_CP085876.1, read as the reverse complement.
GAATTGTCGCTCCACTTGTGGGAATCAGCGGCGAATATACCGCAGTACCAATGGGGATCATCATTGCTCTTTCTACGATCAGCGCCATTGTCTGCTACGTAGTCATGGTTCGTCGGAGTTCATCAGCGTCCTGATCAATTTACCACTTGCAAACATACGTTCTGTGCATTACAATCACATTATGGGCAATAATAGCAAGTGGCTTTGACAAGTTGGTCATATGAAAACCAAGGGAGATGTTGACACATGGCATTGCGTTTGATTCCTTACATCGTTTTGAATGGTACTGCAAATGAAGCAATCAGCTTCTACGAGGGTGCGCTAGGTGCTGAAGTGCTGTTCAAGCAAACCTTCGGTGAAATGCCGGAAAATCCGGAGTTCCCATTACCTGCAGAAGCCAAGAATCGTATCGGACATGCTACTATTCGCGTCGGTGAAACTGAAATGATGTTTTCCGATACCTTTCCAGGACAACCGCATCAACTTGGTGATCAAGTGACCATCTGCATCTCGACCGATGATAAAGAACAATCTCATAAGATTTTTGATGCCCTGCAAGAAGGCGGTCAAGTGCTTATGCCTCTGCAAGAAACGTTCTTCAGCCCAGCATACGGCAATGTGAAGGACAAGTTTGGCATCACTTTCCAAATTTACACGAATAATCATTGCATGGAGTAATGTGAAAGCCCTGTTCGCTTCAATGGTCAAGACCCCATTTCGTAGACAGTAAGAAAAACCCTGGCCGTTAGGCCGCTAACTGACGTCTAAATTCACTAGGCGTCAGTTTTTTTAATTTCAGTTGAAGACGTTCTTCGTTGTAAAAATGGATATATTCCTCAATTCTTCTTTGAGCATCTTGTACATCTCGTATATCATAGGGATATAGAGCTTCGGTTTTCAAATGAGAAAAGAAGCTCTCCATCGAGGAGTTGTCTAGGCAATTGCCTCGTCGTGACATGCTGATTTTGGCGCCAACCGTAGGCAGCATGTCGTGGTATGCATGAGACGTGTACTGGTGACCCTGATCGCTGTGAACGATCACACCAGTCACGTCTTTTTGTGTTTTAAATGCTTTCTTGAAAGTCTGAAGAACAAGCGCATTGTCGTTTCGAGAGCTGATATGATAGGCAACAATTTCGCGCGTACACAAATCTTTAATTGCTGAGAGATAGATGCGTTCATCTCCGATTCGATATTGGGTAACGTCAGTTACCCATTTTTGATTTGGTCTCTGAGCAACGAAATTACGATTTAGCATGTTCTCGGCTACACGTCCATCGGAAACAATGGCTTGAAAAGTGGTGATATGGGCACGTTTCCGGCGAATAACTGCTTTAATCCCCAGATTTTGCATCAACCGTAACACTTTTTTATGGTTTACTTTACAACCATACTGGCGTACTAGTTCTGCTTGAATTCTGCGGTAGCCGTAAATTCCTTTCCTTTGCTTATAGATCATGTTGATTTTCTCTTTCAAAGCTTTGTCCTTGTTCTGTTTTCTAGTGGAGAGGTATTTATAATATCCGCTTCTCGAGACACCTAAAGCCTTACAAATCTCAGTTACCATGAAGATTGAAGACAATGTCTCCACCATGTGATATTTCTTCCTTACACCTCCCGTACCCAGATTTCCAAACACTTTTTTAGGATTTCATTTTCACGCTTTAATTTTTGAACATGACGGTCCTGGTCAATATACGTCTCCCGACGTCCACGTTGATCTAGGAGTCCAAACTCTCCAAGCTGTCTATACTTTCTCATCCACTTTCTCACACGATCTTTGTCCAGAATTCCCAGATGTTCTGTAATTCGTTTATACGTCCATTTTTCCTCAAGATGTAAACGTATGGCTTCCCTTTTCAGTGTTTCTGGATAGCTCATAAACTTTTGCCCTTTAGCTGCCATAAAAAAATGCACCCCCTAAAGTTCATCGGTAAACCACAGGGGTTTTTCCAATGTCTACTTTAAGGGGTGCACTTCACAACGGCGACAGGGCTTTTTTATTGATACTTTTTCGATTGAGGTATTTCCATCTCTGATTGATGAGAAATGCGCTGATGAAAAAAGATGCGCCAGAGTACCAAACAGCAGAAAATGCAATCATCCCCCACGCGCCAGATCATAAAAAAAGAACCAGGATCACATGTATCCTGGCTGTTGGTGTTGATTTGCTTACTGTTGGTTGTTCTCTTGAGACATGAGCGATACAGGGCGTTGCGGAGTGAAAGTGGAGATCGCATGCTTGTATACTAATTGTTGCTTGCCTTCGCTATCAATCACAATCGTGAAATTATCGAATGCTTTAATATACCCGCGCAATTGAAATCCGTTCACAAGGTAAATGGTAACCGCGATGTTTTCTTTCCGCAAATGATTCAAGAACGTATCTTGAATGTTGATCGTCTGTTTCATGTACACTACCCCCTAAAAGGACTTGTATGTTATATATTCGGCAATTGTTGAAACTTTCCTGCCAATATTCGCTTGATAGTTTCCACGTTATTCCTCTGTTCGGCCGGATCAGTCATGTCAAACCATTGAATTTCTGCCATGCGCCGGAACCAAGAAAGCTGGCGTTTTGCAAAATGTCGCGTTCGCTGCTGTATGTCGTTCACTGCTTTTTCTAGCGTGATTTCTCCATACAGATAAGGGATGAGCTCCTTGTACCCCAAGCCTTGCATGGAGACGAGTGACGCGTCGTAGCCAGCATCTAAGAGCCCCCTCACTTCCTCAACCAGTCCCGCTTCGATCATGAGTTCGACCCGGTGGTTGATTCGTTCGTACAGCTTTGCGCGGTCCATCGTGAGACCGATCATCACCAAATCATAAGGTGAATGCTGCGCCCGTAGCTGAAAGTCGGACATTTTGTACCCGCTGCTTTCATAAATCTCCAATGCGCGTATCACCCGCTTTACATCATTGGGATGCAAGCGTTCGGCTGTAATCGGATCGACGCCGGCCAGTCTGGCGTGCAGTGCTTCCACGCCTTCGCTGTCAGCCAATCTTTGCAGACGATCACGGAACTCAGGGTCTTGAGAAGTGGTGGAAAACTGAAATCGATGGGTAACCGATTCTATGTACAGACCTGTCCCGCCGACGATAAACGGAAGTTTGCCACGTTGGTTGATGTCTGTAATCAGCGCTGCGGCACTTTCCTGAAACATCGCGACAGAGTATTCTTCGTCTGGATTTTTAATATCAATGAGGTGATGCGGTATGCTCGCAAGTTCCTCAGGCTCTGCTTTTGCGGTGCCAATATCCATTCCACGGTATACTTGCATGGAATCTCCGGAAATGATCTCACCGTCGAACTGTTCGGCCAGCTCCAAACTAAGCTGGGTCTTGCCAACCGCTGTTGGGCCAATAATCACGACTAGCCTTTCTCTCTGTTGCAAGGTCACTCCCCTCCACCTATCTCTTTGTAGCTGTACACGACCTGCTGGCCACGGGAGCGAAACGGCGTAAAACCAAAACGCTCGTACATCCTACCTTCTTTTCCTTCTTTCATTACCACACGTTTTCTCGCAACTCGCTGCGCTTCCAAAACAGCCTCTTCTGAAAGAGCATCTGGATTGGCGAGCTCCCGGACTCCGGCGATCCCCGACGAGCTTTGTACAGTTATCTCGAACATGGGATCGAAATAAACGACGTCGAAGGAACGTGTAGGCAGTCCTCTCAGTACTTCTAGATGGTCGCCACATCGTACCTCAATACGGCGCATGGCTTGCTCTAATTCTTCCGCATCGGATGACCAATGCCGCAGTCCATCTTCTACCAAGATAGCTAACAATCGCTCAGATTCGATGCCAACGACTTTCCCATTTGCGCCAATCGCATGAGAAAATACAATAGCATCAGCACCCAAACCTAAGGTTGCATCCAGCACTTCATCCCCTGGATGAATTTGGCAAGCAACAAGCATAGTATCAGTATCGCCGCGCATAAGCCGCTTTATACGAAAAGCAGATGTGTTCGGATGAAAAAAGAATGGTTTTTTCCCCGGCACTTCCAAACGTGCTCCGAGAGCGGAAACCACCAATACTTCTTCTACCCCATATCGCTTGCGCATTTGACCCAATGAAAAATCGCGTCGATTCACAACCTGTAGCCCCAATGTACTAGCCAATTCGGCTGCGTGACGCAAGGTTTCTTCACCAGGCTCAAGTCCTGTCGTAACAATCACGCCTTTGTTCCCTTCCTTACGTCTTCGCCCTTTTTGACAAGAACTGCTGTTCTAGAAAAACGACTCGACGGTTTTTACATAAACGGTAACGATCATATTATTGTAAGCAGGATTAATTTGCCGGTCAAATAGAATCTGAACCAAACTGTTTTCCTCTTTGCTATGACAATCATACCATTTTTTATGAAAGCGCGTCGGACTGAAGTATGATTTTCCAGTCCATCAGTTTCACACATGTAAAAAAGACCCGCGAAGTTCCGTGGGTCTTTTTTGTTATGAGCATATCTACTCCTCTATGGTAAGGTTCGCCTGTCTGATCCAGTCCAGCCTGCGGTTATTTAACAGGCCGAGATTGTAATAAATAATCGATTGAGCGCTTGCGTCCACTGCAGTTTTCACCCTCGCTGCCAACTCGACTGCTGACTGGATTTGGCTATGATGTAGGGAGAAAGCTGCCCCCAGCGCAGCTTCTGGCGCTACAAGCTTGATCGCATGAAAGGTATACGCCACATCACCGACACTGTCTCCATAGGCGAGCGGAACGAGGCGATCCAATGTAGCGGCAGCTTTTCGCAACGAAACCCCTTCCCAATAGGACTGATTCACAAAAAACGGTGTCGAGGACGGAAAGCCATCCAACGCAGTCCCCTTACTCTGCGCGATTTCCTTCAGGCTCCTCCATAGCCCATCTACCACTTCCAGACGGGATTGTTGATAGTGATACAATTCCGGATATTCCAGCAGCAAAAAGGCAACTTCTCTCGCTTCAGCGGATACTTGCGAGATACGATCGGCTTCCACCATTTGACTGACTAGCCTCGATACAAGCTGTTGGACTGCTCCGACATCGATTCTCTTTGATTCGGCACGTTCCGTACACGCCCCACAAAAACAAAGCGAGAGTAACCATTGCAGTGACTCTCCTAACGGCAGGAGGCATACTTCATGATGCTCGCCATGCTTTATCGGCAAAAAGGCGGTCGCTTCGATCAAAATCCGCTCTGGCTCTACCTGCTCAAGCGTATCGCTAAAAAGCGCCTTGGCGTAATGCTGAACCTCAGGCTGCGAAGGACATAGCGCGTAAGTGTATGTATCCCCCCAAATGTTTTGTACGCAAAGATCTGGATGAGCCAAACCAAGCGTAGAATTGTGAAGGCCAACCCACCATGTATGAAACCCCATTCCTGCCTGCTCACAAGCTTCTTTCATTTTGGCAAGAATGCCTGCTTGTGCAATTTGCTCGTGTACGGTCGGGCGCAAACGGTTGTACTTCGACCATTCAGGCGTAAACGATACTCCTGAAAACGGCAGCCTGCGAAACGTTTTGCTTCGCGGGTGAAAAAATCTCCCCTGATGGTAACTGCTATTGACCACTGCTGTATTGCACCTGGCTTCTTGCAATGTTTGCATCACAGCTTCGATACCACTCTCAGCTATATCCCACGGATAAATAAACATCCCCGTTTGGCGTGATGAACTCATTTCGTTTCACCTCTTTTTTGCAAGTAATCATAAGTCAGTGTTTATCTAAAATCAATCTTGATTTTTAAATTTTCTGAATAAACCAAAGAGGCGGAATAGTCGTCTATTCCGTTTTTTATTGAAAAAGAAAAAGAACCACTTGGGTGAGTAAACAGCGTAAATATGTCTCGGATCAAAATCTTGGGAGGCATGTCCGCGAACTTTAAAGTTGTCACCCACCTGCCAAATCCTATGCCACCTGCCGATGCAGCGTCGATTTCACCAGGCCCTAAATCACCTCTACTCACTTCCTCGGCTTACATAGTCTTCTGTTCAGAAGCTGGGGCTGGTGCAGATGAGGTAGTTGTAGCTGATGGAACTGGCGTGTTATTCTCTGGCGTTGTACTGCAGCCACTTAACACGATGCCTAATGACAATGCAATAATTGATGCTCTTTTCGCTGGTAAAATCCCCCTGATTTTAATAACATGGGATAAGATTTATCGACAAAAACCCTCCAGCAACTTTCTTTGCCGGAGGGTTCAATTTTAAAAGGTATTTATTTTTTGTTCATCATTGAAATCTACACTGGGGCTATCTTGGCAGCAATCCTATCCAATGCTTCTTGAACTGTTGTCGGAACAGGTCCCAATGACCAATCAGCGGGATTGGCAGGGGTATAAGCTAAACCAGCAGCATCATTCAATTTTTCTATCGCTGAATTTCCTATTAATGTTACTCTGCTTCTAATAGGAATCGAGTCGACAGTAGCCTTAATTCTAGTTACGACACCTGCTACACCGTTCACAATCAAACTGCCTTTTATAGCGAAACTTAAAAGGTCGAATGGATCGATAGGAACAGTTCCATTTGCCACATTCACTATTACATCGCCATCTGTCCCTCCACCAATTAGATGTACTTGAGTATCGTATGGAACGATAGAATTTATTGTGATGACGGGTTGGGGTAACGGTAAAGGAACACCTCCAACATATGAAGCGAACATTGTGACATTTGCACCATTCTGCGTATAGCCACCAAATAACTGGGAGTCACGGATATTAATCTGACTAAGGAAAGTGCTATTTCCTGTAAATACTGGTGTTGGAGTAAAATTGATGCTCACAAAGAATAATCGACCCGTAGAAGGGGTGATTACATTAGCTGTAAAGTTAAAATCAAGGGGCGCTGTCAATAACGATAAATCCACAAAGCCAGCACGATTATCAACATTTAGGTTTCCATTCCAGGATGGGTCATTTATATCAAATGGGATAGCGAGTCTGGTTAATAATGTACTTGCTCCAATTAATTGGACATTTGCCTTCAGGTGAATAAGTGGTTCTGTGAAGGTTCCTGGTCCTATAGAAATTGCATAACGTTTTGTCGGTGAAGCATCTACAATGAACGCCATCGCCCTTGTCACAGTTAAAAAGGGGTTGCATTCCGTACCATCACCCGTTGTATCATTCCCGCCCTTATTCACGTAAACAATCTGAGTTGCTACTGGTGGCGGATCTATACACCCTGGACCAGGTGGGCCAGTAGCACCTTGTGGACCGGTTGGGCCTATGGGACCAGGAGGACCAGGGGGACAAGTGCATCTTGGGGGGAAAATGGGTTGACAACCGCTTGGTGGAGGTCTCCAGCAATTATTATACATCGGAATGTCAAAACTCCTCATCATAATGACTTCACATCGACACTATACTATGCAAGCCAACATCCAAGGTGTAAAAATCAGGAAAATTCCCGAAAGGAGGGCACTTGCTTTTACAATGTCGCTTCTTCTGTTGCTCAATCCAACATCGTTAACATGAGCCAGGGCAATTTACTCATTACGCCTGATGCCCTGAGTCAAGATTTGTGATCAACATATATGCGGTATACAGATAAATACAGAAAGACGTCCTAATTCGGACGTCTTTTTGCTTTCTTAATTGTTTTCTTTTTGTTATTAGTCACACAAAAATACCCTCCCCAGATTTCTCCGCAGGAGGGCACAGTTTACATCACACGCTTAAACATTTTTTCTAAGTCATAACCAGTAAAATGAATCACAATCGGCCTGCCGTGTGGGCACGTATACGGACTGCTCGTCTTGCGCAACTGATTCAGCAAGCTTTCCATTTCTGCATGTGTCAGGAAGCGATTCGCTTTAATCGATGCTTTGCAGGACATCATGATGGCAGCTTTCTCACGCATCAGCACGACATTGGCTTGGGTATTTTCGCCCGTTTCCAGTACAAACTGAATGAGCTCCTCAATGACCTCCAGCTCTGCCCCTTCTGGGAACCAATGCGGATGAGCGCGAACGATAAAGGTCCGCCCACCGAACGCATCAATCTCCAAACCAAACGATTGCAAAAGCGACAGTCGCTTTTCCAGTTTGCTTGCCTCTGCAGCCGTATACTCCACCGTATGAGGAAACAGCATGATCTGGCTGGAAACGCCCTCTTCTGCAAGCTTGTCCATGAAATACTCGTAAAAAATCCGCTCCTGCGCGGCATGTTGATCGATTAAATACATGCCTTCGTCATTTTGCGCGACGATGTAGGTGCCATGTACTTGACCAACAGGGTACATAACAGGAACAGGTGAATCCGTCTCATTTTCATTGGTAGCATCCGGGAGTGGCGGTGATTGATCAGTACCTGCTGCGGCTGAATTGTCCGGAGCCATGTCCAACTGTGACGGAAGCTTAGTCTCGTAAGGTTGGAAAGCTTCCCTCGTGTCCGTTTGATCCAACAGAGTCGCTTGCACGATTTCATGCGGGATAGCCTCTACTTTCGCAGACTCCAGCTTTTCGTAGTTGGCTGCAGTCTCCTTCACCGTGCCGTTCTCAAAGGATGGCGCGGTATGCGTCACAACATCCACTTGCTTACTTGTCGTTTCCTGCTTAGCCATCCATTCCTGGAGTCGGGGACTCGCTGCTAATAGTGACGATTGCGGTGTTTCAGGCTTGCTGATTTGCAGGTCAAACTGCGGTTGTACGACCTGGGTGACGACCTTAGCTTTTGGTTGCGTAACCATGGGTCTGACAATTCCTAAGCCTTGTCGCAATGTCTCTTTTACCGACTGTTCAATTGCACTGCACAATTCATCTTCTTTACTGAATCTCGCCTCTAGTTTGGCAGGATGTACGTTCACATCGACCAGTGACGGATCCATCTCGATCTGCAAAGCCACAATCGGATAGCGGCCGATGGGTAACAATGTATGATAACCGCGCATAATCGCATTGTTGATTGAATAGCTTCGCACGTACCGACCGTTTACCAGTGTCGAAAGGTAAGAGCGATTCGCCCTTGTCACTTCCGTCTTCGAAAGAAAACCAGACCACTTATAGTCGAGGGTCTCCCCTGCAATTGGTAGCAACAGCTTCGCTACTTGCACACCGTAGATAGCCGCCATGACGTGCAGCAGCTTTCCGTCGCCAGACGTTTGCAAAAGTGTCTTGCCGTTATGAGTCAGCAGAAAGGAGATTGATGGATGCGTAAGTGCAAGCCGATTCACATAATCGGAAATGTGTCCGACTTCCGTAGCGATCGACTTCATGTATTTCAAGCGAGCAGGTGTGTTGAAAAACAAACTGCGTACACATACTTCCGTCCCTTTTACAGCGGCTTTATCGGAAATCGTTCCGAGCTGCCCACCTTCCATCAAGAGATGCGTACCTACCTCACTACTGGACGTACTGCTCGTCAGCTCCATGCGCGAGACTGCCGCAATACTCGGCAGTGCCTCGCCACGAAATCCCAGTGTACGAATGCGGAACAAATCACGCGCATTGCTGATTTTACTGGTGGCATGGCGCTCAAAAGCCAGCTGGCAATCTTCCCGATCCATCCCTTTCCCATTGTCAACGATCCGAATCATCTCCAGACCGCCTTCCTCTACGTGGATCTCGATGGTCGTTGCACTGGCATCAATTGCATTTTCGACCAGCTCTTTGACAACCGAAGCTGGTCTTTCCACTACTTCCCCTGCAGCAATCATATTGGCGAGATGCTCATCTAAAACTTGAATGGTTCCCATGAGTGCCTCCCCTCCGGACGAACCCTATCGCTTTTTCAATTGCTGTTTCCATGCATATAGCTTCATCATGGCGTCCATTGGCGTCGTTGAATTCAAATCCAGCTCGCGCAGTTCAGCCATAATCGAGTCTTCCTCCGCCGACGTAAACTGCATCGGTTCTTCACGCACCGCAGCAACTGGTGCCGTCCATAGCGTTTCGAGCGACATTTGCATGTCACTCGCTGCATTTCCATTCCCTGCATTTCCATTCGCTTCAAGCCCAGTTAAGATACTGCGCGCCCGTTCAATGACCCAGGTCGGCATTTCAGCCAGTTCAGCCACATGGATTCCATAACTTTTATCTGCTCGTCCTTCTTCAATCTTGTGAAGGAACAGGAGCTTTCCTTCCCGTTCTTCGCATCGAGCGTTGACATTCACGACACCACTCAACGTCTCTGCTAGCCCGGTCAACTCATGGTAGTGCGTCGAGAAGAGTGTTTTGGCACCGATTTTTTGGCAAATGTACTCAATGACCGCTTGTGCGAGCGCCATTCCATCGTACGTCGAAGTCCCGCGGCCAATTTCATCGAGCAGGATCAAGCTCTTCGCTGTCGCTTTTTGCAAGGCGTGTCTGGTCTCCAGCATTTCCACCATAAACGTACTGTGTCCACCTACCAGGTCGTCAGCTGCCCCAATCCGAGTAAAGATCTGATCGACAATCGCCAGCTTGGCCTGTTTAGCCGGAACGAAGCAACCGATCTGTGCCATCACCGTAATCAAGGCGATCTGTCTCATGTACGTACTCTTACCTGCCATATTTGGACCCGTAATGAGCAAAACTTGACGGTTCGTCTGATCCATCTCCACGTCATTTGCCACGTATTTTTCGCGTTCCAGAACGGCTTCTACTACTGGGTGACGCCCTTCTGTAATGACGTATTCGCCGTTTTCCACAAGCTCAGGGCGTATAAAGCCCCGCTCGTCACTTACCGTAGCAAACGCCTGGAGAACATCCACAGATGCAATGCGCTCTGCGAGGTTCTGCAATCTTGGTATATGCTTCGCAACTTCACTTCTTACAGCCACGAACAGTTGGTATTCCAGCTCAATCATCTTTTCTTCCGCTTCAAGAATGAGCGCTTCGCGTTCCTTCAGCTCTGGTGTGATGTACCGCTCTGCATTGGCCAATGTTTGCTTGCGCTCATACCGCCCAGATGGAACGTTTGCGATATTGGACTTCGATATTTCGATGTAATAGCCAAACACCTTATTGAAGCCAACTTTGAGTGAACGAATCCCTGTCGCTTCTCGTTCACCCTGCTCCAATTGTGCAATCCATGTCTTCCCTTCACGACTTGCCGTATGGAGCTTGTCCAGGTACTCATCATATCCCGTCCGAATCATTCCGCCTTCACGAACCGATATCGGGGGATCATCCACGAGCGCATGAGCCAAATAGTTGACGATATCCGTGCACTCATCCATCCCTTGCGCCAGTTCCATCAATACCGGCGTATTCGTTTGGATCATATACTGCTTCAGCTCTGGTACGGCTTCCAAAGACATTCGCAGCTGAATGAGATCTCGTGCGTTCGCATTCCCGTAGGAAATTCGGCCCGCCAGACGCTCCAAATCATAGACACGATCCAAGCAAGTCCGCAAATCGGAGCGAAGCAGCATGTCACCCTTCAAGGCTTCCACAGCGCTCAGACGTGCCTCCAACTGATCGCGACTGAGCAACGGACGCTCAATCCATCTGCGCAAGAGACGACCACCCATTGCGGTTTGAGTCCGATCCAACAGCCACAACAGAGAGCCTTTTTTCGTCTTATCGCGAATGGTCTCTGTCAATTCCAAATTACGTCTGGAAAAGCCGTCCATTTGTAGATACTGCTTTGCATCGTACTGCTTTAACAGTCGCATATGGGCAAGACTGCGTTTTTGCGTCGTCCCTATGTAGAACAAGAGAGCATTGACCGCCGCTCGCATGGACATATCCAGCCCTTTTGCCTGCTCCGCATATTGACTATCCACCGCAAATGCGTCCAGTTGGTGCGCATCCACGACAGTAGATGGCAGTGCTGTCTTCGGCAAAACAGCGAGGCCAAAAAAGACGAGCTCCTTGGGGCGGTATTGCAAGGCTTCATCCAGAAATGCCTCTGCCTGTCCCACCAAGGACGTCACGTACATCTCGCCTGTACTCATATCACACGCAGCAACACCCGTTCGCCCCTCTACTTGGGCCAACGCTGCCATGTAATTGTTTTCCTTATCCGTCAGCCATTTGCCTTCCATCATCGTTCCCGGGGTAATGACGCGTGTAACTTCCCTGCGAACGACCCCTTTGGCTTCTTTTGGATCTTCGACTTGCTCGCAAACGGCTACTTTATGTCCTTTTCTCAGTAGCTCTGCAATATAGCCATCTGCCGCATGATGTGGAACACCACACATTGGTATGCGCTCAGAACCACCACCCTCACGTCCCGTCAGTGTAATTTCCAGCTCACGGGACGCAAGAATGGCGTCATCAAAAAACAGTTCATAAAAATCGCCTAAGCGAAAAAATAAGAAAGTATCCGGATAATCTTTTTTGATAGCCAGATACTGTTGAATCATCGGGGTATATTGAGCCATGGTTTTCTTCTCCTAGCCTACTAATTCTCGTCGCTATTATATCATGATTGTACGGTAATGTTGACCCTGCATCCGATGGTAGATCTGTTTATAGTAGCTTCCATGTCTTGCGAAGGTCTTCATCCGTTTTCCACGATTGGCTTTCGATTAAAAAAGAAAAGTATTGATCCAAATGAATTCGTGACAGCGTATAGCCTGGTAGCTCCTTTAATTCTTGCCAGACTTGGACAACGTACGGCAGGAGCTTTTCTTTTTCGCCCTGGTAGTACGCTTTGATGAGTGGGAGCTTTAGATGAGGCGTCGCTTGTAGCTTCTCGTGATTGGTTGCAACCAAATGGGCCAAATGAAGAATACCTCGAGTGACAAGGGGATCAACCAGCCAGCTGGGGAGTGTACGATATTCGAATCCATATTCCTTCTCCCTTACATCCCCCAAAAATCCATATCGCTCTCTCCGGCTCATACAACCTGCATCCTCAATCAGAACAAGGGGAAGAGCCAAGTACGCATCCAACTTTCGCCGAAGAGAAAAAGTAGGGGTAAGCCCGCCAAAATGAATATGACCACCGATTGGGTAACCTTGAAACGGCATTCCGCCAGCGAGCCATTCGATAGACGAATTCCCTATTTTTTGGGATGCGAGTGCCAGATTATCGTAGATATGCATAAATAATTGATCAGGGTCCTCCGATGGCGCAGGTCTCAACTCCGCAACTGGGTGCTGATGAAGACCTAATTCTTCCCGATAGCGTGTCGTATCACACCCAACCGTGCCATTAATACTCAGGAAGTCAGAAGCAAGTGCCATCTCTCCTGTAGGCTTGCGTAAAGCAAACTCGGGATCAGCCCCCATGCTTTGCAGCTTTTGCGGCTGTTTGCGTATCCGACCTTCCCACCAGTCTCGAGTCCGCTGCATATATTCGTCAGCATGCTTGGCTGGCCAATTTGGTTCCACCTCGACGACCTTAAGACGATGGGGAGAAGCAGCCATGATCGTCACTTGACCCGCATCGGCTCCGGCGGCATACAAACTTCGAGCAGCTATCCCTTGCACCACCTGAACCTCCGTTTCGGTGGAAGGCAAGGAGACGGAATACCATTCGGGCTCCTCCATCCGGTGCAGCAGCCATTGTGATTGCTCCTCGCTCCTGGCGATATCCAGTACATAGTCTTGGTAAAGGCAGATCCTATATGTCCGCCAGCCCGGTCGCGCTGCTTTTCCTGTCGTTACAGGTATTCTCCCTTGCCGGACCAACCAGCGCCCGATTTCTGGACGATGCAAATAAGCTACGACTTCTTTAGCGTTGGCCGTCATCGGTTGTGTTGCTGGCGCTTCCTGCTTGTTAGCTCGCTGACTCGCCTTTGTGCGTAGAATCATGCCTTCCACACTCCCCCGCTATTCTCTCGTTATCTTATGACTGCGCCCAGAAAAAAGTGTGAATGGTACATATCCGAAAAAAAGAAAAAAGAGGAGATAATTTCTCCTCTTTAGTCGAGCTCGTCGAGTAGCGTAGCGGAATCAAAGTCATCAAACTCGTCACTGTTATCTTCAAAGTCGTCACTCAGATGAAACTCTTTTTCATCACAACTATTGCAGACAACAACGCACACCTTTGTTTCCCCAATGACCTCTACTGCATATTCACTTTCAACTCTGACTGTGATTGTGCCACCACCACTTAACTCCGCTTTTATGCACTTCGGTTGCTCCACGGCGCGTGCAACGATTTCCAGATCGCCTCTGCAGTTCTTGTCGAAGAACGTAAGCGGTACGAGTACGGAGAACTGAACAGTTTCCCGCTTGACTTCGGTTTGCGTGTTATTAGCAAACGAAAACCACAGGTTGACGTCATACGTACCAGATACTTCAACGGCATCTCCGACTTTCTCTGCTTGGAAGTTCGTGTTTATAATCCAGCATCCGAGGATCGTCGAAGGAGTTTGCGACGGTATGATGGTGTGGGTGGTAATAGAAAATTTATGGCCTTTGCCGCAGACTGCTTTCGCGATAAGTTCCCGGCACTGTAGATCTTTGTCTATACCCGACATTTCGTTACCTCCTCCATACAACGTTTCTGTACATTTGTATGCAGGGCATTCGACTAGCGTGCAAACAACCACCTTATATTTGGGAAAGTTGTTGGGTATTCATCAAAACAGCGCCGGGAAGGCTTTTTATCAAGAATTAGGAGCAGCAACCGCCAGATTTTTTCTTTTCAGGCCCGCCACCTGTCTCTCCGGTCAATGGGTTTCCGCCTGTATCCAAAATAATACGCTCCGAAACGGTGTTCGTGATCACGTTCGTGACCATTTGCAAAAGATCGTTCACATCGACCTGCGATTGCTTGAATTCCGTAACGATTGGAATGGAATCCAGCTCCTCATGCAATTGGTTGTACTCGCCTTCCACTTTTTTCACCAGTTCCGGCTTGTTGATGGATTCAAACATCACCATTTGCTTTTGCTTCTGCTTTAATGTATCAATTAAATCTTGCACACGTTCATTGTGCTTGATTTGCAGTTCGGCACGTTTGAAGAAATCGACTTCATTCGTACGCGCGATCATAGCTGCAAGTTCGCGAGCTTTCTCAAGAATTTCATTCTGGGTATACACGTTTGTTTGTTCCATTATGACCTACACCTCAACTTTGGATACGAGTTCTCCGTGGAGTGTCCACGTTTTCGCATCTGTAATTTTTATGTGCACATACTGTCCGATCAAGGATTTGTCGCCGGTGAAATGGACCAGCTTGTTCGTACGCGTACGTCCCGCAAGCACTTCCGCATTCGTCCTCGATTCTCCTTCCACCAGTACCTCGACAACCTGATCCTGCAGTTTTTTGTTCTGCTCCAGTGCGATGCGAGCCAGCACTTCATTGAGTCGATATAAGCGCGCTTTTTTCACTTCCATTGGAACGTTGTCTTCCATGACAGCGGCCGGTGTACCTTCACGTGGGGAATAAATGAAGGTATACGCAAATTCATACTTAACCTCTTCCACCATCGAAATGGTATCTTCAAACTGCTCATCGGTTTCGCCTGGGAAGCCAACAATAATATCGGTAGAAAGTGAGACATTCGGGATCGCGTCCTTGATTTTGCGAACGAGCTCCAGATAATGCTCACGCGAATATTTGCGCGCCATCCGCTTGAGTACTTCTGTCGATCCGGATTGAACAGGCAAATGGATTTGCTCCACCAGGTTGCCGCCCTTTGCCAGCACCTCGATCAAGTGGTCGTCAAAATCACGCGGATGACTTGTCGTGAAGCGCACGCGCGGGATATCAATCTTGCGGACCTCGTCCATCAGGTCTCCAAAACCATACTCGATATCCTCAAAATCTTTCCCATACGCATTGACGTTTTGTCCAAGAAGCATGATTTCCTTAAAGCCTTGGCGAGCGAGATCACGCACTTCTGCGATAACATCTTCCGGGCGTCGACTGCGCTCTTTTCCGCGGGTATACGGCACGATACAGTACGTACAGAATTTGTCACAGCCGTACATGATGTTAACCCAGCCCTTGGTGTTTCCTTCGCGGAGCTTCGGCATATTTTCGACGATATCGCCTTCTTTGGACCAAACCTCAATCACCATTTCTTTGCTGAACATCGCATCGCGCAACAGTTCTGGCAATCGGTGAATATTGTGCGTTCCAAAAATCAAGTCAACCTGCTGGTAGCTTTTCAGGATTTTCTTGACGACTTTCTCTTCTTGGGACATACAGCCGCAAACACCGAGGATCAGATTCGGATTGTTATTCTTGAGCCGCTTCATGTGGCCAAGCTCTCCAAATACTTTATCCTCTGCATTTTCGCGGATCGCACAGGTGTTAAATAGGATGACATCCGCATCTTCGACAGAGTCAGAGGAGGTATAGCCCATTGCCTGCAAGATACCAGAAATCGTCTCCGAATCATGCTCGTTCATTTGGCAGCCATACGTACGAACATGATAACGCTTTCCTTTTCCGATGTTCTGCATGTCTTCTGGGATATTAAAATCGTAATGGACTAAAATCTCTTCCTTACCACGCTTTTTCGCATCTTTCAGAGAGGGGGCCTGGAAGTATTTCGCATAGTCTTCCGTTTTCTTTGGAGACTTATCGGATTTTAAGTCCACAGTCGCCTCTTTCGTTTCCTTCATCATGTATCACCTCAGCTAAAATCATCTACATAAGTAACCAATAAAGAATTATATCATTTTGGGTGATACAAAAGCTAATGCATAATAACCATTATGAGGCAAAATATGTACGAAACGGCGAGTGACCGTTCCGATCATCTCTGGGTATTCCCGGCAAGAGGATGTGGTTGTTTGGTGAGATGCTCGCAAAGAAAGACATTATCGGCGCACGCAAATCGCTTGATTTCGCAAGAGAAAAAACATATTGATACGGCAGATTCGGTTGTTATGTTCGCCTGAACCTTCTCGTTTGTACGTTTGCTGATGGAGATTCCTCTATTTTTCTCGCCACTCTCCTAGGATCGTGATCAGTTGGGGAATTTCATCGATGATAGCGTCTGCCTCCACGTTATCCCCCCAAAACATGTCCCGCTTCCAAACTGCCTTCATCCCTACCGCACGCGCACCTTGTACATCGTTAACCGGGTGATCCCCCACATATACCGCTTCACTCGCTTTCACTCCCATCCGGTCCAGCGCTCTTTCAAATATGATTGACTCTGGCTTGGACACCCCTTCCCGCTCCGAAATCAAAATGGCATGAAAAAATGCTTCAATTCCAATCGCATTCAAGTTTTTCATTTGAAACTCACTGTGTCCATTCGTAATGATCCCTAGCTTCATACCCGATTGGCGTAAAATCTGAAGTGTTTCAACTACGCCTGTAAATGCCAGACAGTCCTGCCAGAATAGCTGTACGTATTCTTCTAATAAAAATACAGAAGTAACCTCTTCGATCGTTGACTCTTCCACGATGGTCTGATAGACAACGTCTTTCCACACATACCCACGCTGGTCCAGCTCATGAAAACGGGACATGAACGCATTCAGTGACATTCTTTTCTGGAGCGGCCGTGTACGTTTATATTGTCGTGCCAAAAATGCATCCAACGACCGTTCCCGATCCAAAAGCGTTCCATCCAAGTCAAACAAGCATGCCCTTACCATTGGTACATGCTCCTCCTTACCTGCCAAATTTTTTGAAACTCCGTCTTTTTTCCTATTTTCACCATAATATTTTTTTCTCCTGCAACAATACAAGCCCACTCTCCGTCTGAATAGCAGTCAACAAAAACTACATTGCCATTATGAGGAGGTTAACATGAAAAGAGCACTAGCCGTATTTTTGTCGGTGTTGATGTTCTTAACGGTTATCCCAGTCGTCGGTGCCGCTTCCACTCCTTCGTTCTCAGACGTTCCACGTAGCCATTGGGCATACAAGGAAATTACGGAGATGGCGGCAAAAGGGATCATCAAAGGGTACGACAATCGGACATTTAGACCGAACAATGAAGTTACCCGCGCCGAATTTGCCAAGATTATGATCGCAGCAGCAGATGTAGATATAAACAAACGCTACGTCGACCAAACCTTTAAGGATGTACCGCGTCATCACTGGGCATTTCTGTATGTGGAATACGCCAAGCCTTACTTGACTGGTTACAAATCCGGCTCCACCTACACGTATAAGCCAGATCAAGCTGCAGTACGTGAAGACATTGCTGTCGCATTGGTACGCCTGTTGGGCTACGATCAAAAGTACAAAGCCGACCTGAATCAATTGAAAAAGTTCCGTGATTACGACGATATTTCGTCAGCTCTACGTCCGTATATTGCGATCGCGATCCAAACTGATCTGATGAAAGGATACAATGGCAATTTCCGTCCACAAGATCCGATTACTCGTGCGGAAGCTGCTTCTCTGCTCTATCGTGCTATTTTGGATCGTGACGATGATGATGAGATCAAAATTGTATTCCCTACCCCTGGTCAACCACAGCCTCAGCCAGAACCAGAGCGACTCAATATCAGCGACTCCTTCTCTGATTCCAAATTGAAAAACTGGGATACAGACAAAGCGACAGGAAACTGGGAGGTCGCTAGCAAACAAGTGACAGCGGAATCCGATGACGATGATCTAGATCACTACTTCCTGCCACTTAATTGGAATGAGTCTGACAAAGTTAAGAAATACGAATTGAGCGTTGATGTCAATGTCGTTGGCAGTGAAGGTTTAGGAGGCCTTTACTTCAACGGCAAAGACGGAAAAGCCAATGTTGTATTCGTCCAAAAAGATCGCGTTGTTTTAGGTAAAGTGAATGATGTCGAAGAAGACGATATTGACATCATTACTTCTAGCTCCTACAAGCTGAAATCCAGCAATCGCTTAAAAGTAGAAGTTAACGAGAACACTGTTTCCATTTACCTGAACGATCAATACTTGTTCGGTCAACAGTATGTGAAACAAGAAGGCACAAAGCTCGGTCTGTACCTGCAAGAAGAGGCAACTGAAAACGCGCCTCGCAAAACGACCTATCTGGACAATTTCTCCTTCAAGGAGACCAAATAAAGAACCATATGAATACCCGACAAGCTATCTTGGCCTGTCGGGTATTTTTTCACTCTACTTGACATGCATGTTCTACCAAATGGAAAAAAGATAGCGAAAACGTAGAAATAAACGCATTTCAGATGTTATAATGGTAGCTATTCTTGTCCTGTGAAGGAGCCTTCCTATGTCATTTTCTGTTAATCAACCGTTTCGTTGGATGGACTCCGGTACCTACCAGGATAGTCCACTTGAGCCTTTAATCCGTGATGAAGCGTTGGCAGCCAGCATGCAATTTGAATCTGCATCCCCTGTGATTCATCTCTGGGTGTACGATCAGGCGCTGTATCTCGGCCGCAGAGACGCCAAGCTTCCTCATCTCCAACAAGCCTTGCGTGAATTCGGTCAAGATGGCTTTGGTTGTGTTCTTCGCTCGTCTGGTGGAGCTTGTGTTCCGCTTGATGCTGGCGTACTCAATATGGCTTGTTTATTGCCTGACACTTCGATTTCCATTGACTCCTTCTTCTCGTTTGTAGCCCAGCTTCTTGATGTGGGCCTGCGCGATTACGGGAAGCTGGAATTTGGAGAAGTGAAGGGTTCCTACTGTGCAGGGGAATACGATTTTTCCATTCACGGTAAAAAAATCGGAGGTATGGCACAAAGACGCACGCGACACGGTTCTATTTTGCAGTTATGCATTAACGTAGATGATCGGCCACGAGGGGAATGGATGGAACGCTTTTACCATCTCGCAGGCTTGGATGAAATGCAAAGTCATAAGCCAATTCCTTCCATCAATGCTTCTACTGTTGGCAGTATTGCGAGTTTGACTGGAAAATTGGCCACTATAGATGATGTGAAAGCACGTCTATTGGAGACAATTCGTTCTGAGTGGGCTGTATCACCTACCCCCTTTTATGTGCAAAATGAGTTAGTGACAGAGTCGAGGCATCATTTGTCGCAACGATTACACTTATTTTCTTATACCGCAAAAGAACTGGCCGCACCTGACTGGCACTTACCCGAATAACGGGCAATTTACTTGCTTTTGATTCTCCAGGTGCTGCCGGTAAAATTCTGGAGGAATTATGAATAGCAATCGAAAGGGGACGTTTCAGGATCTGAATGCCCTTTTTGTTTTTGGGGCTCTTACTGTCTTGATGATTCACATCCTCAGTTTTTTTCTCTCAAATGAGAAGACGTATCCGTGGAATAGTGATTTACAAGCCGTTCTAATCATCTTGTTAAAATTCGGTCGCTCTTTGTTTATATTTGCAACTGGAATGCTGCTGTTTTACTGGTATCAGAACCGACAATTGGATTGGCGTGCTTTCTGGAAAAAACGCTGGCGCGCGGTTATTTTTCCTTACGTAATTTGGACGGCCATCTTCACCTATTTTAAACACCAAACCTTTGACCCGGCCGTGCTGGTAGGACCGTTTTTCGATAGTCTGTTTACGGGTAGCTCATTCTACCACCTGTATTACATTCCGCTTTACTTGCAACTGTGCTTGTTGTTTTGCCTGATCAAATCGTGGATAGAACGGTACTTGAACTTCCGCTGGATCATCGCCCTATTTATTGGACAAGCTGGTCTGTACGTTCTCTACCATTATTTGTTTATCAAGCCTTTATGGGCCATTGATTGGGCTGCAAACCCATTCCTGTCCCTCATAAAGCATAGTTATGTTTACGGACAGCATTATGTTTTCATGTACGTATTTACTTTTGCACTCGGCGCTTATGCCGGGATGAATGTGGATAAATGGCGGACGTGGGTGAAACGCCTTCAAATACCTTCTATCGTTGTGATGGCAAGTGCAGCCGTATGGATGGCGTACAGCTATCTTTCCGGCTCCAAAAGCTATTACGAGAGCATGAATATTTTCGAACCGCTTTACTTGGTGTACACACTCTGTGTGATTATCAGCTTTTACCCTGCATCCAGTTATCTCGGCAAACTGCCTACACTCGGTCCTTGGCTTGCCCGGTTAGCCAAACAAAATATGGCTATCTACTTGGTTCATCCGTTGATCTTGTTCTTACTGCAGAGCTACGTCATTCATCGACTAGGCTGGTCAACACCGTCAATAGTTCTCGGCATGTTCGTGATTACACCGCCACTGTGCATTTTCCTTTACGAGTTGACGACGATGTCCTTTTGGTTCAATCGGAAAAAACGGGTGGAAGCAAAACCGATTTTCAAAAATCAAACGTATAAAGCGTAAGGGAGAACCTGGTTTCCTCTAAACTCCTAATGTAAAAAACAACATGATCTCCCATACTAGAACTAGGGACGATTGTTCCACACCTCGATTACTTGCCTGGCGTAACTGCCGGGCTTTTTTTCGTCTAGTGCCCACCAAAGGCTTGCCAACGCCAAGTTTTCTAAATGTAACCCTACCGTTTGTACCTCGCTTACGGTATCATAGAAGAGGACCACAAGCAGTGCTCACTGCTATGGACGTCAGAAAGAAAAGGTGGTGGATCTGGATGAATCAAGAGATCCCTTTGTTACATATTCCGATCAAAGATCTCATAATCGCGTCCACAAAGGTCGCACATGTGCAGTTAGGTAATTCGCTTGAGCACACCCTTCTAGTACTAATCAAGTCCGGCTATTCAGCCGTTCCTGTACTGGATCATCAGTATCGTTTGCATGGGTTAATCAGCACGAATATGATCATGAATAAGACTCTAGGTCTGGAACGCTTTGAGACCGAGCGTATGTCCGAACATATTGTAGATGACGTGATGGATACGAAGGTCCCTCGATTGCGTGACACCGATGAATTTTTGAAAGCATTGGAAGTGTCCATTAATCACCCTTTCGTCTGCATTGAAGACGACGAGCACTATTTCCAAGGAATCTTGACTCGAAAATCGATATTGGCTTTGGTATATCGTCACTTTCGCAATCTGCCCTTTCCTTTGGCTGCTGACCAACAACAGCCGGCAGAATCGTAGGTCACCGCATACGAAAAGACGGGGCAATAATTGCCACCGTCTTTTTCACATTCTTCTGCATTTCTTCTTTAGAACATATAACTTGGCGATAGCAGCTGATGCTTCTGTTTCTTTTTTTCAGCGAGTAATGTCTGCGCATATTCCAGTGGATGACGGTATGTTTGTTTAAACATTGCACTCTCTCCAGCCTTGAAAAACGAATAGCGCTGATCACGCACATTGACTTCAATCAAATACGGATTGCCTCGCTCGTCAATTCCCATATCCATGCCTAAGTCTGCTAACGATGCAAAATGCCGACCGTACTGCTTCGCAATTTCCACCGCCGCTATGCTAACTCTTTCGATGACCGCTTGTTGTTGTTTCACCTCAGCAAAGATGGGTACCAAAGCTTCCGAAAACGGTACTGCTGTCCCTCCTCGAGAGAGATTGCTCAGCTTGTTTTTCTTATTGGCGACCTTGGCAACCATCCCGCTCACAGTCCACTGCTTCTCTTTGTTTTTCTGCACCGAAACACGAATATCAAACGTTTTTCCTCCATAGCGCGCCAAAGGAATTCCTCGCTGGATTAGAAATCGTTTGTTACCGACCCAGCGTCGCACCGTGGAGAGTATCTGCGAATGAGATAAAATCTGCCGTTTTTTCGATGCAATGAAGTGATAATTGCCTCCGTGCCGTTCAATACGTGCTACCCCAATTCCGACTGATCCAATCGAAGGCTTGACGTACACCACCTGGTACTTATCCAAGAACTGACGCAACTGCACCATGGAATAAGGCACTGTATGCGGCAGATAGCTACGGAGTTGCTCGTTTTTCCAGAGCATCTGGTGCACTTTTCGCTTATCCCGTACAACCAAGCCATTGAACACCGTCTTCTTTTGGCTCAATCTTCGAATCACATTCCTCGCTGTTGCATCCCCTGTCAAAACACGATTGTGGATGACTCGCGGGACTGAAACCAGTTGGGAGACGAGTCGATTTCCGTTCCAAAAATATCCCTTGACTCTTTCATCTCCTGGCTTCACATGCCGCGGATGGAAAAAAACAGGCTCCAATCCAAGCTCTTTACCGATTTCGACATAATAAGGCAGACGCTCATATGACTTGATGCCATGAATTCCTTTCTCCATAAGGGCCCAATCCAACATTATCCCGATTCTGTCCACGTAGATCCCCCTTGCCACATTGCTCTACATAGGGTATGTGCCAGAAAGAGCAAGAGCGTGCCTATTTTTGTACACCTCTACGCGACCTGACAAAATAATTGCTTTCCCATAGGAATGATGTCGGATGTTGCGCTTGCCCGGGAAAGGATCCCGTTTCGTTCTCTTTATTGCTCCCTGCGTTCGATGGCCAGTAAAAACGGGGCTTGGTTTTGCTGATTGATATATTGGTATTTTAAAACCAAATAATCCAATTGACTTAGCTCGTGGCAAAATGTTTCCACTGCCTCTTTTTCCGTTTCTCCCGCCGGATGTCCCCAGTAAATCATGACCGTCATGATTCCGCCTGGTCTGAGTACGCTCAACCCTGATTGAATCGCCTGAATGGTACTGCTCGCTTGTGTTGTGATTTCTTTGTCTCCACCCGGCAAATAGCCCAAATTAAACATAATCGCCGCGGCACTTATCTCCAGCTTGTCAATTTCCTCATGACTGGCGAGCTTCATTTCTACTCTGTTCGCCAGACCTTCTCTCTCGAGTCTCTCTCGCGTTTTCTCGATCGCCTGTGGCTGGATATCGAAGGCGATTACTTTCCCTTCTTCTTGCACCAATTGCGCAAGAAATAAGGTGTCATTTCCATTCCCCATCGTGGCGTCTACAACAGTTTCTCCTACTTGTACCCGTTCACGGATTAATTTGCGTGCGACTTCTAATACATTTGGAAACACAGTCAACTCTCCTCTCTATGTACACAAACAACGTTATAAATCGATTTGTAGACCGATGCGCGCCGCATAAACGGCACCTGCGACAAAGGCATTGGCCTCCGCAATTACTTGAGACTCCTCATAGCCGTAAAACAAATGTGTAACTAATAAAGAACGGCAGGATAGAGATTGTGCCAGTTCTGCCGCTTGGCGAACAGACAGGTGCCCATTTGGCTTCGCTGTTAAATTGTAATCCAGATAGGTCCCCTCGCAAATAAACAAATCCGCTTGATTTGCAAACCCTTCCCAGGCTGTACCTGGTCCACTGTCAGCACCGTATACGAGGACACGTCCGTTTGCTTCTAAGCGCATGGCGTAGCATGGATCTCCATCACCATGGTCTGTCCGTAAAAAAGTGATCGAAACGTCCCCAATGGTAACAGACGTTTCTCCTGTGATTGGGGTAAATGTGGTCGCATCTCGATACACCAATGTCTGGGCATTAGCCACTGGCAGCGCTGGAGCGTAGATCGGAAGCGGCTTGTCAGCAGGTCTTTGGCCAAATAGCTGATGAACCATCAAACCGTACTGCATCACTCCTACATCCGCAACATGATCATGATGATAGTGAGATAAGAGCATGGCATCCAGCTCATAAATGGGCAAATGCTTACCTAGCTGTGCAAGAACACCGCTGCCGCAGTCGAGAAGAATTTTGACACGGTCTGTCTCAATCAGGTAACCCGGAGTAGCACCTCCAGGGCCAGGATAAGGAGATTGATAGCCTAACACGGTAACGCGCATATTCGGTTCACTCCCTCTCATAGGATGGAATAAGGTGGGACAGGAGGTCTGAGATGCAAGGAACATGGAGAGCCGCATGGCAGATCGCTTTTACGTATATTGGGACAGTCGTAGGAGCTGGTTTTGCCTCTGGCAAAGAAATTGTAGAGTTCTTTGTTCAATATGGAACACAAGGCTTAGTAGGCATCATTCTGGCGACGACGCTGTTTATTTGGGCAGGCATCCGCGTCATGCTGATTGCCTATCGGATTCAGGCCGATTCCTATCAAGAAGTCAGCACCTATTTATTTGGACATCCGTTTGGCACTGTATTTAATACCTTGCTTCTAACCGTATTGCTAGGTACTACCTCCGTCATGCTCGCTGCTACCGGCGCGATTTTTTGGGAGTCTTTTCGATTATCTCCCCAAATCGGCATTTGGTTTAGCATGATTTTGATTTTTTTCGTGACGAAAAAAGGGCTGTTTGCCATCCATCACGTGAACAGCATTTTTGTTCCGATGCTCATTGGCTTTACTGTACTTGTCTTCCTTTATACGAAGCCATGGTTAGATACGAATGTCGTCGTTGAATCGTTACGGCCTTGGGCGTGGCTTAGTTCTCCCTTTTATTATGTTGCCTTAAATGTCACGCTTACACAAGCGGTTTTGATTCCGATGGGCAGACAGAGTACGAGCGAGAAGCCTCTCATCCTAGGGGGAATCATAGGGGGGTTAGGAATAGGCCTTCTGCTATTACTCGCCTACGCTTCTCTGTCTGTAAAAATGCCGGGAATTCATCACGCGGAAATGCCCATGATTGCTGTGCTGCAAGGCTTGGGACCGACTATTCCCTTTTTGTTCTCCCTATTGGTGTATGCGGAAATCTTCTCGACACTTGTAGCTAACGTTTTTGGTCTAGCCCAACAGATAAGACAAGTTACCCCCCTTCGAGGTCCGACTATTCTACTTGGGATTTTGCTGATTTGTTATTTGATCAGTTTTATCGGGTTTAGCTCGCTTCTCCGCTTCCTGTATCCACTCTTTGGTCAACTGGTCGTCTTTTTCCTTGTCATGCTCGTGTACAGGCAGTGGCGCGATCGTATGTAATAAAAAAACCTCTCCCGTTAAGGAGAGGTTTTTCACTCTAACAAACTTAAGCAAATTCTTTAACCAATTTTTCGAAGTCTTCTTCAGACAAGCGAATGTCTTGGTTCACCAAACCTTCTTCTTTGAAGCCATTTACGAGAGCTTCGTAAGGTTTTTGCTCAGTGTTTTGGTAGATCAGACCTGTAATCAGGCCTTTGTGTTGCATAGAGGTAGACATTGCTTTGATACGGTCATGTGGATCGTATCCTTCGAGTGTGTCTACTGGTACGATGTTCTCTTTGAACCAGTCGTATGTGTTTACCTTGTTGTAGGTTACACAAGGGCTGAATACGTTGATCAAGGAGAAGCCTTCGTGTTGGATACCTTTTTCAATCAGTTCAGTCAAGCCCTTCAGATCGCTGGAGAAGGATTGAGCAACGAATGTCGCACCTACAGACAGCGCCAGTTCAACTGGAGAAATCGAGGACTCGATGGAACCTGCCGGTGTAGACTTGGTCACGAAACCAGTCGCGGAACGCGGGGAGGTTTGACCTTTTGTCAGACCGTAGATTTGGTTATCCATTACGATGTACGTAACGTTCATATTACGACGGATAGCGTGTACAGTATGGCCCATACCGATCGCGAAACCATCCCCGTCACCACCTGCTGCGATAACTGTCAGCTCGCGGTTCGCCATTTTCACACCTTGTGCGATTGGCAGGGAACGTCCGTGAATACCGTGGAAACCATAACAGTTGATGTAGCCGGAAATACGACCAGAGCAACCGATACCGGAAACAACCGCCAGATTTTCAGGTTCCAGACCTACGTTCGCTGCAGCGCGTTGAATAGCCGCTTGGATGGAGAAGTCTCCACAGCCTGGGCACCAGTTTGGCTTTACGTTATTTCGAAACTCTTTCATAGTCGCCATGTTTTACCAGCTCCTTCACTTCAGCATAGATTTCCTTCGGCAGGAATGGGTTACCGTCATATTTAAGCACGGATTCGATTTTTTCAGCGTTTCCAACGTGTTGTTTGAGCAAGCTTGTTACTTGCGCTTGAGCGTTGTGCTCAACAACAACAACTTTCTTCGCTTTATCTACGAGTGCTTTGATTTCTTCAGTTGGGAACGGATGCAGCAAACGGATTTGTGCATGGTTTACTTTCATTCCCTCTTGTTCCAGACGGCCTTTTGCTTCTTGAATGGTACCAATTGTGGAGTTGATACCCACAACCAGAACATCCGCGTCAGCGTGAGGAGCATCTGCTGTTACAGCGCCTTTGAAGTTTTTCAGGACGCCTTCCATTTTGCGCATACGTTTATCCATTTGTTGAATACGGTTTGCAGCATTCTCAGATGGACGACCAGTTTGATCATGCTCAACACCAGTTACGTGGTGCAGACCGTATTTTTGACCAGGAATAACACGAGGAGAAACGCCGTCTTCTGTTACTTCATAACGTTTGAACAGGTCGTTTTGCTCTTTTTCTGGCAATTCTTGTCCAGCAAGCAGTTTTCCGCGGCGGATTTCTACTTTGCTGTAGTCAAATGGAACAACGGTTTGTTTACCCAAGGACAGCGTCAAGTCTGTCATCAGGATAACAGGCAGTTGGTATTCTTCCGCAATGTTAAACGCTTCAACTGCATCGTAGAAGCACTCTTCTACTGTGCTTGGCGCGATAACTACTTTTGGAATGTCACCATGCGTACCGTAGATCATAGCATTCACATCGGATTGCTCGATTTTGGTAGGCATACCAGTAGATGGGCCACCACGCTGTGTGTTCACGATTACAACTGGTTGTTCCGTGATACCAGCCAGACCAATTGCTTCCATCATCAGGGACAGACCAGGACCTGCAGAAGCAGTCAAGGAACGAGCACCCGCGAAGTTAGCACCGATTGCCATCGTAATTGCAGCAATCTCGTCTTCTGTTTGGATAACAGTACCGCCCAATTTAGGCAGCTTTTTAATCAAGTATTCCATTACCTCGGAAGCAGGTGTGATCGGGTAAGCTGGCATGAAACGGCAGCCTGCTGCTACAGCACCCAGAGCGATCGCATCGTTACCGATGAGGAACAGTTGTTTTTGTGGATCAGCCTTTTCCATTTGGAACTCAGGCAGTTGACCACCAGTCAATTCATTTACAAAATCAAAACCGCGGCGAATGGCATCCATGTTCTTTTCAACCACTTTTTCGCCCTTGCGGAGGAACATATCTTCAACAATGGGACGGAAGCTTTCCACTGAAATGCCGAGGATGGCACTGGACGCACCAATCGACACCATGTTTTTCATCAGGGAAGTTCCCAGCTCATCAGCGATCTCAGTCAGTGGTACAGTGAAGAAGCGAACTGGCTTCAAGCCGTCCGGCAACTTTGGATTAAATTTCGCGTCCGCGATAATGATACCGCCTTCACGCAGCTCATGCGCATTGAAATCGATCGTCTCTTGGTCAAACGCTACGAGAATGTCCAGATCGTCAGAGATCGCACGCATTGGCGTTGTGCTCACGCGAATTTTATTGTTCGTGTGTCCACCCTTAATACGGGAAGAGAAGTGACGGTAGCTATACAGATGGTACCCCATCCGGTTCATTGCCATCGAGAAAATCTCACCAGTACTCTCGATGCCCTCCCCTTGCTGTCCTCCAACTTTCCAGGAAAGTTGACTAATCATTCAGATTCCACCCTTTCAGTGACTGTGAGAAAAGCTGCCCTATCACACCTTAAAAAGACTGATAAGATGTGACATTTCTGTGCATAGACAGTAACAATTGTAGTCCTGTCCATGTCAAATTGCAAGTGCTTTTACTCAACTTACTTTTGACCTGAATTTTAATGTTGAACTTGGTACATTAATATCCTCATGCTTTATTGTAGCACGTTTCCGAAAACACGCAACCAATTTCCTTGCACAAATTTCAATACTTCCGCCTCTTTATAACGTTTTAACAAAGCTTCTAGTAATTGGGAGTAATCTGCCGCGGATGCCATGTCTCCAAACGTCTCGGTAATACCATCGAAATCGGAGCCAAAACCTACGTGGTTTACGCCCCCCAACGCGCAGATGTGATCCAAGTGGCGCAGCAAGTCATCGATCCAAACCGTGCGCTTGTCCGGCACGGTAAAGAAGTCTACAAACGTTAAGCCAATCGCGCCGTCTTTGGCGATTAACGCTCGAATTTGCTCGTCCGGCAAATTGCGAGAGTGATTGCATAGGCTTCTCACGTTCGAGTGGGAAGCGATCACTGGTGCTTTCGAGCATTCTAGTACATCCCAGAATCCAGGATCGGCCAAATGCGAAACATCAATGATCATCCCCAGCCGATTCATTTCTTCTATGACTTCTCGTCCAAATGAAGTAAGTCCACCTGGATTCGGCTCTCCATTTCCACTCGCTATGGCATTGCCATGATTCCAGGTCAGCGTCATTCCTCGTACACCAAGCCGGAACCACGTACGTAGCTGAACCAGACTCTCTTCTAATGCATGCGCACCTTCTACAAACAGAATAGCCCCTTTCTGTCCCTTTAATACGCATTCAGCCAAATCTGCCTTTGTGAAAATGGGCCGGAATTTATCACTGGCCACCTCTTGATAAAAAATATCGATCATTTCTAGTACAGAATGAAAACGACGTCCAAAAGGCACTTGAGAAGGGACGAAACAGGCAAGCACTTGTATGTCTACATTCCCTTTTTCAAGGGCGGTAAAACCAGCTTGCAAGAGCTTGTCTTCTTTATAAAAGTCCAGCTCGGGGTTCTGCCATAGCTTGCATAATACATCGCTATGCGCATCAAAGATTTTCATATGGAAACGTCCCTTTCTTCGATCTCTTCGGAGGTCATACTTCTGGACAAACGAAAAAACCTGTTCATTCTTCGAACAAACAGGCAGGTGAAGCATTTGCAGTTGTATCATCTGGGTTCTACGATTAATTTGATTGCAGTTCGCTCTTCTCCATCAATCACGATGTCGGTAAAGGCTGGAATACAAATGAGGTCAACTCCACTCGGCGCTACGAACCCTCGTGCGATTGCTACTGCCTTCACAGCTTGATTAAGCGCCCCAGCGCCAATGGCTTGGATCTCAGCCGCGCCTCGTTCACGAAGAACTCCGGCAAGGGCACCAGCTACGGAATTGGGGTTAGACTTTGCTGAAACTTTTAATACTTCCATCCTTTTTGAACCTCCCGTCTGATAGGAATCCTGTCATCATTAGAATGATATTCGCATAACCCCTAAAAATTCCTGCTAACTTGCTTGAAAGATTCAAAAAATTCTAATCTTATTCCCATTATTCCATAAACGGATGGTCAGAGTCAATTCTGATTCGCTCCATTTTTTTCGCATGCCCAGTCGTTTTATCTAGAGTAATCAGCACCGCATTCAACTGCGCAGGATCTGGCGCTACCTCAAAGCGAACAGGGAGCTGTGTCAAAAATTTCTTAATAACAGCTTCTCGCTCCATCCCCAAAATGCCATTACTCGGGCCACACATTCCTACATCACACAAGAATCCGGTTCCTTGAGGCAATATACGTTCATCAGCGGTTTGCACATGGGTATGTGTCCCCACGACCGCCGTAACCTTCCCATCGAGATACCATGACATTGCTTGCTTTTCCGATGTGGCTTCCGCATGAAAGTCTACAAAAATGAGCTTCGTACGCTTCCGAGCTTGCTCTACTAGCTTATCAGCCATTTGGAACGGACAGTCGAGCGGTGGCAAGAACGTACGCCCCATCAAATTAATGACGGCTAGTTCCCCTTCATGTTGTTTGATATATGTAATCCCTTTTCCAGGAGCCCCTTCTGGGAAATTCGCGGGTCTGATCATCCGCGGTTCATCATCAATAAAATCGAAAATTTCCCTTTGGTCCCACGTATGATTCCCGAGCGTAATCGCTTGAACTCCCCACGCGAATAGCTCCTTGGTAATTTTCTCTGTGATCCCGCGACCATGCGCAGCGTTCTCTCCATTCGCTACGATAAAGGTAGGGTTGTATTTTCGTTTCAATAACGGCAGATATGTTTTCACGATCTCTCTGCCAGGCGAGCCCATAATATCTCCAATGAATAACAACTTCATTACCAAATCACCTCATTGCTAGTATACACAATTCCTCTGCTCATTAGAAAACTTGACATCGTCAACCATTTGATGTGCTACAAAAAAAGTAAAGTGGCACGCAGCCACTTTACTTTGCATACTCAACTGCCCGTGTTTCACGGATAACCGTTACTTTAATATGACCTGGGTAGTCAAGTTCATTTTCAATTCGTTTCGTGATATCCCGTGCCAGACGGGTAGCTTCCGCATCGTCAATCTTATCAGGTTGAACCATCACGCGAATTTCGCGTCCTGCTTGAATCGCATAAGACTTTTCTACGCCATCGAACGACTCAGAGATTTCTTCCAGTTTCTCCAAACGTCTGATATATGTTTCCAATGTCTCACGGCGTGCACCTGGGCGTGCGGCAGACAGAGCGTCAGCTGCTCCCACGAGCATAGCAATGACGGAAGTTGGTTCGGTATCACCGTGATGAGACGCAATACTGTTCACTACTACGTGATGCTCATTGTACTTCTTAGCCAGTTCTACACCGATTTCAACGTGTGAACCTTCTACTTCATGGTCAATCGCTTTTCCGATATCATGCAGCAAACCTGCACGTTTGGCCAGCTTCACATCTTCTTTTAGTTCTGCCGCCATTAAACCGGCGAGATGTGCCACTTCCATAGAGTGCTTCAGTACGTTTTGACCGTAGCTTGTACGATAACGCAAACGTCCAAGAATCTTGATCAGATCTGGATGCAAGCCGTGAACGCCTGTTTCGAACGTTGCTTGCTCACCGTATTCACGGATTCGCTCGTCTACTTCGCGACGCGCTTTTTCCACCATTTCCTCGATGCGAGCTGGGTGAATGCGACCGTCTGCGACCAGTTTATCCAGTGCTGTCTTGGCGATTTCCCGACGAATCGGGTCGAAGCCAGACAGGATGACTGCTTCTGGCGTATCGTCAATAATCAGATCGATACCAGTCAACGTCTCCAGGGCACGAATGTTACGTCCTTCGCGTCCGATAATACGTCCCTTCATCTCATCATTTGGCAGCGTAACCACAGAAACGGTTGTTTCTGCTACGTGGTCTGCTGCACAACGTTGAATGGAGGTCGTAATGATCTCACGAGCACGCTTGTCCGCTTCTTCCTTAGCCTGAGTCTCAATCTCCTTGATCATCACAGCCATTTCGTGACGGACGGTATTCTCCACATCAGTGAGAATGATCGTCTTCGCCTCATCCTGCGTCAAGCCGGAGATTCGTTCTAGCTCTGATACTTGCTCTTTATATAAGTGCTCTACCTTGCTTTGCAGTTCTGCGATGGCACGGTCACGCTCAGACAATTCTTCTTCTTTGCGCTCTAACTGTTCCATCTTGCGGTCCAACGATTCTTCTTTTTGTAGAATTCGTCGTTCCTGACGCTGGATCTCATTGCGTCTCTCACGCAATTCGGTTTCCGCTTCGGATCGAAGCTTGAACACTTCATCCTTTGCCTCCAGCACCTTCTCCTTCTTAACGGCTTCGGCGTCCCGCTTGGCTTCCTCCACGATCTGTCGTGCAGCTTCTTCTGCACTGGAGATCTTCGCTTCCGCAATCGATTTACGAGTGAAGTAGCCAGCACCCAAGCCAATCAGCAGGGCAACGAGCACAATGACAACAGTAATTATAGGATCCATAGGCTTTTTCGTTTCACCTCCTTATTGTAAGACATCTCCCCGCTTTCCAAGCATTTGTTTTTCATGGAGTGCTCTCACATTTGAACATTCGGCTAAAAAACAAGACCGATTTTACTCGGTCCGCTGAATCCGTACTGTTATCGCACGGTTTTTCAGTTGTTCCATAGGCAACGAGTGAGCAAATCGCAAAAAGATATGATACACCAAGTAAATACAAACCTATTTTATTATTTGTGAACAAGAATTGTCAAGATCATGCAAATAGAGTTGCGTCTAACTATCGCTTCTCTGACGCAATTCTTCACGCATTTGTTGAATGATAGCATGAGAGAATCCCTTGCGCATCAGCATAGACAGCAGCTTGCGTTCTTCATCTGGGTTCGGTGCGCCTTCTATGCGTCTCGCCTTCTTCTCTATCAATGCACGGGCAGCATCTAGTTCAGCCTGCCTAGACACGCCACGGACTGCGTCCTCTACAATCGCTCTGTCCACTCCACGCTGGGTAAGCTCCATACGC
The DNA here is from genome assembly GCF_013284245.2 of Brevibacillus sp. DP1.3A. Classification (NCBI taxonomy): domain Bacteria; kingdom Bacillati; phylum Bacillota; class Bacilli; order Caryophanales; family Paenibacillaceae; genus Brevibacillus; species Brevibacillus sp. DP1.3A. The sequence goes on along the minus strand of NZ_CP085876.1, from coordinate 2,880,925 downwards.
AGCATATACGGGCTCCTCGGCTTCAAACGCAATCGTTCGTCTACCCATTGCTTCGCAAATGCTTCATCATCGATGTAGCCGTGATCCTTGCAGCGCTGGCATATCTCTTCGGCAATCTGGGTAGAAAACCCCTTCTCTACCAAATAAGAATGCAGCTGACTACTTGTCCGTGGGCGTATGCCGAGGTATCGCAAAGCACCTAAATACGCTTTATGCTTTTCTTCTGCTATCAGGACTTCTCGGCAAAAATCTTCATCTAATTCTGTTCCCTTAAATAGGTTGTACTTTACCAGTATGTCTTCGTGTACGGTAATGGCATACTCGCCTTCTACATCGATATGGTAGCGTTGCTTTTGTTTGATATCTCGATGAACGGCAGTGATCAGGCCGCTCTTCATGATGATTCACTCCTTCGCAAAGCTAAAATAACAGCCTGTCTCATCGACAGGCTGCTCTTCTACTCTTCATTACTCCAGATCAAATGTAGGCTCTTCATCTTGCTCTGGGTCATTTACTGCTTCACCTTCTGGAACAGAACCAGGGTTTAGGCTGAAGTATTCGCGCACTTTTGTTTCAATCTGCGATGCAATGTGCGGATTTTCCTTCAGGAAAACCTTCGAATTTTCTCTACCTTGGCCGAGTCGCTCTTCATTGAAGGAATACCAAGCACCACTCTTTTGCACGACATCAATCTCAGAACCGATGTCGAGAATGCTACCTTCTCTGGAAATACCTTCACCGTACATGATGTCCACTTCTGCAACCTTAAATGGTGGAGCCACTTTATTTTTGACAACTTTGATCTTTGTCTTGCTACCCAAAATGTCGTTGCCGACTTTGATAGATTCCGCTTTACGAACATCCAAACGAACACTCGCGTAGAACTTCAAAGCGCGTCCACCTGGAGTTGTTTCCGGGTTACCAAACATAACTCCCACTTTTTCACGAAGCTGGTTGATGAAGATCGCAATCGTTTTGGACTTGTTGATGGCACCAGACAGCTTACGAAGTGCTTGGGACATCAAGCGCGCTTGCAAACCTACGTGGGAATCTCCCATCTCGCCTTCGATCTCTGCTTTTGGCACGAGTGCCGCAACGGAGTCGACTACGATAATGTCTACCGCACCAGAACGCACCAGTGCTTCCGCGATCTCCAAAGCTTGCTCACCAGTGTCTGGTTGGGACAACAGCAATTCATCGATGTTCACACCCAGCTTAGCAGCGTAAACCGGATCCAAGGCATGCTCAGCATCGATAAAAGCAGCTTGTCCACCCTGTCTTTGCACTTCTGCGATGGCATGAAGCGCTACTGTTGTTTTACCAGAAGACTCTGGTCCGTAAATCTCAACAATCCGTCCGCGTGGGAACCCACCCACACCAAGTGCGATATCTAGAGCAAGTGCACCGCTAGAAGCCGTAGAAATCTGGATGTTGGATACTTCCCCCAACTTCATAATGGAACCTTTTCCGAATTGCTTTTCTATTTGACGCAATGCACTCTCCAAAGCTGCGCGACGATCTGACAAATGGTACACACCCTTTCAATTTTCGCATCTCTTTTGCTTGTCTTCATCATACCTCGAGACAGAAGTGTTTGCCAAGTATTTTTTACGAACAAATATTCGCATCGCATAAAAGCAGCCATTTCCTGGTTGTTCCCAGCGAAATGGCTGCTTCTCATTTCTATCGAATTAGGAACGCTTCGCTCCGCGAGGCTTTGCAGGCTCCAGATTGATTCGTTTTCCGTTGATACGGGTTTGACGCAGTGACTCATATACGAATGCCGCTACTTCTTCTGGAACCTCAACGAAAGTGAAGTTCTCGAAAATGTCGATGCGACCTACTGATTTTCCTGGGATACCAACAGATTCAGAGATCTCACGAACCAGATCCTGTGGCTTCATGTTTGCATTGCGACCTACGTTCAGGAAGAAGCGAACCATGCCTTTTGCTGCACCCGTCTCACCAAAGTTGTACGCTTCTACTTCCTGCCCTTGTCCTGCTTCTGTATGGAATGCGAGGTGCAAGGCAGCTGCTGCTACTTTTTCAGCAGGGTATTGACCTACGAGAGCATCCGCTACTTTTTGATACATATCCGCGATTGCATCGCTTTCCAAAAGGCTAGTCAACTGTTCACGCAATTGTTCTTGTTTGCGCTCAGCCACTTCCTCCAAGGAAGGAACATTGCGAGAAAGCACTTGTGCTTTTGTCTGCTTTTGGATAAACATCATTTGTCTTACTTCACGAGGCGTAACCAACGTCATCGCGATTCCTTTGCGACCTGCGCGACCAGTACGGCCAATACGGTGTACGTAGCTCTCAGAGTCTTGTGGAATATCGTAGTTGATTACGTGGGAGACGTTTCCTACGTCGATACCGCGTGCTGCTACATCTGTCGCGATCAGGAATTCAATCGAGCCCTCACGGAACGAGTTCATGACCTTGTCACGTTGTGCCTGTGACAAGTCACCATGCAAGCCGTCTGCAAGGTATCCGCGGGATTGCAGCACTTCGGACAACTCATCTACACCGCGCTTGGTGCGGCAGAAAATGATTCCCAACTCAACATCCTCACTATCCAAGATGCGGCAAAGGCTCTCCACTTTATTGCGGTCAAACACTTTGTAGTATACCTGTTCGATCAATGGCGCCGTTACTTCCTCACGGCTCACCGCGATCGTTTGCGGCTGTTTCATGTAACGGGTAGCCAAACGCTTGATTTCTGGCGGCATCGTCGCAGAGAACAGCAAGGTTTGACGCTCTTCTGGCATATGCGTGATGATCGTCTCGATATCTTCGATGAAGCCCATGTCCAGCATTTCATCCGCTTCATCCAAAACGAGTGTATGTACGTGATCCAGCTTCAATGTTTTACGGCGCAAGTGGTCCATAACACGGCCAGGAGTACCTACAACGATTTGTACACCTTGACGCAGTGCACGAATTTGATGTCCGATCGATTGTCCGCCATAGATTGGCAGCGTACGAACTTTATTGTATTTGGAGATGCGCAGGAGCTCTCCCGCAACCTGAATAGCCAGCTCACGAGTTGGGGTCAGCACGATCGCTTGTACACGATTGGCAGGCGTAATCTTTTCTACAAGTGGAATCCCGAATGCAGCAGTCTTACCAGTACCTGTCTGTGCTTGACCAATCAGGTCTCCGCCATCCAGAACTTTTGGAATGCAAGCTGCCTGAATCGGTGATGGCTCCTCGAAGCCCATATCGTGAATCGCTTGCAGAATAGATTTATGTAAAGGAAAATCGGAAAAAATCGTCATGAAAAAATCACCTTTCTTTTTGCATTTGCAGCGCATAAAACAACGCGTATTTAGCGGCACGTCCAACGATTGCATGCCTTCTTCCGGCAAGGCGCAGCTCTTTTACAACTGTGGGCATTCCTTCTGCTGCGATCCCTACGTAGACAAGGCCAACAGGCTTACCCTCGGAAGGATCTGGTCCAGCCACTCCCGTAATAGAAATACCATAAGTAGCTCCCAGCTTTTCTCGTACATGTTCAGCCAGCAATTGAGCTGTTTTCTCACTGACTGCCCCATCTGTTTGCAAAATGGAATGAGGTACTTCGAGCAGCTGATTTTTCACTTCATTGGTGTAGCAGACTACCCCGCCACGAAACACTTGCGAGCTTCCTGGTACAGAAGTAATCAACGAGGCAATTGCTCCTCCTGTGCAGCTTTCTGCACAAGCGATCGTCTCATTTCTCTTTTTCAGCTTAGAAACCAGCACATCATGCAGCGACGAGTTCTCGCCCATCCCGTACATATACTGGCCAACACGGCTGAGTATTTCTTTTTCTACAGGCAAGATTAGGGCTTCTCCTTCTTCGACTGTAGCAGCTCTTGCCGTAATCCGCAGCGTTACTTCGAATTCCTTGGCGTATGGCGCGATCGTTGGATTTTCCTGCTTTTCGATCAGATCGAGCAATTTTTCCTCCAAAGCGGATTCGCCTATTCCGTAGAACCGGAGTACATGAGAATGAAACACTTGTTTTTCGGGAAGCAAATCGGTCAAGTAAGGCATCACGTAATTCTCCACCATTGGATACAGCTCGCTTGGTGGTCCAGGCAACAGCACGAACGTACTACTGTCATGACGGATCGCCATCCCCGGCGCCATCCCGAAATCGTTGGAGAATACATGGCTGCCAGAAAGCACCAGCGCCTGCTTACGATTGTTCTCCGTCATGACAATCCCACGTTGCAAAAAGAATTTTTCAATTCTCTCCATGGCCTCTGGATTCGTTTCCAATCCAATGCCTACATGCCCCGCCAAGGTTTCTTTCGTCAAATCATCTTGAGTCGGCCCTAGCCCACCCGTGAAAATGACGAGATCAGATCGTCCTGATGCCAATCGAATCACTTGTAGCAATCGCTCCGTGTTGTCTCCCACAACGGTATGAAAGTAAACTCCCACGCCAATTTCCGCCAGCTTCTGAGAAAGAAACTGTGCGTTGGTGTTAGCGATCTGGCCTAACAAAAGCTCAGTACCTACCGCGATAATCTCCGCTCTCATATTCCTCATCCATTCTCTTTGAGAGTAGAAAAGCCTCTAAACTAATAGTTTATCACTTGCAAACGCTCAAGAGAAGAGTCTTGTGAAAAAAGAGACCAATACCCGCATTACGAGTATTGGATCACGTTACGATTTTTCGCAAAGTAGTCGTACCCGGAGTAAATCGTGATGATCACCATCGCCCAAGTAGCTACTTCGTCGAACGGAATGCCGAAGAACCCAAATGGGAAGTTGCGAATCATGACAGCCGTAATCGCTACGATCTGCACCCATGTTTTCAGTTTACCCAATGCACTCGCAGCAATTACCTGTCCTTCTGCCGCAGCAACTAGCCGTAGACCCGTTACCGCAAACTCCCGGCTGATAATGACAATCGCAATCCACGCTTCCAGACGCTGCATCTCTACGAGTGAAATGAGTGCTGCAGATATCAATAGCTTATCAGCAAGCGGGTCCAGAAACTTCCCCAAGTTCGTCACGATTTTATTTTTCCGTGCAATATAACCGTCGAGTCCGTCCGTACTGGCTGCTAGGATAAACACCAAAGCCGCAATCAGCTCGTTATACGTCATCGTCAGGCTGCCAATCGTAAATGTCCCGATGTTGTAACGCACCAGCATAAAAAACATTACTACCGGCACCAGAAAAATCCTGGCGAGGGTGATGCGGTTGGCGAGATTCACCTAGACTACCTCCCCGGCTAAATCGTATTCATAGGAGTGTGTAATTTTTACTTTTACGATGTTGCCCAGCTCGCCTTTAAAACCAGTGACGAATACTTCACCATCGATTTCCGGAGCGTCATACTGTGTTCGACCTACATAAATATCGTTACGTCCTTCGTAACGTTCAATCAAAACTTCCAAGACTTGACCAACAAAGCGTCCGTTGCGATCTCCGGCTACTTCACGCTGAATTTCCATCAGCATGTTCGCACGTTTTTCCTTAACCTCTTCGTCTACGTGATCAGGCAGACGGGAAGCTGGCGTGTCATCCTCGTTGGAGTAAGTAAACACACCCAGTCGATCAAAGCGAATATCCTTCACAAACTCGCTCAGACGCTCGAAGTCTTCCTCTGTTTCCCCCGGGAACCCTACGATCAAAGAGGTACGCAGCGCCACATCTGGAACCTGCGCGCGAATTTTTGCTACCAGCGCTCGAATGTCCGTCTGTCTTCCAGGGCGACGCATTCTTTTCAGAATATGGTCTTCGGAGTGCTGCAAAGGCATATCTACGTATTTGCACACTTTTGGATTGGTTGCAAAGGTGTGGATCAATTCATCGGTGAAAAATCCAGGGTATGCATAGTGAAGACGAATCCACTCGATGCCCTCGACTTCAGCCAGACGGTTTAAAAGTTCAGGAAGCATCAGTTTTCCATCGTAAATATCCGTACCGTAGTTCGTAGAATCTTGTGCAATCAGACTTACTTCTACGATACCTTGAGCAGCCAAATGACGCGCTTCTTCTACGATGGACTCGATTGTACGACTGCGGAATCCCCCACGCATCAAAGGAATCGAACAGAACGTACAGGCGTTGTCGCAACCCTCGGCAATTTTAATATATGCGGTGTATGTGCCTTGTTTTACTTTCCGCTTCACTACATCTTCGTACGTAAAAATGGGATTTCCTACAAAAATCGGTCGCTTGCCCTCTAGAGATTCTTCGATAATACCTGTAATCGACATAAAATCGCCTGTTCCGACAATGCCGTCCACCTCAGGAATCTCATTCAAGATATCCTCTTTGTAACGTTGTGTGAGACAGCCCGCCACCACAAGCGACTTCAGTTTGCCGGATTCCTTCAATTCACCCATTTCCAGAATCTTATTTACGGATTCTTCCTTGGCTGCATCGATGAAACCGCAGGTATTGACGATGACCACAGTTGCTTCTTCCGGGTTATCAACCAGTTCATAACCTTTTTCATCTATCAGATGGGCCATCATGTCCGAATCAACGAGATTCTTTTCACAGCCCAGCGTAACAATCGCTACTTTTTCACGCGTGCCTACCTTCTCTGTCATCTTTTTTCCTCCAATTGGTCACACCAACCCATATTACACCTATCCAGTATAATATAAGCCTAAAGGAAGTGTCAAAACAGAGAAAAGTACGAAAGGCAAGCATATGCTTGCCTACTGGGTGACCGCCTCTTTTACTTTCATCGTAATATTGGACGGCATTGACTTCATTTTAGACGTGTCTACCAAGACTCCGTTAACCTTCAATTCCACTACAGTCGGTTTGCCCAAACGAATATAAGCGGATTTCCCCAGCTCAATCGTTTTTTCCTGATCCTTCTTGAGCGTTCCCTGCTCAACATAAGTTTTGCCTTTTCCTTCCGAAATACCAAACCAGCTTGTTTCTTCTTTCACCTTCAGATAAACCGTGATTTTTTCTCCACCTTGCAAGGAATAGTTATACATCGATCCTTGCTGCGATTCGAATGTGATGGTTGCCTGAGGAGTTTCCGTAACGGTCTCAGGTGGTTTTGTTCCTGTTTCAGGAGTCGGTGTGGTAATAGAAGGAGGCTTCGGTTGTTGAGCAATCGGGGATGTTGCCGCTCCACCACCAGGCGTGACAATTTCAGCTCCAGGGTTAACTGTTCCACCCGGCACTGGCTGAGTCGACTGACCTCCGTTGTTATTGACGACAGCGAAATAAATAACCCCGATAATCAAGGCAATAAACAATACGAGCAAGGTCTTGGTAACCCATCGCCCCGCTTGTAATGGATTGTTCGCTGAAGCAACTCGTCTGCGACGCAGTCGTTCTACTTGCTCTGTAGGTGGCTGGGCCGGCAAATCGGACTGAAAGTGATTCAAGATGTGGTTCGGGTCTAGACCGACAGCTTCCGCATAACTCTTTATAAATGCACGCGCGTAAAAGTGGCCAGGAAGTACGTGAAAATGACCCCTTTCAATGGCTTCCAAATATCGCCGCTGTATCTTGGTGATACGTTGGATGTCGTCGAGCGTGATTCCTTTTTCTTCGCGGGCCCTTTGTAGGACTTGACCTAGCTCAGACACAGCTGCCCCTCCTTAATTCATTTCGAAATTATCAAAGCCGCGATTGTTGATAAGCTCATATGTAATCTCTTCATCCGGATGATGACGCAGCTCAATAATGTAATGGAAATCATCAAGTTGGTACTCAGATTCCCTTACGAATATATCCGGATGCTCAATGATTTTTGCGGCAGGAAAGTTCATAATCTCCCGAAGCAAGGTAAAGTGCTTTTCTGTCGATCGCAGCGTTGAGACAATTCCATCTATCAAATATACATGATCAGTAGACATTTCATCAATGGCTAAGGAGCTACGCACCGTCTGGCGCAGCAAAGTAGAGGAAATGAATGTCCAACGTTTATTGGCGGATACGCTGGCAGCAATCATGGATTCAGTCTTCCCTACGCGAGGCATGCCACGAATCCCGATGAGCTGGTGACCTTCCTTCTTCAGGATTTCTGCCATGAAATCGACCAGCAAGCCCAGCTCCTCACGAACAAAACGAAACGTTTTTTTGTCCTCGCTATCCCGTTCAATATAGCGACCGTGGCGTACAGCCAATCGATCCAGCATGGTCGGGGGACGTAACCTCGTTATGGTTATGTTGTCCATTTTTTGCACAACGTTGCGCAAAACCTCCATTTTTTCATCATCATCGGTCAAGAGGAGCATACCTCGACGCATGGTATCCACACCATTGATCGTCACGATATTGATGTTCAACATCCCCAGAATAGAAGATACGTCCCCTAAGAGACCGGGACGGTTACGGGCAATCTCATACTCCATGTACCATTCTTTCTTCGCTTCCATATGCAATCCTCTCCGCCAACCAGAATTCTCTTCTTATGTAGTATATCACGTTCGTTTCATTCGACAATCGCGAAAAGAAAAATCCCCAAGAGTAGGGGATTTGAATGGCTAGCTGCCAGCGTTCGCGTCATTGCGATTCTGAACAAGCTTCACCATGAGTGTTGCCAAAGCTTGTTGCTGCTGTTGATCACCTGCGTCCCACAGCTGTTTCAACAGACGCTCCTGATCGTTTTTCGGGTCTACTTGCTCAGACAGATAGCTACCAATTTGATAAGCTACATTTTGAAGCGTTTCGCCTTCCATCCCGGCTTGTTTCGCTTGGTCTACCCTATCTCCGAGAAACGCTTTCCAGTCGCTGAAATTGTCAAGAATCGACATAGGGAAATTCCCTCCTTTTGTACGTTGCGAACAGATTTGCTGCCCACACAAAAGGTAGAATTCCATCATTTCTCCTATTTTATTCATGCATACTTCTCTTCTACGTGTACCATCCACCGTTTGGACTAATCACTTGCCCCGTCACATAACTAGAATCCGCCGAAAGCAAAAAGCGCACGACAGCGGCTACCTCATATGGTTGTCCGAGACGGTTGGCAGGTATTTCTTCCGCGATCATGTCCATTTCATCTGGAGCAAAGCGCTCCATCATTCCACCAGCAATAGCTCCAGGAGCGACTGCATTTACCGTAATTCCGTTTGGGGCCATTTCCTTTGCCAAGGCTTTGGTGAACGTATTGACTGCTCCTTTGGTCATGGAATACAACACCTCACATGAACCGCCTGTCAGCCCCCAAATGGAAGAAATGTTGACGATACGCCCATATCTTGCGCGCAGCATGGCCGGAACAGCAGCTTGACAGACCAAAAAAGCGGATCGAACATTGAGTGCGATGAGCTCATCGAATTTCTCGACAGTTACATCCGTAAATAAGCCGACATCGTCCACTGAGGCGTTGTTTACGATCAATAGTGGTGCAACCTGCATCTGAGCAAACATCGCCGCAATTTGCTGTGGATCCCGTAGATCAGCTTGGAGGATGCCGCACGGAACTCCCTGCTCCTGGCATTTTTGCACCAACGGCTCCAATTTTTCTATATTTCGATTGTAATGCAGATAAAGGGGAACCCCCGTATCAATCAGGTAGGCAGCGATCGCCTGCCCGATCTCTCCGGAAGCTCCCGTAATTAACGCCCACGGCGTCTCTTGCTTGAACATGAATACATTACTCCTGTGGCGAAGCGGAACGAACGATGGAAACAGCCATCTGCTCGATTAAAAAATGCTCCTTCAAACGTTTTTCCACATCTTCGCGTGTGATCGACTCCAAGGTCGGCACTACGGAAAACAGATCATTTCCGTTAAATTTGAAGCTGGTAAACTGGTTAGCGATAAACTCTACGGAGTTAAGAGAACGCATGAAGTTTCCGATTTTTTTACGCTTCGCACGCTCAAAATCATCCTGGGCTATACCGTTTTGCTTCAACTGTTCGATTTCTGCTTTGATCGTTTCCACTAAGCGCTCTGGATCAGGTGTATCTCCGCCAATAATCGTATACGCATAATCCTGCTCGCTGCTGTAGTCAAAATCAAAGCTTTCCGTAATCAGCTCGCTGTCATACAAACGCTCATAGACAGCGGAGCTTGTGCCGAACGCGATGTCCAATACCAGTTTAGTAGTCAACTCGCGTTTTAACAAGGCTTCCTTGGTTAGACCGTTTTCCTTTTCTTTGATTCCGATCATGCATTTGGGCAAGCCCACTGTTAGAAACGCTTCTACTTTCGCTTCCGCTGGAGCTGATGGCTCTTCTGGAAACACACGCGTGATTTGTGGTGCAGGAGAAAACTCTTTAGCTCCCTGATTTTCACGAATGAGCTTCATGATCGCTTCTGGCTCGAAGGAGCCCACAACCAATAGGAGCATATTGGCAGGATGGTAAAACGTTTCATAGCACTGATACAAATATTCTTTTGTAATATGAGAGATCGTCTCGATCGTACCCGCAATTTCAATGTTAATCGGATACTTTTGGTACATGGCCTTTAGGAGGTTCATGTACACCTTCCAGTCAGGATTATCATCGTACATGGTGATTTCCTGGCCGATGATTCCTTTTTCCTTTTCTACACTGGCATCTGTAAAATACGGGTCCTGCACATAATCGAGCAGCAAATTCAGATTGTCATCTAACTTATCTGTGCACGAGAACAAATAAGCCGTACGATTGAAGCTCGTGAATGCATTGCAGCTCGCCCCGTTTTTACTGAATTCGTGCATGACATCCCGATCTTTTTTCTCAAACATTTTGTGCTCAAGAAAATGCGCAATGCCATCGGGAACATTGATTTCTTCCCCGCTTCGAGTGCGGAAATGGCTATCAATGGAGCCATAGCGCGTAGTGAACACGGCGTATGTTTTGCTGAAGCCCTGTTTGGGAACCAAATAGACTTGCAATCCATTTTGGAGAGTTTCATGATATACCGTTTCATTTACTTGTTCAAAAACAGTGGTCTGCATCTTATGCCTCTCCCTTCTTGTCCCGTAGCAGATAAATCGTGTCGATCGTCACCTTGCTCGCTACTTTTTTGATATCCTCTATGGTCGCTTGGTTGATCCCCGCCAAAAGCTCTTCGATTTTCCGAGGACGTCCGCTAATCACACCGTTGTACGTAAATTCAATCATGCCGCGAGCACTGTCCAATAGTTCACGGAACTGGTTAGACAAAGTCGCACGGGTCTGGCTCATTTCCTCATCCGATATGGTTCCTTGTTGCATCAGATCAAGCTGCTGCTTAATAATCTCAACCGCACGCTGATATTTGCTAACTTCAATCCCGGACATAATCATGAGAATCCCTTTGTGGCTCTCTAGCCTGGATACGGCATAGTAAGCGAGACTCTCCTTTTCACGGACGTTGACAAACAGCTTGGAGTGAGGAAAACCGCCTAAAATCCCGTTGAATAGCAACAGCGTTGGGTAATCGTCATCCTTATAAGTGATCTGCGTGCGGCAACCGATATTGAGCTTTGCTTGGTTGACATCGAGTCGATCGATCACTTCGCGTTCAGCAGATACGTCTTTCACCGTCGATTCGATCTGCAGTTCTCCTACTTGCGAGCGCTCCAATGGGATATGCTTGCGAATAGCCTCACTTACTTCCTGCTGATCAACATCCCCCACCACGAACATATTGATCGGATTCGTCGTCGTTACTTCTTTAAAATATTGATACAGCTCCTGACCGGAGATTTTCGGCAAATCCGCCACGCGCCCTTGGACGAGAAGAGAGAATGGCTCTCCTTTACACATTTCTTCTGTTACGCGTTGGTTCGCATACTTCATTTTGTCGTCGATTAAACTTTCCATCCGCTTACGTAGCGTCTCTTTTTCCTGTGCCAAGTACTTTTCGGAAAAAGCGTTGTTCTGTACATGCGGTCTGACGAGCATATCTCCAACGAATTCGATGGCCTGCTCCAAAAGTGAGGATTCATTGGACAAATATTTTTCATTCGGTACTTCCATATAAATTTGCAGGATTTGCCGCTCGCCTTTTTTGGTGACATCTACATCAAAAATGGCACCATACAGGAAATCCAAATGTGCTCGCAATAGCTTCGTTTCTGGAAAACGAGCGCTGGCACGTTTCATGACCATCGCAAGCAATGCTGTTTTCGTTACGTGCTCCTCCGATAACGTCTGTTCAATCATCGTCACGATCGTCGTTGTCTTGAACTTTTCTGTTGGAAGGATATGTACGTTCATCCCATTGATTTGGGAGCTTTGAAATGCAATTTCGGTTGTAGAAGCAGTCATAGTCCAATCTCCCTTCTCCATCAGCTTACTCATACTCTTCTCTATTGTAACCAATTGTCAGGGCATCAAGCATCAGAATCTTCCATTATATATCCCAGTGCTTCATCCTATGCGCTCACGCAAGTCCCATAATACGCAAATCACAGCGCTTCCAACGTATAAAAAAAGAGCGAACGCCACCTTATTCCGAAGGGCGTTCACTCTTTTCCTTACATATCCATTGCATCCCAGTCTCGAGGATCATCCGATGTGCTATGCTCTTCAACAAATCGACCGCAATCAGACGAGAGACAGAGCATGCCATCCAACTGCTCATCGTGAAAGGGTAAGCCGTGGCTTCCCCCACAGTACGGACAAGTCCACATACGAAGGGCCTCCTTTTATTCGTGAAGGTACTCCGTAGTAGTTTGTCCCAATATTAGAGGGGACTCCCCACTTTATTTTGCTCCCACATCCGCAAGTAATCATACGGATCGATCGCTTTCCCCGTGTTGTTACGATAAAGACCAAAATGCAGGTGAGGTTCAAACATTCCCACTGTACCAGTTCCACCGTAACCTGTATCTCCAACAAAACCGATCAGTTGTCCAGCTTTTATCGTTTTCCCTACATGCAATCCCGGTGCATACGCCTGCAAATGAGCGTAATACATCCGATATTGACCATTCTCATCCGTAATGTTTACTCTCCAGCCACCATACGTATTCCAGCCCACTTTGTTGATCGTCCCATCGGATACCGAGTAAATCGGCGTTCCTTTCGGTGCCATAATGTCGATGCCCTCGTGACTACGGACACTGCCGCTATTCGTCTCGGTCCACTCTCGATCGGACCCGAAACTATCCCCATACGGCTCATACCAACTATTATCGTGGAAAGGAAACCGAAATTGTTTCCCAACCAATTCATCATCGGCAACCTTTGTGGCAATGGGATGCTCAGCTCTTTGTGCACCTTCTGGCAAAAATAAAATTTGGCCCAACAGTAACTCATCAGATGAGAGATGGTTATTTTTCTGAATGGCACTTATGTTCGTGTCGTGGCGAGCTGCAATTTCTGATAAGGTATCACCCTGTTGAACGACATATGGATTCAAGGAGTATTTCACACTCGCAGCCTTGTCTTCCACAGGTTTAGATTGTATGTATGCAACGGCCGACGTCTCATCCCATTGAACTTGATAGCCAAATGCCTCGGAGATAAATCGGATCGGAACAAGCGTGCGCTTATTCACAATACTTGGAGAAACATCCATCTTCAAGCGTTTTCCATCTACGTACGCAGTCTGGCTTCCAATTGTAAGGGTTATATGCTTGCCTTTTTTGTTGAGCAATACTTTTTGGGTGTCGGCATCGTAGCTTACTTCTGATCCTGTTGCCTCCGCTACTACCCTTATCGGAACGAGCATGCGCCCGTTTCGATGGATTGGTGATACATCTGATTGGACTCCCATTCCATCAACAACGACAGAAATGACCGGTCCTGGCTCTTTTGCTGAAACCATTCCACCGGATCCTGCTATCATCAGGCAAAAAACAAAAGCGCCTAGAAGCCTGTTCCATCGATAACTGCTGTACATATGTAGACAGCGGTTCATCTTTTTCCCTCCCCACAGACAATTTCCAAAAACGGATAGGACCGTTTTTTGCGGACCGCAAGCAGTCACAAAAATTATCGCACAGGGGAAGTGACAGGTTCTAGACGCTAAATTTTGTCAACGAATGATTAACGCGATCCCGTATCGTACGGTTTGCCGAGGGCCGCTGGAGCACTGGATCGTCCTACCAGACCAGCCATCACGAGAATCGTCAGTACGTACGGAAGCATGAAGATAAATTCAGTAGGAATGTAATTGGTCAATCCGAAGATTTGCACCAAAGACTTGATCGCTTGAGCGACACCAAAGAATAATGCTGCTCCCATCGCACCCATTGGATGCCATTTACCAAAGATCAAGGCCGCAATCGCGATAAACCCTTGTCCGGAAACCGTGTTATGGGAAAAGTTACTGGTTGTCGTCAAAGAAATGGTAGCTCCACCTAATGCAGCCAGCATACCACTGATCATAACAGCCGTGTAGCGCATTCTCTTAACATTGATCCCTACTGTATCAGCAGCACGCGGATGCTCACCAACTGAACGCAAGCGCAATCCGAATGGTGTCTTAAATACAACATACCAAGTAAGGAAAACCGCAATGAAAGCTAGATAGCTAGTAGGATACGCCTCAAAAATGGCATGTCCGATATAAGGAATTTCACTCAATCCAGGAATACTGAATTTGTTAAACACATTGTTCAATGTTGTTGTCTGACCTGCTCCGTCGAAAATAATTTTGGTCAGGTAGATGGAAAGTCCAGCTGCCAAGAAGTTCAGAGCCACACCACTGACGGTCTGGTCCGCTTTAAATGTAACCGAAGCAACGGCATGCGGAAGTGCAAAAATAGAACCGGCAATACCTGCTGCAATAAATCCAACCCACGGTGCCCAAGCACCCAGTGAATCTTGGAAAGCATAGGTCATTACGGCACCGGTAAAAGCACCGATAATCATCATACCTTCTAGTGCAATGTTCACGACACCAGAACGCTCAGAGTACAGTCCACCCAATGCGGCAAAAATCAAGGCAGTGGAAAACACGATGGTATCATGAACGAGGTTGCTGAGAATTAATCCCCAATCCATCAGTTTCCACCTTCCTTTTTCTTCATCAAGATCGGCTTAACGAAAATTTTCACGATGCCATGTGCAGCAACGAAGAAAATAACGGAAGCAATCACGACACGAATCAACTCAAACGGTACACCCGCACTAAACTGCATGCCGCTCGCACCGAATGTGAGCACCCCAAACAATATGGCAGCAAGGATAACCCCGAATGGTGAATTTCCGCCAATCAATGCTACCGCGATTCCATCAAAGCCATAGCCCGTATGCTGCGTCATAATCGCTTGATAGTGGAATACGCCCAAAATCTCAGTAGCTCCACCAATCCCTGCAAACATACCACCAATGAACATAGCCTTTACAACATTTCGATTCACGTTCATACCAGCATACTCAGAAGCATGCGGGTTCAAACCAACGGAACGCAATTCAAAACCAGATTTTGTTTTCCACAGGATGATATAGAAGAAAATAGCTGCGAGTACGGCAATCAGTGTACCCCAGTGCAAACGAGCATTGTCAAACATTTCAGCGAGCCATCCAATAGTAATGATCGCGGAATCCTTTACCTCTTCAGAGGTTTGTTTGCCTGCTGGAATAAAGAAAGCATTCATGACCCAGTTTGCAAAGTAAAGAGCTACCCAGTTCAACATGATGCTGGTAATAACCTCATTGACACCACGGGCTGCTTTCAAATAACCGGCAATGGCACCCCACAAACCACCTGCTACAGCACCTGCAAGGATAGCAAGTGGAGCGTGAATGATAGCTGGAAGGTCAAAAGAAACACCTACGACAGTAGAAGCAATCATCCCTACGATAAATTGACCTTCTGCCCCGATGTTAAAGAGACCTGTACGGAAAGCAAACGCTACAGCTAAACCTGTAAAGATCAATGGCGTAATTTGGCGAATCGTTTCACCAAAGTTATACGCGCTTCCAAATACTTTTTTAATCAAAGCCATATAGGCATCGATTGGATTAAATCCACCTGCCAGCATTGCGATTGCTCCAGTCAAAAGACCAAGAATGATCGCAACGGCAGGAACGAGAAACGATTCTTTCGTGAAGACCGCAATAACTCTATTCATCGTTTCCCCCTCCTTGCATTACTTTTCCGCCGGACATCATCAAACCGAGCTCTTGCTCCGTTGTCGATTTTGCATCGACAATCCCCACAATGGCTCCCTCATAAATAACCGCAATCCGGTCGGACACATTGATAACCTCATCCAACTCCAAGGAAAGCAAGAGAACCGCTTTTCCTTGATCGCGTTGATCAATCAGTCTGCGATGAATGAATTCGATAGCCCCTACGTCCAAGCCACGAGTAGGTTGAGCCGCAATCAGCAGATCCGGGTTCTTGTCCACTTCGCGGGCAATAATTGCCTTCTGTTGGTTTCCTCCCGAGAGCGCTCGTGCTGGCGTGTAAATACTCGGAGTCCGAACGTCGAATTCTTCAATAAGCTTGGCCGCATGCTTGTCAATGGCGCCATAATCAAGAAAACCGCCTTTGCAAAACGTTGGATGGAAGTACGTTTCCAATACCATATTTTCACTCATGGTGAAATCAAGAACCAATCCACGTTTATGTCGATCTTCAGGAATATGAGACAATCCTGATTCCGAGATGCTGCGCGGATTTTGATTCGTAATTTCTTTCCCATTAAGAAGGACACGCCCACTTGTTGCTTTACGCAAGCCAGTTAATACTTCAATCAGTTCACTTTGGCCGTTTCCGTCGACTCCAGCAATTCCGAGAATTTCACCGGCGCGAACCTCTAAACTGAGATTGTTCAGTGCATTCACACCTCGGTTACCCATCGCAGTCAATTTCTCTACAGCCAAGATCGTTTCTTTTGGTTTTGCTTCCGTTTTATCCACGCGGAAGTTCACTTCACGACCAACCATTTTTGCAGCCAAGTCGTCTGGATTCGTATCTTTTACCAATACGGAGTCAATGACTTTTCCTCGACGAATGATCGTAACCGCGTCACATACAGCCATAATTTCTTTCAGCTTGTGTGTGATCAGAATAATCGTCTTACCTTCTTTTACCAAGTTATGCATGATCTCGATAAGCTCATGGATTTCCTGCGGCGTCAATACAGCCGTAGGTTCATCAAAAATCAAGATGTCCGCACCACGATAAAGCGTTTTCAAAATCTCTACACGCTGCTGCATCCCTACTGAGATATCCTGAATCTTTGCTCTCGGATCAACTTTGAGCCCGTATTGATTCGACAGTTTTTCTACCGCTTTCTCAGCGCTTTGAATATCTATCTTCAACCCGTTTTTCGGTTCATTTCCTAGCACAATGTTTTCCGTGACTGTAAATGTTTCTACAAGCATAAAATGTTGGTGAACCATTCCGATACCAAGGTCGTTTGCAATCCTTGGACTGGTGATCTGTACAACTTTCTCGTTAATCAGAATTTCGCCTTCATCCGGCTGATATAGACCGAACAAGATATTCATGAGTGTGGACTTACCCGCGCCATTCTCTCCGAGCAGCGCATGAATTTCACCTTTACCTACGGACAGTGTAATACTGTCATTCGCAACAATGCCTGGGAACCGTTTTGTGATCCCTCTCATTTCAACCACTTTTTTTACCGAGTTCATGCATGCTCACCCCATTTTTTGGGTCTATTGTGAAGGTAAAGGACAAGGCCAGTAGCTCGAACCAGCCTTGTCCTTTTGCAGCTTCCTTAGTTTTTACTTGTCAGGAACTGTGATTTCGCCTTTAACGATTTTTTGCTTGTATTCTTCAACCAGCTTCAGTACGTCTTCAGGAACGTTTTTCGTGGAAGTGTCAGCCAGACCTACACCGTTTTCAGCCAGTCCGAGCCATTGTACTCCGCCTTTGAATTTACCCTCAGACAAGTCTTTCGCTACACGAATAACTGCTTCGTCAACACGTTTTACCATGGAAGTCAATGTGATCTCGTCGCCGAAAGTCAGGGACTGGTCTTTGTCAACACCGATTACCCATACGTTCTCGCCTTTAGCTTTACGGTCTTTTGCTTCGTTGAACACACCGTCGCCTGTACCGCCGGAAGCGTGGAAGATGATGTCCACACCTTGACCGTACATGGAGGAAGCCGTAGATTTACCCATGTCTGGTTTATCAAAAGCACCCGTGTAAACTTTCACTACTTGAATGCTTGGATCAACAGCTTTTACACCCGCTTCGAAACCAAGATCAAAACGTTTGATTACCGGGATGTCAACGCCACCCACGAAACCAACCTTTTTCGTTTTGGTCATTTTCGCTGCAACTACCCCAGCGAGGAAGGAGCCTTCATGCTCTTTAAAGAGTACAGATGCTACGTTAGGAGCATCTACTTCAGCGTCGATGATCGCCAATTTTGCGTCTTTGTTTTCATCTGCTACTTTTTTCAGGTGGTCACCCATCAGGAAGCCGATACCCCAAGTCAGATCCCAACCGTCTTTTACGAATTGAGTCAGGTTTGGTACATAGTCAGCATCTGATTTTGATTGCAGATAGTTTACGTTTTCTTTCGGGAGATTCAAATCGGTTTGGAGTTTTTGCAGCCCTTCCCAAGCACTCTGGTTAAAGGAGTTGTCGTTTACACCGCCAACGTCTGTAACCATACCTACTTTGATAGCTTTAGCGGCTGGAGCGCCTCCATTGCTACCAGTTTGGCCTTGAGGCTGTGCTTCTGGTTTGCTTCCGCAGCCAGCGAGAACGAGCGACAGGCTGAGTGTTGCCACAGAAAGCACGGATAGAACTTTCTTCATCTGAGATTACCCCCTGTTTTTAGTTGATGAAATTGTTGAGTGAGGTTGCCCCCACAGTTACAACCGTCTCCGTACGACATGAAAGTGAATTTTGTCAGCCCTGAAGTAATTATGGGAGTATAGCACTGGCTTTTCACTTTCGTCGTAATGAATCTGTTTGAGCAAGAGCATGGGAGCAGATTTATCGCAGTGCAGCAGGTTGGAAACCTTTTCATTGTAGCCCATGGGTTCAATATCGGCTACTGCGTATGCGATCCTTACCCCTGTTACGCTCTCCAGCCATTTGAAGATAGACTCTCCACTTGCCGCATAGCCCCCGGGCACCAGATGTGCAGGAATGCGGTCCACACAATAAACCACTGGCTCACCATCAGCCGTTCGAATTCGCTCTACTATGAGAACGCCTTCACCCGGATTTAAGGCTAGCCGCTTCCTCTCTTCTTCAGCAGATTCGCCAAAGGATGTTTTCAGGATCAAGGTTCCTGCCGTATATCCTTGGCGCTCGATTGCATCCGTCACACTAAAGAGTTCCCCAATCCCGCCTGAAAAAACAGGCTTTGAATTAATAAAGGTACCTACACCGTGTCTACGAATGACAATCTTCTCTTCCTCAAGAAGTCGGAGTGCCTCGCGAAGCGTCGCCCTGCTTACACCAAGCTGTTTAGATAGTTCGGCTTCAGAAGGGAGGCGTTCACCAGGACGAAGAAGTCCGGTTTCGATATCACTCTTGATCTTGTCCATTACCAAGAGAAACAGTGATCGAACATTCCCTTTGATGCTCATCATCATTCACTCCTGCTGTCCTTCAGCCATCCCAACAGGTAGGACGTCAGACCTCTGATTCGTATGAGACTTAATAACAACAATTTCCGTCAATCTCTTAGAAATTTTACATGAGGGGCGAGTATCATGCAAGCCAAATATTTATGAATAATAATGCAAAATGATTAATTTCGACAGGGATTTTTCTACTAAAATAGGAAAAAAGACCCTGCCAATACAAAAGCTGGCAAGGTCTCACTCTATGAAATATTACTTTCTATGGACGGACGTGGCAGACGAACCTCACGAGGCTTGCTTCCCTCATAAGGACCGACTATTCCTTGGGCTTCCATCATATCAATCAATCGTGCCGCTCGCGTATAACCGACGCGGAGACGACGCTGCAACAAGGATGCTGATGCCGTTTGGGCTTCAGAAACGATTTGGACAGCTTGATCGTACAGTTCATCATCCACGACTGGCTGCTGTTCCTCCTGCACGTCACCGGGGATCATTTCTTCATTGTAGCGAGCTTCTTGCTGTTCTTTCACAAAACGAACGACTTCTTCTACTTCCTTGTCAGATACAAAGGCTCCTTGAACACGAGTCGGCTTGGATGCCCCCATCGGAAGCGAAAGCATGTCCCCTCTTCCGAGAAGCTTTTCTGCTCCTCCCATATCCAGAATTGTTCTGGAGTCAGCCATCGAAGATACCCCAAAAGCAATGCGGGAAGGGATATTTGCCTTGATCACACCCGTAATGACATCTACGGAAGGACGTTGTGTCGCGATGATGAGATGAATCCCGGAAGCACGAGCCATTTGCGCGAGTCGACAAATCGCATCCTCCACTTCTCCCGGCGCTACCATCATCAAGTCCGCAAGCTCATCGACGATGACGACAATATAGGGAAGTGGCGTCCCTTCCACTTGCGCATTGTACATTTCAATATTGCGGCTCCCTGTTTTGGCAAACAAGTTATAACGCCGCTCCATCTCGGCCACGACCTTTTTCAATGCAACAGAAGCCCTTCTCGGGTCAGTAACAACAGGAGCCAACAAATGTGGAATTCCGTTGTACACATTCAGTTCCACCATTTTCGGGTCAACCATCATCAGCTTGACTTCTTCTGGTTTGGCCTTGAACAAAATACTCATGATCAATCCGTTAATGCATACTGATTTTCCGCTTCCCGTCGCACCCGCTACGAGCAAATGGGGCATTTTGGTCAAATCTGCTACGATCGGCTCTCCGGAAATATCCCTGCCAAGAGCAACGGTAAGCTTCCCTGGCGCATCTTGATACTCGGAGGCTTCCAGCACTTCTCGTAGTGATACGACCGCTACCTCCGAGTTCGGAACCTCGATCCCGATGGCTGATTTTCCTGGGATTGGTGCCTCAATCCGGATATCTTTTGCCGCCAATGCCAAAGCAAGGTCATCCGTCAAGCTGACAATCCTGCTTACTTTTACTCCTGTAGCAGGCTGAACTTCATAGCGTGTAACAGCTGGTCCGCGATGTACTTCGGAAACCGTTGCATTGACCCCAAAGCTCTTCAGTGTCTGCACTAATTTTGCCGCATTTGAGGTATGATCGACGTCTTTACCTGTTGAACTCGCTTTTGGTCTTGCGAGCATTTGCAGACTTGGGAGCTCATACGGTATAGTGTTCTGTTCTTCTTCAGTATCTAGTGTACCGAAGATTTCTTCTTCTCCTTCAAGCGCAAACGTAATTTCCTGATTCGTTTTCGGTTGTGCAGCTCTCGCTTGATGACTAGGATCAACCTTTTCCTCATCCTCATCCAATGCAATGCGATCTGTAAAATCACGTATTAACGGGGCGTTTGGTTTCTGGACTTCTTCCTCCTGAATAGCAGGCTGTGGATGAGATTTTTGCTCTTTCAACGCAGTAACTGCGATGGCCTCGCTCTCTGCCTCCGATTGTTTTTGCTTGCGAGCCCCTTCGGCTTCCTTTGCTTCTTTCTTTCGCTTCTCGTTTTCTTCCTGCAAAAGCTGTACAGAGTCCTTCACTGTATCTTTCGCCTTTCCGTAAAACATAGCGAGCTTGTCCTTGGCAAACATCAAAATGTTTACATAAGAAAGATTGAACAGAAACATCAGTCCCACAAGGAAAAGGAAAACAATCACGAGACCAGTACCAATTGTTCCAACAAGACCATTGGTTACGGCAAAAAACAGGGCACCGATCATTCCTCCGCCTACCCCGGTGGTGGACACTTTCTGACCATGATCGAGCCAAATTCTGTCCCATGTAACCTTAATGATGCTCTGCTCTGCAAATTTTCCATCTGCGGTAATTTGTTTGTATAGAATCATGTGATCCCAGGTCAAAATCGCCACACCAATGAGAGCTATCCCTAAGACGCGGTAAGTAAGCTTCGGTGACTTTCTCGTAAACATCATATGTATGGCCATACCGATTAGCAGAACAGGAATGATGAAATCCCATGAACCCGCAATAAACCGAAATAGAAGCGCCAGTACATTTTTGCCCAGCCATCCACTCTCCAAAAGCCCGATCAAGGACAGAACGATGATGAGAAGTCCCAGCAGCTCTATTTTGACAACTGAGGCCAATGCCGCTTGTGAACGCTCTTTTTTTCTCCTACTCAATGGCACGCCTCCTCCTCGTCATTACACTCGTTATATACCGTAATGGTAAAAAAGGCAGCCGTCGCGTGTTCGGCTGCTGTTCGTACATCACTAGTATAACACAGGAAATTCATAGAAATACAGGACTTCTTAGGCGAGCCATTCAGGTTGAAACTGAATTTTTTGTCCGGGTGCGTACTGCTCCTTCAGGTAGTCTTGCGGATCTGGACTAATCAGCCTGACGATTTTTCCTTCAAACGGTCCGGTTTGCTCAATGAGCATCGTGGCATGACCCACCGCGATCTCTTTCAGCTCTTGTTTCTCCACTTGCTCCATGTTCTCAAAAACCGTTTCCATCGGAATGATGGAGTATAAGATCATTGGAGTACACTCTCCTCGCCTTTTTGCGCTTTGATCAGTTCGTTCAGCTTTTTCAGCGCACTACCAAGGCCGCCGACTTCATCAATCAAACCGTATTTAACTGCATCTACGCCAATCACATTGGTTCCGATGTCTCGTGTCAATTCACCTGTTCGGGTCATGAGCTCACGGAACTTTTGTTCCGAGACATTGGAGTGACGGGAAATGAAGCTAACCACACGATCTTGCATTTTATCCAAGTACTCAAACGTTTGCGGTACACCAATCACAAGACCCGTCAAGCGGATCGGGTGAATCGTCATTGTAGCGGTTTCTGCAATAAATGAGTACGAACCGGCTACAGCGATTGGCACACCAATACTATGACCACCGCCGAGTACGAGTGTGACTACCGGTTTGGACAAGGACGATACCATTTCCGCAATCGCCAAGCCCGCTTCCACATCCCCACCAACCGTATTCAAAATAACGAGCACGCCCTCTATTTTGCTGTTTTGTTCTGCCGCAACCAATTGAGGGATGAGGTGCTCGTATTTGGTCGTCTTATTTTGAGGAGGAAGCTGAATATGCCCTTCTACTTGTCCGATGATGGTCATACAATAAATATTGCTTTCGAGCTGTGGGACGTTTGTCTGACCCAGTTGCGTAATGGAATCGAGCAGTTTTTTCTTCGGATCTTCTTGTGCAGGTGCTTCAGATGGCGGCGAAGCAGCAGGCTCCTGATCATCAGTTGGTGATTGTGGTTGGGATTCCTTACTATTTACCTCTGTGCTTGCAAACGGCCGCCTATTTAAAAAATCGTTAAATTGTTGATTCGGCATGGATGATCCTCCCTCACTTTCCTCTGTAGTATGGATAAGGGGAGGAAAAATCATGCGCCCACAAAGCCAAAAAAAGCCAGAAACCCTTCATCAAAAGGGTTTCCAGCTCTTTATCAAGTGATCCTACACTTCCATGATAATCGGCAAGATCATCGGACGTCTGCGCGTTTGCTCGTACAGATAACGGCCTAATGACTCTTTTACGTTATTTTTCAGTGAAGACCACTCATTCACATTTTCTTCCATGCATTTGACAAGTGTTTGGGTCACTATGCGATTTGCCTCATCCAGCAACTCTTCGGATTCACGCACGTAGACGAAACCGCGAGAAATGATGTCTGGACCTGACAAAATCGTGCCATTTTGTTTGCTGAGTGTAACGACAACTACCAGTATGCCATCTTGTGACAGTAATTTGCGATCTCTAAGCACGATGTTTCCTACATCACCAACGCCCAAGCCGTCAATCAAAACGTTGCCAGCATGGACTTTTCCACCGTAACGGGCCTTGCCCCCTGAGAATTCAACTGTATCGCCGTTATCCAGCAAGAACGAGTTTTCTTCAGGAATGCCAACCTGTTCAGCAAGTAAGGCATGCGTTTTCAGCATGCGATATTCACCGTGAACAGGAATAAAGTACTTAGGCTTCATTAGGTTAAGCATCAGGCGCAATTCTTCTTGGCTACCATGACCGGAGACGTGGACGGTTCCGTTAGGTCCATGGCCACCATAAATGACATCTGCACCAATGCGCGATAATTGATCAATTGTACGCGCCACGTATTTTTCATTCCCTGGAATGGGAGTGGCTGCAATAATAACTGTATCCCCTGGAAGGATGTCAATTTTCCGATGGGCGGATCGGGCCATCCGAGTGAGCGCGGACATAGGCTCTCCTTGGCTTCCAGTTGATAATATAACGACTTGTTCAGCAGGCAATTTGTTGATTTCATCGATCTCAACAATCAAGCCCTCAGGGACCAACAAGTATCCTAAGTCTCTGCTGATATTAATCACATTTTGCATGCTCCGGCCGACAACCGTCAATTTACGGTTGAACTGTGCTGCAGCGTCCACCACTTGTTGAATGCGGTGAACATTTGATGCAAACGTAGAAACAACAATACGTCCAGATGCTTTGCTGAACACATCCATGAGTGCTTTGCCTACTGAGCGTTCCGATCCGGTAAATCCAGGCCGTTCTGCATTCGTACTGTCAGAGAGCAAGCACAAAACGCCTCTGTCACCGATCATCGCCATTTTTGCCAGATCAGCTACCTGATTGTTAACAGGTGTTTGATCGAACTTGAAGTCTCCTGTATGAACGATGTAACCTTCTGGCGTATCCAGGCATACCCCTACACAATCCGGGATGCTGTGGTTTACGCGGAAAAAGGTCGCCTTCATCTTTCCGAGAACGACTTCCGAGTCGCTGTTGATCAATACGCGTTTTGTTTCGTTTAGGATGCCCGCTTCTTTTAACTTTGCATCAATTAAACCAAGGGTAAGTTTTGTCGCATAAACCGGGACTTTCAAATGCTTCAGCACGTAGCTGAGGCCGCCGATGTGGTCTTCATGTCCATGCGTAATAATAATACCCCGAACCTTGTCGCGATGTTCTTCCAAGTAGGTGATATCCGGAATAACCATATCAATCCCCAGCATTTCCTCTTCTGGGAACTTCAATCCGGCATCAATCACTACGATGTCGTCACCGCTTTGTACCACGTACATATTCTTCCCAATTTCGCCGACTCCGCCCAGGGCGAAAACGAGAACAGAGTGATTCGACTTTGCCAAAACGTGTAACCTCCTATATTTAGTTGTCATGTCCACTCAAAAAAACCGCCCCAAATCACTTGTTCTTATTATACCCGAAGTGAAATCATGAACACAAGGAAAAAGAGCCATCCCGGGCAGGAATGGCTCTTGATCTTCTATGGAGTTAAACAAGCAGGGAATAAACGAATGCTTTTTCTTGTTCGTTCAGCTCGACTAAAGGCAGTCGAACGCCCCCAACTTGAACGCCGAGCTTTTCTAAAGCAACCTTGGTCGGTCCTGGGCTCGGGTAGGCAAACAGGCCTTCAAAAATCGGCAACAGCTTGCGATGGAGTCTTGCTGCCTCCGTAAAGTTACCGGCAAAAAAGGCGTCCATCATGTCTGTCATTGGGCGACCCGCTACGTGACTCGCCACACTGACAATGCCCACTCCCCCGATAGACAGGATTGGCAAGGTTAAGCCATCATCACCACTGTACAGCTCAAAGCCTTCCGGAGCATGTTCAATGATTTGCGACATCTGCGACAAATTGCCAGAGGCTTCCTTGATGCAAACTACATTAGGCAGTTCCGCCAAACGAAGTGTCGTTTCAGCAGTCATATTGACGACGGATCTTCCTGGCACATTATATAGCATCACGGGTAGCTCGGTCGCTTCCGATAATGTCTTGAAGTGTGCGTAAAGCCCTTCCTGTGATGGCTTGCTGTAATAAGGAGCAACCACCATGACAGCGTCTACCCCAATGGATTGTACAGCTTGGGTGAACTCAATGCTTGATGCTGTATCATTACTGCCTGTTCCTGCAATGATGTGGCATCTTCCTTTTGCGTAGGAAACCACATGACGGAAAAGATCGAGCTTCTCCGTACGGGATAAAGTCGGTGATTCACCCGTGGTACCACTTAGTACGATTCCAGTTGTACCATTTGCAATCAAATGGTCAATCAGTCGCTCTGTTTTATCGTAATCGACCTGTAGCTGCTCATTAAAAGGCGTTACCATAGCGGTAACCAGTCGACCAAAACGTGCCACTACCTCTCCAACTCCTCTTATCGTGATCAGTAGGTATTAAAGTCAGGATATGCTCTTACATATGTTGAACATGCAGGTTGAACTGCTGATGCAGCGCACGAACAGCCTTCACCATATCCATTTCATGCACGAGTACCCAGATGGTTGTATGGGAGTCTGCTGATTGAAGAATTTGAATGTCTTCTTGCGTAAGTGCCTCCACGATTCGCGCCATCACGCCCGGCACGCCCGTCATCCCTGCACCAATCACGGACACTTTTGCGCAATGTGGCAAAAGCTGCGGCTCGTATCCCATTTCCGTTAACAGGCGAGCAGCTTTTTCTCCCATTTCATCATGGACCGTGTAAGCAACACCCATTGGGTTCACATTGATGAAATCTACACTGATGTTATTGGTTGCCATCGTTTTGAAGACTTGTAGCTGTGTATCGTAAGACCCTTCTTTGTTCGCGACCTTGATCTGAGTAATGTTCGGTACATGAGCAATTCCCATGACGACTCTGTCGTGTACAGTGTAGCCCAGTTTCCCGATCTCCAGCATAGTCGTAACGAGTGTACCGGGGTCGTCCGAAAACGTAGAGCGAACACGAATCGGCACGTTAGCGTGCATCGCGATCTCCACCGCTCTAGGATGAATAACTTTTGCACCCAGGTGAGCCATGTTGCAAATCTCCGTGTAGGTCACCATACCGAGCCGCTGCGCTTCTTCGACGATACGCGGATCAGCCGTCATGATACCTTCCACGTCGGTGAAAATATCCACCGTTTCAGCCTTCAAGGCGACACCGAGAGCGGTTGCAGTCGTATCGCTTCCGCCCCGCCCCAGTGTCGTAATTTCCCACTCGGCTGTACGTCCCTGAAATCCTGGAACGATCACAACTTGACTTTCCTGCAAGTCCTGCAAAATACGACTTGGATCGATCGACATGATTTGTGCATTCGTAAAGTCGTCGCTCGTCACAATATTTGCCTGACCGCCTGTCAAAATCTTTGCTTTAATTCCTCGTGCATTCAGCATGCTGCACATGACTGTTGCAGAGATGATTTCTCCGGTATGCATCAGCATATCCGTTTCTCGACTTGGCAGTTGGTTCCCATTACCACGAACCAACTGCAAGAGTGTATCAGTTGCGTATGGATCACCTTTACGACCCATCGCTGATACGACAACGACGAGGGCATAGCCCTCATCAATTGCTTTTTCCATATGGTAGATTGCCCGCATCCGGCAATCCTCCGTCGTCAAGGAAGAACCACCGAACTTCTGGACGAGAATCTTCACTAACCTCTCCCCTATACTCTTGCTTTTATGAGTTCTTCAGCGATTTGTACTGTATTCCATGCTGCACCCTTGAGAAGATTGTCAGAAACGATCCACATATGCAGTCCACGAGGATGATGGAGATCACGACGCACCCGGCCCACGAATACTTCCAGTTTGCCTGTTGCATCAGTAGCGAGTGGATACTGCTGTTCCTCCGGCACATCTATTAATACGATACCAGGAGCGTTTTTCAGCAGGGCCTTTACTTCTGCCAGATCGTAATCCTGTTTCAGCTCTACATATACCGACTCGCTATGGCCGTAGACCACTGGAATACGTACGCAAGTAGCTGAAACAAGTACAGTGTCATCACCGAAGATTTTTTTGGTCTCATTGATCATTTTCATTTCTTCATAAGTAAAACCATTGTCGGTGAACACATCAATCTGCGGAATCGCGTTGTACGCAATCTGATGATGTACAGGCAATTTGCCTACGGGGAGTACGTTACACTGCGGTTCTTTACCATCCAAAATGTCTCGACTTTGGTCGAGCAATTCATTGATCGCAGATTGACCTGCACCAGATACTGCCTGGTAAGTAGAAACGATGATTCGGTCTATACCAAAACGATCATACAGGGGTTTTAGAGCGGCAACCATCTGAATCGTAGAGCAATTCGGATTCGCAATGATTCCATTATGAGCGAGCGCAGCATCCATGTTTACTTCTGGCACAACGAGAGGAACATCCGGGTCCATCCGGAATGCGCTGGTATTGTCAATGACAACTGCACCATGACGCACTGCGTGATGAGCCAGTTCCTTGCTGACCGATCCGCCAGCACTAAACAAGGCAAAATCAACCCCTGCAAAACTGTCTGGAGTCGCCTCTTCCAGTACAATTTCTTGCCCCTTGAAAGTGACTGTTTTTCCTGCAGAACGTCCAGAAGCAAGCAGCTTAAGCTGTTTGATTGGGAAGTTGCGCTTTTCTAATAGTTGAATCATCTGCTGTCCGACTGCACCAGTCGCACCGACTACAGCAACATTGAAAGTCAGTTGGTTTGCCATCTCTTACTCTCCTCCTAATCGCGAAAAAGCAGGTTAATTGTTTATTCTGTAGTCTTATTAGTAGTTAAATCTTTCGATGAGCAAGGGTTGCAATTGTCGACCTTCCAAAGCTGCTTCGCATGTTTCCAATAGGAGATCCATACGAGCTACAAGCGAGTTCGGTTTTTTATCCGGGGCATCCTGCCCGAACGGCACGAAATACATATTTTTCGCGGCCAATAGCTTGGCAATATTGGCTGCATTTAATCCCAGACCATCATTGGTGGAAATGGCAATCACAATGGGTCGCAGATTACGCATCGTCGCTTTAGCCGCCATCAGTACGGCACTATCCGTAATGGCATTCGCCAGTCGACTCGTCGTACTGCCTGTGCAAGGCGCAATGAGCATGACATCCAACAACTTAGAAGGTCCCAACGGCTCAGCCTGAGGAATCGTCGAAATAAGTTCTTCCCCCGTCAGTTCCTTGATTTGTTGCTGCCAGCTTTGAGAAGTACCGAAGCGTGTATCCGTGGTCATAATCGTATTCGATACGATCGGTACCACCCGTGCTCCAGCATCCACAAATCGCTTAATTTGCGGCATGGTTTCCTCAAAGGTGCAATGCGATCCAGACAATCCAAATCCAATGGTCTTTCCCTGGAGCTTACTCATGTTGCATCCCCTCCTGGCGCTTTCCTTTGATCCGCAATAAGACGAGACAACGTTTGGGCTAAAATTTGTCCAGCGGTTTTCGGTGCAACGATTCCAGGTAATCCGGGAGCAAGAAGAGCTTTGATACCTCGTCTTTCAGCGTATCGAAAATCTGTTCCTCCTGGCTTGGAGGCAAGATCTAGAATAAACGCCGACTGAGGCATTTGAGCAATCACTTCTGCCGTGAGTAATAATTGCGGGATGGTATTAAAAATGAAATCAGCATTCGTAACCTGTTTCCTTACTTCGCTTATATGGAAGGGAGTCAATCCCATCTCATAAATGCGTGCCAAGTGTTCCTGACGTCTGGCCCCAACTCTTACGCGGGCCCCCAACGCATGCAATGCTCGAGCCATGGACAAACCTGTTCGGCCCAATCCCAAAACAATTGACTGTGATCCATGAATCGTAATATCCGTATGTTGAATCGCCATCATTAACGCTCCCTCTACAGTAGGGATAGAGTTATAGATAGCTACGTCGTCACGATCCAAGAGCTCCACGAGAGGAAGCTGTGTGGAAGCCAACAGCTTTTTCAGATAAGGCTTTGCCATTCCTGTGTAAACCACGCAATGACTCGGCAGACTCGCCACATGTTCGTCTAGCAACTGCATTTGTTTGGAGCAGAAAATACTTTCCACGTATCCTTGGTCATCGGTCCCTACGATGGGTAGGATGAGGGCGTCCACGTCTTTCAACACATCGCATGTTAATGGTTTCTTCGTTGCCCCTGTAAAATTACTTTCCAGGTTGTCGAAGCCAACTAACGTGACGCTAGCATCCAGTTGTATGCATCGCTTAATAACTTCCAACTGGCGAGCGTCTCCGCCGATGAAGGCAACATGTATGCCCGTTAGCATGCTGCGTTCCCCTTTCCACACATTTTACTGCATTAAATGATCGGAACGCAAAGGTTTTCCATTTGGAAAAGTTGACGGAAATCCATGCGGTCTACCCCCATCCTATTCCGCTCCTGCTACTTCGGTGACAGAAGCGCCTACTTTTGCGAAGCTTGTGCCTCAGGCGCTTGAAGCTGGATGATGACCATATCTGGCCCAATTTTTACGATAGAGCTCCATGGGATCACGAGGTCCTCTCGCTTCTTGCCGAAACCAAAGAAACTGCCTCCTGGCAAGATGATGGATTGAATCGTACCGTTTTCAGGATGGATGACTAAATCGGAATCACTGATGACCCCCATTTTCTCCCCGTTGTCCAGTCCGATGATCTCCTTCCCACCCAACTCACTTAAGCGCATGGAGAAACCCCCTTTGTCCTTTCATTTACTGTTGATATACGCAAAAAAATCCGGGCTATGCCGGATTTTTGCTTACAACAATATATCGTTCTTTACGTTTTCAGGGAAGCCGTCGAGTGGACTCACCATCGCCATAGACATCTTGGAACGGAACAGCTGCTGCGCCACAGCCAAAACAGATTCATGGGAAACACGGTCAATTTTGGCGATGATCTCGTCTAGGCTAAGGTGACGGCCCAACAGGAGTTCATTTTTTCCAAGTCGACTCATACGGCTATTCGTGCTTTCCAAGCTGAGCATCAGACTGCCTTTCAGCTGCTCTTTTCCTTTGTTCAGCTCTTTGTCTGTAATTCCATGATCAGCGACATCGCGCAGGACGCGCGAGACGATGTCAAATACCTGTCCTACTTGCTCTGGTGCCGTTCCTGTATACACATGGAACGTACCCGCTTCTTTATAGGACGAATGATAGGAATAAACAGAGTATGCCAAGCCGCGTTCTTCGCGAATCTCTTGGAAAAGACGCGAGCTCATGCTGCCACCAAGCACGTTGTTCAGCAAAATCAAGGAGTAGACTTCAGGATGCCCTACCTTAAACCCAGGTAGTGACAGGCACAGATGCGCTTGCTCTGTCGCCTTATGATGCGCGATCACATTTCCAGCAAAATCAGGAGTAGACAAGGTCGGCATACTGCCTGAACGCGAGAAAGTCTGAAAGCGCTTTTGAATGTCTTCAATCAAACTGTCTTCAAAATTTCCTGCTACTGTAATCACCGTATTCGTTGGCAGGTAATGCTGATCAATATAAGCGAGCAAATCGTCCCGTTTCAAGCTGCGCAGGACATCTTCCGTACCCAAAATCGAATACCCCAGTGGGTGTGTGCTGTACGAAGCGCGTGCAATCAAATCATGCACCAAATCATCTGGCGCGTCTTCATACATGCTAATCTCTTCAATGACGACGTTCTTTTCCTTTTCCAACTCATCGGCATCAAACACCGAGTTGAAATACATATCGGAAAGAACATCGAGAGCGATTGGAGCGTGTTGGTCGAGCACCCTTGCGTAATAGCAGGTATACTCCTTCGAGGTAAAGGCGTTCACGTTCCCGCCAATCTCATCAAAGGTTTCCGCAATTTCCTTTGCAGAACGAGTAGTTGTGCCTTTGAAAAACATATGCTCGAGAAAATGGGAAATCCCGTTGTTTTTCTCGTTTTCATATTTCGAACCAGTCCCTACCCAGATGCCTAAGGCAACGGAGCGAACGGACGGAATCCGTTCCGTCACGATTCGAAGACCGTTATCACACGTATGACGTTGTATCACGTAAATCCTCCTCGGTTGTTCATCTTTCTCTACCCGAAACCTCGGGGAATTTCTTGTAAACACGTCTAACTATAGCAAACTTCCTTTGTCTCCACAATAAATGAACATGTATTTACGGTGACGGGAGTCTACGACTCGATATAACCTCCGAAACTGTCGTCGGCTGTAGCCCCTTCTTTTTGGCGATCGTCAGAAGTTGATCTAAACTGGCCTCGGAAGTAGAAGTAGGGTGCATGAGTACGAGGACACCATTCTCCATTTTCCGGCTGATTTTATTGATCACATAACCAGGCGAAGGTTTCTGCCAGTCAATCGTATCTGCCGTCCATAGAATCGTCTTCATTTCATAAGACGAATGAGCGATTTGTACAACCCGTTGGTTAAAAGCACCTGATGGCGGTGCAAACAACGACGGCTTCACTTCCATCGTTTTATAAATAACATCTTGCGTACGACTTATCTCTTGATGAATTCTCTGTGTCCCCAGTGTGTTCATATCGGGATGGGAATACGCATGATTCCCAATCTCATGACCACGTGCCAAGATCTTTTTTGCTTCTTCTGGGTAACGTTTTACCCAAGAGCCATCCAGAAAGAAAGTTGTCTTTACTTTGTGTTTATCGAGTGTATTGAGCATCGAATCGAGATACTCATTTCCCCAAGCCACATTGATCATGAAAGAAATCGTTGGTTTATTCGGATTTCCTCGATAGATGGGATGTGCACCCAATTGCTCAAGCGAAACCGCTGGAGGTACTTCCTTGTATACCAGCAAATCTGGACTGGACACTCCCGCAGCCAGCATTTTATTGATTGATTCTTCTACATCCACTACACGGCCATTATATCCCGGAATCGCCTTCCACGTCTGATCGACAACGGCATCTATCGGCTGTTCCTCTCTGCCCTCTTTCCACTTTTCAATCTGCGCCCGCAAACGCGCTTTTTCGTTTTCGTTACGATCTCCACTCACTACTTGGACATTTTTGATCGTACTGATGTAATGATGAATAGGCTGATAATTCAAGAGAACGATCAGCGCTGCTCCATATATAAATATGAACAAAAGTCTCCTGGTCCTATTCGTCATTAGGGCGTCGCCCTCCTCTATCGATCGTACGAGTCTCTCTTGTCCAATGTATGAGAAGAAGGAACGACTTAGACATACGAAACGGGAGCATCTGGCACACAAAAGAAAAAAGCTTCCGTACACGAATTTCTTCGAGTGACGAAGCCTTTTGTTTTTTTTATTCTGCTTTTGGTGGTGTTTCAGCAGTTTGTGCCGCAGCAGCTTGCTCTTTCAAAACTGCTTTGCGAGAGAGATTCACACGACCTTGGTCGTCGATCTCGGTCACTTTCACTTCTACCTTATCACCAACTGCGACAACATCTTCTGTTTTGGCTACACGCTCTTCAGCCAGTTGAGAGATGTGGCACAAGCCCTCTTTACCTGCGAACAACTCGATGAACGCACCGTATTTCTCTACGCGTTTTACTGTTCCCAGGTACACCTGACCAACAGCTACCTCACGAACCAGATCTTCAATGATTTGTTTCGCGCGCAGATTCGCTTCGTGGTTGATGGATGCGATGAAGACTCGTCCATCTTGTTCGATGTCGATTTTTACGCCGGTTTCTTCGATAATCTTATTGATGACACGACCTTGTGGACCGATTACATCACGAATTTTCTCCGGATTGATCGTCATGGTCATGATTTTTGGTGCATAAGGAGACAGTTCTTTACGCGGTTCGGAAATCGTGCTCATCATATGGTTCAGAATGTGCAAACGACCTACACGCGCTTGCTCCAAGGCCAGCTCTAAAATCTCACGGTTGATACCGGAAATTTTGATGTCCATTTGGATAGCTGTTACACCAGCCTCTGTACCCGCTACTTTGAAATCCATGTCTCCCAAATGATCTTCCATACCTTGAATATCAGTCAGGATCGAGAAAGATTTCTCATCTTTGCTCATGATCAAGCCCATCGCAATACCTGCTACCGGTGCTTTGATTGGTACACCTGCATCCATCAAGGCAAGTACGCTCGCGCAAATCGACGCTTGCGATGTGGAGCCGTTGGATTCAATTACTTCGGATACGAGACGAATCGTATAAGGGAATTCGACCTCAGAAGGAATGATCGGCTCGATTGCACGCTCACCCAACGCACCGTGTCCGATTTCTCGACGCCCTGGAGGACGCAACGGACGTGCTTCACCCACGCTATACGGCGGGAAGTTGTAGTGGTGCATGAAACGTTTCGATTCTTCCAGACCGAGTCCATCGAGAATTTGAACATCTCCCAGCGCGCCCAATGTGCAAACGCTCAGCGCTTGCGTCTGACCGCGGGTAAACATAGCAGAGCCATGTGTACGGGAAAGAATGGTTGTCTCACTGGACAGCGGACGGATTTCGTTCAGTGCTCGTCCATCAGGGCGAACTTTCTCGTCAGTAATCAGACGGCGAACCTCATCCTTGACAATATTGCCAAGTACTTCGCTAATCATCTTTTCCTGCGCTGGATATGCCTCAGGATCCTTGGCTGCAAAATGCTCTTTGGTTTCTGCCTTGATATCGTCAATAGCATCGTAGCGCGCTTGTTTTTCTTCGATGCGAACAGCTTCTTTCAGCCGAGCTTCCGCATATTCACGCACAGCTTGATCGATTTCAGGATCAACCTCATGCAAGATAACTTCCATCTTTTGCTTGCCAATTTCGGACACGATCATGTTCTGGAATTCTACCAGTTGCTTAATCACGTCATGACCAGCCATGATCGCTTCGAGCATTACATCTTCCGGTACTTGGTTCGCAGCTGCTTCCACCATGTTAATCGCTTTGTGCGTACCTGCGACAGTCAGGTGAATATCGCTTTTCTCCGCTTGAGCTACAGTAGGGTTAATGACGAACTCACCGTCAATTCGTCCTACGATTACTCCTGCAATCGGACCTTCAAAAGGAATCTCCGAAACGCTTAACGCTGCGGAAGTACCGATCATCGCAGCGATTTCAGGTGAGCAGTCTTGATCCACAGACAGAACAGTATTTACGATTTGTACATCGTTACGGAATCCTTCTGCAAAAAGAGGGCGGACAGGGCGGTCAATCAAGCGGCTAGCCAAAATCGCCTTTTCGCTTGGACGTCCTTCTCTTTTAATAAAGCCGCCAGGAATTTTCCCAACCGCATAGAGACGTTCCTCATAGTTAACAGTCAACGGGAAGAAGTCAAGAGGTTTTGGCTCCTTCGAGACTGTAACTGCGGACAGGATTGCTGTATCGCCGTAACGAA
The DNA here is from genome assembly GCF_013284245.2 of Brevibacillus sp. DP1.3A. Classification (NCBI taxonomy): domain Bacteria; kingdom Bacillati; phylum Bacillota; class Bacilli; order Caryophanales; family Paenibacillaceae; genus Brevibacillus; species Brevibacillus sp. DP1.3A. Next base: position 2,846,026 of record NZ_CP085876.1, on the reverse strand, counting down.
CCAAGACCGAACCATGCGCCTGTTTAGCCATTTTGCCAAATTCCAGGGTCAGTTTACGGCCTGCCAGTTCGAAGTCATATGTACGGTATTGTTGCTCCATGATGCTAGCAGTCCTCCTTCACAACAATGTGCATTTCACACTTTGTTTTCTACCTATATGTATTATTTCCTGCCATCATAAAAATTAAATGGGTACCTTTGGCAGTCGTTCTAGATAATAAAAAAAGCTTCTTTTGTGAAGCTAATTTAATCAGACAAATTGGCTCTAACCCTTTTTACTCGTTTCGGATGGGCTTAGCGCATTTCTACGCTAAACCCTCCTACACGATAGAAAAAGCGGGCAGAACCCGCTTTTTACAAAACGCTGATTAGCGGCGCAGACCCAGACGGTCTACTACCGAACGATAGCGTTGAACATCTGCTTCACGCAGGTATGTCAACAGGTTACGACGTTGACCAACCATTTTCAAGAGACCACGACGGCTGTGGTGATCTTTCTTGTGCGTACGCAAGTGTCCGTTCAGATTGTTAATGTTTTCGGTCAAGATAGCGATTTGCACTTCCGGTGAACCGGTGTCGTTCTCATGAGTACGGAACTCTTGAATCAGTTGAGTTTTACGTTCTTGAGTCAATGCCATCATGACTCACCTCCTCATTTTTTATACCGTTCGCCGAGTCTGCCGTCGGTGAGAATCGGACAGCCAAGCTACGGTTATCTGTACAACGTTATGAATTATAGCATACCATTTTGTGAAAAGCAAAGAGAATCCTTTACGAGATTCCCTCTGCGAATTTTTGCTTCGCCGTTTGTACATCTCGTCCAATTTGCGCGATGAGTGCATCGACTCCAGCAAATTTCTGTTCTTCCCGAATGTAGAACAGGAACTCTACTTCTACTTCCTTGTCATAGATTTCACCAGAGAACTCAAAAATGTGCACTTCTAGTGACTTTTCTTTTTTCTCCAGTTCAAATGTAGGCTTGATTCCTACGTTCATGACGCCATAGTAGCTTTGTTCATCCACAGTAAAGCGAACACCGTATACTCCATTCTTTCCGATCAAGTACGGCTGATTCACTTGGACGTTCGCTGTAGGAAAGCCAATGGTTCGACCGCGTTTGTCGCCATGCACGACTGTCCCGCGCACTTTGTAGGAGCGGCCTAGCAAATGGCGAACCTGTTCGACATCTCCATGATGAAGATATTCACGGATGATTGTACTGCTCACTTTTTCACCCAAGCGATTTACCGGACCCACTATGTCGAGCCCATAGCGACCTTTGCTCATTTCTTGCAAAGTATGGGCAGTCCCCATCCCGCGATAACCAAAGGTGTAGTCGAAGCCAACGACAATATGGCGGCATTCCAATGGGAGAAGGCACTCCGCGATGAAATCTTCTGGATAAATAGCCGCAAAGCTAATATCGAACTTCATCACATATGTGGTGTCTACGCCCATCTTTTCGAATTGCTCGAGCTTGTCTGCAAGTGGTGTCAAATAGCGGGTATAACCGCTTTGCCCCAATACTTCTCGAGGATGCGGATCAAAGGTCACTACCGTACTTTGCCATCCGTTTGCTTTCGCTGTATCAATCGCCTTTTGAATGACTCGGCGATGCCCAATATGTACACCATCAAAGTACCCCAGTGCAATCGCACAAGGATTCGCTTGCAGGTCAGACGGAAACGGGTATGTTAGGTAGATCGTTTTCACGGATTACACCTCGGCTGGAAAGACTTTTTCTGGTTTGGCGAAAAGTCCTTTGTCTCCACGGCATACGCGATGGATGCCAAGTAATTCTTCCCCCGCAAACAAGCAAATCAAACTTCCTTCCTCCGCAGTGACGCCCGGAAGCGCAGTCGCAAGTCCATTACGTACTGCTTTGATCCGTTCTGGCTTGACCTGAAACGATGGTAAGAATGAGATTGCCTGAGGGATGGAGACCAAGTAGCGGGAAATATCTTCCCCGTTTGCTGCCTGTTCCTCAATTTGCTGGAGAGGGATTGCCTCTTGCTCCTGGAACGGGCCGCTTTTTATTCGCCGCAACAGCTTCATATGGGCAGGATAACCCAGAGCGCGTCCGAGGTCAACACATAAGGTGCGCATGTATGTGCCTTTTGAGCACGTGCACGTGAATGCAACATCGACAGTGTCCCCATCCACGCTAATCTTATGAAGCGTCAACTCATACAGCGTCACTTTCCGTGCCTGTCGCTCGATCACCGTGCCTTCACGAGCCAGGTCATACAGCCGCTTGCCGTTTACCTTTACCGCTGAGAACATCGGAGGTACCTGCTCCATTTCACCCAAAAAGGATTCGAACAGCGCTTGAATACGCTCCGTCGTAATCGATGCTGCATCTACTCCAGCTTGCTCCACCACTTCTCCGGAAGCATCTTCCGTCGTGGTAGTTGAGCCGAGGCGCATGACTACATCATAGCGCTTAGGCAGCTCTTGCAAATATTCAACTAGCCTCGTTGCGTGTCCCACACAAATGGGGAGTACACCCGTCACATCTGGATCCAGTGTACCCGTATGCCCCACTTTTTTCGTTCCATACAATCGACGAATACGTGCTACACAATCATGGGAGGTCATACCAGCTGGCTTGTCGATAACCAGTACGCCGTTCACGTTACTCATCGAATTTCACTCCTACTGCATCGTCCAGCACAGTCCATACTTTTTGCTGTACTTCTGAAAGTGCTCCTTTGATGGTGCAACCTGCTGCTTTTGCGTGTCCACCACCACCGAGTTGCTTCGCAATGACAGCTACGTCAACTCGATCGCGAGCGCGCATGCTCACCTTGACCACTCCCGGTTCCGCTTCCACAAAAGAAACGCCGACCTCGACTCCCTCAATGTTGCGGCAGTAATTCACCAATCCACCAGCATCTTCCCGCTCGGCACCCACTTCGGCAAAATCTGCGACTGAAACAGTGATGGAAGCAACCAAATTTTGATGGGACAGTTGCAAGGTTTGGAGCGCGCGTCGCAAAACTTTCACATGGGCAAAAGTGATTTCCTCCAAGCAGCGCTCTGCTACGTCTCCTGGCTTCACACCGTATCCGAGTAATCGAGCAGCGATCTCCATGACGCGCGGCGATGTATTGGAATAGCGGAAACCGCCTGTATCCGTCAGAAGACCGGTATAGATGCACAGCGCAAGCTCTTCATTGAAAGAAACTCCTGCTGCTTCTGCAACATCAAACAAAATCTCTGCTGTTGCGGCTGCACCCGGACGAACCAGATTTACCGTTCCAAAATGATCGTTGGTCGGATGGTGATCGATATTCAGCAAAGCAGCGCCAGACGCAAATAAAGACCGTACATCGCCCATCCGCGACTCATCCGCGCAGTCTACAGCGATTACGGCCCCGAACGTCTCGTTCAGTGATTGTTTGCGCAGGTTATAAAGACGGTCAAACCGCGGCAAGAAGTTGAACTTGATCGGTGTTTCCCCTTCGTTTACAACCACATACTCTTTTCCCAACTGCTCTAGCATGAGCACGACTCCCAAAGCAGATCCTGTAGCATCTCCGTCAGGACTTACATGAGAGAGGACCAGGAAGCGGTCGTGCTCCTGCATAAACCGCGCCGCTTCCTGTACTGCCATTTGATTAGGATTCATCCTGTTTCTCTCCCTCTGTGGAGATTTCCCGCAGGATTGATTCAATTTTGCTGCCGTAGTCAATGGACTCGTCCAGCTTGAATACAAAATCAGGAATGTGACGCAGCTTTACGCGTTTCCCGATCTCCGTACGCAAATAACCTTTTGCTTTTGTCAAACCTGCAAGAGAAGCTTTACGCTCTTCCTCACTGCCAAAAATGCTGACAAAAACCTTCGCCAATTGCAGGTCACTGCTTACCTCTACATCTGTTACCGTTACGAAACCGACACGAGGATCTTTGAGTCCACGCTGCAATACGAGGCTCAGCTCTTTTTTGATTTCTTCGCCTACGCGGCTAATCCGTGTTTTATTCATCGATTTTTCACCTCCGCTGACTGTTCATTAATCGTAGTATTCCGTATCCACACGAATCAACTCTACATCTGGATGGTTCTCTACAAATCGAACGACAGTCTGCATTTCTTGTTGTAAAAAAGATATCTCATTAGCAACGGCAGCGATACCCAACACGGTACGCTGCCATTGCTCGAGATAAGCCACCTCTGCCGCGGAGACGTTAAATCGGCTCCGCAGCTTGCCGATCAGACTTTTGACGATGGCTCGTTTTTCTTTCAGGTTTTGGCTAGCGGGCAGAAACAGTTCAATCTGCACACCTGCTATCATTATTGTTTCACTTCAACCATGACGAATGCTTCGATTACGTCGCCGATTTTGAGGTCATTGAAGCGTTCCAAAGTCAGACCGCACTCATAGCCTGCTGCAACGTCTTTCGCATCATCTTTGAAGCGCTTGAGGGTATCGAGCTTACCTTCATAAATCACAATGCCTTCACGGATCAAACGTGCACCAGCATCGCGGCTCAGTTTACCTTCAGTCACATAGCAACCTGCAATGTTTCCGACTTTGGATACTTTGAACACTTCACGAATCTCAGCTTGGCCGATAATATTTTCTTTGAAGACTGGATCAAGCATCCCTTTGAGAGCAGACTCGATCTCTTCGATTACAGTATAGATGACACGGTGCAGGCGAATGTCGATCTTCTCTTGTTCAGCCATGCTGCGTGCATTTGGCTCAGGACGTACGTTGAAACCAATGATGATGGCATTCGAAGCATTCGCCAACGTAACGTCGGATTCCGTAATCGCCCCAGCACCTGTATGAATAATTTTCACACGTGTACCGTTGACATCAATTTTCTCCAAAGAACCACGCAGAGCTTCTACAGAACCTTGTACGTCACCTTTTACGATCAGGTTCAGCTCTTTGATGTCGCCTTCTTGGATGTGCTGGAACAAGTCATCCAAAGAAACGCGGGAGCTCTCACGACGCTCGGATTCACGCTGCTTGGATGCACGTGCTTCCCCGATTGCGCGCGCCTTTTTCTCGTCTTCAAAGACACGGAATTGGTCACCTGCTTGTGGTACATCATTCAGACCAGTGATTTCTACTGGCGTAGATGGACCAGCTTCCTTCAGACGGCGTCCTTTGTCGTTCACCATTGCACGTACACGTCCGAAAGCGGAACCTACTACAATTGGGTCACCAACGCGTAGGGTACCTTGTTGAACCAGAATGGTTGCAACTGGACCGCGTCCCTTGTCAAGCTCAGCTTCTACAACAGTACCGCGAGCACGCTTGTCTGGGTTTGCTTTCAGTTCTTGTACCTCGGATACGAGCAAGATGTACTCAAGCAGTTCTTCGATACCTGTACGCTGCTTAGCGGATAATGGGGAGAAGATAGTTTCGCCGCCCCACTCTTCTGCAACCAGCTCATACTCGGTCAATTCTTGCTTAATACGGTCCATATTTGCTTCTGGTTTGTCAATCTTGTTGACCGCAACGATGATTGGCACATTTGCTGCCTTCGCATGGCTAATCGCTTCAATCGTTTGCGGCATGACACCATCATCTGCAGCAACAACCAGAATAGTAATGTCTGTAATTTGCGCACCGCGAGCACGCATGGTTGTGAAGGCCGCGTGACCAGGTGTATCGAGGAAAGTAATTTTCTTTCCTTTGATCTCTACTTGGTACGCACCAATGTGCTGCGTAATTCCGCCTGCTTCGCCTGCTACAACGTTTGTAGAGCGAATCGCATCCAGCAAAGTTGTTTTCCCGTGGTCAACGTGACCCATGATGGTGACAACTGCCGGGCGCTCCAGCAGGCTTTCTGGTGCATCTACTTCTTCCAATGTTTCGAAGTTGGTTTCATCGATGATGATTTTTTCTTCGACTTCAATGCCATAATCTGCGCAAATAAGTTCGATGGCTTCACGATCGAGGTACTGGTTAATCGTTGCCATGATCCCCAAATTAAACAGCTTTTTGATGACTTCTGCTGGTTCTTTGCGTAGTTTTACAGCCAATTCGTTAACGGTCAAAGACTCGGTAAAGGTAATTTTTGTTGGTGGGTCAAATACTGGACGTGGAGCTTTTTGTCCACCACGATTGTTATTGCCACGGCGATTATTTTGGTTATAGCGATTATTACCACCGCCACGGAAAGGCTGACTCTTCTTGTTATCTTCAAAAGTCTTTTGGGTCTGTGGACCCTTTTTGATTTTCTCACGTTTTTCTGTACCAACATTGGATGGGAGATTTACTTTATCTTCAAATTCTTCCCCTGTACGTCCCTCTGTTTGATTAGCAACAGGTTGTTGTGCAGAACGCTGTTGGTTTTGTGGTCGTTGCTGATTGTTCTGTGGTCTTTGTTGTCCTTGACCCTGTGGTCTCTGTTGTCCTTGGCCTTGTGGTCGTTGTTGTCCTTGGCCTTGTGGTCTTTGTTGTCCTTGGCCTTGTGGTCGTTGCTGATTACCTTGTGGCTTGCGGTCATTCGGCTTTGCGGGTTGACTTCTCATATTGTTTGGTTTTCTCTCCTGATTCTTCCCCTGATTTTTTCCATGCTGAGGACTTTGCTGATCGGAATTAGCACTCGCACTGTTGTTAGCTGGACGATTGATGTTTGATGTGCTTCCTCCACGATCGCTGTTTGGTCTGTCATTACTAACCAGTTGAGCTTGCCCCGCTTGTTGTTGGGGTTTGTTCTGTTGTCCTCTGGAGTCGTTGGGGCGTCGTTGATCTTCCGTTTGTTTGGGTCTTGCATCACTTGACGTATTACGTTGCTCCGGTTTGGCACCAGAACGCAATTTGGCCATGTGATCCTCGATCCTTTTGATCGTCCCTTCTTCCATGATACTCATATGATTTGCTACTTCTATATTCAATCGTTTTAGCAAATTGAGGATTTCCTTACTGCTCATGTTGTGCTGTTTGGCATACTCATACACACGTGTCTTCAAATATACTTCACCCTTTCTAAGTTAGGTGAGCAGACGCTGAATGCTTTCGGCCAATTTCCCATCGGTTACCGCCACGGTAACGCGCCCATCTTTTCCGATTGCGTGTCCCAATGAATGTCGGTCGCCAGTGGTTACACATGAGACACCGTAATAGGAACATTTATCCTTTACTTTCTTGGCGGTATTGTCTGATGCATCTGATGCGAGCAAAACCAGGCGGGCCTGCCCATTACGAATAGCGGTAATGACCAGTTCCTCCCCGGTAACGATCTTTCTCGCACGCATCGCCAATCCGAGTAGTTGTGCTGCTTTTGGGATCATTTTCCCATCATCTCCAACCATTTCTCACGGAAAGCATCATACTTTTCTTGGGAGATGGACATATTGAGGGCACGTTCCAGCACTTTTTTCCATTTTCCCGATGCGAACGCATCCGGCTTCAGACAGCTTTCCTGCCGACACACATAGGTACCGCGTCCCGCCGCCCTTCCAGTGAGATCAATGACGATCTCTTCTTCTGGCGTCCGGACGACGCGGATTAATTCCTTTTTAGGAAACATTCCTTGGCAAACAATGCACTTACGCAACGGGATCTTTTTTTGCTTCATGATTATTCGTTGTCCGTCCCTTCATCGCTCTCTACTTCTCTTGGATAAGCGATGCCTTCTTGGTCGGCTTGGGACTCGCTCTTGATATCGATCTTCCAGCCAGTCAGCTTGGCTGCCAGGCGTGCGTTTTGACCGCGCTTACCAATTGCCAGAGACAATTGATAATCAGGAACGATCACACGTGTAACCTTCTCCGCTACGTTAACCTCAACATGCAGCACCTTTGCAGGGCTGAGAGCGTTAGCTACGTACTCGGCAGGATCTTCAGACCAACGAACAATGTCGATCTTTTCGCCTTTCAGCTCCGTAACGATCGTTTGGACGCGCATGCCCTTTGGACCGACACAAGCCCCTACTGGATCAACATCTGCGTTGATGGAATGCACAGCGATCTTCGAGCGATCACCCGCTTCACGCGCAACAGATTTGATTTCAACCACACCGTCATATATTTCTGGCACTTCTAATTCGAAGAGACGCTTCAAAAGCCCCGGGTGAGTACGGGAAACGACGATTTGCGGTCCTTTAGTGGTTTTCTCTACTTTGATGATGTATGCCTTCACACGATCTTGTGATTTAAAATCTTCGGATGGCATTTTTTCGGTGATCGGCATAACGGCTTCCGCCTTACCCAAATCAATGTAATAATTGCGAGCGTCCATACGTTGAACGACACCAGTTACGATATCGTCTTCACGCTCAATAAACTCGCTGTAGATCAAACCGCGCTCCGCTTCACGAATGCGCTGTGTAACCACTTGCTTCGCTGTCTGAGCAGCAATACGACCGAAATCACGAGGCGTTACCTCGATTTCGACGATATCCTCCAGACGGAAGTTAGGATCGATTTCTTGTGCTGCTTCTTGAGAGATCTCAAGACGCACGTCCAAAACCTCTTCGACTACGCTCTTCCGCGCAAACACACGCACCATACCTGAATGACGATTTACATCCACCCGCACATTTTGGGCCGAGTTGAAGTTACGTTTGTATCCAGAGATAAGAGCCGCTTCGATGGCCTCGATCAGTACGTCTTTGGTGATGCCTTTCTCTCTCTCAATGGCTTCTAAAGCCTCGATAAAATCGCCGTTCATGACTTTCGTTGCCTCCTCCTTTACTTACCACGGGCTAACACAGGCCGCGACAACTAAAAAATAATTGCCATTCTAGCCGTGTCAATTTGCTCTTGGGAAATTACATACGTTTTCTTTGCTTCTTTAACTGTCAGCTTGCCATCCTCATAGGATACCAGTTCGCCTTCGAACGTGGTTGCACCTTCTATTGGCTCTTTTGTTGTGATATGCACATTTCTGCCGACAGCTTTCGTGAAATCCTTATCCTTGCGTAATGGGCGCTCAGCACCCGGCGAAGATACTTCTAAAAAGTATGCCGTAGGGATGGGATCTACTTCGTCTAGTTTTTCGCTCAGCTTCTCGCTGACAAGGCGGCAGTCATCGATGTCGATGTTGCCAGTTTCATTGTCGATAAACACGCGCAGAAACCAGTTGCTGCCTTCCTTTTTGTACTCGATGTCAACTAGCTCCAGGCCCACTCCTTCAACAATGGGCGTGACGAGTTCAGTGACGATGCCTGTTACCTTGCTCAAGCAAGTACCTCCTTCTCATTTGAACCATGAGGTGTAGCCAGAAAGAAAGAGTGGGTTTCCCCACTCTCGATCAGCCATGCGTATAAAACCAGTATTTCCAAAAAAATTATAGCATAACAGCCCTCCGCTGACAACCTTTGGATGACTGTGAGCCTTGACTGCACGCCTTAGAACAAGGATAGCTGGTTGGATTCTGGCAATCCTTTCAAAGCACCTTGCTCGTCCAAGAACTCCAAAATGGTCTTGGAGATGCGGGATCGGGATAGGAGGTCCTCCTTGGACAAAAACTCTCCATGCTCTCTCGCAGCTACGATGCTGATCGCCGCGTTCGTCCCTAAGCCAGGCAGGGCGTTAAATGGAGCGATCAGCGAATCTCCCTCGATCAAGAAGCGCGTGGCGTCTGATTTGTACAAATCAACGTTGGCAAAGCGGAAGCCCCGCTCTATCATTTCCAACGCCATCTCCAAAACAGTCAGCAATGCCTTTTCTTTTGGCTGTGCATCGTGTCCCTTGCCCTCGATCTCTTCAATCTTTTGCTTGATCGCAGCTGAGCCTTTGACCATCAGCGGAATGTCAAAGTCGTCTGCGCGAACAGTGAAATATGTTGCGTAAAACTCCAATGGACGATGTACCTTGAAGTATGCGATCCGCACAGCCATCATAACGTAAGCAGTCGCATGCGCCTTCGGGAACATGTACTTAATCCGCTGGCACGACTGAATATACCATTCTGGCACATTGTTATTGCGCATTTCTTCCTGATCGTCCTCAGGAACCCCTTTACCCTTACGCACGGATTCCATGATCTTAAAGGCGCGTGAAGGCTCTAGCCCTTTATAGATCAAATACACCATGATATCGTCACGACAACCAATTACGTCTGGTAGCTTGCAGGTACCGTTGCGGATCAAGTCTTGTGCGTTGTTCAACCAAACGTCCGTACCATGAGAGAGTCCAGAAATCTGAACAAGCTCGGCAAACGTTGTCGGTTTGGTGTCTTCTAGCATCTGACGTACGAATTTGGTTCCGAACTCAGGAATGCCGAGTGTCCCCATGTTCGTACCGATTTGCTCTGGTGTAACCCCCAAGGCTTCCGTCGTACTGAAGATGGACATCGTCTTTTTATCATCCAGTGGAATCGTCTTCGGGTCCATTCCCGTCAAGTCTTGCAGCATACGAATGACGGTCGGATCATCGTGTCCCAGAATATCGAGTTTTAACAAGTTGTCATGAATGGAGTGGAAGTCGAAATGGGTTGTGCGCCATTCTGACTCATTATCATCAGCCGGGAACTGAATCGGACAAAAGTCTTCAATCTCCATGTAGTCAGGTACTACGATAATACCGCCCGGATGCTGTCCTGTCGTCCTTTTTACACCTGTACAGCCGTTGACGATCCTGGATATCTCCGCATTGCGCAACGTCATGCCTCGTTCATCGGCATATTTGCGCACGTAGCCATACGCTGTTTTTTCTGCAACGGTACCAATCGTTCCTGCACGATATACGTAATCCGCTCCGAACAGCTCCTGTGTGTACTTGTGTGCACGCGGTTGATAATCACCGGAGAAGTTCAAGTCAATATCCGGTACCTTGTCTCCTTTAAAACCGAGGAACGTTTCGAACGGGATGTCCTGCCCGTCCTTGGCATACATGGTTCCACATTGCGTACATTCTTTATCCTCCAAGTCAAACCCAGAGGCGATTGAACCATCTGTAATAAACTCGCTGTGCTTGCAATTTGGGCAGCGATAGTGAGGTGGCAATGGGTTTACCTCTGTAATCTCAGACATCGTCGCAACAAAAGACGAGCCTACAGACCCACGTGAACCTACGAGGTAACCATCATTCAACGATTTCGTTACCAAACGCTGCGAAATCAAATAAATCACACCGAAGCCGTGCTTGATGATACTGTTCAATTCTTTTTCCAAGCGATGCTCAACCAGTTCGGGCAATGGGTCACCATACAACGACCTTGCTTTGTCATAGCACATTTGACGAAGCTCTTCGTCCGCCCCTTCAATGATCGGCGTGTACAGCTTGTCTGGAATCGGACTAATATCCTCAATCATATCCGCAATGGCATTCGTATTTGTTACGACAATTTCTTTTGCGGTCTCTTCCCCCAAAAAGGAGAACGCCTCTAGCATCTCTTCCGTTGTATGAAAGTAAAGCGGCGGCTGATTCCCTGCGGTTGGATCCCCTTTTGACAATAGGAAAACATCGCGGAAGATTTCATCTTGGGGATTCAGGAAGTGCACATCCCCTGTAGCAACGACCAGCTTGCCGAGCTCTTTTCCCATTTCGACGATCTTTTCATGGTAGCCTTTCATCGTCTCCAGCGAAGGAATTTCTTCATTACGCAACAGTGGTGAGTAATGAGCGACCGGCTGTAATTCCAAATAGTCGTAAAAAGCAGCAACTTCCTTCAACTCTTCAGGTGACTTACCGCGAAGAATCGATTGCATGAGTTCCCCGTCTTTACACGCCGTACCAATTAGCAAGCCTTCGCGGTATTTGGTCAGCTGGCTTCGCTGAATTCGGGGCCAACGGAAGAATGTTTCCACATGAGAACGAGTTACGAGCTTGTACAGGTTTTTGAGGCCTTCTTTATTTTGCACGAGAATCGTCGCATGGAATGGACGTCCACTCTTGTAATCCGCCTCTTCGTTGCTTTTTTCATTCAGTTCAGCAAGCGATTTGATTTCCGCTTCTTTTATGTCCTTCAACATTTGCTGGAACACGTGAGCAAGAGCCACAGTATCGTCTAACGCACGGTGAGCATTGATGAGCTCGACGTTGAACTTTTTCGCTAATGATCCCAAACGATAATTACGCATTCCTTTGTACATCAAACGAGCCAAAGGCAGCGTATCTAAAAATGAATTGCTCCATGGTTCCATGCCAATCCGTTTGGCGCAGGCGTTAATAAACGCTTTGTCAAACTCAGCATTATGCGCAACCAGGATGGCGTCACCAGTAAAATCCTTGAACTTGCGGAGTACCACATCAAGTGTCTCTTGCCCGCGGAGCATTTCGTTGGTAATCCCCGTAATCTCGGTTGTCTTTGGCCCAATTTCCAATTGCGGGTCGATCAGCTCCGTCCATTGGTCGACAATTTCTGAGCCTTTCATTTTGACAGCAGCGATCTCGATGATTGTATGCTCTGACGCGTTTAAACCCGTCGTCTCCGTATCAAACACGACGTATTCGGTATTTTCATCAATGGCAAGATTATTGTCTGCGTGCAGGTTATAAACGATATCGATACCATCCTCGACTACATATGCTTCCATACCGAGAATGCATTTGATGTTGTTCTTTTTGGCGATGGAATACGCCTCTGGAAAAGCCTGCACGACACCATGGTCAGTGACAGCAATTGCTTTATGACCCCACTTTGCTGCCGTCGAGACCAGTGATTTTACCGATGCAACGGCATCCAGCGCACTCATCGGCGTATGGCAATGGAGCTCAACGCGCTTTTCTTCCGCGTGATCTTTGCGAATGACCTGCTCAATCTGGTTCAAATCATTGGCATTCATCACGAGATCGCGTACAAATGTGTCATGCTGTACACTTCCCCGTACTTTCACCCACATACCGTCTTTCAGCAATTCAAGCATTTTCACGTCTTCTTTATCGCGAGAGAACATCTTCACTGTAAGAGAATCCGTATAGTCTGATACGTTGAACGTGAGCAAATGGCGTCCACTGCGAAGCTCTTTGACTTCTACGTTAAATACAGTTCCTTGGATGACGATACGGCGTTCCTCATCTTGAATCTCGCAAATCGGGATCGGCGCATCTTTAATTTCATAGCCCATCATGAGCGTAGTGACAGCATCAGCTTTATCAGACGATTTGTTTTCCTGTTGAACAGCCGTCATCACAACTTCGACGAGAGCACGCTCTTCCTCTTTACGTTGCTCCTCAAAGGCCTTATACGCGTCATCGCTTTCTTCCCCATGAAAAGTAAAGCGCATCGAGCAATCCGTAGCTTTCTGGAAAGCAGCCAAAAGCTCATTATCCGCTCGTTTACGCTTGGCAACCTCAACGGACATCTCCGTTGGCAAGTATACCTTGACTTCCTGTTGGTCGACTTGCTTACGCGCTTGACGCATCGTAACTGCCAAGGAGTTCAGAGCCGGCTCCAGTCCCGCCAGCAAGACGTCCCAATACTCTTCGACTACATGATCGAGAGACGGCTTTTGCAGATAGCGAAATCGGGTATCTACTTTAGCGAGATGTGAAAATGTATGCGTCAATCGCTTGGTAAAAGCTGCATAAACATCCGCTGGTATCATTCTCGGGAGGGCAAAGTGAAAAACCCATTCTTTGTTCTGCTTATATAGCTCTAGCTTTTCAATCTGAGCATCAAGAAAAAATCGCTCCACCCATTCGTCAGGAACTTCCATTTGCTTGACCAATAGGGAGAAGCGATGTTTTTGCTCTTGTAAACGGTCCACGGTTTTCCCACCTTCCCTATAAGTGAGCGTTCAAACAAGAAAAAGAGGCACTCCCCATTGATCTAGGGGAGTACCCCGTAAAAATTCGACAAAATCCTTCTTATTCCTGCATGCAACTAGTTACCGAACAAGGCAGCTCCAGTTTGGTCAACACGAGATAAGAGACCTTTTACTTCATCGACCAATTGATCCAGCTTCACATCATGTGTTTCACCGTTTTTGCGGATACGCACTTCCACTGTTCCTTCTTGTGCAGCTTTATCGGAAACCGTAATACGCAGAGGCAGTCCAATCAAATCAGCGTCTTTAAACTTCACACCAGCACGCTCAGGACGATCGTCAAACAAAACTTCTACGCCTGCCTTGCGCAATGCTTCTGTAATTTGTTCGCTAACTTGACGTTGCTCTTCTACTTTAACATTGACCGGAATCACATGCACATGGAAAGGTGCAACAGATACTGGCCAAATGATACCATTTTCATCATTATTCTGCTCGATCACTGCCGCAATTGTACGAGATACACCGATTCCGTAGCAGCCCATGATCATTGGTTGACTGCGACCGTTCTCATCCAGGTACGTAGCACCCATTGCTGTGGAGTATTTCGTACCCAGTTTGAATACGTGACCGACTTCTACACCACGTGCAAACTTGATAACACCACCAGTACGAGGGCACTCGTCACCTTCTGTAATGTTGCGCAAGTCAGCGTACTGGGAAACCGTGAAATCACGGCCAGCAACTACGTGAGTCAGATGATAGTCCGTTTCATTGGCTCCGACGACACCATCATAAACATCTTGAACAAAATTGTCCGCAATGATTTCTACTTTTTCAGGATCAATGCCAACGGGGCCAACAAATCCTGCAGGCGCTCCTGTTACCGAAACAATATCCGCTTCAGAAGCCAGTCCTACGATCGTAGCATCATACAAGTTTTTCAGCTTCACTTCATTGATCTCATGATCACCGCGCACCAGCACCATAACCAGCTTGTCGTCTACACGATAAATGAGGCTCTTGATGATTTGCTTTGCCTCGATTTGCAGTGCTTGTACCAATTGGTCGATCGTTTTGGTACCAGGCGTATGCAATTTTTCTCGAGCTGGCGCTTCTGTTGCTGGCTTTGCAGATGGCTTGTACACGACTTCTGCCTTTTCCAAGTTGGCTGCATAATCGCCTTCTTCAGAATAAGCAATCGTGTCTTCCCCAATGTCGCACAACGCCATGAATTCGTAAGTGCCTTTTCCGCCGATTGCACCTGCATCCGCTTCTACTGCACGGAAGTTCAAGCCTACACGGGTAAAGATGTTTGTGTACGCATCATACATAGCCTGGAAGTTGCGATCCAGACCTTCCTGTGACGAATCGAAAGAGTAAGCATCCTTCATAATAAACTCGCGGCAACGAATCAAACCGAAGCGTGGACGCACTTCATCACGGAACTTGGTTTGAATTTGATAAAGGTTGATCGGGAGTTTTTTGTAAGAGTTAATCTCATCACGCACGAGACTCGTAATGACTTCTTCATGGGTTGGACCCAAGGCAAAAGGACGATCATGACGGTCACGCAGGCGAACGAGCTCGGGACCGTACACATCCCAGCGACCCGTTTGATGCCACAGCTCAGCTGGTTGCATCGCTGGCATCAACAGCTCTTGTCCCCCAGCATTGTTCATTTCTTCACGCACAATCGCTTGGATTTTGTGCAGGGAACGGAGCGCCAGGGGCAGGTACGTATAAATACCGGAAGCCAGTTGGCGGGCCATACCTGCGCGGAGCAGCAGCTTGTGGCTGGCAATCTCCGCGTCGGATGGCACTTCCCGCAGGGTAGGGATCAACATTTGACTTTGCTTCAACACGTGCGTGTCCTCCTTATGCCTTATCAGCAATCAACGTGCATTATCCTACAGTTGTAGGCTTTTGCTCGTTTACTATTTCGTTAATTTCTTTCATCAGCTCTTCAAACAACTCGGTTTCTTTTACTTTCCGAACAATTTCACCATTACGGAAAATCAAGCCCTCGCCATTTCCGCCGGCAACGCCTACATCTGCTTCACGAGCTTCACCAGGGCCATTTACCGCGCAACCCATTACCGCTACTTTTAACGGTACTTTCAGCGTGGAAATGGCATCCTCGACTTTTGTTGCCAAGCCGATCAGGTCAATTGCGCATCGACCGCAAGATGGGCATGCAATGACCACTGGATCGTTGTTCACGATATCCAAGCTGCGAAGGATTTGTTTTGCTACTTTAATTTCTTCAACAGGATCAGCCGTCAGGGATACGCGAATGGTGTCACCAATTCCCATCGACAATACCGTTCCGATTCCAACTGAAGACTTAATGCTGCCGGAGAACTGTGTACCTGCTTCTGTTACACCGACGTGCAGCGGATAGTTGCGTTTCTGTGCCATCAACGAATATGTTTGGATCATCGTTGGAACATCGGAAGACTTCAAGGAAATGACGATGTTGTCGTAGTTCAAGTCTTCCAGAATTTGCACGTGGTCTATCGCACTTTCTACGATCGCTTCCGGAGAAGGGTACCCGTATTTTTCCAAAAGTCTTCTCTCTACTGAACCGGAGTTGACCCCGATACGGATCGGAACATTGCGCTCACGGCACGCTTCCACAACGCGTTGCGTTTTTTCTTTCGAACCGATGTTGCCTGGGTTGATACGAATTTTATCAATCCCGCTCTCCAGCGCAATCAATGCCAGCTTGTGGTCGAAATGAATGTCGGCAACGAGCGGCAACGGGGAGCGTTCTTTAATTTTTTTGATGGCACGGGCTGCATCTTCGTTGATGACGGCCAAGCGAACAATTTGGCAACCGACATCATGCAGTCTCTGAATCTCAGCCAGAGTTTTTTCTACATCACGCGTGTCTGCTGTCGTCATTGACTGGATGACTACGCTTTTTTGGCCCCCGATTTGCACTCCACCTACAAAAACCGGTTTCGTCTCCTCGCGCTTGAACATTTTGCACCATCCTTTTAGGTATGTCTGTTTTTCTCTCTATCGTGTTAGTACGTGATTAGGAGAACAATCGTTGCAGATCATTCCACGTCACTACCAAAATCAGCAACATCAAAAAGGCAAAGCCCAAGAAATGTACCATTCCTTCTTTATGCGGGTCAATAGGTCGACCACGCAGCGCCTCTACTCCCAAGAATGCGAGACGTCCGCCATCCAAGGCTGGCAGCGGCAACAGATTGAACAATCCAAGGTTAATGCTCAATACTGCAGCCCATTTCAAAAGAATCGCCATACCTTGTTGAGCAACCTCTCCAGTCATCTTGAAAATACCGACCGGACCACTCAAGTCCTTCAGTCCATATTCACCCGTTACGAGCATTCCCAAGCTTTTCAGGATCATCATCGTAAACTCGTAAGTGGACGTTGCACCGTATTTGAGAACTTCTCCTGGGGCAAACGTGAGTGCATTGGTCACCATGATTTTGCCTACGTTGTTTTCGTCTTTCCCTACTTTAACTGGCACAGTCATACGCTGGCCATTGCGCTCGTACTCAAATGTTAATTGTTGGTCCGGCGCTTTGCTAATCTTCTCTACAACGTCTTTCCACGAGGATACAGGCTGACCTTGAATCGCGATCACCTTATCACCTGGCAATAATCCAGCTTGAGCAGCAGGTCCTCCAGGGATCACATTCCCCAGATAGCTGCCATTCGGTACGCCGTACAAGAAGCCGATCACGATAAACAAAACAAACGCCAGCAAAAAGTTGGCTGCAGGTCCTGCAAAAATCGCCCAAAAACGTTGTGAAACTGTCTTACCTTTGAACTGTCTGTTCAGAGGGGCAATCTGTACTTCTTGTCCATCCTTGACCAGTTGAGCCTGAGGATGAACAGCAAACGTCTTCTGCTCTCCATCTAGTTCAAGCACAATATTTAAATTTTGCTCCAGATCAAATTGTACCACCGTACCGGTGATCGCACGAGCAGAACCAGAACTTGGCCCATCGAGCAAAATATGTGTGACCTTTCCTAACGCATCCCGCTCCAAGCTTACTTCCATGTGCGGTTTCAACATATCCATCTCCGGGTCTTCCCCCGCCATGCGAACAAGACCACCGATGGGTAAAAGGCGTAAGGTGTATTCCGTTTCTCCCCGCTTCACGCGAAAAATTTTTGGCCCCATTCCCAGTGCAAATTCACGACATAAGATCCCTGCCTTCTTGGCCAGAAGGAAGTGTCCTAGTTCGTGCACAAAGACAAGTACCCCAAATACAACTACAATCGCGAGAATTGATTCAACGGAATCCAGGTTGGGCAAAGGCAAGTGAACAGCCACCTTTCTGTCAAGTATCTAACACTCATATTCCTTAGATGGAGACGAGCGCATAAGAGCGTGCCCACTCATCAGCTGCAAAAATATCTGCAAGCTCTGGACTCGCTACACCAGGGTGAGCTTCGCAAGTTTTTCGGACGACCTTTTCGATGTCTAAAAAACTGATCGCTCCCTTTAAGAACCTATCAACTGCGACTTCATTGGCTGCATTCAGTACTGCAGTATGCGTACCTCCTGCCATGCCACACTCATACGCTAATTTTAACAGAGGATAACGCTCATAATCCATGGCTGCAAAATGAAGCGTGGCGATCTTGACCAAATCAAGTGGTTCCGTAGGTAGTTCTTTTCTGATGGGATAGCTCATGGCGTACTGAATCGGAACCTTCATATCAGGCGTACCGAGTTGGGCCATGACCGCTCTGTCTTTGTATTCTACCATAGAGTGTATGATACTTTCATAATGCAATACGCATTCGATTTGCTCATAAGGTAAATCGAACAGCCAATGAGCCTCGATCACTTCAAAACCTTTGTTCATCATGGTAGCAGAATCGATGGTAATTTTTGCACCCATGCTCCAATTCGGATGAGCCAATGCCTGCTCTACAGTCACTTGCTGTAGATCCTCGCGAGAGAGGTGACGGAAGGAACCTCCTGAAGCGGTCAAAATAACCCGCGCCACATCTTCCTTGCGTTCGCCTTGCAGACATTGGTAGACAGCTGAATGCTCGCTGTCTACTGGAATAATCGAGATACCTTTTTCTTTTGCTCGTTTCATGACGACAGGGCCAGCGCTCACCAGTGTCTCTTTGTTGGCCAGTCCAATTGTTTTTCCCGCCTCTATCGCAGCGAGTGTAGGTGCGACCCCTACACTGCCGACAACCGCGGTCATAACGAAATTGGCAGCTTCATGACGGGCAACCAGTTCCAATCCTTCCGCCCCGTAAACGATTTCTGGTTGAGACTTACCCGCCAATCTATCTCGCAGTTCAACGGCAGCCTTCTCATTTCCCACAGAAACGAGCTCGGGCTTGAATTTTTCCACCTGGCGTGTCAATAGATCCACGTTTGTTCCGGCAGCCATAGCCACCACCGAAAAATCCTCTGGATGCTGGTCTACGACTTCAAGCGTGCTCGTTCCAACTGACCCCGTTGAACCTAAGAGCGCTATTTTTTTCACGGATTTCACCCTCTATATCTCTTTCTATATGCAAAAGGTTTTAGACAATACCTAATAGATGTAGAACCGGAAAGACGAGCAAAAAGCTATCAAAGCGATCCAAAACGCCCCCGTGACCCGGAATGAGCTGTCCTGAATCTTTTACATGGAAATGTCTCTTGAAAGCCGACTCAACCAAATCACCCAATTGCCCGACGATCCCCGCAACAAGTGCGATGGTCAAAGCCTGATCAATCGCAAAATGTCCGAAGCTTGCATTGATGGAAAGAACAATCAGGACAGAAGCAACGAGACCTCCTAAGGCTCCCTCTACCGTCTTGTTTGGACTTATTTCTGGCCAAAGTTTACGCTTACCTATTGCTTTTCCGACAAAATAGGCGCCCGAATCAGTCGACCATATTCCCATAATGACCATGACCGTCAGCATGAATCCTTCAGGTAGGTTTCGGGTAGCGGCCATGTAAGTAAAACCGTAGCCTATGTATAACGCCCCCACCAACGTAAGGGCGACGTGTTCAATGTGAAACTGATTTTTCCGTAAAACGGAGTAAATCAACAAGAGCAGGATGACGGGCAGCATCAGATCCGGCATGCTGATACTGAGCCAATCCGAAAATAATAGAGACGGCCACAAAATGCTTAACATCAATACATATCCGAGCAATCCTGCCAAATAAAATGACTGAATGCCAGCCATTCTCATAAATTCAAAATAGCCAATGACAGCCAGTAAAAACACCAAAAGTGAGTACCAAACTCCACCAGCATACATCAATAATAGAAAACCAGCCCCACCAATCAGGCCTGTTATTATACGTTGCTTCAACTGATTCCACCTCTCGGCTATACCGCCCCGTAGCGACGAGCTCGGCCTTGGTATTCCACGATTGCTTGATAAAAATGTTCACGGGTAAAATCAGGCCACAGCACATCCGTAAACCATAATTCTGTATATGCCAATTGCCACAGCATAAAGTTACTCAAGCGAATCTCTCCACTTGTGCGAATCAAGAGGTCTGGATCGGGAATTTCGCTTGTATACAGGTAGCTCGATATCAATTCCTCAGTCAGTTGCTCTGGTTGAAGCTCACCTGCTTTTACTTGTGCTGCCATCACTGAAAATGCTTTTGCAAGTTCATCTCGCCCGCCATAGTTCAGGGCAAAATTCAATTGCAAACCGCTATTGTCCTTCGTTTTCTCTTCTGCTTCCAGCAACGCTTTCAACGTATGAGAAGGCAGCTCGCTTTTACTGCCCAGCATGCGTATGCGGACACCACGTTCTATTAATTCATCCAATTCTGTCGACAAAAATTCCTGCGGAAGTTTCATGAGAAAATCCACTTCATCGCGTGGACGCTTCCAGTTTTCGGTAGAGAATGCGTACATCGTCATATAACGAACGCCGATCTCGTCTGCAACCTTCACGACTTCTTTTACTGCTTTCATACCTGCACGGTGCCCGGCAACCCGGGGTAAACTGCGCTTACTGGCCCAACGACCGTTGCCATCCATAATAATTGCCACATGCTCCGGAATTTTACCGGAACGATCGAACTCGGCTGGCTCCGATTGCTTTTCTTTGCGGCCCCATTTGCGCGCCAGATGTTCTAACATAAAGTGTTCCCCCGTAATGAGAGATATAGACGTACATCCCCCTCAAACGAGGGGGATTACCATTACCTATACTTCCAAAATGTCTTTCTCTTTGTCTTTGACGACCTTGTCAACTTCAGCAATGAATTTATCCGTTGTTTTTTGGATAGTTTCTTGGTGACGACGGGAATCGTCTTCAGAAATGGTAGCAGCCTTTTCCAGCTTTTTAATTTCATCGTTTGCATCACGACGGATGTTACGAATCGCTACCTTTGCTTCTTCTCCACCTTTTCCAGCCAGCTTCACGAGCTCTTTGCGACGCTCTTCTGTGAGTGGAGGAATCATCAGGCGGATAATCACGCCATCGTTGGATGGAGAAATTCCCAAATCCGATTGCTGCAGCGCACGGTCAATTTCTTTGAGCGCTGTTTTATCCCATGGCTGGATAATCAGCATACGTGGTTCTGGTACGCTGATGTTAGCCAATTGGCTAATCGGTGTTGGAGTGCCGTAATAGTCTACTGTAACACGATCCAGCATCGCTGGGTTCGCACGTCCTGCACGCAGGCTGGACATGTCTTTTTTCAAAGCATTGATCGCCTTATTCATGCGATCTTCCATGTCTTTTAGCACAGTTTGAGGCATAATTATTCCCCTTTCACTAGAGTACCGATTTTGTCGCCCATTACTGCCCGACGAATATTGCCTTCTTCAGAAATGTTAAAGACGATCAATGGAATACTGTTATCCATGCACAGGCTGGATGCTGTAGAATCCATGACACCTAAACCTTTGTTCAGCACTTCCAGGAATGTCAACTGGTCGTACTTCTTAGCATTCGGGTCAAGACTTGGGTCTGCAGAGTACACACCATCTACCTTGTTTTTCGCCATCAGGATTACTTCAGCTTCAATCTCAGCTGCACGCAGAGCAGCAGTCGTATCCGTTGAAAAGTAAGGGTTACCAGTACCGGCAGCGAAGATGACCACGCGCATTTTTTCTAAATGACGAATGGCACGACGGCGTATGTATGGTTCTGCTACCTGTCTCATCTCAATCGAGGTTTGAACACGAGTCGGGACGTTCACTTTTTCTAACCCATCCTGCAAGGCGAGTGAGTTCATAATTGTGGCCAGCATCCCCATGTAATCGGCTGTTGCCCGATCCATTCCTTTAGAGCTGCCGGAAAGTCCGCGCCAGATGTTACCTCCTCCGACGACTACTGCGACTTGTACACCCAATTCTACGATTTCCTTGATCTGGTTAGCGACGGAGAAAATAACCTTTGGGTCAATACCATACCCTAAGTCCCCCGCCAAAGCTTCCCCACTCAACTTTAACACAACCCGTTTATAGGCAGGAAGTGGCATGTGAAACGGCCTCCATTCATGAATCATTCTCTGTGCCCAGTCTTCATTCCTTCTACAAGGGTACAGGTACACATTGCTCTTTACATGCAGAGAGTTTCACACTAAGTGAAACTCTCGCTTTGAAAATAGGGAACACGAAGGTGTTCCCTATAACCTTTATTATTGCTTATTAACTTGTGCCATAACTTCAGCAGCGAAGTCTTCTTGTTTTTTCTCGATACCTTCGCCTACTTGGAAGCGAGTGAATCCTTTCAAGGTAGCACCTGCTTCTTTCAGCAGAACAGCTACTTTCTTGTCAGGATCTTTTACGAATGGTTGCTCAACCAGTACGTATTCTTCGAAGAATTTGGAGAGGCGGCCTTCTACCATTTTCTCAACGATGTTAGCAGGTTTGCCTTCAGCCAGCGCTTGGTTCTTCAGAACTTCACGCTCGCGCTCGATCTCATCAGTGGAAACTTCATCACGGTTAGCAAAACGAGGGTTAGACGCTGCTGCGTGCATGCCCAGGTCGCGAGCCAGTGTTTCGTCTTGTGTACCTTCCAAAGTAACCAGAACGCCGATACGGCCACCCATGTGCAGGTAAGCACCGAAAGCACCGTTGTCTGTTTTCTCGGAGAGTGCAAAACGACGGAAGGAGATGTTTTCTCCAATAGTCGCGATTTTCTCGTTGATTACATGAGCCAAAGTCTCGCCAGCACCTTTGAAAGGTTGCTCCAGAGCTTCTTCAACAGATGCAGGACGTTGGGATACAACGTGCTCAGCGATGTCTTTAACAAGGGTTTGGAACTCAGGGTTTTTACCAACGAAGTCAGTTTCGCAGTTTACTTCTACAACTGCTGCAACGTTTCCAGCTACCGCAGTTGCAGTCAAACCTTCAGCTGCAATACGTCCGGATTTTTTCGCTGCTTTCGCTACACCGCGCTCACGGAGCAAGTCAATTGCTTTTTCCATGTCGCCTGCTGTTTCTTCCAACGCGCGTTTGCAATCCATCATACCTGCGCCTGTACGCTCGCGCAGTTCTTTAACCGCTTGTGCACTAATTGCCATTGAGTGAAACCTCCTCGGAAAGTTACGATCCTATTATAGTCGAAAAGCAAATCGCCTGCTAACACCTCAGCGACGCTAATCAGCAAAAAAGGATGGACGGGGGTTCTGACACCCTCAGTCCACCCTTTAACACACATGCTTACGCAGTTGTTGTTGCTTGTTGCTCTGTACCTTGGTTTCCTTCTTGCAGAGCGTCTGCCATTTTAGCAGTGAGCAATTTCACAGCGCGAATTGCGTCATCGTTACCTGGGATCACATAATCGATTTCATCTGGATCGCAGTTAGTATCTACGATCGCTACGATTGGGATACCCAATTTACGAGCTTCTGCTACAGCGATGCGCTCTTTACGAGGATCGATGACGAACAGAGCGTCAGGCAGTTTATCCATGTGAGCGATACCGCCCAAGAATTTTTCCAGACGATCCATTTCTTTGCGCAGAACGATAACTTCTTTCTTAGGCAATACTTCGAAAGTACCATCGTTTTCCATACGCTTCAGCTCAGCCAAGCGAGAAGTGCGTTTTTTGATAGTAGTGAAGTTTGTCAGAGTACCACCCAACCAACGTTGGTTGATGAAGTAGTGACCTGTGCGTTCTGCTTCTTCTTTAACGGATTCTTGTGCTTGTTTCTTCGTACCAACGAAGAGCACTTTACCGCCGTCTTGAGCGAGTTCACGTACGAAGTTGTACGCTTCCTCTACTTTTTTAACGGTTTTTTGCAGGTCGATAATGTAGATTCCGTTACGTTCGGTGAAGATATAGCGAGCCATTTTCGGGTTCCAACGACGAGTTTGGTGACCGAAGTGTACACCAGCCTCGAGCAATTGTTTCATCGAAATTACTGCCATATTTCACACCTCCTTCAAAAATGGTTTTTGTGATGCCTACCTCCGTCTCACCGCATGTTCCAAGCAATTCTGCCATAGGCAGCACCGTTGCCGGAATTGGTGGACGTGCGATTTCAACACCGTAAATGAATATATCATATGGGAGTTTCAATTGCAACAAACGAATTCCATTTATTTCGCAAAAAAAGTTTTGAGCCTTCTTGGCAGACGACAAATGGACACATTTGGTTACATTGAAAAAACCGCCTATTTTTTAGGCGGCGTTGTTATCAACTTGACGATATCTGCTTCCTTAGCAGCGGTCGACACTTCATAGGTACCGACACGAATACGATTTAGCTTGTCGCTTGCACGTAGCTGGGCCACAAATTGATTGTCGGCAGGAAGAATTCCTTCCTTGACTAGAACCTGCGCTACATCTTCTGCAGTTGCTTTGTAAGGTACAGTGAAAGATACCTTCTTGTCTGCTACTGGTGCTTCCACAGTCGGAGCTTTAGGAGCCACCGTATTGGGTGACGTTGGTGTCTGCGTATTCGGTACGGTTGGAGTAGGCTGGCCGTCCTTACTCACTGGATTCGTTGGCGGAATCACCTTTTGCTCTGATGAAGCTGCAGGTGTTGTAGGCTGTACAGCTGACGTTTGCGGTTGCTTTGTCACAGGCGCCACTGGGGCCTTAGGCACTCCAGGAGCTGGCTGTACGTTCACCTTCTTTTCTTCCTGCCACTGTTTGTATTCTTCTCCTGTAAGTACGACCATTTCCAGCTCTTGTGCAGCTTCTTTCATTTGATCGACAGTCATGGCTGGGGCTTGCGCAGTTTGCTTAGGCGCTAACAGTCCGATAATGGAGGTAGCCACTATCAGTCCTGCTCCAAATCCAAATAACAGCTCTTGTTTACGCATCGGCAAGACCTCGCTCATGCCTGTCAGCCAAGGAAAAGATCAAATCGATTTCCCCTCTGCCGGCACCGAGTCGTTTTGCGATCTCATCCCGAGACAAACCTTCTTTACTCAGCTCAAAGGCACGGCGATAACGTTCTCGCAGTGCCAGCATATCCACCTCTTGAGCTTGAGGTGCTGGTTCTATCCTATTCGTATCCTTTGGAGCTTCTTGCTTATGAGTTTCACTCTTTTTCCATTGTTCTTCCACATTGTCTAATCGCTTGCTCAAACTAGCAATATCCTCGAGAAGATCCGCTCTCATTTCCTGCCATTCTGCAGCAAGCAGATTGGTTTCTTGCTTTACCTGTTTTTGAAGACGCTGCACGCTTTTTTCGAGCTCGTCTTTGTCCGTCGTGCGTTGTGTCGGTATTGAGGAAAAGGAGTCAACAGGCTGCTTCTTTTTAATGACAAAAGCAAGAAGCATGCTGATCATTCCTGCTCCAATCAGGATGGGATACACTACGTCCATGTTGTCCACCTTTATTTCTGGCTTGACTTCGTTTATAAAGAAATATCTATAATACGTCCACGCAATGGATCTCTCATGAGATCAGCATTCGCAGATACACCTTCGCTCGATTCGGACAATTGACTTCCAGCGGATTCTTTTTTGTCCTGATGTTCTTGCTGTCCTTGCTTTTTTTCTCGTTCGCGTATCTGGTTCTTTTGTGATTGCTCAAGATCGCTCGGGCGCTGGCGCATATGTTCATCCAGGTCTCTTCGCTGATCAATCATTGATTGTTGTTCATGTATGGTTCGTTGTTGCTGATGCTCCTGAATTCGGCTGACTTCTAGCGTGCGTGGTATTGCCACCTGCAATTCAACCGCTTTCAAACTCATATGGCCCCAACTCCCTTTGTCACACTAAGTATGTAAGCATCCTGGATTAGATAAGAGTTGCAGTGCTAATTTCACCGTCCAGCACAATAAATCGCGTTCTCGCATACTCGTGCTTGATAAAGTGCACCAGTTTTCCAAACGTCATTTTAATTCCTGGATACATCACATGATATGCCTCAATAGCTGATGGTCCTTCCCCTTTCAGCTCGAGTTCAATATCATTTCTGCGTGCTTCTAATTCCTTGCTTTCTTTTTCCAGAACCAGACGAGTATTGGTTAGCTTGATTTGCATGAGACGTTTGTCTGCTGGAAGTTCTTTGCTGACTTGAAGGATCTGATTAATAACGCCTAGGCCTTGATCTGTTTTGCGTAAATTTTCATACACATTTTGTAGTTCTTTTTGAATGTTCGCCAGTTCTTGTCTTAATTCCGGTTTGACTCCTACTTCGAGTATCGTAGGAGTGGCGCTGCTGTTCCCAAATACTCGAGCGACAATCTTTTCCCCAGCTTGCAACACGCCGCCAATGATGAAGCCTTTTGCCCCTTTGCAAATGATTTGCTTTCCGGCTCGTACGGTTGAGAACATGATGCTTTGAGAAACAATCACTTGATTCCCAGCCGTTACATTGGCGTTTTGGATAAAGGAGGTCCGGACATCTTTCCCCGCTACAATGCAGCCTTTGTCCTGGGCAACAATCCCGCTTTTGATTTCAATGGAGCCTTCTGCGTACAACTCGGCCCCTTCTACACTACCAAGTACGCGTATATCTCCTGATGACTTTACGCGAAAGCCATTCAATACGTTCCCGCGAATGACCACCGTTCCCACAAAATCAATATTGCCAACACCAAAATCAACATCCCCGTTTACTTCAAATACGGGAAACACGTTCATTTTTGCCTGTTCCGTAAAGGAGACTTGTCCGTCAATAGCGGCGTATAGCATTGTCCGCTCTTGATTAAGCACAACATTTTTCCCAGGCTTCATGTTTATTTCCTTGCCGGCTTTGGGAGCGATGGGCTCTCCGGTAACTGCTGTGCCTGGTTGTCCCTGGCTTGCTGGTATTTTACGTGCCAAGAGTTGCCCTTTTGCCACATTAGGGATTGTCGTCACATTATAAAAATCAACACGGCCATCCTCTAGCTCTCTTGGACCTTCCCCTTCATTAATAGATGCCAAATAGGGGTACTCGATAGTCCCATCTGTTCCAGCCACAGGTGCAATCCCCAGAGCAACCTTTACTCTCGCGTTTGCATACTTCGCAGGTAAGGTACATAAGTTCTGAACTACATCATCGAGAATTCCATACTTCACATTGCTTGTTTGTAATGCTTTGTATACATCTGTTTCCAAGATGACAATTTCGTCGATATCTTGTTCGTCCACACGGAGAAGTAACTCAGCCTCCAATTTATCAGCTGAAATTCTTACTTCTATTTTATATTTCCCGATCCCTTCCATCATTCTACCCCTCTCAAGCTTGGGTAATGTCCCCTTACATCAATTGCGATTTCCATCTGGACAACGCAGAACGAAGTCGGAAAAGAGCTTTGGAGTGCAACTGGGATATTCTTGAAGGTGACAAGCTCATGATTTCCGCAATTTCTGATAAGGTCATTTCTTCAAAATAAAACAAGGAGACAACCAATCGTTCCTTTTCAGGCAATTTGTCGATGACCGTTACAAGAACCTCTTTTAAGCTGGATACTTCCGCCACATTATCAGGGCGAGGTGTGAGCTCGTCGATGATATACGAATGTCTTGCTGTTTTTTGTTCGTCCTCATCCCCTACTGCCTCATCGATAGAAACCATGCTGGCAAGAGAGGTTTCCAAGAAAACCTGTTGAAGCTCCTTTTTGCTTATTCCCAGATAATCAGACACTTCTTGATCGGTTGGCATTCGCAGCATTTGCTGTTCCAATGTGGTGTATGCTTCTTCGATTTTTTTGGCCTTGTCTCGAACAGTACGAGGGATCCAGTCGTTCTCGCGTAGTCCATCGATCATTGCACCACGAATCCGCCACATGGCGTACGTCTCAAATTGGAGACCCCGGGTATGATCGAATTTAGCCAAAGCGTCCAATAGCCCAAAGCGCCCATAACTAATCAAGTCATCCTTGTCCACATTAGCTGGCAGATTAATTGCCAACCGATTTGCCACCTTATCTACCAGTGGCAAAAACCGCGTGATCAAGTCAACCTCCGCCTCGCGACTTCCCTCTTGCTTCCACATGACCCATTTATCGAACTCTTTTGCTTTTTCTTGACTGGTTAGCCGTGCCACGAATAGTCACCAACCTTTACTCATCTGATAAGCGCCTAACGACCTCTGCAACGGTGGCTGGATCCTCAGTAGGATGAATCCTTTCCATCTTGTTGATCGAGAGTGGTGCAAATGTTTGATCTTCCTGTTCCAATTGTTGTCCAATTTCCAGAATGACCCCACCTTCTGCTAGAGGAGAGCTTGTCCCCTCTAGCGTGTCCGTAACCATTGGTGGAGTAGATGACTGTATGAACGTTGCGAGCAGCCAACGAATTGGAAATGCAGCGAGGAAGAATAGGACAAATGCGATACCTGCTCTCTCCAGTGATACGAGCCAGACATTACTCGCCACAGCCGTACCCAGCGTCACAAGAAATGCGAGCATTCCTAATCCAAAATTAATCCAAATGGTTCCTAACATTTGTTATACTTCCTTCACACCTTGATTTACGGTCCTGATTTGAAGAATGCCGTTTGTGGCATCTAACTCTATTGTCCGACCGCAGTTTCCCCCTGTATCTTCTGCCACGATCTTTATATGAGCATCCTTCAATGCAAGTTTGCATGCCTCTACATTCCGAGGCCCAATCCGCATGGTGTCATTATTCCCTAAAAATGCGAACATTTGTGCACCGCCAGCCAATTTCGCAACTGTGTGTCTGGTCTCCGCGCCAGCCTTCACCATCAACTGAATCAGATGGGGGATTGCTGTATCCGCATACTTGCCTATCGTTAGCTCCCCGCTTTTAGCCAAAGACGATTCTGGAAGCATAACATGTGCCATCCCTGCAATTTTATGGATATGATCGTAGAGCACTACCCCTACGCAAGAACCTAAACCGGTAGTTCGGAGCTTACTCGGCGGCTTTGCCACACCAAGATCAGCCATCCCTATCTTAATAATCTCCATCGAACGGAACCCCTAATGAACGAAATAGTATTGGGAGCGATTCAGGATCAGGAATTAAGAAAAAGTTCCCTTTTACTTGATCATTGCCTTCGAAAAAAGCGGTGTCAATCGTGAGGGCAAAGTCACCCGCTTGACCCAACGCTATTAATCCATAACTTAGAATAGCTCCAGCCATATCCACAGCGAGTGCAGGTACGGACGGCTGCAAATTTAATTGAGTAAAATCAGCCAACGATGATAGATAAGAACCTGTTAAGATGTTGCCAATCTCATGCAGCGCTGAGATCTCCAGCTCTTCCCACTCGTATACATCTTTATTAATTCCTGTAATTTGTTCGAGCAGGTGCTTGGCAGAATCCAAATCAAGGATGAAAAACATGTTCCCTGGACAATCGCCTTCAACCCGGAGGAAGACGGTCACTACTACAGTTTCCGCTCCTCCTACAAAATCTGCAACTTCGTCGAAGGAGATAATCTTGACTTGTGGAACTTTCATATCGATTTCTTTTTGTATGAGCTTGGAGAGAGCCGTGGCAGCGTGACCAGCACCGATATTCCCGATTTCCCGTAAAACGTCAAATTGGAAATCCCCAAACTTCGTAAAATCGCCCATTTTACTTACCCCTCAATTGCGTCCAACTGCTTGATTTCCTCAGTGCTCAATACTTTATCGAGGTTTAAGAGGATTAACAGTCGTTTATCCAGCTTAGCGACGCCTCGCAAATAAGCAGCTTCCACTCCTCCAACAACCTCTGGAGGCGGTTCAATCGCATCAACTGGTATATCGATAACATCGTTAGCAGCATCTACAATGAGACCCACTTCCAACTCACCTACGGCCACGATAATGATTCGAGTTGCTTCGGAATAGACGCTTTCTTCGAGACTAAAGCGATTGCGCAGGTCAATAATCGGTGTCACAACGCCACGCAGATTAATAACCCCTTTGACGAAACTAGGCGTTCGCGGAACTCTTGTGATGTGCTCCAGCTTTTCAATGGATTTGACCTGATGAACCTCTACGCCATACTCTTCGTCCTTCAATCGAAAGACAATCACTTTCACTTCGCTAATGACTTCTTTTTGATCGAGCATGTGGCTGCCCCTCCTTCTACTTAATCAGCGAGTTACAATCTATGATGAGCGCGACCTGACCGTCTCCCAGAATCGTTGCACCTGAAATGGCAAATACATTAACCAGATATTTGCCGAGAGATTTTAGAACAATCTCTTGTTGGCCGATGAACGAATCGACGACAAGGCCTGCCATTTTCTCACCTTTACGTACGATGACGACTGCCACTTCATCTTCCATCGTTTCCCCATTATCAGGCACTTGGAAAATGTCCTGTAGCGAAACGAGCGGAACTACACGTCCCCGGAAGTCGATCACTTTTTGGCGGTGAGCCATCATGATTTGATCTTTTTTAAATACAGCCGTCTCAATGATGGAGCTAAGTGGGACAGCGTACTTCTCATCTTTCACTTGTACCAGCATCGCGGAAATGATAGAGAGCGTAAGTGGTAATTGAATGAGGAAAGTCGTGCCCTGGCCGCGCACAGAATCTACGCCGACACTACCGCCCAACGATTCAATTTTGGACTTAACAACATCCAGTCCAACACCACGACCGGAAATATCAGAAACAACTTCCGCTGTACTAAAGCCTGCTGCAAAAAGCAACTCGTGGATTTGCTTGTCGCTCATGCTATCTGCAGTAGCAGGATTGACAATGCCTCTCTCAAGCGCTTTTTTGAGAACTTTATCTTTATTGATTCCAGCACCATCATCTTTTACTTCAATAAATACATGGTTCCCACTGTGGAAAGCGCGGAGCTCGATTTTTCCTTCCTCTGGCTTACCCGCCTTTTTCCGATCTGCTGGAGACTCAATTCCGTGGTCAAGCGAGTTACGCAGCAAGTGATTGAGTGGGTCCCCGATTTCGTCGATGACAGTACGATCCAATTCTGTCTCCGCACCGATAATCTCCAGATTCACTTTTTTATTCAGATCTTTTTGCAGATCGCGAATCATACGTGGGAAACGATTGAATACTTGCTCTACCGGAACCATACGCATGGTCAAAATGATGTTTTGCAAATCGCCACTAATCCGGCTCATGTGCTCCACGGTTTCCTGCAGTTCATTCTTTCCGATCTCGCGTGCCAACTGCTCCAAACGACCGCGATCAATGACTAATTCGCTAAACAGATTCATCAAGATATCCAAGCGTTCGATATCCACACGAATTGTTTTTCCACCAGCCGTCGCCTTCTTCACAGGTGCCTGAGGAGCTTCTGCTGCTCCTTTTTCAGCTGGCGCTGGTGTCTGTTGCACTACGGGAGCAGGTGGAGCTTCACTCTTCAATTGAATGGTCTCGATTGTCACATCTTGGATTTCCGAAATGTTAAGAATCGTAGTACGAACTTTTTCAATCGATTGCTCCGTCACATAGGCGATTTCAAACGATTGTTCAAATCGCTCGTTCTCGATATCTTCAACAGCTGGCTTCGTTTTGATCACTTCACCCATGGATTCCAATTGATCAAAAACCATGTAAGAGCGAGCAGCCTTGAGCAAGCAGTTTTCATTCAATGTCACTTTGATCCACAAAACGTTGTTTCCGAGCTCCTGAGACTGCTTCAAGACCATCATTGCATAATCATCCAGCTCATGATCTTCAGCAGGCGTGCTTTCCTCTTGCGGTGCTTCCACTGCCATCGTAGCAGCTGCTACTTCCTGCTCGGCTGAAAAGTCTCCAGCTACAATCGCCCGCAGCTTCTTTACAATACCGGATACATCCGCTGAACCGTCTCCACCTTCTGTGATATCGATGACCATGCCTTCAATCAAATCTACGCTCTGAAAAATAGCGTCCATGATATCACTGGTAATCGTTAACTTCTGATTGCGGATCAGGTCAAGTACATTTTCCGCTTCGTGAGTCAGACTCGCCATGTCTTCAAAGCCCATGGTCGCCGACATCCCCTTCAATGTATGAGCGGAACGAAAAATCTCTTTGACGTGGCCAATATTACCCGGATCACTTTCCAAGAGTAACAAGTTGGCGTTGATTGCCTGTAGGTGTTCCTTTGACTCCTCAATAAACATGTCCAAATACTGATTCATATCCATAGGTGATCCACCTCCCAAAAATCAGTGCAAGAGCTTGCACAACAGCTCTGGAATCTTTTCTAATGGGGCCACGTTGTCTGCCAAGCCTGCTTGAATCGCTGCTCGTGGCATTCCGTATACGACACAACTCGACTCATCTTCGATAATACTTGTGACACGGTCAAGCTCCTTCATGCGTTTTAGCCCTTTAGTCCCATCATTTCCCATGCCTGTCATGATGATTGCCCATTTGTCTACATTTGTCAATTGACTGACTGATTCAAACAGGATATCGACAGACGGTCTGTGACCGCCTCGTGGCTCCTCTTGATGTAAATAGGCCTGCAGTCTCCCATTTACTTGACGAACTTCGAAATGGAAGCCGCCTGGAGCTATGTAAGCTGTACCATTTTCCAAATACTCGCCATCGACAACCTCGGTTACTCGAATTTGGCATAACGAGTCTAGCCGATTTGCTAACGATTTTGTGAAACCTGCTGGCATATGTTGAACGATGGCAATTGGTGCCGGAAAATTTGCCGGAATTGCAGTCAGTACACTCTGCAATGCTTTAGGACCACCCGTGGAAGTACCTAAAGCCACCAGTCTTGCCTTTCCACCCACTTGTGACCGCATCACGGCAGGCGGGCTCGGTATTTTCGTACGGATTACTGGAGAGGCCGGTGCAGCTTTTGATTCGGAAGATACCGGTTTGACTACGCGAGAGATCTGCTTTTTCAAACGTACTTTCGATGCTGCCGCAGCCTTCACGCGCTCGATAAGACGATCGCCCACTTTGTGGATGTCGAGAGAAATTGGACCAGAAGGCTTCGTTACAAAGTCAAACGCGCCTAGTTCCAACGCATGAATCGTAGCTTCGGCCCCTTCTTTTGTCAGGCTGCTCAACATGACGATCGGAACCGGGCACTCATTCATCAGCTTTTCCAGAGCATCCAAACCGTTCATAACCGGCATTTCAATGTCGAGTGTGAGAACATCCGGCGCCAGTGCTTTACATTTTTCAATACATTCGAGTCCATTCTTGGCTCGATCAATCACTTCAATCTCAGGATCCGTTGATAAAATGTCCGAAATCACTTTACGCATGAATGCAGAATCGTCCGTGACGAGAACGCGGATTTTGCTCATTCGAATGTCGCTCCCTTCCTACTTTTATGTCTCATCGTATGAAGTGCCTCAACTTCGCAAGAAACCCTTTGAGACCACTAACAGAAGCATCTGAAGTAACTGGACCATCCAAATACCGTTCTACCAGATTTCGTATGCTTCTCGCGGCTTGCGATTGTGGATATGTAAGTAGAAAAGGACGCTGCAGTTTAACAGCTTTTGAAACATAAGAATCATCCGAAACATATCCAAGCGACTGAATATCCATATTCAAAAAACGTTTGGAAACCATCGCAAGCTTGTCCGCCGTCATTTTCCCTTCTCTCTCCGACGACACTCTGTTTATCACCAATCGAATGGAGACAGCGGGATTACGTGCGTGTAGCATCTTAATGACTGCATATGCATCCGTTATCGCTGGTGGTTCGGGGGTGGTAACGAGGATGACCTCGTCAGAGGAGAGCATGAATCGCATAGATTCTTTTGAAAAACCTGCTCCCGTATCAAAAATGATTGTGTCGGCATAGCCTTGCAATGGGTCCAGATGCGAGAATAAGCGATCTAGCTTCTCATCATCTAACTGCATAATCTGCGTAAATCCAGAACCACCCGCGATGAATTCTAAGCCTCCTGGCCCATGCTCGATAATGTCCCAAACAGTCGTATCTGGCTCTAACAAATGAAACAGATGCTTTTTTGGAGTAATTCCCATTAATACATCCAGATTTGCCAGACCCAGATCCAAGTCAAACAAAACCGCCTTATGACCCTTCTCAATCAAACCAAGCCCAAAATTCAAGCTGAAATTGGACTTGCCGACACCACCTTTTCCACTCGTCACTGTCACCAGTCTAGTTGGTCGTGTCTTCTTGTTTTGTAGCATCCGCTCACGGAGTTGCTCTGCTTGGTCACGCATCTGTTTACTCTCCCATAATCATCGTTGAAACCAGCTCGGGTGTAGCTACAACGATATCATCTGGTACATTTTGACCTGTGGTTACATAGGAGAGCTGTAGATTCATCTCCTGACAAACATTCAACATTGTGCCAAAGCTGTTCGTCTCATCCGCTTTTGTAAAAATGACTTGCTTCACTTGAACTTCCGCAAAATTTTGGACGATCGCTTTCATATCGTTGAATTTGGAGCTCAAGCTAAGTACTAGGTAGTTCACGCTGTCTTTTCCATGCTCCAACAATTCACGAATGCCTTCCACATATTCATCGTTGCGAAAATTTCGTCCAGCCGTATCGACAAAAATGAGGTCACAATCACTTAAGCGTTCCATCGCTGCCGCCATTTCTTTCGGTGAAAAGACAACTTCCAGCGGGACATTCAAAATGTTTGCGTACGTCTTCAATTGTTCTACAGCTGCCATTCGATACGTATCAGCCGTGATAAAGCCAATTTTTCGTTTTTCCCTCAACATGCTGTTCGCCGCAAGCTTCGCAATGGTCGTTGTTTTTCCAACCCCTGTCGGACCGAAAAAGAAAGCGTACCGTACGTTCTTGCCCAGCTTTGGCGAAGATGCTGTATATGGCTCGATCATCGAAGTGATAATCGTTCGGCATGCCACAAACGCTTCCTCCTCCGTCCACTTTTCACCCGGTTGCGGCATTTCCATTACTTTTCGAATGATTTCTGCTGTTAGCTCTTCAGTCAGTTCTTGCTTCAATAACTTTGCACGAATAGACTGTATCGCCGGAGGAAGTTGTTCACTTAAGTCATGCACCAACAGCTTTTGAAACATTTGACGCATATCTCGCATTTCAGTGGCAATCGCGTCATGATTACTTGCGGGTAAAGCTCTTTCTTTGGATGTCGTGACAGGAGCATGCTGCTCAGTTGGCTCTCCTTGCTTTTGCACAACTCTCGTATCTGAGATCTCTTCTTTTGGAGGCGTCGCAACCGCGGTTTGTGTCATCGCGGCCACGACCTGCTCCCTACCTGTTGATTCAACTTGTTGATTCTCTGATGTTTTTGTCACAGTCGGTCTTCGATACGCTTGAGCAGCCGTGTACGTACCCGTCTGCGATTTGGGCAAAACGTTGTTGGTTCGATGTTCAGCTGCTACTGTGGGATTATCTCGCTCGGATGCCTTTTCATCGACAGCAGCGATTACTTCGATTCGTTGTTGGCCAAACATCCCGAACAATCCACCTGTTTTGATCGGCTTGGAATTAAGAATCACTGCATCCATTCCTAAGTCCGTCCTGATTTTTTCCATTGCTTCTGGCATCGAATCGACAATGTAACGTTTTACCCTCACGAAATGTTCACCATCCCTACGCTTTGCACTTCAACATGTGGTTCGAGCTCGCTGTACGACAAAACGGGAACGTCTGGCATCATGCGATCTACTAATTGACGCAAGTACATTCGGACCGCTGGTGATGAAAGAATGATCGGCTGTTGACCCGAGTTGATCATTTTGCTCACTTCAGTCGACATGTTTTGGAATATTCGCTGAGACGTTTCCGGATCCATCGCCAGATAGCTTCCTTGCTCAGACTGTTCCACACGTTCAGAGATTGCTTTTTCCAATCCTGCTCCAGCTGTAAGCACATGAAGTGGTTGCCCTGGCTCCGTAAATTGGAGTGTGATCTGTCTCGCCATCGCCTGTCTCACATATTCCGTGAGTACATCTGGATCTTTTGTATACAAGGCTTGATCCGCAAGTGCTTCAAGGATGACGTGGAGATTTCGAACAGACACTTTTTCACGCAACAGCTTTTGCAATACTTTTTGTACGTCCCCAATGGCGAGCAGACTTGGAATCAGCTCGTCTACGAGAACTGGTGCTGTCTCCCTTACATTGTCGATCAGGGCCCTTGTTTCTTGGCGACCTAACAATTCGTGGGCATGTCGCTTGATAACCTCTGTCAGGTGTGTAGCCACAACAGAAGGCGGATCGACAACTGTATAGCCAGACAGCTCAGCAATCTCCTTATTCTCTTCTGTTACCCATAATGCAGGCAATCCAAACGCAGGTTCTACGGTTTCTATCCCAACAATGGAATCATCTTCGATCCCCGGGCTCATTGCCAGATAGTGATCCAGCATGATTTCCCCTTTTGCGACCTGGTTGCCTTTTATTTTGATCATGTATTCATTCGGTCGAAGCTGGATGTTGTCACGTATACGAATGACCGGTACAACGATCCCCATCTCGAGTGCGATTTGTCTTCGAATCATGATGACCCGATCTAACAGATCTCCTCCCTGCTTCACATCAGCAAGTGGGATTAAGCCATAACCGAACTCGAATTCGATCGGATCGACCTGTAACAGGTTCACGACGCTTTCTGGACTGCGTACTTCTTCCAATTGCTGCTCTTCCACCTGGTCTGCGGATTCTTGGATTTGCATCTTTTGGTTCTTTTCCATTTTCCAAGCAGCAAATCCCATTATCCCGCATACCGGAAGTACTGGAAGAATTCCAATCGGTGTAAAGAGCCCCAGCAATAACATGCATCCGGCTACGATATAGAGAAGACGCGGAAAGCTGAACATTTGCTTGACGATATCTTCTCCAAGACCTTCACCAGAAGTAGAACGCGTTACAATAATACCTGCTGCGGTCGAGATTAAGAGCGCTGGAATCTGGCTCACCAGTGCGTCACCGACAGACATAGTAGTGAATCGAGAGGCAGACTCGGCAAAGCTCATATCGTGAATGAGCATCCCGATGATAAAACCACCGATAATATTTACGATAAAAATGATAATACCCGCGATGGCGTCCCCTTTTACGAATTTGCTGGCACCATCCATTGCTCCATAAAAGTCAGCTTCGTTCTCAATCTTTTTTCTTCGGACACGTGCGTCTGCTTCTGTGATCATTCCTGCATTCAGATCGGCGTCGATACTCATCTGTTTACCAGGCATCGCATCGAGCGTAAAACGTGCTGCTACCTCAGCGACACGCTCAGAACCTTTGGTGATTACAATAAACTGAATGATGATCAAGATCAGAAACACGACGAAACCGACGACTTGATTACCACCGACTACAAAGCTACCGAACGTTTCAATAACTTTACCGCCTTCACCGTGCGATAAAATATTTCTCGTCGTCGACACGTTCAAGGCTAGTCGAAAAAGTGTTGTAATAAGCAAAACCGTCGGAAAGATCGAGAATTCCAAAGTTTCTTTTGTATACATCGACACAAGCAAGATGGTCAATGCAAGGGAGATATTCAAAATCAACAGCAAATCAAGTAGCGCTGAAGGAAGTGGGATTACCATCATGACAACAATGCTTATGACAAAAAGGATCGTACCAACTTCTTTAAATTTGAATCCCACTGGTTATCCTCCTTCCATTTATTTCACTTTCCCTTGCAGCTTGTAGACGTACGCGAGAACTTCCGCGACCGCTTTAAACATCTCTTCGGGAATTTGTTGCCCAACTTCAACTTGACTATAGAGAGCCCGGGCCAAGGGCTTGTTTTCCATGGTAACGATACGATGCTTTTTCGCAACTTCCCTTATTTTTAATGCTAGATAATCTTGCCCTTTGGCGATTACCGTCGGTGCACTCATCGCACTTGCGTCATAGCGAACGGCAACGGCAAAGTGAGTCGGGTTCGTAATAATGACATCCGCTTTGGGAAGCTCCTGCATCATACGGCGAATGGCCATACTTCTTTGCCGTTCACGAATCTTCCCTTTAATGAGCGGATCACCTTCCGCTTGCTTATACTCGTCCTTGAGATCCTGCTTGGACATCCGCAGATTCTTTTCATGCTCATAACGCTGATAGGCGTAGTCCAGAATCGCGAGAATGAAAAGCAATAACCCGAGATAGATTCCCAGCTTTGTCACCTCTTCGGCAGTAAACGATAGGACTGCTCCGATAGACATTAAGGAAAGCTGTACAACTTGTTCCTTTGCATTCCACAAAATGACGTACGCGACATATATGCCTGCGCTTATTTTTAATAATGATTTCAGTAGCTCTACGAGCGAGCGTAAGGAAAAAATTCGTTTTGCCCCTTTAATCGGATCGATCTTTTCCAGTTTCATTTGAAGGGGTTCTGTACTAATTTGCCAGCCTACCTGCATGTAGTTCACCGCAAATGCGACAAGAAAACTCAAGCCTAGGATAGGTCCTACAATTTTTATCGCTTCAAATACGAGTTGCATCACGATGACTTTTAAATTTTCTTCATTTATTTGCCACGTGGTGTATGTAATCAATGACTCACGCATCAAATCTTGAAATGT
Organism: Brevibacillus sp. DP1.3A; assembly: GCF_013284245.2. NCBI lineage: Bacteria > Bacillati > Bacillota > Bacilli > Caryophanales > Paenibacillaceae > Brevibacillus > Brevibacillus sp. DP1.3A. Next base: position 2,807,622 of record NZ_CP085876.1, on the reverse strand, counting down.
GCCTAGCATGGTTGAGCCAAGCATCATTAACAGAAAGAAAAATGCTGTCAAAGATAGGGCTGGGGAAAGATCCTGACTTTTCGCGACTTGCCCTTTTTTTCGTGCGTCTTGCTTTTTCTTGGGCGTAGCTTTTTCTGTCTTTTCCCCATTAAAAAATTGAAGATCTACTTGATAAGAAAGCCTCAATTGATTCATGGTGATCCTCCGAGCGAATTCATCATTTCTGCAAGTGCCCGGAACATGTTCCCAAACAATCCGTTCAGGGTCAGCAAGAACGCAGGCATCACCACGATAAGCAGTAAAAAGCCGGCAAGCAGTTTAATGGGCAAACCCACCACAAAGATATTAAACTGCGGGACAGATTTGGCGATAATACCAAGAGAGAGATCAACCAGAAACAATGCAACGACGATAGGTGCCGCAATCATAAACGCACTCGTAAACATCGTTTGAAATGTTTTTATTGCTGTCATCATGACGTTTTCGCTTCCGAAAGCCGCCCACATGATATCCACCGGTATAACCTGGTAACTGCTTATCACACCTCGTATCAGCATATGATGCCCGTCAATACTGAAAAAGTACAGGACAGCGAGAATGTTTTTGAAGTTACCTGTCACCGGGATATATGTACCCGTTTTAGGGTCAATCACGTTTGCCATTGCGAGACCCATCTGCATGTCCATCAGTCCACCGGCAACCTGAATGGCGATAAACATCATTTCACATATGTAACCAAGAATGACACCAACAAGCGCTTCCTTCATGACATACAGAATAAATGTCAAATCCATCGGAATCTCGCCTTGTACCGGCAAGGATTGAAAACTGATGACGGCAATGATAAACGCGAGACCGATTTTAAACTGATTCGGTACACCACGAATGGAAAAGAACGGAGCCGTTACAAAAAAGGCACTCATTCGGACAAAAACAAGCAAGAATACGGGCAGATACATCAGAAAAAGATTCATATGCTACCCAACAAAACGATGAAGGTTACCGAAGATCCCCATCGTAAAATCAAGCAGTACCCGAAGCATCCATGGACCAGCAGCCAAGATCACGACAAATACGGCCACGATCTTTGGAATGAAAGCGAGTGTCTGCTCCTGAATTTGTGTCGTTGCCTGAAAGACACTGACCATCAAACCGACCAGTAAGGCGACCCCAAGTGCGGGTGCCGAAATCAGCAGGATGGTATAAACAGAGCTTTGGGCAATCTGCATAAGTAATTCTTGTGTCATGCTCTACCCCCTGAGGCATTCGGAATGTCGCTAAAAACTGGTCAAAAGTGATTTCACAATGAGATACCAACCGTCCACCATGATGAATAATAAAATCTTAAACGGCAATGAAATCATAACCGGTGGTAACATCATCATCCCCATCCCCATCAAAATACTGGAGACGATCATATCAATTACAAGAAATGGAATGAATATCATAAAGCCGATCTGAAAAGCCGTCTTCAATTCACTAATGGCAAAAGCAGGTACCAGCGCATTCAAAGGAATATCTTGGATCGATTTTGGTCGTTCGGCTTTTGTGTATTCCAGAAAAAGTGCTAAATCTTTTTCACGCGTCTGCTTTGCCATAAATTCCTTAAAGGGGATGACCGCTGCGTCCAATGCCTGCTGTTGCGATAGCTTTCCTTGCATAAATGGCTGCACGGCTGTTTCGTTTACTTGTCCGAGTGTCGGAGCCATAATGAAAAATGTCATAAACAACGCAAGGGCAATCAATACCTGGTTCGGTGGCATTTGTTGAGTTGCCAACGCATTTCGAACAAAAGACAACACAATGATAATTCGCGCAAAACTGGTCATTAAAAGCAAAATCGCTGGAGCCACAGATAGTACTGTCAAAATCAGTAACAGCTGAATGGCCGTCGATGTCTCCTGCGGTGTTCCTGTTCCGCCGCCTATTTTCAAATCAATACTCGGAACAAGCGGTGTACCCGCTGGCGCCGCCATGACCATATCAGGTACGGATAGTAACACGGCAACAAGCATCAGCACCTGCAAAAAATACTTCATTTTTGGTCCCCTCTGTCCTGAGCTTGCTCTTTCTTCCAATGTTCTGTTTGGTTTGGACGATTTTTCAAGTCGTTCCATTGACCCTGCAACAGATCTTGAAAGCTTTTGCCCTCCATATCAGAAGAAAACAAGATTTCTTCTTCTGCCTGCTTTTTCTTACCGAACGGGAGCCATTCTAGCGAGAATGGGCTTTTTATCGGTTTGATCTCTGCGTCAGCCAAGATCAAATCTACCTCTTCGCCCGGTTCGATCCTACGAAGCAATTGAACGTTTTCTCCCACTCCCACGATGTACAATGACTCGCCGATCATAACAACCTGAAGTGTTTTGCCACTGCCTAGTGCAGTAGCGCTAATCACTTTAATCGGTCCATGACTTTGAGCCCCTTGACGTCGACCAAGAAAACGGAGCAATAAAAAGATCAATACTGCAATAAAGCCAAGTGAAAAGATGACTTGAACTAGATACCCGATCATACTTCCTGTTCCGCTGCCCGGAATGGCCGCCGGCTGTTCACTGCCGGCGGACGCATTGCTAGTTGGCACTTTTCCCTGGTTGTACACATCCGCTACTGAACCTTCCGCAAAAACGGTACTAGGCAGGGAGGAGACGAAAAGCAACAGGATCAGACTGAAGGCTAAAATGAGTCTTGCCCCTGCATTCCGGATCATCATCATTAGCTCATTGTCTTTTTGATCGCTTCCAGAACGCGATCCGCCTGGAATGGTTTTACGATGAAGTCTTTTGCGCCCGCCTGGATCGCATCGATTACCATCGCTTGTTGTCCCATCGCGGAGCACATGATCACACGCGCGTTAGGATCCAACTTTTTAATTTCTTTCAATGCAGAAATTCCATCCATCTCTGGCATGGTAATATCCATGGTTACGAGATCAGGTCCCAATTCTTTGTACTTTTCAACTGCTTGTGCACCGTCACTTGCTTCCCCTACGACGCTGTACCCGTTTTTCGAAAGAATTTCCTTGATCATCATACGCATGAATGCTGCATCGTCTACGATTAAAACTTTGTTAGACATGAATAGCTCCTCCCTAATACTTCCCTCTTGATTGTATTATTGTAATTTTTGAACACGATCTATCTGACTGATGATGTCTGTAACACGAACCCCAAAGTTCTCATCAATGACGACAACCTCGCCCTTGGCAATTAATTTGTTGTTCACCAAAATGTCTACATGCTCACCTGCCAGCTTGTCCAACTGTATAATCGATCCAGCGGACAAGTCAAGAATTTCTCTAATAAGCTTTTTCGTACGACCTAACTCAACTGTTACTTGCAATGGAATATCGTGAAGCAAGTTTAAGTTCTGTATGTCTCCTGTATACATAGGAGCACCTCCAAGTGGAGCAAATTGTGCTGATACTACATTCGCCTGACTAGCTGCAGGACCTCCGAAATGCTGTGGTGTTGGCGGAGCCATTGGCGGCTGCTGATACATTCCTGGGTATGGAGCGTAGCCAGGTGGCATCATTGGTTGTCCATACGCGTCAGGATACATCGGCGGCTGTCCTGGGTAGCCCATCGGCTGTGCGTAACCCGGCGGTTGCTGATACATCGGCTGTTGCTGTTGTGGCGGCGCCACAGGCGGTACGTGGCTCTGTGGTTGCTCTTGCGCACTCGATTGGATAGAAGGAGCCGACAGACTCATAGCAGGCAGAGAAGGCATCTCTATCTCATCTATGAGGGCCGCCGCTGCTGCTTCATCCCCTGTACCTCCAACCAGTCTATCAATCATCTTTTTCGCAAAGGAAAGCGGGAGAAGTTGCATAATATTTGAATCGATAAGTTCGCCTTGTTCTCCTACCTTTAAGCGGAAAGATACTTTCACCAGAGGACTGTCATCATCAGAGAAGCTGTCTCCACCCTTGCCTTGCGCCAGATCCATTACATCAATGCCTGGTGGCGTAATATTAATGAACTGGTTGAAAATCGTCGACATGGACGTAGCAGCGGAACCCATCATCTGATTCATCGCTTCCTGAACCGCGCTGATATGAAGCTCAGACATTTCAGTGTTCGCTGGTCTGCCGTCTCCGCCCATCATCAGATCCGCGATAACTGCAGCATCTTCCATGCGAATGACTAGCAGGTTAATTCCTTTGAAACCATCTGTATATTCCACGTGGACGGCCACGTGAGGAATCGGAAATTCGCTTTCCAATTCATCGACATTGACTACGGAAACAGTAGGGGTTGTAATATCTACTTTTTGACTTAACAAAGTAGATAACGCAGTAGCAGCGCTCCCAAAGGAGATATTACCAATTTCTCCGAGTGCATCCTGTTCAAACGGGGACAGAAATTCAGCAACATCCTGGGTCACTGCCGACACAGCTTCCTCTTCGTCCTCAACCAAGTTGTTCGCACGTAACAGCGCGTCAATCTCGTCTTGAGAAAGCATATCTCTACTCATTTTGTTCCTCCCCCTCCTCTATGACTTCATCAATCTGTACGGCGACTCTTCCTTTATGTGTTCCTGGTTGACCCAAGAACTTTAAGTGGTCGCCCACTTTAATTTTCAACTTGTTGTCGATCGATTGATCTAATTGAATCACATCGCCTTTTTGTAGCTGTAGGAAATCTCCTACTGTAATCGTAGCGGTTCCCATTTCAGCAACAATCGGCAATTTTGCTACTTTTACTCGCTCTTCTACACGCAGGCGCTCTTCTTCATCCCGCGTTTTCTTTTGTTTGGAGAACCAGTATTGTCCAGACAGCTTTGTCATGATTGGCTCCAGTACCACGTGAGGCAAACAGAGATTGATCATTCCTGTTGTATCGCCGATTTTGGTACTAAAGGAGATTACCACGACAATCTCGTTAGGTGAGACGATCTGCATGAACTGTGGATTCATTTCCAAACCTTCCTGGTACGGATCTAGCTCAATGATTTGCTTCCATGCCTCGTGGAAAGTATCCAGCGCTTTGCCGAATACGCGTTCCATCACCGTTGTTTCAATTTCCGTAAGGGCGCCCATCTTTTCCGGAATCGCCCCCTGTCCTCCCAGAAGTCGATCCAGCATGGTATAGGCGATGTTTGGATTTACTTCCAAAACCATTCTTCCTTCCAGCGGAGGAGCTTCAAAGATGTTCAAGATGGTCATCTTGGGAATAGAACGTATAAATTCGTCATACGGCAATTGATCGACGGAGGCAACCGTAATTTGCACGAAGGTACGGAGCTGAGCTGAAAAATACGTGGTCAACAGCCTCGCGTAGTTTTCATGGATTCGCGTTAAACCACGGATCTGATCTTTTGAGAACCGCAGGGCGCGTTTGAAATCATATACTTTGACTTTACGCTCAGTTTCTTCCTTTTTCAGCTCGTTGGCATCCATTTCGCCCGAAGATAGGGCGGCCAACAGCGCATCAATCTCACTCTGTGAGAGAACCTCGGCCATATGTCGTCACCTCCTTGCTATGTATACCATAATCGCTTCCTATGACAAGACGCGTTTGGTTGTCACTACTTGAACAATCTTACCTTCTTGCATCAGGGAGCTGATTTCATTCATAATTTTTGCTTCCAGCTTGTTCACACCTTCAGTTCCTTTTATGTCTTCTGGTGTCAACCCCGCCAATGTTTTAATAATCACCTGATTGACTTGCGGCAAACGCTGCTCCAACTCTGTTTTTGCATCAGCACTGTCCGCCGTAATGCTAAAGCGTACAATCATGTAATTATTCGTTAGCAAGTTCGTAGTAATTTCGCCAGTGTCAACGGAGAACTCTTTCATTTCCTCTGCCGTGAGCGGCTTCACTTCTTGCTCTTCCGTCGTGGCTGTTTGCGCAGCCGGAGAGAGATACGTTTGCCAGAGAACAAACGAGATCACTCCCAGTAGCGATATCGCGATGATAATGATTAGAGCCATGTTAAACAATCGATTTTGAAACATCGCTAATGCCTCCCGCTATTCATTTGAATCACCCGGCATTTTCGGTACAGATGTTGCCGGAGGAACATTATGATAAAAAGCCTGAACACGTTCAGCGATGGATTCCACCGAATCCTTCACGATGTACTTTCTGTCGTTGAACAGCGTGATTACACTATCCGGAGTTGCTTCAACAGTTTCAATGTGAGTGATGTTCAGATAAAAAGTAGATCCGTTAAACCGCGTTAACTTAATCATTGGCTGCTCCTTTCCGGATCAAGCTGGGGAAGGTTTAGAACACTTCCCCGGCTTTTCCGTTAAACGAAATTATCGTTTCAGGTTCACCAGTTCTTCTAGCACTGTGTCAGATGTCGTGATGATCCGAGAGTTTGCTTGGAAACCGCGTTGTGCCACGATCATTTCTGTAAATTCTTCAGAAAGGTCAACGTTGGACATTTCCAGTTGCCCTGCAATGATGCTTACTTTTGCATCTACTGGCGTCACTGGTGTCAACGGGTCACCACCATTCGCTCCAGCGTTTACTGTGTTTTCGTAAAGATTGTTCCCAATCTTCTTCAAGCCACCTGGGTTATTGAAGGTCATTACCCCAATGGTATTCGCAGAGTCTAAAGCACCTGTATCATCCACCGTTGTGATGACTCCGTCTTTTCCAATGGAGTAAGAAACAATCCCATCATCTTGGTTGATCTGAATTACACCTGGATCAGAGTTCATGAGCTTCATCCCTTGGGAGTTCACCAGGTATCCATCTGCATCACGTGTGAAGTTACCTGCACGCGTATAGTAGATTGTTTGTCCTTCATCCGGGCTTACCATAAAGAATCCATCGCCCTCAATAGAAAGGTCTGTTGGCAGGTTGGTTGTCATCGGGCTACCAGCAGAGAAGACGGTATCAATGGATGCGATGGAAGCTCCTAGTCCAATCTGAGTTGGGTTAGTTCCGCCCTTCGCACCAGCTGTAGGAGCCCCAGCCCCTTGAACATTTTGGCTCAAAATATCTTGGAACATCACGCGGCCCTTTTTGAAACCAACGGTGTTTACGTTCGCGATATTATTACCAATAACGTCCAACTTCGTTTGAAAACCACGCAAGCCTGAAATACCTGAATACATAGATCGAAGCATACTAATTTCCTCCTTTACCTTCTCATCTACAGCGGCTACCTCTGTCAGTCGGTAGCCGAATGGGCTTCCTCAAAAGGAGGTCCAGCCCAGTAAACAGCCACCTATACGAAAATGGCACTGTCAATGTTAGTAAATACGTTGTCCTTCATGCTGCCATCGTCTACGGCGGTAATAATTTTCCGATTTACGATGCTCACGACGTAGGCCACATTATCCATCATAACGAGAGACTCTCTGGCGCCTTTGGCGGCTGCTTTTTGCACAGCGGATTCCAAACGCTCCATCTGCTGTCTTTCTAGCGTAATGCCCCGCTCCTGCAAGCGATTGACGGCATGCTGGCTAAAGCTAAGTGGCTCTGACTTGGTTGCAGCGCCAATCGATTCCGTCAAATACTGTTGAAATAACGTGTTGTTTCCCGGAGCAGTTTGGGTAGTAGCTTTTGCGACGTGATTCGTTTTCGGAGGAAAATAGGGTTGCCCCACACGAAAATGGTTCATGGCGCTTCCTCCTTATATCCAATCCTAGACGATGTCGTCAATGCCGCGAGCCGTGTCCCGCAATCGATTCCATAGCACTTCTGTTGATTCATTGCTGTCTACTAGGGCATCGAGAGCAAATTCTTGCTCGTCATTATCCTGCTGTTGTCGATTCTCTTGTTGCTGTCGTGCTTGTTCACGCTGCTGTTGGAAGTTAAAAGCTGTATCCTGCTGCTGGTTTACCTCCAAGCGATCAACCTGCAAGCCTTGTTGGGTCAAAGCAGCTCGAAGCTGCGGAAGCTGATTGTCCAGCATTTCCTTTCCAGCCTGTGTTTCAGCATGGAACTGTGCTGTAATCACTCCATTTTGGGAAGTAATTGTTACATCTACTTGGCCCAAAGATTGCGGATTCAGAATCAGCTTTGCCTCATGGACGCCATTGTGTTGCGTCAACTGCATCTTGGACACGAAAAGCTGTGTAACTTGCTGTGTCAGTTGATTGGCGTTCACATGATGTGTTGGAACCGAGTGTTGCTGAAAGGTCTGTACAGATTGTGTCTGCGTATTAGACGAAGCAATAATCGGTGTCTGACCATTTCCATTCAACATGCCCTCTTCTGCATTGCCCTCTTGATTCAAAAGGCCGCTTTGAAGGGTAGACTGTACTGTTTGGGACTGGATCCCTGCCTCTTGCTTGTAAGCCGAGAGACCTTGATTCAACCGCAGTGGAGAAATCGACTTAAACGTGTCCTGTTGCGTTGTGTTCACGTTTACCATCACATCGGATCGCAAGTTCAGTCCACTTCGTTTTGACTCCTCAGCATTTCCTTTTTGATTCTTCAGGGATTCGAGAAGAGCTGCCAGCTTGTCTAGTTCGTTTTGGGTTGCTTCCCCTTTTTTCAGGTTAGCTAGAATCTGCTTTAAATCCTCACTCACTTGACCAGCATTTCCTTGGGCTTTACCCAAGAGTTGTTCAATTGCAGTTGCAAATTTTTCTTGGGCGTCAGGCGGCAATTCGTCTTGCGTAGTTTGACCAGAGCCAAGCAGTTGGGCAAATAATGCCATGAGCTCAGCTAATGCTAGCATTTCCTCTTCACTTAAACCCTCTGGCGCCACCATAGTCTCTTCTGCGTTCCCCACCTGATCCAACACCTGCATCAATTGCATGGAAAACATTTGACCTAGACCAGTTCCTCCTGCATTTACGGCAGGGGTTGCTGTAACAGATCCTGCTGATCCTACTGCAGGGGTCAAATTGGCCACATTCATCTCGTTCACCTCCTCCTTTTGATATTTGTTGCTTATAGGAACGAAAACAGATGATTGCTCATTCTATTTTCGAAGCAACTCTTCTGTAACGCGAGCCGCCATATTATCTGGTTCTTTCTGCTTTTTGTCGTCATTGGCGATCGCTGAGAGAGTTTGTGCCCGTTTATCCACAGGCAAATCTTTCATTAAGGCAATAGCTTGACCCTTGTTTGTATCCATGAGTGAACGAATGATGGCAGCAGCATCCGCTGGAGGCAATTGAGCGAACGTCTTTTTTAGATCCTCTGCATCAGAACCATCACGCGTATCGCTTAATGCCCTTGTCAGCACATCAACACGTTGTTGCAAGGCCGCAATGTCATCATCTTTGTTCACTACTGAATCTTTTAACAAGATCGAAATATCAGCAGCTTTCTTCGGTTCCATCTTGGCCAAAATGTCTGCCTGTTGTGCAGGCTTCATTTTTGTCATGACGGCAACTGACTCTTGCAGTTTTAGGTTTTCAATGATGGCCGCCGCATTCTTTGGAGACATGGTTGTATACACTTTAGCCAAGCCTGCAAACTGCTTCTGACGTTCTTCCTCAGTCGCTCGCTTGTCTTCCATTGCCTTGTTTATGTCATCCAGTTGTTTTTCCAGCGCCACAATGGTGGCGTCTTTCTTTGCTGACTCTTCTTTTAAAGTGGAAATCTGCTGCTGATTTTTTGCATGATCTTGCTGTAAGGTTGCCACTTGTTTGTCCATGTCAGGTTGTTCTTCTGAGTTGCGAGTTGCCGCATATTCGTCCGGGACTAATTTTTCCACGTACGGTATGGAGTTAGCCCAGTGGAGAACAGTCCCTAACACATTTACTCCGAGCAAGCTCAGGAGCACACCGCCAAGGAGGCTGGCAAACAGTGCAGGAATGACAATCATATAAAAGAACCATTCCCACCTGCCGTATTCCCGTTCTTCTTGGATTTCTTCCATTTGGAACCTCCCTCAGTAGCTTCGGCGAAGATAGAGTTGCGTACCGATCTCATCCAACTCTTTTTGCTCTCTTTGCTTCTGGTCGTCCAGAAATTGATGGAGCGACTTTTCCCGAAGGCGTTGCCATAGTTGGGACTCTTTCATACGTTCCGTCAATCGTGACTGACAGCGTTCCACATCCTGTACACAACCATGCAAAGTACGTTGCTGATGCTGAATGGATCTCGCAACCGATTGCTGATATTGCGTAATGGTAATGAGCTGTGCAGCACTGCATGTCTGCATCTGTACTTCCTGGAGCTTCACCGTCATCTCGTCATGATGATCGGTTAGTTGAGAAAGCTTCCACTCTTCTTCGTTTTTACGCTGGATCGACTTTCCGAAAGCCCACTCTGCTTGTTCTTTTTCTTTTTCCTTTAAATCAAGAACCTTTTGGAGATGAAACTGAAACACACGCACGTTAGTTCACTCCTCCGAAATGAGCTGTCAACGCTTGGATAGTGCCCTGCAAAGTAGATGGCTCATGCGTTCCTTGTGCCGTAAAACCAGAAATGATATCACGATAGCGAATGGCTGCATCGATTTCCCGATTGCTCCCAGGCTTGTACGCCCCAATATTTATGAGGTCCTCCGCTTCACGAAACGTAGCCAAATGCTTTTTCAGCTGACGAGCAGCATCCAAGTGGTTACTATCGACGATTTCATTCATGACACGACTCACACTCGCCATCACATCAATGGCAGGAAAGTGACCTTTGTGAGCGATTTTTCGGTCAAGAACGATGTGACCGTCCAAAATCCCCCGCGCCGCATCCGCAATCGGATCGTTCATGTCGTCAGAATCAACCAATACGGTATAAAAGGCCGTAATACTTCCCTTATCCGCTGTTCCTGCGCGCTCCATCAGCTTTGGCAGCATCGCAAACACTGATGGCGTATAACCACGTGTAGCCGGCGGTTCTCCGATGGCCAAGCCCACTTCACGTTGTGCCATGGCAAAACGCGTGACGGAATCCATCATGAGCATGACATTCATTCCACGATCGCGGAAATATTCCGCTATGGATGTCGCAATCATTGCTCCCTTGATTCGAATCATGGCAGGTTGATCGGAAGTAGCTACGACAACAACAGACCGCTTTAGTCCTTCTTCCCCAAGATCACGCTCGATAAACTCCATGACTTCACGGCCGCGTTCTCCAATAAGACCAATGACATTGATATCTGCCGTAGTATTTCGGGCGATCATTCCCATCAACGTACTTTTTCCTACCCCTGATCCAGCGAAGATGCCGACCCGCTGACCTTTCCCAATGGTAAGCAGACCATCTATCGCTCTCACACCTACACTCAATGGTTCTTGAATGCGCGGTCGAAGGATCGGATTTGGCGGCATATTGTTGGTAGGATAAGACGTCAACCCAAATGGCAGTGAGCCTTGATAGGGTCGGCCCAATCCATCGAGGATCGAACCCAATATTTCTGGTCCAACTTTTACATCTAACGAACGTCCTGTCGCGACCACATCGCAACCTGGACCAATTTCGGTCAATTCGCCTAATGGCATTAACAGCACTTTGTTTTCTCGAAAGCCAACTACTTCTGCGATGATCGGTTCCTTTGTGTTAGCCGGATATAGATGGCATATCTCACCTAATCTCACTTCTGGCCCTTGCGACTCAATGGTGAGCCCAACAACCTGTGTCACTTTGCCATTCACGCGCATCGGATCTAATCCATGCAGCATGTGCTTGTACTTCGAGAGATCTAGGATGCTCATGGAGCCTCACTTCCTCTGGCAATCGTAAGCAGCGCCTGCTTAATCTCCTCCATTTGTGTATCAATGCGGGCATCGACACTTCCCAAAGCAGTACGGATGACACATCCACCATCTTGTACTGTATAGTCAGGGTAAATGGAGAGCTCTGCTTGTCCATCTAACAATTCCAGAAAACCAGCACGATGTTCGAGCACATAATCAAAGTAATTATGGTTGACGCACACCGTAATCTCGCCATGAACACGGGAGCGGCGGAGTGCCTTTTTCGTCATTTCCAGGACCTGCTCGGGATGCTGTTGCAATTCCTGTCCAATGATTTTTTTTGCGATTTCCATGCTGAGTTCCACTAGAAAAGGCTCCGCCTCAGCTATAATCTGTTTTTTTTCGGCAAACGCCTGTTCCAGAATGGTTTTTGCTTGGCTGAGTGTAGCTGTTTGCGCCTCGTACACCTCACGTTTACCCGCTTCGAAACCTGCCTCTTGCCCTTCCGTCATAGCCTGCTCTTGTACTTGTTGAAACAGTTGCGCAGCTTCCTGACGCTTTTGTCCCCACCATTCTTCCATCTGAGCAAGCGTCTCTTGTCTTAATTGCTCTGCTTGCTCCGCAGCTTGCTGCAGGATGTTTTGCGCGGTCTCTTCTGCATCTGAGATGATCGTTTTCGCTTCAATCTCAGCTTGATTTAAAATTTCTTGATTTTCTTGCAACCTTTCAGCAACTTCTTCCGTCTTAAGTGGTACAGGCGTTACCGAGAGGAGAAAAGATTCCTCAGAAGGCCGATAATTGGCGCTTTTGATGATCCTAGACAATGATATCATCTCCTCCACCGCGGGCGATGATGATCTCACCAGCCTCCTCTAAGCGACGGATAATTGCAACGATACGAGATTGTGCCTCTTCTACGTCGCGAAGGCGAACTGGGCCCATAAACTCCATTTCTTCTTTGAAGGTATCCGCCATCCGTTTGGACATGTTTCGGAAAATAACTTCCCGAACTTCTTCGCTGGATACTTTGAGAGAAAGTTGCAGATCGGCATTTTCCACATCGCGGATAACGCGCTGAATCGAACGGTTGTCGAGTGTAGCAATATCCTCGAAAACGAACATACGCTTCTTGATTTCTTCTGCCAGCTCTGGATCTTGAATTTCGAGGGAATCCAGAATCGTGCGTTCGGTTCCACGATCGACACCGTTGAGTACAGCCACGATTGCCTCGATCCCGCCTGCCTGGGTGTAATCTTGGGTAACAGTGGCAGAGAGCTTTTGCTCCAATACCTGTTCAACTTGAGCGATTACTTCCGGTGAAGTACTGTCCATAGTCGCAATACGTTTCGCAACCTCTGCTTGACGTTCTTGCGGAAGAGCGGACAGGATCATGGCTGCTTGTTGAGCTTCCAGATAAGAAAGCACCAAAGCTATCGTCTGCGGATGCTCATTTTGGATAAAGTTAAGGATTTGACCTGGGTCAGCCTTTCTAGCAAAGTCAAACGGTCGAACTTGAAGGTTTGCCGTCAGGCGATTGATAATATCCATCGCTTTGGTCTCACCCAAAGCTTTTTGCAAAATTTCTTTGGCGTACGTAATTCCGCCTTGTGCAATTACCTCCTTGGCAACTGCTATCTGGTGAAATTCAGATAAAATTTTATCTTTTTCATCTGTATCCACTTTTCGCACATTGGCGATTTCTAATGTCAGTTGCTCGATCTCATCCTCACGCAAATGCTTGAACACCTGGGCAGAAACTTCTGGCCCGAGTGAGATGAGGAGGATAGCTGCCTTTTGTCGTCCTGACAACTCTTTAGCGCCGCGAGCCATACCATTCACTCCTTAATCTTCTGCTAACCAAGTACGAAGCAGAACAACAAACTCATCTGGTTTGCTTCGCGCCAATTTTTCAAGTTGCTTTCTGACCACTACCTGGTCTCCATCTTCTTGGTAAATCAAGTCTGGTATTTCGGCCGCGTTTAACGGTGTCAGCAAGTCTGGCAATTCCTCTTCTTCTTGTTGTTGCTTCGCTTGACTGCGTCTGCGATAAACGAGGAAGGCAACAGCAGCAAGTGCCAAGACTGCAATACCACCAACTGTCCAAAGAACAGCAGGACTTAGTGCACTGGAATCCTCAATCTCAGCTTTTCCTGAGAACTGACGAGGGAGTACAGAAATATGCTTGTCCAACTCAGCATCCGTTAAATCAGAAACCTGATCACTTAAAGTGACACGAACAACATTGCGCAACACTTGTTTGATGCTCTCGAGCGTAGCAGCATCCAACGTTGCACCATCTGGCGGTTCTACCCCAACGTTGATTGTGATGTCTTCGATCTTGTACGGGCTTGATGTAACATTTCGTGTGATGCGATTTACTTCACGGTTAATCGTATCATTCAACTCTTCGTATTGACTGTTACTTCCTTGTGGGTTAGCTCCCGGGTAGTTCGTAACTGCATTGTTATTGGTTCCTGCAATTCCCCCTGGAGGTTGACCTTGCCCAGAGAAGGCTTTTGATAATTTTTGAGAAGAAATGATAAGTCCTTCGTTATTCTCTTTGTCAGGTGCCTCGACTATGTTCTCTACGCGATTTTCTTTGTCAAAGTTCATTTTTAGGAACGTATGGACGATGACTTTATCGCGTCCCATGATTGTACCCAACAAGTTGTAAAGGTTTTGTTGAATTTTCTTTTCAACATCTGCTTTGATTGTTTCCTGTTGCTTAAAGCTACTCATTGTGCCTTCGTTTTCATTGCCTTCGGAACGTTCTAGCGGATTGGAATACTGGTCTGTAATCGCAATCGCTTCCATCGGCAATTTCGGAACGCTTCGGGAAACAAGCAGATAAAGCGAGTTAATTTGCTTTTGATCAAGCGTTGTTCCAGGTTCAACATCAACGATAACAGAAGCCGTCGCTGTATCCGGAGTCTCCGTCACCCAAACGCTTTCCTGCGGCAATGTAATCATCACTTGTGCGGAGCGTACACCTTTCACACGTTCCAGCATCTTGCGCAGCTCTTGTTGCAAAGCCTCTTTCTTCATAACATCAAATTGGCGATCTGTAACTCCAAGGGTACTGGAGAAAATTTCTGCATTAATTCCTGCTTGACTCGGAATACCTTGTGCAGCCAAATCGACAATGACATCTTGTGCCATCTTTTCTGGAACCTCGATACTTGTACCATTCCCCGTGATCCGATATGGGATTTGTGAAGCTTCCAACTCTTGCTTGATAGTCCCGATTTCTTGTTCACTCAATTTTTGGTTGTAGAGTGGTTTGTACACCGGCTGAGAAGCGATGTATATGTATAGACCAAGCGAAATCAAGAGGAAGAGCGAAATACCGAGAATCATCCATTTTTGTTTCTTGGAAAATTGGTTCCATTTTGACGTAATCTGGTCTTTGTATACTGCTAAACGTTCGTTCATGTTTCACCTCTCAAAGGATACCAACAACGATCAAATCGGCATGCGCATGATTTCTTGATAAGACTCAATCATCTTATTCCTGACCTGCATAGTCATTTGTAGCATCACGGAAGCTTTTTGACCTGCAACAGTCAATTGGTGCAAATCGGTAATTTCTCCCGCTGCAAACTTGTCGGCAAGATTCGACGATTCTACTTGCGCCTGATTCACTTTATTCATGGCATCCGATAGAAACGATGAGAATTCTTGTGAAACTTCAGCTGGGGTTGGCTTGTTCACACTCGGTGTACGAATTGGCGTTAGTTGGGAGATTGCACTCATTTCCATTCCTTACTGTCACCCGCTTTACTTGATTTCCAATGCTTTTAGCATCATCGATTTGGAAGCGTTCAATGCTGTCACGTTGGCTTCGTATGATCTTGATGCGGAGATCATGTCCACCATCTCTTTCATCGGGTCGACATTCGGCATCAAGAGATATCCGTCTTGATCTGCATCTGGATGAGATGGATCAAATACTCGCTTAAACGGAGTATTGTCTTCTTGAATCGCTGTGACCTTCACACCTTGTCCACCCTGACTTCCTGAGACCGTCCCTACGGCTGCTTGCAGGAAGTTATCAAATGTTCCATTTGTTTGAGGTGACAACTCCACCATTTTCCTCCGATATGGCTGCCAGGCGCCATCTACGAAGTTTGCTCGAGTGGTTTCCGCATTTGCAATGTTGGAAGAAATCGTATCCAATCGCAAGCGGTTAGCTGTTAAGGCAGAAGCACTTGTGTTAATCCCCTGAAACAAGCTCATCTTTATTTACCTCCACCCTCAATTACACTGCGTAGTTTCTGAAAATGTCCTGCTGTCAATTGCGTTAAACCGCTGTACCAAATTTGGTTCTTAGCCAATTCTGTTGTTTCTGATTCCAAGTCAACATCATTGCCACTGTTCTGAATGAAGTTATTCGGATTGGACACAACCTGCGGTACTGCAACGCCCCCTACATTTCCAAACGGGAGGTGTCGTTGATTGGTCCGATACGCTTCTAACTTGCCATTTCCCGCTCTTGCATTCAACTCATCTTGCAAAAAGCTCTCAAAGATGACTTGCTGACTTTTGAATTGAGGGGTGTCTATGTTGGCAAGGTTGTTTGCGATCGTTCTATGTCGCAATGTTGCAGCGTCGAGTGATCTCTCCAGGACCTGCAGATGGTAACTATCCAGCATTTTTCCTTCTCCCCCAATATGAGTCAATTACTTTCCCTAAAACCACCTATATTTCCTGTATTTTCGACATCCTAATACGATTCAATCATAGCAAAATCAATTTGGACAAAAAAGCCCCTTTTCATGACGTTTTTCAAAATGATTCAATGGGACTAAATCCCTTATCTTTCCTGTTTTTTTACTGCATTTTACAAGGAAACCATATTCAAACCATCGTAAATGTCGAGGCAAGCATTAAAATTCAACATATAATTTATGGTAATAATGTGTCGTTTCTTGAAATAACTAGGACTAAAGTCCCATGAAGAAAGGTGCAGCAACATGAGTTGCTACACCTTTTGTTTACTTCCGTGTAACTTTTGGCAAGGTATATTACGAGGTTTTGAGCTTCTCCAGTTCAGGCAACAGCTTTTCATTCAGCACTTTAATGAAGGTACCTTTCATTCCCAAAGAACGGGATTCGATAACACCCGCACTCTCCAGTTTACGCAGTGCGTTTACAATTACGGAGCGAGTAATCCCTACGCGATCCGCGATTTTGGAGGCTACGAGCAAGCCTTCTTTGCCTTCGAGTTCTTCAAAAATATGTTCAACTGCTTCCAACTCACTATAAGAGAGGGAACCAATCGCCATTTGCACAACCGCTTTGCTGCGCGCTTCTTCTTCGATTGCTTCAGAACGCTCGCGCAAGATTTCCATACCTACTACAGTTGCCCCTACTTCTGCAAGAATCAGGTCGTCATCGACAAATTGATCATTAATGCGACCCAAAATCAGCGTACCGAGACGATCTCCTCCACCCATGATTGGAACGAGCGTCGTCCAACCTGTACGGAATACTTCTTTCATTTCAACTGGGAAAATGGTGTATGGGCTATCTACATCCAGGTTCGCAGATGTTTCATCTACTTTCAGTAACCCCATGCTGTACTCTTCTGGAAAACGGCGTTCTTCCAGCATTTTGCGCATACGGCTGTTATCCATCTCTTGATGAATCGCAAAGCCGAGAAGCTTTCCTTTGCGGCTTACAACATAAGTATTTGCTTCGATAACGTCACTCAAAACTTGGGACATTTCATTGAAGTTCACGGCATGACCCGCGGATTTTTGCAACATGCGGTTAATTCTTCTTGTTTTTGACAGTAGATCCATCTGTATTTCCTCCTAATTATATGTGCTGCCTATCCAATGTTTATAAAATATATTGACTCAAGTCTTTGTTCCCCACGATTGTACCTAATTTCTGTTTGACATAATCGGGGGTAATCTGTACTACTTCTAGGTGGATTTCTGGGGCTTCAAAAGAGAGATCCTCCAGTAGCTTCTCCAATATGGTGTGCAATCGTCTAGCACCAATGTTATCTGTGCTCTGATTGACCTCAGCAGCGAGACGAGCGAGTTCCTGAATGGCTTCCGGTGTAAATTCAACACGCACACCTTCTGTTTCCAAGAGGGCAACGTACTGCTTAAGCAACGCGTTTTTAGGCTCAGTCAAAATTCGGACAAAATCTTCAACGCGCAAGCTAGTCAGTTCCACCCGAATCGGAAAACGGCCTTGCAATTCAGGAATTAAATCTGATGGCTTTGCCATGTGAAAAGCACCAGCTGCGATAAACAGAACATAATCTGTTTTGACAGGACCATACTTAGTCATCACAGTTGAGCCTTCCACAATCGGTAAAATATCACGCTGGACCCCTTCACGGGATACATCCGGGCCACGCCCATCCTTACCCGCAATCTTGTCAATTTCGTCAATGAAGATAATACCGTGTTGTTCAGCTCGACGAATTGACTCCTGCGTAACTTCGTCCATATCCACCAGTTTTTGCGCTTCCTGCTGAATTAATACCTTTCGCGCATCTTTTATTCGCAATTTTCGTTTCTTCATCCGCTTAGGCATCAGGCTACCGAGCATATCCTGCATTTGCATCCCCATTTGTTCTGTACCCGGAACCTGGAACATGTCAAACATCGAAGGTGATTGATCTTCGACTTCAATCTCAATCATTTGCTCTTCTAACTGGCCATTCGTCAATTGCCACATGGTTTGTCTGCGTTGCTGCTGGATCGATACTTCTTCTTGATCAGAGGTATCCTCCTGCTGTTGCTGCTGTCCACCAAAGAACATCTCCAACGGATTTTTGAACGAGTTCGACTGCTTGCGAGATGGGACAAGCACGTTCACAATCGCTTCATTCGCAAGCTTCTCGGCTTTCTCTTTCACCGACTCTACTTTTTCCTGTTTGACCGTACGGATAGAAGCTTCCACCAGATCACGGACCATCGATTCCACATCTCGTCCTACATAACCGACTTCCGTAAACTTCGTTGCTTCTACTTTAATAAAAGGAGCACCTGTCAGTTTTGCAATCCGACGTGCGATTTCCGTTTTTCCAACACCAGTAGGTCCGATCATCAAGATGTTTTTTGGAACAACCTCTTCAATCATTTGCTCTGGCAAACGACTTCGACGATAGCGGTTGCGAAGCGCTACAGCAATGGCTTTCTTGGCTTGTGCCTGCCCGACAATGTATTTATCCAAATGCTCTACGATCTTACGCGGGGTTAATTGCTCAAGATTCAGCACAGCAGGTTCCTCCCTTTCGCTCAATTCAACTCATCCACAACAAGATTGTTGTTTGTGAACACGCAAATTTCAGCAGCGGTACGAAGTGATGCTTCCGCAATTTCACGTGCGCCGAGATGAGGCGCATATGTTTTCAATGCACGACCTGCTGCAAGGGCAAAGCTACCGCCAGAACCAATTGCAAGAATCCCATCATCAGGCTCAATGATTTCGCCATTTCCGGAGATAAGCAACAAATGCTCCTTATTGGCAACAATCATCATTGCTTCCAAACGACGCAAAATTTTATCCATGCGCCACTCTTTCGCCAGCTCTACAGCAGCGCGCTGCAGATTGCCGTGGTACTCCTCCAGCTTTCCTTCAAACTTCTCAAAAAGCGTAATGGCATCCGCAACAGAGCCAGCGAATCCTGCTAAAACTTCGCCGCGATATAGACGTCTTACTTTTTTGGCACCGTGCTTCATTACCATGCTGTTGCCAAAAGTAACCTGACCATCTCCGGCCATCGCTACAGACCCATTGTGCTGTACAGCAAATATGGTTGTTGCGTGAAACTGTTCCATCACTGATTCCTCCCGTTATGTCCGATTGGCGGAACCTGTATTGCCCGGGTTTGCTCGTGGGTGAGCGGTGTCATATACATGCCGAAGTCGCTCTTTGGTCACATGCGTGTACACCTGTGTCGTTGAAACATTGACGTGGCCCAGTAATTCTTGCACGGTACGCAGATCAGCGCCACCGTTCAACATATGGGTCGCAAACGTATGACGAAAGGTATGTGGTGAAACCCGCAATTGAAGAGCGTACGTATCTACGTATTTGTCTACAATCCGCCGAACACTGCGGTCGGATAACGGTTCTCCCCGATAGTTAACCAGCAAATTGCCGTGTTCTACTTTTCCAGCCAACAGTTTTTCTCTTCCATGTTCTAGGTATTGCCGAAGAACGTCGCAGGCATAACTTCCAACCGGCACATACCGTTCTTTCGCTCCTTTTCCATAAACCAATGCGACTCCCATGCTCGGATTCACATCATTCACAGATAAAGTGGTGAGCTCCGTAACGCGCATGCCGCTTGCATACAACAGTTCAAAAATCAGCCGATCACGAATTCCCAGTGGAGTAGTGGTATCAGGCAGATCGAAAAAAGCTTGAACTTCTTGCGGATATAAAAAGGAAGGAAGTTTCTTCTCCATTTTGGGAGTGGAGACTAGTTGAAATGGATTCTGTTCCAGTTGATCTTCACGCAACAGAAATCGGTACAAGCTACGCAAACTGGATAGCTTGCGGGCAATACTTCGTCGGGAAAGCCCCCTGCCAGCCAATTGCGCGAGAAAGGAGCGACCATGCAAATAAGAAACAGCAGCAAATACGGTGATTTGGTGCTGTTCCATAAAGGAGACAAATTCGCTGATATCTGCCACATACTGCTTCACCGTATGAGGAGAGGCGTTTTTTTCAACTCGCAAATAGCGGGTAAACATCTCAATATCCGCAGAATTTTGTTGCGAAATGTCCATACGGGATGCACCCTCCTCGAAGCACCTATATAGTAACACAGACGAAAATCGGATATCAATGTTAATTGTGTCGTTCTTGTGTAAAATTCTGAATTGTATCTAGCGCCCGCTCAGCGAGCTTTTCATTTTTCAAACGCTTGTCTCGGATTCTTTCTGGCCATTCTGGTACCAAGCCAAAGTTTGCGTTCATTGGTTGGAAATGCTTTGGATCTGCCGTTGTAATATAACGAGCCATGCTGCCCATAATTGTTTCTGGTGGAAGCTCGATCAATTCTTCCCCTTTTGCGAGTCGTGCTGCATTTATCCCCGCAAGCAAACCAGATGCCGCTGACTCTACATATCCTTCTACACCAGTCATTTGACCAGCAAAGAAAAGTGTTTCCCGGTCTTTATACTGATACGTAGGATTCAACAGTTTTGGCGAGTTGATAAAGGTGTTGCGGTGCATCACACCATAACGAACGATTTCGCAGTTTTCCAACCCAGGAATGAGTGAAAAGACTCTTTTTTGATCCGGCCATTTCAAGTGGGTCTGGAAGCCTACGATATTATACAATGTCGCAGCACTATTGTCCTGACGAAGTTGTACAACCGCGTAAGACTTTTTACCTGTCCGCGGATCAACCAGACCCACTGGCTTCATGGGACCAAATGTCATGGTTTTGTGACCACGCTTTGCCAATACTTCAATCGGCATGCAGCCTTCGAAGAAAATTTCCTTTTCAAATTCCTTCAATGGAACTGTTTCTGCAGAGATCAGCGCATCATAGAAGCGATTGAACTCCTCTTCTGTCATCGGGCAGTTCAGATAGGCTGCTTCACCTTTATCATATCTGGAAGCAACGAACACCTTGTTCATATCAATCGAGTCTTTCTCGATAATGGGCGCTGCTGCATCATAGAAGTACAGATATTCTTCACCCGTCAGCTCTTTTAACTTTGTAGACAAAGCTGGAGAAGTAAGTGGTCCCGTCGCAATTACGACAATCCCTTCAGGAATTTCGGTAATCTCATCCGAAATGACCTCCACTAATGGATGATTACGAACGGCATCTGTAACATGAGCCGCGAACTCGTGTCTGTCTACGGCAAGCGCGCCTCCAGCTGGAACCGCGCAACGATCTGCCGCATCGATAATGACAGAGTTCAGTCGACGCATTTCTTCTTTTAATACACCCACTGCATTCGTCAACGTGTTAGCACGCAATGAATTACTACATACCAACTCTGCAAATTTATCGGTATGGTGTGCAGGCGTTTGTGTCTTCGGTCTCATTTCATACAGCTTTACTTTTACACCCGCCTGCGCGATTTGCCATGCTGCCTCACTACCAGCGAGACCAGCGCCCACTACTGTTATTGTTGGTTGTGACATGCTGTTAATCCTCCAAACTACAAAATCGAATCAAGCTGCTTAGGAGTCTGCCTCTTCTTGATAATCACACTTCGTACAAACAATGCTAACTCCTTGCTTCTTGCGCTTTTTCTCCACGAGCATGCTGGAACATTTTGGACAAGGTCTGGCAATCGGTTTGTCCCACGATACAAAATCGCATTCCGGATATTGATTACATCCGTAAAAAATACGACTCTTCTTAGATTTACGTTCGATAATCTCTCCGGTTTCACACTGCGGACACTTTACACCGATATCTTTTACAATCGGCTTCGTATTTCGGCAATCCGGGAATCCGGAACAAGCTAAAAACTTGCCGAATCGGCCAAGCTTATATACCATCACACGGCCGCAAAGCTCGCACGATTCATCCGATTCTTCGACTTTCAGCTCTACTTCTTTCATTTCTTCTTCTGCAACAACTACGCGCTTTGCAAAGTCTTGATAAAAATCGTCCAGCACCTGCACCCAATTGGTGGCTCCTGCTTCGATATTATCCAAGCCCGATTCCATATGCGCAGTGAATTCTACGTTGAGAATCTCCGGGAAAAACTCCTCGACAAGCGTGATCACAATCTCACCCAACTCGGTCGGGACGAATCGCTTCTCCTCTAATGCTACATAGCCACGCTTTTGAATGGTTTCTAATGTAGGCGCATAGGTAGACGGACGTCCAATTCCCATCTCTTCCATCGATTTAAGCATGCGCGCTTCGGAGAATCGAGGTGGTGGTTGTGTAAAGTGCTGACTCGGCTCGATTTCTTTTTGTTCGAGGATTTGTCCTTCTTCAATAGGCGGAAGGAAGCTTTCTTCTTCTGCGCCATCATCGTTTCCTTCAATATATACCTTCATAAATCCAGGGAACTTCACTTTTGATCCTGTTGCTCTGAAGGTAACTCCACCTGCGTCAATATCTACGCTCATCGTATCAAGAACAGCAGATGACATTTGACTGGCGAGGAAACGCTCCCAGATTAATCGATACAAGCGCAACTGATCTCTCGACAAGTATTCCTTAATTTCATCCGGTGTACGTATCACACCTGTTGGACGAATCGCTTCATGAGCATCTTGAGCATTTTCGTTTTTCGCCTGATTGCGTGGCTCAGATAACACATAGTCTGGACCATATTTCTCAAGTATGTATTCTCTTGCTTCGTTCTGTGCAGTTACAGATAGGCGAGTAGAGTCTGTACGCATATAGGTAATCAAACCAACTGCGCCTTCTTTATTGCCAACGTCGATCCCCTCATAGAGCTCTTGAGCAATTCGCATGGTCTTAGAAGTGCGGAAATTCAGCTTACGCGCTGCCTCTTGCTGTAAAGAACTCGTTATAAAAGGAGGTGCAGGATTGCGCTTGCGCTCACGCTTGGTTACCTTTTGTACCACATATGGTTTGTTCTTCATTCGTTTCAATACCGCTGCTACATCATCTTCCGAATGAAGCTCCATCTTTTCATCGCCATAACCATAGAACTTCGCGTTAATTTCTTTACCGTCGCTGATCAATGTACTCGCAATTGTCCAATACTCTTCCGGGATAAACTCTTGGATCTCCCGCTCACGATCCATGATAAGCTTTACCGCAACCGATTGAACACGTCCGGCACTCAAGCCTTTTCGAACCTTTTTCCATAAAATTGGACTGATATTGTAACCAACGAGTCTGTCGAGAATGCGACGTGCCTGTTGAGCATTTACCAAGTCCATGTTTATGTGTCGTGGATGCTTGAACGCTTCTTTAATGGCATCTTTGGTAATCTCATTGAATACCACACGAAGCGGTTGATTCAAATCGAGACCCAAGTATTGTGCCAAATGCCAAGCAATTGCCTCCCCTTCGCGATCCGGGTCGGCTGCGAGATATACTTTTTTCACTTTTTTAGCGGCATCTTTTAAGCCCTTCAATACATCGCCTTTGCCGCGAATGGTTATGTATTTGGGTTCAAAATTATGTGTAACGTCTACACCCATTTGACTTTTCGGCAAATCGCGTACATGCCCGATAGACGCTTTCACGATATATTTACTACCCAGGTATTTTCCAATGGTTTTGGCCTTCGTAGGGGATTCTACGATTACTAGCGTATCAGCCATTTTTTTCCTCCCCTTTTAGTAAGGAATCTTCCCTATTATTAAATACCCTCATCCGGTTTGTCAAACACTTGTGCCTCTAAGCATTGCCAAAAAGCTACCGGATATGCTATCGCCGTGCAAAATAACCGCCAGGAAGTGCCACAATGGCCCCTTTAGCTTCCAAACGAATGACCAGCTGATGTAGCATCCTGCGTTTGTCTTTTTCTAAGCTGCTCATTAACTCATCCAGATGAATTCCATCATATGTTACGGCTTCCACAATAGCTTTTTCTTCATTAGATAAGGGAATGACATCGGTTGCATTGCTTTTCACGACCTGCTTCATCTGCCCAGCTTCTGGAAGATGATGTTTGATTTCATGCCATATATCGCTACTGCACGTTACTAGCTTTGCACCTTGTTTGATCAAGTTATGCGGTCCTGCACTCATCAATGAAAAAATCGGACCAGGAATTGCAAAAACTTCCTTGCCCTGCTCAAGTGCACAGTCTGCCGTAATCAAGGATCCGCTTTTTTCTGCTGCTTCCACCACTAATACACCGATAGACAGTCCACTTATGATACGATTTCTCTCTGGAAATAATCCAGAAACAGGTGGAATATGAGGAGGATATTCGCTGAGGAGTAGGCCAAAAGATTCAATTTCGCGATAAAGTTCTCGATGTCGAGAAGGATAAACATGATTCATTCCGCAGCCGAGCACGCCAATAGTCTTACCCCCTGCTTTCAAGGTAGCTTGGTGAGCCTCCGCATCAATTCCATACGCTACCCCTGAGACAATGACAAGACCTGCTTGTACCAGTTCTCGGACAAAAAAGCTACAGCTCGCTCTTCCATATGGTGTCGGTTTGCGCGAACCAACGACGCCAATCGACAATTTTTCCAATAATGTGTGATCGCCACGATAAAACAACGTCCATGGAAAATCAGGGATATTGCGGAGCGAAACAGGATAAGCATCGTCAAAAGGACATAAGAAGCGCGTTCCCTCTTCTTCACGCTTTTCCAATAGTGCCATTGCTGAAGCTACATTGCTATGCTTGTCAACCTGCCCAGTGATCAAGGGAGTCAATCTGAGCTGACGTGCCAGTTCATGCCAATTTTCGACGGCAACCTGAAAAGAACCTGTGATTTCAAAGATTTCTCGGATTTTCCTTCTTCCCAAACCTGAAATCATCGTAAACACATACACCCAGTCTCTCTCGTCGAGCTTCGCCTTTTCCACTCCAAAATCCTCCTTCATCCCGATCACAATTGTCACTGCAGACGGTATTGAAAGCTATTCTATCGAAAGAAAGAGGCTGCTTCAAAAATAAAAAAGTGGACAAGCCTAAGCCTGTCCACTTCTGTCTTATCTGCTTACTTGCCCATTACTTTCTCGAGCATACCGCGCTCTTTCAGCAATTCAACAAGTGTTTCACCGATAACTGCAGGTGTTTTCGCTACGCGAATACCGCATTCTTCGAGCTTCGCGATTTTCTCAGCAGCTGTACCTTTACCGCCAGAGATGATCGCACCAGCATGGCCCATACGTTTTCCTTCAGGAGCAGTTTGTCCTCCGATGAAGCCTACAACTGGTTTTTTCATGTTAGCAGCGATCCACTCTGCTGCTTCTTCTTCCGCAGTACCACCGATTTCACCCAGCATGATAACTGCTTCTGTGCCTGGATCTTCGTTGAACATTTTCAGTACATCGATGAACTCCATACCTTTTACTGGGTCTCCACCGATACCTACAGCTGTGGATTGACCAAGGCCGCGAGTAGAAGTTTGGTGAACTGCTTCATACGTCAAGGTACCGGAGCGGGATACGATACCCACTTTACCTGGAACGTGGATGTAACCAGGCATGATACCGATTTTGCACTCACCTGGAGTGATTACGCCAGGGCAGTTAGGACCTACGAGAAGGGTTTTCTTGCCTTCCATGTAGCGCTTAACTTTTACCATGTCCAGAACTGGGATACCTTCTGTGATGCAGATTACCAGATCCAGTTCAGCGTCAACTGCTTCCATGATCGCATCAGCAGCGAAAGGAGGAGCAACGTAGATAACGGATGCAGTTGCACCAGTTGCTTCAACCGCTTCTTTTACTGTGTTGAAAATTGGAATACCGTCAACTTCGGTTCCACCTTTACCAGGTGTTACACCGCCCACCATTTGTGTACCGTATTCAACGGCTCCGCGAGTGTGGAACAGACCAGTTGCACCCGTAATCCCTTGCGTAATTACTTTTGTATTTTTATTAACGAGAATACTCATCGCGTAATTTTCCCACCTTTTTTAACGTATCTACTCGAAATATCTTACTTCACCAAGGATACGATTTTCTCAGCACCATCCGCCATAGATTCTGCAGCTACGATGTTCAAACCGGACTCATTGAGGATTTTCTTACCCAAATCTACGTTTGTACCTTCGAGACGTACAACGAGAGGTTTGTCCAATTTGATTTGTTTTGCTGCATTCACTACGCCGTTTGCGATAACGTCGCATTTCATGATGCCGCCGAAGATGTTGACGAAAATACCTTTTACTTTTTCGTCACGGAGAATAATTTTAAACGCTTCCGTTACTTTCTCTTCAGTAGCTCCGCCACCAACGTCAAGGAAGTTAGCCGGGTCTCCACCGTAGAATTTCACGATATCCATCGTTGCCATCGCCAGACCTGCACCGTTTACCATGCAACCGATGTTACCATCAAGTGCGATGTAGGACAGATCGAACTTGGAAGCTTCGATTTCTTTCTCATCTTCTTCATCCAGATCGCGCAGAGCTACGATGTCAGGGTGACGATAGAGAGCGTTGCTGTCGAAGTTCAGTTTCGCATCCAGTGCCATTACTTCACCGTCGCCAGTTACAACCAGTGGGTTGATTTCAGCGATAGAAGCATCTTTATCAACAAAAGCTTGGTACAAGCTCATCATGAACTTGGCAGCTTTGTTAATCAATTCTTTTGGAATGTTGATTGCGTAAGCCAGGCGACGAGCTTGGAAGCCATTCAGACCTGTTACTGGATCAACTACTTCTTTGAAGATTTTTTCTGGATTGTTTGCTGCTACTTCCTCGATGTCCATACCGCCCTCTTCGGAAGCCATCATTACAACGCTTCCAGTAGCACGGTCAACTACTACACCAACGTAGTATTCTTTCTTGATGTCGCAGCCTTGCTCGATCAGAAGGCGCTTAACTTCTTTACCTTCTGGTCCTGTTTGATGAGTAACCAGTACTTTACCAAGAATTTCGCTGGCATATGTACGAACTTCATCAAGATTTTTTGCAACCTTTACACCGCCAGCCTTACCACGGCCACCAGCGTGAATTTGCGCTTTTACTACGTTTACTTGGGTGCCCAGTTCTTTCGCTGCTTCAACAGCTTCTTCCACTGTGAAAGCTACGCGTCCTTCAGGAACTTTTACACCGTACTGCTTAAGTATCTCTTTACCTTGATACTCATGAATGTTCATTCTCCATCCTCCTATGGCAGATAAAGATCGGCAGGCTTTTAGACCGGTTCAAAGACGTCTGTCTTTTTCCGGTCATAACCTCCACTATCAGTGCAACGTTACTATTCTACGACAAAAACTGCAAAAGTGGTAGTAATATGTTCTGTTTATCGTGACCAGAAATGCGAAACTTCATGAGGAAATTCCTCATTTTCGTAGAGATTGAAACAATTTCCACTGTTTTTCAGCGAGTTCATCGTGAATGTACCAAGTTTGGTCATACTTAAAGTAACGTGGATATAATTCAATTCTCTGTTCTGTATCATTCACCAAAAAATGAAGTTCGTATTGTTTTGAGCCCAGATCTTTCGGTAGAGCATTTAGTGGATCTGCATTTTTTAGCAATCGGACGGATTGATGGGCAATACCTTGCTCGATCGTCGTTTGGGTGACATCCAACTCTGAGTCTTTGACGTTCATTTCGCCATTTGCTGTGATGCGAATCCGTGTAGATTTAAATAACTGGTCGATTCTGTCTTCCTTACGATTGCTTGGCGGCATCCATTCCGTTAAGCGCGAAAAGAGGCTACCCTCTACGTGAAAGAAAAACGTTTCTCTCCCAAAGGGAACCGCAATCAGCGTCGGCGTCAAAATGGCCACTTCAACCGGTTTGTCAGCAGAATTTATTCTCATCCGATAGTTTGGGTAGAGTGGATACTGTTTGCTGCGACTGTCCAACTCTGGAACTGCCGATCCCATTACTTTCCTGATGTATTCTGCTTCTGCTTCGTTCAACACGCGCGCCTGACCAAGGTCCTCTGCAGATAAACGCACGCTCTGAATTTTTTGTGAGAGCACTCCTTTGCCAGTTAACTTGTTTACCCACTGATAAAAATAGCTGGCACCCGCTCCACGATACGTATGTCCTCCAAACTCACTTGCCGATTCCCCCACTGTCACAACGAGTGGAGCCTGCTGAGTTCGGTAGAGAACAAGTGTAAAACGTACATCTTCTTGCTTTAAAGGCTCGGATGATATTTGTAAATCTTGTCCCTGTCCGGACAGTTCTTGCAAAAACAAGCGCAAGTCCACTAATACTTCCTGTCCATCTGTTGACATCACCGTTACTTTTTCAACCGCACCAAGTTCTGTCTCAATATGATCTTTCATGTCATCAGAAACCTTGCCTGGCTGTGCACAGCCAGAGACGAACAAGCTACTCACCATCATAACCAGTAGACACGTACGTAAAGACGATATCACGCAGTAACCCTCCTCGTGTATTCCTGTAAGATAACGCTACAGAAGTCCCAATCGACGGCTGATCTCACTGCCAAGCTTTCGTTTCACGTAAATTTCACCAATTTGGTGCGGATCTTTCACGACAACAGAGCGATTGTTCGTACGGATCACCACATACTTTTCATTGTTTTTGTCCAAACCACAAATCAAATCAGATGAGGCTTCTACAAAGATAGCTACCACTGTTTTCCCATCTATTTTTTTCAACGAAATTTTTGGAAATGGGGTCACAAACGGTGACGTCTTATCTTGGATGTATTGCGTAATGGCAAGAATGTATTTGTCCGGGTCTCCATACTGCTCGATCTCATGATCAATCCCGCACACTGTCCCCTCATCTGAAATGCCTAAAAATAAGTTCCCGTTGTTTGAATTCGCAAACGCCACAATAGACTTAATAATTCCCGTCTTCGAATAAAGAAAGTCGCGTTTGAATTCAATCATGTCGTTCTCACCAAGTTTTGTTGCTGTTACGGGATCATCGATTCGGCCTAAATAGCGAAAGCGACTAATGGCGCCTAAGCGATAGACGTATTCTTCAAATATATCAGCAGGCAGCGAAAGGTCTTCTATGCTTGCATCTGTGTTTTGCCACAATTTATATGTTTGTGGAGCAAAGCACATGTCAAACAATACGTTTCCACCGAGCGAGCGTATGTTCATACCGATGGAAGCAGGCATGATCTTCCCCGGCTGATATGGGGCATCTGTTTCCACTTCCAATACTCCTGAATGAATTAAATAATCGAAATAATGACGCGGTAATTGTGCATGATGCTTTAATAACTGACGTTCTGGCTTGGGTCGTCTGATTTCTTGATAAAAATCAAAACGCACAGATTGTTCTTCCAGTTGGCTTACCATCGCAATCAATGAACAAATATGGCGCATGTTTCCCCTCGTTTTATGTTAGAGTAGGTGTCATTGTTTGGTCATATTTTAACGCAACCTTTTAAGAATTGACTAGTTTTTTCGTTATTTTTCTGATTGATAGTGATGTAAAATTGTTTGCAATTTAAACGAAAGTCCCATTTCTCCGCTAATTTTTAGCTTACCTGTTACAAAAGCAACGGTGGGATTCAAGCGTCCCTCTACGAGCTTAATAAAATCTTTGTCAGACAACTCCAGCTTGCAGCCTGCTTCCCTTGTCACACCCAGCTTGTAGTCCGCTTGATTATCGGCAAAAACAACCTCGTAGGTGCCCACCTCTTCTCCACTTAGGACAAAATGGTACACCGCATGTACTCCTGCGATCCCTTGTGGCTGGGCGTTTATTCTATCCGATAAATCCTGAAGAGTTTTTTGTACTTGCATGGTCACTTCTCCTTGCATTCTATGTAGTAGCACCCCTTTAGGTAAAAAAAGAAAGCCGGGTGTTTACCGGCTTACTTCACACGTACAGCTGTGCCTGTGGCAATAACCATCATCATACCTTCTCGCAATGTTTCGAAGTCGAGATCAACCCCAATCACTGCGTTTGCACCTAATACCCGTGCTTTTTCTTTCATTTCACGCAAGGCCAGTTCACGACCTTCTGAGAGCTTGCTCTCATATGAGCCACTTCTGCCTCCGATGATGTCCGTAATCCCCGCGAGAAAGTCACGGACTACGTTTGCACCCATGATCACCTCTCCACTGACAATATCCAAATACTCCTCCACTTCTTTCCCTTGGATCATGCTGGTAGTAGTTACAATCATGTCATTGCCTCCTCATATCGATCTATTCACAATATGTATTACGTACCATAAAATAATCGGTTGCAAAGAAAGATCTTAGCCTGTCCAAAAGTGTATGCGCATTGCTGGCAAACTATACTTTTCCTATCCCACTGTGGGAGTAAGTGTTTTGGATAATTTGGCAGCTGAGGAGCCTAAACTTGCTTCCGCGATTAATTCCCGCCACGATCTGGCGAAGAAGTCTGGTGTTTGGTACCCGTTCACATGACCAACAGCTGCAGATACGAAGATATCCAGAACGTTTGTTGGACGTTTAATGAGCGTAATGTATTCCTGAATCTGTTCATCGGAAATCGTAGAGATCAAAACAAACTCGTCCCCTGCATAACGACATAAGTAATCTCCCTGTTCTTCAGCTAATGAAGAGAGGACCGAAGAATAGGTGCGGATGACATCATCCCCAAATGGATGGCCATGCAGCTTATTAATTCGACCAAAGTCGTTCAAATCGATGAAAAGCAAATGGAAAGGTTTTCGCTCCTTTAAAAAATTTTCCCCAATAAACTGGATATATGGAGCGCGATACAAACCCGATAATGGGTCTCGATATTCTGCTATTTTCATCTCTACGATTTCTTTTGTGATGAATCCGATCAGTTGATCCTCTTGTTTGACTAAAGCAAGCCCATTTTGTTCTTGATGAAGCGCGTGATAGGCCTCCCAAACATTGTGATTGGCTGACAGATAGAACGGCTGACTACTCATGGCATCGGCAACGATTCGGTTTGGATGAGCTGACAAAACATCTCTCGTCGTAACCATTCCCAGTACCTCTCCGTGATCCATGACAACTAACGAATCAACATGAGATTCGTTCATTCGCTCCGCCGCATAAGAGACACTTTTGTCAGAGGTGATGGTACAAATCGTCGTCGTCATGATGTCGGAGATGTTCATAACAGATCCACCTCTCGTTGAACAGACAATGCTATTTTCAACTCAGATCGCAGAACCATAGAGTCGCTAATCATACGCTCTGCCTCTTCCAGAATGATTTTCATCAACAATTTTTCATCAATCATTTGCAAAAGGGTATTTCTTAACAAAACCGCCTCAATCTTTGGATGATTCATTTTCAGTAAGGTAAACTGCTCTGGTGAAAGTGCATCCGCCATTCTCCTTACTGCCTCAGGACCAATTGGTGCTTTCCGTCCGATGATCAACAGATCTTGCATCGGAGGGACTTCAAACTCGGATATTTTTAAGGAAAGCGTTGCCTTCCGCGAATATACGTTGTTATCACTAGCCATAAAAATTCCTCCAATTCTGCATTGCCCTCTTATTCGTCCGGCAAACTGCCTGGTTTACCAAACAAGTACCCCTGGCCGATTGCAACGCCCAATAAAGAAGCACAAGCAAAATCCTCTTCTTCTTCAACTCCTTCGAGAATGAGTTGAGGTGCATCTTTGCAAAAATCGACAAACAATTTTACAGTCTTTTGCTTTTCTAATGAACTCGAGAGCTCTTGCGAAAAAAAGCGATCAATTTTAATGTAATCAGGCGAGATATCTTCAATTTTACTGAATATGTTTGCGCCATCTCCGACATCATCCAACGCAATTAGGAACCCCAACTTTTTCAATTCAGCTATGCGTCGTGTAAAAACGGGTTCGCTCCAGCATTCTCCTTCCATAATCGATTCGTTGATCTCCAAAACGATTTGGGTTAAAAAGGGACGAAAGGAACCAGCGATATTTTGAATGAAGCCAGGAAATGTGTCTTCTATTATGGTAGAAGGAAAAATATTCACAAATAAAAGCTCGTTTTTGTGTTCAATCGACGAATGAAAAAAAGTCAAGAGCGCATAATGCAGGGAATGAGCGTCGAGTTCTGGTAGCTTTTTGTTTTCCTTCGCCAAAGAAAACAATGCCTCTGGATGGATCCCCGCTTTACTGCGAAGTAATACTTCATACCCTATCCTACTTTTCTCAGGAAGCTGACATATGGGCTGAAATGCGTGGTAGTACTCTTTTTTCTTAAATAATTCTGCAATGCTCTCCATCAATTTTCCTTTCCCTTTCCTAGCAAGTATGAACACAAAGAAAAAGCTTCTTCCATGCGCGAGATATTCTGCGCCATGGAAGTGCTGGGAAATGTACCTACATGCACGAGCAAAAGAAATTCTACTCTCTCTGAATATTTCTAGTCATAACACCAACTAGGTAATAAAGATTACAAATAACAACAGACATTTCGACAATATATGTCTTTGTCCCTACATATTCGCCAGCATCTTGCATATTCCTTTCCAGATCATACTAATTGTTTCAAATTAATTAGGAACATTGTACGTATAATGGCTATTTTCTATCGTTATATTTTCGCAAAATGATAGATGTATCAAGTAATTCCACAACTTGTAAACGCACTGAATCACATGAAATAAATGATAATAAATTTTTTACTGCTTGTTTTGTCATTAGCAGCTATCAAGCTTTTTTCATACGGTATGGAAAATGGGTATCGACATCATTCAAAGGGGGAAAGCCAGTGGTCAAGACCTCAACGTATACACTGCAAGTGCAGGAAGGCCACTTGTTCACGATTACGCTAGTGGCAAATCCCTCTACCGGCTACCAGTGGGACTTGTCTAATCCAGTGGATGCTCGCTTTTTATCGTTGCATGCGAATCATTTTGTTCCTCCACCATCGCCAGCTCGTATTGGGCAAGAGGGACATCAGGTGATGTCCTTTCAGGCTCTGCGGCGAGGAATGATGTCGATTTCAGTGAAGTATTGTCGGCCTTGGGATAGTGGAGATTGCGGGGAGTTTGTGTTTTATGTTGTTACGGTTGTATAGGGTTATGTTTAAAAAATACTTACTGTTACTTACTTGGTAGTGAAGTGGTTAGTCTGTATGTGCCGTGTTCATTTACAGGCGCATGCAGACTAAACGATTTTCCTCGACAATTTAACTATTTGACATTTGGACAAGCGTTGACATCTATGCAGACGTGACCATGCAGTAAAGCAAACTGTGCATCGAAGCAACATTAGTTGAGGAGCAAAGAAGGAGCATGATCAGCATACTGATTCAAACTGCGCGCAAATTGATAATCATCCAGACACATATGGTATAATTTGGATGAGGTGAATAGTTTGACTTTCATTATTCTTACTGCGTTGTACCTTAATCCTATTCTTGCTATTTTGTTCTTTGTTAACTTTACATTTATTATGAAGAAAATAATTGTCAACAATAAGGATTATAGGCGAAATGCAGTCTTTGGATCATTGTTGATCGTATGGATTTTTTTTTCGTATGGATTGCTTGCTATGGCAAGATAGTTGATTCACTGCTGAGAAAATTATCTCTTGGTTTTAGGAAGTGAGCAAATTCAAGTGAATACAAAATTTACTTGTCCATGTTGCGGTTATAAATCGCTCTACCATTATGGAGAATTTGATGTCTGTTCATTTTGCTTCTGAGAGGGTGATCTCCTTCAATTTATGGACCCAGATTCAGATAGAGGAGCAAACAAAGTATCCCTCCGAGAGGTACAAGGAACCTTTATTCGTTTTGGGGCTTGCGAAGATCAAGGCAAACCATTTGTTAGAAAGCCTACATACGATGACGAAAAAGATAAAAAGTGAATGCCACTTACTTGAGACTAAATGTAATGATGCGAGTGATAACTACTGCCCTACTCTGTTTTCTTAACCAAAATGTTGAGGATTTCTACTTTCCACAAAATTGGATACTTGGGGTTGAGAGTATTGTTCAAACGCTATACAAATAAATACGCTCGATGGATTCGGATTCTGGCGTCTGTTATTACTATAGTTGGTTTTATCGTCGGGTTATATATTTGGTTCGACGATCTTAATGATAATTTTCTTCATTTTCTAACCAGTGTGTTTTATTCCATCATTCCTTCTATATTCTTGCTTGGATTTGCTGAAGTAATTGAAATCTTGTACCGTATTCATTTGCGATTAGAATTTACTGCTGAAGATAAGACTTTGTTTGATGAAACTAGTGAGTCTGAATGAGGTTAAAATTTACATATATACGCCTAATATTAATGAAAATGATGGTTTCTTCCTCAGGGCATCTATGTTCTTTCTTTTCATCGTAGCAAGGAGGGTAAATGTCCATTTCTTTGATGTATTAGCACTGAGACCTCAAAATTTAACGGTTTTTTTATATATTCAGGACTCTTAAAATAGTAACCCTCGATCCAATGCTCTGTAGCGAATTGCTTCCGCTACATGTGCAGCATCAACACGAGAAGCCCCATCTAAATCTGCAATCGTTCTCGCCACTTTCACAATCCTATCGTAGGCTCTTGCACTCAAACCTAATGTCTCGAAGGCAAGCTGCAACATCTCTTGTCCTTCCTTATCCAGCTGAGCAAATTGGCGCAGCTCTTCTCCATTCATCACACTGTTAAAAGGACATCCTGGACGATAGTGGTATCTTTCGCATTGGACAGCTCTCGCTTGCTCTACTCGCTTCTGAATGTCTTTTGAGGACTCCTCTGCTTTTCTGTTGTGAAGAAGTTGAACGGGTACTCTCGGCACCTCGATGTGCAGATCGATGCGATCTAGCAAGGGACCTGAGAGCTTTGAACGGTATTTGTAGATTTGTTGGGGAGAGCACGAGCAGGTTTGCTTCTCTCGAGTACCAAAGAATCCACAAGGGCAAGGATTGCACGAACCGATTAACAGAAGCCGAGCAGGGAAGGTAAAAACCTGCTTAGATCGTCCAATCGTGACAACCCCTGATTCCAGAGGCTGGCGCAGTACCTCTAATACATGTCGAGAAAACTCGGGCATCTCATCCAGGAAGAGGATACCACCGTGAGACAAGCTACACTCTCCGGGACGCGGAATTTGCGCACCACCGCCAATTAGTGCAGTAGCGGTAATCGTATGGTGTGGGGCACGAAAAGGTCTCTCTTCGACGAGCCCACTCTCCCGCTTCAATTGACCAGCAATACTGTATATTTTCGTCACTTCGTATGATTCATGAATGGTCATGTTGGGCATGATGCCAGGCAGGCAAGTAGCTAAAAGAGTTTTCCCTGAACCTGGAGGCCCCACCAAAATCACATTATGAAATCCAGCTGCTGCGATCTCCAAGCCACGTTTTACAAATTGCTGTCCGTAAACATTAGCAAAGTCGGGAGGCAACTTGTTCGCATTTGTCTTACCTGTTTCAGATTCGGGAAAAATCAAGTCTGAGTTTTTACTATGAAGTCCTTCTTTCCAATAGCTCACGGCCTCCTCAAGATTCCTCGAAGGTAATACGGTAATGTCGACGAGCCGCGCTTCCGGTGCATTTTGTTCGGGGAGAATCACGTGGGTAAATCCTGCATTTTTAGCTTCTAGCAGAATGGGAAGTACACCCGTTACAGGGCGAAGAGAACCATCTAATGCCAACTCTCCTAGAACGAGTATTCTCTCTGGTCTAGGGAGCATTTGCTTCGAGGCGAGTAAAATTCCAAAGGCAATAGCAAGGTCGAAACCTGAGCCTTCTTTACGCTGGTCAGCTGGTGCTAGGTTGACGGTGATCCGCTGCATTGGGTAGTCGTATCCTGCGTTGCGCAAGGCAGCACGAACGCGATCTCTCGCTTCTTTTACTGCTGAACCGCCTAGTCCGACCAAATCGAATTGAGGTAAGCCATTTGCTATGTCTGTTTCTACAGTGACAACCATACCGTCTATGCCGAGCACAGTGCCTGAATAACTGCATGCGTACATGTCCTCTCCCCCTCTGGTTTTAGAGTAGGAAAAGATAGAGGGGGTGGGCAAGTAAATTGGAGCTTTTGCCAGAACGTTTATACAAATTTGTCTAAAGTCTTTAATTCGGACTTCATTTGTATTGGGTATAGAACAGTAAAATGCTTTTATTGATAGCTGACCACACTGTTAAAGAATTCCGTGATTACTATTGATTCTATTGACACTAAATCTAACTCCTTCCCAAACTTGACGTCTGCACTCTCCCCAAGTAGTTTCTACTCCCCCATACATCTATGGAAAACTTTCACTCCAACAGGTATACTGCAAATAAACAGGTAAGGAGTTGATTCTATTTGATTTTTACTGTTGATAGCCATCAAATTTCCATCCACTACGAACATGCTGAACCTGTTCAAATAGACTGGGACGAAGTATACAGTGTCTCTTACTATAAGATCGATTGCATTGAGTACGAAATGGGGTACCTCGTTTTTGACTTGGTATACGGTGAGTTCATTGAGATTAGTGATAGTGATCAAAATTGGGAAAAAATCGTAAATGACCTCGAAAAATACTTACCCTCGCAAACAAGCGTTTGGAGGCATTCATTGCGTTGTTGGTCGATCGACGACGGTATTCTTTATCTTTATGAAAAAGCGTAAAAACGAAGGTGGACTGGACCGCATCACTTTATCCAACGATTTAAAACGGGTATTATTGCTGAAACCATTTGAATACGATGGGGGACGACACCGTGCCAGATGGATGTAATTACAATTTACTCCTGATTAGCGATTTTCCACTCATCGATCATCATGCAGAATACGTAATAAACTGCTTACTCCACGCCTATCGTGACAACTGCGCCCTCGTGCTCAGTCACCCTTAACCTCACTGCTTTCTCTTCAATTCATTCAGTAGTTCAATGATTCGCTGGTTTTGATCCACTTGTGTTACGATGTTCTGGTTCATCTTCCGAATCGCGTCGTAGATTGCAAAAAGTCCTGCCAACAGTAGAAAAGCAAACAACAATTCCATGCCGCTTTTACCTCCTTACGATTAACGTTGATATAAAAAAGACCCGCGATCGAATGCGAGTCTTTTCTCATGCTGCGTTGTTTCTTCTCGAGCAAATCGAGCTACTTCTGATAGATAGAAATGTACTCTTTTTGCACGTGATCTGCTAACCAAACGAGCTCATTTCCATGGTAAAACCTCACACCATCTTGCCAAGCTTGCCTCGCATCGATTCGCAAAAGTACGGGATGATCGTCTCGTCTTTTCCCAACCTGCTGGGCTGTTTGGACGTCTTCAGACAGATGCACATACTGTCTTCCTTTTGGAACAAGCCCGCTAGCAAAAATAGAATCGAGGAATCTTTGCGGCGTGCCATGAAAAAGATACGCAGGCGGTTCTTTTTCTTCCTTTTGGATCTTTTGCGGCACTGAATGTCCATAAAGGGCGCGAATTTTGCCTTGATTGATCTCATGGCGCTTTTTTTCGGATAACGCAATCATCGTATGTAAATCTTCTTCGGTAACCGCTCGCCACTTGCGCTGTTCATGAAGTGACAAAAGCAATTGTTTGATAGGTACCCATCCTTGTTCGTCTAACTCAAGCTCATATTCATGGGGGGCATGACGAAGCGCATAGGACAATTCTTTACTCAATTTTTGATAATCCATACACTCATCTCCCATTACAGGTCATAGCCACTTCTTTACGCAAAAAAGTAACCGAGACTCAAAATTGCAGCAATAAATAGGTGAATGATGAAATTTCCTGTTAGTCGAACCCATAGCTGTGGGCTTTTCATCGTCCAAAATCCATAGAGGAGAGCAACGATCAGGTAAGCCAGAACATAAACGAAAAACACAGGACTGCTCTCCTCTTTAGGACATTTCTTTTTTTATGTTAGCAATTAGCTTGTCAGCATTGTTTTCATCGTTATCAAACATGACTAGGTCTTGCAAGGCAATCCCTTCCACGGATTGAATTGCTGTGGACATAGAATCTGCCAGTTGCTGCATATCAGCTTTGTCTGCTACTTCAACATCTAGAACCAGTACAAGTTTTTTCTTCATGGTGAAAATCCTCGCTTTACGATAAGTATGGATAGTGCGATCGAGCCATATCATCCCCATTATACATAATAATCCGGGATACATCGACAACGGATAATAACAGCTTAATCCGGAATCTCTATATATGCGGAAACACTCGATTTTAATATCTCGATCAGTTCCTCATCCATGTATATGTATTCATCGGGGATACCCAAGCAAATGATCCTTTTATCCATCAGTTCCAAGCTAAACTTTTCTTGTAACCGCCTTACATGTTTTTTCTCCATACAAAAAATAAGATCAGCCCATCCAATAAGGCCACTTGTTACTTTAATACGGGCCCCAGTTTCAGTACCTGCTGATCTTACATCATAGTCATTGATCCCATGAAAAATCTTTTCTGCCGTTAAGCTCCTCCATTTATTTCTGCTGCAAATGAACAGTAGCTTCATTCTTCCTCCTCATCCAAATCTTCAAACTGCCATTCCTCTGGTACCGGAAAATAAGCGTCATACTCTTTCCTGGCATCCACACTCATTTCCTCTAGCCATGGCCAATAATGCATGAGATAGTCCTCACCAAATCCCATCCGCCAACACAAACTATAAGGATGCTCTTCTGGAAACACAATCCATGGCGGCAAATAGAAATGCGGTTGGTACCCATCTAGGCTTTTACGCACTTCCATCCATAATCTTCCTAGTACGTCTGAATCGTTGCTCGTACAATCGATTAAGGTGGCATCCCCAGTAGAGAGCAGAATTTCACGAATGACAGGGTACTGTTCTACTTTTGCTTGTAATGCCTTGCGCATGATCTCTTTTTCTTGGGTAGTCCCTAAAAATTTCTTGGCTTGCAGATAGTGTTCCAAAGTTGTCCAAAGTTCCCCTTCCAACTCTACTGGGTGACTAGAGAAATTGGAGAAGCAGCCGTATGGTTTATCTGGTTGATCAAAGTGAATTTCGAGAGGTTGCTTTATACCTTTTCGGATATGATCCTTCATGAATATTTGTACCTCCGTATCTATCATAATGATTCCATCATAACGAATTGATTAGCCACGCCCTGTGCAAATACTTCCGAAATACCTCATCCAGCTTGTCTGTTGGGTCCTCCAGATCATTTGTATATTGGCTAGTCAGTGCAGTCAGACGCTCTATTTGATCCTCAATAAAATGGTGAAGCTCTTCGATCCTTGGCTCCAAGTTCAACTCATCCCCAGCTATTTTTCTTTGGAGCAGCTCAGAAATTTTACCTTTTAACGTAGAATCGGTTATCAGCTCTGTAACTAACCGATCAAATCCAATGGGGGGATTCGTATGATACGTTTCGATCCAGATGCATGCGAGAATCGGGCGTAACACATAAAAGTATTTTTTGATTTTGACTTGCTCCCCTTGCAGATAGTCCCGAAAATTCCCTTTTGCCATACTGAGGTAATGATGCAAGGAAGCCTTTGGCGAAAATACTTCCCCTTGCAACCTTTCCAGTTCATCTCGAAAGCCAAGTGTATCGAGATAAACAATGTCTGATACAAGCCATTCTTGTAGGGGCGGATTCGATTTTCGAAATAGCTTAAGCGCTTTTCGAATATCCCAGCCGTTTATATCTAAAAGGTCATTGATCGGTACTTCTACAACATCCCGTTTGTCGTCAATGGACAAATACCATTCTGGCTTCTTCACATAGACAAACCGTACATCATAATCGCTATCTTTGGATGGAAATCCCCATGCCCGACTTCCTGATTCAACGGCGAACAATACTTTTAAGTCATGCGCTTGCTCGATTTCTTTTAACTTTTCCAAGATGATCTCTCTCAAGAGTCATTCCTCCTCCACAACAAATAACAGGGTTTCCTTACTCTTGGAAAAAAACTCGCTGAACCAATTAAGATTCAGCGAGTTTCCTGTCATCCATTATTTTACTGTTACTTCGATTTCCACTTCATAGCCTTTGTATTCAGCTGTAATAGTGGCCTTACCTTTCTTTTTACCTTTTACCGAACCGCTGCTGGATACTGAAGCTACGGAAGATTTATTCGACTTCCATTTTGCTTTAGAGCTGCTGATGTCATCGCCATCATAGGTGAGTTTGATCTTTTCAGAGTCACCCTTTTTAATGGTAATGCTTGTGTCATCTGCTTCCAGCTTGCTTGAGCCTTTGCTGCCAACTTCCACTTCAATTTCAACTTTTTCGCCTTTATACGTAGCGGTAATGGTTGCCTTTCCTTTTGCTTTTGCTGTAATCGTACCACTGCTGGTAACGGTTGCTACAGAAGATTTAGAGGTTTTCCATGATGCTTTTGAATTGCTAATTGTGTCGCCATCATATCTCAGTTTTACAGTTTCTCTCTCGCCTTTTTTCAAGGTGACGCTCGTATCGTCTGCTTCCAGCATTCCTGAGGAGCTATCGACAGTCACTTCAATTTCTACTTTTTCGCCTTTGTATTGAGCGGTAATGGTAGCTTTACCTTTACCTGTTGCTGTAATCGTACCAGAGCTGCTTACTGTTGCTACTGAGGATCGGGATGTGGACCAAGATGCATTCGAATTACTAATGGTGGAACCATCATATTTCAATGTTAATGTTTCTCTTTCCCCTTTTTTCAAGGAGACCGTGCTGTCGTTTACTTCCAGTTTACCAGAGTTGTTGTAATCGACCTTAACACGAATTTCGACCTTATCGCCTTTGTATGTTGCTGTAATGGTAGCAGTTCCTTGGCCTTTTGCCGTAACGACACCATCATCAACAGTTGCCACGCTGGAGTTGGATGTTTTCCAGGTTGCTTTTGATCCAGACAATCTGTCATCATCATAAGTTAGTTGAATCGTGTCTCTGTCGCCTTTTTTCAAAGAGATGCTGGTTTCATCAGCTTCCAGTTTACCAGAACTGTCTGTACCTACGTAAACATCAACCTCTACTTCGTAGCCTTTGTATTTTGCAGTGATCGTTGCTGTACCTTTGCCCTTTGCAGTAACGACACCATCATCGTTTACAGTTGCTACAGAGGACTTCGAAGTTTTCCAGGTTGCTTTTGAACCAGAAATTTTATCGTCGTCATACGTCAACTTAATGGTTTCTTTATCGCCTTTTTCCATTTTCAGCTGAGTAACATCTGCTTCCAGCTTACCGTCTGAATTTCCGCCTTCAACATCAACGCGGATTTCTACCTCTTGGTCTTTGTAGCTAGCAGTAATGACAGTGCTGCCTTGGCCTACACCTTTAATTTCACCATCGTCAACAGTTGCGACAGTTTTATCCGCGGTTTTCCAAGTCGCTCTTGACCCAGGGAGACTGCTACCCGCAAATTTCAAACTAACGTTTGTTTTTTTGCCTTTTTTAACAGAAACCTCTGTTTTCGTTGCTTCGAGAGTCTGAGCTCTGTCAACAGTCACTCTAACTGTAGCACGATAACCATTGTATCTAGCAGTAACAACAGTCGTTCCTACTTTCTTACCGTACACAACCCCATTGTTGACAGAAGCGATGCTAGAGCTACCAATTTCCCAATCAACCAATGCGTTATCGATAGGGCTGCCATTATAAGTAAGGCGAATGGTTTCTGAATCCCCAATCGTGACGTCCACTGAGCCTACGCTTGCTTTCAAGCCATTGGAAACTGAGCTTGCTACCACGCTATAAGCTTCAATAGGTTTTGGTGTCGCAACTTGTGCAGAAGCAATGCCTGTTACTGAAAACTGAACAGTACAAATAGTTGCTACCGCTAAGGAGACGTTTTTCATTAAACTGTTCTTAATCTTTTTCATGTTTTTACCTCCAAATTATTTCCTATACTTCTATTGACGAATGAGATGGAAAAATG
The DNA here is from genome assembly GCF_013284245.2 of Brevibacillus sp. DP1.3A. NCBI lineage: Bacteria > Bacillati > Bacillota > Bacilli > Caryophanales > Paenibacillaceae > Brevibacillus > Brevibacillus sp. DP1.3A. Next base: position 2,765,741 of record NZ_CP085876.1, on the reverse strand, counting down.
TCACACCAAAATGGCTATTTTTTTGAAAAACATTTGTTTTTCTTTCGAACATTTGTTTATGCGCCGGATTCCAAAGCAAAAGTGATACTAGTTATGGGCTCGTCTGTACGAATCGAAACGATCCGTTTCACAAAAAAAGTGCTTTCCAGCTTTGAGCCGGAAAGCGGATATTGATGCTTGGAGGAGTTTCATCGCGTCGAGTACAGTACATAGTACGCTGGCTCTGCGACTGATGCTGTAGACGTATCCCCAATATATCCGTGGTCAAGAGCCCGTTTTTCCTAGAAAGCACTCTCATAATGCTCAATGACCGGTTTCATGAAGTCTCCACCTTGCGTAGATGTACCCGTGTATATCCCGATGACATCAAAACGAAAAGCAGGGATTGGCTGTGAGGTTTTTTGCAAGTATTCGATGGCGAGCTCACGCAGCTTCTGCTTCTTCTTCCAAGTAATGGACTCGCCTGCTGTTCCAAAAAAATGGCTGCTCCTCGTTCGAACCTCAATGAAAACCAAGCAGTTCCCGTCTAGAGCAATCAAATCCATTTCTCCACGTTTTGTTCGAACATTTCGATCGACAATACGGAAACCCTTGTTCACTAAATAGCTTTCAGCAAGCTGTTCTCCTCTTTGACCAAGAAGACGGCGGCGATCGCTCATTATTTGGGTCCTCCGCCTTTATCGATGCGATAGACAAAAGCAAGGATTTCTGCCACAACTTGATACAGCTCCGGAGGAATTTGTTGATCCAAATCCAGCTTGCCCAAAACCTCTACGAGTGATGGGTCCTCTTGTACCGGTATATCATGCTCCTTTGCTGTCTTTAGGATATTGTCAGCTACGTACCCCTTGCCTTTTGCCACAATCTTTGGCGCTTCCATGATACCCGCCTGGTATTTTAGCGCAACTGCCTGTTTGCGTTTTTGCTCTGACGAGGATGGCGGCATCATACGCGAAGGTCAACCCCTTTATAGTCAGCCAGGATGGGGCCTTTGGTTTGAATCGGACTTGTCGACTTCCCGCGCTCGGCCGGAACTGGCTGGACTCGCATAGCCGATAGATGGTAACCAACGTCCTGTAATTGGTCAGCAAAACGATCCTTGGACCCTTGAATGAGTGCTTCCACCCATGGCGTATCGTTAAAAATTTGCAGGTTAACGATTCGATTCACGATACTTACATCAATCATGGTTGTCCCCATACTTTGGAGTTCCAAATGAAAGAACAGACGGCAGTTCTCGGGATCAAGCTGTCCAGAGCCTTTCTTTTTCGACTCAATTTGGACAAAAGCCGTCTCATCCCCATCTGCTTGGCGAATCGGAATTTGCATAACGATTTGAGACAGAGCTTGGTTAGAGGGCTGTACCATCATCAATTGTTGTCCGGTCACTTGTTGCAGCAGTTGATCAGCAGCTTCACGCAAGGCGGTTGGAAGTGCCTGAGCTGGCGCTTGACTGATTTGCAGCAAGAGGGATTTGACTGTATCCATCTGCTTTACTGAATGGGAATCGATCGCCCCTTGTGAAAATGCCTGTCCCATCAATTCTCTCTCGTGGGTTACGCCTAAATGACGAAACAATTCAGCAATCGGGTTAGCAGCTGTGGCTCCATTCGCTGCACCAGATGCTTGAGACATCATTTGTGGAATGACTTTTTGCCCCGCATCTGTCACTACGGCCCTTTGCTCTGCCATCTGCTTGTTTTGGACCGTGTCCTGATTCATCTGTAATGACTGAGGAGTAGGCAATGGCTCGTTTCGAGCGATTTTTGACTCGACGCTTGGACCACTGGTCTGGTTAGGCAGCAACTGATTACTCTTTCCGGTCATGACGTTTTGCTGCGATTCCACCTGCTTTGTTACAGTGTTTGGTGCAGGTACTGTCTCAGTGGTAACAGTTGACAAAACAGTTTGTGATGGCGATGGTATGTTACTGAAAGCCTGCGTTGATGGTTGAGGCGATGTCTGGACTTGCGATGAAGGCTGACCGCTCTGCCCAGGCAGCGGCTGAGTCTGGCTTCCTCCAGTCACGTTCTGAGAAGCAGCTTGATTGGGCTGATTCCCTTGTGGCATTTGTTTGACCGCCAGTCCCTCGTCTGCACCATCGTTACCCGCGATAAGGAAAGAGAGTCCCGTCAACTTTTCTTTTAACTGACTAACAAGCTGTTTGACATCTCCCGTTGCTGCATTAGCTTGTCCGGGGACTTGCTGTGATTGGCTTTGAGACACCTGCCCAGTCGGCTGTGAAGTCTGGCCCTCTCCCTCTAAAAAGAGTGAGGCTTGCTGCAGCAGATTTTGTATGAGCTGCCCCATTGGCTTGTCTGATAAAAAAGCTTTGAGCCCTGCGATTGTATCGGGAGTCAGTGGCAAATTTCGTTTCATGGCAGTCATGAATGCCTCAATAGTGGCATTGTCTACGCCTAAACGCCCAGCCACGGCTGAAAAAGCTTGTATCGTTTCCTTATTCACAGGAAGATTGGCACCAAGCAGAGCTTGCACGATCGCTTTGTTCTCTTTTGTATCGGCAATCCCTAGTGACCGCATTAGCCCTTCTAGAGATGCGTCTTTGCCAGCTCCTTCTCCGACGTTTTCCAAAACCTTCAACGTGACGACACCTGTTGATGGTTGGACTTGCAGCCAAGCTTTCTGGCCCGGTTCCAGACTTGCTTCCATTTTCGCCTGAACCTGCATTCCCCCGACTTGTACGAGCGCCATATTGTCCGGGTAATGCTTGATTACCGTGCCTTTAAACACTTGTCCGGGAGTAAGCTCAACCGGCTTCGGAGCGGATATGGGTGCTTTTTGCACGAATGATTGAATAAGTTGCGACGGGGAAAACATGCAGATCCTCCTCCTGTAAGCAATATGTTACTAGCACTTGTTAGGCGTGTTCTTTTACGCCAGTGAATGTCTTGCGATGAATCGGTGTAGGTCCAAATCGAGCGATTGCTGCCAGATGCTCAGGGGTGCCGTAGCCTGCATGTTTGTCAAAGCCATAGGCTGGATATTGTTCGGCATACTGGGCCATCAATCGATCGCGGGTGACTTTCGCTACGATCGATGCGGCTGCAATCGAGACACTCTTGGCATCTCCCCCGATAATCGGAACCTGCTCGCAATCCATTCCGGTTAGCTGCACAGCGTCAATCAGTAAAGCATCTGGAGATTTACCTGCCTGTTGGATCGCCAGCTTCATCGCCTCTTTTGTAGCAGCTAATATATTGATCGCATCGATTCTTGCTGCATCGACAATTCCGATTCCCACAGCAAGTGCATCCCTTTGAATGATTTCGCAAAAAGCCTCCCGGGTGGATACAGGTACTTTCTTCGAGTCATTCAGGCCTGGCAAGTAAAAATCCTTGGGCAGGCACACGGCACACGCGACCACTGGACCAGCTAATGGACCTCTTCCGACCTCATCAACTCCGAATATGTACTGATGCCCCTTCTCAAACATGGCTTTCTCATATACAGTCATGTCAGCCCACATCTGTGCGAGCTTTTCTTGACGCGCAATCGCTACTTCCACCTGCTTCGCTAGAGCCTGTACACCCGCTCTTTTATCTTCTTTCAGCAATTGTAAAAAATCTTTGGGTACCTCGTCCAACTTTTCCATCGTCACTCGTATTTCTTTTATCGACATATCCGCTAGATTCATTGACTCATTTCTCCTTACCGATCCTCATAGTAAAAAACCTGCCTACCGTATATATCGATAGACAGGTTTTAGATGGCTGAAAAGCTTATTCTGGAAAAGATACTGGCTTACCTATCGGTTCGTCCATTTCCCAGTCAATCGGGCGCTCGACTGAGATCGTTCCCAGCTTGCCGGAACGCAGCTCACGCAGGAAAATTTCCGCTGCCTTGTCGTAGTCGATATTTCCGCCAGAAACGAGGCATCCGCGCTTCTTCCCGATTTCTTCGAGCATTTCTACTCGATCCTCAGGCAATTCTTTTAGCTTGAAGCGTTCGATCAGGCGTTCCGGATAGTAGTGCATCATATAGCTGATAACAAATAATGCTACCTCCGTAAAATCGATGAGCTCGTCTTTAATTGCCCCACTTGCCGCCAATCGCAGACCTACCATTTGATCTTCAAACTTCGGCCAAAGAATACCAGGCGTATCGAGAAGCTCTAGTGTATCGCCCATTTTTACCCATTGTTGCGCCTTGGTTACCGCTGGTCGATCACCTGTTGCCGCTACCGAGCGCTTGGACAAGCGGTTAATGAGGGAAGACTTGCCGACATTGGGGATTCCCAAAATCATAATGCGGATGGCACGACCTTGCATCCCGCGCTCACTGCGCTTTGCCAGCATGTCAGCAGCTAGCTCCTTACACATTTCTGGGAGCTTGTTGACACCTTTACCACTCAGGGCATCAATCGGCAATGTGCGAATGCCTTGTTTGCGAAAATAAGAAATCCACTCATCTGTTGCCCGTTCATCCGCCAAATCTGCTTTGTTAAGTAATATCAAACGTGGTTTATCACTGACAATCTCGTCAATCATCGGATTACGGCTGGAAAGCGGCAGACGTGCATCGAGAAGCTCAATGACTACATCGATTAACTTCAGCTTTTCCGTTACTTGACGACGTGCTTTAGCCATATGGCCAGGAAACCATTGGATCGTCATGATGTCTCACCTACCTTGAAGCTTTGCGTTATCTTGTCAAGCGAATTCCCGCAACCGGCCAAAAAGTAAATTCAGCTCTACCAACAACCGTACTGACGGCAACAGGACCAATGGCTCTGCTGTCATGACTGTTCAACCTGTTATCGCCCATCACAAAGATATGGTCTGCTGGTATTTGGACCGGGGGAAAATCGTGGGTAAAGAACGGCTCTCCCTGCTGCTTCGCTTGTTCTTTTGATTGTGCAAGATACGGTTCCTCTACCACTTTGCCATTGACCAGCAGCTGATCGCTTTTGACCTCTACTGTATCACCCTCAACAGCGATGACTCTCTTGATGTAATCTCGTTCCTTTTCAGCATGGAACACGATGATTTCACCAGGCTTCGGATCTTGCAAAAAGTAAATCGCCTTGTTCACAACTAATTTTTCGCTATTATGTAATGTACTTTCCATGGATTCGCCTTCTACAATAAACGGGGCGAACAAAAAGGTACGAATGAGAAACGCCAAGACTAAGGCGATCCCAAGTGCTTTTGTCCATTCCCATAGTTCATTTTTCTTCTTATGACTGGAGGTAATTTCTTCGCTCATGACTTACGATCCTCCCATGAAAGCTCGTCCAACCTTAGCTGTAACATATGTCAAGATGAACTATTTTATTTCAAGATCGTTAAATGGAAAAAAGAGGCCTGGCAAGCAGGCCAGTCCTCTTTCTAAGCTTTACGCTTATCGACGAATTTCTTTAATACGAGCTGCTTTACCTACGCGATCGCGCAGATAGTACAGTTTCGCACGACGTACTTTACCATGACGCACGATTTCGATCTTGTCGATCTTAGGCGTGTGTACTGGGAATGTACGCTCAACACCTACGCCGTAAGAAATCTTACGAGCAGTAAATGTTTCGCTAACACCTGTACCGCGACGGCGAATGCATACGCCTTCGAACAGCTGGATACGCTCACGCTGACCCTCGATAACCTTAACGTGTACACGAACAGTGTCACCAGGTCGGAACGCAGGAATGTCCTGTTTCAGTTGCGCTTTTTCCAGTTCACGGATAATTTGGTTCATTTGAATTTCCTCCTTCCGATAGACGTTCTTACTCGTCTAACCCGTAGGTCCAGCCGCTTGGCTGCGTTACGAGTAGCGGACCGCCTTAGTCAGCGGGCAAAATTGCCACAAGAAGTATATTAACATAGAGGGCACAAAACTACAAGACTCTGCTCCTATTTGTTCCCTACTTTTTTTCTTGCTCCAATTCAGCCAATAGCTTTTTCATTTCATCTGTCAGCGCAAGCTTTTCCAATAAATCTGGACGCCGTGCTTTTGTCCGGCGCAGCGATTCTTTTAACCGCCAGCTTTCAATATTGGCGTGGTGCCCTGACAACAGTATGTCTGGCACTTTCCAGCCGCGAAACTCAGCCGGTCTTGTGTAATGAGGGTATTCCAGCAGTCCTGTTGAAAAGGAGTCTTCAACAGCTGACGTCTGGTTTCCCAACGCCCCTGGTTGCAAACGAACGACACTGTCAATGACCACCATCGCCGCAAGCTCTCCACCAGTCAGGACGTAATCGCCAATCGAGATCTCATCCGTGACGAGATGCTCCCGAATTCGCTCGTCGTACCCTTCATAATGACCGCAAATGAAGACAAGGTGCTCTTCTTGCGCTAACTCTTCTGCAAGCTTCTGATGATAAGGCACACCTTGTGGGCACATCAGAATCACTCGGGGTTTTTTCTCTCCTGTCAAGGCTTCTACGGCCCGGAATAACGGCTCTGGCTTCAAAACCATTCCTCCGCCACCGCCATAAGGGGTGTCGTCTACCGTACCGTGCTTGCTCTCAGAGAAATCGCGAAAATTGGTGACGTGAAAATCAACCAGTTCTTTTTCGCTTGCCTTTCCCAAAATACTGCTGGATAAAACACCTGTAAACATTTCGGGAAAAAGCGTGAAAATATCGATCCGCATCTGAAGTTCCTCCTACAGCAAGCCTTCCATCAGATGGCAGACCACACGTTTGTTCGCGATGTCCACTTCCTTGATGCATTCATCGATATACGGCAGCAAGATTTCTCCGCGTTTGCCCTTCACTACCCACACATCGTTTGCTCCTGGCTGCATGACATCCACAATTTTCCCCAGTTCTTCGCCCTCGTCAGTTACTACGATGCAACCGACGAGCTGATGAATGTAGAACTCGTCCTCTTCTAATTCCATCAGCGCTTCCGCTGGAATCTTCAACTCTCCACCCTTGTACTTTTCGACATCGTTAATATGCTCATAGCCTTGAAAGCTCACAATCTCAAAATTTTTATGCGAGCGGCGAGAAACGATTTTCAATTTTAGCGGCTCACTGAGTGTCGGATGGAACAAGTACAGCTCATTTCCTTTGCGAAAACGCTGATCTGGAAAATCAGTCGTAGGTGTTACACGTACCTCACCACGCAGGCCGTGCGTATTAACCAGTTTGCCTACTCCGTAAAAACTATTTTGGCTCAACGTGTTCATTCCTCCTTATTCTTTGTTCCCATTTTTCGTTTGTAGCCGAATCTCATGTACCAGGCCATCTTTTATCATGATTTCCGTTCCGGACATCATTTCATCCCAGACATCGCCCTCTTGAATCGTGACAGGGCTTTGAACAGTCTGGTAATCGATCTCGCTTCCCTCTGGGAGATTTTCTACCTGCTGGAGGGTATATGTCAGGTGATCTATCTTTTCCTTACGTCGACGCTCTTCCTGCGCTATTTTTTCCTGCGCCAACGCATATGTATCCGCAGACTTTTTCTTCGCCTCGGTTAGTAGCTTTTTCGATTGAAACTGCCACTGCTCCCACTCTTTACGCTGCAAACGAAGGCGTTGGCTATACTGATCAATGAGAGCAGCCCGTGATGCTTCCGTAATGATCAGTTTAACCTGTACCGTCCGAAATATAGTAAGCACCTTCGCCACTCCTTTCGGAAAAACCATCATGGTTTATAAGCATCTTGGATACTAGAAAAAAGACTGGGAAAGCTCCCAGCCTTTTCTCATACAATTTCAACCGTGACACGCTTGTCCGTTTCCACGGATGCCGCGATCACGACCGTGCGCAGGGCTTTCGCGATTCGTCCTTGTTTACCGATAATCTTCCCCATATCATCAGGGTGTACCGACAATTCAAAGACGAGGGTTCGCTCTTTGTCCACTGCGTTAACACGAACCTCATTCGGATGATCGACGAGAGCTTTAGCGATCGTTTCGACCAGCGCTTTCATCATCAAACCTCCAGATGACCGACTTATTTGCCGTATTTGGTTTCGTGCACTTTAGCCATAACGCCTTCTTTGGAGAGAAGGTTACGAACGGTATCAGTTGGAGCTGCACCATTCAGGATCCATTGAACCGCTTTGTCGGTATCAATTTTCACCACTGCCGGTTGTGCAACCGGGTTATAGTAACCGATTTCTTCAATGAAACGGCCATCGCGAGGGGAACGGGAGTCAGCTACTACTACACGGTAGAAAGGAGCTTTCTTGGAACCCATACGCTTCAGACGGATTTTTACTGCCATGTTGTGTCACCTCCTGTATTAATCAACGCTAGAAGAGCATCTGCGTTGGTGCTACTATATCTGAACCATCGCGGCCAGCTGACAAGTCAGTGTCGCGAAGAGATCATGCCTACTTACTTGAACGGTGGTTTGAAGTTAAATGGGAAATTCATCCCGCCCTGGTTGTTGCCTCCGCCTTTGCCCATGAAAGGTAATCCGAAGCCTTTTTTCTTCGACTTCTTGACCATCTTGTCAGCAGCGCCTGAGAATTGCTTCATCATCTTTTTCATTTCCTCGAATTGCTTGAGGAAACGATTGACTTCTTGAATACTCGTTCCGCTTCCGCTTGCGATGCGCTTGCGACGGTTGGCATTCAATAAATCAGGATTAGCGCGCTCTTGTTTGGTCATGGATTTGGCGATCGCTTCAACGCGGGCAATCTGCTTCTCATCCACGTTCATTTTGCCCTTCATCTTGTTCATTCCTGGCAGCATGCCGAGAATGTCTTCAAAAGGACCCAGGTTGCGAAGCTGCTGCATGGAATCCAGGAACATGTCGAAGGTAAACTCACCTTGACGCATTTGGCGTTCCATATCGCGTGCTTTGTCTTCATCCACGGATGCCTGTGCTTTTTCAATCAGGCTGAGTACGTCCCCCATACCCAAAATACGGGAAGCCATACGATCCGGATGGAACGGTTCAAGCGCATCCAGCTTTTCACCCATCGCCGCGAATTTGATCGGCTTGCCAGTGACAGCTTTGACGGACAGTGCCGCACCGCCTCGGGTATCACCGTCGAGCTTCGTGAGAACCACACCAGTCAGTTCGAGTTGGCTATTAAAGCTCTCTGCTACATTGACGGCATCTTGACCTGTCATCGAGTCCACGACGAGCAAAATCTCATCGGGCTTGGTTACCTCGCGAATCTGCTTCAACTCGTCCATTAGCGCTTCGTCGATATGCAGGCGACCTGCGGTATCGATGAGGACTACGTCGAGATGATTCGTCTTCGCGTGTTCAATCGCTTGGCGAGCGATTTCGACAGGACTGACTTGATCACCGAGAGTGAAGACGGGAACATTGAGTTGGTCCCCTAAAACCTGAAGCTGCTTGATCGCAGCAGGACGGTAAATGTCTCCCGCTACCAGAAGCGGCTTACGGTTTTGCTTTTGCAAATACTTGGCCAGCTTACCGGTTGTGGTCGTTTTACCTGCCCCTTGCAGACCTGCCATCATGATGACGGTCGGCGGGCGGTGCGCCATCGTGAGCTGAGCGACGTTGCCACCCATCAGAGCGACCAGCTCTTCATTCACGATCTTGATCACCATTTGACCAGGCGTCAGGCTTTTCATGACTTCCTGACCGACTGCGCGCTCCTTGACACGAGCAACGAAGTCTTTTACTACTTTAAAGTTAACGTCTGCTTCCAGCAGGGCCAGACGAACTTCACGCATCGCTTCATTCACGATGGTCTCGTCTATTTTCCCTCTGCCGCGCAGTTTGTCAAACGCGTTTTGCAGCCGATTGGCTAAGCTCTCAAACGCCATGCGAGCCCTCCTAATCCATCTCTGACAGTTGGTGGAGCAAAGTATTCAGCTCGTCTCTTGTCTCGCTCTCCGAAAGCCCACTTACAAGTTCATTCATGCGATTCAACACATCCATGCGCTTTTCATGACGCTCAGCGAGGCGAAGCTTCTGATCGTATTCAAACAGTTGCTTCTCTGCCCGCTTGATATGATCATAAACAGCTTGGCGGCTGACCTCATGCATCTCGGCAATTTCTCCGAGCGATAAATCGTCCAGATAGTACAGCTCAAGATATTCTCGCTGCTTGCCCTTGAGTAGCGACGCGTAAAAGTCAAACAAGAGATTGACTTGATTGGTCTTTTCTAACATGAAACCAATCCTTTGCTATGAGGTACTCGTTTCGAACTGTAAAGACTTTTTCTTTACAGCACGTAGATTATAGTACCTAATTCCACACCTAGTGTCAAGGTTTTTTATTGACATCATTTTTTCATCTTCGAAACACTATGTTTTTACGCATTTTCCTGCTGTTCTGTTTCATCTTTTTGGATCAATCCAGCAAACAATGCGTGAACAAATTGCTCAGGATCAAACTGCTGCAAGTCATCCATTTTTTCACCCAAGCCCACGTATTTCACCGGAATGTTCAGCTCGTTGCGAATCGCAATGACGATACCGCCCTTTGCTGTACCATCCAGCTTGGTCAGAACTAAACCTGTTACACCAGCAGACTGTCCAAACGTCTTCGCCTGTGAAAGCGCATTTTGCCCAGTCGTAGCGTCCAAAACAAGCAAGACCTCGTGCGGAGCTCCTGGCAATTCTCGCTGCAATACGCGGTGCACCTTCGCCAACTCTTCCATCAGATTGACTTTGTTTTGCAAGCGGCCTGCGGTATCGCACAACAGCACATCAACCTGTCGGGATTTCGCTGCCTGAATCGCATCGTAGATCACTGCAGCTGGATCAGAGCCTTGCTGCTGCTTGATTACGTCAACTCCTACACGCTCTCCCCAAACCTCTAGCTGTTCAATCGCTGCTGCACGGAACGTGTCACCTGCTGCCAACAGCACTTTTTTATTTTGCTGTTTGAACATATGTGCCATTTTACCGATCGTGGTCGTTTTCCCTACTCCGTTTACCCCAACGAACAAAATGACATTCAAACGACCGTCCTCTACGTTCAGAGTCGTATCCGCAGCATCATCATTTTTCAAAAGGGCAACCAGTTTTTCTGAGAGAATCGGCTGCAGGTCGATCGCATTCTCAATTTTTTGCTTGCGCACTTCTGTCCGCAGGTCGTCAATGAGCTCCATCACGGTATTGACGCCCACATCGGACGTAATCAAAATTTCCTCTAATTCATCGAAGAAGTCATCGTCGATCTTTTTGTAGCGACGTACCAAGTCCTCTACTTTTTCTACTAACAGGTCTCTCGTTTTAGCCAGACCATCCGTAAACTTCTGGGTGACCTCTTCAGACTTTTGGACAATAGCATCACGAAGGCGCTTGAAAAAACTCATGTTCATCTTCCTTTGCGGGTAGTATCAATTGAATGGCAAATCCGTTTAAGAGGCTGATTCGATAAACTTGTCGCTGTCCTCCAGCTTCACGGAGACGAGTTTGGACACGCCGCCCTCTTGCATCGTGATACCGTACAGCACGTCTGCGCTCTCCATTGTGCCTTTTCTGTGCGTGACGCAAATAAACTGCGTCTGGTTGCTGAAATAGTGCATGTACTCGGCGAAACGGTTAACGTTTGCCTCATCCAAAGCGGCTTCTACCTCATCCAATACACAAAATGGTACTGGTTTCACACGCAGGATGGCAAATAGCAAGGCCATTGCAGTCAAAGCGCGTTCGCCCCCGGATAAGAGCGCAAGATTTTGCAGCTTCTTACCAGGTGGCTGCGCCACGATATCGATGCCCGTCTCAAGCAGCTTATCTGGATTGGAGAGTACAAGATCTGCACGTCCTCCTCCAAACAGTTGGACAAACACGTCGCGGAACTGCTCCGAGATCGCATCAAATGTTTCTTTGAAGCGGCGCGACATCTCTGCGTCCATTTCTTGGATCACTTGATAGAGCATGTCTTTTGCTTCATTCAAATCAGCTTCCTGCGAGCTTAAGAACTGCTGACGCTCGGACAAGCGTTCATATTCCTCAATCGCACCAAGATTCACAGTACCAAGTGCCCCAATCTGCTTTTTGAGACGATTGACCACTTGTGTCTCTTCCTGAATCTCGCCACGTGCCGGATATTTTTGCTTTGCCAGGTCGTAGCTCATTTCGTATTCTTCGGAGAGTTTATTCAACAGATGATCGAGCTCTACCTCGTTGCGGTTGACTTTTACTTCTTCCTGATGAAGCTTTTCCTCGAGCGATTTGACCTCGCGGCGGATTTCCTTCACCTGCTGTTCCACTTGCTCCTGTTTGTAAAAGAGAGTCGCCCGCTCACTTCGCCGCTCTTGAATCAAGCCAGCTACACGGTCTTTATCCTGACGCAATTCGCTAATCCGCTGATCCAACTCAAGCCCGGACGATTCGTTTGTACGCTCCAGCTCATCAAGAGATGCCAAGTTCGCGTTTTGTTCTTCCCATTCGCGCTGCAATTGGCTTTTTTGCTCCATCAAGCGTTCTGTTTGCTCCAAGCGTGATTGATACTCTTGCTTGACCTGCGCATTCAATACTTTGAGACTTGTTATTTTTTGATTCATTTCTTCTTTGGATTCGAGCTGCTCTTGGCGTTTCGCCTCTGCTTCTGCGATCTGCGCACCGAGCTCTTTTTCCTCTTGCTCCATGGCAGCCAAAGAGGCTTGCAGCTGCTCTTGCTTCCGTTTGGCTTCTTCCATCTCGCGGCGATAGCCTTCAATATCTTGTTCAACAAGCTTTGCTCGCTCGCCCAAGGATCTGCCTTCCGATTCTTTTTGCTGCAAAAGCCCTTTTACTTCCTGTTCTTTCAGACGCAGACTCTCGCCTTCTGTACGCAGAGTTTCTTGCTCCTGCTGCATTTGCGCCAATTCCTTCGTCAGCTGCTCCATAAGGGTAGTATGCCCAGAAATTGCCTGGTCGATTTCTACCAGCTGTGCTTCCAACTCTTCTGATTGACGGTTGCGTCCAAGCAAGTTCGTGCTGTTCTTTTTCAAGGCCCCCCCTGTCATGGAACCGCCAGCATTCACGATATCGCCTTCCAGCGTCACGACGCGATAGCGGTAGCCAAGCGTACGGGCCACACGGTTTGCCTGCTCCAGCTTTTCCGTAATAATGACATTGCCCAATAGACTTTCGAGGATGGGTCGGTACGCTTCCTCAAAGGTCACGAGCTCACTCGCGATTCCGACGACTCCGCTCTCCGCCTCCAGCTGGCGCTTATCGCTTGCCTGCAAGGTGCGAGAACGAATGACATCGAGCGGAAGAAATGTCGCCCTACCCGCATTGTGCTGTTTCAAGTGAGCAATGGCTGCACGACCGGATGCTTCGTTGTCCACGACGACGTTTTGCAGTGCGCCACCCAATGCGACTTCCATCGCTGTCTCGTATTGCTGTGGCACGACAACGAGCTCAGCGACCGCTCCATGAATTCCTTTGAAGCCCCGCTCGCGTGCTTTCAAAATTTCTTTTACCCCTTGCTGAAACCCTGCGAACTCTGACTGCATTTCTTTTAACAGGTCAAAACGCGACTTCGCTGCTTCCCGCTTTTGTTCCCAGTGGCGCAGCTCTCGACGAGTTGTTTCAAGGCGGGCTTGTCCTTCGCGCATGCCCTCAACCAGCTCTTTGTATCTGACGCCGGTTTCTTGAATGGTAGAAACGATCTTCTCCAATTGATCTTGGAGCTGGCTCAACCGAGCTAGTCGCTGCTCTTCTTCTTCATCGAGCTGTTTTTTTCCAGACAATTGACGTTCAACTCTGGCCTCGCTTGTCTTGAGAAGCTGCTCTTGATGACGATTTTCGTTGCGCAGATTCGCCATTTCGTTAAGCTTTTCGAAGTAATCACTCTTCAAACGCTCTACGTCATCTGTCAGTGATTGCACCATGGAAAAAAATTGACCTTCTGCTTCTTGCAGCGAGGCGTGGGCTTCGGTCATTCGGCGATCCGCTTCCTTGGCCCGCTCTTGTTCTTCAGCCAGTTCTGCCTCTAGCCCGTGCTGCTTCTCGGTAATCCGATGCATCTGCTCCATCGTCTGCTGGCGATTGGCATTGAGATTGCGCATACGCTCCCGCAATACCTCACGTTGTCCTTCGACTTTCTCAGTCTCTTCACTGACTGTCAAAAGTACTTGTTGCAGCTCTTCGATAGATTGGTCGATTTGGGTGACATGAAAACGCGCCTGCTCCAATTCAGCTTCTTGCTTGGATGCTTCGGTCGTTTGTCCAATTAACAGATGCTTGAGCTCCTCTACGCGTCCTGTTGCTGCTTCCCACTTTGTATGAGCTGCTTCAATTTGCTGCACGTAAAGAGCTACTTCATGCTCAACCAGCTGGCGATGAAGCTCCTTGTACGTCTTGGCTGTTTCCGCCTGCTCCTGCAAAGGTCCAATCTGTTCCGTAATTTCACTGACGATATCGTGAATACGCACCAGATTTTGCTCAGTGTCATCGAGCTTTTTCTCCGCCTCGCGCTTGCGTGTTTTATATTTGACGATTCCGGCTGCTTCTTCAAATATTCCACGGCGATCCTCGGACTTGGTACTGAGAATTTCCTCAATTTTTCCTTGACCGATAATGGAATACGCTTCTTTACCCAGCCCGGTATCCATAAACAGCTCCATGATGTCTTTTAGACGGCAGGATCTGTTGTTTATGTAGTACTCACTGTCACCAGAACGATACACTCTGCGGGTAACGGATACCTCCGAATATTCCACATCGAGCGAACGATCTGTATTGTCCAAAGTGAGTGTCACTTCTGCGAAATTCACTGGCTTGCGCTTATCACTGCCCGCGAAAATAATGTCTTCCATTTTCGCTCCACGCAACGACTTTGCGCTCTGTTCCCCCAGCACCCAGCGGATCGAATCAGAAACGTTACTTTTCCCGCTTCCATTCGGTCCCACTACAGCTGTTACTCCTGGTACAAATTCCAATTCCGTGCGATCGGCAAAGGATTTGAATCCAGCCAGCTCCAGGCGTTTCAAATACATACGTACGGTCCTCCTTAAGAAACCATCCAGACTGCCTGCCAAACTGACAGACTTAAAAACATGCAAGGTTCGGATGGTACCCGAAAAGAAGCCCCTGCATCGAACAGGAGCTACCTACTACGAGCCTACATGGTCATCTGTAGGTAAGTGTATCATAGATAGCGGTCATCTCGCAGTATTTTCCCTATGTTTCCCACCCGAAAGAAAAAAGCTGCACCATCTTGTAGCAGATGATGCAGCCCTTCTAGCTGACGAGTGATTATTTATCCCCCAGCTTGACCAACGCTCGTGCAGCAGCTTGCTGTTCCGCTTCTTTTTTGGAGCGGCCAGAGCCGATGCCAAGCGAACGATTGTTCAAAAGCACCTCAGATACGAATTCTCGATTATGAGCTGGTCCTTTTTCTTCTACTATTCGGTAATGGATGTCTCCCAGATTGTCTTGTTGAACAAATTCCTGCAACTGGCTCTTGAAGTCGGTTACCTGGGCAAACTCTCCTTTGTCGATGCGCGGGTACACGTATTTTTCCATAAAGGAAAAGACCGCGTCCAACCCCTGATCCAAGTAAAGCGCACCTACAAACGCCTCAAAAACGTCCGCTAGCAAGGCTGGTCGCTGACGTCCACCTGTCAGCTCTTCCCCTTTTCCCAGCAATACGAGATCGCCAAAATTCAACAGTTCAGCAAACTTGACGAGAGAAGGTTCACAGACAATGGCTGCACGCAGCTTCGTCATTTCCCCTTCGCTCATCTTCGGAAAAGTTTTATACAAAAACTGGGAGACAGTCAACTCCAACACAGCATCCCCCAAAAACTCTAGCCGCTCATTGTCTGATATACGTTTGCCGCGTTGCTCGTTCACGTAGGAAGAATGGGTGAATGCCTGCCGCAAAACACTTTCATCGCGAAAGCGAAAGCCTATCGTTTCTTGCAGCTGTGCAAAATTCATCACCCTCACCACCATTCCAGGAGACTGCCTACTTTTTCTATCAGTAGGGCTCATTTATGCTTCGTATCGCTTCAAGATTACCGTTGCGTTGTGACCGCCGAATCCAAATGTATTGGAAACAGCCACATTGACGGTCGCCTTGCGCGCATGGTTCGGAACATAGTCCAGATCACATTCTGAATCCGGATTTTCCAAGTTAATTGTTGGAGGCAGTACTTGATCACGCAGCGCATATGCCGTCGCGATTGCCTCGACACCACCAGTAGCACCCAGCAAATGGCCTGTCATCGATTTGGTCGAGCTGACAGCCAGTTTGTATGCGTGCTCGCCAAACACACTCTTGATCGCTTGTGTTTCTGCGATATCTCCTTGGCCAGTAGAAGTACCATGTGCATTAATATATTGGACTTCCGTTGGGTCAACGCCAGCGTCTTTCAGTGCGCTTGCCATGCAACGCGCTGCCCCTTCACCACCAGGAGATGGAGAAGTAATATGGTGAGCATCTGCACTCATCCCGTAGCCAATGACTTCCGCGATGATCGTTGCCCCACGTTTTTTCGCATGCTCAAGCTCTTCCAAGATCAGAACACCAGCACCTTCGCCCATTACGAAGCCATCGCGATCTTGGTCAAACGGACGGCTTGCTTTTTGCGGCTCATCGTTTCTAGTGGACATCGCTTTCGCTGAGCAAAAGCCTGCAAATGCCATTGGACGCACCGTTGCTTCTGCTCCACCTGCGATCATGACATCTGCGTGATCGAACTGGATCAGACGCAGTGCATCACCGATCGCATTTGTACCTGTAGCACAAGCGGTAATCGCGCTGGAAGTTGGTCCTTTTGCACCGTATTGAATGGATACTGCACCAGACGCCATGTTTGCAATCAGCATCGGTATGAAGAATGGACTCACGCGACGCGGTCCTTTTTCCAACAATACGGAATGCTGTTCTTCCCATGTAGTCAGACCACCGATTCCGGATCCGATGTATACACCCACTCGTTCCGCATTTTCTGGCGTAATCTCCAGTTTTGCATCTTCTACAGCCATTTTGGCAGCAGCTAATCCAAACTGAACGAATCGGTCTGTACGTCGGATATCTTTCTTGTCCATATACTGCTCAGGATCGAAGTTTTTCACTTCGCCTGCAATTTGTGTTGGATAATCAGAAGCGTCAAAGGCAGCCACACGGTCAATGCCTGATTTCCCTTCCAGCAAGCTGTTCCAGAAAGTCTGCGCGTCATTCCCAACTGGAGAAACGACACCAACGCCAGTAATCACCACTCTGCGTTTCATTGCAATCACCTCTATATGAAAGTCAGCAGTCAGCTTCTTACATCCACTGCATGCAAAACGTGTATCTATTTGGATTATGTACAGGCGGCAATTGAAGGAGAAGTCCCGTATGGTACGGGACTTCCAACAGATCAACCTACTTGTGAGATTCTATGTATTTAACAACCTCACCAACAGAAGTGATCTTTTCAGCATCTTCGTCGGAAATCTCTAAATCAAACTCATCTTCGAGTTCCATTACGAGTTCAACTACATCCAGGGAGTCAGCGCCCAGGTCTTCTTTGAAAGAAGCTTCCAAAGTAATTTTGGACTCATCTACACCCAGACGATCGACGATGATTTTCTTCACACGCTCCAAAGTATCTGCCATCTTGCTTCACCCCCTCTCCCGTATTATAGTGGATGAGCTTTCAAAAAACCAGTTTTCAGAAAACGCTCGATTGAGGTTTTCTTCCTACATGTACATTCCGCCGTCTACGTGCAGGGTCTGCCCCGTCATGTAGTTGGCTGCGTTGGATGCCAGGAACAGCACTACAGATGCGATATCATCTGTTTGTCCCAAGCGGGCAAGCGGAATTTGGCTTGTGAGTCCTGCTTTGACATCCTCCGGTAATACAGCAGTCATTTCTGTATCGATAAATCCTGGTGCAACAGCATTCACCGTGATGTTACGGCTAGCCAGCTCGCGAGCAGCCGTCTTCGTCAAGCCAATAACCCCAGCTTTTGCCGCCACATAGTTAGCTTGTCCAGCGTTCCCCAAAACACCTACCACAGAAGTGATGTTGATGATTTTGCCTGAACGCTGCTTCATCATTGGGCGGGTCGCTGCCTTTACGCAGTTGAATACACCCTTCAGATTCGTCGCAATGACATCGTCCCACTCGTCTTCTTTCATGCGCATGATCAGGTTGTCGCGAGTAATTCCCGCATTATTCACGAGAATATCGATCGCACCAAAATGATCCAAAGCGGCTTTGAACATGTCGTTGACATCTTCTGTAGAAGAAACGTTTGCGCGAATCATGATGGCATCGCGGCCCATTTCTTTAATAAGCGCAACAGTCTCACTCGCTGCTGCTTCACTACCAGCGTAATTGACAACCACATTAGCGCCAGCTTCTGCCAGCTTCAATGCAATCGCACGCCCAATACCACGGGAAGCCCCTGTGACCAGTGCTGTTTTTCCTGTTAACATAGTACCCCTCCGTTCAAAAGCTCAGTAAGCGAATCCATATCCTGTACAGAGATAATCGTTGTATCCGCTGGTGCGATTTTCTTGATCAATCCAGCCAAAACTTTTCCTGGACCGATTTCTACAAAGGTTGTCACGCCTGCTTCGACCATCCATTGTACAGAATCCTCCCACAAAACTGGAGCGGAAACTTGTTGAACCAATTGATCTGCAATGATTGTAGCCTCAGACACCGGTCTAGCCGTTACGTTTGCCACAACAGGCACAGTCGCTTCTTGTACCGTTACGCCAGCCAAAACTACTTGGAGTTTATCTGCTGCTGGCTGCATCAAGCTCGAGTGGAACGGACCACTTACATTCAATGGAAGGACACGCTTTGCACCCGCTTCCTTCGCTTTTTCACCAGCCAGCTTCACACCTTCAGCAGAACCAGAGATTACAATTTGCCCTGGGCAGTTCATGTTCGCTAATTGTACAGGATGTCCAGATGCTGTTACTTCTTCGCAAACCGCATGCAGTGCTGCGCGTTCCATGTTTAAGACAGCCGCCATTGCACCTTGTCCCGCTGGAACTGCCTCTTCCATGAACTGACCACGAGCTCGCACTGTTTTGACTGCATCTGCAAAGGACAACGCCCCAGCTACAACCAAAGCAGAATACTCACCCAAGCTGTGACCCGCTACAAACGCAGGCTTATAGTCAGGCAACTTTTCGTTCAATGCTGCCATAACAGCGATGCTTGCTGTCAAAATAGCTGGCTGTGTGTTTGCTGTCAGCTTCAATTCCTCTTCTGGTCCTGCAAAACACAGTCCCGACAAGGAAAAGCCGAGCGCTTCATCAGCCTGCTCAAATATGTGACGGGCAGCTTCCGATTGTTCGGAGAGAGCTTGCCCCATTCCTACAAATTGTGAACCTTGCCCCGGAAAAACAAAGGCTACTTTTCCCATTCCTACTTGCTCCCTTCTGCCGGAGTCGTGCACCACTTCAAGAGCGTCGCTCCCCAAGTCAAGCCGCCACCAAATCCAACCAGAATCAGGTTATCGCCTTCTTTTACGCGACCAGCCTTTACTGCTTCATCCAGCGCTACTGGAATGGAAGCAGAAGACATGTTTCCATAGCGATCCAGGTTGATCGCAACTTTATCCTCAGACAGACCGAAACGCTGTACAGCAGAGTCGATGATGCGTTTGTTTGCTTGATGCGGCACCAACAGGTCGATCTCATCCTTCGATACGCCCGCTTTGGACAAGACAGCCTCTGTTGCAGAATTCATGACGCGAACGGCGAATTTGAAAACTTCTCCGCCTGTCATGTAGAGATAATGCAGTCCTTGTTCGACAGACTCAGCGGATGCAGGTGTTCTGGAACCACCGGCCGGCATGCACAAGAGGGACCCACCTGATCCATCTGCGCCGAGCTCAAAGGACTGGAAGCCGTAGCCCTCAGTAACTTCACCGATAACAGCTGCACCTGCGCCGTCTCCGAACAACACACATGTATTTCGATCTTTGTAATTCGTAATTTTGGACAAGGTCTCAACGCCTACGACCAACACTTTTTTATACAAACCGTTTGCGATGAACTGAGTCGCTGTCGTAATTCCATACAAAAAGCCTGTACAAGCCGCGGAAAGATCCATCGCAGCCGCACGTGTAGCACCCAGTTTTTCTTGCAGCAAGCAAGCAGTAGATGGGAACGACATGTCAGGCGTTACGGTAGCGACAATGATCATATCCAACTGTTCCGCGCTGATGTTTGCTTTTTGGAGCGCTTCTTTGGCAGCCTCGTAAGCCAAGTCGGAGGAAGCTTGCTCCGGTGAGCTAATGCGGCGTTCTCTGATTCCAGTACGGGAAACAATCCACTCATCAGAGGTTTCCACCATTTTCTCCAGATCAAAGTTCGTCAACACCCGTTCCGGGGTATAAGAGCCTGTAGACAAAATCCCTACTGAACGCTTTGCACTCATCTGCTTCACTCGCTTTCTCCCAAAGTATTTTTCTGTAATGATTGCTGGATAACCTCGTTCACGTCCTGCTGAATAAACCGCGTAGCACTGACGATCGCGTTTTTCATCGCACGCTCATTTGAGGAACCGTGGGCCTTGATCACAGGGGATTTCAATCCCAGCAAGGGAGCACCACCGTATTCCGCATAATCCATTTTCTTTTTAAAGCGAACCAATCCAGGTTTCAGAATGGCCGCTCCTAGCTTATTTATCAGGCTGGAAGTAAACTCCTGCTTCAACTGCGAAAAGATTGTGGAAGCAGCACCCTCTACGGCCTTTAACAAAACATTTCCGACAAAACCGTCGCATACGAGCACATCACAGGCTCCTTGCATAACATCGCGCGCTTCCACATTTCCTACAAAGTTCAAGTCAGCTTCTTGAAGGAGAGGAAAAACCGCTTTCGTCAATTCGTTCCCTTTTCCTTCTTCCGTCCCGACATTCAGCAAGCCTACTGTGGGACGCTCGAAACCCAACACTTTTTCAGCATACAAGCTCCCCATCACCGCGTATTGTACAAGCTGATGCGGCTTGGCATCCATATTGGCTCCGACGTCCAGCGTCAGTGTTACTCGACCTTTTGTATTCGGGATATAAGCACAAAGCGCAGGGCGCTCGATTCCATCCATGCGACCTGCGTACAACAAGCCTGCTGTCATTAATGCGCCCGTATTCCCAGCCGAGATCATCGCGTCGACTTTTTTCTCGCGCGCCATCTCAACAGCTACTACCAGCGAAGAATTTTTCTTACGTCGAACAGCTCGAACCGGTTCATCATCTGGCAAAATCACTTCCGCTGCAGGAACAATTTCAATGTTTGCCGGAATATCCTGCGGCAAGTGGTTCCGAATAGCCTGTTCATCTCCCACCAATACAACTGTAATGGCCGGGTTTTCCTTGATGGCAGCAAGCGCCCCTAATACGGTACTCTTCGGTGCGTGATCGCCGCCCATCGCATCCACTGCAATTCGCAACCGTGACTCCTCCTTACTCGTCATTCATGCTGTTATGGTAGCTCGACATTTCAACTACACGGAAGGTTGCTGTAAAGACCAATTCACCTTGGACCTTCGTCTCTACACGTACCTTGCATTCGTCGCCGTTACGGCTTCTCACCACTGCTTTGGCAACCAGCTTCTCCCCTGATCGTACAGGACGGACAAAGCGGATTCTCGCCGTAGCTGTCAACGCTACATCTGCGTTAATTACTGCTACTGCCAATGAGTTGGCCTGAGCAAATATATAATGCCCTCTGGCAATTTGTGTTTTCGAAAATACGTGTTCTTCTTTTATTTCCAATACGGAAATTGCCTGTGAATCGAGCTGTAGATCAACCATTTCACCGATGATTTCATCGACGCCCAATGATTTTACAGGATCAAGACTTTTCTCTGCGACCGTCTTGATACGTTCACGCAGTTCCGGTATTCCTAATTCCAGTCGATCTAAACGTATGGTTTGAATACTGACATGAAATAACTCAGCCAGATCTTCGTCCGTCGCAAATGGATTATCCGCCAGATACTGCACCAAGCGGGACTGGCGATCTTTTTTTGGCAAGCGGGCGATGCCGAACACCCCCTTAAGCAAGATTCATTGTACTATGTATGATTGCGATCTGTTTTTAATACCTGGTACCAAAACACAGTATAAGGGAGAAGATGTGGAATTACAAGTATTGTTCACGAAATTAGGTAGCCGTCCCTAACGATAAATGAGTCGAATGATCTCCTCAATTCCCGGTTCTTTCATCTGAATGTCCAGAGGCTCACCCCACCCCGCCACTTCGGCAAGGATTCGCGGGGAAGAAATTTTTCCTTTGTCGAAGTAAATCGAAAGTACATTCTCTGATAGCTCCATTCGCTCAATTCCCTCTAGGTCGTAAAGCTTTTCGGGCGGTTGTCGAAATTCGATTCGAATGAGGCTTGGCAACCCTATCTGACGTCGCAAATCGGCCAAGCTCGTATCCATCATCTTTTTGCCATGATTGATCACGATGATTCGGTTGCAGAGTTGTTCGATATCGTCCATATCATGAGTCGTCAATAGAAT
Source organism: Brevibacillus sp. DP1.3A (assembly GCF_013284245.2). Classification (NCBI taxonomy): domain Bacteria; kingdom Bacillati; phylum Bacillota; class Bacilli; order Caryophanales; family Paenibacillaceae; genus Brevibacillus; species Brevibacillus sp. DP1.3A. The sequence goes on along the minus strand of NZ_CP085876.1, from coordinate 2,743,414 downwards.
GGTCTTCTTCTGGGATTGATTCACTTCTTTCAAAAACGCTCTGATGCGAGTCTTCGCGACCACATCCAAACCAATCGTAGGCTCGTCTAAAAACAAGACAGGCGGATCATGCAGTAGTGCCGCCGCTAAATCAGCTCTCATCCTCTGACCCAATGACAGCTTACGCACTGGCGTATCAAGGAATTCATGCAGATCCAGCAGTTCCTGATACGCCTCCATCGATCGCCGATATGTCTTGTCGTCAATCTTGTACATCGCTTGCAAAATTTCGAAGGAATCTCTGACCGGCAGATCCCACCACAACTGTGTTCGCTGACCGAACACCACACCTATTTGTGAAGCTACTTGAATTCTTTGCCGCTGTGGACTATATCCGCCTATTCGTATTTCCCCCTGACTGGGATGAAGAATTCCTGCGAGCATTTTGATTGTCGTCGATTTTCCTGCGCCATTCGGCCCGATATATCCCACGAACTCGCCTCTGTCAATCGAAAAAGAGATATCGTGGACGGCTTTGACTTCCCTTCGTTCACGAGAAAAGAGTGTTCGTAGAGAAGCAAAGCGCCCCTCTTTCGCTTGATTCAGGAAAAATGATTTTTCGATGTGCTTTGCTTCAATCATGTTACGCCTCCTTAGCTCCCTGTACTATGGTAGTGTCGAATCCCGACATTCCACAGCATACGAGCGAGATAAAAAGCAATCGCTGCGGCTACCGGGGTGAGTATCGGATAAAACCATTCGCCCCCTTTGCCTAACAGCGTCAACATTGGCAAATAATTCATATACGCGATTGGAATCGCTGAGAAAAACAGCCATTTGAGCCAGTTTGGATATAGCCCGATCGGATAATTGGAAGCATTGGCTGGCGCATAAATGGTAAAGGTCAGCATGTCTTTCATCTGATGCGTCCAAAAGGCGACCCCTGCCGTAGCAAGCCCCATGGAGAAATAGATCACTCCGCCAGACAAAATGGCAATCGGTGAGAATAGCACCAACCCCATGATCGATTTTCCTTCCGCCGCAAGACCCGACAATGAGATGACTAAAACAGACACCCCTTGCACCAACCCTCCCACTCTCGACAAATCAAGATTGCGTGTCAATAGCAGAAGCAAAGGTGAAACAGGACGAATGAGCAATTGATCGAGCTCCCCTTGTACGATGTACTTCTCAAAGTCGTTGATTTCCGGGGCAAACAGTCGATACAAGGAGACAGATGCCGAGGAAATCCCGTAAAGCATCCCAACCTCGTAAATATTCCACCCAACCACATCGTGAAATCGGTACAAAATCGCAGAGAGAATAATAAAATCAAGCACCATAATCATTCCGGTCGTGGCAGCGCTCGTGACAAAATTTATCTTGTATTGCATTTGCGAGCGAATGCTGGCCGCAATCAGTTTGCGATAGAGGGCAAACATGTGGTTATCCTCCTTGAATTTCTAGCTTTCTTCTTGCCATGTTCGTCACCAATAAAGCAACTGCCGTTAAAACGAGCGCCCAGCCACCTTGCACAAGCATGCCATAAGGAGGCGCAAGCTCTAGCAAGGTCATGACTGGATAATAAATCATCGCGGAAAAAGGCAAATAAGGTGCTACCTTTCCAATCATCCCGGGCATCAAGTCTATCGGAATCATTTGTCCACCTAACCCAAAGATCAATGACAAAAGGATGAGGTGTACCTAGCGAATTTCTGTCGTCCAGAAGGAGGAAATACCCGCGAGATAAAAGAGCAGCATACCTACGTAAGTTCCTAGCAGTAGCGAGAGGATAAACGAGAAGTAAGTGAACGGATGGGAGGGATAAAAGAAGCCTACCACTAATCCTAGCAACAAGCCGATCGGAACACTTCGGTAACAAGCGTTGTACAAAAGTCTTCCAAACTCCTGACTGAGCATGTACCAGAGGTAATGAACAGGCTTGATCATATCCAGACTGACAGCTCCGCTCCTTACCGCTATTTGCACATTCAGGCCCGGCGATATAAATGTGGTCATCCAGAGAACACTTTGGCAAATCGCGATGTAATACCCCATCGTTTTGACATCATAGGGACCGTATACTTGTTTTCCAGAAAGGACACCCGTCCAAATGGCAATAAAAACAAGCCCAAAAATCGAGCTTGCGACATTGTTGATGACATGCGATAAACGATACTGAAGATTTCGACGATAGCTCTTGCGAATAATCCGCCAATAGACCATAAAACCCTCCTCTTGGAAAAGTCAGGATTACTAGAATAGCAGGGGCCGTACACAAATGCAAGAAAAAAGAAAGAGCCCTTCCCATTTGAAGGACTCTCTTTCGATAAATCCATTTGCTGTCACGCTGGTTACCCATTCACGCCAGCCAAATGGAAATTATCCTCTTTTTTATGGATCAATAGCTTCATGTGGAAGCTACAATCACCTCTACATCGTTGGCGTGCAAAACCTCAGCTATTTCCTTTTCAGGCAGCTTATCGGTCACGATAATATCGATCTGCTCAAAACCTGCAACGCGATACAGCATGCTTTTTCCAAACTTGGTATGGTCGGTGACTATGATCACTTGATCGGCCCGCTTGATCATTTCTTTGATCAGAAAGCCGTGATCTTCCTGCGTGGACATGAGTCCTTCTTTTGTAAGACCGCATGCACCAACCAGGACCTTATCCACATGAAAATCAGCGAGGTTTTGAATCACGCGTGAACCGAGCACACATTGATCCTCAGCATGTACGTCTCCGCCTAAAAGCTTGACAAGAACACCTTCTTTTCGGGACATACTGGAGGCTGTCGCTAATGAATTCGTGATGATGACATGGTCGCGGGTCTGCAAGGATTCCACTGTTAGCTGAACAGTTGTGGACGCATCGAGCAGCAAGTAATCGCCGTCTTTGATCAGACGGGCCGCCGCTGCTGCAATACTGCGCTTTCCTGTCAAATCAAGCTGCATTCGTTCCTGATGGGAGTAGTTCTTTTTGTTGAGGCTGGGTAATACTGCTCCTCCCCTAGTTCGCAGGATTTGACCCTGCTCCTCCAGCTTGACGATATCACGCCTTGCTGTGTCACGGGAAACCCCAAACTGCTCAACTACCTCTTGCACGCTGATTCGCTGATACTCCTGCAAATACGCAAGAATTGCAGCGAGCCTCTCCTCTTGAAACACGAAGCCTCAACCCCATCCTTATCTTGACTTCATTATAAGTCATTTAAGTAAATGTTGCAAGTGATAATAAGCATTTGTAAGTAATCATAAGCAATAGGAAGGAACAAAAAAAGCAAGGCGATTTCTCACCTTGCTTTCTTAGCAGCGAATATTACTTCGCTACTTTCACGCCTTTGTAGTGACCGCAGCTTGGGCAAACACGATGCGCAAGCTTGTATTCGCTGCAATTATCGCATTTGATCATGCCTGGAATCTCTAATTTGAAGTGCGTACGACGCATTCTTTTACGGGTTTTGGAAGTTCTCCGTTGAGGTACTGCCATCTTCCTTACACCTCCTTCAACTGACAAATGCTAAGAAGCTCTATTGGGTGGACAGTATAGGCAAAATGCTTATGCTATCCTTCAAAAATGAGACGCTGCCACGAATGGTCGGCGAATCATCTTGAATACAGTAAGAATACTTATTTGCTGTCTTTGAAAAAGTCAGCCAACCCAGCCAAACGCGGGTCAACACGCTCATTCTTACAGCTGCATGCCACTTCATTACGGTTCACACCGCAAGTCGGGCACAGACCTTTGCAATCCTCCTCGCAAAGCGGGAAGGTCGGCATTTCCAGTAAGAAATCCTCTTGAAGCAGTGAGTTCAGCTCGATTTCATCGCCTTCCAGAGGAAGGATATCGCTGTCCTCGTCATCTTGCAGGATTGGATCATCCGCAAGAGCAAATGTCTCAGAGAAATCTACTGTTGCCTGATCGACAAAAGGATTCAAGCATCTCGCACAGACAAAATTCACATCTGCCTTCATGCTTCCTTTTACGTAATAGAGATTGCCTAGCTGTACAGCTTCACCACTCGCAGTCACAGGAGTAATCCCGCGAATCTCATGATGGCGCTTCTTCAGCTCATCTGCATCCAGAGTTACCTGGAATGGCAACGGCTCTCCTTTTCGATGCTCTAACTCTGCTAACTTAATGTTCATAGCATTTCACCTCATGCACAACAAAGATGATTATAGACCCTGCCCAAAGCTTTGTCAACCATTTTTGCTTGACAGCTAGTTTGCTCAGGTAGATTTCGGTTTTTGTCCATTCAAGTACGTAATCGCTTCTTCTACCGTCTTGATCGGAACCACTTTCATTGAAGTTCCAATCCGCTTGGCAGTCGCTAACGCCTCCTCGTAATTGGAGTTCGTATCTGGCGTATCCTGTGGAGCAAAGAAGATCTCTGCGCCCGCTTTGTCCGCTGCGATTACCTTTTGATTAATGCCACCGATCCTGCCTACTTTTCCGTCTAACGAAATCGTGCCTGTTCCTGCAATTTTATAGCCTTTTGTCAAATCCGTCTCCGTATTTAACTGGTCATAAATCTCCAGTGTCATCATTAATCCAGCAGAAGGACCACCAATCCCTTGAGAGGCAATGGTTACTTCTTTCGGAATGATGATTTCCTGTTTGTTGTCAGGGCGTACACCAATTCCAACTGACTTGGATTCAGGGAGTGGTTCCAAGGTTAACATCGTTTTGGCCTCTTGTCCATCTCTTGTGTACGTAATTTCGACTTGATCGCCTGCTTTTTTTGCAGAGAGGGCTGTCAGCAAATCTTTTGCCTCAGACGTGCGAACCCCGTCTACATACGTAATGACATCACCAATTTGCAATTTTTTATAGGCAGGGAACCCTTCCAAGGTACCCATCACCCACACACCCTGCTTCTCGATTTTCACTTCGAAACCGGCAAGACGGAATGCGACTGCCTCCGCAATTTTTTGTGAATTGTCCATGACTGCTTGTTCTCGACGGATAAAATCTTCGCTGTCCTCGCCCTTGCTGACAACCAGCTCCTTGGGCATCAGTTCAACATCCTCCGCCATTTTTGCATACCAATACCACGGCAAATTCGCTTCGCCCATTCGAACCGTCGTGAGCATGAAGGAGCCAGTCTCGTCTCTCTTGCCGCCTTCCACTTGAATCATCGGCCCCAACTCAATCGCTGAACCCGGACGACTCACGTAATAATTCGTCGGTACAAAAAAAGAAATACCCAACAAGACGACAACCAAGGCAAGTATCCAGCTAAAGCCTCTGGTTCCTGTAGATCTGCGTCTATTGGCATAAAGCTGTTCCTCACTCATTCTTGTGCCTCCCAATTTGCAATTAGTTCCTGAATGCGTTCGATATGTTCAGTACCCGCACGTTCGCCTAGCTCGATAATTTCTTCGACACCCGTGTACGCGATACTGCTATAGTGTCCAACATCCGGCCTGATTACGATGTCTGCCGCAATGATTCGATGTCGCAGAATTTCCCTTTCCATCACATCAATCGTCTGGGCGATGACATCAAAAATACTTTTGACCTCCATCCGTGTATCGAATTGGGCGACATCTACGGCAATTACGATATCGGCGCCCATTTCACGCAGTACCGTCACGGGCACACGATCAATGACTCCTCCATCGACTAAAAGCCGCCCCCCTACTTTTTCAGGTACGAAGATGCCCGGAATGGATATACTCGCCCTCACCGCTTGATCAATTGGACCTTCACGAAATACGACTCGCTCTCCTGATTCAATATCCGTCGCCACAATGGCAAGCGGCTTGTTCAGCTCTTCCAAGTGCTTTCCGTGAGTTAACAGACGAATCAATTGCTTGATCTTTTCCCCCGTAACAAAGCCCATGCTGGGTACGGTTAAATCGAGCCAATGCTTGCGTTTTAAATTAAGGGCAAGCTTTCCCATCATGTGCGGTTCAATTCCGTTGGCATAGACGGCCCCAATCAGACTGCCCATACTGGAGCCAGCCAGCATGTCAATCTGGATGCCATGTGCCTCTAACGCATTCAATACACCAATATGCGCAAAACCGCGAGCGCCCCCAGAACCCAGGGCTACACCCACGATTGGTTTACGCTTTGTCTCCATGGAAAAACCCCTCCCCGTAACCAGCCTATGTGGTAAATCGCCGTACCTTTCGCACTTGGGAGATATTCGTCGACCAAGCTTACGCATAGTTCTCCCGCCTGCCACGTAGACATGTACTACTACTTTTCTTCGATTCAGGAGGAATCCATGTCACGCCACTCACCCGTACTTACTTTGTTGCTCGCCATCTCGACAGTTTTCATTGTTATTTCGTTGATTGCTTACTCGCAGATTTCTTTTGAAGCTGCCGTACGCGGTCTGAAAATATGGTGGGAGGTAGTTTTCCCCTCTACCCTTCCCTTTATTGTGCTGTCTGAGGTGTTGATGGGTCTGGGCGTCGTTCATTTCGTCGGCGTGTTACTGGAGCCATTAATGCGCCCACTGTTTAACGTTCCGGGCACTGGCGGGTTCGTACTGGCTATGGGCTTCTCGTCCGGCTATCCGGTAGCCGCAAAGCTGACAACACGCCTGCGTCTGCAAGGCAATGTGACGAAGGCTGAGGGTGAACGTCTCGTCTCTTTTACAACGACCGGAGACCCCTTATTCGTCATGGGAGCAGTAGCAATCGGATTTTTTCACAGTGAGCAAATGGGCATCACACTAGCTCTGACTCATTATTTGTCAGCTGTACTCATGGGCGTAATCTATCGTTTCCATGCGCCTTTTGCCATTACTTCAGCCCCATTAGAGAAAAATTCACTGCCTCTTCCTTTACGCGCCTTGCAAGCGATGCATCGGGCACGTGTCCGCGATGGACGTCCGTTCGGAAGATTAATGGGGGAAGCGGTGCAATCCGCCCTGAATACATTGCTCATGATCGGTGGCTTCATCATTGTTTTTTCGGTATTAATTCAACTATTCTCCACGATTCATCTGACACAGATCATCAGTACGCTTCTCTCGATCATTCTCGGTCCCTTTGGTTTTCCACCAACTTTTTCCCAAGCAATCGTGGCTGGGTTGTTCGAAGTAACCCTCGGCGCACAAGCAGCGAGCATTGTGCCTGACAATGTTTCCTTGGTCTGGAAAGCGGCCATTGCCAGCGCAATATTGTCCTGGGGCGGCTTGAGTGTTCACGCGCAGGTCGCGAGTATCTTGAGTGAAACGGATATTCGCGTCGCCCCTTACTTGATTGCCAGAGCGCTGCACGCTTTTCTAGCTGCGATTTTGACCTTTGTCTTTTGGGGTCCTCTTGCCACAGTCAGCTCCTGGTTCGTGGAGAAAGCCGTCCCTGTATTTGTACAAGTGAAATCTGAGATTCCGGCGACGAGTTGGTGGGAGACCTTGCTCCTATCAGGGGGAATCGCCATCGGCGTCGGTGCGATTCTGTTGTGTACCAGCTTGACTCTTTCGCGCATGAACCGAAGCAAAACGTGATAATCTACTCGGCCATTTTTCGCTTCAGTGCCTCTTCTACGACCGGCGGCACCAAATCGGCGACACTCGCCTTGTATTTCGCAACTTCCTTTACAATACTTGAACTCAAGTACGAATATTGATTGTTCGTCATCATGAAAAACGTTTCGATATTTTCGTCGAGCTTTTTATTTATCGAGGCGACTTGCATCTCATATTCAAAATCAGAAACAGCACGAAGACCACGAATGATCACCTGTGCACCCTTTTTGTTCATATAGTCAATCAACAAGCCGTCAAAAGAGTCCACTTCTACATTTTTCATGTCAGCCGTTGCCTGACGAAGCAAATCGACGCGCTCTTCTACGCTGAACAATGAGTTTTTCTTTGAATTGATCAAGACGGCAACAATGACCTTATCAAAAACGTTGGCACCCCGCGCAATAATGTCGAGATGCCCATAAGTAACAGGGTCGAAGCTTCCTGAACATACGGCGATTGCCATAGCGGGTTATCCTCCCTTGGTGCTCTTTTGCACCTTGATTTGAAAGTTAGGCTTGTGGCTCCAAAGCGTAATAATATACCGTGACGGCCGTATCCCCATACTTAGCCGCTCGATCCTTTACACAATGACCAATCGCATCTGGAAAGGAGTCTGCGATATCATGCTCAGTCACGATCCACGCTCCGTCCGCCAACATTCCCAGCTCCTGCAACATCTCAATTTCTTCGACAATTTTTTGCTGGGCATATGGCGGGTCCAAAAAGACAAGATCAAATTTTTGATTGCGCGTACTCAGTGTGCGAATGGCGCGGTCCGCATCCATCCGATATAGTTCTGCATAATCGTCCAGCCTGCACGTGCTGACGTTTTGTTTTACCACGGCAAAAGCTTTATGATCTCGCTCCACGAAAACAGCGCGATCCGCTCCCCTACTTAATGCCTCGATCCCGAGACCACCTGTTCCTGCGTATAGGTCCAATGCCCAACCGCCATCGAAATACGGACCAATCATATTAAAAATCGATTCTTTAACTTTATCAGTTGTCGGTCTGGTTCCTTTGCCCGGAACTGCTGCCAACCGTCTTCCTCTGTGTTCTCCAGCGATGACTCGCATACTCACTTCACCTGTCTGCTTTCCTATGTATGTTGTAAGAGGTTGTTCAAAAAGACGACTTTTTGAACGCGTGTTGGTAGACTCCATTTTCTAAGACTGAGAATGATATCATACTATCACAACTGCATACACCCGTAAAATTAGCAACTGGAAAAATTTATGTGTAAGAAAGGTATACAACCCATTTCGATTGGAAAAGATGATGAATAGCGACGCAACGGTGTCGCTGACAACCGCGGAGAAGACTTACGTTTCCCCATAAGCTCTTCCTCCGGTTTCTCCTCTCCCATAATTGAAAGGCTGTTCACTTTGGCGCACGACGTGTCTGATAGGAGCATTTCGTGCCATCGCTCCCTTCATCGGGAGGAGTTGAACGGCTGCCCCTCGTCATTTGACGATGGGGTATTTTTTTGTGTGCAGCGCATACTACATGTACCTGCAACACCCTCTACATGTAGATTGCCTGAAAGGAGTGAGTCGTTCATGGCAGAAAAACGACCGTCTGCACAAAAACTGAAGGCGTCCAAAGCCCAGTCCATTGCGGACCGTACTGGCAAAGATGTCGAGCTGGCGCGAGACATGCAATCACGTGCAGATCAATCAGACATCGTCAAACATGGGCAGTAGCTATACAAGAGGCCAGCCACATCGAATCGGCTGGCTTTTTACTTTTCCACCTTCAATTCCCTCGGCACTTCTTCTATGCAGTTACAGATACTATACAAAAATAGCTGTGAAGGAGGTATCCGCATGCATACGGTGTGGAAGGGCTCGATCAGCTTCGGCCTCGTCAATATACCTGTTCGCATGTTTACCGCAACGGAAGAGCGCGATATTCGCTTTCGCCAACTTCATAAAGAGTGCAATACCCCGATCAAGTACACGAAAATGTGCCCGCACTGCCAACGCGAAGTTGATACGAGCGAAATCGTCCGTGGCTTCGAATATGAAAAAGGACACTTTGTCATGATCGACGATGATGAGCTGGAAGCCATTACGCCAGAAACACGCAGAGCCATTGAAATTATCGACTTCGTAGACTTGTCGGAGATCGATCCGGTTTATTTTCATAAAAGCTATTTCCTATCCCCACAGGACACTGGTGAAAAAGCATACGCCCTACTGCGCTCCGCCATGGAACAGACAGGCAAGATCGGCGTTGCACAGGTGACGATGCGCAATCGGCAAAGCCTGGCCGTTATCCGACTGTATGAGCATTGCATCATGCTGGAGACGATCTTCTATCCAGATGAGGTACGTCCCGTCAGTCAAGTCCCTGCCTTGCCGGAAGCCACTGTACCATTGGCCGAAAATGAACTGAAGATGGCAACTGAGCTCATTAGCAATATGACGATCCCTTTTGATCCCACAAAATATACTGATGAGTATCGATCCGACCTGCAAAAACTGATTGAGAATAAGCTGGAGGGTCAGGAGATCGCTACCGCACCTACCGTGGCAAGAACCAATGTCATTGATCTCATGCAGGCCCTAAAAGAAAGCTTGGAGTCTACAGCCGGTCAAGCCGCAGTCCCCATCAAAATCGAGCCTGAACCGACTCCGTCAAAGCCTGCGCGAAAACGCACCACTGCTGCCTCCTCGTCCGAAAAAGAGCAGGTATCGAAAAAGGAGACCGCAGCTAGTCCGAAAAAGACTACGTCTACAACCAAAACACTACGCAAAAAGAAGGCTACCCCTGTTTAATTGCACCTAAAAAAACCTGCCCACTATGGACAGGTTTTTTGCATTCACATCATGAAATCTAGTTTGGAACCATCTTCCTGCATGGTTCAATATGGATATGAACGGCGTTAATGCGGTGAATCTTGCGCATCTGCTCTTCAATTTTCTCGGTGATGGTGTGGCTCTCCACCACATTCAGACCTGGATCTACATGGATCACAACATCCACCAGCACGCTGCTGCCATGGTAGCGGGCTTTGATGTCACTGATATCCTTAACTCCCGAAATCGAGGAAATAGTAGCCCGCAGGTCCGCAAGCTCACTTTCGTCAAAGCCATCTGTCAAACGGTGAGTTGCTTCCCTGAAAATGTCCCAAGCAGTCTTCAAGATGATGAGACCAACAACAAAAGCAGCTAAAGGATCAAGCCAGTGCAATTGAAATTGTGCGCCAGCTACCCCGATAAACGTCCCAATACTGACGAATGCGTCTGAACGGTTGTCAGCGGCCGCTGCATTTAGTGCTTGGCTGTTTGTTTTAATGGCGAGCTTTTTATTATAGCGATAGACGAAAAGCATAATGACTGCAGTCGCAAGTGCTGTCCACCCTGCCAACAGGTCAGGAGCCGCATGCTTTGGGTCCAATAAGGATGGTACGGCATTCGTAACGACTTGAACTCCGACAAATAGCATAATAAATGATGCGACAAGTGCTGAAATCGTCTCCGCCCGAAAATGACCATACGGGTGATCATTATCAGGTGGTTTCCTTGCAATACGAAGCCCGATCAAAACAGCAATTGATGCGACGACATCCGTTGAGTTGTTAAGACCGTCGGCCATTAAAGCTTCCGACGCGGTGACATACGCAACTCCTATTTTTAATACAGAGCAGAATATGTAGGCGAAAATACTTACCCACGCTCCACGTTCTCCTTGTTTTAGATCCGAATAGACATCCATACCTCATCACCTCAAAAATACTTCTCCAACCTGCTTCAACAACGAGAAAAATCAAAGCGCTGGAAGCAGTTGCTTTTTTTCGAACTTCATCGTAACAGATAGGATTCATGTGGGTCTACAGAAACAGTTTTAGTTCGATTCATGAGAATAGGGGGAAGGAAAATGTGTTGCACACCCGCAATTTTTTCACTGGAAAATTTTCCTTGAAATTAAATGGACTTCCCGTTATCCTATTCTTGCAATCCAAAATAAAAAAAGCACGGGAGCTTGGAAATCACCAGGCTGAGAGGATGGTACTGTGCCATCGACCGTTGAACCTGAACTGGGTAATGCCAGCGGAGGAATGTCATATACGACACGAAAAGATACGTGTATCTTTAGGATACTCGTTTCTTCTCTACTCTCGCGTTGGCGTCGCATGTTGTTTATGCGGCGCTTTTTCGTGGGATGTTTCTTTCGCCTCCCTAAACGGTTCTCGCTTTCGTGCAACCAAAACAAGGAGGTTTTTCTTATGTCATTGGTGTCATCTTTTCCAGGCAGTCGCAAAGTATACGAAACAGGTAGTCGCGCGGACATCCGAGTCCCGATGCGCGAGATTTCCCTTCATCCTACCGAAGGATTGTCTGGCTCCACACCCAATCCCCCTCTTCGCGTGTACGATACGAGTGGCGAGTATACCGCAACGGGTTACGTTCCTGACATTGAAGCAGGACTGCCCTCCATCCGCCACAAGTGGATCGATGAGCGAAATGATGCGGAAACGTATGTCGGTCGCGAACCACAACTAGTTGACGACGGCATCCGAAACGAAGAAAAGGCAGCCACCCTCCCTACTTTCCCTCGAGAGGGCTACGAACCAAAACGGGCAAAGCCAGGGAAAAATGTTACCCAGCTTCATTATGCCCGAAAAAATATCATCACACCGGAAATGGAATACGTTGCCATTCGCGAGGGTGTCTCCCCTGAATTTGTGAGGGCAGAAATCGCCGCTGGACGTGCGATCCTCCCTTCTAACGTCAATCATCCTGAAAGCGAGCCGATGATCATTGGCCGCAACTTTCATGTCAAAATCAATGCCAACATCGGAACGTCAGCTGTAAGCTCTTCGATGGAAGAAGAAGTTGAAAAAATGATTTGGTCGGTCCGTTGGGGTGCCGACACCATTATGGACCTTTCCACGGGAAAACATATCCACACCACACGGGAGTGGATTATCCGCAACAGTCCCGTTCCAGTCGGTACCGTCCCGATTTATCAAGCACTTGAAAAAGTAAATGGGAAAGCCGAGGATTTGACATGGGAGGTTTACCGAGACACCTTGATTGAGCAAGCAGAACAAGGCGTTGATTACTTCACGATTCATGCTGGTGTTCTATTGCGCTACATTCCTATGACAGCTAACCGTGTTACCGGTATCGTCTCTCGCGGTGGATCGATTTTGGCCGCATGGTGCCTGGCCCATCATGAGGAAAACTTCTTGTATACGCATTTCGCTGAAATTTGCGAAATTCTGAAGGCCTATGACATTTGTGTATCCCTCGGAGATGGACTACGTCCTGGCTCTATCGCGGATGCGAATGACGAGGCGCAGTTCGCAGAGCTTGAAACATTGGGAGAACTCACAAAAATTGCGTGGGAACACGACGTACAAGTCATGATTGAAGGCCCCGGTCACGTCCCGATGCATCTCATTCGCGAAAATATGGATAAACAGTTGTCCATTTGCCATGAGGCTCCTTTTTACACACTTGGACCACTCACGACCGACATCGCTCCCGGCTATGATCACATTACTTCAGCGATTGGCGCCGCCATGATTGGATGGTTCGGAACAGCGATGCTCTGCTACGTAACGCCCAAGGAGCACCTCGGCTTACCCAATAAGGAGGATGTCCGCAACGGTTTAATCGCATACAAAATCGCAGCGCATGCCGCTGATCTCGCAAAAGGACATCCGCGGGCAAAACAACGAGACGACGCCTTATCCAAAGCTCGTTTTGATTTTCGCTGGAACGATCAATTTAATTTGTCTCTGGACCCAGAGCGCGCCCGCGAATATCACGACGAAACATTGCCAGCAGAAGCCGCCAAGTCCGCTCATTTTTGTTCCATGTGCGGACCTAAATTTTGCAGCATGAAAATATCGCACGACATTCGTCACATCGCCAATGAACAAGGGTCTGCCCAAGTTCCCACCATTCTTGCAGGGATGCAGGAAAAATCCCGTGAGTTCCGCGAACAAGGAAGCCGTTTGTACCAGTCGTAATGAAGGGGGATGCCTATGGAGGAAGCCAGTCGTTTACGAGAAAAGATCATTCGATTAGAGGCTGAGCTAGAGCAATCTAAACAACAATTGCGGCTGATTCAACAGGACTGCAGCCACGTCTATATCGAAACTCCACTTACGCGAACATGCTCCAAGTGCCTGCAAACCGAAAGCCTCTACTATTAATAGAAAAAGGTCGAAATCCCGTTGGAGGATCTCGACCTTTTTTCTTGCTTATTTCGTCATTCCGACTTGCAACGGAAGTCCTTCTTTATAATAGAGAGAAGGCGATAGCAGAATGAAGAAAATATGGACATGTAGAAAGCCTTGGTTCTTCAAAATGCCGTGTATGGCACTAGCAATCGCGTCATGTTGCTTTTGTTCACGCGGAAACATCATGATCTCTACAGACAAAGGACTGTTCGTCAATTGATCTACCTGAAGCAGCTCCAATTTCACCTTTTCCTGAGCGACCTCAGCAATTTTGGAAAACTCTTCTATAAGAATCTGAGAAATGGGCTCTATGTCTTGCTTCGCAAAGCCTTTAAACCGAAGAAACGGCAAGTCAATTCCTTCTTTCGTAAATAAGTTCGCACAGTCATTATAAACAAGTCTCTAATTATATATCAATGAAAAAAGGATTAAAGAAACACAAACATTCCCAACCCGAGCGAGACACAAAGAGGGCCATATCAGAGAGTAGCTTCCTTCCCATGAGGTGTGGTGGACGTACCACGGAAGGAGGAAGCAGCTCAACCAGATACAGCCCAATGCGCTAACCCATCAATTACTTTAGATACAAGTAGTATAGCTCGAATTCAATACTTAATCAATAAAAAAGTTTCGTAAAATTCCTACAAATACCCATGCGACTTCATTATTTTAAGCTGTTTTTAGAAATTTCAAATAGAGGACATCCCTCGATTCATGAGGGATGTTGTTCACTCCAGCACACATTGATCAGTAGGTATATCAACAATTGCTTGTATGCTTGGTTGTCGTAACGTATAACCCTCTGTCCATTCTGCGAAGTTCACTTTCACAGTAACATTTGGTTGTAGCCAAATCGCTCCTCTATTCCTTTCGGGTTTGTTAAAGAAGGGCATATCCTTTTGTATGAGTGGCACGATCCTCTCTGTTAGTGCCATCCAATCGTTCCGCGTTAATCTCCCTGCCCCTGCATGTCCAATATAAAGTAACCTACCTTCTGAATCGTATAGCCCCAACAGTACTGCGTTTACGATGTTGTCTCGTATCGTTACTCCTCCTACAACCGCTACGATATCCCGATAGTATTTTTTCTTTTGCCATTGTTTTTCTTTACGCCCAATAACATATTTGCTGTTTAGATCTTTCATGATAATGCCTTCCATGCCTTGTTGCTGAATGACAGTAAACAACGCTTTTCCATTATCGTGGTTGGAAACTAATTGGATATGGTCATTCGTCACGATTATTTCTTGTAGGATATGAATCCTTTCTTTCAATGAACGCAGATTGATCCACTGCTCGTCGAAAAAGATGACATCAAAAATCATATATGTAATAGGAACTTCTTTTCGCACATGGCTAACTTTCTCCAAACGTCTTATTCCATCCCGTCGCATCACTTCATGAAACGATGGTTTTCCGTCCGGTCCTAATGCAATAATTTCTCCATCTACTATGACAGATCGAGCTTTGCAGTACGAATGAATGTCTGCTACTTCAGGAAAATGAAAAGTCCGTTCATTTAACCGACGATTAAATAATCTCGTTTGATGACCATCAAAGTAGGTCAGTATCCGGACACCATCCCACTTCACTTGGGCAATCCAGTCTGATCCTTGAGGAATTACGTCACATAATATTGGCTCCATCGGAATGATTGGATGCATGGTTCACCTCAGGTCAATAAAATACCCTCAATCGTTCGAAGGTTCTTCCTACTATTATGCTAGATCAGGGGATATATCATACCAAGTGGACTTAGGCGGGAATCATTCTTCTACCAATTCATTCCAACCCAACAAGTCATTCACGATGGAGTCCAGCTCATTACGTAATGGATTACTCGACCACATATAAATGATCCGTGACAGATTCAATCATTGGTCCAATGTCTTTGAGCATGTCACGATAACTTCCGCTATTTTTCATCGTCTCCAACGCCTCCTTCTCTCTCCAGATACTTACGACACCAAAAAAGGGATTGTCCGTTTCTAAGCTAGGCTCCATGAAATATACATCTACAC
The DNA here is from genome assembly GCF_013284245.2 of Brevibacillus sp. DP1.3A. Taxonomy (NCBI): domain Bacteria; kingdom Bacillati; phylum Bacillota; class Bacilli; order Caryophanales; family Paenibacillaceae; genus Brevibacillus; species Brevibacillus sp. DP1.3A. The sequence continues at coordinate 2,727,721 of NZ_CP085876.1, read as the reverse complement.
TTCCTGCGGCTTTATTGAGAGGAACAAGTACATTTCGCCCTATTTGCCTCAGTTGCTCCTCCATTCCCTCTTTACTACTGATTGTCACCACTCGAACAAACATCATCGTTCCTCCTTATCTAATTAATTATCTAGTTAACGAATCGTGCTTTTTAACCAAGAATCCAGCTTCGTCAAATCATCAGCCGAGCAGGTTTCGTTTAGTTCGCTGTGTAAAGAAGCGATAGATTGGCGTTTTAATACAGCCTGCCAAGCACGCTCCGCTTCATCCATGACATCAGATAACAAGCAGGCGTTGTTATCCTTTAACTGTAGCATCCCTTCAAAGATACCCGTCGAACGATAAAGAGATTTCACACCTTCTACTGCCATGTACACATCATAAATGGTTATGTCGTCTGGTGAAGCTTGCAGTCGAAAGCCTCCTTTTGCACCTGGCACAGACAGAACAATCCCTGCCTGTACAAGTTTTCTCATTAACTTTTGCAAATAAGTTGGAGAGACGTGGAGCTGTTGACTTAGAGCTTCACCAGATAACATCGCCTGTCTAGGTAGTCGAGTTAGCACCAGAAGAGCATAAACGGCCTGTTCGACGCCAGACTTCATATTCATGCTTCATCCTCTGTATTGAACATCTGATTTTGTTGGGCGATTTTCAATTTTTCGGGCGTTACATCATTACCCAGCGGGTCTAAGATCGTTAGCCCTGAAAATGTGTGCAAAACTTGCCCGCGGATAATTTGCAGATATTCTTGACGAAGCTGTTGTTGTTCTTCCTTTTCTTTTTTGGTTAAACCATCTTCGCGTTGTTTTTTCGATAAGCTATTCATTCGTTCTAAAAATGGGATCATCATTTTTTCCACCTTTCTATTTATAGAAGTTCCTTTGCAAGCAAACGGTAAGACTGTAGTCTCGCCTCATGGCTATGACTGATTGTTCCAAGTACGGCTTCCGTGATCCCGTATTTTTCATCGTGCTCACGTAGTGTATCAGCAACATCTTTTGCACTTCCCACCAGGAAACGATTGCGGTTGTGTTCGATCTGCATTTTGTCCATTTCGGTATAGGAATAATTCAATGCTTCTTCTGGTGTGAAGATTTGAAACGGCATGCCTTTATCCAGAAACAGCAAATTCAGATCCAGGCTCGCTGCGTGATATTCAGCTTCCTCCGTTGTTTCCGCCGCCATCACAAAATAGCCAACATTGATTTTGGGAGCAGGCATAAACTCTGAGGGTGTGAAGTTCGTGCGATACGCTTCGAGCATTGGAGACTCTAATTGTCCACTGATGAACTGGGCAAATGAATACCCGATACCGAATCTTCCTGCCTGTGCAGCGCTGCTTCCACTTGATCCTAGTAGCCAAACCTCAGGAAGTGGAGCGTCTACTGGTGCTGCCAATGTGCGGCTGTACACATGATCTTCAGGCATCGTATCTGTCATAAACATCATGGTTTCCATCAGCTTATCGTACTGGTTAAGCAGATTCGGTTGTCTTCCTTCATGCAGGGCAAGCGTGGAGAACCGATCTCCCCCTGGAGCACGACCGACACCAAAATCAATTCGATTAGGATACAGCGTTGATAACGTTTTAAAAACTTCGGCCATTTTTAATGGAGAATAATGCATCAGCATAATTCCACCGGAGCCAACACGAATGTTGTTTGTTACAGATGCAATGTGTGCAATCATGATCTCAGGAGAGGCGCTTGCCAAGTTTGTAGCCCCATGATGCTCTGAGTACCAAATTCTGTTATACCCCATATCATCCACAAGCTTCGCCAGCTCAATGGTATTTTGAAAGGTTTGCGCTGAAGTTTGACCGTTAGATGTAGGTGTTTGATCCAAAACACTTAGTTTCATAGTTAGACCTTCTTTCGTCGTGAATAAGGATATTTAATATCTGTGATTTTGTTTTATAGAGAGGCGACAGATACAAGATCTATCGAAAATGCATGTTTTCAGGGAAGACGCCACATGATCAAGCATGTGATGATATGTGGCGGAACATCCATCCTACCAATTACTTGCCATTCCAGTACGTCACTTCATCAACACTCAAGCGTACAGTCGGGAACCCTGGTTGTGTAGCTTTCCCTACAGGAATCATCAGAACGTTCACCCAGTTATCTGGAACATCGAAGATTTTTCGGAACTCTTCTGTGTTATAACCAAGCATTGGCACAGTGTCGTAACCTCTTGCCTTTGCCGCGAGCATCAATTGCATCGCAACAAGTCCTCCATCAAGGTGCTGCCATTCTCTCCATACTTGTTCACTCACCGTACCGTAGTACCCTTTCACACTTTCGTTAATTCTGTTTTTCACTTCTTCTGGCATGAAACCGGCTTCCACTGCTCTTTGATTGATTTTTTCCGCGTTCTCTACTGTATAGGCGTTCATATCTCCTAATACGACAATGACCGCGGATGCATCAACCACTTGTTGTTGTCCCAGTGCCGTAGGAAGCAGTTTTTCCTTGAGTGCTTTCTCTGTAAAGACCATAAAACGCCAAGGATTCAGATTCGTACCACTTGGAGCGAGAATCGCCTCTCCGATGAGTTCTTTGATTTCTTCCTCTGAGATTGTATAAGAAGGATCAAAAGTCCGAACAGAACGACGCTCTCGAATGACGTCATAAAAATTTGCTGTGCGATTTGCAGTTTTCATAGTAGCAGTACCTCCTAAATATTTTATGCAGGATACTTCTATGGGTATAATGGTTACAGTCCTTATCACGATCCCGCATTACTTGGTAACGAACCCTATTATGCAAGGGATAGGAAACATTGAAAAGTACGCACTTTTACGTACTATAGGAACGCCAACGTGCTATAGGTACGTCAACGTACCTGTATATTTTTAAAGGAGTTAAAGAAAATGAAACAGTACAACAACAGGCTGGAAGTCGTTTTAGAAGTGATTGGTGGAAAGTGGAAGGCTCATATTTTATATCACTTAACCAGGGGACCGATCCGAACAGGGGAATTAAAACGATTAGTAACGGGGATTTCACAAAAAATGCTCACGGTACAATTAAAAGAGCTTGAAAGAGATGGCTTGATCACCCGAAAAACATACGATCAAGTACCGCCAAGAGTTGAATACGCCCTGACCGAATATGGGGAATCATTAAAAGAAGTCTTACAAGTACTATGTAAATGGGGCGGAGACTATCTAAAGCATCGGTATCCGAATGGTGAAGTTTCCGTTAAAAATCAGGATGATATTATTGGATGACCATACCTTAGTCACATATTTCGTTGAAAAATCAAGGTATATGGTTCTCATCCATTACAAAAAGGCAGCTGAGTCAAAGACTAAAAAGTCTTTACTGTCACTGCCTTTATTTAACGATGTATGAATGGTAGCTTTGACTTGGAAATTCGTAGGCACACCCCCTCTACTTTCGATCTCATTGTCGAAACGATCCAGCCTGTTTTGCCCTCCCCAGCTTTTGTTTTCCATGATTAAGAGCCTGCATCTCCCCGTAGCTCGTCAACAGCGCTATCAGTAAGAGGGCAATAAACACAATAGCTGTCGCAACCCCTCCGACTGCTGATTTGTCCTTAAAAAAGTCCCCAATCAAAATCACGATCACACATCCACTCAAACAGACTGTCGTGATCCACACCATCGACCGGTAAAATCGATAAAGCTTCGTTCCTTCGGGTATGAGGCTTTGCTCTCTTCCTTTGTTCTTTCTCCTTACGTGAATGAGCAAAAAGATCGCCAACGGGAATTGAAAGACGAGCACGATCAACGGCAAGCTATAACTAATAAATTGATCGATATGCGCTACATTTGGAAACGCAAATATGGACGATACAACGATAAACCATCCACACGGAGCATTGAATGTATTGTAATGCCGCTGTCCCCCAAATGATCCCACCCCCACTAAAAATGCCAAGTAAGCGACAATGACTTTGATTGTGAAAGCGGGGAACCAAACACTAAAGAGGATCATTTCGACCCTGTCCAAAAAATCTGTGACGTGGATTTGCTGGACGAGAATATAGATAGGGAAATTCAGTCGACTGGCGATCATGAAACCCATCACCCCGAGCAAGACGAGCAACATAATCGTCGTCCCAAAGCCAACAATGATGACCCCGTGCTTCATCGCAGCAAAAAATAGTCGCGGCTCTACAATGGCATGTAAGAATGCCCCAATGAGAAAAATATCACCATATACACCCACTGGTAAAAAGTTGCTGACCACGATTCGATCCAAGCTAGTGGTCAAGATTGGTTCCAATCGCTCAACGTTGTATTCATTAACCAGCAGGAAATAGAGCGAAATGCACATGATGAAATAAAGAGGAAAATAAAACTCATTTACCCGTGCCGCCACCTCAAGACTCGTTTTGCCATAGTACATCATCAGTAAGACGAAGACGAGTAAGATGACCTCCAATGGCGTGGTTGGCAATAAGGAGATATGTAAAAAATCAGCAGCCCCTTTAATATCGATCGCCAGGATGATCCAAATGTAAAACAAAATGAGTAGATTGATAGCTCCACCAATCCACTTCCCACCAATGATAAACAAGATTTCAAAGATATTTTTCCCGGGGTATGCTTCAACCAGCCCACTCAAAACGTAGGCGATAAAAAGCGCATAAAAGATGGGTAAAATTTGAGAGAACCAAGCATCCATCCTTGCTACATGAACGACAGACCGCAAGAAACTGATCATCATTCCTGTCATCAAGACACTACCGACCAGCCAGGCAATTTGTCGATGATTGACAACTTGCTTGTGAATCATACTTGGGCCTCCTTATACGAACTGATCCACCCACCACTTCACATGAGGAGATAGAAAGTTCATCAAATTACTCGTGGGTAACACTTGATAATACTGGAATTGCAAAGCAATCAGACAAAGAATGGTTAAAACGTAGAAAATAGCAATGACTCGCTGCTGTCTCCCGTCCATTGCTTTTCGCTTCATGATGAATTCTCCAAACGAAAGTACCAACATAGAGATAAAAAAGATCAAAAATATTCTATTCATGATCATCTTCACCTTGGGTTATATTTTTCGTTGTCTGTCCGAAATTGGCCATGTGCACTTTGGATCGGATTTCATATGTGATTTTCGGAAGCTCCTTATTCCACCTGTTCCGATATCGGTCTCGCCACTCTCGCGGATAATTCCTCGACAATGCGATTCCTAACCCAATGAAGTCTGATTGTTTCTGTTGGATCGTTTTCATCATATGATTCACACCGCTATTGATTTGCTCGACGAGCTTTGTTTGCAGCATTCTAATATTTTTCTCTTCCTCGAGATCGAGGGTTGACAGATTCTCCACCACCACAGCAGAAGCGTAGAGATCAATTTTGAAATGAATGTGGCCTTTCCTGATCACAGGCTTGATACTCGCCCTTCCTTTCGAAAGAGTTATCGTAAGCCGTTCGTGCTTGTTAAGGGACTCCACAACAGAAAACGGAGTAAAATCGCGTTGGAACAATCGCAAGCCGAGCAGTTCTTTGGGCTTCGCGATGGATACGAGCTTGTCCTGTCGAAATAAGCCTACCCCCGTCGCCTCTATTTCTTTTGACTTTCCTTTCGGATGGGAATCCACTGCTGCCAGAACGGGTAAAATGGCATCAACCCCTGGTGTACCGAGCATCTGGGCTACATCCTTCAACGTTACCGTAATGCCCCCCATCTTGACCAACTCACGCATCGCTTCTCCCGAAAAACGTTCAAATTGCGGCTGTGCGGTTAGTAATTCGATTCCTTTGCCTTTTGTCATGACAATGTAAGCTGTCAGTCTGTTTTCCGGAAAGCGCGACACAATATCCAGCACATCCGACATTCCGTCCTTCGCCAGTTCTTCGCCTATGACGATCATCCGGTGATGGGAGTAGTAAATTTCTCGAGACATTCTTGCTTGGATCAATCCATTCGCTTCCCGAATTGTCCTGCCTACTGCGGAATCAACGTAATAACTCTTATCACCACTCGTCCCACCACCACCTCCGGACTGGGCGCCTAGGCTACTGACCAGGGGGACCTGAATGGATAACCGATACCTGCCGTCTGGTTCCTTATCCATCGCCATTGCAATGACGATGGCCATATCATTTACTTCACGGCGATCCCAACATCCAGATACTAGGAACATACAGAGCGACACCACCAATATGCGGGTCACAGCCTTCACGATTGTCCCTCCTCATTTGGATGACGGTTGCCTGTCACTCCTGATTGCCCTCCTCTTTGCTGAATAGAATTAGCAAAACCATCGCTCATACGCCTTGCATTTTGAACTCCCAAAAAGCTTGGGCGTTTTTCCATCATCGACCACGGAGCCCTCATTAGTACGTCTTTTAGATCGCCGATCGACATCGGTCCTAGCGGCGATAAATAAGGGACACCAAAAGAGCGCAGGTTGGCCATATGACCGAGGATGAGTAATAACGCTACTAGCATTCCATAGATGCCGAGGATCGAAGCCGCAATCATGATCGGAAAACGCAGCATTCGCAATGAAATCGATGCATTAAAATGCGGGATGGTAAATGAGGCAATCCCTGTGAGCGATACGACGATAACCATGGGGGCAGAAACAATCCCTGCCTGCACCGCTGCCTGACCAACGACCAGCGCACCTAAAATACTGACGGCTTGTCCGACCGTTTTCGGGAGACGAATCCCCGCTTCTCGCAAGGCTTCAAAAGAAATTTCCATGATAAAAGCCTCCACAATAGCAGGAAAAGGAATGGACTCGCGCGCAGCCGCAATACTTAAAAGGAGCGTGGTCGGTAGCATCTGTTGGTGATAAGTCGTAATGGCCACATATAAAGCAGGGGTAATGAGCGAAATGATGAGAAATACGTAACGCAGCAGTCGAACTAGGGTAGCCATTTGAAATCGCTCGTAATAATCCTCGCTGGCCTGCATCATCATCCAAAACGTAACAGGCACGATCAAAACCATCGGTGTCCCATCCACAAATATCGCGACACGTCCCTCCAGCAATGCCGCTGCAACCGTGTCTGGGCGCTCGGAATACATAACCTGAGGGAAAGGCGAGTACGTGTTATCCTGGATCATCTCTTCGATATATCCACTTTCCAGCACAGCATCCATATTGATCTTGCTGATTCGACCAGTGACCTCCTGTACGATCTCTGGATCAGCAATCCCATCAAGAAAGGCAACCACCAGATTGGTGTTCGTCTCACGTCCAACTACCAAGGACTTCATTTTCAAACGAGGTGTTCGCAATTTGCGCCGCAGCATCGACGTGTTCGTGCGAATATTTTCGATAAAGCCTTCACGCGGCCCACGTACGACCGCTTCTCCTTCTGGTTCGTTAACGGAGCGTTTTTCTGCTCCACGAATGCCGAGCGTGAGCGCTTCTGTATTTCCCTCAACAAGAATGCCTGTATCACCTGAAAGCACAGCTTGTAGCAGCTTTTTATAATCGTCTACTCTTCCCATCTGGGAAACGGGCAAAAGTGACTCTTCAATCACTTTTATATCTTCATCGCCGTCTTCAAGCACCATTAGCGATTTCAGTGCAGAATTGACCTCTTTCGTATCAATTAGCCCATCAACGAAGACAGCAATCCCACGGACACTGTTTTTTTGACGGAATTCTCGTATGACAAAATCAGAGCAATCAGCGAACATTTTTTTCAAAAGATCAATGTTCTGTTCCAATTGAGGCGAAATCGGTATACCCTCCAGCTCGATTAAGCTACAGGCATTCATTGTCTCAATCAGTTCTTGCATTTTATCTTTCTTCTTGAATTCCATTTCATCACCAACCACTGGAAAGCTACCCGTATTATGGTTGATTGGCAGGAAATATATGCAAAGTGGTTTTCCTTTTACATAGAGAAACACGGATGGGAGATAGTAGGAACACCTACTACCTTTTAAAAAGAAGGTGAAAACATTATTGCGTCCTGCAACAAAAGAGTACGAGCTGACGATTGACAATCACATATTGTCCATTACAAATCCTGACAAGCCTCTATGGCCACAGGCCAAGGTAACCAAGCTAGATTACTTGCGCTATTTGCTGATTGTCGCAGCCCCACTTCTGCGGTATAGCAAGGATCGGCTGTTAACCGTCATTCGCTACCCTCACGGAGTTGGCGACAAGCACTTCTATCAAAAAAACGCCCCTGACTATGCGCCTGACTGGATACAAACGCATACGTGGGAAAATGTTCGTTACGTACTGTGCAATGATCGGGCGACACTCGTGTGGATGGCAAATCAAGCAGCATTGGAGTGGCACGTCTCCTTTCACCTCGCCAAGGATGAGACTCCGACAGAGCTCGTATTTGACCTTGACCCTTCTACAGACGATTTTGCTGTTGTGATAGAGTCTGCCCTCTTGTTGAAACAGCTGCTCGATGAATTACAGCTGCCTTCATGGGTCAAAACATCTGGTTCCAGTGGCTTGCAAATATACGTTCCGATTGAACTCCGCTATACCTTTGAACAGACACGCCTGGTCGGACATTTCATCGCATCCTATTTAGTCAGCAAGCATCCCTCACTTTTAACCATCGAGCGACTAGTGAAGAATCGGGGAGATAAGCTGTACATTGACTATTTGCAACACTGGCGGGGGAAAACATTACCAGCCCCTTATTCAACCCGTGCAAAAGAACAGGCAACCGTATCAACACCACTCCTGTGGGAGGAGGTTCCTCATTCTCATCCCACAGACTTCACCGTTTATACAGTGCCCAAACGACTGGAAACATTCGGAGATTTATTCTCATCCGTATCTGCTCCAATGAAACGAGCCTCCCTTGATGCCATCCTCGGCTTTTTGCAGTCCCAGTAAGCCATTAGTTGGAATCCAGCAGCCTATTTGTGCTATACTTGGCACAGATGTTTTGAGGCAAGGAGGCACATTCATGATTGATCCGATCGCAATTGCAATCGGCCCCTTAAAGATTCACTGGTATGGCATTATTATGGGGCTGGCGTTTTTCTTGGGTACTTATCTCGCGCGCTACAATTCCAAACGTTCTGGCATTGATCCTGATCACGTCTTGAACATGGTGGTTCTGATCATTCCAGCAGCCATCGTTTGTGCAAGATTGTATTATGTAACGTTTGAATGGGAGCAGTACGAAGACAATCCACTGGACATCTTCGCAGTTTGGCAAGGCGGCTTGGCTATTCACGGTGGATTAATCGGTGGTGTTCTGGCAGGAAGCTGGTATATTCGAAAACATAATCTGCCGTTCCTTCGTTTGGCTGACATTTTTATGCCGAGTGTCATTTTGGGTCAAGCCATCGGACGTTGGGGAAACTTTATCAACCAGGAAGCGCACGGTGGTCCCGTCTCTGCTGAGTTTATGGAAAAGTTCCCCGCATTCATCCGCGAACAAATGTTTATCGGCGGACAATATTACCACCCTACGTTTTTGTATGAATCGATCTGGAACCTTTTCGTTTTCGCCGTTCTCATGTTCATGCTGTACCGATTCAAAAAATTCGACGGACAGGTCTTGTTCAGCTACATGATCCTGTATTCACTCGGTCGCTTCTACATTGAGGGAATGCGTACAGACAGCTTGTTAATAGCAGATACTCTGCGTGTCGCTCAATTAGTCAGTCTGTGCTTAATTGCTGCTGGTGTCATCCTGATGCTCGTGTTTGCACGCAAAAACAAGCAGACAGGACATTCCCAAAACTCGATTGAATAACGTTAATATGCCATAGCCATTACCACTTAGGTCAGTCCGACTGGGTGGTTTTTTCTTTACCTTGTCTGAATTGTCGCAATGCAGGCAATAACTAGGAGAAAGAATGAAAAAGGTGGGGAATCAGATGGATGATGGAATTTTAGAAGAGTATCTCGATCGCTACGTACGTATTCATTTTGCTCCTGATATGATCGGTCAAGGATTATCCGCATACGCAGAAGGCAAATTGTATGATTACAGCCCAAATGGGATTTTAATTGAAGAACGGGATGGCTCACTGGACTATATCCCATTCTCTGCCGTACGCCTCGTGCAAATTAAACCCAAGCCTGGTTTATGGGAGCGTTTAACTGGGTCAAGTTAATGAAAAAGACACCTTCCCGCGTTCTCTACACGGAAAGGTGTCTGGTTGTGTGTTATATAAAGATGTAGCTCTACAGGAATACGTCATACACGACGTAGCATGCAGCAGCCAAAAGTCCTGTAATCGGAAGGGTAATGACCCAAGTGACCAAAATTCGGCCAGCCAAGCCCCATTTTACTGCGTTCAGCTTTTGCGATGCCCCAACCCCCAAGATGGCGGATGTGATCACGTGCGTTGTGCTCACCGGCAGTTTCAAAGCTGTAAAGATTGTGATAATCAAGGCAGAAGACAGGTCTGCTGAGAAACCGGAAATTGGCTTGATTTTCATAATCTTACCACCCAAGGTCTTGATGATACGCCATCCACCAAAAGCTGTACCTAAAGCCATTGCAATAGCAGCTGAGAGTTTTACCCACAGTGGAATGACGAATTCGCCCGGTTCTTGTATCAAGAATCCTCCAGAAATCAGAGCAAGGGTGATTACGCCCATTGTTTTTTGCGCATCGTTGGCTCCATGGCTGAAGGCCTGCCAAGCTGCTGACACGACTTGCATCGAACGGAAATTTCGATTGGTTTTGTGGTACGCTGAGTTACGAACAAACCAAGACACAAGCTTGATCACGACAAAACCAACAGCAAAGGCAACAAGCGGTGATACGATCAACGCTTGGATAATGCTAATGAAGCCTGACCAGTTAATGGCACCACTTCCTGCGGCACCAAAAGCAGCACCTGCAACACCGCCGATAATCGCGTGCGAGGACGAACTAGGAATTCCGAACCACCAGGTGATTAGGTTCCACAAAATCGCAGATGTCAACGCGGCCAAAACGACGACCAATCCATTTTCCAGCTTGAATGGATCGGTAATGCCTCCCCCGATTGTCTTCGCTACACCTGTATACGAAAGTGCACCAAGCAAGTTACACAGGGATGCAATAATAATCGCGGTTTTCGGACTTAATGCACGCGTCGAAACAGAAGTCGCAATTGCATTCGCTGTATCGTGAAAACCATTGATAAAGTCAAAAGCTAGCGCCATGATGACGACGAGTACCAGAATAAGCAACTCTGGCGAAAGATCAGGCATTCTTTAACACGATCCCTTCTACCAGGTTGGAGACGTCCTCAGCGAAGTCAGCACAGTCTTCGAGCTTATCGTAAATCTCTTTGAGTTTGATAGCCTCCATTGGGTTGGTATCAGGAGAGTTCAACAAATCAGATACCATTTTGCGGTAGTTGGAGTCAGATTCATGCTCCAAATCTTTAATTTCCCCAGCGATTTGTGTAACGACTTTATGATCCAGCTTGCGCAGTGTGCGAATCAGCTCGATCAGCTTTGCCGAGCATTTCACCAAAATATTGGCTTGTGCCAGTACACGTGGATCTGGTTGAGTCACTTGGTACAAATACATACGATCAGCGACACCGTCAATGTAGTCGATCATCGAGTCCATCGTATGAGCGAGTTGGTGAATGTCTTCACGCTCAAGCGGAGTGATAAAAGTGGAGTTTAACTCGTTCATGATGCGACGAACGATCTCGTCTCCTTCTTTCTCGACAGCCTTGATTGCCTTAACCTTTGTTTCTAGATCTTGATAGTTTCCTATCATTTCATAGAAAAGATGAGTTCCTTTGTGCACAGTGGCAATCTGCTGCTCGAACAGATCAAAGAAGATATACTTGTTTGATTTCAACATACGGGACTTCTTCACTCCTTTGAATAAATGACACCTAACAGATTATATCGAAAGTTATTGTTTCCGTAAATTTAAAATCAAGGTCAAGTGTGTATATTTTTCTTTAAGGAATTATTAAGTTTTTGTAAATGCCCTTTACAATCAAAAAAAACACCCGTGTCAAGAGAGATGACGAGTGTTATTCTTGCCAATATTTATCTTTTCATTCGAAGCGACCATCATGCAATCTTTCCTCTTTTTCGCTTCATACATCAGCATATCTGCTATTTTCGCTAACTCTTCCGCTGTTGAAGCATGGTGAGGGTACGAGGCTACTCCGATGCTGACCGTGACACCTGAAAGAGCGTGCCTCACTTGATTTTGAATACGTTCTCCAATTGCCAGTCCTCTTATTGTGTCTGTATGCGTTAACAAAACGACGAATTCTTCCCCACCCCATCTTCCAACCGTATCTTGTTTGCGTACACTTGCTTGCAAGAGTCTTGCAAATTGGCAAAGGATTCGGTCGCCTTCCAAATGGCCATATGAATCATTGAATATTTTGAAATTATCCAAATCAATAAACAATAAAGTAACAGATTGATGATTGCTTTTTGCCAACTCTACTTCTTCAACCAACTTGTCATGAAATCTGCGATTGACGAGAACGCCTGTAAGTGAATCGTGATAAGCCATCTGCCGCAACTGATCTACATATTTCCCTATTTGATAGGCAGCAAGCGACTGAATGATAGCCACAAGTAAAAGAAAGACAACCATACTCTCATCCGTAGGCAATCCGTATCCGATCAGCCAAACCGAGATGATCACACAGGACACACCCAAGCTAATCCAACGTGAGCCCAAAGCACACTACCCCCGATCTATCCGATGTTACCCTCTTCCAATTCGGACATTAGACCTACCTAACGAATTTTTAGTAGGTCTTTTTTCACATAACCAGGAATATTTTACCTATCTTTTTTTGTAAGTTCAAGCAAAACCACGAAACTGTCACTTATTCATTCAAGCGAATCTTGGAAAAATCCTGACAACCAGCCTTTGGTCTATACACATGCTGTAACATGAATTGGAACCAATTGGAAGGGATAAGCTAATGGCTAATAATGACAGACGGGAGTGAATGAATGTATGCCCCGTATTGAAGCAGTGGCTACAGCAGTACCTTCCCACGAGATTACACAAGAGGATTCCATGAAGCTGGCACGCCTATTTTTTCAAGATGCTTTTCCCGACATAGACCGTTTGTTACACGTATTTGCACACAGTCACATTCAGAAGCGATATTTTAGCATGCCAATGGATTGGTTTTTGGAGGACCGGCCCTTTGCAGAGAAAAATCAATTGTATATCGAACATGCAGAAGCCTTGGCCGAGGAAGCAGCCCGAAAGTGTTTGACAAAAGCTGGTGTCGAGCCGTCATCCATCGATTGTCTGATGTTTGTATCAAGCACTGGTATTGCGACCCCAAGCCTTGATTCCCGCTTGCTACACCGTTTAGGACTCCGTCCGCAAGCAACCCGTGTACCGTTGTGGGGCCTTGGCTGTGCCGGTGGAGCGATGGGATTGTCGCGGGCATGTGAATACACCCAAGCTTATCCCTCGCGGCGAGTATTGCTTGTGAGCGTAGAACTGTGCGGCTTGACCTTCATCCGACAAGATTTGTCTAAAAGCAATTTGGTCGCAACGTGCCTATTTGGAGATGGAGCTGCAGCCGCATTAATAGAAGGAGACCAAGTCTTGTCCTCTTCTGACGCACCTAAGGTTCAATTTTGTGATGCACGAACGACAACATGGCCGGACACCGTAGATGTCATGGGATGGGAATTGACCGATCCGGGGTTAAAAGTCATTTTCTCTCGCGACATCCCTACTCTCATTCGTTCTTCGATGCGCGAAAACGTCGAAAGCTTTCTGTCACCACACGGGATGTCTATTGATCATCTGCGTCATTTCATTTTCCATCCAGGTGGAGCCAAGGTATTAACGGCTTACCAGCGGTCTCTGGGCATTGGCACAGAAGCCACTCGTTTTTCTGAAGATGTTCTAACCAATTTTGGAAACATGTCTTCCCCTACGGTTTTGTTCGTCTTGGAAAAAAGCTTGGAGAGGGCGTGGGAACCAGGAGATCGCGGTTTGGTCGCTGCGCTTGGACCTGGATTTAGCTCCGAGCTCTTACTTCTGGAGGCGAGATAGCCATGTTGCTCTTCTTTGGATTCGTCATGGTTGCAGTCGTGTTGCAGCGGCTGGTCGAGCTTCTCGTTGCCGTGAGGAATGCCCGCTATATCCGGTCAAAAGGTGGCTACGAGGTTGGGGCGAGTCATTACAAATACATCGTTCTTCTTCATCTTCTCTTTTTTCTCTCGCTTATTTTCGAGGTGGTGGGAAAAAGCAGTGCCATGGTTCTGCCCTCCTGGTGGGCGGTACCGTTCAGCCTGTTTTTGATCGCGCAAGGACTTCGTTACTGGTGCATTCGCAGCTTGGGTAAACGGTGGAATACTCGCATCTTCATACTCCCAGGGGAGGCTCCGATCAAGCGAGGTCCTTATCGGTTCATTCGTCACCCCAACTACTTGGTCGTATCGCTTGAGCTGCTCCTACTCCCCCTGACATTTTCCGCTGTGACAACTGCCCTGACGTTTTCACTCTTGAATGCCTGGCTGCTCCTGCGTATACGGATTCCCTTGGAAGAAGCAAGCGTCTACGATGGTAATCGTGAGTCATAAAAACGAAAAGTCTTTGGCACACGCACATGCCAAAGACTTTTTATCGAGCAAAAGGTTTATCACTTGTCATTCAGCGGGAAAAGAAAAGAAGCTATTACTCTTTCCCGTGAGGTGGATCAAGTGAGTCGTACAACCATAGTGGAGCCTCAGGAGACGAAGCGTATCATCGTCCGAGACTTTTTCGCTTTGATTGAAACGCTACCGAACAAAGATGACCAAGCTAGTATTCAAACCTTTCTTCGCTATTTGCAAAGTCTGCTAAGAATCAAGCAAGTCGTTCCACCGGTTGTGGAAATCATGACGGTCATCAAACAAAACAAGCCACTTCTCTACCACGCAGCACGCAGAATTACTCTTCCTTCAAGCAATCTGCACATGCTATTTCAGCTAGAAATGGATATTATGCTTGCTCACGAAAGGCTTCGTCAGTACGACAAATGATTTGGGTAGGCTTTGCCTTACCCTTTCAAGTTTTCTGGATTCAAACATTCAAGTTCTGCAATGACAAAACGACCATCTTTGCGAATCAGGACGTCATCAAACCAGATTTCTCCTCCACCCCAATCCGGACGCTGGATGGAAACCATGTCCCAGTGCACAGACGATTTGTTGCCATTGTATGCTTCGTCATAGCATTGACCAGGCGTGAAGTGGAAGCTTCCGTCTATTTTTTCGTCAAACAAGATATCTTTCATCGGGTTGCGAATGTAAGGATTCACACCGATAGCGAATTCCCCAACGAAGCGCGCTCCCTCGTCCGTATCCAAAATTTGATTCAAGCGTTCGGTATCGTTCGCTGTTGCTTCCACAATTTTACCGTCCTTGAAGGTCAAGCGAACATTTTCGAAAGTGAAGCCGTGGTATGGTGTTGGCGCATTATGAGTGATAACGCCATTTACGGAATCCTTCACAGGTGCTGTATACACTTCACCATCTGGAATATTGCGCAGGCCAGCACATTTCACAGCAGGAATGTCCTTGATTGAGAAGCTGAGATCCGTTTCAGGTCCTACCAAGCGTACCTTGTCTGTGCGATTCATCAAGTCAACCAGACTATCCATTGCTTTGTCCATTTTCGCGTAATCCAGGTTACATACTTGGAAGTAAAAATCTTCAAAAGCTGCTGTAGACATATTCGCAAGCTGTGCCATGGAAGGATTCGGGTAACGAAGAACAACCCACTTCGTTTTAGGCACGCGCACGTTCATCACCGGCAGCTCATACAAGCGAGAATAGATGCTCAGCTTGTCACTTGGAACATCAGCCATTTCATTGATGTTGTTCGCTGCACGAATCCCGATGTAACCTTGCATTTTCTCCATGAGTTCAACTTCATGTTGAGCCATGGTCTTCAACTGCTCTTCATTGCAATTCATTGCGATTTCTCGGCTGACGGCGGGATTAATCAATTGAACATAAGGACTGCCGCCTGCTTTGTAAATCTCACGCACGAGGGCTTGCACCAAATCCGGTGTGTCCCCTTTCGCGTTGATCAAAATGTTTTCCCCTGGCTGTACTCGTACAGAATAGTTAACCAGATTGTGCGCTAATTGATCTAATCGTGAGTCTCTCATTCGTGGCACACCCTTTTTAAATTTTCTGATTCCTCTTGTATTTTTACCGATACAATCTACCAAGTCAATAAAAAATTTTTTATCAACGAAACAAAAAGCGGCCAGCCTCCTTGTTTCCAGGCTGACCTTGCTCTTTTCCTATGTTTTTACACGGTCTGTTCCCTGTCCTCAATGGTTCCCATCTTGTACATGTCACTGACCAACTCTTGCGTTGTAGCTAGACCAGCCGTATATTCGTCTGCCTCTTGATAGTAGACGGCTCCACCTGCATCCTCAGTGCCCAACTCTCTCGCCCTGGATCGAGCCTGATCTTTTTCATAACCTGCCATTTTCGTTCCTCCTTCCCTCTGGTTTCTATTCGCTATAGTTTGTACGGGAATCTCCAGATTTAGCCGAAAAAAAGACGCCTTGCCCAATCGAGGGACAAAGCGTCTTTATCATCAGCTATGCTTATTTTTCGTTATCGGATTCTGGAGCGATCGTTGCCCAACCAGCTGCTGGAGCACTCACAGGAGTTACGCCACCAGTAGTAACAAATTGATCTACTCCTGGCATCATTGCCCAACCAGCTACGTTAGAGATTACTGGAACATATTGTCCACTCACCCATACATACTCATCTTTACCTGGCATGATGACCCAGCCACCTTGTTGAGTCAAACCTTGAATTGGGGAAACTGTTTCTGGAGTCGCAGGTTTTACTTCAGGTTTAGTTGCTGGTGCAGTTGTTGTGGTTTCAGTTGCTGGTTTTTCTTCAGTATTTGCAGGCTTTTCTTCTGTAGTTGCTGGTTTTTCTTCAGTTGCAGTTGTTTTTGCTTCTGTTGCAGTAGTCGTTTCAGTAGCTTTTACTGCCTCTTCTGCAAATGCAGCTTGTGTGAAGAGAGCCGCTCCTAAGATACAAGAACTCATGATCAGTGTGCTTTTCTTTTTCATATGTGTACACTCCCATTCCCGCGGTACACACTTTTGTCTTACACGAATGTCCCCAAACCCGAACTTGAAGGTATGCTATATGCACTGCTGCATTTTCCTGAGAAAATACGTAAACTGCTCTAACTCGTCGTCAGACAGATTCTCCAGCAGCTTTCCTACTAGTGCTCTCCTGTGACACAAAAGTCCTTCCAGAGTCGGAACGGCTTGTTGTGACAAAGCGACCCACACGACACGTCGATCCTGTTCATCTCGAACCCGGTCAATAAAACCAGCCTTGACCAACCGATTGAGTGCGATTGTGGTGGCACTATTGGATAACTTCAAAATAGTCGCCAGCTCAGAAACTGTGCTTCGTCCTTTTTGATGTAGCACACGCAGCAAGATAAACTGCTTCGGACTGATTGACTCTTCCTCTAGCCAATTGTTAATAAAGAAACGAGCAATCTCGACAAATACTCGATCCAGTTCCTCAAGTTTACTGGCACGGGACATATTGCTCACAACATCACCCATTTTCGGAAAATTAATAATATAAGTACTTTTACTATAAAACTATATAGCCTAAGTACCGGAAGATCAAGAGGACTCCCGAAATTATTTCTTTTCACGAAAGATATGTATGAGCCAGACAAAGTGTTTACCACTTAATATTTTTATTGTAAAACTTATTTCAAGAACATCTTAACTCAAACAGGAAAAACTGACAATAGGTAAGCTTGCAAAATAATGTTACGACTTTTTCAGCTTCATCCACGAAGCCAATTATTTCCTTGAATCATCTTTCGTATCTATTCGTAAAGCATGTATAATGGGAAGACAGCCTTACACACACGAGGCATTTGACTCAGGCATATTTGCCACAGAAACTACATACATAGGAGAATTTCAATGGAACAAACCAACCCTACACCAAAATGGAAAGCGGAATTGCTCGATTGGTTAAAATCGTTTGTCTTGATTGGCGGATTGACTGCCTTTATCTACGTATTTGTCATGGCTCCCTACGTTGTCCAAGGGCGTTCGATGGAAAGTACGTTGCATGACCGCGAGCGCGTCATCGTAAACAAAGCGGTTTACTATCTCAAAGAACCGCAGCCTGGCGATATCGTCATCATTCATCCAGATGCAACTGGCGACAACTGGATCAAGCGCGTGGTCGCAGTAGCAGGTGACACCGTTGAAGCCAAAAATGATCAAGTGTATGTCAATGGTCAACCGCTCAGCGAAGAGTATTTGGTCGAAAACAAGCTAAAAGCTTCTTCGTCAGGTGTGACGTTAACCGAAGATTTTGACCCTGTGAAAATTCCTGAGGGCAGTGTGTTTGTTATGGGGGACAATCGCAACAACAGTATGGACAGCCGCGTCATTGGCCCTGTTCAACTGGATCATGTAGTTGGACGTGCAGAGGTCGTATACTGGCCGCTGTCCCAGGTTCGCCTCCCACGTTAACATTTATCCATGCACAAAAAAGCCGCTCCTTATCGGGGCGGCTCTTTTCGTTTTCGATGACGTTATTTGTGGGCAATTGCCGCTTCAGAAAAATAATCCTCCAAAGTAAGGCCACCTGCCATAATTTCTTTCGCCATTTCCTTCCCTACATAACGCAAATGCCAAGGCTCATAGGCATATCCAGTCGTATCTTCCTTGCCCTTCAAATAGCGAATGACGAAGCCAAAGTCTGCACAGTTGGCTGCCAGCCATGTTCCTTCAGGTGTCTCAGCAAAGGATTCTTCCAAGCGTGTACTTGCATCATATCCGGACACATCCATAGCCAAGCCAGTCTGATGCTCGCTCTTTCCAGGTACGGCACTGTAGGCAGCGGCATGTTCAGCACCTTGTGTTCTTACATACGTTTCGTACAGCGATTTTTGGGTCTTAGATGAGCGGTAGCCAGAAACAGCATACAGTTCAATACCTTCTGTCTTTGCTTTGGCAAACAGTTCTTCTAATGCTTGTGCGGCTTCTGCTCTCAGTAATCGCTTCTCAACTTTTTCATCAAAAGGAAATGGCACATTCGGCTCTATCAAATCCGGTGGAATATAATCGGCAGGCAATGCCCGCTGTTTATTTACGACAACCGAGAGATCTGTTGCATTCGTAACAGTTGGCACTCCATCCACATCTTTTATCGTCTCTGCAAGAGATGCCCGTTGGGGACGTGCTGTCTCCTCGTTATTTGGCTCAACTGTCGTTGACTGCGTTCCCTCTCCCGCGGATTGTCCATTCGACTCGCTGGATAACATTCCACTTAATGAGGGAGGTTCACATCCACTGAGTAATGCTACTGATAATGCTGCGACGATCGCAAGGCTGCTGGTGCGATTTTTGTTCATGATCGATCCTCCTGGTTCCTTACAGACACATATGTTCTGCTCTACCTTACCATGGAGTTATACGAAAGAAAAGGTAGATAGGTCACGCTTTTTCGGAGGTATATTCCTCGTTTAAGTTTTTGACAAGCACCGACACCCATTCATCCAGCGACCAAAATGGGAAGCCCGCGGCCTTAGCCTTGCTGTTATCCATGTAAAAGGATGCGACAAACCCAAAGGGAGACGCATCAGAAGCATCTATTGTTGGCTCAATGCGGGCAGGTTTTCCGACTGTTTGCGCAATCATCTCCATCAGTTCAGCAAGCGAAACAGTCCCATCCGAGCACGCATTTACTGGCCCTGTGATGGACGTTGTCGGCACCCATGCCAAAAATTGAGCTGCTTCCTGTGCATGTATAAAGCATATCCGGGCAGCGAGATTCGTGATACCTATTGGGAGCTCCTCTTGCACATGCTCAATGTGAAACCATAGCCGACGAGTGTAATCGTCTTCCGCCAGTACGATTGGAAAACGAACGGCTACGACAGGGAAGGCCTTCTCCTGAAAAAAGACGGCTTCTGCTTGACGTTTGCCTTCTTGATAGGTCGTCTCGTCTCTCGTTTTCCGGTTGATTTCATACGTGTATGGATCAAATGCTTCTTCCTGTAGTGGTTCCTCTGCATAGTCGTAGACGGACAGAGTAGAGGTCAAAACGTACTTACCCACTTTCCCCCGAAAAACCTTACACGCATCCATTGCATTTTGGGAGGAATAACAGATGTTATCGTACACCACGTCCCACTGCTCTTCCCCTGCAACCGCTAGTGAATGGACGTCATCGCGATCAAGGGTCATTCTTTTGACAGAGGCAGGCAACTCCACTTGGGTAAACCCTCTCGTTGCCACCGTAACGTCTGCCCCAGCTTCAACGAGAAGCTGGACCAATCGCTTTCCAAAAAATCGCGTTCCTCCGAGTACAAGTACTTTCTTCATTTTTGCAACATCCTTTCCTTGATCAGCCTACTTTTTGCGATTCAACTCGATGGACCGCTCTCCTTCCTTCCAATTAACCGTATAGCCCAGCTTCTCGCCAATTTTTTTGACAGGCAAGTAAGGCATTCCCTTCACCATGACCACATCAGACTGGAAGGACGTCACTTTTTGTCCCAAACCTAACAGCAACTTGTTAGCGTGAACATACGCTACCCCATCTATCATCACTTTTTGCTCTGCTGTATATGGATAGACATGGCCGTTTACTCGTAAGTCAAAGGGGCCTTCTTTTTCTTTTGGCGACTGGACTGGCTGCGCAGCCGTATACGCAATGGCATCGACCCCTAGTACAGTACCCTCGCGTGTGTTATCCGCTCCGCCGTACATTTTTCCCGTTTCAAAATCGTACACTATCGCTTGGACGTTACCAATGTTCGTCGGCTCCTCAGCAAAGACGTGACCTTTTGCCATCAATTGCAGGATGACATCTTGGTCAATGCCCGCTTCCCACGTCACATTCGGATAGCCGCTAGAAAAAATGCGTGGTGCACGGATGGCCTCCTCAATTTCCATTCCATGATCGATCACATTGAGAATCGTCTGCGATACGGAGGCGATAATCGTAGAGCCACCAGGTGAGCCAATTGCTAAAAAAGGCTTTCCGTCTTTTAGCACCATGGTTGGCGTCATGCTCGAACGTGGACGCTTGCCAGGCTCGACCTGATTGACACCACCAGGAATCGCGTCAAAATCCGTAAGCTCATTATTGAGCATGAAGCCGTAACCCGGAACCATCACACCGCTGCCAAAAATATCTTCAATGGTGGTCGTATACGCAACGATATTCCCCCATTTGTCCATCACAGAGAAGTGCGTGGTCTGCTTGACCGGAGATTGATCTCTCAGTTTTATGGACACCTCTGGCTTTTTGCCAGGATCGTACTTCCAAGGGTCGCCTGCCACTATATTGGCATTCGCGGTTTCTTCACGAATGAGCTGACGCCGTTCCTTGATGTATTCCTCCGCAATCAGTCCCTTTTTCGGTACTGGATACACGTCCTCGTCCGCCATATACGCCGCCCGATCTGCGTAGGCGAGGTGGTTGGCTTCAATCAGATGATGCAAATAGGCTACCGACCCGATTCCGTCTTTTGTGTTATCGTAGCCTTCCATCAGCTTCAAAATCTGAATCAGCGTCAAGCCGCCAGAGCTGGGTGGTGCCATCGAAATCACTTCATATCCGCGATACATGCCGCTGACCGGTTCACGCTCTTTTACTTGATACGCCTGCAAATCATCGAGTGTCATGGAGCCACCCGTCCTTTGTACCTCCTCGACGAGGGCCTTGCCAATTTCCCCTTCATACAAGGCATTCGAGCCTTTGTCACGGATGATCTTCAACGTTTTCGCCAATTGGGGCTGAATCAGCATCTCACCTTCTTTGAGTGGAACGCCGTTTGGCGCAAACACCTGTGCAGCCGTCCCATGCTTCTTCAGCTTTTCCATGGAATTGGCAATAAATTGAGCGGACACCCAGTTGACGCGAACTCCTTTTTCCGCCAGTTCAATCGACGGTTCTATCACTTTTCCCAAGTCCCATGTCCCATACGATTCCAACGCCTGTTCTACACCCAGCAATGTACCTGGAACACCTACGGCCTGACCGCTCGTATGTCTCTCTTCAAACGGGATCGGCGTGCCGTCCGCCCGCAAAAACATATGAGGAGTCACCTTGGCAGGCGCCACTTCCCGACTATCTAACACGGTCACTTTGTTTTGATCCTTCACGTAAATCATCATGAAGCCACCGCCGCCGATACCGGACATATACGGTTCTGCCACATTCAGAGCAAATTGGATCCCAGCCGCAGCATCAATCGCATTGCCGCCCTTTGCCAAGATATCTCTACCGACCTGCGCCGCTGCTGGATGAGAGACCGCGACAATTCCTTTTGTAGCTCCTTGCACACCGGCTGGCACACCTGGGACTTTTCCCACCGCAAAATGAGGAAACGAAAGCACGGAAACAATCGAGAGGGCAACCAACATCCCTTTTTTCATGCGATCCCTCCTATTCCATTTCATTAACTTCTACTATTATTATAATTTTCAGCATTTTTCAAGGTCAACCCACATTCACAGTTGCCTAGGCAAACTTTTCTCTACAGAAAAAAACACTCTTCTGCAGCAAGACTTGTCGTCTTCACAGAAGAGTGTTGCGATTTTTGCTTATGGCATGACGACCAAATTGCTCACCACGCGTCGTTCTTTGCCGCCAGAAGGCTTGTTCAACAGCTTGCCATTGTAATAAAACGCACTGGATCCGCCGCCGTCGAGGTTATACGCATCCACGACATGCCACTCTTGCAGCTTTCTTTGCGCTTCCTCCAGCGTAACACCATTACTCCAACCATCTCGTCTTCCATCAATAACAATCAGCAGCAAATCGCCGTTGTCGAAATGACCGATCAGCGTTCGCGGTTGACGCGCATTCGCCCATTCACGCGGAATAGGCAATCGCTTTCCGTCTTGCAAGAGACGCGGCAAAAAGCTCGCTCCCTGCAATATCCCTTGTTGTGTAATTTGCGCCTGTGTTTTGATGTTTGTTCCGACCAGATGACCTTTGTTGTTGAAACCGACAAAGCTCAGCTTCGCATTATTGGAAAAGGTTCGAATCTTGCCGTCAACAACAGTGATGCCTAACGGAGTCAGATTGCCCTGCTTGTCCGCCATAAAGCCACCTGCATTGATCGCAAGTATGGCTCCTGTACGCTTACCAGCTTGACTCGTCGTTTCTCCTTTACTTTTCACAGAGTTGTTGGCCAGCACCATTTTCAACGCGTTCGGATCATTGAGGCGCACTTTGGCCATATAACCGCGGTATCCGCCTTCTTGTAGGGAATAGACTTTCACTGTCGAGTTTTTCCCGAAGTGTTGACCGATCGGCTTGCCAAGCATGTTGGACAAAATCGTGTCCAATACATCCGCAGATTTTTGCGTCTGGGATTTGCTCGCTTCAAGTGCGCTGCTGATGTTCTTGTTTTGTTGCTCGTATTCTTTCTGTTCCTTTTTCGAGCGATCCCGGATGTCTTCGATGACAACTTCTACGTTTCGAAGCTGCACCTTGGTGTCGTTGAGCCGTTCCCCCAGCTCATCTGCTTGGCTCTTCGCTACGGCAGAAGGAAGCTTCAGGCCTTCTATCTGGAGCTTGTCCACTGGATTGTCCAGCGCAAAAGCGACCAAAAAACCGAGAGCAGGCGCCAGCAGAAAGAGAAAGAAACGGTTTATCTTACCAAGCACGGGCAGCATCCTCCAATTTTTTCAGAGATGCTTTCAAATCAACCAGCTGTTTATTGAGCTGGTCAACCCTATCCTGCAGAGCTTCTTTGGTCTTGTTCGTGCCACCAATGGTTTCACCCGTCAATGCCAAATCTTCTTCCAGATTTCCCAGACCCTTCTGGACATTTTGCATTTCTTCCTGCACCAGAGTCAATTGATCTCCCAATGCCTTCGTCTGCTTTTGATTCTCTTCTTGAATTTGATCAATTCGTTGGTTCACAAATTGCTGCTGCTTGTCCAACGTATAAACAGCAAAGGCATATCCAGCGTAGGCAAGTCCTACCCAGACCAGAACGGCCAAAACGATTGGTAGTAAAGGACGCTTACCTTCTGTCTGGGAGGGAATCAATGCCTGAAAAAGACTGCCTCTTCTGCGTCTTCCTTTCTGCTTCCCGTTTGCCGGGAGTGGCAGTGTGGGTGACGAAGTCGATGACGCTCCCATGTATTTGTCGTCCATCGGCCCCCTCCTCCTTTCTGTGACTTAGAGTGAGGTTTCATTATAACATAGAAAGTTTTTGAAGCTGCATTTTGCTGAATAATGGAGAAATAAGTCGAGAAAAGAAAATACCGCCAATATTTTTGGCGGTACCTCGCTTTATTTTCGTAGTTGAAATTCGTTTTGCAACTGGTTGTGCAGCCTTTGCAAAAACAGGATCGGGTCTTCCTTGGTGTTCTGTTCGTCAACAAGCTCTAATTTTTTGCGCATGATGCTGGCAATTTGATTCCCGAGTTCATATTTTTTTGCTTGAGTTAAAGAGGATAGTCTGCCGATGAAGGAAGAAAGCAGTTGCCAGTCCTCTCGGGTAATCGCCTGTTTTTGGCGCTCATCAAGTATGAGTAGCGCATGATTCAAATCAAAGCCATTTGGCTGTTTGTCTTTCTTTTTCTGAAAAAGAGTCGACCGCTGTCCTGACTCCACCACGACAATTGTGCCAGCTACCATATCGCCAATTCGCTTATCACGGGGGTGGAAAAAGCATACGAGCGCCCCGAGAAAATAACCAGATGGCATTGCGTCAATGATGCGAAACAGATTCCGGATCGTTGAGGAAACAAAAGTCGCAGGCTGTCCGTTATCACGGATGACCCGGATTCCCACCAGCCTTTTGCCAACGGTCTGTCCGCCCCAGAATGCTTCCAGTAGCCAAAAGTAGCCAAAGTTTACGATGAAGGTAACCAGGAGAACGATGGCTATCGTGTAGTTGTCATCATCCAGGAAAAAATCTTCTTCTTTTCCAAATAAAACTATGCCAAACAAAATAAATACAGTAAGATTAACCAGGAGCAAGATTCCTGTATCAATCAGCATCGCAGTGGCTCGACTGCCTAGACCTGCCGTCTGAAATCGCAGCATAACATGCTCGGGTGTCACGACAGAAGCTTCTCGATTTGACCCACTGACGTATGTCGGTTCATTCATGATGGTTTTCTTCCCCCCTCGAAACTTTGAGGTTTTTTCTAGTTTTGAAACACGCGCTAATGTAAGGAGGCATTATACATGGATATTACCTCGTTTTGGCACAAGCATAAAGCCTCTTGGGCCGAACTGGAACAATTAGTGGAGCGTTTTACCCGACAACCTCGGCACATCAGTGCTACCGATATTGATCGCCTGACACAACTATATAAGAAAACATCTGCTCATTTGGCCTATGTGCGCTCCTACCATCCTGCAGACGAGATCACGCTCTACTTAAATCAACTCGTCTTACGTGCACATAATTTGGCTTACAAGCAACGAATAGGCAGCTGGCAGCAGCTCAAGCATTTCTTTGGTAGCTACTTGATGGGTCTCGTACATAAGCGAATGAGCTTCATTGGTGTGGCAGCCCTTCTCTTCATCATCGGTGGTATTTCTGGCTTTGCCGCCGTTATGGTCGATCCACTCAACCTGTATTATGTATTGCCACAAGGGATGGCTGAGCAGATCGATCCATCTAGGCTGGGAGAAGGGCACGAATCTCTCGACAGTCCGGTCATCTCCACGATGATTATGACCAACAACATCAAAGTTGCGATGCTGGCCTTTGTCAGTGGAATTACGTTTGGAATCGTCCCTATCTACCTTCTCTTGTTCAATGGCCTTCTGGTTGGAGCTTTGGCAGCCGTCTACTATCAGGCAGATAGCAGCTATGCGTTTTGGGCCTACATTTTGCCACACGGCGTGATCGAGCTGACTGCCATTTTCATTGCTGGCGGAGCAGGTCTTCACATGGGGTACCGTCTGCTAGTACCCGGCCGCTACGCACGAAGACATCAATTTTTGGAGGCGGCAAAAGAATCAGCGCATCTACTATTGGCTACCATCCCACTTTTGTTCATCGCGGGAATCATAGAGGGCTATATTACTCCATCGAGTCTCTCTCTCGAAGCCAAGTACATCGTAGCTGTCGGCACAATGCTTTTGCTAATTGCCTGGTACCTCCTCGGATACAGACCCGATTCTCACAAAGCTTCTCTTGATTTGATGTCCAAATAAGTATTGATAACCGTTAGCGTCAACTGATCGGCCGGAACGTCCAGTACCTGGATACCCGCGCCGATCATTTTTTGTTGAAACGCCCTGCGATCGAGCTGGAACCGTTGAGCTACCGCCTTCGTAAACGCCAAGCTGCTGTTGCTCGTGTCTATATGACTCCATTCATGCAGAAGCGGATCTGCCAAAGACAGCAGCAAGAGTAAATGCGAACGGCGCATCCGCCACAAATAATTGCTCAACTGATCTTCGACGAGGTAGTTTTCCATATCTGAAAAAAGAACCACCAAGCTCCTTCTCTTCTGCTGGCGATTCAAAAATTCAAGCGCCTTCGCCGGATCAGCCTCTACAAAATCACTCGTCAGGTTGTAGGTTGCCTCCAAAAGGGTGTGCAAGTGGCGCAGCCCTCTACCTGGAGGTATGTACGTCTTGATCTCATGCGAATAGGCTAGTAGCGCTACCTGATCTCCTTGACGCAATGCCACTGCCGCTAACGTGAGCGCAGACTCCAGTGATCGATCCAATCTCGTCTGGTTATCCAGCTCAACACCCATCAACCTACCGCAATCGACCAGTATGGTAATCACTTTGCCATGCTCTGGTCGATATTGGTTTGTCATCAGACGGCGGGAGCGTGCTGAAGCAGACCAGTTAATCATCCGAGGATCATCGTCAGGCACGTAATCGCGGATCGCATGGAATTCCGTCCCAGCTTTTGCCCTGCGCATGATTTTTTTCCCGTCGACGATCAGGCTCTCCTGCAACGAAGCCAAGTAACCACGAACGGCTGAAAGGTCGGGATATACCTTGATCGTTTGTTCACACGCAAAGCGGCTTTGGCGATACCACAAGCCAAGTTTGCCATGCCACCGCATGTAAAGCCAGCGGAACACGTACTCTCCGCGTTCTTTTCCTCTTGTTTCAAAACTTATGTTAGTTAAGGGTTGCTCCATCACACCTGTGACCGGTCCAGCTTCTTCAAATGACAGTGGAAGATCGTCCACGATGGAGTACGCAACGGATTGCCCACTTCTGTTCGCCAGCTCAAGCTCGATCGAAAACGATTGTCCGATATCCGTCTGCTCAGGCAAGATTCGCTGGATCGACAAGTCTCTGCGTTTGGGGATGGTCATCCAATCCAAGATGCTAGCGATCAGGAGTAAACCGTTGTACAAAAAGAATGTCGAATAGCCAATCTCCAGTAGAAATCCGACGATCGCGATGGGTGTGCCTAGCAAAACTGCCACGAGCAGTCGCTTGGATGGCAAGACAAAACGGTCTGCCAAAAAATCAGCGAGGAACTGGAATAGCCGCCAGCGTCTCTTCGATGATGTGGTCACTGGTACCCCCCTCCAATTCTACCTGCGGTGACAGTATGAGTCGGTGCCGCAATGCAGGGCGAGCCACCATCTTCACGTCATCAGGCGTCACAAACTTGCGATTGTCCAAAAGTGCCCAGGCTTTGCTCGCCATCAACACAGCGATTCCAGCACGAGAGCTGGCACCTAAGAGCAAACGTTTCGTTTCGCGTGTATTGCGAATCAGTGTCGTGATGTACTCCAAAATCGAATCATCCACAACCACTTCTTCTAATTGGCGTCGCTTCTCCAAAATCGCCTCCCATGTAAAGAGCGGCTCTTGATTACGCTCGTGGCTGCGCTTGTTGGGAATATGTTTAGCGAGGATTTGCTTTTCATTTTCATGCGATGGATACGACATCGTTAGCTTGAACAAAAAGCGATCAAGCTGAGCCTCCGGCAACACATACGTTCCTTCGTATTCCACCGGGTTTTGCGTAGCGACGACGAAAAACGGATCTGGCAAAGGATAAGTGATACCATGAATCGTCACTTGCCCTTCCTCCATTGCTTCTAAAAGGGCCGCTTGGGTTTTCGGCGGTGTCCGGTTGATCTCGTCCGCCAGCAATAAGTTAGCGAAAACAGGACCTTTGATTGTCTCAAACTGGTTCTGCTGCATATTGAACACCACGTGACCAATAATGTCCGATGGCATCATGTCAGGCGTAAACTGGACGCGCTTGCTTACGCCCCCCATCAATTCCGATAAGGTCCTGACCATTTTCGTCTTTCCGATACCAGGTACACCTTCTAGCAAAACGTGTCCGCCGGCAACCAAAGCTGTTAGCAGTAGCCGAACATTTTGCCGCTGACCAACCAGCTCTTTTTCCATTTGTTGCAACAATTGCTCCACGGTAGTTGTCACTCCTTCTCCAGACGCTTCGTAATCTCATCCAACAAGAGACTGTCTGCAAGCAAGCTCTTCGGCGAGTATCGCCCTTCGTTTTTTGCCTGTTCCAGTCGTTCCAGCAGATGAGCGAATTTCTCTACCTCTTGATTTGTCCATCTTGTTTTGGCATATCGCACGATTTCCACTCGATCAGCCCGTTGGTGCACTCCCCACCGATCGTACAACAGCTGTCGCATGTAAGCCTCTCGATGTCGTAACGCATCCTGTGCCAGCCCTCTTCGCTCATACCAGCTAGACACGGCGAGCAACGTCTCATCACCACGTCGCACCGTCCATTCCCTAAGCGTATAGACCGGTCCGAAACGTTTTCCTCTCCACCACACATACAGCAACAGTAGGATACCGAGTTGTATGCAGGCAACTATGAGCCACCCTGGGTAGATCGCCAAAAAACCTGGTTTTTCCTGCAAGCCGTGATGGTATTCGTCGACCCAGAGGACCGACCAATCTCCTTGTACGTACGGCCAGATCGCTTCAAAGTGGGACAATCGCTCAATTTTTTGATTGGTTAGCCATTCCGGTACGAGAAAAAACGTGACACTGCCATCTCCCACTTCTGTTCTTCCTCCGAGTATCCCCTGATCGTCGTAGAGAAGTAGCTCCATGTCGTCATCTTCTAAAAATCTCAATGAGGTCTCTGCTTTGCCCATGAACTTCCCCTGAACGAGAGGTCCCTGAATATTTCGCTCCTGATTTTCTTTATCCCGGATGTACTCCGTATAAAACGGAAGGTCTTCCCACTCTGGTCTCGAGTGAAAGAGAATCAGGTCATTGCCTTCACTGACCCAATCCAGAATATCTATCTGTTCCTCTGGCATCAGTCTTTCCGGCTCTACTACGAGCATGGCCTGCCCAGTTGCTGTTGGTAAAAAACGCATAGGCTGCCGCCATTCCTTTACCTGCTTGCCTTTTTCCTCCAGCAATACGAGCACAGCCTTGATTCCGCTCGGCTGTGCAGAAGAAGCCAAGTACGGTGGAAGAAGCTCGGCTGTAGGCTTGACAATCAACCAGCCCACGATGACGAGCAGCAAGGTAGCCACAACAATTCCGACACGATAGGTGCGCAAACTATCCATGCTGTCCCTCCTCGCGCCAGATGCCTTCCAGTTCGTTTACACGCTGCCAGAACGACGCTTCATCAACAAGTGCCTGCCCGTACCAAACAGCATCGAATTCTCGTGCGAAGCTGCCGAACACATCGCGTAAGCTCGGTTGATTTGCCTCAATTTCTTCTGCGTATTCCCAATTCGTTTTCCATTTCTCCACACGAACCCATGACTTCATTTGCAAATAAACCAACAACGCCAAAAACAACGAGCGTTCTCCTTCCCGCCATTCTCCTCGCGCTGCCTTTTCTTTCGCATCACGCAAATAGTCTGCATGAGAACGTATTTTTTCACCTTCCATAAACAGCGGTCGATGCTTCTTCTGTACCCAAATCATTCTGCGGAACAACCAGTAAATGATGCCGACCAGTCCCAGTACTGCCATAATGAGCACGAGTGTAGATACGGTATTAGCCGCGCCAGATGGAATACTGGTCCACTTAAAAAGATCGGCGATCAACTCGATCACAAACTCCATCGCTCTTTGAATCCAGTTCTCTCCACTACCTTGGGGCAAATTGAACTCGTCTCTGGCTAGAATCTCTTGTAAATGCTCCTTGTCATCTACCCAAGGACTCGTGCTAATCATGGGTAACTCCCGGCTCTTGTGCAGGGGTAGGAGTTGCTGGTTCTACTGGTGCAGATGTGGCAAGCTGACGGCTTACTAGCTCTTGTAAATCTGTCCCTTCTTTTCTCACGCGCAGATCAAAGTAAGCCAACGCGTAAACAATGGCCATCCAAGGGGTCAAGAGGCAGGTAAGTGCAACCAAAATGATTTGCGCGAGGATAGATGTACCTAAGACGCCAGTGAGTACTAATTGCATGCCGCTAGAGAACATCGAGTAGATCACACTGAGAACAACAAAAAGACCAAATAAACGCCAAAAGTTTCCTTTTGTCATATTCCAGCTCTGACCGATTCCGACACCATCACGTTCGAACAGAACGAGCGGCATATAAAAACCCCAACGAATTAAGAAAAAGCCCGGTACGAGCATCATCCCAGCAATTAAGAATAAATAGCCAAATAAAACTAAAACGATCATAAGCACAATGCTGCCTTCATCTGACGGATCAAACATGGTTTCAAATGTCATTCCACCCGCGAAGGCGATCATGACGAAAATCAATCCATATACGATGACAAATGCTGTCGACACTGCAAACGCGATTACTCCATATAGGAAAGTACTGCCCGCGAGCGGCCAAAATCGACGAAGTGCCCCCTTCAAGGCATCTTTTAAGCTCAAAGTCTCTCCCTCGAGAGCAGCCTTCGTCAGTAAAATCGAACCGGAAATCATTTGCGGGTAGGCGATGATCAAAAGGATTGGTGCGACAAGGAATATGAATATGAGCAGCATAGGAAGGCTTTGTGTCATAAATTCTTCTTGTCCGGCAAACCTTGCGCCTAACGATTCCGCAAAGTCCATACCTTCTGTATCTTGTGCGAGCAAAGGCACTCTGGTAAGGTCAACCAGAAGCAGTTGCTGCAGGAGTAACAATGGACCGAACCAAATTAAAGCCAGCAAAAAGAATGCTCCAAAATACTGGCGATATACAGAAAAGCTCTTGTCCAACAGCTTCCCCACTCCCATGGGGGCAATCGGCGTACGATTCATGAGAAACCTCCATCTTTCTTTTTGAGATTACCTGATAAGTATACACGATTTTCCTGTTTTTTTAAAAAAATCATCTAATTTTGCTAATGTTTTCCTGCCTGATTTTGTCAAATCAGGTGTTAGTCCAATGCGGTCCCCCCCCTGCTGAATATGATATTGCATGCATAGTAAGGAGGGTGTTGCCTTTGAAAGCATTGAGAAAGAAGAAGCTAAAAGCAAAGCAAGCCCGCTGCCGCTGCAAGAAGCGATCTACCAAACGCAAATCCAATAGTCTGCTCAGGCAACTACGCCGTTTTGTGCGTATCAGCGTTCGCGCACCTCGAGTGAATGTGACCAGCCCCATTCCACAAGTAGAAGCACCTGTTGTACATGTAGAAGCTCCCGTTATACAAGTAGAAGCTCCCGTTGTACATGTAGAACGGCCTGTTGTACAAGTAGAAGCTCCCGT
Source organism: Brevibacillus sp. DP1.3A (assembly GCF_013284245.2). Classification (NCBI taxonomy): domain Bacteria; kingdom Bacillati; phylum Bacillota; class Bacilli; order Caryophanales; family Paenibacillaceae; genus Brevibacillus; species Brevibacillus sp. DP1.3A. Next base: position 2,696,161 of record NZ_CP085876.1, on the reverse strand, counting down.
TGTACATGTAGAACCGCCTGTTGTACAAGTAGAAGCTCCCGTTGTACATGTAGAACCGCCTGTTGTACGAGTAGAAGCACCTTATGTACAAGTGGAAGCTCCGAAGCCAATCGTCATCCCGGCACCATTAGTGAAGGTAGATGTCGAAGCGGAAGAATCAGCGGATCAAGCATGTATAGATGGGCTTCGTCAAGAGCTCAGCAAATGCCTGAGAAACGATCAACTTGTGGAGGTCTTACTGACGACGGATTGGGGACCTGAGAGTCGTTCTTACCGAGTCGGCAAGCTTCTTAGAGTGGATGAAGGAATCATTGAATTACTGACCTTAGCCTCCTCACGTACAAACGGAGCCTCTATCCTGATTCCTATCACCCACATCGTCGCGATTATTCCAAATGCAGAACCTTATTGAAAAAGCTGATATTCTGCGAGGCTTTAGGTTTGCCTAAAGATGCGGGGAGTCTGTGCGTAGTAGATTCCCCGCATCTTCCCCCATTTCGTGCAATATGCATGTGGGACAAGCCCTTTTGTTCAGACAGGCCTGTCCACTCTAGCAGGACAGTACGTGACTCTTTCGTCTCGAAGGTATGAATAAACGCCCACTTCTCCGATCTCTCTGCGGGAAGTGGGCTGATAGCATTCACTTTTTGGTTTTACCTACCCTTGTTATTCCATACGTCTAGCACATCGCTTGCGACTCGATCCCATGTAAATCTTTGTTCGGCAAGCTGGCGTCCGCTTCTCCCCATTTGACGTTGGAGATCGCGGCTGGACAACAGTTGTTTCAGCTGTAAAGCAAACGCTTGAGGGTCCTCCGGCTGCTCGATCAACAGTCCATTGCCTCCAATGATCACCTCAGCATTTCCACCCCGTTTTGTCGTGACAAAAGGCAGACCGGCAGCCATCGCTTCATAATGGACACGTGCCAGTGGTTCCTCCCATTGCGAAGGACAGACAAAAACGTCCCCCGCCCAGAACCAGTGGTGAATCTGATCTGCCGGAACAAATCCCGTAGTTATAACCGGAACAGGCGAACGATTCGCTAATGAGCGTACATACGCTGCATAGTCACTGATTTTATTTTCACCATACCAGGACCCTCCAACCAAGACGAGAGCGATGTTGGAATGGTAGGAGCGGAGTTCATTCATCGCACGAACTAGAATGTCGGCTCCTTTTTTCGGCGTCAATCGTCCTACAAACAAAATCACTTGTTTGTTGCCAAGATTATGCGTCGCCCGCAGTTCCTGACGAATCTTTTGTGCCGTATTGGATCTTTCCACCGGAACGAATGTTTCCAAGTTCACACCTGAATAAATCGTGCGAACCTTATTTGCGGCTTCTGGATGCAACGAGGCAATGACCCGACCGACATAATCACTGATCGTGATGATGCGTTCTGTTTCAGCAACCGCTCTAGCAGCTTCTGCCTGCCCTATTTTTACCGGATCAAACATATCATTGTGCATACTTAGAATGATACGTGCGTTCGGGCATACCTCACGAATGATGGGAACCATCCGCGGTCGGTTAAAAACATGGATGACATCATAGTTGTTCGCACTTAGGAAAGCGGCTACTTCGCGTGCATAAATCTCGAACACCCCTTGACCCTCTACCCGCACATAACGTGCATTGCGAACTTTTTCATCCATTGGTAGCGTGGGATCCGACGTTCCCAGGATAGTCAGCTCGTGATGCCTCCCTAGAATATCTGCAATCCCTGCAATATATGTCTGAATCGCTCCCCCTCGTATAGGAGGGACTGGCAATTTTTCTGTACAGACCATAATAACTTTCATCCGTATTCTCCTTTCCCGTTCCGCCTTCTTGCATTAGTTGCCTCTCGTCTTCTTTGATTTTTGACGCTGCTTCTTCATCTGATCGTTGATGAATTTACGGCTTGGTTTCGCCGTCTTGGCAACTTTCTTGCTCTTGTTGGAAGTGACGGTCCGGGACTGCTGTTTAGATGTCCACACAGTTCCTTTTTTGTTTTTCCTTTGACTTGCGGGTTTTGCTTGTGGTGATTTGGCCTTTACATTGATAGAGACCTTTACTCTCCTTTGAGGCTTGCTTGACTTATTGCTGCTGCTTTTTGAGACAGCTGAGCTCATCCCCCGTTTTTTGTTTCGACGAACGAGGTTTCGTGCTTCGCTCGTAGCGAGTGGCGCTGATGGCGTAAAAGGAGCATTGCCCGAAAATGAGATTCGAGTTCTGCGGGTAGTGCTTTGGTCTGCCTCTGCCCCTTCCTGCTGGCTTTCTTCCTGGTCGGAAGTCGGAAGTGAGCTGGCTACCTGATCGCTTGCAGGCTCCTTGACTTTGGATCCCTTCACCTTCGAATCTTTCTCCTTAGACACCTTGCTCATGGACTCTTTGTCTTTCGGCTCCTCGAGCAAAGACTCTGTCGGTGGAGTGGATACCGCAACAGGTATGAATTCCTGGATACCTGACGCTAGCCTTTGCGGTTCAACCACTTCCGTTATTTGGTCGTAGTTGCCTGGTTCGTATTTGCTGATGTCTTTTGCGAGCTCTGCCAATGCAGCATCTTTCGTTTTATCCCCCGTCAACACTCGCTGCAGAATGCCTTCCGCTTCCGTCGACAGAAAGATTTCGGGATTATAAAACATCTCTTTGAGGTGCTTATAAAATTCGTTTGGCACTGCCATATCATTTAAGAGCACTTCAAACGATTCGCGATCCAGTGGATTTGCCTTATGATAGGCTTCGATCATACCGCGCATCCAGGTAACATCCCAGACGCCCATATCATCCATCGTACTGGTGATGAGCTTGCGCAAATCCCGAAACGGCAAATCGTACGACACGCCATCCAGGTCGATGACCCAAAGCCCTCCCGGACCATTTTGACCATTTGACCAGCCGTAATCTTGGTGCACCAATCCCCAGTGCGCCTCTCCCGTTTTGATCATTTTTGGATAGGCAGATGTTTTTAATTTCTCTAAGGCTGCCCATGCTTGCTGTTCATAGTGATCGACGACGGCCAAAATGGATTTGCTTGTTGGGGTTTCACTGTAGGCTTTTGCTACTTCCCGCATCCACCCGATTTTTTTGGCAATCTTTTGATAATGATTGGGCCAACGATATAAACGGGAAGAGTTTTTGGCTCCTGCGGGCGGAACATAGCCTTTCGAATGACGATGGAATTCACCAAGACCGTAGCAAAGCTCTTGCGCGCCTACCAAATCTACTTTTGTTGCCGGTTGCAAGGCAATCCAATCGGTAACAATCCAAAGTTTCCCACCCTTTTCTACAAAAAGACTGCCATTTCGGGCAGGAATCAATGCTGGTACTCTTGCCCCCTGTTTGACGACGTATTCTTGGAAAGCCACACTATAGAGACTGCGTTCAGGCGTACGGTGCAGTACCTTTAGGCTGCGCGGACCTTTATCTGTCTCGATGCGCCAAATAGCCCCGCCTTTGTCTGGCTTGGAAGTAATGAGTGTACGACTCTTCACCGACATGTCATACTCTTTGATCACTTGGTCTGCGATCGCATCTACTTCCGGTGGCACTGTCATATCCCAGTTAGCCGGCGTTTCCGCATTCCCTTCTCGGGTATCCCATGGCTTAATCACATATTGTTCCATTACATTCCCCCCACACTTCTGTGGTGATGCCTTCGTCCTTCTCCATAAGCTATTCGCTATGTCCTTATCTCGAACCGGACAAATATCATTGGGAGTCTGCCAATTCGTTATTCGCACAGGGATAAAGTCTCGCAAAAAAACAGCTCGACCCCTCGCATGGTAGCGATAGTCAAGCTGTTCGTATTAAATCATCAGCAATTCGCGTATTTCTTGCTCGGTTAAAGCTGAGATTGCCTCTTGCCCCGGTGTAATGATTTCCTCGATCAAGTTTTTCTTTTTTTGTTGCAGCTCGTACATTTTCTCTTCGACCGTTCCCTCTGCAACAAGCCTGATCACTTGAACGACGTTCTTTTGTCCGATACGATGGGCACGATCAGCTGCCTGTTGTTCCACAGCGGGATTCCACCACAGATCATACAAGATTACGGTGTCCGCACCCGTCACATTTAATCCAGTTCCCCCAGCTTTCAAAGACATGAGAAACAAATCCCGCTCTCCCTCGTTAAATCGGTTGCACAAATCTAGTCTCTCTGCTACTGGCGTCTGTCCATCCAGATAGAAAAACGGGACACCGTGATACCCCAGCTCGCGTCCGATTATCCCTAGCATCTCCGTAAATTGAGAAAAGAGCAAAACGCGCTTCCTAGCATTTTTGCATTCACCAATAATCTCAAATAGCTGTTCGAGCTTGGATGACCCTCCGTCATACTCTTTGACGAACAGCGCTGGATGACAACATATTTGGCGCAGTCTCGTCAAGCCAGCGAGAATTTTGATCCGATTCTTTTGAAAGCCTTTATTGTACAGATGCTTCACTGTTTCCTGTTGGAGCTGCGCCAAGTAGGCGACATACAGCTTTTTCTGTTCAGGCAACAGTCTTGCGCTTTGCAGTGTTTCAATTTTGGCCGGCAATTCCTTTAGTACCTCAGTCTTGAGCCTGCGCAATAAAAATGGACGCGTTCGCTTCGCAATCGTATCTCGCGGCAAGTCGAGGAATTCCTTTCGTGCCGGAAAAAGTTCAGGGAAAACAGCATCGTAGATGGACCACAGCTCTTCTACCCTGTTTTCCACAGGTGTTCCCGTAAGAGCAAAGCGATGCTTGGCTTTTATTCGTTTTACTGTCTGAGCTGTTTGAGTCACATAGTTTTTGAAGGTCTGCGCTTCATCCAAAATCAAGGTGTGGAAGGAATTCTCCTCGAACTGGGCATGATCACGACGCAAGAGCGGATACGAAGTAATGAGTACATCGATTTCTGATAGCTCGTTTACGATTTGATTTCGCTCTTCCTTCGTGCCATCCACAATAACGCTACGGATATTTGGCGCGAACTTTTTGATTTCATTGTGCCAATTGTATAAAAGAGAGGCAGGAGCCACGATAATCGCTGGGAGCTTTTGTTCTCGGATTTCGGGCAGAACAGAGAGAAGAAAAGTAATACTTTGCAATGTCTTCCCCAGGCCCATATCGTCTGCAAGAATTCCCCCAAAGCCGTAGTGTGCTAGTGTTTTCATCCATTGATAACCAAACTTCTGATAATCTCGAAGTGTCGCCTGCAAAGATTCGGGTTCTGGAAAGTCCAGATTATCAGGGTTACGCATATTCTCCAAAAACTGGCGCAATGATTTGCCTAGCTGAACAGACTGTCCCTGCATAGGTATATCAAGCAAGCGCAGTCCGCGAAAAGCAGGCAGTTGAAAACCACTTCCCATTTGCTCAGCATATTGCATGCCCATCTCGTCCAGGAAACGATTGATTTGCTCAAATTCCTTTGTCTCAAGCGGCAGGAGCGCTCCATTCGACAGCCGATGATATCTGCGCTTTTCTTCTACCGATTGGATCACACTTCGGATCTCGGACTCGGGTATCCCATCCATATCAAAGCGAAAATCCAGCCAATTTGTTCGCTCATCGACATCCACTTTTACTTTGGGTGGTAGGTGGAGAGGCTGAATCCTGATTTTTACGGAAGTTGTCGCGAATACCTTTAACAGTTTTTCCAGCTTAGGGACGACGTGGTAAAGGAAGTCGTACTCAGCTTCCTCGTCATCGAGAAAATACCCTCCTTCCGTGCGGGTAAAGGCACTTTCCTCCATCAGCTCTAAAATCTGTCGCTCCTTCTCCCCGTCACGCATCAAAATCAGCTCACTGCCACGTTGCCCTCCCCCTTCATAGCCTTCCAGCGGATTGATGACGATATCGCCATATTGAAACTCAAGTCCCGCCAGTAGCCGGTCTCTTACCCTGTCCAAATACAGCTTGGCTTTTAACTGGAATTGCACGACTCGTTCCGAGACGGCCTTTGCAATTTGCACGTTCCCCAGTTTCATCAAGGCCGGAACAATCTGCACCATGAATGGCTCGATTTTTTCCGCTGGAATGTGAATCCGCTCACTGCTATGAGATTCTAACAAGTGCTTCAGCTCTGCCAAACTGTGGCATTGTTCCTTTGGCAGTCTGTGCCATTTGCCATCTACGAACAACAATCCGTAAGCTTCCAAGACAGTGATTTGTTTGAATCCTTGGACTTCCAGCTGATATTCATCGGTTTTTGTCTGGTCAAATTCGAAGTGGAGTGGCGGCGGCTCATCGATACATGCAAACGTTGGATACATTTGGTCATGATGCTGAATGTGAACAGACGGTGCGGTTAGTAACAAAGCAAATAATCGCTCCCAGGTAAATGGCGGAACAAGAAGAACCCGTTCGCCACCTACATGCTTCTGTTCCTGATACTGGTAACTGGCTGTCTCTCGATATATTTTTTCCGTGCGGTAAATTTGCACGAGTTCAAGGAGGATGGCTTTATGTTCTGGCAAAAAGCGATGCAAATTCGGATCATAGGTAAATTGGCTAGAGAAACGATACACTTGCTGCTTATCCAACCGGTCTAAAAACGCGCGAATGTCCTTTACGATGTACAACCTCTTTGGCCCTAGTTTCAGCTCTATTCCGATCATGCTCTTGCGAAAGCCGTACGGTACGATTTTACATATGATTTCCAAGGCAAGCGTTGTTCGTGAATCCAGCAACACGCGATTATGGCTTGTCCGAATCGGTCGGTCCACGAACAAGCCGAACAGTCCCTCAGTTAGCTGGGAATCAGGCTGTGTTGTCATGCCTGCTTGTCTCGTTGTAAAGGAAGTGGAATAGCTGACAGGATGCTCATCTACTTGCAGATCACGCATGGTTAACAAAGAGGCTGCGATATGTTGGCAGTAGTGATCGTACGACGCTAAAGTAGGGCAACTGCACACTGCTGCCATACCAGACTCGTCCAGTTCAATAGTGACCTGATAATTATTTTTTCCTGCGTTCACTGTCGTTTTGATCCAGGCAGGCTCCTGTTGAAAATGCTCCACAAGCACGTTCCCAGAACGGTAAAAAGTCTTTCCTCTTTCATAAGAAAGGCGACCGCACCATTCTTTTATCGTTTGATGACTCACTTGAAAGCTCATTTTCTGTTCCATCCTTATCATGAAATATGTTTAATATTACAGAATGCAACAGAAAAAAGATACGCATGTACGCGTATCTTTTTTCAACAAATACAAACGATTAGTCGTCGTCATCTTCGTCTTCATCTTCGTCTTCGTCTTCATCTTCATCTTCTTCGTCTTCAGATTCCTCATCTTCGGATTCCTCATCTTCGGATTCCTCGTCTTCGGATTCCTCGCCTTCGGATTCTTCGTCTTCATCTTCCTCATCTTCTTCATTACTGCCGAAGTACAATTTTTTCGTGGTACCATCTTCGTATTCAATTTTTACTTCCAATTCTTCTGCACCTTCACCGATGGCCTCACGTAATTGCTCCAACCATTCTTCCATGTTAACCACACCTCCTGGCTATAAATGATTACTTGGTAGCATTTGCCAACAGTTTACTGTCGACTTTGATACTATATGACGCGTTTCTTTTTCTTGTATGGACAGTTGTCGCCTTACTCAAAGAAGATTTTTACACAACTTGGAATACCGCTTCACTTGCGCTTCTACCTAGCCGCTGTTGCAAATGTACGTTTACATATTTGGAAGTAGACTGGACAAACTTTTGAGGGAATCGCCTTAAATACATCACGACTTCGCTACAGAAGGGAGAGCTCATTATTGAAAAGACGAATGATCAAAAGCTTGTTGATCGGGATTAGTTTGTTGCTTACAAGTGCCTTGCCAGTTGACTCGATTATGGCCTCACCAGATCACCCGTACCATTTTGGATTTAAAAAGAGCAAGAATGGTCAGCTACCCTCTATCAACGAGGAAGGCTTTAAAGGCATTGTGGATCGTCACGGTGCGGTTTTTTTAGGGGATACTACGAAAAAAGAGCTTTTCTTGACGTTTGATAACGGTTATGAAAATGGCTTTACGCCAAAGATTTTAGATACACTTGTCACGAAAAAAGTCCCTGCCATTTTCTTTGTGACAGGGCACTTTGTGAAAGAACAACCCGAGTTGATAAAGCGAATGGCACAAGAGGGACATCTGATCGGCAACCATTCCTGGAGCCATCCCGATATGACAACCGTATCGAATCAGAAAATCAAAGACGAACTGACGAAAGTAAGCGATGCGGTCCAGCAAGTGACTGGACAAGCTAACATGCGTTACTTGCGACCTCCGAGAGGTATTTTCAGCGATCGCACACTTGCTGTAACCAAAGATTTGGGCTATACCAATGTCTTTTGGTCGGTCGCCTATAAGGATTGGGATACAAAAGTCCAGCGGGGGGCAAAATATGCCTATGATAGCGTAATGGCTCAATTGCATCCCGGCGCTGTTATTCTGCTCCATTCTGTCTCCAAAGACAATGCAGAGGCTCTCGGGATGATGATCGATGAAGCACGCAAGCAAGGCTATGAATTCAAGAGCTTGGATCACCTTCCGAAAAAGTAGTGCACACCCTCCTTTTGCAAGCAAAAACTCCCGCTGCTTCGCATGTGCAAAGCGCGGGAGTTTTTGGGTTTAGTTGCGATCCAGCAAGGATGCTCCAGCAATACCTGGATGAGTCATTTCAAATGGATCGAGAATCAGATCCAGTTCTTCTTCTGTCAGTACATTGTGTTGCAAGCACAGCTCACGTACAGACTTTCCTGTCAAAATGGCTTCGCGGGCAATGCGTGCAGCAGTCTCATACCCGAGATGAGGATTCACCGCTGTGATGACGCCTACGCTTTTTTCCACGTATTCTTTCATGCGCTCGCGGTTTGCCTCGATTCCTTCCAAGCAGTGACGCGTAAAGACATCGAATGTATTGTCCATAATGCTGATCGATTGCAGCAAGTTGAAGACAAGCACAGGCTCCATAACGTTCAGTTCTAGCTGACCTGCCTCGGATGCCAAACAAATCGTATGGTCATTTCCGATGACCTGAAACGCTACTTGGTTGATGAGCTCTGCCATGACAGGATTGACTTTTCCTGGCATAATCGAGGAGCCTGGCTGACGTGCTGGCAAGGAGATTTCTCCCAGTCCAGCTCGAGGTCCTGATGCCATCAAACGCAAGTCATTCGCAATTTTAGACATATTCATCATGCAAACTTTCAGTGCTGCTGATACTTCTGTGTACGCATCTGTGTTTTGTGTAGCATCCACGAGATGCTCTGCACCTGTCAGCGGGAAGCTTGTGATAGCGGCAAGATGCTTGACTACTGTTGTAATGTAACGAGGGTCAGCATTCAAACCCGTTCCTACCGCAGTCGCTCCCATATTCACTTCGTACAAATGCTGACGAGATTGCTTGATACGCTTGATGTCGCGCTCAAGTACTCGACGGTATGCTTCGAATTCTTGGCCCAAGCGAATCGGAACCGCATCCTGCAAATGCGTTCTGCCCATTTTTATGACATCATCGAATTCTTTTGCTTTTTGGCCAAATGCATCATGCATCTTATCCATCGTCACGAGCAGCTTTTCCAACAGGGTGAGTGTTGAAATATGAATCGCTGTCGGGAAAGCATCATTGGTAGACTGAGACATGTTGACATGTGTATTTGGGCTTAGGTGGAAATAATCCCCTTTTTTCTCACCAAGCATTTCAAGACCGCGGTTCGCGATCACTTCGTTGGCATTCATATTGATCGAAGTACCTGCTCCACCTTGGATCGGATCGACGATAAATTGATCATGCCATTTTCCTTGCATGATTTCTTCCGCCGCAGCGACAATCGCATTTCCTAAGCGCGGATTCAATCTGGAAACTTCCATATTTGCCATCGCAGCTGCTTTCTTTACCATTGCCATTGCATTGATGAGGGAAAAATGAAGATGATACCCGGTGATTGGGAAGTTTTCCGTTGCTCGCATTGTTTGCACGCCATAATAAGCATCTACTGGAATTTGCTTCTCGCCAAGAAAGTCTTTTTCCACTCGAAACGTCTGTTGTTCCATTCTTATCAGACCAGCCTTCTAGGATAATGGTTGCTACTTCCTCTCCATTCTACCACAGTTTGACGCAGGAAGACCGTTCCACCTGAAACACTATTATTTGTTTTTACGTCTTACTATTTGTAGGTACCATTTCATACCAGACAGAATCGAGGGATACCATGAAAAAACTGCTTTTGCTGCTGTTGACGATTGGCTTGCTGCAAGGATGCACGAGTGGCACAACTAGCCCTTCCACTCCAACAGAACAACAGAAGCCACCCGTTGCGGCCGAGCCAGAGAAACCTGCTTCTGAGCCACCCGCAACCACGCAACCACCTACAACTCCTGAGAAACAACCAACGGAGCAACCAGCTCAGCAGGAGACAGTCTATGCCAATGATATTTTCCGCAATGTCACTGTGAAGAAAACCGCCCAAGACACGTTTGAAATCAAAGGACAGGCGAGCGTGTTCGAAGCTGTACTTAATTATGTCGTAGAAGATGGACATAACGAGCTGACGCAAGGTTTCGTGCAGGCTACGACCGCTGCTCCTGATTGGGGAGATTTTACCCATACACTGAAAGTGAAAAAAGCGGAGCCGAACAGCACACTGACACTGATCTTGTTTGAAACAAGCATGAAAGACGGCAGCCGAAGAATGGAACTCATCATTCCGCTCCCGGAATAAGGCCTGCAAAAAAATCAGACCCTCTCTATTAAAAAGAGAGGGCCTGATTGAAAGGGTCTATTATTAGATAGCAGTAGACAGTCAGTTGCCGTATGCCTTGCTGTTACTTTTACTCGCCTTGTTCTTCCTTGAAGCATTCCATGCAGAGTGCACCATTGTTCTCGATTTCATACTCTGTCAAGCGAGCCTGGCAAGACTTGCATTGTTTTTCCGTGAGCACTAAGTTCAAGACTATATCTCCTCTCAATGATGTAACGTAGTCTATTTATATTATAACCAAAGATTTATATCAGACAAATAGCTATCTGTTAAAATTTCGTGAATTTTCAAATATAAAAAATAATAAACAAAGAGGAGATCATCATGACCTCACCCTATTTTTCACTTTTCCTGACAGGAGAGTCGTTTCAACTGTTTTCCACTTCTCACGTTATCACCTTGATTCTTGTGCTCTGTCTGGTCGTACTCACTTATTTATTTCGGCAAAAGCTCCAAGCCTCGACAAATCGACTCTCCACACGTTACGTACTTGCGGGTGTCTTGCTCTTATCGGAGATTTGTTATCAGCTTTGGCATGTTTATACCGAGAGCTGGACGGCTGCTTACACATTGCCCTTGCAGCTATGTAGTGTGACTCTCCTTCTTTCTACCGTGATGCTGATGACGAGAAGCTACGGGCTGTATGAGATTACGTTTTTTGCCGGGATTGGCGGAGCCATGCAGGCATTGCTTACCCCCGAGTTGTTTTATCCATTTCCGCATTTTCGCTTTGTGCATTTTTTTGTAGCCCACGCGGGAATCGTCCTTGCTTGCCTGTACATGACGTGGGTAGAAGGCTACCGTCCGACTGTCCGTTCCATTTGGAAAACGATGGGCTTTTTAAACCTGCTTTTGCTTGTCGCACTTTTCGTCAACCAATGGACGGGCGGAAATTACTTATTTGTCTCGCGCAAACCGGACAATCCCAGTCTGATTGACTTTTTGGGCCCGTATCCGTGGTATATCGTTTCGTTGGAAGGAGTAGCACTCACTTTGTTTTTCTTGTTGTACCTGCCCTTTGTCCGAAAGCAGCCGTTGGCGAAGGAAGTCAGGGGCGATTTATCTGTCTGAATTACGCTTGCTGCTCGTTCACCCAATCAGTTACAAACTGCAAGAAGCGCTTGGCGGCCGGTGACTGCTTGGAAAAAGAAGTTGCTGCCACCCCCAGTGAACGGTAATGCTCCCCTTCAAGCGGGATCATCCGGATATTTGCAGGCAAACGGAACAAAATCATTTCCGGAAGAATGCTGATCCCGAGCCCATTTTGCACCATGGCAATAATCGCGTGATCATCTCCCACTTCATATTTGATTCGCGGCTCGATCTGATACTGGGCCAGCAAACGCTGTATATCATTGTCACAGCCCGTCTTCGGCATGATAAACGTCTCTTCGGCCAATTGGCTCACATGCACCCGCTCCTCTCCGTAGAGCGGGTGTTCCTCTGTCACCAGCAAATACATTTGATCCTTTTTTAAAGGAATACATTCCAAATCCTCTGTTGTCGGTAAGGAGACGAAGCCGAAATCAATTTCTCCGGTTTGAATCCAGCTCTCAATTCCATCGTAATACCCTTCCATCAGCTTAATCTCGATCGCCGGATACTGGTCTTGGAACCGCTTGAGGATTCCGGGAAGCCATTTCGTGGAAACACTCGTAAACGTTCCAATTCTCACCGTCCCGACCTCCAACCCGTTGATGGCAAACACCTCTTGTTTCATCCGCTCATGACAGCGCAAGGTCTCACGCATGTACGGAAGCAGTCGCTCCCCATTACTCGTGAGGCTAATGCCCGATCGTCCTCTGGTCAAAAGCGAAAACCCAAATTCCCGCTCCAAACTTGCAATCGCATGGCTGATCGCTGATTGTGTCAGACCTAGTATTTCGCCAGCTTTGGTTAAGCTCCCCGACTCAATAACGGTGATCACTACCTCAAACTTGTTCAAACTCACCTCTTCGTCCCCTTTACATGAATTCGATTCATGAAAATCATCACAAACATTCATTTTTCTTATTTAAACGATACTCGTATACTGTTTATGGCGCAACACTGATTAGGACCCGCTTTTTCCCGGGCAAGGAGGCTTATCCCATCATGAAACCGCAAGTGAAAGCCGATTTGGCTATGATTTTGGTCACCCTGTTTTGGGGAACATCGTATGTGTTTATGCAAATGGGATTGAAGGATTTGGAGACTTTCAATCTGATCGGTATCCGCTTTGGCATTGCTTTTGGACTGGCAGCCGCCTTATTCTATAAACGCTTGCGTTCCACGAATCGAAAAACATTGCTCCATGCATTCGTACTCGGTGCGCTCCTTTTCGGGGTTTTTGCCACCATCACGAACGGAGTGAAATCAACGACAGCTTCCCAGGCTGGTTTTCTCGTTAGCTTGACCGTTATCTTTGTTCCGCTCTTATCTATTCTTTTGAAAAATCGTCCTGAAAAAAGAGTCTTTGTCGGCGCTGGACTGGCCATGATCGGCATCGGGCTGCTCACACTAAGCGCTGAATTTCGCATCAGCCAAGGAGACCTTTTGTGCATCGCTGGTGCCCTCTTTTACGCTACACATATTACCGTAACAGGCCGATGGGCCAATCAATCGGATACGATCCAGTTGGGGATTTACCAGCTTGGCTTTACGGCACTGTTGGGCATTGTTTTTTCTTTTGCGCTGGAGACTCCCACATTGCCACAGACTACAGAGGCTTGGATCGCCGTGCTCGCCCTTAGCGTATTATGCAGTGCAATTGGCTTTGTCGTTCAAACGGTGGCCCAAAAATATACGACTGCCACGCACACGGGTGTTATTTTTTCCTTGGAGCCAATCTTCGCTGCCCTGTTTGCCTTCTTGGTCACAGGCGAAACACTGTCTGCTCGCGGGTACATAGGCGCAGGTCTCGTTTTGATCAGTGTGTTGATTGCGGAAATCGATGTGAAGAGCTTGCTGCGCGGAAAGCAGCTGACAAAAAACCCGACCCACTTATCCTGAGTCGGGTTTTGCGTATGGGTCATGCAAGAGAGCAATTTGAAAGAAATCCATGCCTGATTTATTTGCTATGATTGAAAAAATGAGTTTATCCATGACGAAGCTATTTAGTATGGAGGGATGGACATGAACCAAAACAACGAAGCAAACAAATTCACAACGCAAGTAGGTGAATGCGAGATTGTGATCACCCGCGTATTTGGTGCTCCACGCGATCTTGTGTTTGATGCTTGGACGAAAGAGGAGAACCTGTCGAAGTGGTGGGGGCCTCGAGGTTTTACGACGACTTCTCAGAAGTTTGATCTAAAACCGGGCGGTACATGGCAGTTTATCATGCACGGTCCTGATGGCGTTGATTTTCCCAACACCAACGTATTTGTCGAGGTCGTTCAACTCGAGCGAATCGCCTTCAAACATACTGTGTTTCCTCATTTTCAAGCGACAGCCATCTTTGAGGATCTGGATGGCAAGACCAAACTCACTTATCGCACCGTTTTTGAAGAAACTGCCGCTGTATTCGATAAGGTGAAAACATATGCCGTCCCAGGTGCCGAACAGACCATGGATCGTCTTGAAGAGCATCTGGCACGTATGTCTGAAAAGTAGATCGTTCCATAAAACAGCGGCAATCCAGGACTTTACTTTCTTGTCCAGGGCAGCCGCTGCTCTGATTTTCGGGTTATTTTTTCAAGACGTGTAGCAAACTTTTCCGCCAATGATGGTCATCATGACCTTTGTCGAGAGCAGCTCGTCTGGATCGATGGTAAATAGGTCTTTGGAGTAGACGGTCATATCCGCATATTTTCCACGAGAAAGCGTGCCTTTGACATGATCTTCATTCGTCACCTGTGCACTGCCCAATGTAAACAGATGAATCGCTTCCTCCATTGTCAGCTTTTCTTGCGGGAAGTATCCATCGTGTGTTTCCCCCGGTGCTTTGCGCGTGACGGCTGCGTGTATCCCCAACAGAGGATCGATTGGTTCTACCGGTGTATCCGAGCCCGCAGCACAAATGATTCCGTAATCCATCATCGTTTTCCAGATGTACGAGTGTTGAATCCGTTCCTGTCCTACGCGATCCATCACCCATGGGAAGTCTCCTGCGAGAAAACGCGGTTGGATATCTGCGATTCGATGAGGATGCTTCAAGCGGTCCAGCAGGTCCGGCCGCAAGATTTGCGTATGAATGAGGCGATCCCGATAGGCGACTGCCGGGAACTGATCCAAGCTGTCCAGCACCATTTCCAGTGCTTTGTCGCCTATGGTGTGCACAGCAATGGGCATCCCGAGTCCACGTGCTTGTCGAACCAGCTCTGTCAGCTCGTCTTGCTCATGTACGGGATAACCACTGGTGCTCGGATCATCAGCGTACGGAGCTGACAGATAAGCCGTCCTGCGTCCTAATGCCCCATCTGCAAAAATTTTCACCGCTCCGATTTGCACATGAGCGTTGCCGTAACCTGCCGTCATGTTTAAGTCGCGCAGCTCATGCATATGCGGATAGAAGACAAGCAGGTTGCTGCGCAACGCAAGCTCTTCGCCATTGATGAGCTCATCATAGAGCCGATACGTTTGCGCAAGTCCGCCCAATTCACGCAAATCCTCTGTATGTGCCCCTGTCAATCCATGCGCCATTGCATAGCGAATCGAGCTGCGCAGGCTTTGCTTCAACTGACCATAGTCAGGTCTCGGAATATGCTTCGTAATCAGGTTGGAGGCAGTTTCTAATAGCATACCCGTTGGTTTTCCGCTCACAGAATCATGTACAATGACTCCCCCCGCAGGCACCTCCATGTCACGATGGTAGCCACATAGCTCCAACGCCTTGCTGTTGACCAAATTCGCATGTCCACATATTCGTGCGAGAAGAATCGGGCAATGTGGTGCCGCTTGATCAAGCTCTTCGATGGTAGGAATGCCGCCACCATCCGCGAACAAATTCTCATCCCAGCCGTAGCCTTGTATCCACGTATTTTCAGGTGTCGCTTGCGCTTTTTCTTTTAAGAGAAACAGCATCTCGTCCTTGGAACGTGCTTTGCTCAAATCCAGCTGCAAAAAGGTGAGACCGAGCCATCCCAAGTGCAGGTGGCTGTCAATCAATCCCGGGGTAGCAGTATATCCTTGCAAATCAATGACCGCTGCATCACTGCCTCCGTATTGAAGAAGCATGTCCGCATCACTGCCCAAGTCATGGACAATTCCATCCCGAACGACTAGCGCTTGTACGAACAAATGCCTAGAATCTCCTGTGTAAATGCGTCCATTTCTGAAAATGGTTGTCGACATTTCATGACCTCTTTTCTGTTCACTTCTGTATTTTCGTATGCCTATCCTCTCTTAATTTGTTTGCTGCTAGTCGTTTTCCTCCCTGAAATGAAATAACGTTCAAAAAATTGCGATCTTCGCTTTTCGTTTGGAAAAACATGGTGTTTACTCACTTTCCTGTTGAAAGCAGCAGCGGTAGGGCACGTTATGTTCATGTCCTATTTTTGCGCGGAGGGAACGTATGCAGCAAAAAACAAAGAAACGCCTTCCATCCTTCCTTCAAATTCAGGAGTCCACTGGTCTGAAAGTGTCACCCCACGAGCCTTCTCATCAAAAGCCATCAGGCCGTCTGGACAATCAAGCCAAGCTGCTGCTCCTGGTCAACGCTGTATTCATTGCCGCTGGCGCCCTTTCTGGCACGTTTGTAAACGTCTATTTGTGGAAGGTAAAAAGTCAATTTGCGCCGATCGCTTGGTTTACTTTTGCCGCCCATCTCGCGGGTGCTCTTACTTTCTGGCTTGCTGGCTGGTACGTCAAGCGTTTGAACAAAATGAATGTCTTGCGTGCCGGAATGGCAGTTTCTGCCCTTTTTTATTTGCTCGTTCTTCTGGCGGGTCCAAAAGCTGTCTCTTATGCCGTACCGCTTGGGCTCGTTCAGGGGATGGCGAGTGGATTTTTCTGGCTTTCTTTTAATGTGGTGTACTTCGAAATCACGAATGCCGATAACCGCGACCTTTTCAACAGTTCGGCAGGGTTGCTTGCTTCCATTGGCGGTATGCTCGCTCCATGGATATCAGGCTTGCTCATTACGCGACTTCCGGGCAATAGTGGTTACTCCCTTATTTTCGGGATCTCTCTTGCGCTATTTGTCGTCGGCGTGTTCATCAGCTTTTTCCTGAAAAAACGCCAGTCGGAAGGGACGTATTCTTGGAGCTTTTCCTTACGTTGTTTGCGAGAGGAGCCCGAGTGGCGCTGGGCAGCAGGCGCTTTGGCTGGTCAAGGACTGCGTGAAGGCGTATTCGGCTTTGTGATCGGTCTACTCGTCTACATTTCCACGAGAAGCGAGATGACTCTCGGCAATTACTGGTTGACTACATCTGCCGTCGGACTTGTGAGCTACTTCCTGATCGCCAAATGGTTCGCTCCTCGCTATCGCAAGTGGGGAATGCTCACTGGTTCTGTCATCATGTGGGGGATTCTCTTCGTATTTTTTTGGCAGGTGAGCTTTACGACACTGCTTATTTTCGGGATCGCCGTGTCTATCGCTTATCCGCTGTTCTCTGTGCCCATGCTCTCCACGATTTTTGATCTGATTGGCACTAACGAAGAGAGCGCACGCAATCGGGTCGAGTATGTCGTGCTGCGAGAGTTCGCTCTGGACGTTGGTCGGCTGGTGGGGATTCTGATCTTTCTGCTGGTAACCTCCTTGAGCGTCTCTCCTCTTACGCTGAACTGGTTGATTCTGTGCATCGGAATCGGCCCACTCATCGCATGGGCGTGCATGACCAAGCTATTCCGTCACGTCCCTGTGACTAAAAAAGCTGACAACTGAACGAAGAATGCGCCCATGACAAAACCCGCTTCGGCTAACTTGCCTAGCGGGTTTTGTCACTGATTTATGAAGACAGTCTCCAGCCACCTGTCGTTTGCTGCAGCTTCCACAGCCGTGCATACAAGCCGTTTTTCATCACAAGCTCATCATGCTGTCCCTGTTCGACGACAGTGCCATTTTCCAGCACGTAGATGTTGTCAGCATTTCGGATGGTTTTCAGGCGATGAGCAATGGCAATAACCGTTCTTCCCTCGATAAGCGTATCGATCGCTTTCTGAATTTGCGCCTCATTTTCGGGGTCGAGTGAGGCTGTTGCTTCATCCAAGAGAATGATCGGCGCATTTTTCAAGATCGCTCGGGCAATGGATATGCGCTGTTTTTCCCCGCCTGACAGCGTGCTTCCCCCTTCTCCTACGAGCGTATCGTAGCCATCGGGCAGCTTCATGATGAAATCATGGCAGCTCGCTTGTTTGGCCGCCTCCTCGACCTCAGCTTGTGTCGCATCCCTTTTTCCGAAGCGAATGTTGTTTGCAATCGTGTCCTGGAATAAATACACGTCCTGGAACACCATCGACACGCGGGAGAGGAGTGCCTCCGGTTCTATGTCGACAAGCGGTTGATTGCCTAGCTGAACAGTGCCTTGCGACGGGTCATAAAATCTGGCAATCAGCCGCATCACGGTGCTTTTTCCACTGCCGGACGGCCCGACCAACGCTGTAAATGAACCGACTGGCATGTGCATGCTCACGTTGTTCAGGACGTTCTTTTCGATATAGCCAAAAGAGACTCCTTCGAGCTTCACATCGTTTTCCGCAGGCGGTTGGTGCTGGCCTGTCATGATCGGCTCCGCCAATAACTGGACAATCCGCTCCCCCGCTTGCTCGTGGTAACGGAATTCTGCATAGTTGACGAGTGCAGCTGTCAATGGATCAAAGAGACGTGTACCAACCAGCAGGAACATGACAAACGTGATCAGGTCTATGCCACCTGCTACGAGCAAATACACGCCGACCATGACCATGAGTGTGAGGCCAGCTCGGATAAAAGCAATGGCGGCGAGCACAATTGGTCCCAGCAAGCCTTCGATTCGTATGCTCTGCCGCATGAACTCGCGAAAGGATTGCTCCAGCCGTACAAAGCGTTCGCCGGTCAAATTGTACGCCTTGATGACGCGTATGCCGTTCAAATATTCCTGCAAGCGATTGGCGGCGTCAATTTTGGCCCGCATATGCGTTGCTCCGAGCCTGCGTTGAAGTCCTGATGTCATCAGCACTAAGAGAATCGCTATGGGAAATGCAGCAAACAAGGCCAGTGCCATGCGCCAATCCGCGAAAGAAAGACCTACGATCGCCATGACAGGCATGATGATCGCCCCCAGCATTTGCGGTACGAGATGGGAAATCCCGTGCTCCACCATCGTAAAGTCTCCCATCATCATATTGGCCAAATCCCCTGGGTCTCTTTTGTTCAAGTAACCGAGTGACAGCTTGCGAAGATGCTCTGCGAGCTTGGTTCGCCCCTCTGCCGCCGTGCTGTAGGCACCGCGAAATTGTGTGCGATACGCTGGAATTTCGCATAGAAACAAAAGGAGCAAGGAGACTACCATCCATCCGCATACCCACCAGAGTCGCTCGATGTTCAATGAGACACCCGGCTGGGCAAACGGCTCAAAAATCAATCGGGCTGCCTCCGCGAGCAAGGCAAACGGCAATATTTGCGCAAGGTTGGCAAGTGTCGTGTAAATAACGGGTTTGATCAGCGCCCTTGGTTTACCTGCTGTGATATTGTTCAGCATACTCATCTGCGTCCACATTCCCCTTTCCTTCGCCCATTTGCCAATCCTGCGCATCGGTGTAAGCCTTCCACATCCGGGCATAGAGCCCATTCGCCTCTATCAATGATTGATGCCTGCCTTGTTCGATCAGCTTTCCTTTTTCCAGCACCAAAATTTGATCGGCATCCCGAATCGTTGACAGGCGATGTGCGATGACAATGACAGTTTTGCCCTTCATCAGCTCTGCCAGAGCCAGTTGCATCTCATACTCATTTTCAGGATCAGCAAAGGCAGTCGCCTCGTCGAGGACAAGAATCGGTGCGTTTTTCAGGATCGCCCGTGCGACCGCCACACGCTGCTCTTCTCCCCCGGACAAGTAGACTCCCCCTTCCCCAATCAGGGTCTCGTAGCCTTTCGGGAGCTTTTGAATAAAATCATGACATTGGGCTGCCTTCGCCGCTGCATAGACTGCCTCTGGCGTTGCGTCTGGCAATCCAATGGCAATGTTGTTGTAAACCGTGTCGTAAAACAAAAACGTATCTTGAAAGACGAAAGCTACGGTGTTCATCAAATCGGTGCTCGACAGCTCCCGAACATCTACCTGGCCAATGCGAATCGCTCCCTCCGAAACATCCCAAAATCTTGGAATGAGATTCGCTACCGTAGATTTCCCTGCACCAGACGGCCCGACCAGAGCTGTCACCTGCCCGTGCTTCGCCAAGAAGGATATGCGAGAAAGTGCCTCGCCTCCTGTTTTACCCTCTGCTGCATAAGAAAAAGAGACGTTTTCATATGCGACATCAAAGCTCTGTGGACGCTGGGAGCTAATCGGTTCGGCAACGGGTTGCTCTGCCAAAATCCGATCCATGCGCTCCACCCCCTCGCCAATGTCACGCAGGGTAGAGGTCAAAAATAAGAGCTTAAACATTGGGGCAGATACACCTGGCGCCATTACGAGAAAAAAGAGCAGAACAGACGCAAACGCAACATTTTGCGGGTCTTGACTCAGCATAAACACCCCTACCGGGAGTATGAAGGCCGCAAATGAACTCAGGATCACCTTGAACACCAAAAATCCGTTTTGAAAATCATCCGTATGCTTGACGCAATAGTCCCGATAGGTGATCATATCCGCATAAAAGCGCCGGAAGGAATGAACTGTCTGGCCGAATACCTTGATCGCTGGCATTCCGCGTACATACTGGACGGCAGATCCGTTCATTCGTTCTAACGAATCGTAGTACCTCTTGATATTTTCTTTTGTTTTCGTCCCAGAAAACGTAATGATCTGCACAATCAGTCCCAGTATAATCGGCACGACGCAGGCCAGCGCCAGCCAGACGTTCAAGTAAAACATCACGCCGATCATGAGCACCGTCGTCACGACTACATGCACCAAATCCGGAAGCTGATGCGCGACAAACGTCTCGACCTTTTCCACATTTTGCTCCAATGTTTTTTTAACTGCACCGGTAGACGTTCCGTTGAGCCAGCCAAGCGGCAAACGGCCGATATGCGAAGCCAATTTGACCCGCATTCCGTATAAAATGCGAAACGCAGCGATATGAGACACCATCCCGCCCGCATACATCATGAGCAGACTTCCCACGAGTCCCAAAAGTGCAATAACTCCCCACCGAATCATGTACGCCCCGTCCGCCATAGCGGGAGACGCTGCATGCGTTAACAGTTCGCGTAAAATGAAGTAGACAGATGCATAAGGCACCAACATGCATATTGCGCTCAAGGAAGACAATATTGCCGAGACGACGAGCAATCCGCGCTTCTCATCCGCAATCTCCAGCAAGCGACGCACGCCTTTTTTGGGCTGCATCCCCTCTCTGCTCTCCATTGTCGTCATTCCTGTTCTCCTCTCTCCTGCTTGCTTCTTTTGTCCTACCTCTTATCATAATGTGACCTTCTGCCCTCTACCGCCGATTGCCGGATAGATCTTGCCCCTAGCCGGAGGATTATCTTATTTGATGAGAGGGGACGTTTTTCACACAAAAAACCTTTCCCACTAGGAGGCTAGCTCCCACAGGAAAGGTTGCGTTGGTTTTTTCGATTATGGTTGGACTACTTTTTCTTTCGCTTTCGTTACGATGTGGTGACCGAGCGGCAAGCCGCGCTGCTCCAGCTCATCAGCTGTCACAATATGGAGCGTCTCACTTTTACACGGCATGGGCATCAATCCGCCCAATGGACTCATCACTCTTCCGATCGTGTCTGTCTCAATGAGCACGTACAGGCCTTTTTCCTCCAATTGTTGCATGAATTCTCCCCAACGCTTGGAAGTAATTTGATCGGCGTGCTTGGTGAATATGACACCCATTTCTTGTGCTAGCATGTAAAATCTCCTTTGTTCTATCCGTCAAATATATGCTTCAAAAGATAATCTAACAATACAGGGAAACCTCCCTTCTGGCAAAATCCGTGTAAGCCAAAAAAACACGAAAAACGGTTGTTTTTGACCGCTTTTCGTTTCAGGAATCTCACATCTTC
Source organism: Brevibacillus sp. DP1.3A (assembly GCF_013284245.2). NCBI lineage: Bacteria > Bacillati > Bacillota > Bacilli > Caryophanales > Paenibacillaceae > Brevibacillus > Brevibacillus sp. DP1.3A. Next base: position 2,674,380 of record NZ_CP085876.1, on the reverse strand, counting down.
CTCGCACACACCGTTTCAACGCGGCACGCTGTTTTTTGCCGTTTGCTTTTGAAAAAGAGGCCTATTTTTGCAGATTTCCTGACTATTTTTCGTGTCCTGCCCATCATGTACCTGTATTTCCTCGTTTTAGAAGCTCGCTGCCAGCTCCACATGCAGCAGTCGAGCAAAAGGAACCCAGTGAATCTCGGAGCCAGCCCGAAGCTTGAGGCGTCTCGCCGCCTGATCAATATGAATAATGTGGGCAGACAGGCGTCGCGGCTCTCGCCCGTCATAATAGGTCAGCGTCAGGATGCTCTCTGTCTGGAACGCCTGCCATACCAGCTCGCTCAAGGCGCTGAGCTGCTCCTGATCCAGCTCGGGTGGTACATAGCGGCGCTCTTCTTCCTTGATGCGCAAATACATTTCCCGATGCTCCGGCAGCACAAACCGACTGGCCACGAATACATTTTCCTTTTTGGACACGCGTTTTTCCCTCATCGCTTGTTCTCTCCTCGCTGTTCATATCGGGTCCACAAATGGACGAGCTCCTGACACTCTGCCCGCAATACCTCAATCGTATAGATCGCTTCTCGCACGTACCCGCGTTGTCGATAGTGGACGACATACATATGTCCCTGACGTCGTGAGCTGACGACTGTGTAACCTCGCTGCCGCAAGATGCCACGCAGCTGGTGATGCTGCCTCTCCGCCCACCGCGAGAGCTCATCGAACATCATCTGATAAGAAAACTTCAACGGCACAATCCGCATCTGCCCCAGATCGGCCATGACTGCCCGAAACAAAATGCCAAATAAAATATACTGGCGTATCAATTCCTGCTCGTCTGACACCATCGGCTCCGTCACTTGTAGTGTCCTCCGATCTTACGTGCGCGCTCTTTCGCCTGTCCCGCTTCCAAGGCAGAGGTGGCGCGCAGGATGGCGTCCTGACCGTATCGGCTCCGGATATCATCCATAGCTTGTGCCAACGAACGCCGCTTGTGATTGTCCGTGAACAGATTGAGTTGCACCACGTTATCAGGGACAAGCTGCCCCAGATTGACCCCGATACTGCGGACGGGCGTTTCCTGCCAGTGACGGTCAAACAGAAAGCAGGCCGCTTCGTACAGAGTCATGGCATCATTCGTCTGGTCCGTGAGCTTCATCTGCCGCCCAAAGCCCGTTCCAGCAGCCAAATCGGCTCCACGACAGCCCACAGACAGAACGGAGCCCATCAGCTCCTTTTTCCTCGCCCGACGGTACACTTCTTCGCACAGCTCAAGCAATATAACCTTGATTTCTACTGCTGTATGATAATCCCGTGGCAACGTCATGTGATGACCGATCCCTTTTTGTGAATCATAGGAATCCAAAGCCACAGGTGAATCGTCGATTCCGTGAGCCGTGCGCCACAGCACCTCCCCGTTCACTCCCCAATGTCGGGTAAGGATGGCTGGCCTCATATCTGCAAGCTGCCCGATCTGATAGACGCCCATCCGATGAAAATGACGCTTCATGCGTGAGCCTACCCCGAACAGCTTTTCAATCGGAAGCTTCCAGAGCGTATCCGCTAACGTTTCCCGCTTGAGCCAAAAAACGCCTTCTTCCCGTTTCTTGGCGAAATTGTCGCAGGCCATCTTGGCCAGTACCTTGTTCTCCCCGATGCCTACCCGACAGTTGATTCCCGTCTCCATCCAGACGCGCTGCCGAATCTGTGCAGCCATCTGCAACGGATCACCAAACAGATGGACGCTGCCTGTCACGTCGAGAAACTGCTCGTCGATTCTGTTTTCATTTTATTGTTCATGATTAGTAAACCAAATAAGTCACTGACCTTGGAAAAAAATGTGCTCTTGAAACAGGAATATTTGTTCGGTATTCTGTATACAATAACAAAGGGAACAAACGTTCTTGTCGGAGGGTGATTCTATGTCTTGGAATTTAGAAAAGCACCAAGGCTGCCGTAGCGTTGAAACCATCTATTTTAATCGAAGTTGTATTCTATCCTTGTCCCTAGTAGCAAAGAAGCAATTAGGATGACGCAAATCCCTTTGCAAACTGAAGAAGAATCTCAATTCATTAAAGAGTACATTCTTCTCCCCATCATTTTGGATATCTTGGAAAAGGATATCAAAACTTTGGATTCTGTACCGTTAAAAATGCCTACTATTTATGCCAGAACCTTACGCCATGTACAAGACCTGATTACTATCGATTTATTGGGAATACGCAAATATCTGAGAAAACATGGGATAAAAGTGTATGAACAAAACTGGACTAAACTCGGTATAGAAGCAAGGTACTTATGTCGCGGTTATCATCACCAATTTTCAATGCTACGGGGCTTAGTGAAAGCTGAAGTGGAGAAAAAGCTAAGCGAATATTTAAATATTGATCTGGCTGGTGAAATAAACTCATGAGTAAACAATTAGATCGAGTCATTATGCTGGCAGATTGCCAATCTTTTTACGCGAGTGTGGAAAAAGCAGCTCATCCTGAATATAAAAATAAACCTCTCGTTGTTGCCGGCGACCCTACGCGGCGATCAGGGATTATTCTAGCTGCTTGTCCCATTGCCAAAAAACATGGTATTACAACGGCAGAACGGCTGGGAGAAGCTCTTGCTAAGTGTCCAGAGGTGGTTGTGATTCGACCTCGTATGGAGGAATACATTCGGGTATCTCTTCAGATTACCGAAATTCTACAATCTTATACAGATCTAGTGGAACCATATAGCATTGACGAACAGCACCTCGACATAACGGCTAGTTTGAAGCTTTTCGGCTCCCCCGTCACGATTGCTAAAAATATTCAGCAAAGAGTGATGAACGAGACAGGCGTCCGCACAAGGATCGGGATTAGTTACTGCAAAGTCGTAAGTAAAATGGCTTGCGATAATTTCGCAAAAAAAAATGAACGAGGTATTTTTACCCTTTCGAAGGTGGATCTCCCAACCATACTTTGGCCACTACCGGTGAACAAAATGTTTATGGTTGGATCAAGAATGACACAACATCTCACCCGAATGGGCATCATGACAATCGGTGATCTGGCAAATACCTCTCTCACCACTCTAAAACGCAAATGGGGTATTAACGGAGAAGTTCTATGGTGTATCGCTAACGGCATAGATTCTTCACCGGTAAGTCCAAACACCCATAACCACCAAAAAGTGATCGGTCATCAAATGACGTTACCGAGAGATTATTACACGTTGCAAGAAATCTTAGTTCCCCTTTTGGAACTATCAGAATTGGTATGCCAAAGATGCCGTGCCAAGGGGTATATGGGATGGGTTGTATCCGTAGGTTGCCGGGGAGCAGACTTCAATCGTCCCACGGGGTTTCATCGGCAGATGACATTAACTGACCCAACAAGTCTTACAGGTGATGTCTACAAAGCTGCGACCATGTTGTTAGAGCGACACTGGGATGGATCTCCTATACGCAGTATCGGAGTAAGCCTAAGTCAACTTGTCAGCGATGAGGAATTTCAGTTAGTTTTGTTCGATGACCGTGAGAAGAAGCTTGCATTGGAAAAGACCACCGATATGATTAAGCAAAGATTTGGAAATGCATCGATTATGCGAGCAGTATCCCTGACAAAAGCAGGTCAAGCAAAAGATCGTTCTCAAAAAATTGGAGGCCACTATAAATGAGCAAAAAGCTGCAAGGTAATGGCTTGTTTGAATCTTCACGGATGATGCTTCCAGAGCACAAGGAAGCATATCTTGAGCATCAACAAAATTTGAAAAAAAAGACCCGTCCATTGTTAGACGGACAGGAAACGGAACTCTTTGCACATATGATTTCTGAATCGATGTTTACCGGCAGAGAAATAAAAATCGTCTTATTTGACATGTTTGAGGAAAAAATAGCAACAGGTAGAGTTATCGATGTTGATCAACAAAAAAGGGTAATAAAATTAGCAAACGTAATGGATCGTCAGTTGATTCCCTTCGATAATATTATTACCCTACACTTTATTTAATGGATTCTGCTAGCAAAGTCTGGTCTAAACTACAATTAGTCTAAAAAGCTCGGATATTTTTTATGATTTCAAACGAGTGGATTACAACAGAAACAGAACGTCAGTGGACAACGTGCAGTAAACGTTAAAGGATCTATTTGCAGACACGATTCAAGAAATGTTTGAAGCTAAAATAGAACCTCTCTTAAATATACCAAACATAACATAAAAAACTTAGCGGACAACCAACATCGGCGATGGGTAAAGTAAGAAAACTCTCTATGTTCTTCGAAGTCGACGTCCACCGGGATCTAGAAGGCGATTTTGAGCCAACCATTGTAAAGAAACATCAGTCCAGCATTCTCTCTACCAACGTGTCAAGGGTCCACTTTTCCTTACACCCTTGACTCTGTTGGTTGCAAAAAAAGTTTCCTTATTAGGGAGATAAAACCTCTTATATATCAGTTGCTTGAGTTTACAAGAAATTATTAACAGACTCTAAAAAGCACCTATCCTTTCAAATGACATTTAAATATCATCTTAAAAAACAGATGCTAATTTTAGAATTTTTTCCAATTTTTATACAAACCTAGTAGCTTTACCATTAGCTGTAGCAACATAAGAAGCCGTAGGCACATATGCCTTGTTCGGTTGTAGCTTCATCTATATTTCATATGGTTTTATAACCATGAACGGTTCCAGAAAAAATTAAACCAGTGTGCTCCGGTGGAATACCGTAACACACTGGCTGCTTAGGCTTTTTTAGTTCTGTCTACTTGACAGGGGTAAGACCAAAAGAAAGGTCTTTTATAACTTGCTTGCATGTAGTCAAAGCAATCATTGCACGGATCAGCTAACTCTAAAACATAGCGAGGAATCGCTTCTGCATTTCTTTCGGGCACACGATTTCAATAGTCGTATAGATCATCCAATAATGTCCGAACGGATCCTTCACACTTCCCGCGCGGTCACCGTAGAATTGATCCGTCATTGGATTAACAATTGTCGCTCCAGCCGCAATCGCCTGCTGGAACAGCTTATCCGCATCTTCAACTTGAAGTTGGATACCAACCGTTGTATTGCCCAAAGTTTCCGGCCCCTGAATACCGTAATCAGGATATTCACCTGCGATTGATATTTTGGCTCCGCCGATTGTAATTTCAGCATGAGCCACTTTGCCTCCCGGCTCTGTCAAACGGTAAACCTCTACCGCATCGAAAGCCTTCTTATAGAACTCAATCGCCTCCGCAGTATTCTTGATCCATAGAAATGGAGTTGCATTAATCATTTGAATCCACCTTCCTTTTTCCCGAATGATGAGCTATGCAATATCGTTAGATGCAATCATGCTGACTGACTGTTCCCGCCTCTTATAAATATCCTAACCGCTCTCCAAATAAGGGTATAGTAAAAAATTGACCCTATATTTAATTATTGACCGACTAATAACATATCGTCTGCGATTGAAGAGAGATTTAATTGTGGATCGCAACATGATTGTGATGCCTGCCATGCGTCGACAAATAATTTGTAGGATTAAGACTGGAGAACTCCTGAAAATCCTTAATAAAATGCATTTGATCATAATAACCGCAAGCGATAGCGACATCCATCCAATTGACGCTCTTCGCGCGGTCTATTCGGTTCAATACCTCCTGAAAACGGCGAAGTCGACAGAATAGCTTGGGAGTCAGCCCCACTTCTTCTTTAAAAACCTGGATAAATCTCCTTTGGCTTAAACCGACTTGTCCGATCACATCCGAGAGGGGTCTAGTATGAGGCACGCTCTGAAACTCGTTAAGTGCGAAGCTTACTGCCGAGTGTCTTATCAGTGGTCGGGAGGCCAGTTTTATAAGACTTTCTTCCAGTGTTCGAAACTTATCGTTCACAAGTTCCGATTGAAGCAGCATCTCACGCAGATCATGGGCTCTGACTCCCCACAGTGTATCCAAGGAAACATGCTTATTATGTAGTTCATTCACAGGTATTTTAAGAAATGGATAAATACCGCCCGGTTTGAAATGTATGCCCAAGACCGTGGTCTCTGCCGAAGTATCAATGATGAAATATTCGGAATGCGGCCCGCAAATAACAGAGCTGCCATAAGTCCGCAACGGGTCCTTATATGCGCGGTCAAACAATTTAATCTTATCGTCACGCAGGTTAATTACAAGTTCTATCGAACCATCAGGCAGCAAGAGCTCCTTCGAATGAGGTGGACTATATCCTTCGAAATACCAGAAGTAATCTACAAAACTTGATAAAGGAGCTTGCGGAATATACGTTTGTAACAACATAGCATATGTGCGACAAGAACCATGGAAGTTAAATCCGTGGAGTCGCTCCCTCCTCTCTTGGGGAGTACCAGAAAGATGTCAAACCAGCATATATCCGGACATGTTAAATAGGCGCAGATCTTCGTTAAGTTTTGTTAGCATGTTCCACGGTGATGACGACATTTCCTTTTTTTGTGCCCTTTTTCTACATACCTGTGAGCCTCAGGAATTTGTTCCAACGGATAGCGTCTATCTATGACTGATTTTATTTTCCCCGTCTCCATAAGCTCTTTGAGGAAAACTAGATCCTTCGAACTCACCTTTGCGATCCCTTGCCCTTCAACTGTCAAGTATGTCCCGTTCTCGATGACCTTATCGGCTCCCAGAAATTTCACCATTTCTACATTTGTGGTACTGCACACACCGGTAACTTCTGTCCCATAATACTTGGCAAGCTGTATGGCGGAAGTTCCTAACGCTCCAGAAGCTCCATAGATAAGAACTTTTTGTCCGTTCTGGATATTTCCTTTTCTAAAAAAATGCAAGGCTGTGGTTCCCCCAAAAGGAACGGCTGCGGCTCCCTCATAAGTCACATTCGCCGGTTTTAAAGCTACAACTCCATCTTCAGGCAGACAAGTGTAACTCGGAATGAGCGCCAAAACGCATCCCTGTTCATGCATACACCTGGTCACATTTTTGCCTATGGCTTCAATTTCCCCGGCTAACTCTACACCTAGAATAGGGTTTCTTGTTTTTCTGAGACCTAGCACTAATCTCATAGGAATTCAAAACAAAATAGGGCTGTTGGTTGATCACCAGTTGCTCCAATCCCAGAAGATGTTTAATATATTCTTCTATAACTCCAGAGCCTGTCACTTCCTTATAATGAACTTTCATACGTTTTAAGTATCGTAAATATCTCAATAAGGAGTAAGCATACCGTTCGCCAGTCAAGTAACTGGCCCTTTTTACAAATAAACCATAGCTCTCAATTTTGTTTTCTACACTCATAAATCTGCCCAACAATCCTTTAATAAAAATACAGTCTATGAACTATTATTTGGTCTAAATAGACGAGCTATTGTAATCGTTTACCAGAGTATTATTGTAAACGATTACCACATAAATAGATTAACTTGAAAATATATCCTTTGTAAACGAACAGTTATGGTGAACATTTAGGTAACAGAACATCGATCGAGTACGGCTCCACCTTGTCTGTAAATGCTTCGAATATGCGAGTGATTTGCATGGAGATGCGAATGTACATCTCCATGCGCGGACGAACAACGACGAGCTGGCGACACTTTTGCTGCGCCTGCCATAGCGCTTCGGATGCGACCACTCCGTATGACTTGGCAATCGGACACGCTGCCAGTACAACTCCGCTGCGCCGCTCTGGATCACCTGCGACGACAATCGGCTTGTTTCGCAGCTCTGGATTGGCCCCTTTCTCGATACTGGCATAAAAGCTCTGCATGTCGATCAAAAACACGATCCGCTTGTTCGCATTGGACACACGATCATCTCCTAATAAGAACTTATGTTCTCGTATTACTTTGTTCTTATTATAGCAAACAAACGTTCGTTTTTATGCCTGTCTTGCGCAAAAAAAGTTGGTAATTATTTCTTGCCGGATAAGCACACGTTGGTAGGTGTTCCGCAAGCGAGAGCGAATCCAATAAGGGGTTACTTTTTCGCGACAGGAATCCAAATTTCGCTTCGGAAGGTTGGTGATGAAATCTCTTTATTTTCGTTCCACAAAATCTCTGGACCCTCAGCCTGTTCATAACCGGAGGATAAAAACCATTCCGAATAAATCCGGGCCCAGACATCTTGCAGCGTATCAGGAAAAGGACCCACTGCTTCGAATACCGCCCAGGTGGAGGCAGGAACTTCGAGTACCGTCAGGTTGTCTGGACAAGCTTTTGCAGTGGCAACGCCGATATAGTGATCGAGCTCGCCATATTCCAGCCGACCTTCTGAAAAATTCGCGGACGCACTGAGCAGTCCAAGTGGCTTGACATCGGATAGCGACTTCAGTTGCTGAATCGTCTCCCTATCTAATGAAGCCCACATGGCCGCAATCTCTGGATTGACCCCACGATAAATCAACGGAACTCTTTTTTTCAGACCCACAATGCGAAATGCCTCTTTTTCTTCCATACGGTAATTCATGGCACTGCCTCCTTTAATGGATAGATGAAAGGTCATTCGCGGATAAGCCTTCAAGGAATGGCCGATGTGTCTGGCTTCTGTCGGAGTGACTCCATGCACAGTCTGAAAAGCTCTGGCAAAGGAATCAGCCGATCCATATCCGTATTTGATCGCAATGTCAATGACCCGCTCGTTGCTGTCCGCAAGCTCAAAAGCTGCAAGCGTAATGCGCCGACGCCGGATGTACTCGGATAGCGGAACACCAGCGAGAAAAGAAAACATCCTTTTGAAGTGATACTCGGAGCAGCAAGCCACCCGAGCGATTTCTTTGTAGTCAATCTCGCTTGTCAAATTGTCTTCGATGTAGTCCAGAGCCTCATTCAGCTTTGCAAGCAAATCCATGGTAATGACCTCTCTTTCCCCCTCAGAATAGCAGATGCAAAATCGGGCGATCCGACATTTCGTGCACAATTATGACGGGTCGACCTTGTGAAAAACACCAATTGAAAGGAGCTTTATCACAATGACAACCACTTCCCCCCTGCTCCCCCAAATCGGAGCCATTTTTGTAGCCGTCAGCGACATCGAGCGCGCACGCGACTGGTACTGCCGCCTATTGGGCATTCCCTCGGACGGTGAGATCATGTTCGGACAGATATACTGCATTCCCTTGCAAAACGGACTGGCGCTCGTTCTAGACAGCAAAATCTTTCCGAAGCGCATCACAGATGATGCTCCCTTGTTTCATTTCAACACACAGGATATCGAAGCCTCTTATGCCTTTCTCAAGGAGAGCGGAGTTGAAGTCGTCGTTCCTATCCAGCATGGTCACTGGTTCAACTTCCGCGATCCCGACGGCAATCTGATCATGGTAAGCCAATGTTAAAGGAAGAGGAGAATGGAGCGAAGATCGGCACCACAACGCTCTTGGCGACCCGAACATCCTCCATATGATTGCCAAAAAAAAAAGAAACAGGCCACCCCGTCGGCTACGTTATCATCGCCGGGCTGACCAATCCTCATCAAAGTATTGAACTTATGCGTATTACAATCGCAGTAAAAGCTGGCAACAGAATATGAGGCCTAGGGGGCAAATGCGTCCGGAGTCGTGACGTACAGCCATTTGCCATCGTTGCTAGCTCCCAAAATCGATACACTTGCTGGCAGTCCTTTCACCAGCACAGATTGTTGCTTATGATCGGCATCGAACAGGAAGAGCGACGACACGGACTCCGCTCCTTGTTCAGCTTTTTCCCAATCGATATAAACCAAATGGGGAGTGCCTGGAATCCATATCGCTTCTGGCTTCATTTCCATCAGTTTGACGTCGCCCTTAAACACCCCTGCATTCCAATACATTTGATAGGCCGCATCTGTCGACTGGATATAGCCAGACCACGCTTCTTTGGGAACGGGTGGATTCCAGCTGATCACCTTGCCTGACTGCCAATCGTAGCGTTGACGAAGCTCTTCAAAGCTATCTTCCTCTGTTCTCATTTCAAACGTTGCGTAACGTCCATCATCCATAAAACTGACGGGCTGGACTTGCCCATTCATCTCATCTGTTGGGACCCATCCTTTAATTACACCTGGGAGGCGCCGTTCTTTTCCAGTCGCCAAATCATACACGACCAGATCGAGATCCTTTTTCTGTTCGGTCTTTCCTACTGCCAGCAATACATGCTTGCGATCATGGCTAAAGCTGGCTCCATGTACGTATCCATCTACCTTGACACGAGTGGCAAACTCGCTTTTCGGTACTTCTGTCCCTTTCGGTGGATGAGCGAAAAAGAAGCCGCGTCGATCTGCCATGAAGTCGCCTGCACCGCTATAGTTATCCGTCAGCTCCACTGGATAAGCAGTCAGCTCTTTTGTCTGTGTGTCATAAATCGAATACAGCATGGGGAACCGCGCATCGCACTCGCAATATTCTGTAAATCGCTCCAGCTGCACATACCGTTCCTCAGGGTCGATAAACTCCATGGGGGTCCTGACGGCAAAGTCCGTCATTTTTTCTTTCACCTTGCCATCGACTGAGACTCGCCAAATCTGAGACGGAGCAAACACTACCGCCGAGAAATCATTCGTATCGTCAAACACGGTTCCCTTTACCGTCTTCGCTCCTGCTACATTTACAACATATTCCGTCCAGCTTCTGTCTTTGGCAAGTGTATCAGGAAGGGTAGCCTTCAATTGCAGTTGACGGTCGTGCAACCAGTGAAACGTAAAAATCGGCTCCACGAATCCCAAATCCTCTTTTTTGGTCTCTTCCTTGGCATTTTTGCGGATAGCTGCTTCGACTGTTCCACGGTTCACAGCTTCTTTAAAAAATATGGTGTACGCCTGTGGTGCAGGTCCCACGACTGTTCTTCGAGGAGAACGGAGCTGTGGAGCATCGTTTAGCTGAATGACCACGTCTTCTTTCATCGCCGCGTAGTCGTAAGGCAGTTCCTTTTGCTTCCATTCCTTTGTCGTTTGGCTGGTCGTATGGGATGGGCCAGTCTGGGCAATCCGACTGTCCGTGGAAGTTGCTTGCGCGAAGTCGGATCCTGTCATGATAAGCAATGCGAACACAATGGACATACTCATTCCCCGAATTTTTCGCAAAGACAAAAAACTCGCCTCGCTTCCTAGAAAAATTTACCTTACAGAGGATAGACGTCGATAGCCTGCTTAAAGTTTCACCCCACAAAAGAAAAAGCCTCCCCACATGCTTGAAGTAGGAAAGCCTTCCTTTCTTAATCGAAGACGACACCGTCCAGTACGCCCTCATTCTTCAAATAGTCACGCAGCCAGTGATACTTTTCATCGCGCCAGAAGGAGTCCTCTGCTACCAGCTTAACAGTCTCCTGTCTTGCTACTTCCAGGGCTTTGTAATCACTTAATAAATCAGCGACTTTAAACTCCGGCAAGCCGCTCTGCTTTGTCCCGAAAAAATCACCTGGTCCGCGCAATTCCAAATCGCGCTGTGACAGCTCAAATCCATCCGTTGTCTCGCACATGACACGCATCCGCTCTTTTCCGATCTCGGATTTCGGATCGGCGATCAGTACACAATACGACTGTTCAGAGCCACGTCCTACCCGCCCGCGCAATTGGTGAAGCTGAGCAAGACCAAACCGCTCCGCATCATAAATCACCATATAGGTGGCATTCGGCACATTCACACCGACCTCTACGACCGTTGTACTGACCAGGACAGCGTGCTCTGCCCCAAGAAAGGCTTGCATGACGGCATCCTTTTCCTTCGCTGGCAGTCGCCCATGCATCAATCCTACGCCGAATTCAGGGAAAATGTGTGTGAGCTGAGCATGTACATCAATCGCATTTTGCACATCGAGCTTTTCCGACTCCTCAATGAGTGGACAAATCACGTACGCCTGTCGTCCTTTGCGCAGCTCATCCCGCATTTGCTCCAACACAGCCGGAAACTGATCATGCTTTTTCCATGTCGTCTCAATCGGTTTGCGCCCCGCAGGCATTTGATCAATCGTCGAAACGTCCATGTCGCCAAATGCCGTAATTGCCAGTGTTCTCGGAATTGGCGTTGCAGTCATAAACAAGACATCAGGTGACAAGCCTTTATTCCGTAAAATTCGCCGTTGCTCCACACCAAATCGGTGCTGCTCGTCCGTAATCACGAGACCAAGACGGGAGAAAAAGACATCCTCCTGAATAAGCGCATGGGTGCCGACCACGACATCGATTAACCCCATTTGCAGAGAGCCGATGACTTCGCGTCTACGTTTCGCCGTCAGCGAGCCAGATAAGAGCGCGACCTGAATGCCGTAATCGGACAAGAGCTTCGTCAACGACTGCACATGCTGCTCGGCGAGAATCTCCGTCGGTACCATCAGCGCTCCCTGATAACCTGCTTTCACAGCAGCAATCAGCGCGATGGCAGCTACGACGGTTTTCCCCGAGCCTACGTCCCCTTGCAGCAGCCGATTCATCGAATGAGGGGCCCGCATGTCGTCCAATATTTCTTTTACCACTCGTTTCTGCGCATCTGTCAGCGGGAACGGTAACCCTTTGACAAATTCCCGTACCTCTTCCATCGGGATCGCCAAAGCAACGCCTTCCGTTTGCTGCCGATTAATCTTGCGCAGTGTTTGCATTTTCAACTGGAATAAGAAAAGCTCCTCAAACATAATCCGTCGCCGCGCTTGACGACCATCTTCCGCATTTTCTGGAAAATGAATCGAATGAAAGGCATTCATGCGCGGCATCAGTCGGTAGCGCTCTACGATATCCGCCGGAAGGACCTCAGGAATCTCCTTGCCGTACTGACGCAACGCCAGTTGAATGGTTTTGCGCAGCAGTGTATGCGTCACATCGCCGCCAAGTGGATAGACAGGAGCGAGCTCACCTCGTTTTGTCGCACGTTCGGAGTCTACTTCAGTCATCTCGCTCACAGTGATTTGTAGCTTGTGCTTGTCCCATTTTCCTGTGACGAGTATTTCCTTGCCTGGCGACAGCCTGCTTTTGACAAACGTCTGATTGAACCAGACAGCCGTCACCACGACACGATCCATGACAACCTTGACCGACAGTCGTGATTTTCTTTTTCCATAAAAACGAACAGAGGGTTCGCCGTACACCGTACCTGCCAGCGTGACCCTCTCTCCGTCTTTTACTTCTGTCAAATCGCGCACACGGTAATCTTCATAGCGAGACGGGAAATACTCCAGCAAATCACCAATGCTGTTGATTCCCAGTCCTGCAAATGCCTTCGCCCGCTCTTCCCCTACCCCGTGCAAAAGGGAGACGGGCGAATGATATGCACCAGCCATCTTACTTCTCCATCCGTACGCCGAACACTTTTGCTTCGATCATGCGGCCCGTTTGCGTAGCAGCAAGACCACCTTGTGCGGTTTCCTTCAGCGTAGTCGGCATGGCGCAGCCGATTCGGTACATGGCATCGATGACTTCATCTGTCGGGATTACGCTCTTGATGCCTGCCATTGCCATATCTGCGGCAACCGTCGCAATCGCTGCTCCCATCGCATTTCGTTTGACACATGGTACTTCAACCAGTCCGGCTACGGGGTCACAGACCAGACCGAGCATATTTTTCATCGCGATCGCCACTGCTTGGGCAGATTCCTCAGGCGTACCGCCAGCCATTTCTACAATTGCCGCAGCAGCCATAGCCGTTGCAGAGCCCACCTCTGCCTGGCAGCCACCTGCAGCACCCGAAATGAATGCATTGTTGGCAATGCAATACCCGATAGCGCCTGCGGTGAACAAATAATTGACCATTTCCTCACGGGTCGGTTGCAGCTTGTCAGATACGGCAAACAACGTCCCTGGTACAATGCCGCATGCTCCCGCTGTAGGCGTTGCAACAATCGTACCCATTGCTGCGTTTACTTCATTAACCGCCACGGACATCGAGACAGCATTCAAAAGTGTGGGACCAGACAAAAACGTCTTGGTCTCCATATATGTTTGCAGCTTCTTCGCATCGCCGCCCGTCAACCCACTATGCGAGCGAATATCTTCAGTAAGCCCGCGACGCACTGCTTTTTCCATCACATCAAGGTTGGCGTACATATCTTGCATAATGGCATCCCGACTACGCTGGGAAACTTCCATTTCTGCTTCAATCATCACCTCGGAGATTTTCTTCCCCTGGGATTCGGCCAACTCTACTAGTTCAGCCACATTACGAAACATCTGGTTGTTCACTCCTCTAATCCTGCTCGTCCTTTTGCTTAGTTCAATGCGAGCAGGGATACGTCAAAGATATGGGGGATTTGACGAATTTCCTCCAAGACTTCCGGCGAGATCGTCGAATCCGTTTCGATTGCCATCAAAGCACGCGAACCGCGTGTGTGTCGAGACACTTCCATGAGCCCCACATTAATGTTGTGCTGGGTCAGCACCTTTGCCACAGCCGCAATCATCCCAAAGCGATCCTCATGCAAGACCAAGAGCGTCGGTGTATCGAAGCCCAACTGAAAGGAAAACCCGTTCACTTCCAACACTTCGATCTTCCCGCCACCAATGGAAACACCAACGATTTCAATCTGTTGCTCATCATCAGACAGCTTGATCCGCGCCGTGTTCGGGTGCTCTGTCAAAACCTCAGAAGTGGTCAACTCCACTTCCATGCCAGCTTTTTCTGCAATCACCAGCGAATTTTTCAGACGCAAATCCGACGTGTCAAAGTCAAGAATTCCTGCAACAGTCGCCACATCAGAGCCATGTCCTTGATACGTTTTTGCAAATGAGCCATAAAAAACAATTTCTGCTCGCAAAGGCATTCTGCCAAACAGCTTGCGAGCCACACGACCGATACGGGCTGCACCAGCCGTATGGGAGCTAGATGGCCCAACCATGATTGGACCGATAATATCAAATACGCTTTTGTACTTCAACCGGTTCTCCTCCTGAATCACAAGGGGTTCAACAAGATTCACTTTCATTGTATCCTACAGCCTTTGAAAGCGCTACAGAGGAAACTGTACGTAAAGCAATCATAACCGATTTACGCTGACAACATGCGGTTAAATCAGGCTAAATGAAAATACTACCTCTGAGTCCCACAGGCAACATGTAAGCGTACAACCTTCATGAATTTCATTTTATTTCTTTGGAAGTGAAATTAAAAATACCTTTACGGAATCTAGTTCTTGGTCGAAATCTGCTTGAACATCATTTCCTTCGTTTGCTGTTTCTACTATTGGAATTCCATCATGATAAGGGAAATGAATAAACTCGTTAATGATTGGTTCAAGCTCATCAAGGATTTCAATCTTTCCGCTAAAGGGGAGTCTTTCATGAATCTGAGAGATAAGATTAAATCTTAGTTGCGAAGCCTGCCAATCGAACCAAACATATAACAGCATTCCATGATCACTATTTGATTTTAAAATTTGCTGTTGTCTATTCTCTATTACTTTATGGAAAAAGTTCATAAAATCAGAAACTGTGAACTGACTAGCTAACTGCATACTTAAAGAAATAGACCACATATTAGCAGAAATTTCTTTGTTCAAATCATCCTTATGACCGCCAATCAATAGAGAGTCATACACAATATCCTCCAGCTCAAAAAGGAAATCATCCTTATTCACCAAAACCTCCCCCTTATTTTCATGACTATTAGAATCTCCGTATAAAAAAGAAGCCCCCTGCCTCAGGGAAGCTCCTCTCCATACCATATATGCCTTACTTATCTTTTACCACGACGATCCCAAGAAGCCCTGGACCTGTATGCGTACCGATCACGGGACCAATCTGTTCCAACCAAGAGTCCGTTACCGAAAACTCTTGCTTGAGTCGCTCCAATAGCTCAGCCGCTTGATCTGGAACACTGCTGTGCAGCACAGCGATTTTCACAGGCTCCCCTTGCGCGTATTCCTGCAAAGCTTCAAATACGCGATTCAGAGCTTTCTTCGTCCCTCTTACCTTGTCAAAAGCAGACACGTACCCAGCGGTATCCAGTGTCAAAATCGGCTTGATATTCAAGAGCGAACCGATAACGGCAGATGCTTTTCCGATCCGACCGCCTTTTTGCAGGAACTCCAGTGTATCTACAATAAAGTATACCTGCACCTCATCCAAATAACGATCAATCTGATCCAGAATCTGCTCCTTGTTCTTGCCTGCTTGTGCGGCTTTGGCAGCCTCCACGCAGATCATTCCATGAACAAACGAAGCTTTGCGCGAATCGATCACCGTAATGTCGATATTTTCATCCAACATCGACTTGGCGATCATCGCTGATTGATACGTACCCGATAAGGAACCCGATAAGAGTATGGCAATGATTTGCACGTCCTTGCCATATTTCTCATGGATCTCTTTGTACGCTTCAGCAAATTCAAGCGGAGACGGCTGTGAGGTCGTTGGCATCACGCTCGATTGCTTCAGCTTATCGAAAAACTCCGAAGACGAGATAGTGACCGCGTCCACATACGTTTCCGCCCCAAACATGATTTTCAACGGGACGGCCACGATCCCCAATGACTGCCTCACAGACGCATCGATATCAGACGCGCTGTCGGTAAGAATCACAATTGGCATTCTCGATCGCTCCTCTCCCTATTCGTTCGTATTCAAAAAGTTGGCTTTTACTCGACAGAAAAAATGAATGGATACAACGGTTGACCGCCTGCCTGGATCTCAACTTCCACATCCGGGTATGCATCAGACAAAGCTTTTTCTAAAGCATGAGCCTGATCTTCTGTCGCATCTTCTCCTAAGAATATCGTCACGATTTCGGAGTCTTCATCCACCATTCCCAAGAGCAACGTCGTTGCGCAAGCTAGCAAGTCGGGACCTGCTGTGACGATTTCTTTCTCAGCCATGCCGATAAAATCGCCTTCTTTGATTTCTACCTCACCCATTTGCGTGTCGCGAACCGCGTGCGTCACCATACCTGTTTTCACCTGGGCAATCGCCTTGGTCATTGCTTGCGCGTTCGTTTCCGGTTCAACATCTGCACGGAAGCTGACCAGTGCTGCCAATCCCTGCGGAATGCTCTTCGTCGGTACGACAGATACAGGAACTTCAGCGAGCTCGGATGCCTGCTGGGCTGCCATGATGATATTGCTGTTGTTTGGCAGGATAATGATGTGCTGGGCATTCAGTCCTTCGATGGCCTTCATGAAGTCCTCTGTGCTCGGATTCATCGTTTGGCCGCCCTCTACCACCACATGCACACCCATGCTGCGCAGAATCGTTGCGATTCCCCCACCAGCAGCTACCGCGATCAATCCGTATGGAAGCAGCTCTGTAGCAGCTTGAGCAGCTGTTTCTGGCTTCGCCTGTCCTTTGCTTTCTTCCGCTTTTAGAATGTTCGCATGCTGCTCACGCATGTTTTCTATCTTCAGTCGATGCAGACTGCCGAATTGCTGAGCGTATTGCAATACGCTTCCCGGATGCTCTGCATGAATATGTACCTTGACCACTTCTTCATCAGAGACGACTAGTAATGAATCGCCCATCGTATCCAGATGGTTGCGGAACAGCGCTTCTGAGAACGTCTTTTTGTTCGGCTCGGTGCTATGCGCGACATGAACCATAAACTCCGTACAGTATCCGTAGGTGATGTCTTCTGTTTTCATGTGGATTTGTGCATTATGCTGCTCAGAAATGAGCTTGTCCAGCTCTTCCTGACCGATTTTAGGTACCGAACGCTCACGATCGGCGGAAAGCTCTTCCCCGCGCAATGCTCGCAAAAACCCTTCATAAATAAACAAGAGACCTTGTCCACCTGAGTCGACTACGCCCACTTCTTTTAGAACAGGCAGCATTTCCGGCGTACGCAACAGCGTAGCTTGCGCCTGCTCGTATGTTTTTTCCATGACAGAGATAATATCATCTGACGTGCGCGCTGCACGCACAGCCATCTCCGCCGCTTCACGGGCAACAGTCAAAATCGTGCCTTCTACCGGCTTCATCACTGCCTGATACGCAGAGTCAACACCAGCTTTCAAGGCATCGGCAAACTGACGGGCGTTAACCTCATCTTTTCCATTGACTGATTTGCTGAAGCCGCGGAATAACTGGGACAAAATCACGCCGGAGTTACCGCGCGCGCCCATTAACAGACCTTTTGCCAAAGCAGCTGCCGATTCAGTGATTCGGGGGGATTCTTTTCGAGTCAGCTCCTCCACACCGGAAGAGAAAGTCAAATTCATGTTTGTCCCCGTATCGCCATCCGGCACAGGAAAGACGTTTAATCCATCCACTACTCTGACGTTGTCGGATAAAAGGTTCGCCCCCAGGTAAACCATCCGGCTAAACAGCACGCCATCTAGACGCGTATGTACCAACTGATGTTCCTCCTTACATATCCCTGTCTGTACGAACTCCCTGCACAAAAATATTAACAGCAGTCACATCAATGCCTACTGTTTGCTCCAAGGTATATCGAACACGGCGTTGAACGTTGCCTGCCACCTCGGAAATTTTCACGCCATAGCTGACGATAATGTGCATGTCCAATACTACTTCGCCATTTGTGTTATGAACGACGACACCTTTACTCAGGTTGTCTCTTCCTAACAGTTCAGCGATTCCATCTTTCAACGCTTTGCGAGAAGCCATGCCCACAAGTCCAAAAACTTCCATGGCCGCGCCTCCAGCGATCCGTGCGATCACATCTTCTGTAACATCGATCTTTCCTAGCGATGTATTCATTTCCACTGTCATGCAAGGACTCCTCCTCTGTTAAACAGCTTGACCGTCATAGGTAAGCGTAACCATGCTTCCTTACAATTCTACACTAACACAAAAGAGAAATGAAGCGTTTTGTCAATCCTATCAACCCTATAAAAAAACTCTATCGAAGTCTAGCATGGGGGAGCGACCGCGTTTTAGCATACGTTGAGAAAGTAGGGGTAAATCATGTTGTCAAGTATTGCAATTGACAGCAATGGTGTGCTAATATAGTCGAGTATTTGTATTTCCCACAAAGGAAATCCCGTTTATATGTAACAAGGGAGGTGGATTGTAATGGCACGTCGTTGCTTTGTAACAGGTAAATCTGCTAAAGCTGGAAACGCTCGCTCCCACTCCATGCGCGCAACTCGCCGCACTTGGGGTGTCAACGTACAAAAAGTGCGCATTCTCGTAAATGGAAAACCGAAGCGCGTTTATGTAAGTACTCGAGCACTGAAATCCGGTCTCGTAACTCGCGTATAGTTGATCTCAGCTATGCGAAAAAAAGCACCCTCGAGGTGCTTTTTTGCATTTCTCCCGTTTCTCCACTCTTCTCCCAAAGGAGGCTCGGGGCCGAAGCTTCACTTCTTCTTGTTGAACGCCTCGATGATGCCCCGAATCATGCCACCCAGGAACTTCGGCAACTTGATGGTGTAAAACCGCATGCTACCCCTCCTCACCGAAATTACTACACACGATACAAATACACGCCGGCCCCTATGAGTGCTAATGCCAATAGGCTATACCAAACCCACGGAGGTGCCCAATACAAGAAAATGGTGATTCCCCCGACAGCCAACGCAACCCCGAGAACACGTCGCAAGGCGCCCCCCTGTCGCAGGCGATAGGAGCGCAATCCCATTTCGTGCCGCACCTCCTTTAGGTGTTCTCAAAAACGTGCATATTACATCATATTCTGCTGTCGGATAAACATGTATCCTGCCACATGAAAAAAGTATATGCCTAAGAAGTAAAAAATCAGGCAACGGAACTCGCTGCCTGATTACATTATGTGGATAGCTTGTACTTGATACCGATTTTTTCCTGTTTCTTACGCGACTCGATCGCGTGCAGGGAACAGCAGCTGCGATGCGCTGCTGAGCACAACTGTCATGACGACTCCCGCGATAATCATTTCTGGCAGCAGATACGTAATGTTATAAATGAGGGAATATTGCCAGACTGGTACACCTTCTGGCGCGTAGCTGCCAAACCAAATCATACCGGATAGAAAATGGCAGACAAATCGTCCAATCACGCCGATGAACAAGCTGCTCCACAGTACCATGATTCGTTGCTTCGTTCCTTCGTAGCCAGACAGGCGAACAAGCCCAGCGAGACCCAGCGCACCAAAAGCGAGCGGATAATCCAGCAACAGCTGAACTGGATGGACAACTGTACTGCCCAAGAGCAATTGAAGAAATCCGACAACAAGTCCTGTAATGACACCAGCAGCGAGTCCACGGCGAACAGCGATCAACGCGATTGGCACCATCACCAGGGATACAGAGCCGCCCTGTGGCATATCGAAAACCTTGATCTGACTAAACACAATTGCAAGAGCCGCCATCATCGCCATTTCCAACAAAATGACCAACCGTTGACGATCCAAAATAGTCACTCCTCAAAATAGAATAAACAAAAAATTTTTTACACTGATAATGTTTCTGATTCTAGCCCAAGTCTATGCTCGTGTCAAAGAAAAAAGCCGCTGCCTCATCGGCACTGCGGCTAGTTGTATTACCGAACCTTCTCCAAAAACTGCTGGGCACGTTCACTTCTTGGCTTTTGGAAAAACTCTTCTGGTGGCGTATCCTCCAAGAGACGACCATCATCGAGGAACAAAATACGGTCTGACACCTCTTCAGCAAAGCGCATTTCATGCGTAACGATTGCCATGGTCATTCCGCTATCAGCCAGCCCCTTCATAACCTCCAAAACCTCCTTGACCATCTCTGGGTCGAGGGCAGAGGTCGGCTCGTCAAACAGCATGATTTGTGGCTCCATCACCAGCGAACGGGCAATGGCTACACGCTGCTTCTGACCGCCTGACAAGCGTGATGGAAAGACATCCGCTTTGTCTGCTAACCCTACGCGTGCCAATAGCTCTCTCGCCTTTTGTTCTGCTTCTGCCGCAGACATGCCTTTTACTTTCATGGGAGCATAGGTCAAGTTTTTCAATACAGTCATATGCGGAAACAGGTGAAAATGCTGGAAAACCATCCCGATTTGCTGACGAATGCCCATCACGTCAGCCTTTGGAGCTGTAATTTCCTGTCCGTTGATCGTAATTGTACCCGTCGTTGGTGTCTCCATGAGGTTGATGCAACGCAATAGCGTTGACTTCCCCGATCCAGATGGACCGATAATGGCGACAACCTCACCTTTACCGATGTTCGTCGTGATGCCCTTCAATACATTCAGTTGCCCAAATGACTTCGTAATGTTATCGATCTTAATCACTGAGTCTCATCCTCCGTTCCAGCACGCGAGCTACCCAAGTCAGGATCATAACCATGACATAGTACAGGGTACCGGCGATCATGTATGGCTCAAAATAGCGGAAGATGGTGCCTTTAACCACATTCGCGTTCTGCATGATGTCTGCAAGACCAATCGTAGAAACGAGTGCAGATTCCTTCAAGAGCGCAATCGTTTCATTGACAAGTGCAGGCAAGATATTTTTGACAGCCTGCGGCAAAATAATGTCGAGCATCATCCGGTGATATGGTACACCAAGCGCCTTGGCCGCTTCCCACTGCCCTTTATCCACCGCCAAAATCCCACCGCGAATCGTCTCAGAAATGTATGCACCTGAGTTTAGTGTAAACGTCAGTACAGCTGCTTCCAATTGAGAAATGTTGTAGCCAGTAAGCTGTGGCGTTGCAAAATAAACAAAGGTCAGCTGCAAAATCAAAGGTGTCCCGCGGAAAACAGACGTATAGGCAACCGCGATCCAGTTTAGCAATTTCACATTCGAAATTTTAATAAGTGCGAGGATGGAGCCCCAGAAAAATCCCAATACAACCGAAATCAAAGTAACAAGTAGCGTGCCCTTTATCCCTTCCAATATGAAAGGAATATAGGGCACGATTTGTGCAAAATCCAAATTCATGCCCATTCTCCCCTCTTGCTGCTTATACCGTTATTATTCGTTGCCTGGAGAGATTATTGACCGAACCATTTTTTAATCAGCTTGTCCATTTCTCCGTTTTCTTGCATCTTTTTAATGACTTCATTAAATTTCTCTACGTGTGGCGATCCTTGTGGAAACGCAACAGCAGAGCCATTCTGTTCGTTTTCTTCCAGAGTGGTGAATTGCAGAGTGTCATTGTTTTCCACGAAGCCTTTCGCTACCGTGTCCTCGATAATAGCAGCATCTACACGGCCCGCTTTTACTTCTTCGACAATCTCAGGTAGCTTGTTCAGTGAAGTGATCTGCAAGCCGGAAACAGTCTTTGCAATCTCCTTTGCTGCCCCTTCCTGAATAGAACCGAGCTGTACCGCCACTTTTTTGCCAGCCAATTGCTCAGGCTTGGTCAGATTGCTGTCTTTCTTTGCTACGATCGTATTTTTCGCATCGTAATAGATGGTGGAGAAATCAGCGTTCTTCTCGCGCTCAGGTGTTGCTGTCATGCCAGCCATAACGAAGTCCGCGCGTTTCGTTTGCAGTGCCGGAATAAGTCCGTCAAAGTTCATGTCATTGATTTGCAGTTCATAGCCGAGCTCTTTTGCAATATATTTCGCGATATCAATGTCAAAGCCGACAATCTCATCTTTTCCGCTGCTCAGGTCGTGATATTCATATGGCTTATAGTCAGCAGAAGTAGCCATAACCAATGTTTTCTTATCGCCAGCAGAAGGTGCAGGTGCTTGTCCTGTTGCGGTTTGATTGCCTGTACCGCATCCAGCGATCACGACTGCCGCAAGCATAGAAGTAAGTGCCAAAGTAATAAATGATTTTGTTTTCTTCATGATGAACCCCCGTTGTTATGATTTTTAAGCATAAAGCAGTCTATTCGTAGCATTAATTTGCATGAAAACTTATATTTATGCATCACAATGATTATTTTACTCATAATCTGAACAATTTCAATCATTTTTTACTTACATTTTAAACACCGAATATACAGAATTTTATGTACAAATCTTTATTTTAGTGGCAGAAAAGCAAACAAGGCTTTATAGTGCTAGTAAAAGGAATTACAGGAGGCTGACATGGAGAAAAACTGGACGTCCTATTTTCAGCAGCAACTCCCAGAAATTATCGAGGAACTGCGTACATATGTAGAGATGGAAACACCCACCCATAACAAGCAAGCTGTCGATCGATTGGGCAGCCTGATTGCCGAACGCTTTCGCCAATTGGGGTGTCGGGTAGAGAGCTTGCCACAAGAACAATACGGAAATCAGCTGCGAATGGAGTATGGAGATGGCGACGAGCAAATCCTCATTCTCGGTCACTTCGATACCGTAAAAGAGATTGGAACATTAGCCGTTGAGCCTTGTCGCGAGGAAAATGGCCGACTCTATGGGCCTGGTACATACGACATGAAAGCAGGGATCGTTTTTAGCTATTTCGCCCTGCGCGCCATGATGGAACACAATCTCTCGCCCAAAAATAAGCTCGTCTTTTTTTGGAACACCGACGAAGAGATTGGCAGTGCTTCCTCCGAAATGCTCATTAGAGAGGAAGCAAAAAGAAGTAAATATGCATTGGTACTAGAGCCTGCCGCAGGAGATGGCTCTTTGAAAACAAGCCGCAAAGGTGGCGGAGACTTCATTTTAAAAGTAACAGGCCGCGCTGCACATGCAGGCAATGATCACGCTAAGGGGATCAATGCGATCGCTGAGCTGGCCCACCACGTCCTCGATATTCAATCGTTTACGAATTATGAGGCAGGCACTACCTTGTCTGTCGGTACCATTACAGGCGGAAGTGCATCGAACGTCGTACCTGACTTTGCCATGACAGAAATCGATGTGCGTATCCAAAGCCGCGAGGAAAGCGAGCGTATTACCCAATTGATGAGTCAGTTGACCCCTGTCCATCCCGAAGCCAAGCTGATCGTGGAAGGCGGAATCACCAAGCCTCCTATGGAACGAACAGCTGGTACCGAGCAACTGTTCTTGCATGCTCAGGAACAAGCGCGTCTGGAAGGATTTGAATTGACGGAGCAAGGTGTCGGTGGAACAAGCGATGGAAACTTCGCCGCTGATGCAGGAACACCAACGCTTGACGGTTTGGGACCTGTTGGTGATGGAGCCCACGCTTCCCACGAGCATATCGTCATTGACGCCATTCCTGGCAGGATTGCCGTAATGCTTCGGATGTTTTTAACCTTGTCATAATAAATTTACAAGTGTATAATTTTATGGAAAATTAAGGCTCCGTCTAGTTAACGACGGAGCCTTATCTGCACTATTTTTGAATAGGCAGTCATATATATTCCTATTCGAATAACAAGGAGAGGTAAAACATGGAATCAATCACCACATCGCCAAGCAATCCCGTAGGATTTTGGCGCCGGCTGGGTGCCGGTCTACTAGATGCAATCATTATCGGACTACCGCTACTACTGATCACCTATATCATTACAGGCAATACAGAAGACAATCTTGTTACCAACATCATCTCCTCACTGTACAGCCTCCTCGTGCCTGTATTTTGGCATGGCTATACAGTGGGCAAACGAATTGCCGTTATTCGCATCGCCCGAATCGATGGAGAGCCTGTAGGAATCGGAACCATGCTGTTACGCAACTTAGTTGGAGGAATCGTGTATGTCATTACACTCGGTCTTGGTATAATCGTCAGCGCCATCATGGTTGGTGTTCGTCAGGATAAACGCTCGATCCATGATTTGATCGCCGGTACGTATGTAACATCAAATCAGCCTTAATTTAGCACTCTTCCGAAATAGAATAGCAGCTCTGCGACGAAAAAAGGCCGGATATAATCATCCGGCCTTTTTTTACTTCTATCCATCAAGCAGTTTATCGGAACAACACCTTATCTGTATTCGCATCCATAAACACCATAGTTGTGTACGGCGGTAGGCTTGCACGCACAATGATATAAGGTGTGTGCACCGCTGGCATTGTAATCTCTTCTGGAGCAGGATTTGTCAGCTCTACATAAACCGTGAGCATTTCCCATCCTTGCTGCGTTCCAACAACCTTCAAATTGTAGCCAGAGGTAGGCATTTCACCACGGGAGACCACATACAGGTCGCCTTGGCGATGTACGCCCTTCTTCGATTTTACTTTTCCTACGAATGCTCGTTCAACCGCTGTCAAGGTACCTTCTTTTTCGATAGACATTTTTTTCGTTTGCACGTCTACTTGAGAAGTCGAGATCGGCTCCGAATGTTTTTGTTCAGCGTGCACGGCAGTTTGTGAAAATGGCAGAATGGAGAGAATGGTGAGAACCGCTACACTGTTTTTCCATAACGATTTCATACATGATCAACTCCTGATTTTTTTTAGAGGGCGAGAAACATTTCTTGATACTGGCCAGTATCTCTCAGACAGGAAATTTTTACCACTATCTGGATAATTTGATTTAATCATTATATTTATTAAAAAGCAATATTTTCCAAAATGTTTTATTTTTGTTAATTAACATTCACCATCTATAACCAATAATCCTTATAAGAGTAAGAATAATTCGATTTCATTCTATTTGTAGTATGAACTATAATTATACTTTTATTTTTATTATTAATTGATTTATCACATAATTAGTTACAATATTCAGATGATTACAAACAACATAAACAGAAAAAAGCACAAAAAAGCTGACGCCGATTGCATATCGTCGTCAGCTTAGAGCTACGTATTATTCTTACTATCCACGAATCGCAGCGATCGCTTGACCGCGATCTGCCTGATTGAATACCGCGCTACCTGCAACGAGGACAGTCGCTCCTGCTTCCTCGCACAAACGTGCTGTTTGTGCATTGACACCGCCATCGATTTCGATTTCCACATGCCCCAAGCCACGCTCGTTCAGCATTTGACGCAACTGGGCAACCTTTGGCACAACGCTGTGAATGAATTTTTGTCCACCAAAACCAGGGTTCACTGTCATGAGGAGAACCATATCCAAGTCAGCAAGGACTGGCTCGATCGTGGAAATCGGTGTAGCCGGGTTCAATACTACTCCCGCTTTCACATCTTGCTCCTTGATCAAGTACAGCGTGCGATGCAGATGACGGCATGCTTCCTGATGAACAGTAATCCAGTCTGCCCCACTTTTCGCGAATTGCGGAATGTAGCGATCTGGATCCTCAATCATCAAGTGTACATCGAGAGGCAGCTTGGTCACTGGGCGAATCGCCTCCACAATTAGAGGGCCGATCGTAATGTTTGGAACGAAGTGTCCATCCATCACATCCACGTGAATCCAATCTGCTCCTCCCTTCTCGACATCGAGAATTTCTTCGCCCAAACGGGCAAAATCAGCAGATAGGATAGAAGGTGCGATTTTTACCATGGTTTGTTCCTCCGTTGGTATTCTTTTAGCTCTTCGCGGAATTGTTTGTAGTGTGCGTAGCGCTGTTCACTGATCTCCCCGGCCTCCAGTGCGGCCTGTACGGCACAAGCTGGCTCGCTTACGTGAAGACAGCCACGGAACTTGCATTCCGAACTGCGATCGGCAAAGTCCCGGAAGGATTCCGCCAGATCAAGCTCGGAGAAATCGATAAATTCGAGTGAACTGAAGCCTGGTGTGTCTGCCACATAGCCGCCGCCCGCAAGCGGAATCAGTTCGACGTGACGCGTTGTATGCTTTCCTCGTCCGAGCTTTTGGCTGACATCTCCTGTCTGCAGGCTGACACCCGGAAACAGCATGTTGATCAGGGAGGATTTGCCTACACCTGACTGACCTGCAAAAACCGAAATACGGTCCCGCAAAATCTCACGTACGTCCTCCACACCACGTTCATCCGCTGTTGAAGTCGGAATCACGCGGTACCCGATCGCTTCATATTTCTCCACGATTTCGGTTACCTCTTCTTCCGATACTTGATCGGCTTTGGATAGCACAATCACAGAATCAATCCCTGCACGCTCCGTGTGCGTCAGGAACTTGTCCAACAGCAACGGACTGAACATCGGCTTGTACATCGAAAAGACGAGTACCGCCTGATCCACATTGGAAACGGGCGGACGAACCAACTCATTCGTCCGTTCGCCCACCTCCATGATATAGCCTTCGTCCTCATTGATCGCATCGTAGACGACCCAATCCCCAACCAGTGGATTTACTTTTGCATCTTTTTTCTTGAAGAGCCCTCGTGCACGGCAACTGTAGATTCGCCCTCCGTCGGCTACATAATAGAAACCGCTGAGCGCTTTCACAATCCGTCCTTCTGGCATTCATGTCCCTCCACTACACTATGGCAAGCTGTTATACGAAACTGGAATCGTCTGGTATTCATTGAAGCCTTGATCAGTCGATCGTTTCACAAAGACCTTGACTACCCCGTCCTTCTGTGGCGCCAAGACGATTGGTACATCGTACTCTTTATTTTCGGTGACCGTATCCGTATGGAGAACTTTTGCTTCTCCACGAGCATCTGTCACTTCAATTTTCACTTCCAGTGTTTCACCAGGCACAACCTCTACATAAACCGGAACGTTTGCCAGCTTGGCGTCCTGCGGATATTGGCCATTGCTGACCTCAAGCGGAACTGCTACACTCTTTTGCACATCCATTCCCGGATCGTATGGGTGCGTGCTGAGAACAATGCCTGGTTTGTCCGTGGTATAAGTAGGCACTTCCTTGATTTCACCGACAGACAGCCCTCTTTTGAACAATTCTACTTGTGCAGCCTCTACGGATTTATTCCGGACATCCGGCATTTTCACGAAGGCTTTTCCTTTACTAATCGTGACCGTTACATTCGTTTTGGTCGGGAACACCTTTTCATTTGCGGCTGGAGACTGCTTGATAACCGTGCCTACCTCGGCTTTGTCGTCCTCTTCCTCTACGAAAGTGACATTCTCCAGTTTAAAACCATTGCTTTTCAATGCTTCCTCTGCTGTTGCTCGCGGCAACGTAACCAGATTTGGCATATTGATCTCTTGTTGTCCTTTGCTTACATACAAGGTCACAACGGAATTTTCCTTTAACCGCATGGGAGGTGCAGGGTCCTGGCGTATTACCATTCCCTTTTCTATCGTATCATTGGCTTCTTCAACGATACGGGCAACAAGTTTGGCATCCTGAATCTTCTTCTCGGCAAGCGTCACTTCGATCCCTTCTACATGAGGTACCTGTGCCTCAGGAACGGAAGGAAACAGATTCAACAGTAAGTTAAATCCGAAGAATGCCAGTACGAAAAACAGTCCGATACCGCCTACCCATAATAGGGCTTTGACCCACCATTGTTTCTTGGCTGGTTTGGCGTCCTCTTCTTCCGTACGCTGCTCATAGCGACCACGCCCCGCTCCTCCGGTTTTGCCATTGGTATGGCCTTCGAGCATGTCAGGTGTGATGATCGGCACCACACGCGTCATCTCTTCATCCACCGGGAACGTCAGCTTTTCTTCGTTTAATCGCTCTGGAAACAGGCAGGTCTCCAAATCTTCTAGCATTTCGCTCGCGGATGCGTATCTGAGAAACGGATCCTTTACCAGCGCCTTTAAAATGACATTCTCCACACTCTGTGGGATAGCCGGATTGACTTGGCGCGGCTCTGGAAGCGGCTCCTGCAAATGCTTGAGCGCCACTGATATAGGCGAATCACCGGAAAACGGCAGTTCACCCGTCACCATTTCGTACAAGACGATCCCCAGCGAGTAAATGTCGGATTTTTCCCCGGTAATCCCACCGCGCGCCTGCTCTGGCGAAAAATAATGGACAGAGCCAAGCATCGCATTCGTATGCGTAATCGTTGCTGATGTAACGGCTCGCGCAATCCCGAAGTCCGTAACCTTCACCCGACCATTTTTTCCAATCATAATGTTATGCGGCTTTATATCTCGATGAATGATCTGGTTTTGATGCGCATGATCGAGTGCATCGCAAATTTGCTCGGCTATCCGCACTGCCTCTTCTACCGGCAGCGCACCACGTTGAATGATGACCTCTTTCAACGTGTAGCCTTCTATGTACTCCATCACCATGTAATGGGTATCGCCTTCCTGACCGACATCATACACCCCAACCACATTGGGGTGAGATAAGCTCGCCACCGCCTGCGCTTCACGTCGGAAACGATTGACGAAATCTTCGTCCGTACCAAACTGTGAACGCAGTACTTTGACTGCCACTGGACGATTCAAAATTAAATCTCTGGCCTTGTATACAATGGCCATACCGCCCCCACCGACGCGGGATTCTATTTGGTATCGTCCTCCCAGTCGTTGACCTTCCATCTCTCTCACCCCTCTTCCTGACCGGCATCAAGCGTATTTCGTACGGCAACCAGCGTTATGTTATCTTCCCCACCGGCATCCAGTGCTTCCTGCACCAAACCGTCCACCTTCGCTTGTAACGATATCTGTTTCTGCAAATTTTCTTCTAAGGAAGGATGACTGACCTTGTTGCTCAGTCCATCTGAGCAAATCAAGACGATATCATCCTCTGACCATTCAAACTGCCCAAGATCAATGAGCACATCCGGTTCAGTCCCGAGCGAACGCATAATAACGTTGCGGTGAGGGTGGACAGACGCCTCCTCGGCTGTAATCTGTCCACTTTTCACCAGCTCATTGACAAGGGAATGGTCTTCTGTTTTCATGACCAGTCCGTCTTGGTTGTAAAAATACAGACGGCTGTCGCCAATATGCGCGGTAATCACAGTGGATTGATCAAACAAGGCAGCAACCACAGTTGTGCCCATGCCACTGCACTCCGGATGTTCAACCGCATATTCATAGACTTCTTTATTCGCCAGCAGGATAGCGTTCATCAATTGCTCACGCACATCCTCTGCTTCGAGGTCCCCATCTAGGTGACGCAGTTCTTTTACTATTCGCTCAACAGCAAGGCGACTGGCGATATCACCAGCCTGATGGCCACCCATACCATCTGCTACAATGGCGAGCACGCGTCCGTTTAAATCGGTCACACAGGCATAATAGTCCTCGTTAACCTGACGAACGCGGCCAACATGGGATTTCATCGCGATTTCCATGGCATCACCCCACGGTTTCTTTAGCGTGTTGTGCCCTCAATTGTCCGCAAGCAGCAGCAATGTCACTACCTTGCTCGCGTCTGATGGTCACATTGATTCCTTTTTCCTCTAAAATGCGTTTGAACTGAAAAATCTCATTGCGAGGCGTACGCACATAATCACGCTCTGGTACGTAGTTCACCGGGATCAGATTCACGTGGCAAAGCATGTCGCCAATGAGTTCGGCCAGCTCCTCTGCATGCTCAGGCTGATCGTTTTTCCCACCGAAAAGACCGTACTCAAAACTGATGCGGCGCCCTGTCTTGTTAATGTAATGGTGGCATGCTTCCATCAGCTTATCGAGCGGGAAGCCGCGGTTGATCGGCATCAGCTGGCTTCTCAGCTCCGTGTTTGGAGCGTGCAGGGAAATCGCCAGGTTCACTTGTCCGCCTCGTTCAGTAAACTCGTAAATCTTCGGCACAATTCCACTGGTGGAAACCGTTATGTGACGAGCACCGATATTCAGTCCACGGTTATCGTTGATTACGGACAAGAACGCCATCAAGCTCTCGAAGTTCTCGAAAGGCTCCCCGATCCCCATGACGACAACGTGACTGACACGCTCACCTTCCGCATCCAATCTGCGTTGTGCCGTCAATACTTGAGAGACAATTTCACCTGCATCCAGGTTACGCTTTAGTCCACCTAATGTAGAGGCACAAAACGTACATCCGATACGGCAGCCCACCTGTGTCGTAACACAAATGCTGTTTCCGTAGTTATGACGCATAATCACCGTCTCAATCGCATGTCCATCAACAAGCTGGAACAAAAACTTGATCGTCCCATCCTGCGACTCCTGATGTGTGATTTCCTTGAGTGGCTCCATGCGGAATGTATCAGCCAGCTTTTCGCGCAACTCCTTGGACAAATTGCTCATCTCGTCAAAAGAAGTGACGCGCTTTACATATAGCCAGTCAAAAATTTGTTGCGCACGAAATGCTTTGTCGCCAGCACTAACCAGCCATTCCTTCATTTCATCTTGTGTCAAACTGTAAATTAGCGGCTTTGCGCCAGTAAATGTCGTTAACGGCATTCTCTATCTCCACATCCTCAAAATCATTGCTTACCTAAATCCATTCTATCATTGTACCTCGTGGGACGTCTCGCTTCAAACGGTTTTGACATCCAGATTCATAAATGCGTCGCTTTTCCTAGTGTAAACCAATACGCCCGCTCGCAAACAAAGGCAAAGGAGTGGCATTTTCCACCCGTTGGTGCGCCACCCCTTGTTTGTATGTCCGTTTCCTTATCCTCTTCGTTTCAATCGCGCGATAAAGAATCCATCACTCTCGAAATGGTGAGGCAAAATTTGTACGCAGGCTCCGGTTTCATCGACATGCTTTCTGACAGCCTCAGGCAGGTCTTGTGCCAGTGTATCATCTAATACAAAATCAGGGTGTTCTTCGACAAAGCGGCGAACAATCTCCTGGTTTTCTGCTGGCTCGATCGTACATGTGCTGTAAACCATGACACCACCCTGAGCAAGCATCGGCGCCAATGTCTTGAGCAGTTCGTACTGTAGCTGAGCAATCGCACGGACGTCTTCAGGCGTTTTGTTCCATTTCAGATCAGGCTTGCGACGAATCACGCCAAAACCGGTGCATGGCGCATCCAGCAGGATTCGATCGAAAGTTCCCAGCGCTTTTTCAGGTAGGTCCAGCGCATCACTAACGATTGGCTCGATGATCGTAATCCCGAGTCTTTTCGCTGCACTCGCAATCAGATCGCGTTTGTGCGGATGTACGTCACTCGCAATAATTTGCCCGCGGTTTTCCATCATTTCTGCTATGTGCGTTGTTTTTCCACCAGGTGCCGCGCAAGCATCCAGTACACGCATGCCTGGTTCGGCAGCAAGAGCTGGTGCTACGAGCATAGAGCTCTCATCCTGGATCGTGAAGTAGCCTTCCTTGAACAAGCGAGAGCCTGCTGCATGTCCGCCTTCCATCAGAATAGCATAAGGACTGACAGTCGATGCTTGTCCTTCCAGCCCTTCTTCCGCCAGCTTGTCCAGCACTTGATCTTTCGTCGTTTTCGATGCATTGACCCGGACAGAGCTATGCGGGGTTCTGTTGTTGGCTTCGCAAATCGCAATCGTCGTCTCTTCGCCATATACGGCGAGCCACTGACGCACAAGCCATTCTGGATGAGAATAGGCTACGGCGATTTGTAAGGCACGGTCACCTTTTGGCTGACGCTCCCACACATCCGGCTGGCGCAACACATTACGCAAGACACCGTTGACCATCGAAGCAATCCCTTGGTGACCACGTTTCTTGGCGATTTCAACCGCCTGGTGAACGGCAGCGCGCTCAGGAATACGGTCTAAAAAGTGAATTTGATACAAGCTGAGACGCAGCAAATTACGGACCCAGGTCTGGACCTTTTTATTCCCGACAAAATGGGAAAGGACATGATCCAACGTCAACTTGCGCTGAATGGTACCATACACAAGCTCTGTTACCAGCCCTGCATCTACTGCACTGAGATTTTCCCGATCCAAGACATTGCGCAGCTCAAGATTGCTGTAGGACTTATGTTCTTCTACCCTGTTCAAAACATCGAGGGCGATATCGCGAGCTCCCTTTTTTGCCACGGACTATTCTCCTACCTTTGTGCCGATTTCAATGCTGCTGCCCGCTCCACGCAAAAAATCGAGTGCACTCATACGTTTTTTGCCTTCTGGCTGCAATTCGGTTATTTTCACTGCACCGCTACCGCAAGCGACAACGATACCATCTTCCTCACGGGCGATGATCGTTCCCGGCTCTTTTCCTTCGCCCGAAGCAGGCATTTTTTCTACCCACCACAGCTTCCAGATCTTGCCTTCGCATGTAGTAAATGCGACTGGCCATGGATTCAAGCCGCGGACTTGGTTATAAATCTGTTCCGCAGAACGGCTCCAGTCAATTTTTTCGTCTGTACGCTTGATATTCGGGGCAAAAGTCGCTGCCGAATGATCCTGTTGTTCTGCTACGAGCTCACCAGCCAACAGGCGTGGAACGGTAGCCAGCAACAGCTCAGAGCCTGCCGCAGCCAATTTGTCAAACATGGTCCCCACGGTATCGCGCTCCTCAATCGGAACGACTACCTTGGACAGCATATCCCCTGCATCGAGAGCTTCCACCATGTACATGATGGTCACGCCTGTTTCTGCTTCTCCCTCGACAATTGATTTATGAATCGGGGCACCCCCACGATATTTCGGCAAAAGAGAAGCGTGCACATTGATGCAGCCATATTTCGGTGCATCGAGCAGCTTTTTAGGCAAAATCTGTCCATACGCCGCGGTAATGATCAGATCAGGCTCGAGCGCTAACACTTCATCCAAAGCTTCTACTTCCTTGATTTTCTCCGGTTGCAATACCAAAAGTCCATGACGCAAAGCCGCCTCCTTCACGGGGGGCGGCGTCAATACTTGCTTGCGTCCAACGGGACGATCGGATTTTGTTACGACTCCAATCACGTTGTAGCCTGCTTCGAGCACAGCCGTAAGACTCGATACAGCAAAGTCAGGCGTACCCATAAACAGGATGCGAGCATCTTTCAAATGGTTATTCCCCTTCCTGGTTCGGGTTTACTTTGTACACCTTGTCAGCTACATCGATAAAGAGGACACCATTCAAATGATCGATCTCATGTTGAGCGCAACGGGACAACAGGTCGTCTGCCTCGAGCTCAACCACATTCCCATTACGATCATGACCGCGCAGCTTGATCCACTTGTGGCGACGAACGTCTCCTTGCAGACCAGGAATGCTCAGGCAGCCTTCTGGATAATCGTATTGCTCCCCTTCATGCTCAACGATTTCCGGATTGATCATTTCAATCAGTCCATCACCGCAATCCATCACGATGACACGCTTGGAGATGCCCACTTGTGGAGCAGCCAAGCCTACACCGTCTGCATCGTACATCGTATCTGCCATATCATCAAGCAGCTTGTGCAAGTTGGAATTAAATTTGGTTACGACCATTGCTTTTTCACGCAAAATCGGATCTGGATGTTTTACAATTGTGCGAATCGCCATGTGTTTCATATCCTCCCTAAAGCAGTACGTAAGGGTCGACGTCAATCGTCATCAATACTTTCTGCTGTTTGTTCCATTCTTCAAACGCAGCCGTCGCCTGAGCGAGCAGGTCTGACAGTTGCGGTTCATCACGATATTTTAGCATGATCTGAAAACGAAATCTATCCTTCACCCTTGCAATGGGCGAAGCGACTGGGCCCAAGAGGACCGTTGTCTGTGCCAAACGCTGCCGCAAATAGTCAGCCATTGTATGCGCACCGCGGATAACAACAGGTACATCCGCGTGGCTAAACGTAATTAATACGAGACGGAAATACGGCGGGTAGCCTGTTCGTCTGCGCTGCATCATTTCATCCTGATAAAATGCGGGATAATCATGCTTGGTCGCATGAATAATGCTGTAGTGCTCCGGCGTATACGTCTGAATCACGACATCGCCGTCCAGCTCATGCCGCCCTGCCCGTCCACCTACCTGTGTCAGGAGCTGAAATGTCTTTTCCGCAGCACGGAAGTCAGGCAGATGCAAGGAAGTATCCGCTGCAATGATTCCCGCCAGCGTCACTCGAGGAAAATCAAGGCCCTTGGCAATCATCTGCGTACCGAGCAAAACGTCGCCTTGACCTGAGCGAAATTTGTTTAATAGCTCTTCGTGAGAGCCTTTACGCGAGGTCGTATCCACGTCCATTCGGATGACCCGGATTCCAGGAAAAAGTTTTGCCAGCTCTGCTTCCACCTTTTGCGTTCCGGTACCAAAAAAGCGTATATGCTCACTCTGACACTCTGGACAATGCTTAGGCTGTGCGATGGTGTATCCACAGTAATGGCAGCGCGCCGTATGATTCGTTTTATGATAAGTAAGCGAGATGTCGCAATGAATGCAGCGCATCGTATAGCCGCAGGATCGGCACATGACAAAGGTAGAGAAGCCTCTTCGGTTAAGGAAAATGACCATCTGCTCTTCTTTTGCCAATCGATCCGCAATCATCTCATGCAGCTTCCGGCTGAACATCGAACGATTCTGGGCCTGAAGCTCCTCGCGCATATCCACAACATGTACCTCTGGCATCGGGCGATTCCCGACACGCTCCGGCATGCGCAACAACTCATATCGGCCTCGTGTAGCCAGTGCATACGTCTCTAAGGCTGGAGTCGCGCTACCCATGACGAGTACACCCTGATTCTCTTTCGCTCGCCACAGGGCTACTTCCCGTGCATGGTAGCGAGGGGTCTCTTCTTGTTTATACGAGCTCTCATGCTCTTCATCGATCACAATCAAACCAACATTCCGAAACGGAGCAAAGATGGCAGATCGTGCACCTACCACCACTTTGACTTGATTGCGAATGATCTTGCGCCACTCGTCATAGCGCTCTCCTTGTGACAATGCACTGTGTAAAACAGCGACGTCTGCACCAAAACGAGCCTTGAAGCGTTCTACCATTTGTGGAGTCAGTGAAATTTCCGGAACGAGAAAGATCGCCTCCCGCCCTTTTTCCAACGTGCGTTCGATCGCTTCGAGATACACTTCGGTCTTACCGCTTCCGGTAACGCCGTGCAGCAAGTAAGAAGCATAGGTTCCCGATTCAATCGATTGCAAGATAGGCCTCAGTACCGCTTCCTGTACCGGGGTAAAGACCGGTTTTTGCATTTCCTGGAAACGTCGATTGGCGTACGGGTCCCGATAAACCTCCACTTGCTCGATCGCGATCCAGCCTTTTGATTCCAGGCTTTTCAGCGGAGAACGCGTTATTCCGTATTCATCCCGCAGCATTTGTACAGATAAGGACTGCTCCTTGTGCATGAGCATCAGTTGAAGGACACGGCGCATCTGCTCTGCCCGCGCTGGCAGAGAACTAATCGCTTCTTCCAGCTTACCCTCATCCAATAAGCTCCGGACAAATGATTGCTGCTTGCGGGTAATTTTGTCCCTTACTTGATACTCCGTAGCAAGCAGACCACTCTGTATCCAACCCGGGACGAGCAAATACTCCTCCGCAAATTGTTTCTCCACTTCTGTTAGCGGTAGTTGCCTTTTGCGAAACAATTCCCACAGAAGCCCCGATCTCCCGCACGCTTCTTCGTCTAATGCATCTGTCGCCGTCAGCCACTTCTCCGACTTCCCTTTGAGCACAGCCGGAAGCATCGCCTGTACAGCCGTTACCCATGGACACAAGTATTGCTTAGACATCCATTCGCTCATCTTTAGCAGCTCTAGCGTAAGAGGAGGAGTGTCGTCTTGTACCTGCACGACGTCTTTTAGTCGCGAACGATCTGGTATAGCTTCGTCATCCTCTACGATCCCGATGACATAACCTTGCAGTTGACGAGGACCAAATGGGACAACCACACGGCTGCCAATGCGAATCAGTGGACGCAACCAAGGCGGAACATGGTAATCAAAAGGTCGATTCGTCCGATTGACCGGAACATCCACGATAATTTGGGCAATCATGACAGGTCTTGGAGCGGTCTATGCTCTTGCACTGCAAGAACAGCATCAAACAGCTTATCTGCCACAGCCCGCTTGCTCAATTTATCCAATGCCAGTTGCTCTCCGCCACGGGTTAGCAAGGTCACGATATTCGTATCGCTCCCCATACCTGCTCCCTCGAGCAATACGTTGTTGGCTACGATCATATCGAGATTTTTTCGCTCCAGCTTGGACTGGGCATGCTGTAACACGTTTTGGGTCTCTGCTGCAAAGCCAACGACGAATTGCTTCGTTTTCAGCTCACCAATGGTCTTTAAAATATCGGGTGCTTTCTCTAGCGCAAGTTCGAGTGGACCATCACCCTTTTTCATCTTATGTTCAGCTACATGCTTCGGTCGATAATCGGACACTGCTGCTGATTTGACGACGATGTCACAGTCCGGCAACTGCTCCATGACGGCATCAAACATTTCTTGTACCGATTCCACCGCGATGAATTCCACTCCATCAGGACGTGCCAAGGAAGTCGGCCCACTGATCAGTGTGACCTTCGCGCCTCTGTCTCGTGCCGCTTCCGCGATGGCGTAGCCCATTTTTCCTGAAGCATGATTGGTTATGTAACGAACTGGATCAATTTTTTCACGAGTCGGTCCCGCTGTGATCAGTACGTGCTTGTCCAACAAATCTTTTTCTCGGATCGTTTGTCTTGTCTCATCGGAAGCAAACCATTGACGAACAGCTTCGACGATTTCCTCTGGCTCCGCCAAACGTCCTTTGCCAATCCAGCCACATGCCAAGAGCCCGACACCCGGTTCAACAAACCGATAGCCATAAGCTGTAAGCTTATCCATATTTGCGATAACCGCAGGGTGATTGTACATATTGACGTTCATGGCAGGCGCGACCATGATAGGCGCTTTCGTAGCCAGTACAGTCGTCGTCAGCATATCATCCGCTATGCCATTCGCCATTTTGCCAATCACGTTAGCTGTTGCTGGCGCGATCAAAACGAGATCAGCTCGATCAGCCAGTTCAATATGGCTAATCACATGCGGGTCTGGCTCTGTAAATGTATCTGTATAAACAGGCAGGTGAGACAAGGCTTGAAACGTCAAAGGCTGAATAAACTGTAAGGCGCTCTCTGTCAAAATGACATGCACCAATGCACCTGCCTGTGTCAGCTTGCTGGTCAGTGCAGCAGCCTTGTAAGCAGCGATACCGCCAGAAACTCCAAGAACAATACGTTTTCCTGCAAGCGAATGCATCTGCACTCTCTCCTTTCTCCCCTTTCCGAAATCCGAAAAAAACAACCTCGTGAGGTTGTTTTTAAAGGTGACTGCTTATTTGCGACCGTCCAAAAACTCGTGAACGAGCTCGTCGGAGATGAACTCTTCCAGTGCCAAACCTACAAACTTTTTGGATTTGGGTCTCACTACTTGAACTTCGCTGTTTTCGCGAAGCTGACGCGCACGCTTGGATGCTACTGTCACCAGGATGTACTTGCTCTCCGCTTTTTCAGTCAATTCGTCAATAGATGGATACAACATAATTCTATTCAACCTCCTGTAACCATTTGCTATATTTGTGAACCTGACGTTCTTTTTTCAGATGTTCCGCTGTAATAATCGCTTGAATTCGATCGCAAGCCGATTCGATGACGTCATTGACGACTACATAATCGTAGTGGTCCATGAGCTCAATTTCAGCACGCGCCACTTCCATGCGCTTGCGAATGATCTCCTGTGATTCTGTCCCGCGACCCACGATCCGGTTTTCCAGTTCGTTTAAATCAGGCGGAGCCAGGAACAGGAATGTACCTTGCGGGAAGCGCTCTTTTACTTGAAGAGCACCCTGAACTTCGATCTCAAGAATGACATCGCGCCCCTCACTCAGCATATCGTCCACGAAATGACGAGGTGTTCCGTAGTAATTTCCTACGTATTCTGCCCATTCCAGAAGAGCATCTTCTTCAATCATTTGCTTGAACTCTTCCTGGCTTTTAAAAAAGTAATTAACTCCTTCCACCTCTCCAGGACGCGGCTGGCGTGTGGTAGCCGAAACAGAATACACCAGATCAGGCATCACTTCACGAAGCGCCTTGCATACTGTTCCTTTTCCCACACCAGCTGGTCCGGAAAGAACCAAAAGGAGACCACGATCAACCATACTCATTGTTTACACTCCTACTTTATTCGTCCGATTCGTCATCCTTCGTAGTCAAGCGCTGTGCCACTGTTTCTGGCTGTACCGCTGACAAAATCACGTGATCGCTGTCTGTAATAATTACCGCACGTGTACGTCTCCCATAGGTAGCGTCCACAAGCATGTTGCGATCACGCGCTTCCTGGATGATCCGTTTGATAGGAGCGGACTCCGGACTTACAATTGAAATAATGCGGTTGGCATTGACGATGTTGCCAAAACCGATATTGATTAGCTTGATTGCCATGACGGCCCAGCCCATCCTTTCATGCTACTCGACATTCTGTATTTGCTCCCGCATCTTCTCCAGTTCTGTCTTGATCTCGACAGCCAGATGCTGAATACGCAAATGATTCGCTTTGGAAGCAATCGTATTGGCTTCCCGATTCATTTCTTGGAGCAGAAAATCCAGTTTTCGACCAATTGCTTCTTCTTTGCCTAATTGAACAGCAAACTGTTGGCAATGACTATCTAAACGGGTCAACTCTTCACTAATATCACTTTTATCAGCGAAAAAGGCAACCTCTTGCGCTACACGAGCAGGGTCCAATTCAAAAGGTGTCAAACCGGCCCACTCACTTACGCGCTGCTCAAGTCGGCCCTTGTAATCTTCCCTACAAAGTGGGGCCAACTGGGAGATCTCCCGCGTCCATGTGTTGACGGCAGTCAGGCGACTGGCTAGATCAGCGTGTAGCAGATTACCCTCGGTCTCTTTCATCGAAACGAGATCCATTGCTGCGCCCCTGACTAGGTCTTGGAGCCACTCTGCCAGCTCCTCCACATTGTCCTCTGACTCTTTGTTATGTATCACGCCAGGAAAGTGTAGCAGATCCTTGACGGTTAAAGGCGTCTCTAGCGAAAAACGCTGAGTCATCTCGCGGGAAATGGAGACTAGCTGTTCAGCTACATCCCAGTCAATGTCCATAACCGTAGCAGAAGAATTTTTCCCTTCCACTGAGACAGTGACATCGACACGCCCTCTTCTGACATACTGTGCGACCAGCTTACGAATCGAATCCTCAAGCATATTCCATGCTTTGGGCAGGCGCACGACAATCTCAGAAAAGCGGTGATTCACTGCACGAATCTCGACTGTTGCTCGAATGGAACCTTTGCTATCTTCTTTTCTACCGTAACCAGTCATGCTTCGAATCACAAGTTTTCACTTCCATTAGACGCAAAATCGTTAATTTATTATAGGAGACAACTCTTGGCAGTGTCAACCGAAGCAACCCCACCACGATGAGATTCCTCCTTGCTCTGACTTATGCTACACTGTGACTGGCAGCTCTCTATCTATTATTCTAGCCATTTTTTTGATCTGAGGTGACTTTTGTGGCATTCGATGGCGTAGTAACCCGCTCCGTAGCGAGGGAATTACATAAACTGGTAGGAGGACGCATCTCGAAAATCCACCAGCCCCACCATAGTGATATTGTTATGCAAGTACGGACACAAGGAGAAACGGTAAAGTTCCTCCTGTCTGCAAACCCGACCTATCCCCGCTTGCACATCACGACAGAAGAATTCACGAATCCGCTGGAAGCTCCGATGTTTTGCATGCTATTGCGCAAGCATTGTGAAGGCGGCGTAATTGAATCTGTCCAGCAAATCGGGATGGAGCGAATCATTCACTTCGACGTACGCACCCGAGATGAGCTGGGTGACACGGCTGTCCGCCGAATTATTGTAGAGATCATGGGCAAGCACAGTAACATCATCCTCATCGATCCTGCAACCGGAATGATTTTGGATAGCGCCATGCATGTGACACTCGCCATTAGCCAGTACAGACAAGTTACGCCTGGCAGACCTTATGTCTCTCCTCCGAGCCAAGATAAACGCGACCCTCTCACTGTAACCGAGCAAGCATTTATTTCTTCCCTCGACTGGAACGGCGGCCGTTTGGACAAGCAAATCGTAGATGGCTACACCGGGATTAGCCCCTTATTGGCAAAAGAAATTTTGCACAGAGCTGGCCTCGCGAATCGTGAAACACTGTGGGCTGCCTTTTCACAGGTGATGAAGGCAATCAACGCTCATGAGTATTTGCCATCCATTATAGAGGCAAATGGCAAAGCGTATTTTCACGTCGTTGAGCTGACTCATCTCTCAAATGGGGTTACCACCCCCTATCCTTCCGCTCAAGAATGCTTGCAGGCATTTTACGAAGGAAAGGCGCTCCGTGACACTGTCAAGCAACGTGCGCACGATTTAATTCGTTTCGTCACCACTGAGCGCAATAAAAATGAAAAGAAAATCGAGAAGCTCGAGCAAACTCTGCAAGATGCGCATGAGGCAGATCAGTTCCGCCTGTACGGTGAATTGATGACCGCCAATATGCACCAAATGAAGCGAGGAGATCGCGAGCTCGTCACAGTCAACTGGTATGACGAAGCAGGAGGTACCATCACAATTCCGCTTGATCCGTTGAAGACCCCATCGGAAAATTTGCAGTCGTATTACAAGCGGTATAACAAGGCCAAAAACAGCCTTTCCATCGTAAGTGAGCAGATTGAGCAAGCACAGGCAGAACTCTTGTACTTGGACGGCGTATTAGTTCAACTAGAACATGCCACCTTAAAAGATGCCGAAGAAATTCGCGAGGAGCTCGTTGAGCAAGGCTACATGCGTGATCGTAAAAAACGCGGTCCGCGCAAGAAAAAAGATACCCGACCAGAGCTTGATACGTACTTTTCTTCGGACGGCATTGAAATTTTGGTCGGTAAAAACAATAAGCAAAATGAATACTTGACCAACAAGCTCGCATCGTCGCAAGAAACATGGCTGCACACCAAGGATATCCCTGGATCCCATGTAGTCATTCGCGCTCGTGAATTTTCGGATGAAACGTTGCTTGAAGCAGCAAATCTGGCGGCTTATTTCAGTCGTGCCAAAGAAGGAAGTCAAATTCCCGTAGATTACACGCTCGTCAAGCATGTAAAAAAACCGAGCGGGGCCAAGCCTGGCTATGTGATCTACGAGCAGCAACGAACGCTTTATGTGACACCCAATGAAGCACTGATCCGTCGATTAAAATCAAACACCTCTTCTACGAATAGTGCGACTACCTAAGTTCATACTAAGGGCATGAAAGGTGGTGTTCGCTCTTTGAACATCGTTCTCAAGCTCTTGTTTAACGGAATCATTGCCATTCCAGGGCTTTGGTGGTCGGGAACGTCCCTTATGTTTGCAGTGCTCGCAAGCGTGATTGTCAGTTTATTGGGTTATGTACTTGATTTGACAATCCTTCCGCGTACGAACAATACGTTTGCGAGCTCCGCTGATTTCTTGTTCGTGTTTGCCTCCTTGTGGCTTGGCTGTTACTTGTTTGGTCAGACCATATCCTTATCTGGTTTGTTGTTGACGGCATTTGCCATTACGGTGGTCGAATACTTTTTCCATGGTTACTTACAACGGCACGGAGTCCATCATTCCAAACATCCGGGCTGAAGCATCATTTCTAATTTGGAAGGAGGATCAGGATGAACGTCATTGGCATCATCCAGACCGATCTTAACGAATTCAACGTGCTGTTTGAGCAGCAAGGCGGACAGGGCGGGCAAGGCGGAAACGGACAAGGACAGCAATCACACGGCAGCGGACAAAACAACCAACAAAACCAAGACAGCGACTCGATGTTTCTCAGCTTTCTTGATGAGCAGCCGAGTTCAAATGAAAACAGCGGGCAAGGGAACAGCCAAGGTGGGCAACAGCAAAATGGCGGCGGCCCGCAAGAACTGACCGTCCGCATTAAAGGAATTCCTGAGGGACAAAAAGCAAACTTCCTGCAAATGTATCAAATTCTTCAAGACGCCCAAGACTCCCAAACACTTGAAAAGGACCTGACCATTGTCGATCACGGGGACCAAGACCAGGGCTCCCAAAAGCAAGGGCAGGGTCACGGCTCGGGCAAACAAAACAAAACCACCCATTAAACAAGCTACAAAAACAAAAACCACCTGGAAGCAGATTCCAAGTGGTTTTTTGTGCTATCGGCAATTCATTGCATTCATAAACGGCCAAGTCCCCGCTCTGCCGTTGACCTCATGTTTCTATAACCTGCGCTCACACAGGTGGGCGACCCTTCTGCACTTCAGCCTTCCCATGCATCCAAAAAGGAGGTGGGCCTGACATCCATCACAGTTTCCGTCTCCCGAAAAACACGTATAAGGTTAGAAACATTTACGGCCTATCGTACATCGCAGGATCTTGATATCCCTACTTTATCACAGAATGGTCCTTTGCTCAACGGATAAAGTTCCCTTTGGACTTTTATCTCATCCCTTCTTCACGAAGGATACACATTTTAACGGAATCGTAATCTAAACAACTCCCAAGAATAGTTCCACTCCAATTTCGACAACCTAGAGAGGAAAACGAATGAAGGGAAGGAAAAACATGCAATTTCGAACAAATATGCTGACAACCTGCTTACTCGCCATGAGCTTGACTGCTGTATCATTCCCCGCCATCATTCCGCCCGCAGCAGCTAGCACACATTCTCATCCT
This sequence comes from Brevibacillus sp. DP1.3A, assembly GCF_013284245.2. Lineage (NCBI taxonomy): Bacteria > Bacillati > Bacillota > Bacilli > Caryophanales > Paenibacillaceae > Brevibacillus > Brevibacillus sp. DP1.3A. Next base: position 2,631,462 of record NZ_CP085876.1, on the reverse strand, counting down.
GTTGGAGAAGACAAGGGACAATACGAGAATGAATCGTTTCGGAATATTGCGATCACCAAAACAGGTGAAGGACAATATACGATTAAGGGTGAAGCACGCGTGAACGAAGCCAACGTACGATTCGTCGTGACGGACGGAGACAAGACATTGGCAAATAGCTTTGTGACAGCTAGCATGGGCGCTCCTGACTGGGGAAGCTTTTCCATCGATCTCAAGCTGGACCCGAGCGCAAAATCACCTGTGCTCTCTTTGTTCGAGGAAAGTGCAGCGACAGGACAGCGCATTCATAAGCTAAACATCCCACTACCAAAATAAACCACTACGTGCGCTTTAGCTTCGCTTGTACAAGCTCCTGAAATTCTGGACTTGCGATTAGGGACGGCTGCTGTTGCTTTTCCCAGGCCAGTGCATATTCTAGGCCGTTTGTCTGGCAGCGTCCCAATCCTTCTTTTGTTACCGCATACGCTTGCTTCGGCAGGCGACGTACCGCAGCAACCAATTTTTCAACCTCACTTTCGACTTGACTAGCTTCTACCGCTCGATAGATCAAGCCGATTTCCTCCGCTTTTTTCCCTGTAATCTTTTCTCCCAGCAGTGCGAGACGCTTCGCCCACGCCGTACCAACAAGCCTTGGCATAAGGTATGTCCCTCCAAAATCCGTTGTCAGACCGATCTGGACAAAAGGCTCCTGCAACAGGGCGTCTTCCCTCGCAATGACGAAATCAGCATGCAACGCGAGATTGAGTCCCGCTCCGACGGCTACTCCCTCGATCACTGCAATCACAGGCTTTGGCATTTGATGCAAGTTGGTGATGAAATCATTAATGATCGTCAATGATTGATCAGCGTCACTCTTATCCGTCAGCGCAGTTAACACGCCCAAATCAGCACCGGAGCAAAAGTTCCCCCCCGCTCCCCGCAAAATAAGCACATCGACCTCCTCATCTGCTGAGGCTTTTGCGATAGCGTCCTGCAAAAGGGAAAACATTTCAACCGTCATCGCATTGAGGACGTGTGGCCTGTTGAGTGTAATCGTGCAGATTCCACCAGCTTTTGTTACGATCAATTGCGTTTGATGATCCTGTTCCATCATTTTTCTCACCCTTTCCTATGAAGAAGCAGCAGGAATAACACCCTGCCTTTGCAGCCTGCTCAAATCCTCCTCTGTGAGGTTCAGCTTGCGTTTGAGCAGCTCGTACGTGTAATCGGTGTGCCACGGGGGTGACAATCGCTCCGCCCTGTATCGATGTGCGAAGCTCCCCTCTTGATCGGGCGACTTCTTTTCCAAATAAGGCAGCGTATACGCTATCTCCCTGTTCGCAACGTACGGATTGTCTGCCCAGTTTTCCCAATCTTCAACGGCGGTCAGACAGCAATCCACTTCACTGCCCAGTTCACTCCACTCGGCTTGGGTTCTGGACAAAAACAGTGCTTTCATATCGTCAAACACCTCTGGATGCTCAGCAACGCTAGCTCGATGGCAAAGCTCCCAGTCTGCTCTTCCTACCGCGCGGCAAAAATTAAGCCAGAACTTCTCTTCCAACGCAGCAAGTGCGACATACTGACCGTCTGCTGTCTCAAAGACCTGATACGCCAGCAAACTCCCACTCCCGGTCTCCCGTCCAATCGAGGAGCTGTATAACATGAACAGTGCATGCAGCCCTGTCCAAGAACTAAACAAGTCAGCTGACGAAACATCCAAATAAGCTCCTCGTCCTGTCCGTGCTCGTTGCACAAGCGCCGCGCATATTTGTTCACTAGCATACAACCCGAGTGCATAATCAGATAGCGGAATATCTGCAACGACAGGCTTGCCTTCCAGATCGCGAACCAGTGAGAGAAATCCGCTTACTGCCTGGACATTCAAGTCATGTCCCCCTATTTGGTATAGCTCGCCGCTTTGACCATAGCCCGTCACGGAGCAATAAATGACCGCAGGGTGCATCTCCCACAGGCGATCGTAATCAAGTCCCAAATGTCGCATAACACCTGGTCGATAGCTTTCCACCACGACATCAGCCTGTCTGGCCAGAGCAAACGCGAGCGCTTTTCCCTCATTCGTCCGCAAATTCAAGGAAATACTTTTATGATTGCGATGTGAACGCAGGTAAAACGCTCCCGTCTCTCTAGCTTCAGGATGAGAAGGCCCGGTTAACGGTGAGTGAGCTTTGTCGTGAAACGGTTCCACCTCGATGACCTCTGCCCCCAAATCAGCCAGGCGCATCGTACAAATCGGACCTGGAAGATGGCGAGAAAAATCAACTATCGTCACTCCCGTCAACATGATTTGACTCCCCCTTCACCGACTACACTCTCTTTATAATTCGAGATGAACGACTGTTCACCCTCTTTTTTAATAGAAAATTCAAACAAATATAAAAGCCGTCCCAAGTGGAACGGCTTTTCCAAGAACGGTTATTTTATAAACCGGAGAGTGAGCGGGTACCGGAATTCTTTTCCCTCATTCGCTTTCACCGCAGCGATAATAACGAAGATCGCCCAAAAAATAAAGAGGGCTCCTAATAATAGTGCGCCGATAAAAATGATGATCAACAAACTTGAAATGGCGGCATAAATCGTCACCGAGATGCTAAAATTCAGTGCCTCTTTTCCATGCTGATAAAAAAAGGCTCCTTCTTCACGCTTGATCAACCATACGATTAAAGGTCCTAGTACATTGCCGAACGGAACGATAAAACCAAGGAAGGCGGATAGATGTACGATCATCGCCCACATTCGTTCCTCTTTCCCATTCAGGAATTGCATATCCATACCTCCATTACTCCTTTTCCTCTATTGTACGACAAATTGCGCAAAACTTGCGAAAAAACGAAAAAAGCGCCACCACGGCGCCTTTCTCTATTAATACTTGCTCTCGTGACTTCCACCGTACATGCCGCCGTACCCTCCACCATACCCGCCACCATGAGAGGAGCCGTAACCATCATAGCCGCCGCCAAAGTGGCCCCAACCGCCATAGTGGCCTCCACCTCCACAATGTCCGTGTCCCCAACTACGACCGTATGGTTTACAATGGGTTTTGTAGTGTGGCTTGTAGAAGCAATGCTTTCTGTACACTTTCTTTTCGCAGCATTTAAAGCATCTGCGACGAGATCTTCTGCATCCGCAACTCATTAACCTCACCCCTTCTTGTTCGTTACATCTACAAGGTATGTAGGTGAAGGCATATCGGCATGGACATAAGTCTATACACTAGTAAAAATCAGCGGATGTCTCGTAGGCTATTCAGAAGTAGGAGTGGTCAATCGCTGGTTGGATCGCGCTTTTTCCGACCAGGTAACTCCGGTACATGAGAGCATACTCATGCATCTAACTTAATGGGTGACGAGCTTGCGCAGCTCATTAATACCGTGGTGGTCAGGAATTTCTTGAAATTCCTTTACTTTTGGCAACGTCAGCAAATGAGGCTTCACCATATAGCCAGGCTTGGAAATATACACGACATCACAAGATGTAATCAAATCAAACACTTCGGCATGGTTCGCTTCTATTGTCCGAATATCCAAATGCGTAATGCCTGCGTTGTAGAGATCATTGATCATCCCCGCACCACCTCGTATGGTCGCACAGATCAATCCGACTTTCGTATTTCGTGGGTAGGCCTCCATGGCAGGGATTACAGTCGTCGGGTCCGGGATAAAATCAAGGCTAACGATAGGAGGAGCATCCTTCGGAAGTTTCAGGTTAACACAAGGAGGGATAACGATGGCTTTGTACTGCTGTAAAAAATTCGCATCGCATTCTACCTGCTGGGAAAAATCCTCGATGGTTCTCCCTTCGACCATCACACTCGGAAGATGGTACTGCACCAAACGCATATATTCAGTGACCTCCAGCTCTGTGAACCGCAAAAAAAGAACCGGAAACTGATTGATTTCTTGTAACAAACAGGAAAGGACGCGCGAGAATTCATCCATGGTATAGCCTATTGCTTTTACTTTATGAATGGTTTCTTTGGCGAGTAAAGCAAGATAGATCGGATTACGTGTCAAGAGCGCGTCACTTGCGCTATTGCTTACAATCGTTCCCCTCCCTTGCCGACAATCAACCAGTCCTTCTTGCTGGAGACGCAAATACACGCTGCGAACGGTGTTGTAATTGACTTTCAGTTGTGCCGCCAACTCCCTAACCGTTGGCAGCTGCTCTTGGGAAGGAAGCTCACCGCTTCGAATCGAGGATGAAATTTGTTGGTATAATTGCTCGTGATAAGATATATTGGATTCCTTTTTCAAGGTCAAAGATAGCATGTATTCACCTCTCCAAAAAGTAATGAAAATGATCGTATAGGAATTCAAAATCGATCGTCAATAGAAGGGAAAGCATGAAGCCAGTGTACCGGGTCATACTAATTCAGATGACAATTCCTTAGGAAGAAGGTGCCTTCGTGGGAGAACACAGTCGTTTTCGTGAAGGAGAAAAGTCTCCGAAAAATGCCGTATACATGGAGATTGGTGAATCCGGCGCAAGTGTGCAGGACCCGATGATCATCGAGCTTTCCAGAGGGGAAAAGTTCCCCGCTACACGAAATAAAAATCGCGTATGGACGCAAAAGTAAGGAATGCAAAAACCAACCTGGCACCATGCACAAGGTTGGTTCTCTTTTTTACTAATTGTCGTCGTCTTCGTTGTCTTCTTCTTCCTCTTCGTCTTCTTCATCACCGCTCAAGTAAATAATGGTGACTCCCAAGCTCTCCAATAACGAAAGGACTTCTTTGTTCAACTCCTGATCCATGAGCAATCCCAGGCTTTCCACGAGCTCGAGCTCTTCCAGTTCTCCCTGTTCAGCATCCTCGATCAGTTCTATGATTTCGGTCATTCGCTTTTTTTCCAATACGGCTACGAGTTCATCTCTTGTCATAAATGGTTTTACACCTCATTTTCTACTCTCTATGCTTTATAATAGTACATAAACGAACGATTGAAAACCAAGCAGTGAGGTGAAGATCACCATGTATCCGCAACCGTATCTGGATTATTTGATCCAGTTTCATGTAGAACGCGATTATTTTGAGTGTCATGAAATTCTCGAGGAGTATTGGAAAAGCGCTCCTCCACATGAGCGAGAGCCAGTGTGGGTTGGTTTGATTCAAATCTCCGTCGCTCTTTATCACCAGAGACGCGGGAATCAGTCAGGTGCAATCAAAATGCTCACAAGCGCCATATCCCTTGTCAAAAGGCATCATCTTGACATCCAAATGCTCGGGTTGGATAGTGACAGTCTGGCGAGCCTGCTTGAAGAGCGCCTGACGGAAATGCAAACTGGTCAGCCCTATCGAAGCCTGTCCTTGCCCATGTCCGATACTTTGAAACAGGCGTATCAAAAGGCTTGTACGACGCAAAATCACCCTGAACATCGGGATAGTGATATGCAAGACGCCTACTTGCTGAATAAGCATACCCTGAGAGATCGAAGCGACGTTTTAGCAGAACGCCAGCACCAGCTACAAAGGCGCGAAGCACGTCGAAACAACGAGTCGAACTAATCTGCGTACAGCTGCAAATAACCGGCCGGGACAGCATCGCTCAAACAATAGTGTTCTCCCACTCGGTAAAAGCAAATGCCGGCTTCATGGGCCTCCTTTGCATTCACAGTGACGAGGCGCAATGTGTCTGTTGGCTCTCCAATATGCTCCGGTCTATCCGCAAGCTGCACATACTCACTGGCAATCGGCAACAGGCCGCCAGTGAGTACTTGTTTCACTAACTTTCGATGTGTTCCGTAATAAAGAACATCAGGTGGTGCGCTCTCGATGAGCCTGCTTTTTGCAATCGAGGGCAAAAAGCCGTAGGTAACTCGAATGAGTGCTCCACCGTCCCATTCGATACTCCGCTCCGGATCGAATTCCACAACTTGATGAAGATCTTGCCTGGTTATGTATGCGCACCCTTTCAGCGTATGAAGATAGTCCAGCAACGACTCAACCGGGGTATAACCATATGTGTCATAGTAGAGTTGAAATGCTTCACTGTTTTGCCGAAGTATACTGAGTAATCGCTTGCGAAGTCTCGTTTCTTCATGAATCGCCAGCATCAGTTTCGCCCTCCAATCCGGTCAATAAATCCAGAGAACCACAGCTAGTGCGAGACCCAAATCCGCGAACAAATGACTAAACCAGTTTGGATAAATCGAAGGAAACATCCCTTTCATCCATCCCCAAATCAGCCCTGCACCAAAAACCATCGACGTAATGAGCAAGCCGTTTCGAAAACCAAATAGGATCGTAGAGATAATCAGGTGATACAAGGAATAAAAAAAGCTGGAAAGAAAAATGGACATCAAGATGGATAAGGATGCACGCAACCGCTGCAATACGAATCCTCGCCAGAACAACTCTTCCAGCAGCGAGTTAATGAAAACGAGGTAGAAGGAAAAAACCAAAATCCAGCGGCGTTCAATCCCCCATGTTTCCATACCTGTTCGAACAGCTTCAGGTCTTCCCGGTTCCTGCAGGAGCAACCAAAGCCCAGCCAGCACTCCTGTCAACATAAGAACTCCAAATGCCAGTCCGTATAAAGTACCCTGCCATTCAAAACTTCCCCACGCTAAACGCCAGTGCTTTCGCAAATCTCCTTCCCACCATCCGTGAATGACGGGGATACAGATGCAAACGAGCACATGAAAAGAAAAGAACGTGACAATCACGCTATGCTTTTCCACCAGTCCGTAAAAGATCGTGAGTGTCGCAGCAAATCCATACACGATCAACAGTAGCAACGTCCGTTTTCGCGCCATTTACGAATAACTCCTTTTGGGCGTAATGGCCGCAGTATTGCGTTAGTTTGTCCGTTATGAACACGAAGAATACCCACAAAGACAATAAATATACAAGCGTTTGCATGAATGCTATACTTGAGAAATCGCTTTTTATCAAATGAATGGATCGGTTCAAATTTTTACCTATCTAACGAATGTTTGGAGTGGCTCTCATGTTATGGCGTAATCGTACCTTTCTGCTTTTAATGAGCGGAGAGATCGTCGCGGGAGCGGGCATGTGGATTTCGATTATTGCCAATCTTGCATTCATGCAGAAACTCGTTCCTTCTGATACGGTGAAGGGCTTGATTCTGATGTGTGGATTGGTGGTCAGCATTCTCCTCGCCCCTAAAGCGGGTGTGGTGATTGACATGTACGACAAAGGCAAGATCATGCTGTTTGCCAGCCTGGTCCGAACACTCAGCCCAGTCTTCATGTTCCCCGCTCTTGCAAACGATTCTCTTCTGTGGATGATCGTATCTTTGATCGTGATGCAATGCTCTGCTGCGTTTTATTTTCCAACCGTGCAGGCTTCCTTGCCAGCCATCCTTTCCCAGGACGAGTTACTCAAGGCGAACAGCGCATATTTGAATATCTCTACCCTCTCGCGTATTGGAGGAACAGCCATCGGCGGTATACTCGTTGCCTCCATGGACCTGTCCATGCTGTATGTGTGCTCCATCATCGCGTACGCTGTACTCGCTGTCGTCACACTCTTTCTCCGCATTCCTCCAGTCACTTCACGGAAGATTCAGGAAAAAGTGGAGTTTCGCGAAGTGCTGACGATCTCGCGACAGGACCCGGCCTTGTTTGTCGGATTGATTAATAACGGGCTGATTACCTTGTTCCTTGGTGGTCTGAACCTGATGATCTTGAACTTTAGCGAGCTACAACAGGAACCTCAGCTCATGGGATGGATCTATGCAGCAGAAGGAATCAGCATTTTGATTGGGGGGCTCTTGGCAAAACGTTGGATCGGCCGCAGAAACCTCGTGGCAGCGTCCACCATCATGCTCTTTTTCTTCGCGCTGTCCCAGTTTGGCATGTCATTCGCCGATAACAAATTCATGGTGCTCGCTTCCTTCTCCATGTTCGGCTTTGTCGTTGCTTTCTTCTTCCCGGTCACCGCAACGATTTTCCAGAAGCGCCTACCTCCACACCAGCAAGGGCGATTCTTTTCTTTCAAAAGCATGCTGGATCGTGGATTCTTCTTGTTGGCTCTCGCGATTACAGGAGTTGGGCTGGACCTTCTCGGCATTAGCGGCTACCTCCTCTTCATCGGCTCGGTGACAGTGCTCTTTGGCTTATTGACTTTCTTCTACAGTAAAAAGCATAAGCTGGATGTACGCTCCCACGATGAAGCAGCTGCCTAGTATCGGAATGTAATGTACCATGACAAACGCTTTCCCACAGACCATGCTTTGGTGTACACTAGTGAAAGTATGTTGAACAATTATGGAGGCGTTTTTCCATGCAGATACTTTCCTCTCCCATTTTGGGAATTTTGCTGCCTCTCGTGATGGCCATTGCAGTGATCTTTGTGAGAATGCGTCGGCAAAAAAAGCCGGCTTCTGCAAAAAGCATTATTTTGCCACCCTTCTTTATGGCGACAGGGTTTGCGATGTTCTTATTCCCGGAGGCGCAATTACCGCCCAAGTTTGATATTGCAGCCTTTGTGGTTGGGCTTATCTTTTCGATTCCGTTGATTATGACGTCACGCTTCGAAATCATTGGGCAAGATGTGTATTTGAAACGGTCCCGTGCGTTTTTCTTCATTTTGTCCGGTCTGTTGGTCATCCGGTTGATTATTAAACTGCTGATCAATGATAGCTTTACACCGATTCAAACGGGTGGACTGTTCTTCTTGCTCGCATTCGGTATGCTCGTACCTTGGCGTATCGCGATGCTGGTGATGTACCGGAATTTAACTAAAAAAACGTTTGGTACCTAGTAAAAAACCACCTCCATAGTGAGGTGGTTTCTTTCATAATTCAGTCAGCAAAAAAGAAATCTGCATTCGCTTCACATCTGTATGATACTCCAGACCCAGTCGGTAATTCGTAAGGCTTCTCTTTCCCGCAAATATTGATGGGATACCCTTCTGTCGGAAGTTGATCCTTGGTAATGGTTTTGATTTCTTTCCCCAAGATCATATATTTTTGCTGATATTCGTCATTATCCTTTATCCGTTCTCCATCGAATCTGAGGGTATACCCTACAAATGGCTGTTCCAAAGAAAGGTTTCGGACCTGAACCTCATCCAAAACTTCAAAAAATCTCGAAGCTTGTACAAATTCCACATATTCTAATCCTTCAATACCAATTTTCTCAGCGCGAATTGTATATCGATTTGTGTCAGCAGAAAAATGGATATCATAATAAACAGAGTCCTTTCCTGAAACGCTGGCTACATAATAGTACAAATCATCTATCTGACCATTTTTTTGATAATACGCCTTAAAATATACCAGCCGTGCATGCTCTTCGATTTTGAGTTGATCTCGTATCGTCATCCAATCGTTCGTGAAATTGATTTGAAACATATTGTCGCTGGCAGCAACTACATCTCGTGGACGTTCAAACAGATCCCTCTCCACTGCTGGCAAAATCAAATGCAGGATGAGGAAACATACTAAACCGAGATAAGCGGAACGTTTTTTTGTTTTAACATTCGTCTTTGGACGGAAAATCAAAAGAAATAACAAAAAACCTAAAGGTAAGGGGATCTCGTCTACCTTAAAAGCAAATGCCCCTAAACAAAAATATCCAAAAACTTTCCATCCTAGGTTTGACTCGGTTTCTTCACTTTTTTTGTAGATAAAGACTAACAGAACAATTAGAACTATGTTTAATAAGATACTCACTATGAGCATCCCTATCACCTCCACTTTCTCTTCTGTCTTGTATTTTATCTTCATTTTTGCGTTTTTTCATCCAAATTTCACCATTTTTACAAATTCTAATTTTCATTCCGTTTCAGATTGGGCATTCCACCATCACAGGAATCCTCTGGGTAAGAAAACGGTTGGCATCCAGTGATCGAGGAACTACGACATAAAAAAAACAAAAAACCCTCTCCGATTACGAGATGGTTTTTTGTTTGAATGCTTCGCCCTCTTCCTGAGCTATCATATTCATTTTCTCTTGAAAGTCAGTTCGTAAGAATGCCTTCGCTTCTTCGATTCTCTTTACTCAATACTGTCTTCCCCTTTCGTAACGAGATATAATTAACCATAAAACTTAAAGTTACCTTTAAGTCAAGGGCAGAGGGCTAAGCTGTAAATGTCTTACATGGTCGGAATGCTTGGAGAAGATAGAAAATACGGGTTCGTGTTAGGAAGGGGAAGTGCAAGAAGTGATTTCAAGAGAACAATTAGAAAAGAATCAAGTATGGCTCTATGCTTTCGTACTAATTATTGCCGCTGGAACAGGTTTGTTGTGGCCAGAATCCAGTGCGAGCTTAGATAGCATGATTTCGTTCATACTTGCCATCTTAATGTATGGAATGTTTGCTCAAATACCGTTTTTTCGTTTAAAAGAGGCGCTCTCGAATCGAAAGTTCATTTATGCGCTACTTGTTACGAATTACATAGCTGTACCTATCCTTGTTTGGGGGTTAACTCAGCTTCTTCCAACCGATCCAGCAATTCTATTAGGTGTACTCCTTGTTTTGCTTACCCCCTGCATTGACTATGTTATCGTCTTTACACATCTTGGGAGAGGGAACGAAAAGCTTGTTTTGGTTTCAACCCCTATACTCTTTGTCACCCAAATGCTTTTATTGCCTATTTATCTATGGCTTTTTATGGGCAAGACATCGGCAGAAATTGTAAGTGTCGGACCGTTTCTCGAAGCGTTTTTAGGTCTTATTGTTGTTCCACTGGTACTTGCTCTACTTACTCAATGGTGGTCAAGACGCCAACCATACGGAGAACGTTTTCTTGAGGCTACAGCATGGCTTCCTGTGCCTTTTATGGCACTAACCCTCTTTATTGTTGTTGCATCCCAAATCTCTAAACTATATACCTCTTTTCATTTTATTAGCCAAGTGATTCCCGTCTATGTAGCATATATGGCCATTACACCGATTATTGCACGTATCGTTTCTCGTCTATTCCGTTTAGATACCGGTGCAGGGCGGGCTCTCATCTTTAGTGCAGGAACCCGTAATTCTCTTGTCGTTCTTCCTTTTGCACTGGCGCTACCTGAACCTCTAAACGGGGTAGTGTCTGCTGTAATCGTAACCCAAACAATTGTAGAACTTATTGGGGAGCTATTATATATTCGTCTTGTTCCAAATGTACTTTTACGAGAGACGAACAGAAATGCTGAAAACAAAAATGAATAGTATTCGTAGATGATTAAACTATCTACATTACGGGTGGTGTCAACTTCGTTGGTACCACCCCTTGTATGTGTGTCAGATGGGGACACCTAAGTAGCTAGAAAGTAAGATCCTCCACCAATCTTATACTCGCTATTTTGGCTTGCTCCTGCCAGCCTCACAAAAAACGGTCTTTGCCCGCGATTTTTCCATGCAGTCTGCGCCAATCCCTCCTCAGTCGGTTGGCAAAGCACTACATTTCCACCCGGAAGTTCAAATGCTTGGCAGATGGCCCCCAGTTCTTTATCGTGGAATTTTTCGCTCTTCTTCCATCCAAACCAACTTTGCCAACGTGCTGTTGCTTCTTCCAGATCTTTTACTGCATAGCCTACTGACTGGAGATGGGCTGCACCGTTCGGATGTGCGCCAATGATGCCACGATTCGTCAAATCTTCTATTCTTTCCTCATCTGTTTGCGACCATTCAATGAGAAATGGCGGTAGAAGAGCACTATCTGTATCTTCGAGGAATAACATCCGCCACCGAAGCGTCGTGCCATCATCACGCGTACGACATCCCGCAACAGGTCCAGTAACCTGCAAACCTTGGCTTCGCAGGCGCTCTGCCCACGCATCCATCTCTTTGGTCCGAAGCGCAATCTGACCAAATCCTTCTCCCTTTGCTTCATCCTCGATACATTGACGTACGAGCGGATTATCTGATTGTCGAGCAAGCTCCTCGTGTTCAACCGCCAAAAATTCAACATAAAAAAGCCCGAAATAACTAAGGCTATTCCATGTCCCCCAAGACGCATGACGCCCTCCAGCTACCGCATGAAAACCCGCTTGGCAAAATTGTTCCGATGCTTCCTGAGGAGTTCGCTGTACAAAATGAACCAAATGATCAAAAGTTAATCGCACCTTTTTTCGCCTCTTTTCGTATTACTTATAGGATATCAAAATTCATTTATGTAAGGATAGAATGACAAGGGGGAAAAATGAACGAGACCAGATCAAGCCGGGTAAAAGTTCGGCGCAAGCACTCACGCAGAAAATGGGCACGCGTTGGAAAGAACACGCTCCTATTTAGCGTGTTGGCCATCTTCGTCGTCGGAACCTACTACCTATTCCAAACTGCTATGGATGGAGAACATGCCAACCCGAACACGCAGCCTGCTCCTGACAATACCGTGAACCAAAAGACTTCTGTGCAGCTCACCTTTGTCGGTGACATCATGATGTCAGGTAATGTAGAGAAAACCTTACTCGCAAACAGCTATGACTACCCATACAAGCATGTAAGCTCGCTCTTTTTGCAAGATGATATCACAATTGCCAATTTGGAGACGCCGATCACCGAAACTGGTGTTGCTGCACAGAACAAGGCCTATGTCTACAAGTCGTCGCCACTTGCTGTTCCTGCCATGAAAAACGCTGGGATTGATGTGGTGAATCTCGCCAATAATCACTCGATGGATCAAGGAGTGCCGGGATTGCTGGATACCTTTGACGCTTTAGACGAAAACCGGATTGAATACGTCGGCGCAGGTAAGGATGCCAGCCATGCCTATTCACCTGTATTCATAGAAAAGAACGGCATCAAAATCGCGATTCTCGGCTTCAGCAGGGTCATTCCCGAAACGAGCTGGTATGCAGGGCATTCCCAGCCAGGTATGGCCGCTTCCTACGATCCTTCACTAGCAGTAAAAGCGATCCAAGAAGCGAAAAACCAAGCGGATCTCGTCGTGGTGATTGCACACTGGGGCAAAGAACGCGCTGATTATCCTGTCGATCATCAAAAAGAGTTGTCTCGTGCCTACATCGATGCTGGTGCAGATTTGATTGTCGGCGGTCATCCCCACGTACTTCAAGGTTTTGAACGATACAACGACAAATGGATTGCGTACAGTCTCGGCAATTTCATTTTCACACGATCAAACGAACCCAAGACCTGGGAAACGATGGTTCTGCAAGCAAACTGTACGAAAAGCGGCGATTGTGAGCTGACGATGCTTCCGTTTCACGCAGAATTGGGACAAGCTGTACCCATGAATGAAAGCAACGGCGCTGCCCTGCTAAAACGCATTGAATCCATTTCAGAGAGTGTCGACATACAAAGTGAAGGGCGTATTCAACCTCGTGCAAAAGCGGTGGAGACTGCCTCCTGACAAAAGAAGCCGTGTTTCCAGGTAACTAGAAATACGGCTTTTCTTCTTATGATTCCTCTTACTTACGCAGATTCGATAATAGGGAAGCAGCGCACTTCTAAGCCAAAATCATTTTTCAATAGGGACTCGTGCTCTTCGCTGATTCCTGTCACGATCAAACCTGCGCGCAAGACGCCTCCCAAGTCGAATTGGACTTTTAGTTTATGCACGTTGACTCCTGCCTGCTGAAGGAAATGCAAGACACGATCTGGCGTAGCAGTATGACACGAGCCCTCAAGATAACATAGGACGTGTTCTACCGAGTCCACCGTGACTCCAGCTTTGTCAGCCGTTTTTTCTTTCCAAGTAGGATGCGGTGTGAATGGTTGTGTCAATAAATAGGCCAAATCCTCCACGACTGCACTTGCTGTGGGGAGCTCTCCTGCCCCTCTTCCTGTAAACAACAAGTCTCCTACGATGTTGCCGGATAGCTGGACAGCATTAAACGCGTCGTGGATTTGCGCCAACGGATGGCTCAGCGGAAGCATGGTTGGTTCAACAGATAGGCGAATTCCTTTCTCAGCTTGATAGGCCTGCGCGATCAGCTTGATCCGGTACCCGAGCTCGCTCGCAATCCGAATGTGACCTGCTGACAAATCTGCAATTCCTTTGCGAACAACATCTGCTAAGGGCAGCGATTCTCCGTACACAAGCTGTGCCAAGATATACAACTTGTACATAGCATCAAAGCCTTCCACATCCGAACGAGGGTCTGCTTCCGCATAGCCCAGCTCCTGCGCTTGCTTGAGAACCTCCTGGTAGGAGAGCTGCTCTGCCTCCATTTTCGTCAAAATGAAGTTCGTTGTTCCGTTAAGAATACCGCGAACGCCTTGAATATCGTTCGTGCGTAGGAACTGCCGGAGCACGCTCAAGATCGGGATGCCCCCTGCCACACTCGCTTCATAGGCAAGATGCACTTGATGTTGATTTGCCAAATCGACTAGCTCCGTTCCTTTTTTCGCCAGGAGCTCTTTGTTGGCAGTTACCACATGGCAGCCCTTTTCGATCAAAGCACGGACGTAGTCATAGGTAGGTTCTACACCACCCATGACCTCCACCACTATATCCACATTACTGCTCAATACATCCTCAAAGTCTGTTGTCAGTAAAGCCGGGTCGATATGAACCGCCCGCTCTTTTTCCGAGTCACGCACCAATGCCTTGACGATCTCAATTCGTTTACCCAGACGAGAAGCCAGCTTCTCCTGCTGCGAACGGATCGTTTTGATTACGCCTCCACCCACTGTTCCCAATCCCAATAATCCCACGCGTACCACTTCTGCACTCATCCTGACCACCCCATACCCCGAATTTTAGATAAAAAGAAAAGCCATCTTCGATAAGAAGAAGGCTTGTTAGCAGCTAATAATGCTCCCCCTCCTTATCTCCCAGGACGTATATGTCCTGCAGGAATTGGCACCTTGTCACAAAATATGCGTGACGGTTGCCGGGCTTCATCGGGCCAGTCCCTCCACCTCTCTGGATAAAGAAAATATGAAATTGAAAAAAACCTTCTTCGCTAAGAAGAAGGTTCATCTACTAATGGAGTAACCCGCTTCTTATCTTTCGAGACGAAACGTCTCGCAGGAATTGGCACCTTGTCGCATTATGCAACGGTTGCCGGGCTTCATCGGGCCAGACCCTCCACCTCTCTGGATAAGAACCATTTATGCTGTTGAGCTTTATTCTAAGAAATTCCAAGGCAAGCGTCAACAAAATTCTTTCTTTTCTGATTGCAATCTGAATTGGCCAGGTTTTCTCAGTTGTGGGTGAACAGGCTTTCTACCTCTTCCATACTACAGCAAGTGCAATGAAACACGCCCTCCTGGCATTCCTCAGGCAGCTCTTTTTCCTCGACATATCCGCACCATTGGCAAATAAAAAGTTGCATCATCGCACACCCTCCTCTTCTTTTATCCTGCCCAAAATAAAAAGAGCATTTTCCACTCGACCGTGACGATCGTTAGAAAATGCCAGAAAAGGAGGGACGTACTTGTCCACTCGCTGTTTTTCGCAAGCCATCTCTAACACCTCCCTATCTCCCGTAGGTCTATCAGTGTTGTCGAAACAGGCAGGTCTCCTGACTATGGGTTCATCGTCTAGCGTCGCCTTCCCCGTCTATTTTGATAGACCAGTGGCTTGTTGGACGCTGACTCCCCTCTTACAGTGGCGGGACCGTGTCGGATTTGCACCGAGCTTCCCTATTATCCTTGTGGCGAATTGGTTACGCCCTAAGGAACCTGTTTCCACCTATGAAATTGTCATTTATTACTACCACCCTCAGATTTTACCTTATTTCCCCTTATTTTGCGAACATTGCTCGTGGGTCAGTAACCATTCCTTTCGCCACAAGCCACCCGAATAGCCTGTTAAACTTCCGTTTGCTCCTATAGGTGGTCAATGTGTGCAAGACTGTTTCTGAAAGCCTCTCCCTTTCATCCACAGGGGAACAGAAAAGGACTGTCTCTTGCCGGAAAAATATTCGTCCAGCTGTTGCCGACAAACGAGGAGAGGCTCTGACCTACCCCAAATACCGAGCCTTTAAAATGGTAGTGTGGTGAGCTTCATGTCCTGCAATCACATAAGCCAACGTCCTTGCAGATAGCTTGTTTCCGTTGGCAATTCCTGTACGCAACCACGCTTCCGGAGAGATTCCGCGGACCTGTGCGATGGTGGAAGCCCGAACAGCCTTATACTCTTCCAGTAAATCTGAGAGGTCTCTTAGCTGATAACACCCGTGTTCGACAAAAGCATTCTCATCAAAACCAACGAGGGGTGTCTGATCTCCTCTCGCGATTCTCAGCAAGCGATAGCTCATGATGCGTTCTGTATCGACGAGATGACCCAAAACCTCTTTTACCGTCCATTTTCCTGGTGCATATCGATAATCCATTTGCTCGGGCGCAAGTGACGAAAATAATGCGACTTGCCTCTCGCCTTGTTGTGTGAGGATCGTTTGCAGCTCCCCCTCAGGTACAAGCCCAATATAATAGTCAAAATAAGCAACGTATTCATCGCGATCTGGTCGTCTGAGCATGTATTTCCCACTCCTCGTCATTCATTTTGGTTAGACAAATTATACCCCCATGCATCCCAATACGAACGAACCCGCCTGATCTTCACAGGCGGGTGACGCTCACCATTATTCGCTATGTAAGCCTTCAAACAATAGGACCCTTGCCGGGGCTGCATCCGTGCCGATCAGCTTGAGTGGTGCAGCTACCAGAAAATACTCGCCTGGCGGGACCTCTGCTAGCCGCAAGCCTTCCACGACAATGACTCCCGCTGCAAACAGCTTTTTATGTGTGGGGTGTCCTTCCTGGGCGCGTTCGATTCCAAGTGCATCGGTACCAATACCCCGCACACCCAGCTCACTTAAATATTCTGCTCCTTCTTCAGACAGAAAAACGAATTCAAAAGAGAACGCCTCTTCAAAAGAGTTTTTCGTTTTAAACAGGACAAAATCTCCTCGCACAAGATCGAAACTCTCCAAGTCGGAGCGAGTGATCCTGTCTTCTACCGCTGTGAGATCGAGAACCTTGCAATTGCCCACTAGCTTCTCCAAGGAAATACTCTCAAATGTATCGCCAGCATTCACCATGTGCAGGGGAGCATCTACATGGGTACCAGAGTGAAGGTCCATGTCGATTCTCGATTCAGTTACATAGCCATTCGTAGCGGTTCGTATTTTCGGCTGCTTTTCCGGCTTGTTTTTATACACCGTCATTCCTTCGTACACGGTGGCAGTTACATCATACATTTTCATCCCAAACGCCCTCCCCTTTGCCTACTGTTTTTTACGATCCGCTGGAAAAACAATCCCCATCTGTCTTCTCGCTTCATCCATGACCTGCATGGCCATTTTGGATACTTCATGCGAATTCGTTGCAGATTGTCTGGCCCCGCTCTTCGCCAAGTCTAGGAATTCTCTTATTTCATAATGCATGGTCTTCGGGGTTTGTGGCCTTGTCACTTGCTCGATTCGTCCGTCCCTGTAACGAATGTCCACTTCTTTGAGATGGTTGATTCGATCGATCACCATCGTAGCGTCCTCCCCTTGAATTTCTGCTGGTTGATAGGAGGTCGTAATTTTCGAGAAACTAATGATTGCATCCATCTCTCGATACTTCAAAAGCATACTGCCCTCTCCGTCCACTCCAGAATCAAGCACAATTCCTTCTGCTTTGATGTCGTCTGGTCTGCCAAAAAGGATGAGTAACGGATAAAGACAATAGATACCGATGTCCATCAAGGCTCCGTTTGAAAAAGAAGGATCAAAAGCACGTAAAACCTTCCCTTCGCGATACGCGTCATAGCGCGAAGAATATTGGCAATTACTAGCAATAAAGCGTCGTACTTTTCCCAGCTTGTGCAGGTTGTCTTGTATCGCAAAAAAATTGGGCAATAGTGTAGATTTGACGGCCTCCATGAGCAGCACGTCATTTCTTTTCGCTGCCTCGATCATTTCTTCTACCTCAATCGCATTGGAAGCCAGTGGCTTTTCACATAATACGTGTAGCCCCGCGTCCATGCACTGGATCGCTTGCTCCGCGTGGCAGGAGTTGGGGCTCGCAATATAGACCGCGTCAATATTTTTGCTTGTAGCCATTTCTTCTAGGCTGTTATAGGCAAATGGAGCATGGTACTTGTCAGCGAATTCCTTGGCGCGTTCGATGGTACGTGAATAAACAGCCTGAAGAGAAAATCCTTCTACTTCTTGACCAGCCTGGATAAATTCCTCGGTGATCCAGTTCGTTCCGATTACGCCAAATCGCATCTCATTCGCTCCCTTTTCTTTTTGTCTATCTCGTTGCAGTAACTGGCACTGGTTCTTCGAACTTATCCAGCCACCACACGAATCCGTCCGCAGCAAGTAATTGCTCTGCGGCCTTCGGTCCGAATGAGCCAGCTTCGTACGTAAAGAGTGGCACCAAATTTTCACCGAAGGCTTCCAATATCGGTGTCACCCACTCCCACGACAGCCGGACCTCATCCCAATGCGCAAAGTAAGTGGAATCCCCTCGGAGTGCATCGAACAAAAGCAGCTCGTACGCTTCTGGCACGTCTTTTGTCCCTGCACTGAAATCTACCGTCACCGGCTCAATCTTACCGCTATTTGTCGGATTCTTACTATTTACCTGCAAGGCAATACCTTCGTTCGGATTCACGTTGATGATCAACAAATTAGGCGATGTCGTTTCATTTTGCTCCTGATATAGCTTTTCGTGCGGATTTTTGAACTCAATAACGATCCTGGTTGATTTCTCTTGCAGTCTTTTTCCCGTGCGAATATAAAATGGTACCCCTTGCCAAAACGGGGCATCAATCCAGACGCGCGTGGCAATATACGTTTCTGTCATCGAAACGGGATCGACACCAGGCTCGTCCCTGTAGCCAGCCATAGGCGTTCCTTGAATATGTCCCGCGCTATACTGACCGCGAATAACGTGGGTGCGAACTTCTTCTTTCTTCATCGGACGCACGGCTGCCATCACCTTGCGCTTTTCTTCGCGGATATGGGCGGACGTAATTCGCTTCGGAAGCTGCATGGCGATGATCATGAGCATTTGCAGCATGTGATTTTGGAGCATGTCGCGCAGTGCCCCGGCAGGTTCGTAATATCCAGCCCGATCCTCAACGCCGACCGTTTCATTCGCCGTAATTTGCACGTTGGCGATGTACTGATTGTTCCAGAGAGCTTGGAAGACTGGGTTCGCAAATTCGAGAGCCCCGAGATTTTGGACCATTGGTTTTCCCAAGTAATGGTCAATGCGATATATTTCTTCTTCCAAAAATGCTTTCCCCAGCTTTTCATTCAATTCTTCAGCGGATTGCAAATCATGTCCAAATGGCTTTTCAATGATCAGACGCTTCCAGCCTGTCGTTGAACCCAGTCCGCTGGAGTTGATATTGGTTGCAATTCCCTCGAAAAATTGCGGGGCTACTGACAAGTAAAACATCCGGTTTTGCGGGATTTGCAGCTCTTGCTCTCTTTGCAGGACCAGATCATGTAACGTTACATAAGCACGTGGTTCCATGACATCTACTTCCGCATAGCGACAAGCAGACAAGAAAGCGTCTAGCTCGTGGGAATCAATCTGGGCGCGACGAGAAAACTCATGGACAGACTGGCGAACCGATTCCTGAAATTCGTCATCAGACCAGGCCCTTCTCCCCACACCGATAATCGAAAAGGCAGCAGGCAACTTTTGATCTACATATAAATTAAAGAGCGCAGGGAAAATTTTGCGTTTGGCTAAATCTCCTGTCGCGCCAAATAGGACAAAGGTCATCGCTTCCATCTACTTTTTCATTCCCTTCATACGTACACCGTGATGATGGTTTTTGTAGTTACACTGTTATTATTCGAGAAAATCACTGCTTTATCAATATGCAGCCTTACGACCGACGCAAAATTGCACGTACCGGACTTCCATCTGCCTCCATCAAAAGCAGCGGCAGTGCGATCAGTTCGTAATCACCCGGTTCCACATGATCGAGCAGGAGCCCCTCCAAAATATGAATATCATGCTGGTGAAGCCCATGATGAGCAGCCAGTTCCTTGCTGTCCAACGGATCGACAGATGGGACATCCACTCCGATCAGCCGAATGCCTTTTTGGGCGAGGAACGCTGGCAAATCTGCTCGCAGATGACAGATGGTTGACGGAAACAGATTGGGGTCGCTCCATGATAATGTTTTGAGCAGCAAGCGTTCCACCCCCTCCAGATCAACGTGGGCAAAATCTTCTGGGCCAATGCTGGAACGTCCAGTAAGCTCTACCACTCTTGCCACTCCAATGTACAGGTCCAAGGGCAATGCCGCCATTTTTCGACCATCATCATCGAAATGGAATGGAGCATCCACATGTGTACCCGTATGTACACTCATCGTTATTTTACCGACATTGACTGAGCCACTCTCCGCTTTGGGCCAGTTTATGACATAGTGAAAGGGAGTGTCCCCTGGCCAGGTCGGCATACCTGCCATGAGCGGACGGGATATATCTATTATTTTCATCGCGTATCCTCCACCTTCCAGCAACTGTTTATACCTATACTCAGCGTACAAAAAAGACTATATTGAGTCAATATTCTAACATTTGTACCCAAAAAAAGACCGCAGCTTGTTAGTGAGCCGACAGTCTTTTCGTTTGTTGATATCAGATTCTACTATGAAGAGACAGGTAGTCCCACACTTCATCATAAATTCCGTTGTAATCCACTTGTTTCAAATGCTCTTTCAAAGTCCTCAACCACTCAATGGTTGTTGGATAGGTAGCTGCAATAGCCTCTCGTAGATCGCTCATTTGAATCGGGCGATCGACCCCTTTTGTAACGATATCATGCCATACCTGCTCCGTTGCGAGCTCCACTACATACTCGATGTCTGCCCCCGAATAAAACTCTGTCCATCCTGCTAATTGCCCATAATCGAGCATCTCAGAAGGACGGCCCTCCAGTTTTAAGCGAAAAATATCCTCCCTTGCTTGCCGATCTGGCGGTCCAACAAAAATCCAGTGATCAAAACCAGCCGCTCGGAGCATGGAAGGCTCCAATTCCCATGGAACGTTGGTTGCGCCCATCAGGACGAATCGTTCGTCGTACTCTCCTGCCTCCGCTATCTGCTGAAGCCATTTGGAATCGATCCCCTGTCTGTTATAGGAGTTCGCATTCTCGTCATAATGGCTGGAAGCGTCTAGTTCATCTAAAAAGAACAGAAACGGTTTATTGGCAGGGACTGTTGCCAGTAAGTCATGGATGTTGAACTGCCTGTTCGACGACGTATACATGCTTCGACCGCCTGTGATCGCCATGGAAAAAAAATGAGCCTGACATTCTTCTGCAGTTGCTTTTGCTAGCAAAGATTTTCCGCACCCCGATGGTCCGTAAAGTAAAATGGTACTTCTCTTTTGAGGCAACCGTTGCGAAATAGGATGTAGGAGTCTTTGAAAGATTGCCTCTTTTACTCGTCCAAGCCCGCCGACCATTCCAAAACCCTCAGTTCTCTCAACGAGTTGAACCGAGTTTGCGGTGGTCTTCCCTTTGCCCCCTTCGATGACGCGTATCTTAGGTGAAAACATCGTATATGTAGAGGAATCCTTTTGATGGATCCCTTTTAACGTCCGCGAATATGGGGATTCCTTTTGCAGCTTGTTGAGCTCGATCACAATTTTTTCCTTCATCGCTTCATTTCCATAGGCAAGGGCCTGCGTAAACGCCTGTAAAGCCTCCGTACGATCCCCCTGCTCAGCATGCTCTAATCCTAATAACAGCCATACTGGTGCGTTGCGTTGATCGCTCGTCAACATGCTTTTCAGTATTTCTATCTTCGTCATCTGCTTCATCCTCTGCGATCGTTCTGCTTCAAGCGATCGTTTAGTATCACGGACATATCCATTATAATGCATACGTCTCGCAAGAAGAATACGAAAAGTAGGAAAAGATGGAAGAAGGGCTGTGACCGTCATTCGAAAAAGACGCCTCCTGCTACACAGCATCGGGCGTCCAAGATACAGTTCCTATCCTCTCGGCGGAAAATTTCCGCCACTCACACAAATGATGAACGAGAGTCCAAGATAAGGTTGCATATTATTATGTGGTTGAGTCCCGCCAGTGGTGCCGATTGCTTGCGGGCTAAGCTGTGTCCCATCACTCGTGTTGGAATAAGGAATGACAGATCCCCGGCCAACGGTGGAAGACCATTTGGCCCCTGTTGGCGTATCCTCTGTAGGAGTTGCGCACGCATTCGGAACATGAGTATGCGCCGGAATATCGTTTTGCAGCAGAGTGATGTTGACATCACCACCTGTTTCACCTGCCACACGCGGTGTCAAGGCAGGTCCTTCCCCCTGGTTCATGGGTGCTGAGCCTCTTAAATTGGGAAGCGCGAATGTCGTTTTGCCATCTCCACCATACTTCGTTCCCAATACCGCATACAATACAGGATTGGAAGGGATCGAGATCAATTGTCCATCACAAAAAGCCCAATCCCTCGGTGGGAAGTTGCCACTGAAGATACGAATTTCTCCAATATACGGGTCCATATGATAGTACCTCCTCTAGTTTCTTGACGGGTAAACCCCTTGAATCGCGATACAAAAATTCCCTACCAAATACGGCTGCATATTTGTATGAGGTGCACTATTCCCTATCGTTTGCAACGCACTCTCGCTCATCGTCGTATCCGGGGTTGTCCCATAGGTTGCGGCGGAAGCTTGTGCCCAGTAGTTCCCAGCGCATACTTTGTCATTGGCAGTTGCATTTGAGCCAGTTGCCGTATGGGTATGGGCGGGTATTTCGTTCGTCGTTAATACATGGGTTTCTTCGCCGGCTGACATACCGAGCGTTACAATTGGACGATCGGCAAGTCTGTTTTGATGAACGGGGACGCGGCCTCTTAAATCTGGTAAAGCAAACGTCGTGGTCCCGTTCCCCCCATAAGAAACACCTAACAAGGAAAACAGTGCCTGGTTTCCGTTGATAGACAGCACCGCACCATTACACAAGGCCCAACCCTTTGGCGCAAATGCAAATGGAAAAAAGCGAATTTCTCCAAGAAATGGTTCCATGTAAAATCCTCCTGTTCGATTTGGATGTTACTGTTGTGAAGGATAGATCCCGTACAGGGCGATGATGAAATTAATAACCGTAAACGGCATCAGGTTACTGTGTGGGTGATTCCCACCTACACTGCTCAAGCTGGACGCGTTCATTAATCCATCAGGTGCATTCGCTGAATATTGCTGCGCATTCTTTGCCCATACAGCATTGGCAGGGCTGTTCTGCGTTCCTGACTGCGATGATGCATGGACCGTATGCGTATGCGCGGGCAATTGTGGGACGGTTAAGGTGACGGATTCTACACCATTTTTTTCACCCATCACGTAGGTAGTTCCTGTACCCGGATTTTTCCCTTGATTAAGCGGGATACGTCCCCGTAAATCAGGCAACGCAAAAGTCGTTTGTCCATCCCCGCCGTATGTGGTTCCAATCAAACTAAACAATGTGTCGTTTTCAGAAATAGATATGATTTGTCCTTCGCATAATGCCCATCCTTGTGGAGCATAATCTCCCCCAAACATCCTGATTTCTCCAAGAAATGGCTCTGCCATGTTGCTTCCCCCTTATGTAAAGTGGTTATTTCCGTTGTCGAACGAACAGATAGGTCATTTTTGCAGAACTGGCTGCCATTCCATTTGGCTATACAGCCCTGTTGAGTCTGTCACAATGAATTGAAATCGTTCATATAATCGAAAGGCGGGATTCCCTTGTAAAACGCTTAAACGAATTGGTAATTGGAAGGCTTGAGCATCTTTTTGCAAATCGCCAATCATGATAGAACCAACACCCTGTCCCCGATAAGCAGGCAGCAAGGAAATATCTACAAGATGCAAAGCATCTCCGCTCGCATCCGTGATCATCCGACCGATAGGCTGCTCGGATCGGAGAATGATTTGATGCTTCTGAGCGGGAAACTGCATTTGGTAAGATTTCTGTTGCATGATAAACTGCGACTGTAAAAAAGCAAGCTTGTCCGACTCACTCCAACCCCAAAGAGCCATTTCTTCGGTTCTCGTAGAACAGTACAATTCCCAAATAAATGCTTCGTCTTGCTCATATTCAAAAGGTCTGGTATGTACCATAATCCTCCTTGCATGCAATCGTTGTACTTTTCTGTCATTTAATCAGTTACCTGCTTGCATTCTTTCAGGCCTGGATACGCCGACTTGTCCTTCCTATGTATCGCTCTTCCTCCTTCGAACTTTTTCTGATATCCTGGCTGATTAAATAGCAATCATGAATAATGATATCATTAGCCAAATTCCTTCTAACACTAACTAAAGTTAGCTCTTTTACATGAAAAACGCTTCGTCCCTAAAAAGAGAAGAAGCGTTTTTATCTCCCGTGTGCAATTAGTCTTTTCCAGTACCTTTGTTGTCCTCATTGTTCTCATTGTTCTTACCGTTGCCGTTACCGTTGCCGGTTCCGGTTCCACCTCCATTGCCATTGCCATTGCCGCCACCGTTGCCGTTACCACCACCGTTGCCTTTTCCACCACCGTTGCCTTTTCCACCGCCGTTGCTGGTTCCACCGCCGTTACCGTTGCCTTTACCTTGGCCTTTACCTTGGCCCTCACCTGTTCCGCCACCGTTGCCTTTACCTTGGCCTTTACCTTGGCCTTCACCTGTTCCGCCGCCGTAACCTTTTCCTTTGCCTTCACCTGTTCCGCCGCCATAGCCTTTACCTTGACCTTGACCTTGGCCAGTTCCACCGCCGTAGCCTTTTCCTTTGCCTTCGCCTGTTCCGCCGCCGTAGCCTTTACCTTGGCCTTGACCTTCGCCTGTTCCGCCGCCATAGCCTTTACCTTGGCCAGTTCCACCGCCGTAGCCTTTGCCTTGGCCTGCTCCGCCGCCCATACCTCCACCTTGACCTGCTCCGCCGCCCATGCCTCCACCTTGACCTGCTCCGCCGCCCATACCTCCACCTTGACCTGCTCCGCCGCCCATACCTCCGCCTTGACCTGCTCCGCCGCCCATACCTCCACCTTGACCTGCTCCGCCGCCCATGCCTCCACCTTGACCTGCTCCGCCGCCCATGCCTCCGCCTTGGCCTGCTCCGCCGCCGTGACCTTTACCGCCTCCTTGGCTCGCTCCGCCACCGTGACCTTTACCGCCTTCATGGCCTGCTCCGCCACCGTGACCTTTACCGCCTCCTTGGCCCGCTCCGCCACCGTGACCTTTGCCGCCTCCTTGGCCCGCTCCGCCACCGTGACCTTTGCCGTCTCCTTGGCCGCGTTTGCCAGATTTGATACTATCATAAGAATAAACAATGTTTTGGAACGTACGATTATCTACATTTCCTGTAACAGGCAACCCGTGTTTTTTCTGAAAATGCTTCACACCACGTACGGTAACATCATCATAGTATCCATTGATTTGACCCGAGTAACTACCTAATGATTTCAACATTCCCTGAATCACATAAATATCTGGCCCATGAGCACCTTTGCCCACAGCCAGTCCTGTATGAGGAAGGGAAAACATGAGTGTGGCAGACAAAAAAGCTGCACCGATGATTTTCTTAACCTTCCCTGTTTTCATAAGAGAGCCCAGGCTCCCCGTTCCTTTATTCATACACAAGCACCTACCTTTACTTTTTTTGTAACCTCCCTTACTATTCCCTACTTTTCTTTCCTATTGCATCTGGCGATTCTCGCTTCCTCTTCTTTTATTGCTGATCTATCAACGTTTTTATGACTTGCAAAAATAAGGAAGAACTCATATACTTTGGTTTAAATGATTAAGTTTATTAACGGAGTGTGCAATGACGAATCCAACCTGCAATGAAAAAGCGATTCAAATATTTATGGAGTTAAGTCCATACTTCCAAGGCTTGGGTGATCCGATTCGGCAGCAAATCGTAGCTCTTCTCATCGACAAGGAAAGCATGAACGTAACACAAATCGCCGAGCATATTCCCATGTCTAGACCTACGGTGTCTCATCACTTGAAAATATTAAAACAAGCGGGCCTAGTAAACGTTCAAAAGAAGGGAACAGAGATGTTTTATCGGCTTGAAATTACAGAAGCGATCCGACTTTTCAAGCAATTGGTGACTTTCGTCGAAGAAGAGTGCAACTGAATTTGAACCGTCACGAAAAGGGACAGTGTGTCCCTGTTTTTCACAGCTATCCGTTAATGAACTTAAACGAATAAACGTTTAATCAAAGGGGAAATCTACATGAATCTCACCAAAGTTCTAATTGTCGGCGGCTACGGAACGGTCGGGAGCCAAATTGCCAAGATTCTGCACGATCGCCACCCTACTCTCGAATTATTGCTGGGAGGAAGGTCTGCGGGAAAGACTTTGCCATTTGCGTCCACTAGGCTAAAGCCTTTCCTCCTGGATATCTCCAAATCCGATCCTCTCGCCCATGCTCCAGATGATTTGACCTTGATTATTAGTGCAGTAAATGATCCTGATGACACACTGCTACTTGCTGCAGTTCGCCGACAGATTCCTCTGATTGACGTCACTCGTTGGACAGAACGATTTACACGATCGATCGAACGCTTGAAGAATGAGAACATTGGCTCTCCAGTCATTCTCGCCTCAGGGTGGATGGGGGGAACTGTAGCGCTTCTCGCAAGCATACATGCAGCTTCCATGCAAGATGTCCAGATACATCTTCACGCCCTTTATTCCCTTCAAGACAAAGCAGGTCCAGATTCCACCGACTATATGGATCGCATGACGATCCCTTTTACTGTGACCACACCCACTGGCGTAAAAGAAGTTACACCCATGTCTGATCCGGTACCCGTGACCTTTCCCAATGGATACACTACGAAATGCTATCGTCTTGACACACCGGATCACATGACGCTCGTGAAAGCCCAAAACGTAACTACCGCTGATTTTCGCATCGCCTTTGACCATAAACTGTCTACTTTTGCCCTCGTTTCATTGGTAAAAAGCCGGATATGGAACCTGCTCAGCAAGAGCACACGTCAAAAAATACTGTACAATCCAGGCGCAGGCTCTCCTCATCATGTTGTCATCCAAATAAATGGGCGCAATCAGCATGGCATGAACGTGAAACGCCAAGTCGACATTACTGATCCGAAAGGGCAGACTCATCTGACCGCTTTGGGAGCTGCCATTTTTGCACAACAAATCATTCTGCAAAACGAAAACCCAACGGTTACGCCCGGTATTCTTTTTCCAGAGGATTTCGGTCATTTCGAAATGACTGGCGACGATATCCTCCAGTTCTATCGATCCGAAGGGGTCCAGATTGTGATCCACGACGAAACAAAAAAGAGTAGGACGGTTTAACCGCCGCCCTACTCTTCATCATGTATCACTTATTATTCAAAAAAAGTACGCGGGGATTTCCGCCATTCACCCAATACTTTTTCCTGTTCGCTTGTAATAACCCCTTGCTCTGATGCTACTTCCAAAAGTGCTGTGTAATTCGATATGGTGGAGCAAGGAACACCCGCTTCCTCAAACAAAGCTTGGGCATCCGGGAATTGGTAGCTAAAAATGGCTACGACCCCTAGTACCTCTCCACCCTCAGCCTGCACCGCTTGGGCTGCTTTCAAGGAGCTGCCTCCAGTGGAAATCAGGTCTTCAATCACGACTACCTTTTGACCAGCCGCCAATGCGCCCTCAATCTGGTTTTGGCGACCGTGGCCTTTTGCCTTGTCCCGTACGTAAATCATAGGCAGATCAAGCACCTCTGCTACCCATGCAGCATGTGGAATACCAGCAGTCGCTGTTCCAGCAACGACTTGCGCATCTGGGTACTGCTCCTTGATCAAATCGGCAAATGCTCTCGCAATGGCACGACGCACATGCGGATAGGACATCGTGATCCGGTTGTCGCAGTAGATTGGGGATTTGATCCCGGACGTCCATGTAAAAGGTTGCTCCGGTCGCAGATGAACTGCCCCGATTTCGAGAAGATTCGCTGCAATTTGTTTAGCAGTTGTCATTGTCGTCATTTCACTTATTCCCTCCAGCTGGCTACTTTACGAACGATCTTTTTCCACTGCTGCGACGATACTTTGCCAAACCCCTACCGGATCTTTTGCACCCGTAATGGCGCGTCCGATCACGAGGTAATCACTGCCCAAGCGGAATGCCTGTTCCGGCGTCGTGATACGCGTCTGATCGCCTTGATCTGCTCCCAGCGGACGAATTCCTGGCGTGACTGTTACAAATGAGTCTCCAGCAGCTTTTTTGATCATCGGTACTTCTAGTGGAGAAGCAACGACCCCATCCAAACCAGCTTGCTTGGTCATTTGTGCATAGTGCACCACAACATCTTCTACCGCACCCGGAATCGCCAATTCTTGATTCATCGTTTGCAAACCAGTGGATGTCAGCATCGTCACACCGATCAGGAGGGGACGAGCAGCACCTGCCGCTGTCCCTTGCTCCAAACCTTCTCTCGCTGCCGCCATCATGGCTACGCCGCCTGCCGCATGAACGTTTACCATGTCTGCTCCCAGCCGCGCTAGGCTTCTCATCGCGCCTTTTGCTGTATTGGGAATATCGTGAACCTTCAAGTCGAGGAACACTTTAAGCCCTTTTTCCTTCAGAAAGGAAACGATCGCTGGCCCTTCTGCGTAAGCGAGCTCCATCCCCACTTTTACATAGCGGATATGCCCCGCTAAAGGCTCGATGCACTTCTTGACTTCATCCAGTGTGGAAAAGTCGAGCGCAACAATCATGCGTTCGCGAATATCGGTAAGTTGTTGTTGCACGCTGCTCTCCCCTTTTTATATGGTTACTGCCACTTTGGCACCAGCACGCTGGGCTGGCATTGCTTCTGTAGAGAATGTGATCGTCTCCAGTACGTGCAGGAGAGCGGAAGCTGTATCGAGAGAAGTCAAGCATACAGCGCCGTTCTCTACTGCTTCCCGACGAATGCGGAAGCCGTCGCGTTGTGGCGTTTTGCCTTTTGTCAGTGTATTGAGTACGATGTTCGCTTCGCCTGTATGGATGACATCCAACAGGTTTGGCGTGCCTTCGGACAATTTGCTTACGCGTGTTACTTGTAGTCCCGCTTGCTCCAAATAATCGGCTGTGCCTGCGGTCGCCATCAGCTTGAAGCCGAGGTGGCGGAAGCGTTTCACGATGTCTAGCGCTTCTTCCTTGTCTTTATCAGCAACTGTCACGAGCAAGGTGCCTTGTGTCGGGATATTCATGCCCGCTGCGACCAAGCCTTTGTACAACGCTTTTGCCAGAGTGCTCTCGCGTCCCATGACTTCTCCGGTCGATTTCATTTCAGGGCCGAGCGTAATATCGACGCGACGCAGCTTTGCGAAGGAGAAGACTGGTACTTTGACAGAAACCATTGACTCCTCTGGATGGTAGCCCGGTGTAAAGCCTTGTTCGATGATAGAGTGACCTAGGATCGCTTTCGTTGCGATGTTCGCCATTGGAATCCCCGTTACTTTGGAGAGGAATGGCACCGTACGCGATGAACGCGGATTGACCTCGATTACGTATGGGCGGTCTTTATAGATGACGAACTGGATGTTGAGCAAGCCTTTGATTTGCAGGGCACGCGCCAGCTTTGTCGTCATGTCGATCAGTTCATCCTTGATTGCTTGGGACAAGGATTGCGGAGGATATACAGCGATAGAGTCACCGGAGTGCACCCCTGCGCGTTCGATATGCTCCATGATACCTGGGATCAGAACGTCTTCGCCATCGCAGATCGCATCGACTTCCGCTTCTACCCCAACCATGTAACGGTCTACCAGTACAGGGTGATCAGGATTTACCTTCACCGCTTTTTCCATGTACTCCAACAGTTCGGATTCGTTGTAGACGATTTCCATCGCACGTCCACCAAGTACGTAGGATGGGCGAACCAGGACTGGGAAGCCAAGACCTTCTGCTGCCACTACTGCCTGTTCGACTGACGTAACCGTTTTGCCTGGTGGTTGGGCGATTTCCAATTCGCGCAGCAGTGCTTCGAACTTCTCGCGGTTTTCCGCTGCGTCGATGTTTTCCAGACTCGTACCCAAGATTTTGATTCCGCGTGCAGCCAGCTTGTCAGCCAGGTTGATCGCGGTTTGCCCGCCGAATTGTACGATGACACCCTCTGGTTTTTCCACATCGAGAATGTTCAGGACGTCTTCGATGTACAGCGGCTCGAAGTACAGGCGATCAGAAGTGTTGAAGTCTGTAGAAACCGTCTCCGGGTTGTTGTTGATGATCACAGCCTCATAGCCCGCTTCTCTCAGTGCCCAGACAGCGTGGACAGTCGCATAGTCAAACTCGATTCCTTGACCGATGCGGATTGGTCCGGAGCCCAGCACGACCACGCGCTTCTTACCAGTCTCGATACGCTCGTCTTCTACTTCATACGCGGAGTAGTAGTACGGTGTTTGCGCTTCGAATTCTGCCGCGCAAGTATCTACCATTTTATATACAGGTACAAAGCCTTTTTCTTTGCGCATTGCGTGTACCGCTTCTTCTGTCTCACCGCACAGCTCGGCAATTTTGCGGTCCGTGAAGCCCATGCGTTTTGCTTCGTACAGCTTTTCGCTCGTCAAGCCCTTTGCCAGTTCCGCTTCAAAGGCAATCATTTTATGGAACTTGTGCAGGAAGAACAGATCGATCTTGGTCAGGTTGTGCAGTTGTTCGATCGTCCAGCCACGGCGCAGTGCTTCTGCCAGCAGGAAGAGTCGTTCGTCATCCGCGTGCACCAGTCGTGCTTTCAAATCGTCCTCGCTGATTTCGTCTGCTCCCTTGATCTCGATGTGGTAGCTGCCGATTTCCAAGGAACGGATGGCTTTCATGATCGATTCTTCAAAAGTCCGACCGATCGCCATGACTTCTCCAGTCGCCTTCATTTGCGTACCGAGCTTGCGGTTGGCGGATTGGAACTTGTCGAACGGCCAGCGTGGGATTTTGCTAACGATGTAGTCCAGTGTTGGCTCGAAGCATGCGTATGTTTGGCCTGTCACTGGGTTTTTCAGTTCATCCAACGTGTAGCCGATTGCGATTTTGGCTGCCATCTTTGCGATTGGGTAGCCTGTCGCCTTGGAAGCCAGTGCAGAAGAGCGGCTCACACGCGGGTTCACTTCGATCACGTAGTACTGGAAGCTGTGCGGGTCGAGTGCGTATTGTACGTTGCAGCCACCCTCAATACCAAGCGCCCGGATGATGTTCAGTGCAGATGTGCGCAGCATTTGATACTCACGGTCAGCCAGTGTTTGGCTTGGCGCTACTACGATGGAGTCACCTGTATGCACGCCGACTGGGTCGATGTTTTCCATGTTGCAGACTACGATGCAGTTGTCGTTGGCATCGCGCATCACTTCGTACTCGATTTCTTTCATGCCAGCAATGCTTTTCTCGATCAAGCATTGCGTAATCGGGGAGTATTTCAATCCGCTTGCGACGATCTCGCGGAGGGTTACTTCATCTTCACAAATTCCGCCGCCTGTACCACCCAAGGTGTAGGCAGGACGAACGATGATGGGATAACCGATTTCGTTTGCAAAATCGACAGCTTCTTCTACCGTGCTCACGATGACAGATTCAGGTACCGGCTCGCCCAGTTCATTCATAAGGGAGCGGAACAGCTCGCGGTCTTCTGCTTGCTTGATCGATTCCAGCTTGGTTCCGAGCAGCTTTACATTTTCTTGCTCGAGTACGCCTGCTTCTGAGAGGGCAACAGCCATGTTCAAGCCTGTTTGACCTCCAAGTGTAGGCAGTAGTCCATCCGGCTTCTCTTGACGAATGACTCGCGCTACGAATTCAGGTGTGATTGGTTCGATATATACTTTGTCCGCCATGTTTGTATCAGTCATAATGGTCGCTGGGTTGGAGTTGATCAGAACTACCTCCATGCCCTCTTCTTTTAACGCTTCGCATGCTTGTGTTCCTGCATAGTCAAATTCAGCAGCCTGCCCAATGACGATAGGTCCAGAGCCGATTACGAGGATTTTTTTCAGATTATCTTGTTTTGGCATGAGTTTTTTCCTCCTTAGCGGTTTCCATCATCGCAAGAAACTGGTCGAACAGGTAGCCGGAATCATACGGTCCTGGAGCTGCTTCTGGATGGTACTGTACTGAGAATGCATTCTTCGCTGCATGTCGTACGCCTTCGATGGTGCCATCATTAAGTGCGATATGTGTAACTTCCAGTTCCGTGCCTGCCAATGAGTCTTCTTTGACTGCATAGCTGTGGTTCTGGGATGTGATATATGTGCGTCCGGTTGGCAGCTCTTTTACCGGATGGTTGCCGCCACGGTGTCCGAATTTCATTTTCGTCGTGTCAGCGCCAGATGCAAGTGCAAACAGCTGGTGACCGAGGCAAATTCCGAACAGAGGATATTCACCCAAGATTTCGCGAATCATTTCTACGGCTTGCGGTACGTCCTTCGGGTCCCCAGGGCCATTGGACAAGAGTATCCCGTCCGGCTGAATGCGGCGAATCTCTTCTGCTGTCACATTGTAAGGCACAACGACTACGTCGCAGTTGCGTTTGGTCAACTCACGCAAAATCCCGTGCTTGGCGCCAAAGTCTACCAGCACTACCCGATGACCTGTACCTGGGCAGCTGAAGACGCTTTTCGTAGAAACGCGTGATACTTGGTCTGTCATCAATGTCGTGCCGTTTAGGGCAGCAACCAATTCAGCCAACGGGGCTTCACTGGTTGTAATCATGCCCTTCATCGTGCCGTGGTAACGAATTTTTCTCGTCAGCATCCGAGTGTCGATACCGGCAATGCCCGGGATGTCGTATGTTTTCAGCAGTTCATCGAGTGTGTTCGTATTGCGCCAGTTGCTCGGTGCCTCGCAATGCTCGCGAACAACGAAGCCGTGAATGTATGGACGAACAGCTTCAAAATCGTCTCGATTGATCCCGTAATTTCCGATCAGCGGGTATGTCATGGTGACGATCTGTCCGCAGTAGGATGGGTCGGACAAAACCTCCTGATAGCCAGTCAGCCCTGTATTGAAAACCACTTCACCGTAGGACTCCTTTGTCGCTCCAAATGCAGTCCCGATAAATTCTGTTCCATCTTCCAAGATCAATCTTGCACGCATCTATGCTCCTCCTCCATTGTCGTGTAAAAACTTGTGTCTTGTCTGTAAGTCGTTTTTACACGTTTTGATATACGATCTTCCCATCTACCAGCGTCAGGGTCGGCCAGCCTTTGCATGCCCAACCAGCAAATGGTGTGTTGATTCCTTTACTTGCGAATGTGCTTGGGTCAATTGTTTTTTCGGTTTCCAGATCAATCACAGTCAGGTCTGCTGGCGCGCCTACTTCCAGACGTCCGTATGGCAGTTTGAATGCTTCTGCTGGCTTTACGGTCAACAGCTCAACCAGCTTCTTCAAAGTCAGCTCTCCAGTTTGCACGAGATTTGTGTACAGGAGCGGGAATGCTGTCTCCAGTCCGACGATTCCGAACGGTGCACGGTTCATCCCGTTTGCTTTTTCCTCTTGAGTGTGTGGTGCATGGTCTGTGGCGATCATATCAATGGTGCCGTCTTTCAATCCCGCAATCAGTGCAGCGCGATCCTCACGAGAGCGCAGTGGCGGGTTCATTTTCCAATTCGTATCCAGATTGTCTGGGATATCCTCGTCGCACAGCAAGAGGTGATGCGGACTGACTTCACACGTTACATTTACGCCAGCGCGTTTCCCGTCGCGTACCAGACGTACCGACTCTTTCGCGCTGATGTGGCATACGTGGTAGTGCACACCAGTCTGTTCTGCCAGCAAAATATCGCGGCCAACGTGGATGGACTCTGACTCAGATGGAATTCCAGGGAGACCGTGGCGAGCTGCTACCACCCCGTCATGCAAAGCTGCTCCCGGGATCAACAGGTCTTCGTCTTCACAGTGAGCAACGATTGCGATACCAAGCTCTGCTGCTTTTTGCATGGCCTTTTTCATCATCGCTGTGGATTGCACACCCACACCGTCATCTGTCAGCGCGAAGATCCCCGCTTCTTTTAACCCCGCAAAATCCGTCAACTCTTTTCCCAATTGGCGAACAGTAATCGCACCATACGGGATCACGCGCGCCATACCAGCCTCGCTCGCTTTGTCCAAAATGTAGGTCACGGTCTCGACACTGTCGATGGACGGTCGTGTGTTCGGCATGCATGCTACTGTTGTAAATCCGCCTTGTACCGCTGCTTTTGCTCCTGTTTCGATCGTTTCTTTATGTTCAAAGCCTGGCTCACGCAGATGTACGTGGGCATCGATGAGACCCGCGCTAATCATGCCGCCGTGGCAATCGATCCATTCATGCCCCTCGCGATCGAGCGTTTCCCCCTTCGCTGTGATTCTTCCCTTTTCCACCAATATTTCCATCGGGGTGAGTTCCCCCGCCTGATTTAGTACGTTGCCGTTGCCAAGGATGATTCCCATGTCATTTCGCTCCCTTTCAAAAGAGTTTCTAGAACTGCCATTCTTGCTGCGACTCCATTGGTCACTTGGGTTTGAATCAAGGACGTTTCGCATTCTACCAAATCGGTATGAATCTCAACCCCACGATTGACGGGTGCCGGATGCATGATAACTGCGCTGGACTTCATCATTTTGGCTCTTTCCAGAGTCAGCCCGTGTGCCTTGTGATACTCTTCCTTCGATAGATAGAGGGATTCCGCATGGCGCTCCAGCTGAACGCGCAGCATCATGACCACATCTGCGGTTTGAACCGCTTCTTCCATTTCCACGATTTTGACACCTTGCGGGATATGTGCCGGCATCATCGTAGCTGGACCTGAGAGCAGCAGATTCACGCCGAGCTTTGGCAGCGCGTGCAGGTGAGAACCGAGCACGCGGCTGTGGCGCAGGTCTCCAATGATCGCTACCGTGAGACCAGAGAGCTTGCCAAACTGCCTTTTCATGGTCAAAAGATCGAGCAGGCATTGAGTCGGGTGCTCATTCGTTCCATCTCCCGCGTTGATCAGCTTCATGTCTACGCTTTCTGCTAACTCTTGCAGCAGGCCTTCTTTCTTAGTGCGGATAACGGCTGCTTCCACTCCCATTGCTTCCAAGGTGCGGATCGTGTCATAGACCGTTTCGCCTTTTACGGTAGAGGAGGTTTCCGGAATGAAGTTCAAAACATGTGCGCCCAGTCGCTTTTGTGCTACCTCAAAAGAGAAGCGGGTTCTGGTACTGGCCTCGAAGAACAGATTCGCGACAAACCGTCCGCGAAGGATATCCGCCTGCTCAGTTGGTCTGGCAGCCCAATACTCTGCTCGCTCGAGGAGCTGGATGATCTGTTCTTTCGATAAGTCTTTGAGGCCAATCAAATGCGCTACATTTTTCATCATGAATCCCTCCGGTTCTTTAATATTCAAAAGGAACGGTCAATCCCGTTCTTTTGCAGACCGCAAGCGGTCGGATCCTGTTTTATGGAAAACGTCGAGACGTTTTTCACAAAGAAAAAGCTTCTTGGCATCGCTTTGCATCTGGAGGCAAGCGAGACAAGAAGCTGGTTGAGTGCCTTTTTTGGGCAGCCAAAACAGCGTTCTTTGCCTTGCCAGCCTCTCTGGACTGGATTTAAAGGATTGGGAACGTTTGTGCTATTGATTTTGTTCTTCGCGGTGTGCTTCTCCCATCGCGGACTCTTTTCCCGGAAGGATCAGGTGTAGAATGATTCCCAGGAAGGTAGAGAGTGCGATATTATCGATGGTCAGATCGTTCAGGAAAGCGATACCTGTACCTGCAAAACTGATTTTGTATCCGCCGATTCCCGTTACGAGGATGACCGCTGCGAGAATCATGTTGCGCTTGTCTGCAAAATTCACTTTGTTCTCGACGTACATCCGCAAGCCTTGTGCCGCGATGATACCGAACAGGATGATGGAGACACCGCCAAGTACCGGCGTTGGGATCGTCATCAAGAAGGCACTGACCTTACCTGCGAAGGCGAACATAATCGCGAGAACCGCAGCCAAACCGATGACGACGCGGCTGTATACCTTTGTAATCGCAAGGACTCCGATGTTTTCACCGTACGTCGTTGCAGGTGGACCGCCCATAATCGCAGCGAGTGACGTTGCAATACCGTCCCCGAGTAAGCTGCGGTGCAGTCCAGGGTCTTTCATCAAATCACGATCCATGACTTTACTCGTTACCAGCAAGTGACCCAGATGCTCTGCCAATGTGACGAAAGCGACTGGTGCGATAACCAGGGCAGCGATCCATGCGCTTGGATTCGCCATTGCACTCGTCACCTCTGCGAATTTGAAGTGGGAGGTAAACATTTCACCGAATCCAACAACCCAAGGAGCATCTTTCACTGTTTGAAAATGAATCAGATCAGGGTGACGCAGCAGTGTGTATACATAACCTGAAACCATTCCGATCAAGATTGGGATAAGACCAAGGAAACCGCGCAGCATGACCGCTGCAAGAACTGTTATGACCACGGTAATGAGCGAGATTTCAATCGAAGTCAGTGACATCTGCGATTGACCGTCTACAGTGACTTTCGTTGCCATATCTACTGCTACGCCAGCTAGGCTCAGACCGATCACAACGATGACGGATGCGATGACAACTGGTGGCAGTACCCGATCGAGCCATTTGACTCCTGCCTTCTTCACGATCCCGGCGACGATGATGTACACAATCCCGGAGAGGAAGCAGCCTAAGAGTGCCGTCCCTACGCCATGCGATTGACTCACGACGATAATCGGACCAATGAAGGCGAAGGAAGAACCGAGATAGTTTGGAAGCTTTCCTTTGGTGATCCACAGGAACAGAAGTGTCCCGATCCCGCTCGCCAAGAGGGCGGTTGCAACATCCAAACCCGTCAAGATCGGTACGAGTACAGTCGAGCCGAACATCGCAAACAAATGTTGAATACTTAGTGGCAGCAATCGCGAAATATGTGGTGTTTCGTCTACATCGATGTAATTTTTCTGGCTCATGACTGTATGCCCCCTGTTTTGTTTCTTTCATTCAAAAAGCTTCTTTTATACAAAAAGCCTCTTTGTGCGGACACAAAGAGGCTAGCTTCGCCATGCTCATGGGAAGTTTCTTGCCTCTTGCCGACCTCACGGGATCGTTTTTAAAGAGGAGTTATTTTATTTTTACAGTAGCTGTCGGATGGACACAATGTCCATAACGTCCACTTCTGCCAATTGTACATCGACAATTTCCGTTCGAGCAGTTGGGAGGTTTTTTCCGACGAAATCAGGGCGGATTGGCAGCTCGCGATGACCGCGATCAACCAGAACAGCCAGTTGAATCATCCGTGGGCGACCGTTGTCAATCAGTGCATCCAATGCGGCACGCACGGTTCTTCCTGTGTAGAGAACATCATCCACCAGAATCACAGTCTTGCCTGTGATTTGATCCGGGAGCTTGGAGCCTTGCAAAATGGCATCTTCGGACTTGTGTTGCAGATCGTCACGATAGAACGTAATGTCCAGCTCACCGACTGGTACCTTAACATTCTCAATCATTTCGATTCTTTCCACGAGGCGTTGCGCGAGGTAGATCCCTCTGGTCTTGATACCCACGATAATGAGATCCTCGACGCCTTTGTTTCGCTCGATAATTTCATGTGCGATTCGTGTAAGCGCTCGGCGAATTGCGGCATCGTCCATAATGACGCTTTTGTTGATCATCTCAATATCCCCCTTCTCGACGGGAACAGTGGACCTTACGAAAAAAGGCTCCTTGTCAGGAGACAAGAAGCCCTCGGACAAACTGACCGGACTGTAAGAGTCCCGCCTGCTTGTCATTCCGTGCCCTTGCCAGCCTCACTGGACTGGATTTAAAGGTTCCATTCGTCATGTAGAATTATGTCACGATTCTGGACGGGTGTCAATGCAGCCCGGAAAAGTCTAACTATTCCCAATAGACGCTGACCCACGGTGGCAAGTAGTTCGCATAATAACCAATATCCCCTGCAATGTCTTTGATCAGCTCGACTTGTTTGTCCGCGTCCGCTCCAATTCCTTGGATAAACAGGGAGCCATGCTCCGCTCGATCCAAACGCAAGAAAAGAAGTTGTTTTCCATCTGGAGACGGCGCAGGATAGTAGTCCGCTGTATTCGCTTCCCCTTTTGTCACCTGCTGCTCAGCTCCCTCTGCGGACCGCCGCCAGATGCCTTGTTCCGGTACCATGACCTTTTTTGGATCATACGAATACGGCGTAGACAAGCCTCTAGTGAAAAGCAGCGTGTACGGAGCTTTTGGAATCCATACTGGATAAGTGTCTACCACCACTGGACCAGGGCTGACTGTATTGACCTTTCCTGCTCGATCCGCCAGCTTCAACTGCTTGTTAGTCGTGGCGATCCGGTCAGTGCCATCGATAAAAGCGAGCTGTTCGCTATTTGGTGTCCAGGCAAGCCAATCAGGATAAGCCAATCCTGTACCGAGCACTATTGGCTTTTTGGCAGGCTGTGTCAAATCAAACCATTGAATAGGTACGCCATCAGCAGACAAGGAGCCGGAGTTATACCTGACAAAGTAGGCCACAGCCTTCCCATCCGGGGATACTTTTAAGCCTGTCGCTGCCCATGGGTAGATACCTTCCTCCACTTTTGGTGGTTCTGCAATCGGGTAGGCAACCAACGGTTTACCTGCAAGCGTACGCAAGGCTAGCGTCATCGGCTTATTTTTTTCGGCAGGTAGCGAAACAAGCATGTTTTCCCCATCCGGCATCCAGGCAAAATCTGCGAAATCAGCCTTCGTTGAACTTTGCAAAGCTAGTTCTCCATGCTCATGGACGTCTTTTACAATCAGCAATGG
This sequence comes from Brevibacillus sp. DP1.3A, assembly GCF_013284245.2. Classification (NCBI taxonomy): domain Bacteria; kingdom Bacillati; phylum Bacillota; class Bacilli; order Caryophanales; family Paenibacillaceae; genus Brevibacillus; species Brevibacillus sp. DP1.3A. Next base: position 2,592,885 of record NZ_CP085876.1, on the reverse strand, counting down.
TCTCGGCGCTTCATTACTACCGATATTCACGGTGTACGCTAGCTTGTTCGCTTTCGGGGACCATTTAGGCATTTCAAAAACCGCTCGCTCGTCTACCTGGACAGCTTTGCTGCCGTCAGCACTGACGATCCACACGTAGCCAGGCGACGAGTAATTGTCGTTGCCTTTGTATTTCACGAACAGGAGCCACTTGCCATCTGGCGACCAACCCACGATCTGCGCATAGCCGTCCTTGGTGATTTGCTTTATCTTTCCTGTTGCATCCCGTCCATCTGCCAAAAACAAATGCTGGTTGCTCGTAAATGCAATTTTTGCCGGAACACTTATCTCCTTGTTCACACGCTCTGGCAGTTGGCTTTGGGCTGCCACCTTTGCTTCACCGTTTGCTGTGACAAGTACAACCAAAAGGACAAAAAGGCTGATCAGCTTCCCCCATTTTCGAATCACAGGCATCCACTCCTTACACTCTCGATTGAATGATGAAAAAAAACGCCAGAAGAAAGTAATTAGCTCTCTACTAGCGTTTTCCAATCCAACTACCATTATGTAAGTGTCATAGGAAGACTGGCTGCAACAACAAAAAACGATTGCCATACAGATCCTCGAAAACAACCTCAATGCCATACATCACTTCGTTTGGTTCACTCACAAACTTCACGCCGCGTTGACGCAGCGCTTCGTATGTGGACCCAAAATCATCCGTCTCCCAAACCCACATTGGATTTTTGCCAACCTGACGAAGCATTTCCTGCGCAACTTCTTCCCGATGCCAATGGGTAGGGTCATGCAATACGATCTCTATCTCCTGCCCTGGAAGACCGACAGTGAGCCACCGAGAGCCATCATCCATACGAGAATCCATGCGTTTTTCGAAACCGAGTTTTTCCGTGTAAAATCGCAATGCCTCTTCACAATCGTGAACGTACAGCGTCACATGCGCTAATCTTTTTAGCACGGCTATTCCTCCTGTTCTCTTACGCTTGTTTGAGAACCTCTATGACGTCAAGCATTTCCTTCGGCATTGGTGCTTCGAATTCAAGTTGCTCTCCTGTACGGGGATGGATGAAGCCCAGTGTTTTCGCATGCAGAGCTTGTCCATCGAGCTCCAATGTATTTTTCGGACCGTATTTCGGATCGCCCGCCAGTGGATAGCCAATGTACTTCATGTGTACGCGGATTTGATGGGTACGACCTGTTTCGAGTTTCAATTCCACCAACGTGTACTCCTTGAAGCGTTCCAGCACGATAAAATGCGTGACAGCCGGCTTGCTGTTTTCAAAAACGACCGCCATTTGCTGGCGATTTTTCGGATCGCGCCCAATCGGTGCTTCAATCGTTCCCATTTCATGCAGGATGACACCATGAACAATCGCGACATACTTCCGATTGACCGTATGTGCTTTCAATTGTTCAGCCAACCCCATGTGTGCCTTGTCATTTTTGGCTACCATTAGCAGGCCGGAAGTATCCTTGTCAATGCGATGGACAATTCCCGGACGCAAAACGCCATTGATTCCGGACAAATCCTTGCAATGTGCCAAAAGCCCATTGACGAGTGTCCCACTGTAATGACCAGGAGCAGGATGCACAACGAGGCCACGTGGTTTATTCACGACCACGACATCGCTATCCTCGTATACAATATCAAGTGACATCTCTTCTGGCTGGATCGCCATTTCTTTTGGCGGCGGAACACGGAGGGTCACTTCGTCCTCTGCCTGCAGCTTGTAGTTGTTTTTGATCGGTTCACCATTAACAGTGACACGGCCTTCCTTCACCCAAGCCTGCACTTGTGAACGGGACCAATCTTCATTTTGCAGCGTGATAAATTTATCGATGCGCTCGTTCTTATCCGCTGGGTCTACCGTCCAATCGTAACGTTCAAATAATTGCGTGTCATTCATGTATGTTCTCCACCTATCCGAGCTTTCCCACTATTATTCTCATGACTACCTGTTTTTCTTCCCATCCAAAAAAACATCGAGAAGCAAAATCCCCACACCAATCGTGATGGCCATATCAGCCACGTTAAAGATCGGGAAGTTAATCAACGTAAAATCGAGAAAATCTACGACTTGACCGGTCATCGCACGATCAATGAAATTCCCGACGGCTCCACCCAAGACCAATGACAGCGCCAGCGATGCACGAGGTTGTTTTTTTCCCAAACGAATCAAGGATATGACAATCCCAATCACAACGACAGTGGTAATGACAATAAAAAACCAACGTCGATTTTGCAGGATGCCAAACGCCGCTCCCATGTTTCGATGGGAAGTTAGATGAAATACGTCCGCGATCAAAGGAATGGATTCTCCCAGTTCCATATACTTCACGACTAAATACTTTGTAAACTGATCAAGCGCAATAATTACTGCCGCAATGAGATAGTACAACAATGGAATGTCCTCCTTATTCTACTTCGACCAGCAACTGTACAAACACAATGTCAAATGACAATTTTACCAGAGACAGTCTACGTGAACAAGCGCTTTCCTTTTTTGTACAGTCGATAGCCTTTTCGCACGACTTCCAGCATCCACAATGGGATTTTCCATCCACGATCCTTGATAAATGGCAGATACACCTTGTAATACGCCTTGCGTAAATCACGCCATTTCGTGTCTGTATCATTGACATAGTAATCCGATACGTCAATCAGATAACCTCGTCCCTGATCCATTAATACATTTTTCCCATGGACGTCATGCGGAAACAAACCCTTCCTGCGCGCCTCTTCTAGCGCTTCCTCCACGTCTTCAATCACCTGGGGAGGAATCGGAATACCAAAGCGAACACAGTCAAACAGGGGGATGCCGTTCATCCGCGTAATGACCAAGTATCCTTCCCCATAATCATAACAGACGGGGAAGGAACGAGTCTCCCCTAGCTTGCGATAGACTTCGATTTCCTGTTCGGCTCCTGGTCTTCCAGGTGCGTACAGCTTGATCACTACCTTTGGATAGTCTGGGTGGGCAAATACGGCAGCATAATTGCCGGTACCGACCAGCTCCCACGGGTATGGCGTATGGTGTACTACGACTGGATCATCCGGCGACAGACTCTCCACTTGAACTTCCTGTAAAAAAACTTGCAATATATGCTGATCGATCCGCATCGTTTCTCATCATCTCTCATCAGTTACCGACTTCGAACTACGTTAAAACAAAATTAATGAAGGTTCATCTACTACGATCATTCAGACACTTCTTATAAGGGGCAAAAAATCCTTTACACTGGTGAGGCCAGGAAGTCCTGTCCGATTCCAATGAAAGGATTGCATATGGACAAGAATACCTCATTTTTTTGATTTGGTAAATGGGTAGTGAATGTCCAGCAATAGCATCTGTTTTTATGTAGTGTATAACGAGTGATTCTATATCATTCATTTAGAAATAAGTTGCTGTTGTGCTGGGGAGGAAACAGGAGAAAACGCTCAGATTCTAGGGCCACCCCCTGCAGGATTGACTGTACGACTCCATGCAAAAAGCGAAACCGCGTCCAAAGTGGTCCTTTCAAGGATGAGTTTCAGAGGTGGACGCTTAAAGGCGTGTTTCGCTTTTTGCATTGCGTCTCGGTCGGTGTCCCTAAGATCTTCGCTTTTTTCTCCTGTTTCCTCTACGAACATTTTATTGTGATCCGATTTTTAAATGCTCTAAAAGATTGAAGAACCTCATCTGTTACGCCAGAGAAGAATATTTCCAGACGTAGCGACTTGTGGAGTCCTACCAAGCGGAGAAGGGATTCGGGGCAAAAGAAACGCAACGTGCTCGTGCTACGTAGCGGCTACCACTTTTGCGTTTCCCCGCGAATCCCTTCGGAGCGGACAGTCTCAGCCCCCTGCGGGATTGACTGCACGACTCCATGCAAAAAGCGAAACCGCGTCCAAAGTGGTCCTTTCAGGATGTGTTTCAGAGGTGGATGTTCAGAGATAGTAAAGTTTTAGACCGGAACCCCCTTACAGTACAAGTAATCCCGGTCTTCTAAATCACCAGGTAATTGAAAATTAGTTTTAGTCTATACGTCAGAATGAAGTAGTCTATGGATCTTAACTGAATAATAAAGTCTTAGACTGCCCCATTGAACTATCAAACCCGTTAGCTTAAACGTAGATATTAGAGTATACATCTAAAATCTCAATTGTTGTCCTACAAGTTTCTAGGCTCAATATTTATAATAATTGGACCAAGCCTTCCATCGTCTTTAGTTTTGAAGGTAACTGCAAGAAATTTATCTTTATCTGATTTAAACATTTCTATTTATCCATTTGGCATTTCGTTCATCCTCAATTCCAAACAGTACAGCAGCTGCTTGCTCCACGATGTAACACTATTTTTCGTACTTCTTCTGTAAGGCTATTTAACTTATTGATGACATTCTGAAGTCCCAATTCTGTTGACTTCATGAAATAAAAAATTTCAAATTACTACTCCCAGTTTTGAGAGAACCCGATCCATTTCATCAAAATGTTCTTTGTCGCATGAAGCATAGATCAAATCAAAACTATCGTTATTTTTCATCACTGTTATTATGCTGTCATCGTAATTTCCATAAAATTCGATGCCTATCCAATGCCGAAAGGAAATACCTTTATTATTAAAATTTTCACGAATAAAATCCAAGTCGGTTTGTTCAATGGAATAGAACGATTCACAGCCGTATTCAAGAGCGAATACGGTTTGCAAATAGGCCATCGCATGAAAAAAATCGGTCAATGTTTCAAAATCCTTTTTCCATACCTTTTCATCGTAACTCATATAGACAGGGGGATTGGACCTGAATAAATCGTTCTTATGGATTCCCCAAACACAGACACGTTGATTCTCGCAATAAAAAATTAAATATTCTTTATGTTTGAAGTGTTGGAGTTGCTCGGGTTTGATCAAACTATCTTGCGTATGATTCAGCCGCTCGTCTTTACCGAGTTCCAAATAATAATCTATAAACACCTGGGGCAATTCACCAAAATTATTTTTAATGATTTGTATCTCGTCATGACTAAACCCATTTCGTTTCGTAATATGAAACAGCTTTTTAATCATTGAAAAATCAGTCATCCGCATCACACCTTATCCTTGTATAATACTCCATCGATTGACTTAAGAATATTCCAAGTCGGTCTCCTTAATCATCAAGAGAGCATATTATACACCCATTTTACCATTTCTTTACTCCACTATTCTGCCCGTTAGTTTAACGGCCCCAGTCTAAAATTTTATTATCCAGTCTAGTACTTTATTTATCAGTCTAAAACTTTGTTATCTCTGTACAATCGTGACCGTTAAAGACTGACCCACCCGTCCAACCATACAGTCGTGTGCTTGTGCATTCATGGCTCGACTTATGATAAAGTGGTTTTGAAGAAAAAAGGAGGATGGCATGTATGCAAAATCAAATGGGTTCTGACGCTTTGCCGCCAAAAACCTGTACAATCGATCGTTTAATTACCGTGAAGCCGGATATCGAGAAAGTATTGTCGGGACAAAAAACCGCGACCCGGCGCAATGGACGCTACGCAGATGTTGGTGAAATCATGACCCTCGAAGGCCACGAATTTGTAATAGACAAGGTTTATTCACAGTCGCTCGGGGAATTAACCGATGATAATGCCAAGCAAGAGGGATATTCAAATGTAGAGGAATATAAGCAATACATTCTATCATCTCATCCTGGGATGCCTTGGCTGCCGCAAATGCGAGTGTGGGTCCATGAATTTAGCCCGGACAAGAAAAAATAACGGTGGGCATTTTATTATATAAATCGATTCTTTATCTACATATTCTCAGTGCCATGATGTCCATTGGACCGTTTTTTGTTCTTCTACCCATGATGAAAAGATTGCGAGAGGCTGACCTCACCAAACAACAAGCCTATCTGGATACTTTCAGGTCTACCACACGTTTGGCGAAGCATGCCGGTCATGTTTTGGTCATATCCGGGGTATTGCTAGTCATGGGTGGGAATTGGTCATGGAAGTCGTCCTGGATCGTGATGACCATATTGATCCTGGTAAGCTCCTTATATTTCCTAGCACGCGCATTTTCGCCGAAGATACGGAAGTTTAATGAAACTGACCAGGACAAGGATAAATTGGTGCAGTCGCTTACTCGTTCGATCTGGATCTATTTGTTTCTTTTGCTGGCCATGTTATGGTTCATGGTAGTGAAGCCTGAGCTATGGTAGAAATGATCGTCCTCCTAACTGTGTTCTCGTTCACTGATGGAAAAAGGCGCCTCAGGTGTCTTTTTCTTTTTTGTTAACTAGCAGGTTAAATCTGCCGGTTTAATTGGCGTTTGATCTTCTTTTTATTCGGTAACCAATTCCTCGATGTGTTTAATATGCCGATAACCCGGCGGATGGTGCCGGTGCTGCACAATGCATTGCGTCTCGGTCGGTGTCCCTAAGATCTTCGCTTTTTTCTCCTGTTTCCTCTACGAACATTTTATTGTGATCCGATTTTTAAATGCTCTAATCAGATTGAAGAATGCGATCTGTTACGCTAGAGAAGAATATTTTCAGACGTAGCGACTTGTGGAGTCCTACCGAGCGGAGAAGGGATGAGCGGGCAAAAGAAACGCAACGTGCCCGCGCTACGAAGCGGCTACCACTTTTGCGTTTCCCCGCGAATCCCTTCTTAGCGGACAGTCTTAGCCCCCAGCAGGACGGAGCCTGGAGCCTAGACTGGAAATATTCTTCTCTTCACCGCAGCCACATAGCAGGAACTTAGTAAAAAAAGAAGAACCTCGCACATCCATGAGGCTCTCCCCTTCAGAAATTTACACATTAATCTCCAAAAACCATTCGCGAATCGCATCTTGCAGCTTTTGCAAAGCCGTCGCATTCGTTGCTTCACAATAGATGCGTACCAACGGTTCTGTGCCAGACGGACGGATCAGGACCCAATGTCCTTCCTCGAGCAACAGCTTGACCCCATCCACACGTTGAATCTCCAAAACCTGATAAGGACCAACCAGTGCAGGAGGCTTGGTGATCATTTGCTGAACCCATTGATCTTTTTGCGGCAATTTCATATCAAGCCGTGTATGGAACAGCTCGCCAAACTGTTCGCATACATCTCGCAGTATTTGATCGATTCCTTTGTTTTCATGCGCGCACATCTCGGCGAGCAACAAATTGATGAGTACGCCGTCCTTCTCTGGGATGTGACCGAGAATACTGGCCCCGCCACTTTCCTCTCCGCCGATGAGCACGTCGCCTTTGCGCATTTCCTCACCTACATACTTGAAGCCGACTGGCGTCTCCACCAGCTCAAGACCGTAATGTTTAGCCATCCGATCTAGTAGATGCGTAGTCGCTACTGTCCTGACAATCCGTCCGGTCAAACCACGATTTTTTCTCAAATGATAGGTTAGGAGCACGAGTGCTTCGTTTGGCGTGATGTACTGTCCGAAGCGGTCGACGACTCCGAAGCGATCCGCGTCCCCGTCATTGGCAAGACCAAGAGATGCTTGGCGTTCTACGACTTCTTTTTTTAGCAAATGCAAATGCTTATCATTTGGCTCAGGCAAATCTCCTCCAAAAGCCGCATCCGGGACTTCTCGAATTCCGATGTTTTTCACCCCCGCCTCTGACAAAAAACCGCTCACGTAGCCCATGCCTGCACCATGCATGGCATCGACAACAACGGACAAGGACGAGTTTTGCAAAACATCCATGTTTATCATCCGTCTAAGATGCGCCTCGTAATGAGGTCGCAGCACAATGACTTGCAGCAGCTTGCGGGCCTTTGCTTCCGCGAGGGAAATCGTACGTACCGATTTCGCCTGGTAGGTTTCGGTGATCCACTCTTCCAATCTTTGCGTGATCGCAGGCGTTGCAGGCCCAGCATACTCCGGAATGTATTTAATGCCGTTATATTCGGGTGGATTGTGACTGGCCGTGATCATGATTGCGCCACTCGCTGCAAAATGCTTCACTCCAAAGGCTACGGCAGGCGTTGGCGCTGCTTCGTTCACCAAATAGGTACGAATGTCATTCGCGGTCAGGACAGCTGCAACCTCCTCAGCAAAGCGTCTCCCCAAAAACCGCGTGTCGTGCCCGACCAAAACAGGCTGCTCCTGTTGTCCGATTTCTTTGGTATAGCTGGCGATGGCTTGTGCGACAATGCGGGCATTCTCGACAGTAAAGCCATCTGCGATTATGTCACGCCAACCGTCCGTACCGAAACGGATCGTTGTCATCTCCTCATCTCTCCCCTCGTTACCGCAACTCATTCACCTTCTCCAAATAACGCAAAACAGTGGCAACATAAGTAGCATGCGACCACGTCAGCGGTGCAACGGATACGGGAGCACCTGTATACGGATCGAGCTGTTCGGATAGCACGCCACTTTGTAGAGCATGGCGTACGACCCAGGCCAGTCTGTTCTTTGGCTCTTGGAGTTCATCGAGCGATTTTGCCTTGGCAATTTCCCAATCAGCCACCCATAACGTGCAAATGATCCATGGATTCCCCGGCACCTTCGCCGTGTCATGTGATTTTTTGAAATAGTAATCCCCTTGATAACGAGCAATTCCACCGATCACAGTATCTACCCGCAAACTCTTTTTGACAGCTTCCATTGTCCGCTCAACTCTCGGATCGTCTACGGAAAACACATCAAGCGCAAACAAGGCGAATAAGCTGCTCTCCACCGTGAAATCTTTTTCGACACTCCCATCTGCTCTTACATAAATCCCTCGCAGAAAACGCCCGATTTCAGGGTCGTACAGATGTTTTTCCATTGCCCCACGAATGCGCTCTGCCCCTTCTGCGTAGCGTTTGTAGCGCCGATCATCCCCGAACAACTGGGCGAAACGAGCCGCAGCCATTAAGCCCGCGAAAACCGTAGCACTGGTAAACGTAAAAATTCCCCGTCGCTCTTCCCATAAGTCGTAGCTTGGATTCGGGAGTTGCAGCTCTGGATGGACATACTCCAGCAAAAAGCGGGCCGCCGGACGAACCAGCGTGGGATATAGCGCCTGGCAGTCTTCAATTTGCTTGCCGCTCTTGTATTGCTCCCAGAGCGCGTACAGCACGAGCGCCGTCTCATCCTCCTGAATCGGGAGCTGAATTTCTCCGTCAACAATATACGGATGCCAACTGGAACCGACAGACCCATCTGGATTGTACTTGTGCAGCAAATACCCTTCCTTATTCAAGGCATCTGCGCAAAATCGAAAAAATGGTGCGACCACTCCCGTATAGCCTGCTTTCGCCATCGCACTCGCAATCAACGCCCCATCTCTTGGCCACATGTAGCTGTAATGGTCGCGATTGAATTGGAGAATATCCGAGTCATTCGCAGCGAGAATAGCTCCGTTCTGATCGATTTGCGTGCGCACGAGTAGCAAGCTGGTCTTGTACAGATTGACAACCTCTGCCGGAAGATCAGCAAAGTCCCGCTCTTCCTTATTGACCCAACGCTGCCAATACACCGCGACCCGACTGAGCAAACGTTCTGGATCACTTTCGAGTACATACTGGTTCAATACTTTGACATCCTCATACGATTCACCAATGCACATCCAGTAAAAGAGCGCCTTCTCTTCTTGCGGTTGCAGCATGAGGGAAAAGGAGATCGTACTATCTACGGAGCCTTGTGCAATCGGATTACCGGACAAAAGACCATCCTCCGCGTCCCTCCAGGTCCCCTCCGCATAGTTGAACCGCTTGATCCCGACGCTATATTGATTGATCCCACCCGTATCCGTTTTTCCATTCGCCATGATGTACACATTGCGCTTGTAGTGATAAATGGTGCGCAGGATGGGATCAAAAACAGCGGTATCCCCTACCTCCGTCTCATTCAAGCTGAAATCGTGATTAAAAAACAGCCTGACCTCCCGCACCTCGCTCGTCAAATTCCGAACGCACACCTTTTTCAAATAAATCGGGTCACGCTGATGCACCCCATCTGCAATTTGCAGGGAGATGCCCAGATGTTCATGATGCGCATGAACATCTGTCACCAAAGACTCCTGTCCGTATCCGAGCTTCCGCGTCCAGCCGTCTTCATCCAGCCAGGAAAAGCGACCTTGCACCCATATCCCCAGCTTGCTAAAGTGTCCCCCAACATGATTCAGCTGACCGACATACGGAAAATAGAGATCTCGCATGTGCAGCTTGTCATCAAAATTAATCAGCAGTTTTCCGTTCCCGACGACGAGCGGTCTCGGCATGCCTTCACGTCCTTTTCGTTATAGGCTGTCGATCTCTCTCTTTTCGTGAAACTGATATTCGGCAATTCGCCTCGCATAGGAAGAAGCAAGCGTAGCCGCGGTCTCTGCCGTCGCCCCTTGCGAAATCACTTTTACGTGCGAATCCTCTGAATCGGGTAATATCAGCACCCAGCCGTTCGAATCGTATACCTTGATTCCATCGACGAGCTCCAGCAGCTTGCCTTTGTTTTCTTCCATCACTCTACGCATGACCTTCCCTTTTGCTGCCCATGGGCAAAAGACAGTCTTTTTCTCCATATGGCACGCTGGCAACAGCTCCAACAAAACACTGAGCGGTTTTTCCTCAGAAGCGAGATACGAAAGAATTCTCATGAGGCTGTACACGGCATCAAACATCGGATGAAAGCGCTGTTCGCTCGATACCTCCATCATGGAGCGCGGAGAGACCTTGGTGCGTACAACTTCCATTTGCAACAGCTGGGCCATATGCTCCAATTCAATCGGTGCACTCACAGGAAGACCGATGCGCCGATGTTGACCACTGCAAGCCAGCAGTTGCAGAGCCGTGATCTGTTCATTCGAGAGTTTCTCTCCATGCTCGGTAAACAAGGTAAATTGCTCGCCATTTTTATCGAGACGAACTCCTAAATCCGCTCCCTTTTTACGAATACCCTCTTGTATGGAGCTGTATTGTGCAGAGACTCCCAGTGCATGCAAGAGTGGCGCAAGAAAAGTAGGGAAAAAACGCTGTTCACAATCGATCAGCAGGTGGAAGCGCTGACGCTGGATGGACGGTACATTCAAGTGTTGAACCAATGCATGAAGATAAGCTTCTTGTACTTGATGCTCGACTTGCAGTGCTCCCAACCGATGCAGGTTGCGAACATAAGTCTCTTGCCAGTAAGCATTCTCAATTTTGCGCTCCTTATCACGAGAAATCGGCAAGCCCGCTTGATCGATGAATTGGATGACAATCTCTTTATCATCGACTGGCTCTGCCATATAAATATGAATGCCGCCTCTGCAATCCAGGGAGCGCACGCCGTATCGAATCAAGGGTGAATTGCCAATCCCGAGATCGACTGTATCAATTCCGGAAGAGCACAAGCTCGTCATGATGCTATGCTTCAATAGCTGAGCAAATGGGTGTGCGCATGCAGAGAGCGCAATTTTATCCCCCGCTTGTAGTAAGTACGCGTAGGCAGCAGCAAGTCTCGTGACGAATTCGGGCGTGATGTCAACGTTGCCAATGCCCTTAATTCCATGCGTCCCAAACAAATTTTTCGTTTGCTTGGCACCGTAGATGAGCGAGGTGGTGACAGTCGCATTTTCCCCGACTTCCTTATCCGGCCAAATTTTGACCCCTGCCTTTACCACCGACTTCGCTCCAATGAGGCACTGGTCTCCAATGACCGCCCCTTCCCCGAGTTGTACGCAATCTGCTATTCGGGTGTTGCGGCAGAGGGTCGTTCCTGTGATCTCTGCTTTTTTCCCAATGACACTGTTTTCCCAAATGATAGTCCGGGACAGCTTCGTACCGGAAGAAATCACGGTATTTTTCCCCAGAATGGAATAAGCACCAACGGAAACTCCAGCCTGCAAGTGTACATTTTCACCGATATAGACAGGGCCTTCCAAACGGACCGATGAATCGATGCGAACATCATTTTCCAAGAAAATGCGCGGTGCGATTTCTTGTGCTTTTATTTCGAGATGCACGCGTCCATCCAGCAAATCAAACTGGGCTTGCTGATAAACCTCCAAAGAGCCAATATCAGACCAATAACCACTTGCCTCATATCCGTATAGAGGCTTTGCTGCTTGTAAAAAAGACGGGAAAATTTCCTTGCTGAAATCCACTTCCCGCTCTTCTTCTATATAAGACAAGACCTCGGGCTCGCAGACGTATATCCCGGTATTCACCGTATCGCTAAAAACCTCTGCCCAGCTCGGCTTTTCTAAAAAGCGGGTAATGTGTCCGCTCTCATCTGTCATGACAACTCCGAATTCCAGCGGTGTTTCTACACGAGTCAAAATCAAAGTAGCCAGTGCGTTATTTTGTTCATGGAAACGTACAGCTGCCGACAAATCGATGTCTGTCAACGTATCTCCACTGATCACGACAAAGCGCTCATCGAGAAAATCAGCGCAGTTTTTCACGCTGCCTGCCGTGCCCAAAGGAATTGTTTCTTCAAAATAGACGAGCGAAACACCGTAGCGAGATCCATCACCAAACGTATCGCGGATGACATCAGGCAGATACTGGAGTGTCACTGCTATCTCTGTAATCCCATGCTTTTTCAATAGATCAATCGTGTACTCCATGCAAGGCCGGTTTAAGAGTGGCACCATTGGTTTTGGCGTATGGCATGTTAACGGACGTAGTCGTGTACCTTTTCCCCCAGCCATGATTACTGCCTTCATCTTCTTTTCTTCCTCCTTCATCGTTGCAATCTATGTTGTCATGCCGATTCCCGCGGATACGCCAAGTGAACGGTATAGATCGATGGTTTGACTAGCCAGAAGAGTCCAGTTATAAAACTGTTTAACGTCTTGCATTGCCGTCTGAGCCAGTTGATGCCGCTGATTAGGGTCGCGAAGTAGCCAGCGGAGTTGATTCGTCATGGATTCGGGGTCGCCTGTGTACATCATGGCGCCGTTTTCGCCATGGCGAACGATCTCACTCAGCCCTCCCGTATCCGCAACAAGAACTGGCGTACCCAGAGCCATCGCTTCCAGCGCAACAATTCCAAATGGCTCATACAAGCTCGGGAATACCGCCACATCAGCCAAGGCGAACAGCTCATTTCGCCTTGCGTCGTCTACAAAACCCAAGAAGCGGACTTGCTCAGAAAGTCCCATCTGATGAACCAACCGCTTCCACTCGTCTTGCATTGGTCCTCTGCCAGCTATAAGCAACTTCGCATGCAAAAACTCATTGCGTAGCCTTGCCATGGCTTCCAACAATAGATGAACACCTTTTTCCTGGACCAAACGCCCTACAAAAAAGAGGACCGGTCCATCGCCTATCGCCAACTCCTGCCGAAGCTGTTCACGATTTACATCCGGTAGGGGAATGAGATCGACACCATTGTGAATGACACGTAATTGGGATGATAGTGTTCCGAACAGACGCATGACTTCCGACTCCATATACTTGCTGCAAACGATTATTGAGTCAGAACTTTGTGTTAGCGTACGTTCACACTCATGAATCCTTTGCTGCAACGGTGTATGAATGCCTTGATGCCGACCATGTTCCAAAGCATGAATCGTGCTGATGAGCGAAAGAGAGTACCTCTGTTTCAGTTCGATCGCAGCCCAGCTGACAAGCCAATCGTGAGCGTGGATGACATCTGGTCGCACCCCAAGTGACCAGAGCTGGGAGGCAGCATCGACCATTGCCAAATTCAGTTGAAACACCCATGCCAGAAAGTCAGCTTGTTCAGAAGGAATGTACGTAGGCAAACGGTGTACGTGAACCCCTTCCATCGTCTCATCTATGGAGCATGAATCTGTCGCGCGTGTCAGCACATGCACCACGATTCCTTGCTGGACAAGATGCCTAGCAAGATCGTAGACAGCCCGACCAAGCCCCCCTACCACATGAGGGGGAAATTCCCATGCAAGCATCAAAACTGTTTTTGTCGAAGACTGATCTTGCGTAGCCGCTACCAAATGACGCGATACGTTCACTCTATGCGTTTGTTTAGGCAAATAGAACGTGATATCCAAGTCAGGAAAGATCGGAAAGTCAGCTTCTGCTTGTGCAATAGCCTCTTCATCCAGTTGATGCTCTCGATACATCGCTAAGAGTGCCCGCATGCGAAACAAATGATCATGAACGCGTTGCACCGCATACCGGGTGACCGTTTGACCGTCTAAAATAAACGCCCAATCACTGCTTTGAGCCAGCATCAATTCGCGTGCAGCCTGCTGGAGGCACCGTAAAGAAAGCTGATCTCCTTTCTGCTCAGAAAAGGTAGTAATCGCTCCGATCAGTTCCCGCTCTGCTTGATGCAGATGCCTGTATATCCAGCCATTGTTCTCGTTCAGCCAGACTTCTCCGTAGCCATTTCTTCCCCATGTAGACATAGGCAAGTGACCGCGATCCTGCTCTGGGTACTCCTCCAAATATTCAGATGGTGTCATTAATTTCACTTCTTTTGAATCACAAACCGTTTTCCGCATGAGGTCATCCAAAAACTGCGGACCCTCGAACCACCAATGACCAAACAGCTCCGCATCATAAGTGGCGACGACCAACGGCTTGCGATCCATCCAGTGACTGGCTTCCTCCACTTGACGCTCTCGGTGATACAGGAAGTGTCCCGCATGTGACGCTGCTTTTTCGCGCGCCCAGCTTGGCTCATACCAGTCCTTATCCCCTTCTTTTCCGGTGATCCGATAGTATTTCAAACCAGTATGCACGCGAATGCCGTCAGGATGGATGTACGCCTCGATGTAGCTCATCTCCCTGTCAAATCCAATATCCCGGTAGTATTCACGATAGTCGTAGTCCCCTGGATAACCATCGATCGAGCTCCATACCTGGCGGGAAGCCACTTCATCACGGGCAAAGGCAGCCACATCATGCGGCGTGAACAAGGGTGCCAACAACCCTCTGCGAGGTAAAGGCGTCGCATGCTCTATCGTGTGACTGTCTACAAAGAAATACCGAAGCCCTGCCTCTTTCAGCAAGCGATCCAGTCCAGGTGTATATCCGCATTCTGGCAGCCAAATCCCCTTCGGACGTCTTCCCAGAATCCGCTCGTGTGTATCGATGCCCACCTGAAGCTGTGCCCGAATCGCCTCTTCTGTTTCCACATAGGGCAAAAAGGAGTGAGTGGCTGCGCAAGTGATGAGTTCGAGGCATCCGCTATCCGCAATATGCCTAAAGGCCTTGATCAGTTGAAAATCCCACTTGCGACAATAGGCAATGATGCTTCGAAAACGCTCCACGTACATTTCGGCGATACGGTGTTCTTGGGGTTGACCTGCGGTGCGTTTGACTTCCTTCCCAGCCAATTCAACGGTCTTGGCTAGATGTGTGCGAAAGCGTGTCACGATCAAATCATCATCTAGCATGGAAAGTAATGTCGGAGAAATAGCAAGGGTCATGCGAAAAGCGATGCCGTCTGAGAGGAGCTTGTCGAAAACCATGAGCAAGGGAAGATAGCATTCCAGCATGGCTTCATACACCCAGCGCTCTTCCAGGCGATCGTCCCGATCCCCGTGTCGGACATAAGGCAGATGGGCATGCAACACGAGGGAGAGATAACCTTTGTGCACAAATGACACCTCACTTATTTGATGTTTTGGTATACAACGAGTAGGAGGAAAAGTTCTCAAACCAGGAAGGAGTAGCTGGATCGCGGACGGGTTCAACTAACGGTTCCCCCCAGCTAGCTTTTGAATTGTGTGGGGTAACTACCGTTTCCGAGCGTAAAATCGGACAAAACCGATTGTGTTCATATAAACCAAAATCAACAATGTATGTACGTCCTGGCTCTACATCTTTCACGTACCAGGAATGAGCCTCTTCATGTACAAACACATCTCGGACGGAATGCGCATTTTTTCCATCAAATAAGCGTTCGGTAACATCATACAGACGCAAGCCCTTCTGGATGTGACGATAATCGGCTTGCAGGTACGATGCGACCATTCTCATACGCGGCCAAGTGATTTCCCAATAGATGAATAACACAGTCGGTCCTTGTGCCATGACTTTGACAATGTCCCGACCATAAAACGCAGGCAATTGCCATTCCAATTCCGTTCTAGCGGGAGGTGGTGTCTCTGGCTTCGCACGGTCTTTTTTCAGGCGATACTTAACTTGACCGATCGTTAAGCCGCACTCTTTGGCAATTTGTGCAATGGACATGGATCGTGAACGCAGTTCGAGAATTTTTTCCAGCATCTTCTAGCACTCCCCCTCCGCCAACTTCGCCTATCTGTGCTTTCCCAATGTCAATCATAGCCAATGCTGCTAACAAAGACTGTCGAATGCTGGATGCACATCCCTTCTTCTTTTGTCGATCAACAATCAGGTTTTCGTCATAGGCAAACAAAAGTCGCTCTCCTTCCATTCTTACAAAGCTACTTCTCTAGACATTCTTTTCTTTTTGGCAAATAGGAAGAAAGAGCTATATTCCGTCATCTTTTGTTTTATTTGTAAGGATTTTCATGTTGGATACCGATACTATAAAATATTCAATTCTACTTCCAAAAAGAATGAAAAAGGAGTCAATGAAGAAATGAATCGTTCATGGATTAGCATGGTAACAGCAGGATCAATTGCAATTTCAACGGTAGCGGTAGGCATGCCACTAGCAGCTCAAGCCAAAAGCACACTGCCAAGCCCATCCCAAGAGCCCAATGATTCGCAAATTGGTCATACACCGGTTCAGGAAAACATGTCGAAACAACAGGTACGCCAAGCAGCCAAACAGGAGAAGTACAGCATCTCGCACCTGAATACATTAGACAATTCAGAGCTTGTTGAATTGTTGAAGGAAATCAGTTGGACGCAAATCCCTGAGCTGTTTACTTACAACGAAGACACCCAGGAATTTTATGAAGATCGGGAGCGGGTTCAGGCGATCATCGATGCCTTGCAAGAGAGTGGCAAGAACTTCACCAAGGATGACGAGCAAGGCATACATACATATGTAGAGGTTTTGCGTTCGGGGTATTACCTGGGGTATTACAATAATGAATTAAAGTATTTGATGGAGCCAAAGTATAAGCAAAACATTATTCCAGCACTTCAAGCCATTACTTCCAATCCAAATTTAAACTTAGGTACAAAGACCCAAAACGAAATCATCAGTTCTACGGGAAAATTAATTAGCAACACGACTGTTGATTCTGAGACAATCGGTCTTCTGTCAAAAGTAATGGAGGACTTTAACGACAATCGGGATAAATGGTCAGATGATCGCGAAGCAAGCGAGGCCTTTTACAGCGTCCTTCAAGGTGTTGGCTATGTTCTGATTTGGGGTGTAGATGATTCAGAAAGAGATGAGCTAAAAGGCAGCATCGACGCATTTCTCGACCCCATTTTTGACATGGCGGAAAATGGTGACACTTCCGCTGATCACGTATGGTTGACGAACAATGCCTTGTATTACACAGGGAAATTAGGAAGCTACTACAGTGATCCAGACAAAGCCAATGACATTTTGACGAAAGCGATGAAAACTTATAAAAAGTGGAGCGAGCCATACTTCACTGCCGCGCAACAAATCGAAGAAACATATGGCGAGGATGCCAATGGAAACAAAATCGACCTCGAGGAAATGAAAAAAGAAGGGAAAAAGCATTATCTTCCGCAGCAATTTACTTTTGATGGCGGAGCGGTTGTGTTCAAAACGGGAGATAAACTAACAGAAGAACAGGTTGAGCGCTTGTATTGGGCATCCAAGGAAGTGAAGGCACAATTTCATCGTGTCATCGGCAATGACAAGGAGCTAGAGAGCGGTAATCCGGATGATGTACTGACTATTGTCATCTACAATACGCCTGATGAATATAAAATGAATCGCTTCTTGTACGGATACGACACAGATAATGGTGGTATCTACATTGAGGGTACCGGCACTTTCTTCACCTACGATCGGACAAAAGAACAAAGCATCTACAGTCTGGAAGAGCTGTTCCGTCATGAATTCGTCCATTATTTGCAAGGAAGATATGAAGTACCGGGCATGTGGGGACGTGGAGAGATTTATGAGAACAGCCGCTTGCCTTGGTATGAAGAAGGCGGAGCTGAGTTTTTCGCAGGTGCTACCCGAACAGAAGGAATCAAGCCTCGTCAATCAGTTGTAGGCAATATCCGAAATGCATCGTCTTATCTCGATTACACTGCGGCAGATATGATGCGTGCCAAATATGGAACCCTGGCATTCTACGACTATTCATTTGCACTTCAGTACCATATGTTCAAGAATGATTTTGCTCGTCTGGATAAAATCAATGATACGATCCGTTCCAATGATGTATCTGCTTATGATAACTTGATCGAAGACTTCAGCCGTGATCGCGCTCTTGAACGTGGCTATCAAGAAACGCTAGAAGAATTGATCGACCAGTATGAAGAGTTGGATGTCCCTCTCGTTTCAGATGATTACTTACAAAAAGTGGACGTGACGAGCAAAGAAGAGGTTTATCGTCAAATCGCAGAGGTTGCCTCTCTGACCGATGTAAAAACAGATGAAAAGGACTCTGAGGAATTCCGCAGCTTCACGTTGCGCGGGGTCTATACGGGAGGAGCTTCCCAAGGGGAATATCAGGATTGGCAAGAAATGAATCGCCTCACAGATGGATTCCTCAAGGAGTTATCGGATCTTTCCTGGAATGGCTATGACACGGTTACGAGCTACTTCACCAATTATCGTACGACAAAAGATGGACGTTTTGCCTATGATGTCGTGTTCCACGGGAAGCTGGCTCAAGAAGATGGCTCCGAAACAGAACAGCCAACCCCTGACGAATCGTCTATTACATTGGGCAAGTCGATAACTGGTATCATCCATCCACAAAAACCGAATCAGGAGTTCCGTCTCGATGTGAAATCAGCCCAACAGCTTCAAGTAGAGATGGAAACGAAGCAAGGAGATGGAGTGGCGTGGCTTGTATTCCACGAGTCTGATAGAGAGAACTACATCGCCTATCCCACCAAGCGTGAAGGTAACAAGCTGATCGGATCATTCGATGCAAAACCTGGGACTTACTATGTGACTGCTTATACGTATCGTACAGGACAAGAGGACCAACCGTTTACCTTATTGGTTACGGGTGAAGATAGCCCGCAAGAGCAACTCTATCAAGAAAGCGAGAGCAATGATTCTATCGAGCAAGCAAATGGTCCATTGCCGATAGGTACGTCTGTTTCAGGTGACATGAAAGGAAACGACTGGCAAGATATCTTTGCCTTCCAAGTAGATAAGCCAGAAGAAATACGTATTTCTCTGAACCCTCAGCAGGGACAAGGTGTGACTTGGATGCTATTCCACGAAGGAAATCAAGATCAGCCTGTAGCGTACCCACAAGAGACAGAGGGAAATCTGCAAAGCGCCCATTATCAAGTAATGCCTGGCCGTTACTACTTGTATGTGTACAAATATCAAAATGAAGACGTTGTGTATACGGTAGAGACCAAGCAGCGCTAATCTGCAAAACAAAAACACCCCCAAACGAGCTACAAAAATCGTTTGGGGGTGTTCGTTTCTCTCCTGTTTTTTTACAGTTATCGGCGCTTTGTAATTCGCCCAGAGCCCCCTACCTTCGTTCGTGGAGGCGATTTACTTTTCGGCGGGGAAAAGCTCGAGCGTTTGGATGAGACAGATCCACTCGACTTCGAAGATTGTCCGCTGGAAGAACGAATAATTTTACCTGAACTACCGCTAGAAGACGACTCCCCCTGCTTCTTGAAAAGGCTGCCGTCAGAACCTACCGTACCATCCGTGTTCTTCGCATTACTCCGTTTGAAAATACTTCCCGTACCCTCTTTGGTAATTGGCGGCGCAACTTTTTTGTCCTCGATTGTAGGCACGCGATACGTTCCGGAAGGCTTGTATATATCCTTGCTAGAGTAGCCACGATAGCTGCCCTTTTTACTTTTCTTAAGCCCGTCGAACAAATCATCCAGTACGCTAGCTACAATGTATCCCTGCAAAAACGAAGAATCGTAGTTTTGCCGGACGTACTCTTTGCTGTCGACCTCGATCAACGTATCCGTCGGCTTGGCAGCGTCTTGCTGCAGATGGTATATCTCGTCCGGGTAAATGAGGAACATATGCTGCGGATCTTCTTTGGAGATTTCATCTGGCGTATTCTGCTCCGCCAGCTCCAAGGCTACCTCCGGTACAGTCTTGTCTTCCGCACGATAGACGCGTGACGACTGTCCATTGTCCTTGGTTGAGACAGATTCAAGCGGATATGTCTCGCCAACCGCAGGGCTGCCACAACCCGCTAGCGTAAGGAGGAACAACGCCGGAATCAGCAGGAGCTTGATTGATTTCATCCATGGATTTGGCATGTACTTGTCCCTCCTCTCTATGTGCCGCGCAGCACCTGCACATCCGCTGGCAGAACACTTTCTCCCTCATAGAGCATAAAACGGCCATCCTGCCACTCGATTCGCAGCAACTGGCGTTGATCGGATTGGAATTGCCAGATGTACTGCTCCCCTGATGTGTGAAACGGCGCTTTCCCCACAGTCTGGACGGAGCCATTATATTGCTCCTCCAAATGGTAGGTAACATCGTCCATCTCGATTGTAGTTGGTACTTCGTCTATTGAATCCAGTCGTCCATCAATCACGCTATACAGATGATAGACAACCTTCTCCCGTTCCTCGATATACAGGTAGCGAATGGTCGTTCCATCCTGCAACGTAAGCATTGTGGCTTTGCGACTCGCATTACTCGCCTTCCCTATTACTTGATAGGTAACGAGCGATACATCGACCACATCACCCGGTCCCACCGTCAGGATGCTCTTCTCAGGTGCAGGAGGCTCATGCTTGGCAAAAATGTTTTGGATTCGCTTCATCAAACTCATGCTGTACTCCCTTCCCTATCACGTCTTACAGACATGCAGCCAAAATCAAGGCACCCACGAGATGGAATGAACCCGCCATCATGGCATGTGCCACTTTTCCTTCCTGCGTCCCTTTTTCCAAGTCCAGTCCGGCCACTTGCTTTAACAGCCACTCCACGATTCTCTCCAAAAGGAACAGAATGATAAATGAGAGCACAGAAACGAGCAGTGCTGTCCACAATAGGTTGGAAGTCATAATAGATTGCGATAAGATGTATCCTTGCGCAAACAGCTTCATGACAAAACGCGTCGTGACCGCGATGTTTCCATTTTTGATTTCCGTGATGTCCTTGTATTTCGTAAACAACGAATCGATCCACATCAAAACAAAAAGTAAAATGCCGCCGGCTCCTGTCCAAACCAGCATCCCTAGTATTTCTGTCCACGTCAAAGCGAATCACTCCACTTTCGTCAAGGTGTTTAAGGTCTGAAAAAAAGGGAAACCGCCTGAAGCGGTTTACCCCTCATATTTTTTCAACAGAGCAGCCAGTTCGTCCTCAACGGCTTGATCCTTATTCAGCTTCGCAATTTCATCATCTAAAGAGCTCTGTTTTTTGTAAATCTCGCCGCTGGCTTCTGCTTCTGCTTCCATTTGCAGTGCTTTTTCTTCCATGCGTTTCAAGCCAGACATAGCCGAGTTCGTGTCGAAGCCACCCATCGCCTGGTTGATCGTCTTTTGCGCTTTGGCTGCATTGACGCGGGCAACTAATGTTTCGCGCTTGTTTTTCAGCTCGGTAATCTGTTTTTTCATTTCAGCCAGCTTCTCGCGCAATCCATCGGCTGCCAGCTTGTTTTTCTCGTAGCTATCCTTGTATTCGTTCATTTTTTGCTCGGCGGCTTTCTTTTCTTCCAGAGCTCGTCGAGCCAGATCGATGTTCTGCGCTTGTGCTGCGATATGAGCTTGCTCATCACGCTTTTTCACCAAGGCTTCCTGTTCTTCATACAGTACCTTGAATTTCTTTTCCAAAGCAATTTGGGCGGCAACCGCTTTCTCTGCTTCATTCAAGTCTTCTTGCATATCACGCAAATACTGGTCTGTCATTTTGATTGGATCTTCTGCTTTCTCAATCAAAGCGTACAAATTGGACATGGTCAAATCACGCAGTCTTTTAAAAATGGACATGGAATATTCCTCCTTAAGTACCTGCTAGGTAGTTCGGCCTGAATTTGCCGTCCCCGTTATACCTGTATTTACGATCATTACGCAAGTAAGTTTCAATAATTTATTTTTTTATTGGATTACTGCTCGAAAGTAAGTTCGCCCGATTCTACACTTTTCAAAATAAGCTTTGCTTGAAATTGTGTCCCATCCTGACGTTCAAGCTTCATTTTACCTGTTTTGCCTTTTTCAATGAGTGCTTTAATCTGTGTATCCGTCAGCATTCGCCCGTAATTCTCTTTCCATATGACGAATTTACAGCCTACGTTGTAATTCGAACAACCGTAACCTTTGCGTCCCATGAAAATGGAGCCTCCGCAACCCGGTCGTGGACATTTGGTGATGATACTCGAAGTTGTACGAGTGGTCTTTGCTACTGTTCGAGTTGAAGCCTTTGTTGTGGCATTACTGCTACTTGATCTACCTGTACTTCGCCCGCCAGCTCGTCCTCTTGTTTTCGAAGATCCTTTCTGAGTGGTACTCTCACTCTCAAACAAGGTCTTCTCAGCACGAGATTGTACGCGAACCTTTTCTACGATCATTGTAGCGAATTTCTTCACATTCTCCATAAATTGCCCGTCGGAGGCGGTCCCTCGGGAGATCTCATTCAAGCGGCGCTCCCAATGCCCCGTCATTTCAGGAGAGGTTAATAGTTCGATACCTGCTCCCCTAATCAATTCGATAACGGTACGGCCTTTTAGCGTAAGTTGAACCTTTTTCCCCTGCATCTCAACGTATCCGACCTTTTTCAGTCGTTCGATGGTAGCTGCACGAGTTGCCGGAGTTCCCAGACCAGATTCTTTCATCGCATCACGCAGTTCCTCGTCCTCGATTTGCTTACCTGCGCTTTCCATGGCCTTTAGGAGCGTTCCTTCCGTAAAATGCTTGGGCGGCTGTGTTTCTTTCTCCTTTACCATCGCATCCGAGCATACTACACTGGCATCAGATTGAATGATAAAAGGCTCGTTCACTTCAATCTCTTCTTTATCCTCTTCTTCTTTGGCCGCACCTTTCACACTCTTGGGCTTTTCCTTCTGCTGATCGGCATAAATAATCTTCCAACCGAGACTTTTCCGTTCTTTCACCGACGTTTTGAACATTTCATTTTCCACATCGGTTATGATCGTATGCATCTTATATTCAGCTGGCGGATAAAACTGTGACAGAAAGCGGCGCACGATCAAATCGTATAGCTTCTGCTCATCTGGCGTAAGCCCTGAAGCCTTTCGATTTGTCGGCAGGATAGCATGGTGGTCGTCTACCTTTGCTGGATTACATATAAATTTGTTGCCTTTATGAACCAAACTACGGTTTGCACCCTTTACCAGAGCGTCATATCCAGTGCCTTGCAAGGACGACAAGGTGTTGTGCATTTCGGGAATATTTTGCTCTGTCACATAGTTGGAATTCGTCCTCGGATAAGAAATCACTTTGTGTTTTTCATAGAGTGCCTGTGCTACATCCAAGGTTTTTTTAGCGGAAAAACCGTACTTGCCATTGGCCTCACGTTGCAGCAATGTCAGGTCATACAGCTTAAATGGATACTCCTTGGTATCCTTTACTTCGTAGGATGCTATCCGCCCTTGTTTTCCTTTCACTTTACGAGCCAACATTTCTGCTTTAGATGAATCGGTTAAGCGATCACCTTGCCAAAGACCCTTGTACATCCTCTCACCCTGCGAAAAATGCCCTTCCACTTGAAAAAACGTAACCGATGAGAAAGCCTCAATCTGTTTCTGGCGATCATAAATAAGAGCAAGGACAGGGGTCTGTACTCGTCCGACAGAAAGGAGCACGTTATGTTTGGTCGTAAATGCACGCGAGCCATTCATCCCGATTAGCCAATCGGCTTCACTACGAGATTTTGCTGCCCTCGTTAAGTTTTCATAGGCTGCGGCATCCTTCATCTCCGCAAATCCTTTCCTGATCGTTTCAGGGGTCAAATCCGAGATCCACAGTCTTTTAACGGGGTGGCTCAATTTTAGATGTCGCTGAATGAGTGAAAAGATGTGTTGACCTTCCCGCCCGGCATCGCATGCATTAATCAGCAGATTGCTTCGTTTGGCCAACTGCCCGATCATTTTTAGCTGATCGAATGTTTTCCGATTGGGCACTAGCTTAAATGGATCGGGAATGATAGGAAGATCATTGATGTTCCACTTTTTATATTTTTGATCGTACGCCTCCGGTTCCGCCAGTTCAATTAAGTGCCCGATTGCCCACGTAATAATGTATTTTTCACCTTCTAAATAGGTGCGGTGATTTTTAGCTTTAGGATCTATTGCGGCGGCAATATTTCGTCCCATGTCAGGTTTCTCCGCAATAATTAGTGTCTTCAAATGATAATCGCTCCTTCTAAAACTCTCTAAGCAACCCGTCGAGGATTAGTCTTACGTTCTGGATTCCACTCTATTTTACTACAAGTTAGCTAAGTATTCTCGTTCTGGCTGCGACAGCCCACTCGATTTTTGCCAACGCCTGACAATACGCTTCACTCATCTCTGCTGCATTTGCTGTCTCCTCCCTCTGAGTTAGCACACGCCATACATCGCTCTTGTTTTTGTACCAATCGAACTCCTTTGGCGGCTCATGGTGGATAGGCTTCCAAACTTGGCGCAACGTTGGGGAAAATAGCCGCTTTGCCCCTGAACGCAGCTGACAGTTCATTAGTTTTACCTGATAAGGCTTGCCAGGAGCTGTATCATTCACATCGTGAAAGAGATGGGGCCAATAATCTTTTCGCGAACCTGTGTGTGGCTGTTCCAATGCCCAAGTGCACACAGGCTCCTGCCTATTCGTACCACCGAACAGCAGACTGTACAGCCTTTTTCCCAAGGTGATTCTCTCCGGTAAGGAGGCAAAATGAAACACTCGCTCACCCGCGAGCTGCAAGGAGCTTCCCTGCACATCAGTCACTTTCCGATAGGGAAGCAAGATCATGTTCAGTTGCAAAAGCTCCTGCAGGACAAACGGGATTGTTCGGACAACTGAATTTTGATAGGCCGGGTCTTTCATAACCTGTTCTTCCAAATAGTTTTGTTCATTGATAATCAATCCAATGGTGAGTAGCTCTTTGTCAGTGGTCTTCCAGAAATGATTCCAGATCGCCTGCATGAAAGTAGACACGCCCAAATGAGGCAGTATATAAAAAAGGTTGGTCTGTCGCCTGACACTCTCTTCATACAGTAACAATTGAGGGTACGCATCGTGAAAAATCAGCCAGTTTCCCCGCTCCAAAAACGAAAAATAATCCTGCTGCTCTTTTGTTCGCAGCAAGCGAGGCAATAATTCTCCCCGCAAATCGGTCATACTCCATCCCGCATTGCGCGATACGAGATGGGCCAATAACGCCCAATGAATTTGTGGATGTTTTTGATAAAACGACAAATAGGCGCGCGTTCTGTCGATATTGTCACGGTTTTGGGCGAGCGTCTCCTGTCTAATCCGCTCTACCGTCTTTTGATCTTGTGCTGGCAATGGTGCTGTCGCCGTACGGACTTTCCCCAGATTTTTGGCAAGCGGCAAGCGAGATGCGTATTGGTACCACGACAAACCCATCGATGCTCTTCCCCCTCTCTTCCTTTGGTGCCGTATTTTATCGGGAGGTGAATGAGTTGCGTGAAGTTCAGCAAGAAATGAACCGCATTCAAGCCTTTTTGTTACAGCGCCAACAAGAGGATGGCACTTGGCGCTTTTGTTTGGAAAGCTCACCGATGACAGATTCTCACATGATCATCCTATTGCGCACGCTGGGTATTCATGATGAGCGTTTGATGGAGAAGCTCACTGCTCACATCACGTCTCTCCAACACGATAATGGGGCATGGAAGCTGTATCCTGACGAGCATGAAGGCCATCTATCTACGACGATTGATTCGTATTACGCCCTTCTACTATCAGGCAAATACACGAAGGACGAACCGAGAATGGCCCTGGCTCGCTCCTTTATTTTGGAAAAGGGTGGGCTGACACAAGCGAACCTGCTGACCAAATTCTCTACAGCCCTGACAGGCCAATACCAATGGCCCTCGCATTTTCTCGTTCCCGTCGAGATTGCACTATTGCCCCCGAGCTTCCCTGTCAGCTTTTACGATTTTGTCAGCTACGCACGTGTCCATCTTGCCCCCATGATGATTGTGGCTGATCGCAAATATGTAAAAAAGCCTGACAATGCGCCAGACTTGTCCGATCTATACGCAGATACACCTATCACTCGCGGGCTATATCCGCATCGATTCCTAGATCATTTCCTCAAAGAGGGCCAATCGTTCCTCGCTACCATCCACGATTCCTTGCAAAGTCTCCCCTTTTTGCCCGGACAACTACATAAGCTCGCCCTACGGCGTCTGGAACAATACATCCTGGCGCGAATCGAGCCGGACGGAACTCTGTACAATTATTCGACCTCTACCTTTTTCATGATATTTGCGCTGCTCGCTCGGGGGTTTTCTCCGAAAGACCCACTCATCCAAAAAGCGATGCAGGGGCTTGCGAATAGTGTCTACGATTATGAAAACGGCGCACATTTGCAGCTAGCTACCTCAGCCGTCTGGGACACTGCGCTCTTGGCTTCTTCCCTGCAAAAAAGCGGACTTCCTACCACACATCCCGCGATTCAAAAAGCAAATCGTTACCTTCTCCAAAAGCAGCAGCATACGTACGGTGACTGGAAAATCCGCAATCCAAAAGGAAAGCCTGGCGGTTGGGGCTTTTCTGACTACAACACCATGAATCCGGATATTGATGATACGACGGCAGCTCTGCGCTCTCTGCGCCTGCTCGCCCGCACGGATATAACAACAGCAGCCGCTTGGAAACGCGGTCTCGAATGGCTATTATCGATGCAAAACGACGATGGGGGCTGGCCTGCTTTTGAACGAAATACAGATGCTGATTTCATTCGCCACCTGCCGATCGAAGGTGCCGATACCGTCAGTACAGATCCCTCCTCTGCCGATTTGACAGGGAGGACCTTAGAGTTCCTCGGAAACTATGCCGGCCGAACATTGACTGACCCACATGTAGAAAAAGGAGTCCGCTGGCTTCTCAAACATCAAGAGTCAGACGGCTCCTGGTATGGACGTTGGGGAATTGCTTACCTATACGGTACATGGGCTGCGATTACCGGGCTGATGGCGATTGGCTTTTCCCCTACTGATCCCGCCATCCAAAAAGCGGTTTCGTGGTTGGTTGCCAATCAAAATCCCGACGGCGGCTGGGGCGAATCTTGCCAAAGCGACCAGAAAAAAACGTACGTCCCCCTCGGAGCAAGTACTCCCTCGCAGACGGCATGGGCAACCGATGCACTGATAGCCGTGTCATCCAAGCCGACAGCAGAGCTTCAACGAGGGATTCACTATTTGCTCACTCACAATCAAGCAAATGACTGGACGACTCGCTACCCGACTGGCGGGGGCCGTCCTGGCGGCACTTACTTTGCTTATCACAGCTATCGTTGGATTTGGCCGTTGCTGGCTCTCAGCCACTACCAGACGAAATACGCGAACCAGTAAAAAACACCTCTACCCTCTTCGCAAGCCAAGGTCTAACGGCTGGAGAGGAACTTGGGGTGAATAAATCACGGCGTGTGGCGGCGTATCAAATATTGAGTAGCAGGAAAGGACATCGGTGTCCCCAATCAGCACAATCGACGACTTAGTTACTCCACCAAAGCTGAAATCACCGACGTCAATTTTTTTATTCGTCACCTTCATATTCATGGAACTTTTTCTCCTTTTCCTATAACTCGCGCCTATCCATACATCGTATGCTGCTTACACTGGTTCGGTCGCAAAAACAGGTATGAACACCCACTGGCCTACGACATACAATACAGAGAGGATCTCTCCCAAAAGGATGTGCCGAACATGCCAGCATTCGTTGGAGTCATCAATGTAAACAACGTGGGCGGCGTTTTCAATGTCGGAGACGTCCGTAAAATCGCACCTACCACTTATGCCAAAACCTTCGCGGGTGGAGGATCATTCAATTCTGGTACCAATCTGTCCTTTAAAATTCCACGTAGCGTCGTCTACGTCAATGAACAATCCGATAATGATATCCCGCTTTTTGTAGAAGAAACGAACGATTTCAGGGCAAAGGGACGAGATTTCGCATGAATTTTTTTGTTACGCAACATATCGTAATCAATTCGCTCAAGATCGAAGGCATAAGCAACTCTTCGGTGTGCCAAATAGGAAGCGCAGGGATTATCAAGCCCGTATCCAAGCTTTACAACACCGGCGGATTCACAGAGCCAGCTCCACAGGTGGGGCCTCTCCCCACAACCGGTGCGGAAGAATTCGTGCCCCTCATTCCATTGGTTCAGCCTTCACCTGTTCGCTCTGGCACTCTTAGATGAAGAAGGATGGTCGTCATGTACATGGATCCCGAAATGATGCAGTATATGCAACAGTTACATGACTATATACAATTGCAAAATGATAAGATCGAGAAATTGAAGCAAATGATTGAACAGCTGCAGCAAGATGTAAATGATCTCAAGGAAAAACAGATTCCTTCCGTCATCAAAAACGAGTACAAATTCGATCTGCTAAAAGTTGAGCGACTGGAAGGGACTCTCAATATCGGTTTAAACCCGAAAGGAAATGATGCAGGAATCGGTGATTTTTCCATCAATCAATCGATGGATGTCCCTAATCCGTACCAAAGCACTGCCCCACTTTTTAACCGTGTCCAGAAAGAAATTTATCAATACTTGGAGCAAGATGCCTACCTCGTTCTTGAAAGAATCGAAACAGAGTGCAACTATCCACTGGATAACAATTATCGTGCCTTTATCTTGGATGACATTAAAAAGCAGATCGATCAACGGATTAAGTATTACCTGAGTGAGCTCCCTACCGATGAACTAGAACCAGAGCAGCTCGATGTTTTCGTACAAAAGACAGTCCAAAAAGTGAAACGGGATATCGACAAGACCTGCGAAACATTCGTGAAAAATTTGCCTCGTGAGGTGAACGAACCATGATGAGGTATCAAGTGATAAACGAAGCCATTTGTGTAAAGAGGGTCTCCGTCAGTGCTCTCACTTCTTCCGCTTCCTTGTTTATTGGGGACACGCAGACAGTAGACCTCAGAGCGATTTATGAAACGCCACCCGAAAAAATGATTGTCGGAGCCACGATCCCGATTGATACTGCGCTGCCCGCTTCATAAGGAGGGTTGTCACCATGTACCGAAGGACCAGTCATGTCCGTAAGCTGGATGTTCTCTCGGTCGATACCTCATCTGTTCTGCAAATAGGTGATTCCCGGCAGATTGACGCTGTCGCAAACATATTAGCCGTCCAACGTGAGCAGGCCATCTTCTATGAAAATGAATTTATGTTTGAGAATTACTCGACCTTTTCCGTACCTTTAACTCCCCCTAGTCTCTCAGATCCGATTTGCATCGATACGTTCCACGACTGCCCGTACATTTTCATTCGAAAAGTGGAAGTCCCTTTCGTAGCAGGATCCTCCGTCATCCATGTTGGTTCGAACGAATCCATAAAACTCGAAACACGAGTCGTAAATATTCGTCACATTTTCCAAGAAGAACCAAAAACTGGAGGGAGGGGGTAAACTGTGCCTTCTGTCATTGGAGCTGTCAATATCAATAATAATTCGGGTACAGTTAACTTCGGAGATACGCTCAACATATCGCCAAAAACAGCCGCCAAGACATTCTCCGGTTCAGGAGGCGGCAACACAGGTAACGTAGTCAACACGCTCAATGGTGTCAACGCAACGAATACACTGGACCCCAATGTCGTCGATCAACCGATGTTTGGGAACATCTAATCCCGGCAGTGTTAATGTCTTTTCATTGACACTGTTTTTATTTTGGCTGAAAAACGAAACAAAAAAGGAGGCACGAGGCCCCCCTGACTACAATATTTCAATATACCCTTCTGTTCCATGCACGCGAATTCGTTGCCCGTCTTTTATCAGAGTGGTAGCATGTTCCACGCCGACAACTGCTGGCAAGCCATATTCACGCGCGATCACTGCCCCATGGGTCATCAGTCCACCGACTTCGGTGACAAGACCTTTTATGGATACAAACAACGGTGTCCAGCCAGGGTCAGTAAAGGAGGTGACTAATATATCTCCATCTTCTAGATCAGCATCTTCCATGTTTACGATGACTCGTGCTCGCCCCTCTATAACCCCGGAAGAAACAGGTAGACCTACAATCGCATTGGCTGGCAGATTTTCTCGTTTGTACTCACCTGTAATGATTTCACCATCAGACGTGATTACACGTGGGGGAGTCAGTTTTTTAAAAAACTTGCAATCGTCTTTTCGTTTGCTGATGATCTGATCATCCGGTTTGTTTGTGCGTACGACCTCGTAAAGTTCTTCAAAAGTGAGATAGTATATATCTTCTTTTTCATGAATAACACTTGCTTGTACGAGTTGCTCGGCTTCTTTCAGTAAAGCCTGCTTATAAACGAAGTAGCGATTCACCATGCCGTATTTTGGATATTCCCTAAACCCACTGAAATTCCGGATGAGGTCGATCATTTGTTTTGTTTCTTTGGATTTTTGTTCACCATCCGGTAATTGCTTCAATCGCTCTAATAGCTCTTGCTCTTTTTCCAAAGCTTCCTGTCGCCCTTGTTCGAATTTCCGATTGCCAGCATTCGGCTCAAAGTTTTTGATGTTACCTAGAATTATGGGGACAAGCGTCATTGGTTTTTCACTCCAACGCGTTTTCGTTATATCGATTTCTCCGGCACATCGCATTCCGTATTTCGTGAGATAAGCATAGATTGCGTCTTGCGTTTCCTGTCCACCTTCAAACTGAACCAAATCATCCAAAAAGTTATCTTCTTTTACACGCTGTAAAAAATCAATTACTTCTGGATAAGGACGAACCACATCTGCAACATCCATGAGCGCCAGTCCCATTTCCGACGTAATATTGTGTGGCACAGACTGAGAAAGCGTGTCTGCTACGTTTTTTTCCCCCAACCACTCGTTCATTTTTTCATTGATCCATTTTGAAGCATTCATAGCAGCCGTAATCACACCAATGGTTTGTGGATCAAATAAAATCTTCTTTAATTGCTGAATGTCTTCTCGAATAAAATCAAATAAATCCGCTCCTGATTTCGTTTGGATGTCATGCTTTAACTCTTCGATCGATGCTTGACTACGCTTAATCAAATCAGAAACAATGATCGGATCGTTTTCGAATTGTTCTTGAAAACCCAAAGACGACATACCTTTCTTGCTTTTACCAGGACTCTGCTCTTTTTTATCTATGGGTAACAATGGTATAAAATCTCCTCGCTCTATTACGGTCAGAAGCGCGTCTTTTATAAGCGGATCGGATTGTCCCAGGGTATCTAATATGATTTGTCTGCTATCAGGTGAAGCTAACATATTTGTAACATCAACAAACAACCTTCCTCCTGCTTTACGCATAGGTGCCGGAGTCGTTAACAGGAAAAAAGACAGTCCCAATGGTTTCATGGGGTCGGTCATCATTTGTTGATGACCAACAGATACATAGACGTGATTTTCTTGATCATTTGCTTCAGGGATGGGGTATAAAGTCGTGATTGGACGGCTCTGGACAATAGAAAAAGTATCATCAACCAAACACCATTCGATATCTTGTGGGCAACCAAAATAAGCTTCGATCTGTCTTCCAATGCGTGCCAGTTGTAATATTTGTGGTTCCGTAAGAGTTTGGGTCTTTTGCTGATCAGGATCGATCTGCTTTGTCTCTGTTCCACCTTCTTTTCGTCCATAGATAGCCAATTTTTTGGTTGCTATCCTCTTATCGACGATTTCCCCTTCCTGCACTTTATAACAATCAGCAGATACCAGGCCAGAGACCAGTGCCTCTCCAAGTCCATAACTGGCGTCGATCGATAGCAACTTCCGGTTGGATGTAATGGGATCAGCGGTAAATAAAATTCCGGAAGCCTGTGGGAAAACCATTTTTTGAACGATAACGGATAAATAAACGTGACGGTGGTCAAATCCATTTTGCATACGGTAGATTACCGCGCGATCCGTAAATAGAGAAGCCCAACATTTACTGATGTGCTGCAAGATTGCTTCTTTACCAATAATATTTAAATAGGTGTCTTGTTGACCTGCAAAAGAGGCATGTGGTAAATCTTCAGCAGTCGCACTGGAACGCACTGCATAAGCATGCTCCTCTCTGAATTGGGAGAGATAATGAGTAACGGCTTTCACAACATCGGAAGGAATTTCTACTTCCATAATGAATTGGCGAATCTTCCTGCTGATTTCACCAATTTGATCTCGATCTTGTACTTTTAGCATGGCTAGTCGATCCAACAAAGCACGATACGTTTCGTTTTGTTCGATGGCCTTTTGATATCCCACTGTTGTCACACAAAATCCTTCCGGTACTTGTATTCCTTGAATTTTTGACAATTCCCCTAAATGTAACCCTTTTCCGCCAACGAGCAAAAGCTGCGTTTTTTCCATCTCCTGAAAACTGAGAACCAAAGAACTCATTCAATATCTCTCCTAACCATTAAATTGAGAAAAAACATTTGACAAGAGTTCACCAGCATGGTACGATTAAAGTGAAAGATGCAATAACTATGAATATATATAATGAACAGTCGTGAGCTGATTATATCATCGCCTCTGTTTATGTGCAATAAAAAAGAACCTGGTAGGAATACTCAGGTTCTTTTTTGATTTCTCCACTACCACCTGTTTTTACAAACTCGCTTTAAATGTTGTTCTTCGTTCGTTCGCAGCTCCATCACGCATCAAATAGATTTCTAACACCCCGTCTTGATACTGGGCCTTCATCCCTTTTGAACTAACGGAAACCGGTAAAGCCAGCTTTCGATAAAAGGGGCCGTAGCTCCTTTCCCCTTGTGTACGAAGTCCCTGATGCTCACTTTCTTTGAAGTTCCCTTTGACCTCAAGCAACCGTTGGTCGGAGAGGGTAATCTCCAAACTATCGCGATCGAAGCCCGGCAGTTCACAGGAAACGATGACCATTTGCTCTGATTGGTAAATATCCGAGGCTGGGGAAAAATGCGAATCGTCTACCTGCACGAAACGCATCGGTTTTTCCTTCGTCTTTTTTTTCCCCTTTTTCACGGGTGGTGCATTTGGCGCTGCGGCGGTGGCCGTCTTTTGTGCTGCTTGCTTATTGAGCGTCGCGATATTCTCCCAAAAATTCGTATCCAGCACCTGCCCCATCTGGCTCAATGCTTTCCACGGATGATCTGGGTCAAAGCCGAGCTTGGACAAACTTTCGGATGCTTTTTGTAACTGCTTCATGGTCTCTTGCAGGTTTTTCATCGCTTCCGCACTCCCTCCCCAGCAAAGGCACGACTGTCTTTGTACGATAGAATATGTACTGTTGCCTGGGGGGTGTGTTCAAGATCATCCAGTTTGCCCTACATCAGCACTATCTGTCGCTGGTGCAGGCGGAGCCAAAATATCTGGTGGTGGCATGTTACTATCCGTCGGCTCAGGATTGGATTCGCCGCCATTTCCATCTGGTACAGTCGGCGGTGTTACAGGCTCCTGTGTTGATTCTGGGGCCGGATTTGGTGATGGTGTAGCTGGTTTTTGTGTTTTTGGCTGCTCTTTCGTACCTGTCGTGG
The DNA here is from genome assembly GCF_013284245.2 of Brevibacillus sp. DP1.3A. NCBI lineage: Bacteria > Bacillati > Bacillota > Bacilli > Caryophanales > Paenibacillaceae > Brevibacillus > Brevibacillus sp. DP1.3A. The sequence continues at coordinate 2,559,313 of NZ_CP085876.1, read as the reverse complement.
GCTTGGGCTTCGGAGCTGGTGCTCTCTTCTCTGCTTTCATTTCGACCTTGGCTACTTCCGCTACAGCTGCATCACTGAGCTGTTCGCTCGCTCCAGCTACACCCACTTCTGTTTGCAGGGCAGTTCGAACAGCTTGCATGTTCTCCCTCGGCCACAAGGAATAAGGAGAGCTCCAGATCGCCCCATTATCCAAAGTAACCATGTTGCTTGACGAAAAGCTGGCAAAATCAAGGGCCAATCCTTTTATTTGGTCTGTCGACAGATCGGTTTTAATATGCTGACCAACGGTATCCAGTACGGCTGTCAAACTCGATAATCCATCCAAGGACATGCTCTTTTCTGCAACAGCACGAATCACCTGCTGCTGTCTGCGGTTGCGATCGAAGTCGCTCGAGTTGTAAGCGTCTCCACGTCTGTCGATGCGATGACGGACGAAGCCGAGTGCCTGCTCTCCGTTCAATACTTGTTTCCCTTTTTTCAAATTACGGTATACACCTTGCTTCGGCAGTTCGTATACGAGATCGCGATCTACATCAACCGTAATCCCGCCCAGCTTGTCAATGACCGCTGTGAAGCCCTCAAAGTCAAGCTGCACATAATGCTCAACCGAGATCCCCAGCATGTGATTCAATGTTTTCTTGAGCATCGTCATGCCATTTTCTGTAACAGGCTTTCCTTTGATTTCCGCATCTTTCCTGATATTTTCCCCTAATGCAAATACTTCATTGACCTTGTGAAAGCCTGGATATCCTGGGATTTGAACGCGGGTATCACGGGGCAACGATACCATGCTCAGCTTTTGCGTAACCGGATTAGCGACGGCTACGACCAGAACATCCGTGTTTAACATACCGATGTTTTTGCGCGTATCCACCCCGACGATGGCGAAGGCGATTGATTTCTTTTGTTCGTACAGCTTCTCCACCACAGGTTGATCCGGTAACTTGTAAGGGTCTTGCGTTACGATGTCCAGTGTCTTGTCTAACTGGTTGAGGGCGAAGCCTGCTCCTACGGCCAACAAACAGAGGAATAAGCAACCCGCCAAGAGCAGATACATCCGCTTGCTTCGCTGGCCACGCTTGATCCGTTTACGCGGCTGTTTTGCAGGAGCTTGAGGCTTGTCATTCTTGGCTTGCACGTTCGGTTCACTCCTTTTTAAAATCACAGGGTCCATAGTGCTTTGGGCTTTTCATTTTTCAATATATTCTGTAAAACTTTCGTCCCATTTTACCACAATATCCCGTCAAAATGTAGAATCCTGCCGATTCAACTCGATCGGTTTTCCCTGAGAGTTCTTGCACTTACGAATCGAAAAAGGTAGTCTAAAACTGAGGAAAATCAGATAGATGAATAAGGGAATCGGAGGGACTTGAGAGTGGAACACATACAGGTGCTGATCGCAGGTGGCGGCATCGCAGGGTTGTCCGCAGCAATATGGTGCCAACGATTAGGTCTTTCTTGTCTTCTTATCGAAAAAACGGATAGACTCGGCGGCCAATTGCATCACATTTACAACGAGATTACCGACTTTCCACCCCTTGTATATGACCAGGGAGCTGCCCTTGTAAAGGTACTGATCGCCCATCCTTTCATCCAGCAGCCAAACATACGATTGAACGAAGCCATTCTTTCCATTGATCGGGAAACGAAACAGGTAATGACTTCGAAATCCGTTTATCGTGTCGACTATCTACTCATCGCCACAGGAGTTGGCTGGAATGAAATACCGGCCCTAGCTGATTGTCCAAGTGTCCTGTCGCCTTGGTTTTCTACAACAGCCCAAGCCCACACCATCGCCGGGCAAGATATCGCCGTTATCGGCGGAGGAGATCGCGCATTGGAGAGTGCAGCAAATTTGAGCTTTCATGCCCGACAAGTTTATCTGTTGGTTCGGAGCAGTGAGTGGCGTGCTCGTCCCGAATGGCAAAAGAAAATCACAGGCCTCCCCAACATCCAAGTCCTGTGGGAAACACAAGTAACTGACTATCAGGACGAAGAGGCACGGACGGTTCTGACACTCACCTCTACGCGCGCAGGCAATCCAGAGACGATCGTAGTCGATTGGATTCTGCCACGAATTGGTGTTCATGGAAACACAGTGGGTCTCGAAGGTTTGGACACGTTTGGCGATGACTATTTGCAAACGGATTCCTATCAACGAGTCAACTCTCCATGGATATACGCAGTCGGAGATGTGAGCAACGGAGCCGCTTATGCGAGTTTGGCACTGGCAGCTGGTCAAGCGATGAAGGCAGTCAAGCATATTTCCTTGCAAATTCAAAACAATAGATCAATGAGCCTGTAGAGGAGCGCTTTGCATGTACGCTTTTTACGACGATTTCGGCTTACCTGTCCAGCTAACCTTTTCTCCCGAAGAGTATCGTAACCACCAAGCAGGTCACGTGCTGATCTTCGCTTTTTATCAGGGAAAGCTGTTATTTACTCGCCATCGTACACGCGGTGTGGAGCTACCAGGGGGAAAAGTAGAAGCGGGTGAAAACAGCCTGGCGGCAGCAGTTCGTGAGGTCTATGAAGAAACCGGCGCCATTCTGGAAGGGATTGAGCGCATCGGACAGTACACCATCGACGACTCGATGCGAAAAGACATTTATACCGCAAAGGTAGCGCATTATACAAACCAGCCAAGTGGCTCAGACGTGCTCGCCACCATTGTGTTTGCGGATATCCCGCGAGATGTAAAAGGCAATCAGGAGTTTAGTCGTATTCTGCAAGATGATGTGTACCCGCTCGCACTCGAACGAGCTTTACGTCATCCCTTTGCGGAGTCCTAGCCATCATAAACAGGCTCGTCCCTGTCGCTCCCCGGCTTTGTATTCGGTGAGACTGACCGACAGAGACAGCCTGTTTATTGTTTTTCCTTTTCCTTCTTTCCCGACAACACACGCTTGACGAGCTCATTTGGATCAAAGCCATACTTTTCGATGGCTCTCTCTCGTTGTACCTCGTGCACCGTTTCTGGTTCAATTCCCAGTACCTCTGATATTTGCCGCCACCCATTCGTCTCGCTGTCTTTTGTCCCTTGTCCTGGCTGCTCGACCTGCTTGGGCTTCAAGAAAAAGATCGCTAGCACAGCGAAAACGAGCGATAAACATGCGATTGATAGAAACATGACCGTCCGAGAAATCCCGAGCAACCAGGTAAAAATAGGTGGGCCGATCGCAACACCGATAAAACGTACACCACTATACAAAGAAGTAATCATGCCTCGCTCTGTTTTTTGTACGGCCCCAACGATCATGGAGTTCAAGCACGGTAAAATCATTCCCGTCCCCGCGCTGCCGATGACCAAAATGCCAATCAGGACATAAGCCCCTTTGACAAAGCTGGCCAGAATGTAAGACGTAGCCAGCAAAAACATGCCGATAATCACAAACAGACGCATCAGCTTCAGCTTCTTTTTGATAATGACTCCTGTCACATATGCCGCGATACTCATCACGAGCAAGGGAATCGCCAAAAAGAAGCCTTTGATGACACCATCAATCTTGTATTTTTCTTCCAATAAATCAGACAGGTAAAACAGTACACCAAACAACGTGAACAGGCAGATGCTCCCAATAAAAAACGCGGGGACAAGCCATTTTCCATGCTGCTTAAACACTTGCGCGATCGAATGCATGTACTGCTTGACAGGGAGTAGCTTCTTATCCTGTTTCTTTTCCTTAGTCAGAAATAAAAACATCAGGAGGACGACACCGCAAATAATCGGAAAAGCTAAAAAGACCATGTACCAAGAAATGAGAGCAAGCAAGGAGCCAAAAATCGGACTTAATACTTTTCCCATCCCGTTTGATGTCTCCAACAGCCCCAATGCCCTACTCTCCGAAGCGCCATCGAACAGATCCCCTACCAATGCCATTGCGATGGGCGCTGTCCCGGCAGCCCCGATCCCCTGCAAGACTCGCCCTCCCATGATAGCCATATAAGGTTGATCTATCCACAACGCGGCAAGCCCTGCGACCAAACCACCAATACCGTACAAGGCAAGGGAGCTGATAATGACAATTTTTCTCCCAAATCGATCTGACAAATAGCCGGCAAAAGGGATAACAATACCTGCTGCAATCGAAAAAGCAGTGATCAACAAGCTCGTCTGTAAGGCGGTGAGCTTCATTTCTGTTTTCATTGTAGGCAGTACAGGGATCAGCATCGAGTTGCCCAGCACCATCACTAATGGAACCCCGACAAGCCCAATCAGGTTTTTCGCATTTTGTGCCATACGAAACTCCTTGTCTTACGCATAAGCGCTACCGTCCCAGCGCGACGCGTTAATAATCTCCCAGTCAGGTTCAACGCCTATTCCCACGCCAGTAGGAAGCGTCACTTCGCCATTTATGGGTCGCAGCGGAAACAATTGTGAAAACGGGTTCTCCATGACATCCCATTCGACAGGCTCAATCGGATGGCTATCCATCTTGGTCCATGCCAGCAAGCACGCTTGTGCAAATAACGTATACAATCGTGCCAGTGATCCGTCAAAGGAATGTGGAGACACGCGATAGCCAAACTGACGGGCCATTTGAAGATGCGTTCGATAATCGTCAATGCCCCCCGTATGCATCAGGTCAGGCTGAGCAATATCGATAGCGCCCCCCTCATACAAGGGCAAAAACTGTGCGCAGCGAATCAAGTTTTCTCCACCAGCAAGCGGGATGGATAATGCCGAACGAAGCTTGATATACTCGTTTGTACGATCCATGGGCATCGGCTCCTCCAGCCAAAGCCAATTGCCATAACGGGAAAAAAGCCCCTCCCACTTCCTTGCAGTCACACAGTCGTAGCTCTGATTGGCATCTACCGCTACTTGAACTTGTTCAGGAAGCAAATTCATCAGTTTTTCGATGTGCGTCTGATCCTCTTGAACAGAGCGCCCTCCAATCTTTACTTTCACCATCTTGAAGCCGTCGTCGACTTGCTGGCTGACTTGCTTCCATGACTGCTGCATCCAGTCTTCTGTTTCACGGTAGGATTGGAGGGAGGCATATACCGGGATGCCCGAATGTATCTGGCCTCCCCACAGTTGACCCACAGATAGCCCCGCCGCTTTTGCCAAAATTTCCGTAAGTGCCATACTGACACCTGAAGCCGATCGCTGATGCCACTTTCCTATGACATCGACAATGGCTACTCTGTTGTCCACCTGCTTACCCAGCAAGTACGGAATGATGCGCTCACAAAAGCCCTTATGGAGCGTCGGCAGCCAGTCGATAATTTCTCCCCAGCCATCTATTCCTGCCCTTGTGATAATCCGAATGAGATAACTGGTTCGATAACGCTTATACCCATTCGCATCGCCGTAAGCTTGCGATAGCCGATGAAGTAGCGGATACGTTTCCACTCGCTCAATTTGCAGGTCAATGACCGCTATCTGCTCATGAGTAGTCATCCAATCCCTCTCGTTCTGCTTGCTCTCCTTCGTAATCGTCATAGGAGAGCAAGTTTCCTTTCCCTTCTCCTTTTCTCATGTACTCCTCATACGTCCCGCTTCTCATAAAATGCACACTGTCCGGTCCGTGATAGCCCTCAATATCGGTATAACCGATTTCCTCTACGGCTTCTACAAAGCCATCCGGCTCATTGCTCTCGATATACATTTCGTCGTAATCCGTTTTGTCGGGTTCCTGGTAGGAGAAAGGCGTGCTGGATGTCCCCCATGACTCGACAATTTGCCAAGCATCCTCACCGTCGAATCCGTTCTGGCCTTCTTTTTCATCCAGAGATGTACGTCCGAACGGCGGCTGCAAAAACTGTTCCTCGATCGGACGCGACTCGTTGATTGACGGCGCTGGTGCATGCTCCTTGCACGTTTGTGCCTGAGGTAGTGCTTCCAGTCGCTCCACAGGTATTTGCTCTCCACAGACCGTACACAGGCCGTAGGTGCCTTCCTCCATGCGCAGTAGCGCCTGATCAATCTCTTTTAATGTCTCACGATCGAGACTGTCTAGGGCCAAATCTTTTTCCCGTTCAAACATCTCACTGCCGATATCTGCCGGATGATTATCGTACATGGCAAACTCCTGCAAAGAGGTTGTCATCGGTTCTCTCATGCCATAATGGTCCTGTACGCGGTCTTCCAGTTCTTTTTTCTGTTCCAGCAGCTTTTCCCGGAAGCTGGCCACTCTCTTTTGGTCCACGCTGTACACCACCTTTGTTTGGTTTCCTCAACAGGTAGTATGTCTTGGTCCCGTAGGAAATATGACCAACAAAACGGCCATGATCGTTTTGTTGGTTCGCATGTGGCCTATCACAGCAAAAAACCTGCCATCCCCAAAGGGAACGACAGGTTAATCAACCGATTTTTATTCTGCTACATGTGCGTAGTTTTGTTCTACGATATCTGCGCAACGTACGCAGAGCGACGCGTGCGACTCGCGAGTGCCAACATCCGGTTTCACTACGCGGCAACGCTCGCATTTTCCACCGTCTGCGGCAGAGACCACAGCAGCAATTCCTTCGAGTTGTACCGCTTCTGCCGGAGCAGAACCGCTGTGTACGTCCACGTGAGCCACGATGAACAGGTCAGCCAGATCGTCCATTGCTGCCAATGTTTTCGCAACTTCTTCCGTTTGTGGGTACAGAGCCAGCTTCGCATCAACGGAGTTACCGAACACCTTGTTGCGGCGCGCTTCTTCCATGGCTTTGAGAACCTCGTCTCGGATCGCCAAGAACGCATCCCATTTGCTCTCTGCTTCTGCTGCAAAGCTGAGATGTTGTTCGTCGCCTTCTGGCATATCCGTCAACTGCACACTCTTCTCTTCCACGCCTGGAATGAACGCCCACACCTCATCGGCTGTATGCGGCAACAGTGGAGCAACCAGCTTCACCAGACTGATCAAGCAATCGTACATCACTGTCTGTGCAGCGCGTCGTTTCAAACTATCTGGCGCCTCTACATACAGGCGATCCTTGCAAATGTCCAGATAGAACGCGGACAAATCAATAACGCAGAAGTTGTGAACGGCATGGAAAACGGTATGGAACTGATATTCATCGTACGCTTTGCGTGTACGCTTCGCTACTTTTGCTGCTTTCGCCAGAACATAACGGTCAAGCTCTCCCAGCTCTTCGTACGCTACGCGGTCTGTTGCTGGATTAAATCCATCCAGGTTACCCAACAGGAAGCGGAACGTATTGCGGATTTTGCGGTACACCTCAGCGATCTGATTCAGAATCGCATCGGAAATTCGTACATCAGCCTGATAATCAACAGAAGCTACCCACAGACGCAAGATATCTGCGCCCATCTTGTCAATAACTTGTTGAGGCACGATGACGTTACCGAGGGATTTGGACATTTTGCGTCCTTCTCCATCCAAAGCAAAGCCGTGGCTCAGGACGGATTTGTAAGGAGCTGTGCCATACACAGCAACACCCGTCGAGAGAGAAGAGTTGAACCAACCACGATACTGGTCAGAGCCTTCTAAGTACATGTCAGCTGGCCAAGCAATGCCTCTTTCGCGCAAAACAGCCTGGTGGCTGGAACCGGAGTCGAACCAAACGTCCATAATATCCGTTTCTTTGCGGAAATCCTTGCAATCGCATTTGGTGCAAGAAAGCCCTTCTGGAATGAGCTCATTTGCTTCACGGGAGAACCATACTTTCGATCCTTCTTTACGGAACAGATCAGCAACATGGTTGATCGTCGTGTCGTTAATGATCGGTTCGTTACACGATTTGCAATAGAAGATTGGAATCGGTACACCCCATACACGCTGACGGGAAATGCACCAGTCGCCACGATCCGCAATCATGTTTGCCAGACGAGTTTCTCCCCAATGCGGAATCCATTTTACATTTTTAATCGCTTCGAGCATTTGCGCACGGAATCCGTCGATAGATGCGAACCATTGCTCTGTCGCGCGATAGATAACCGGTTTTTTCGTACGCCAGTCATGTGGGTAAGAGTGCGTGAAGAAATTGAGCTTCAAGAGTGCTCCGTTTTCTTTCAGCTTTTCTGTAATCACTTTGTTGGCATCTTCGTAGAACAGACCTTCAAAGCCTGGTGCCTCATTGGTCATTTTACCTTCGTGATCTACTGGGCAAAGGACACCCAGATTGTATTTTTGACCAACGGTAAAGTCATCTTCCCCGTGTCCTGGAGCAGTATGAACGCAACCAGTACCTGCATCCAAGGTTACATGCTCACCCAGGATGAGTGGAGACTTGCGATCATAGAACGGATGCTGAGTTTCTACGCCTTCCAGATCTTGACCTTTAAAGGTCGCGAGAATCTCTACGCCTTCCCAGCCAATTTCTTTGCTCGCAGCTTCAATCAGACCGTTGGCTACCAGGAATTTGCGGCCATCTACCTTCACTACGTTGTACTCGAGTTCAGGGTGCAGGCTGATCGCAAGGTTTGCTGGCAATGTCCACGGAGTCGTTGTCCAGATAACAACGCCTGTTTCTGTGTCCAGCTTGCCTTTTCCATCTGCTACCTGGAAGCTGACGTAAATAGAAGGAGAGCGCTTGTCTTTGTATTCGATTTCTGCGTCAGCCAAAGCAGTCTCAGAAGACGGAGACCAGTACACGCAGCGCAGACCTTTGTAAATATAACCCTTTTTCGCCATTTCGCCGAATACGCGAATTTGGTTGGCTTCATACTCAGGCAAGAGTGTCACATAAGGGTTTTCCCAATCTCCACGAACGCCCAGACGCTTGAATTGGTCGCGTTGCTTGTCGATGTAGGACCAAGCATACTCTTCACAGCGCTGGCGGAAATCGTTCACTTCAATGCTGCGGCGATCCAGCCCTTGTGCATTGATAATCGCTTGCTCAATTGGCAAACCATGTGTATCCCAGCCTGGGATGTACGGCGCATAAAAACCTGCCATGGATTTGTAGCGAACGATGAAGTCCTTGAGGATTTTGTTCAGTGCGTGACCGATATGGATGTCTCCATTCGCATACGGAGGGCCATCATGCAAGACAAAAGACGGGCGGTCTTTTGTACGATCTAACACTTGTTGATAAATATTTTGCTCTTCCCATGCCGCTTGCATTTGTGGCTCGCGGCTTGGCAAATTTCCGCGCATGGGGAAATCTGTTTTTGGTAGCGCTAAGGTTTTGCTGTAATCCATGGCCTGATTCACTCCTTAAATAAATAAAAGCTTTCACTCATCCCATAAAAGGGACGAGAGAAAGCTCCCGTGGTACCACCCTGATTGAACAAACCCGTACGACAAAAAAAGCCTGCATCGGAATTGTTCCACTTCACTCATTCGTAACGGGAATGACGCGCTCACTTACTCACCTGTTTCACCATCAAGGTTTTTCTGGGTTTTCGGATATTGAACTCCCGGGTGATTTTCTGCGAAAGCAACTGGCCGGGTTTTCACCTTTTCCCGACTCTCTAGGCAGTGCTGGCTCACGTACTCTTCCCGTTCATCGTCTATGATTTGTATAAGCCTGTTCAACTACTATAAGTGCTTTATTTCGAAAAAGTTGTCTTTCATTATAATACCATCATTGCTCGAACGTCAATGATTTATTCAACTGTTACAGGCGAATCAACTTGTGGCTGTTCAATGCTATCCCAATCGCCATTCTCCAGCATCTCGAGCTGTGCTTCCAAAAGCGTCCGAAAGCGCATGCGGTAAACCGAAGCACGTTTTTTTAATTCTTCGATTTCGATCGCGATTTTGCGCGACTTCGCCAGTGCTTCATTGACAATTCGGTCTGCATTTTTCTCGGCTTCTTTTAAGATGAGCTGCGCTTCTTTGCGCGCATTCGACTTCACGTCCTCCGCTGTCTCCTGCGCCACCAGAATCGACTTGCTCAAATTTTCTTCCAAGCTCTTATAGTAATCTACGCGCTCATTCAGAATGGCTACGCGCTCTTCCTGTTCTTTTTTCTCTTTTATCAAGAGCTCAAAATCTTTGATCACCTGATCGAGAAATTCATTCACTTCGTCAATGTTATACCCACGAAAGCCTGTGCTGAATTCCTTATTGTGTATATCCAACGGCGTTAATGGCACATGAACCCCCCACTTTTCCCGATAATTCGTCTTCAATCATTTCGACAGAATTAGCTGTGTTTCCTGCCGTATTTTACAAATTTTTGAGCCTTGGTCCATCTTATGTAACCAGTCCGACAATCATGCGAAGTCTTCCACTGCGTGTTGGACCTGCTACCTCAAGAATTTTGAACCGACCATAGCCTGCAAGAGATACCATGTCTCCCATCTGGAGTTGATAAGATGGGTCTTCGATTACTTTCCAGTTGATTTTTACTTTTCCCGCTCGAATTGGCACCAGTGCTTTTGCGCGAGACATATTGTGTACTTCTCCAATGATCGCGTCAATTCGCGGTGATGGAACGGTGAGTGTTTTCTCTACAAACTTGGGTGCAGGCGGTGTAAACGCCTCCCATGCTACCCGCTCAAATTGAACAGATGTCCGATGAATTTGTGTCACCTGCGCACAAACAAAATCAGCGACTTCCTCTGCTACAATTGCGTAACTGCCAGCTGAATCTGTCAGCATATCTCCGAATTTCTCCCGCTTCATCCCGACGCCCAGCATCGCCCCCATCACATCTCGATGCTCTAGCACATGAAAGCGCTGATCAGCCTTGATTGCCAATAAGGTAAGGCGATAATCCTCAGGCTCAACAGGGAGGTACTCCGGATGGATGATAATCCGAACACGCTCAGCACCCTCGTAGCCTCCATAAGGAGAAACCTTCACATCTCTTACTTGTGAAGATAGACTCTCAAAAATCATCAATTGCCTCGGGTCTACAAAATCAGTAAGGCGCATGGCCTGCGTCCGCTCTACTTGCGTCAGCATTTCCAGCGCCCGTTCAACAAAGGGACGTTCTTCTTTTGAAAAATGGTCAAATATGCTCATCGTTTCACTCGCCTACATGATTTGTTGCAAAATGGCGAACAGGCCAGATTGGGCAAAGCGCAGTGCAATCAATGCGACAATGGGGGAGATATCGATGAAGCCGAGCGGTGGGATAAACCGGCGAAATGGAGCCAAATAAGGCTCAACCAGTTTTTCCAGTAACTGTCCGATGCCTGTACCTCTCATTTGAGGAACCCATGACATCAAAATGTAAGCAATAATCATGTATTGATATACCGTAAAAGCAAAATTTAAAACCGAAAAGACAGCAATCATTTGCTCACCCTTTTAATTTCGTCTTAATTGGCTACTCTTCCAACACACTTGAAATCGTACCCTGAATATCCACATGATCAGGCGTGCACACGAAAATCGTGTCTCCGACCTTTTGGATATCGCCGTTTAATGCGTAGACCGTCCCGCTCAAAAAGTCGATAATTCTTTTAGCTTGGTCTTTTTCCACACGATGGAGGTTGACCACAACCGGTCTACGATGACGCAGGTTGTCTGCGATATCCTGTGCATCACTGTAATGACGGGGTTCACAGAGAATCAAACGGATTCCCTCCTTTTCCCGTGCTTGAAACGGTACCACGTTGTTAGTTCGGCCGATCGCTGGCTGGCGTTTGTGCGAGGACTCTTGCTCTTCTCTTTCCTCTTCCACCGTTGTTGTCTCTTCGATGTATTCCTCGTTTTCTAACCCCAGAAACCCCATCAATTTATTCATAACACCCATACTCTTCCTCCTCTCTTACTCCGTGGTTTGGTCTGTTTTCCTTTACTCCGGCTTGACCAATACCGATCCCAAACGAATATATGTAGCTCCCTCTTCAATGGCAACTTCAAAATCACTAGACATGCCCATGGACAGCTCTTCCACCTGGGCGTGTGGGAATGCCATTTCGTTAATCCGTTGCTTCCACTCATAGAGGCCACGGAACACCTTCCTGGCTTCCTCTTGGTTTTCGACAACAGGCGCCATCGTCATTAATCCGACGATACTTATATGTTTCATATTACTGGTTTCGCGCAAAAAAGCCAATACGTCATTGGGACTAAGCCCAAATTTTGTCTCTTCGCCGGATATATTGATCTGCAAAAAGCATTTTACGACATGATCCAACGTTTCACCGCGTCGATTCAGCTCTTGTGCCAAAGAAAGTCGGTCCAGAGAATGGATGTACGGGAATCGTCCTACAACTTCTTTTGCCTTGTTCGTCTGGAGGTGCCCGATAAAATGCCAGATTCCTTTATCGCCATGAAGCTGGTGCTTGGGCAGGGCATCCTGCACGCGATTTTCCCCGATATTCTCTACGCCTACCGCGAGCAAGTCCCCAATGGCATCTGCGTCGACATACTTGGTCACGGCAATAATTTTTACTTCCTCACGTTTGCGGTTCGCCCGATCGCAAGCAGCCTGAATTCTTGCTTCGATGGATTGCAGTCGTTCTTTTAACAATTCTTGTTCCTTGGTCATAACGAACCCTTCCCTTTCTTCTACAGGTTTTCCTTCCAGCCGATATAGGAAGCCATGCGTCCAGTAGTCCCTTGTATCCCAGCTTCCTTGCGATGAGAGAAAAACAAGTCTGTTCTGCAGCTTGTACACCAATCTGTGGATAAAATATTCCTTGAAGAAATTCCTGCTTCGAGCAATATCTCTGTGTTTAGCTGACGAAGGTCCAGCATGTACCGCTCCCCTGTGGAGGAGATGACTGCTTTTTCCCAATCGGCTGCACAAGTGCGTACCTGCGTCATGATTCGCTCATCTACTTCATAGCAACAGCCGCCAATGGATGGGCCAATTGCGACGCGAATGTCCTCTGGCTTTGCCTGATATTGCTTCGTCATGGCCTTCACCATTTCCTCGGCAATACGGCCCACTGTCCCCTTCCAGCCTGCGTGAGCAAGTCCGATTGCTCCCGATTGGGTATCCAGAAAATAGAGGGGAACACAATCTGCATAAAACGAGGTCAGCATGACTCCTTTTTCAAGGGTAAACAAACCATCCGTTGCAGATATGACGTCCTCCAGACTTTCTTTACCCGCACCGCCTGCTGTGACCTGGCATACCCGATTCCCGTGCACTTGATCGGCGCATGTCCACTCCGTAAAAGACATCCCTACTTGTTCTGCCAGCTTGCGTCTATTGGCTACTACGTTCGCAGATTCATCACCCACATGTAGCCCCATATTAAAAGACCCGTACGGTTGTTCACTTTCCCCGCCTGAGCGAATGGTAAACCCCGCCACTAATCCAGGAAATTGTTGCTCCCACTCTGTTAACGATAAGATTGACTTATCCTCTACCCTGACAAATGGCTCTCTCATGTTGTCACCTTCCTCATATGGCTAATCATACCATAGCCGAAAAGAAAAGAAAGGCTATCCGTGCCTTTCTCCCTTTACGCGTTAGTATTCATCTCCACCAGAAGTTTTTACTTCAACTTTAAGTGCTTCTTCCATCCGGACAAGCACCACATCTTTCCCGATCTTCACAATATTGCGCCAGGGTATGACATAATCGTTCCCGGCAGAAAAGAAGCCGAGAAACTTGCCTGGTCCCGGTACAACGATAGCCTCTACACGACCGTGACGCAGATCGATCTCCAAATCTGAAACTTGCCCAAGCCGCTTCCCATCGAGAATATTTACCACTTCTTTGGTCTGGAAGTCAGAGATTTTTACCATTCTTCCTCACCTTCTTTTCTCCGTTACTTTCAGTATATGAGTCCAATGAGGAATATGTCCGCTTCTTTGGCAAAAAGTAAGGAGATTGAAAACTAACTTTTCGACTCGTACAAAAAACCCGAACGGTACAAGACCGCCGGGTCGCCTATTTGGTTTCTCCTTACGATTGAACGTGCTTTTGCATATGGGCAATTGCCGCTTTTTCTAACCGAGAGACCTGTGCTTGTGAGATTCCGATTTCCTCTGCTACTTCCATCTGCGTTTTTCCTTCGTAAAAGCGCATGGATAATATCATTTTTTCTCGGTCACCTAGTCGCTGCATTCCCTCACGAAGCGCAATTTCCTCTACCCACGTGACGTCTTTGTTCTTCTCGTCACTAATCTGATCCATGACGTAAATCGGATCGCCGCCATCCTGATAAATCGGTTCAAACAATGAAACCGGATCTTGGATCGCATCGAGTGCAAACACGACGTCTTCTTTGGCTACGTTCAATTCCTGAGAAATCTCGATAATGGTAGGCTCTCGCGAATGTTTGTTGGTCAGATTGTCACGCACCTGCAAGGCCTTGTACGCGATGTCTCGCAAAGAGCGGGAAACGCGAATCGGATTGTTGTCCCGTAAATAGCGTCGAATTTCTCCGATGATCATCGGTACGGCATACGTGGAAAACTTCACGTTTTGTCCGAGATCAAAGTTGTCGATCGCTTTCATCAATCCGATGCAGCCCACTTGAAACAAGTCATCCACGAACTCTCCGCGATTGTTGAACCGTTGGATTACGCTAAGCACCAGTCGCAAGTTGCCGTTGACCAGCTTCTCGCGGGCAGCAAGCTCCCCACTTTGCAGGCGCTCAAACAATTCTCGCATCTCTTTGTTTGTTAACACCGGAAGCTTGGAGGTATCTACCCCGCATATCTCTACCTTATTGCGCGTCACGTCTTTCCCTCCTCGAAGCAAGAAAAAAGTCCCTAACCCGGTTGTCTTGAAAGGCCGCGTAACTGACGCGTAGCCGACCAAGAAGGTGGCAAAAACCACCATCTGTTTCGGTTTAGGAACAGTATCCCCCCAAGCTGGGAAAATATGCGTTAGACCATCTTGTTGAATTCTTTTCGTAACCGTTTTATAATTCGCTTTTCCAAACGCGAAATATACGACTGTGAGATACCCAACAAATCCGCTACATCCTTCTGTGTCTTTTCCTCTTCTCCCGCTAAGCCGAAGCGCAGCTCCATGATAATTCTCTCGCGGTCAGATAGCTTATCCAGTGCTTTTTTCAGAAGCTTTCGATCCACTTGGTCCTCGATGTTTTTATAGATCGTGTCATTCTCCGTACCCAAAACATCTGAGAGCAACAGCTCATTGCCATCCCAATCAATGTTAAGCGGTTCATCAAAAGATACCTCTGAACGAATTTTATTATTGCGGCGAAGATACATGAGGATTTCGTTTTCGATACAACGAGATGCATACGTTGCCAGCTTGATGTTCTTGTCTGGATCAAAGGTGTTCACTGCCTTAATCAAGCCAATGGTGCCAATGCTGACCAAGTCCTCAATATTAATTCCCGTATTCTCAAACTTGCGGGCGATGTATACGACCAGACGAAGATTGCGTTCAATTAGCATACCGCGGACAGCCGGATCACCAGAAGGCAGTCGTCCGAGCAGCAGCTCCTCTTCTTCTCTGGTCAACGGTGGAGGCAATGCTTCACTCCCGCCAATATAATAGACTTCTTCGGCGCGTACACCAAGCCAGAGCAAGATTCGGTACCAGGTCAATTGGAGTTGTAGGCGAAGTTTTACATACATGATTAGCCCTCCTGTTTGAGAATAAAGGTTGATTCCTCTGTATAAGATTCCATCATGGCTGGGTGCACGATGGCCTGATACTTGCCGTCAGCGGCCAATGGGATCGGGTTAAGTCCGATTAACACCCTTTCTGTTTCAAAACGAATCCCGTCTTGCACAACCATCACATGGTCTGGTTTGATCGCGAGCAAAAAATCCATACCTCTTGACACGCTGCGATACGGGATCAAACGTACCCGAGACTGCCATTCCAGCGGCAGCTGGTCCCAAGATCCGTCCAGCTTCTCCCACACTCCACCGTTTTCATCGGCTTGTCGGAGAAGCGACGGCGGAAGCAAATGTGCGAACATGCGATTCTCCATAATCATGACGGGTATGCGTGTAATCGGCTCGTGGAGCTGGTTTCCTGTATCCACAAGTCCACGGCAAATGACTTTTTCCCCTGCCAACGTAACGACGACATCGACGAGAAAGGTTTCGATTCTTCTCGGCTCCTGGATTGCGCGGTAGCTCTTTTTCCCGAGGAAAAAGATCAGGATAAAACCGATCAGGACGATCCCCAGGGTTGGCTTGAACCCAACGCCAAACCCATCATTATGCGTGACAACCAGTCCATTCACAATTTCACTCTGCGGTGCCAAAAAATACTGTAGCCCAAGCACTCCCCCTCCGAACACAAATGCGACAAAGTAAAAAATGATCAAGTTTTGCGCAAAGGACAACAACCTCCTGTTCCCAAAAGCAATCCACAGCATGATGACAGAAAAGAGCAGTTTGACCCACCATTGATACATCGGAGAAAACACAGGGAAAAAGAAAAAGACCAGATACGCGGAGCCAAACACAGAGGCAAGTATCATTCTCCACCACACCATGCGCTCTTTGCGAAAATAAGCAGTAAACCAGAGTAACAAGGTATCAATAGCCACATTCAGGAGTAGAATGATATCAAGATACACAACCACTTGCTTTCCCCCTCATCTTTTAACCGACTTGGCAGCAAGCATGTGTCCTAGCAAAAATGGTAAATAGTAGGACGACTTCTATCAGTAAAAGCAGTATATATCAATGTGTATGTAAAGTCTGTCAATTCTTGACGGTGTTTTTTTGGTTTTTTTGTCTAACATTTTTCATCCAATCAACGAAAAAAAGCCTTGTCCCCACTGACGGGAACAAGGCTTTTGACAGTCATTTATTGCTTTAGTTTTTGTTGCGGCGGCGATTGCGCAGGAATGCTGGAATATCCAGATTATCCAGGTTGCCCATGGAGAAGAAGGACTTGTCTTCCTCTTCTTCCTTCGCGCGGCTGTTATTCGTATTGGAAACTGGTGTCGGACGATTGCCAGGCGTGTTGATCGGCTGTTGTTGACGGCGAGGAGCCTCCACCGCGCGTTGACTATGCTCGAAGCCTGTAGCAATCACGGTCACTACCAATTCATTTTTCAGATCCTCGTTAATTACCGCACCGAAAATCATGTTTACATCTGGGTCCGATGCAGAAGATACGATGTCAGCTGCTTCGTTTACTTCATACAAGCTCAGGTTCGTACCGCCTGTGATGTTCATGAGAACACCGCGTGCACCATCAATCGCAGTCTCGAGCAGTGGGCTGGAAATAGCGCGCCGAGCTGCTTCAGCCGCACGATTTTCGCCGCTGCTTACACCGATTCCCATGAGAGCAGAACCGCGCTCAGTCATGATCGTCTTCACGTCAGCGAAGTCCAAGTTGATCAATCCAGGTACCGCAATCAGATCGGAAATACCTTGAACACCTTGTCGCAGTACGTTGTCAACTTCGCGGAACGCTTCGAGCATTGGCGTATTTTTATCAACGATTTCCAGCAGACGGTCGTTAGGAATCACGATCAGTGTGTCTACTTTTTCTTTCAGAGCAGCGATACCGATCTCACCGTGCTGGGAACGTCTACGACCCTCGAAGGAGAATGGACGGGTTACAACACCAACTGTAAGAGCACCCATTTCTTTGGCGATCTCTGCAACAACAGGTGCTGCACCTGTACCCGTACCACCACCCATACCGGCAGTTACGAATACCATGTCAGCTCCACGCAGAGCGTTTTCAATCAAATCACGGCTTTCTTCCGCCGCTTTTTTACCGATCTCAGGATTCGCACCTGCTCCAAGTCCACGTGTCAGCTTTTCCCCGATTTGCAGCTTGATATCTGCACTAGAGAGCTGAAGTGCTTGCGCGTCAGTGTTCAAGGTGATGAATTCTACACCCTTTACTCCACCTGCGATCATGCGGTTTACTGCGTTACTACCTCCGCCCCCGCAACCAATGACTTTAATTCGTGCAAAGGATTCCAAGTCCATATCAAATTCCAGCATATTGCTAGTCCTCCCCAATTCAACATAAGAAAACTTCGTGGCTACAGAAGCCTGTCAACTAAACACAATGGAACGAATCGATCCTCATCTTCGTCATTGTAGTTAAGCTTGGTAAGCGAACTTCATTAAATAAATTCGCTAAACCAGTTTTTTACTTTTTCCATCAAACCGCCGCCTTCTTTTGGCTTAGACGAGACGGTTTGCTTCTGAGTGCCCTTGAATGAGGGGGTCACGCGAATGCTGCGGCGCTCCATCAACTGCAAGGCATATTGAATCAAACCTACCCCAGTGGTGTAGGCAGGATCTCGCACTCCGATGTAATCAGGAATCGCAATTCGAACAGGTGCGTCCAATTCTTCTTTTGCCAATTCCAACATGCCCGGCATGGCTACGGTACCACCCGTAAGAACATAGCCACCTGCAATTTCGTCGCGGTAGCCTAATTTGTATACAGCATCCTCGACTAATTGGAATATTTCCGCAGCGCGCGGCTCGATAATATTGGCCAAATCCACTTGCGTAAATTGCTTCTCGACTTCGCTGCCAATCCGGTTCACCTTGAACTTCACATCTTCGGATGCTTCGTCAATAAGGGCACAGCCGTTCTTGGTTTTCACACGATCTGCC
Organism: Brevibacillus sp. DP1.3A; assembly: GCF_013284245.2. Lineage (NCBI taxonomy): Bacteria > Bacillati > Bacillota > Bacilli > Caryophanales > Paenibacillaceae > Brevibacillus > Brevibacillus sp. DP1.3A. The sequence goes on along the minus strand of NZ_CP085876.1, from coordinate 2,540,966 downwards.
ACATCTGTATGCGTGCGCAGTCCCAGTGAGATATCGCTCGTAATGTGGTCGCCACCGATGCCGATCACGGTGGTCGCTGCCAGTTTCCCCTGCTCGAATACACCGATCGTGGTAGAACCCGCACCGATGTCGACAAGAACGACACCCATATTTTTGTCATCTTTGGATAGAGCAACAGTGCTAGCCGCAAGCGGTTGCAAGAATATTCCAGCTACACGCAGATTGGTTCGTTGAGCACAGCGAACGATGTTATGTACGACCGTTTTCAATCCGGTCACAATGGTCCCTTCCATTTCCAGTCGGACACCAATCATCCCACGTGGGTCCTTAATGCTCCCTTGTCCATCAACGATGTACTCCTTTGGGACTACCTCGATGATTTCACGGTCTGGAGGAATAGCCACAACCTTCGCTGCCTGAATTACGCGTTGAATATCTTCTTCTCGTATCTCACGGTCTTCGCTGGATACAGCGACAACCCCTTGGGTTTCATGCAGATCGATATGGTTTCCAGTGATCCCCACATACACTTCTTCGATTGAAACGCCAACCATGCGCTCGGCATGATCAACTGCTTCTCGGATGGCATGCACGGTTTGGTCGATGTCTACAATCACGCCCTTCTTGATACCTTCTGAGTGTGATTGTCCGACGCCGATGATGTTGATGGAACCGTTGTTGATCTCGCCGATCATGACGCGTACTTTGGATGTTCCAATGTCTAGGCTGACGATGAATTCATTGCTTACCAAACCTGTGACACCTCCCCTGCTACGTCTTTTTTCTTGCTAAAGTGAGAACACCTGCATAAATTATTCCACACAGGACAACCATTCCCTTTTTTTCTTATTGATTTTTTGTAAAAAAATGACCATCTTCCCATTTTTCTTCGCGTTATTCTTGCTGATTGATCCATTTGGATAGAACAATTCTCCTAATGACAGCGAGATTGTTGAACAAGCGGACCCCGAAAGCCACGATCGCAGCCAAATACAGATCAATCCCCAAGAACCCTCCGATGAAGGCCAAGCCTGCTGCAAAAAGTGTGTTGAAAAAGAATCCAGACATGAAAATACGAACGTTAAAAGTACGTTCTAAAAACGAACGAATCCCCCCAAAGATCGTATCCAATCCAGCCAAGAGGGCTATTGATAGATAGCTGCTATACTCCTGGGGCACACGCCAATCCAGCAGGAAGCCGACAACAAGACCGACAATCAGTCCGATAAGCGGGAGCCACATGGTTACGAATCTCCTTTTTCTTTCACAGGTTTCATAAATTGAATGACACGCGTTTCGTTATTCGCTGAGATCATCAGCTTGTCCCGTTTTTCGGCCAGCACCTTCTTATTCGCCAGCTGAAAGTTCTCTTCTACGCCCTCCAGCTTCAATGCGGACAACAATACTTCAGGTTCCCCCAATGCTTTTATCTCATACGGAGCCCTGATCGTCCTGGTATCGATTTGGATGACGTCTCCCACATTGCGGATCGCAGTGGTAGCAATCAGTCGATGACCATTAATGGAAACACCTTGTGCTCCGTTTGCAAACAGGATATTTACCAACCAGCGCAAATCTTCATCGTCAATCGTATAGTCTCCTACAACTGGCACAGGCATATGTTCATCCATAGCTGGTTCTTCAGGCGTATGGGCATCGACAACATCAATAACGATGCCTTCTCCCTCCATCCCTACCATACCAGCCATTCGGCGAGTCCGTGCCAACTCCTCTTTCATAACGGAGATACTTTCATCTTCACTGAGTGAGGTTTCGTATTGGTAGTACAGCTGATTATACTTTGAAATGTCTGCGAGCAGGTTTTTGTGTTTCTCCAGTTCTTTTTGCAACGTGGTCCGAAGTTCCGCGATGCTGCGAGACTCTTTATGAATAGGATGAAGACTGCTTCGTAATTGCACAGTCAACATCACACCTATGATAGCACTAATAATGGCAAGAATAAATGTGATTTTACGGCTTTTTTGTAACATAGGTAAACGCATCCTTTTATTTAGGAGTGTTTCGTTTTCGTGTCACCAACAAAGGCAGGCAGCTCGACCCGCTCTTTTTTGGCTACGCTTATTTGGACAAAATCTTGCAAGGAGTGCAAAACGCCTCCCGGCAAGTTCAACGCACTGTCTAGTGTGTCGGGATTTCCGATCGCTGTTACTACGAATGGAGCGGCCGACTTGATGCCGTTTACAATGATCGTTGGTCCAATGCAACGGATCTCGGAATTACTCACCACTCGCTGTCCGTTAATGCTGATCGCCTCTGCTCCTGCTGCACGCAGTTCATTGACGACCAGGCGGACATCCTGCTCATGTACGATGTAGTTCGCGATGTCTGCGCTGTTCGCTGCATTCTGGCTATCCTGCATCGTTATGACGATACCCGGCCCTTGGACAGCGACTACCCCTGCCAGCATCCGCGCTGCATCCAGTTGACTGAGTGTCTCGGCAGCCTCCGATTTACGCTCCGCCATCGCTTCTTCCACTTTTCCCACCTGACGCTGCAAATCGAGCAGTTGATTTTCCAGATGCTGATTTTGCTCCTTCTCAGCCAAAATTCGGTCATTCAATTGCGTTTCCTGTTGGAACAGCTGATCATTCAGCCGTTCTTTGCGCGTAAGCTTGTTCGTTTCGAAGGAAGTGGCCACTAGAAAGCCGGTAGAAAACGTCACGATGGTTAAATACAAATGAAATTTGCGACGACGACTCATTGTCAACTTTCCCCTTTTTCATTTACTGCTGTGGTTGCTCTTGCCCTTCCTGAATAGAAATAGCCCCTTGAGCCCCGTACGGAATAAACCATGGCTGCTCAAACAAAGAGAGCACCCCTTTTGTATCTGGCGGCAATTCTTTCACGATCGTCGGATACCAGTTCATCATCTTGTCCAGCTTGTAGATAACGCTTCTTACTTCATTCCCGTCTCGCATGTACAGCGTGACGCGCTGCTTGTCGTAAACCGTTGGCGTCAGTGTAATATCCGAAATCTCCGCGAGTACATCTGGCGATAATTTCGATAGCGACTTCGCGAGATGGGGAAGGAGCTCAGGTGAGGCCCACGAGCTAATCAATGGCCTGTCCACTACGCGCTTGGCGAAATTAACCTGTTTGAGCACATAGCCATTGTCCAGTAAAGCATAGCGGCTTCCGTCCTGCACACTCCAAAAAGCGACGCGCTTTTGTTCAGTTATATGTAGCGTGATCAATCCAGGGAAAGAGCGGCTCACCGTCACATCCTTAATGGCCTCTAGTGGTTTCAAGTTATTTCGTACACTGTTCTCCCATACGTTTAGAAACTGCATGTCCTTGATTAAGCCAGATTGTGTAATGATTTGCTCCGTCGTATAAATATCATTACCAATCACTCGAATCTCTTGCACCTTACTGTAAGGGGAACGGATAAAAACGATGATGAGAATGGTAAGAAAAAACAATACCAGTAGAATGACCAGCTTGCGGTTGCCCCTTCTTCTGGGGCGTTGTTGCTTGACTTGCGGAATGCGTTCCTCATATACCGCCATGGCCGTACCCTTCCTCATGTTTTTTAGGCTCATTGCCCAGAGCAAAGTAAATTACTGGATGTCTTTCGAATAAATGTCACTAAACAAAACAGGGAAAGCGGCATAACATTATGCCGCCCACTCTCCCTCGGTTAAATCGATACTCGTGATATATCGGCTCCTAATTGACGCAACTGCTCTTCCAGCCGATCGTAACCGCGATCGATATGATGGATCTGGTTCACCGTGGTAATACCTTCTGCAGCAAGCCCTGCGAGGACTAAGGCAGCACCTGCTCGAAGGTCAGTAGCTTCGACATTCGTAGCGGTCAATTTGTTGACACCCCGAATGATTGCGGAGCCAAGATCAACGTATATAGAGGCGCCCATTCGCGCCAATTCATTCACATGTTTGAATCTTCCTTCAAAAATGGTCTCTTTGATGACACTCGTTCCCCTAGCCTGTGATAGAAACACCATCAGCTGCGCCTGCAAATCGGTTGGAAACCCAGGATATGGCGAGGTGATGATCCGGTCGTAGGCACGTGGACGGGAGGTGCTTTTGATTTCCATTATATCATGGCGGGTCTTGATTTCAACACCGCAGCTACGGGCGACCTCAATCAAAGCCGTCAATTGTTCAGGCAGAGTATTGGTCAATTCGATATGTCCCTGTGAAATACCGACAGCCAGCATATAGGTTCCTGTCACAATCCTGTCCGGGATGATCCGGTAACTGACGGAACGCAAGCGAGGTACACCACTGATTTCAATCGTATCGGTGCCTGCCCCTCTGATCCGCGCCCCCATTGCATTCAGGAAATTTTGGAGGTCGATGATTTCTGGTTCTCGTGCTGCATTACAAATTCGAGTGGTGCCTTTTGCCAGCACAGCCGCCATCATGATATTTTCCGTCGCGCCCACACTGGGGAAGGAAAGAAAGATATTGGACCCACGCAATTGTTTGGCCCGAAATGTAATGTAGCCTTCACTTTCTTCGATTTTGGCTCCTAGCGCAGTCAATCCAGCTAAATGCAAGTCAATCCTGCGCTCTCCAATGTCACATCCACCTGGCCTGGAAATCGTGACCTCACCTAGACGTGCCAGGAGTGGTCCCGCCAAAAAAATCGAAGATCGCATTTGGCTCATTAAGTCATCCGGCACCTGCGGGACACAGACAGATGTTGTATCCAGATCGACACATCCGTCCTCATGCTTCGTATTCGCCCCAAGCAACGTCAAGATTTCGAGCATGACTTTAATGTCTTTTAGATGGGGGACGTCATAGATATAGAATTGCCCTTCCGCGAGCACAGCAGCGGCAAGAATGGGAAGAGCAGCGTTCTTAGCACCTTGGATCCGAAGCGAACCGGACAGAGGTCTTCCGCCTTCGATCGCAAAAGTCTCCAAACTTTCACCTCCGTGTTACCCCTCGCCCACCACCAGGACTTCCGGATGCAGGTCAATCCCATTTTTCTCGAGAATGGTCCTCCGAACGTGATCAATCAAGGTGAGGACGTCGGCAGCCGTTGCTCCTCCGCAATTCACGATGAAGTTGGAGTGTTTTTCTGAAACCTGAGCTCCTCCGACCTGATAGCCCTTCAACCCCGCCGCCTCAATCAGGCGACCTGCGTGGTCATTTACCGGATTTCGGAACACACTGCCGGCACACGGCATCTGCAGTGGCTGCGTATTGCGCCTTCGTTCCTTATTGGCAGCGAGCGTGGCCGCAATCTCTTTGCTGTCGCCCATCCTCAATTGAAAACGGGCTTCTAGCACGATCCCTTTTTGCTTTTGCAAAAGAGAAGTCCGATAACTAAAGCTCAGTTCCTCGTTACTCAACACTTTACTTTCGCCGTTTTCGAAAAGGATCTCGGCATCAATAAGAATACGTGAAAGATCAGATCCGTGTGCCCCCGCATTCATATAGACGGCGCCGCCTACCGTACCAGGAATCCCTCCTGCAAACTCCATACCTGTTAATCCCATCTTGCCTGTCTCCACCGCCAGGCGGATCATGGAATATCCGGCACCCACACACACCTCTTCGCCCTTGAACTCACAGTGGCTCAAGCCCTCGGCCACTTTAAGCACGGCTCCACGTATCCCTCTGTCCCTCACCAGAAGGTTTGAACCGCGCCCGATTACACTCCAAGGAATTTCATGACGATGGATGATCTGCAAGGCTTTTTGCAAGGATGCTTTATCCTTGGGTTGGATTAACAAATCAGCAGGACCCCCGATCCGCCACGTTGTATGATTAGCAAGGGGTTCATCGGTCCACACTTTTTCGATTCCTGCTTGCATGAGTTCATCTGCGATCTTTTTCATTTGTGAACCTCCTGATACGTTTGCTAGGTCGGACCTAGTCTTCTCACGTGTTTGCTCCATACTATGCGTTCGCCCAGATCGGCGTGACAATCGCCCATCTGATCATTTTTTTCGTGTAATCGCCTCTAATTGACGGACAATCTCCGTCGCAGCTTGCGGCATTCCCAATGAAAGTGAACTGTTTTTCATCTCTTCCCATTTCGCTGGATTGGCAAGGATATTTTCCAAGGAAAGTAGCAAGCTCTCTCCGGTGAGCTCCCGCTCTACGATGACATGAGCTGCCCCTACGCGTTCCAATCCCCTTGCATTTTTCTCTTGATGGTTGTTCGTGACGTACGGGGACGGAATCAAGATCGAAGGCACACCTAGTGCCGTTATTTCTGCCAAGGTAGATGCCCCTGCACGACCAACCAATACATGCGTCGCCGCCAAAACATCCGGCATATTATGGACGAAAGGAAGCACAGAAATGTTACTTGGAAGTGTTCCCAGTTCACGAAGCTGTGCCGAAATCGTTTCAAAATGAACGTCGCCTGTCACATATACAAAATGAGTATCGGCATATTTGCCCAACTGCGTAACAACCGAAAGCACTGCCTCATTTATTGCGCGTGCTCCCCTGCTGCCACCAAAGATCAGGACGATTTTTTTGTTGTTGTCCACGCCCAAAAAGCTACGCCCCGCCTCTGCATTACCGTGCATGACTTCCGTAGCACGCGGGTTGCCGGTCAGTACTGTTTTAGAAGGGGGGAAATGGGCAAGCGATTCTTTGAACGAAACGGCCACCCGTGTAGCTGAACGAGAAAGAAACTTGTTGGTCAAGCCCGGCACTACGTTTTGCTCATGGATGAGAGTCGGGATTCCCAAGCGAGATGCTGCATATACGACTGGACCACATACGTAGCCACCTGTCCCAATTACGACATCCGGTTTGAATTCGCGCAACATTTTCTTGGCATCACCAACGGCTCGGACGAATTTCCACAAGGTCTTCAGGTTGTCCAACGACAGCTTGCGCTTCAACCCGCTAATTTCCACAGATTGGAAAGGAATATTTGATTTCGGAACCAAACCTGCTTCCAAGCCTTTTTTACTGCCAATATACAAAAAGGCAGCCTGCGGATTTTGGCGAGAAACTTCCCTCGCCACCGCAAGCGCCGGATAAATATGTCCACCTGTGCCACCGCCTGTTAAGACGACACGCATACGTTCACACCCTTTTTTGAGAAGGAGTAGCAATAGGCTGATTTACTCGCTTATTGCGTACTCCCTGTTGAGGTTTCTATTATCGAGAAAAACGAGAGATGTTCAACAAAACACCTACACCCGTGAGCATCAGTGTCAACGATGAACCACCGTAGCTTAAGAACGGCAACGTGATTCCTGTCACTGGAAACATCCCTGTCACAACACCAATATTGATGACCACCTGGATGGCTATCATGCCGATGATCCCTAGCGCAAGTAGGCTTCCGAATAAATCTGGAGCCGTAATCGCTGTCCGCATTCCCCTCCACAACAAGAGGAGGAAAAGCAGGAGAATGAGCGTGCCTCCGATAAAGCCAAGCTCCTCCGCGACAATCGAGAAAATAAAATCATTGTAAGGCTCAGGCAGATACAGATGCTTCTGTCTGCTTTGCCCTAGCCCAAGACCCAACAAGCCGCCGGGACCTATTGCGTAAAGGGATTGGATGATTTGATAGCCAGTATTGAGCGGGTCAGACCACGGATCGAGGAAGGACGTAATCCTTTTGATTCGATAAGGTGCTGACAAAACCAAGCCGATGAAGCCAACAACTCCGATCATTCCTAATCCGACAAAATGACTGATCCGCGCACCTGACGCAAAAATCATGATAACTGCTGTTCCCATCAAAACCGTTCCTGTGCCCAAATCCGGTTGCAGCATGATCAAACCAAAACAAAGAACTGGGATTCCCAAGGCAGGCATAAGACCTTTTCGGAACAAGACAATTTGCTTCTGATTATCTGCGAGCCACCTCGCCAAGAATGCAACGACGCCAAGCTTTGCAAATTCACCTGGTTGAATTCCAAAAGCTCCAAAACCAAGCCAGCTTTTCGAGCCATTTACTTCAATCCCGATGATCAGAACCAGAATCAACAAACCGATGCTCATCAAATACCCTGGCTTGGCCCATTGCTTCCACACCCAGTAGTCGATATTCATCGTAATGTACATGGATGTAATCCCTAACAGAGCGAAGATCAGTTGCCGCTTGGCAAAAAAATACGGATCAGAAAATGGCGGCTTTTGCGCCACGATCGCGCTGGCGCTGTACACCATCACGATGCCAATTCCCAATAAAAAAAGTGTTGCAAAAATAATTACGAAGTCGGGGGCAGAGCGTACCTTGCTCATTGTGCCAGGTCATCCTTTCTCATGCCGTCCCGCTTTTGTCATATTCTTGATGGTACAGTGGGACGTTATGCTAGGCTTGTTTTAAGTCTATGCACGCCGTCCTTAAACATGCTCCCCCTTGTCTCAAACGAAGGAAACATGTCCCAACTCGCACAAGCAGGGCTCAGTAAGACCACATCACCTGATTCGGCTAACTGGGAAGCAGCAAGAACGGCTTTTTCCACAGTATCGACATGGATACGCTCATTAATCCCTGCTTCCTGAGCACGTTCCAGTAAAATCGGAGCCGTTTGCCCGAGAGCGATGACTACTTTTACCCGACCTTGGATTACAGGTAGCAGTTCCCGAAAATCAACACCACGATCGAGCCCGCCGCAAATCCATACGACCGGCTCCTTGCATGCTTGCAAGGCGCGCGATGCCGCTTCCGGGTTAGTCGCTTTTGAATCATTGAAGTATTTGACACCGCGAATCGAATCCACGAACTCCATCCGGTGCTCTACCCCTGGGAAGGTAGTAAGAACTTGAATAATCGATTGCTTGTCCGCGCCCGCGAGCTTCGCAACTAGAATCGCTGCCAGAGCGTTGTCCAGATGAGGAACAGTAATGTCCGCTATCGCCACGATTGGCTCTGTATTCCCATTCCCATCCGCAAACAAGATCAAACCATCCTTGATAAAAGCTCCCTTTGGTACCTCTTGACTCTTGCTAAAGTAGTAGATAGCTGAAGGGAGGTCTTTGCATTTTTCTACAATCTCTGGTTGGTCATATGGCAAAATAGCTGCGTCATCTGCCGTTTGGTTCGCAAACATTTTCAGTTTGGCTGCCAAATACTCTTCCATTGTGTGATGGTAATCGAGATGTGCAGGATACAGATTGAGCAAAACACCGATATGAGGGCGGAATTCCCTCGTCCCCATCAGTTGGAAGCTACTCAATTCGGCAACAAGCCATTCGTCGGGACCAGCTTCCTCCGCTAGCCCGCACAACACGGTACCAATGTTGCCTCCTACCTTCGCATCCAGACCCGCTTCTTTAAAAATCAGTCCGACGAGCGTAGTAGTCGTCGTCTTGCCATTGGAGCCTGTAATGCCGATAATCGGTGCCTTGGCAATCTGGGAGGCCAGCTCCACCTCCGTCACAACAGGAATGCTTAGTGCCTGCGCCTGCTTGACGGGTGCTGCTTCATACGGAATCCCCGGATTTTTGACCACCAAGGAGACGCCTTCATGAATCAGATCATCTGGGTGATAGCCGCAAATGACCGGAATCCCCAACGATTCCAGCTCTTCTATCCCCACCGCTTCTTCACGTGGCTTTTTATCATTTACGACGACATGAGCACCAAAGCGGTGTAGCAGTTTTGCCACTGCGACACCGCTCTTTGCCATACCAATAACGACGACATGCTTATCTTGAAAACGCATCATCTGATTGTCACCACCTCAAGGTATACACCCAATCCAGCAAAGAACATACCAACGAGCCAGAACGTGACAACCACGCGCCACTCTGACCAGCCTGTTAATTCAAAATGATGATGCAGGGGACTCATACGGAAAATGCGCTTTCCACGTGTCTTAAAGGAGACTACCTGCATAATAACAGAGAGCGTCTCGACAACAAATACCCCACCGATAATAGCCAAGAGCAATTCCGTCTTGGTCATGATTGCAATTCCCGCAAGTGCTCCACCAAGTCCGAGTGAACCGGTATCACCCATGAACACGCGTGCCGGATGTGCATTGAAGACGAGGAAGCCAAGTAGCGCACCTACAACAGCCGCACTAAAAATAGCGGTGTCATAATCTTGACCAAACCATGCGATGATTGCATAAGCACCAAAAGCAATGGCTCCCGTCCCTGCCAATAGTCCATCCACTCCATCTGTGATGTTAACGGCATTCGTTGTACCTACCAAGAGGAACAACAGGAATGGGAAGTAAAAATAGCCGAGCTCCAGCTTCCACGGTGTACCTGGCAGATGAATAGACGTGTCATGCCCCATCATGAGCAGCAAAATATAAGCGCCGATTGCCAAGACAATCTGACCTGCAAACTTCTGTTTGGCGGTCAAGCCGAGGTTGCGTTTTTTCTTGATTTTGATGAAATCATCCAGAAACCCGATTAAACCGTATCCGAGAGTCACCAATAACAGGAAGTAAATTTCCATTTTCGCATTGGCAAACTTCAACACGGTAAATATGAGTGCCAAAAGAATGATGGTGCCTCCCATTGTGGGAGTTCCAGCCTTCTTATAATGGGATTGCGGTCCTTCCTCACGAATTGCCTGCCCAAATTTCAGGCGGCGAAGGAATGGAATAAACAATGGGCCAATGAGTACGGCGATGAGAAACGCAGCGACGATCGTGACGATTAGGACGTTGTCAACGAACATGCCCGAGCCTCCTTTCTTTCGATGCAGTGTGTGGCATCTGTTTTATTCTTGGTTGTACCGGGCAATCGCTTCGCGCGCAACTTCACGGTCATCGAAGGGCAACACCTGGTCTTTTATAATTTGATACGTTTCGTGTCCTTTTCCGGCGATCAAGATCACATCGTCCGGCTTTGCAAGCGAAACTGCATGCGCAATTGCTTCGCGTCGGTCTGTCAGTGCCGCATAACGATCAGGTGCCACTTCCGACAAGCCAGCCAGCATGTCATCGAGAATCGCCTGCGGCTCCTCCGAACGCGGATTATCTGATGTTAAGACGGTCAGATCAGCATATTTCGTTGCAATTTGCGCCATGATTGGGCGTTTGGTTCGATCTCTGTCGCCTCCGCAACCAACAATGCAAAATACGTTGCCACGGGCAAATTCCTTGACGGTCATCAAGGCATTTTCCAAGCTGTCTGGTGTGTGGGAGTAGTCGACGAGTACCGCAAACGGCTGACCAGCATCTACTGCTTCAAATCGCCCATTTACGCCCGCTACCTCTTCCAGGCTCGCTTTGATCGCTTCTAGTGGAATACCTTCTGCGAGTGTAACCGCGATGGCTGCCAAAGCGTTATACACATTGAACTTTCCCATCAGCTTCAAGTTCAGACGCGCACTACCAGCAAAGCTTTCGACTGTAAAAGAAGTTCCTTTACTGGTGATTTCGATTTGTTTTGCCCTTACATCTGCTGGTTGATCTATGCCGTATGTAATGACTCGCGCCGGTGTAACGGTAGCATATAATTCGGACGCCTCATCATCCGCATTCAGTACAGCCGTTTTTAAACGGTCTGTGTCATAGCCGTTGCCCAGCTGGGAAAACAACAATGATTTGGCGTAGCGATAGTTTTCCATCGTTTTATGATAGTCGAGGTGATCCTGCGTCAGGTTGGTGAAAACCGCTGTATGAATTTCGCAACCGCGGACTCTTCCCAGCTCCAATGCATGAGAGGAAACCTCAATAATCGCATAGTCTGTGTTTACATCGCACATGCGACGAAAGCTTCTTTGCAAATCTATGGCATCCGGAGTCGTATTTTTGACTTCCTCCGTTACGTCTCCAATTCTCATATGGATCGTCCCGATTAAGCCTGTTTGCTTGCTTTGATCGCTCAAAATTTTGTCGATCAAATGCGTAGTGGTCGTCTTGCCATTTGTCCCCGTTACGCCAATGACTTTTACTTCTTTCGTAGGAGATCCGAAAATACGATCAGCCAGCATAGCCATTGCCCGCCGGGTATCCGGTACTTTGACAATAGTCGCTGGCACGTCCAGATCTTGTTCGGATAACACGGCAACGGCACCATCCTTCACCGCCTGGGCCGCGAACGTATGTCCATCCACGGTATATCCAGTCAGACAGACAAACAAGTAGCCGGGCTTTACCTGGCGCGAGTCTGCTGTCAAACCCGTAATCTCCATGCTGTCATCCCCCGAAACCGTTACTGGCAACAAAGGCATGAGCAGATCCCGTAGAAACATGAAACAGGCACCCCATTCTCCAACTAGTATAGACAGAAATTTGAACATTTGTACTTGGCTACGCCGTACATTTAGGCGCAGTCTTGACGAACAAAGGCAGAGCGAACGTAGACAAGCCTACTCCCCTCCGCCTTCGAAATCTCATTTTATAGCTAATTGGTCAATTTGTCACCAAGGTATATGCGAATTTTTCCGCCCTCATCAATTTTTACTCCGGGAGCAGGGGACTGCTGGATGACGTACTGACCTTTACCTGAAACGACTAGCGGCAGAGTATCATATGTTGTCACTACGTCTCTCATGGATTGTCCGACCATGTTTGGTACTTCGATTGGCGCCCTTTCTCCAAGTGCTTTGTTAATTTCCTTGGGGATGCCATCTTTTCGTTTCGGTACATTCAAATGTTGAAGGGAGGATTCCATGATACTTTTTACACTCGGAGCGGCAATCAATCCACCAAACGCCAGTGCTTTCGGATTGTCTACGGCGAAATATACGACGATCTGTGGATCATCAGCCGGCGCAAATCCGATAAACGACACGATGTATTCCCCATCCATATAACGGCCATTTTTTACTTTTTGCGCAGTTCCCGTCTTTCCTCCTACCCGATATCCTTCGATATATGCCTTATTACCCGTTCCTTGAGCAACCACACTTTCCAGCGCATGCCGAACCTTCGCTGAGGTCTCCGCGGTAATCACCTGTCGAACTTCTGTCGGCAAGGTCCTCGCTACGACATCGTGTGTCACACTATCCCGCCATTCTTTGGCGACAAACGGCTTCATAAGTTTGCCCCCATTGATAGCGGCTGAGACTGCAGCCATTTGTTGAATTGGCGTTACCGATACCCCTTGACCGAAAGAAGTCGTCCCCAGTTCTACCGGTCCCACTTTATTCAAGTTGAATAACAACCCGTTTTCTTCGCCAATCAAATCGATCCCTGTCTTTTGTCCGAAGCCAAATTTTTTGATGTAGTCAAAAAGTCGTTCTTTTTGCAGTCGCTGGCCCATCGTAACGAAGCCAGGGTTACAAGAATTCTCAACCACTTCCAGCATCGTTTCCTGTCCATGCCCCTGCCGCTTCCAGCAACGCAATCGCTTACCGGCCACGTTTATGAATCCCGGATCGTAAAAGCCTTCATTCAGATTGATGACCCCTTCGTTTAAAGCGGCTGCCAGTGTCACAATCTTGAATGTGGAACCAGGCTCGTATGTTTTCCAGATAGGGAGATTTCTATTGTACACCTCTGAAGGATAGTCTCTGTACGCATCCGGTTGAAAAGTCGGGCGACTTCCCATCCCCAATATTTCTCCTGTCTTTGGATTCATGGCGATCGCCAGAACATCATCAGGCTGATAAGCGACCACCGCCTGATCCAGCTCGCGTTCGATAAACGATTGGATGGTACTGTCGAGTGTTAAATACATGTCCATACCATTCACGGGTGCTACGTAGTCTTCGGTTCCACCTGGCAGTACGCGCCCTTTGGCATCTGACGGAAATGAGATATGTCCCTCAGTCCCCATCAAGAAGGGATCGTAAATTTTTTCAAGCCCTGTCAGCCCTTGATTGTCAATGCCTGTGAACCCAAGAATATGGGCTGCCATATTACCGTTCGGGTAAAAACGCTTCGTATCCCCTGCCAAGTATATACCTGGCAAATTCAGTTCTTGTATTTTTCTTGCCTTTTCAACAGACAATTTTCTTCCACCTGGAATCTGGTTGTTGCTCATTTCTTTTTTCGTAATGGCACGAAATACATCTTCTTCTTTTCGCTCCAAAATGACGGCGAGCTGTCTCGCTGTTTCTTTAGGGTCTTTGATTTGCGCCCCTACCGATACCAGTGTGGGGACGGTCATATTCGTCACGAGCTCATTGCCGCTTCTGTCTAGAATGCGACCGCGATTGGGTTGAAACTTAATTTCCCGCTTGAGCAGTTCATCAGACATTTGCGAGAGTTTCGGTCCTTCTATCAATTGAACATAACCCAAACGGGTGACAAGTGCCGAATACAAAACAACTCCTACAATCAAGATGATAAAAATGCGACGGCGTACAGTAGCATTGGATACCCGCAAAGCGAGTCCCCCCTCAAATAGGTTGTCTCTTCTTAACCTTATTCGCAGGGGGGACTAGTTAGAACTATGGAGTTGTCGGTGTTTGTGTTGATTGGTCTCCTGGATTGTCAGGAGGAGGTGTCTGTCCAGATGCTGGCGGCTGTGCTGCACCGCCTTGCCCAGTTTGCTGACCGGAAGATGGCGGAGCCGGATTATTTCCACCTGTTGGATTTGTAGTAGCATCCGGCGCCGTATTGCTTGGCGTCGTTGTAGCAGGCACTGTGCTGCCCTCCTGACCTGGAGGAGGTGTTGTCGGTACAGATGGTTCCGACACGGATTGCAGCGTCACCTGAAGCAACTCTGTACCCTGGAGCACCGTTCCCGGAGGAATGCTTTGTTGGGTGACGAAGCCAGTTCCAGTCGATTTCATTGCGAGATTGATCAAAGAGCTGAACTCCATGACGTCCCGCAATGATTTTCCTTTGAAGTCAGGCATCTTTGTTCCTTTGACCCTGTCTGTTACAAGGATGATCTGTTCACCTGGAACGACCTGATCATACGCTTCCGGGTACTGTTTAACGATTTTCGTACCTGTCCCGGCTACTGTGACCGTCAAATTGTCCTGCTTCGCTCGCAATTGCGCGGCTGTCGTGGACATCCCTTCAAACTTAGGCAATGTCTTCGGTGTAGCAGGTGAGGATGCCAGTGCTGCCTGGGCTTCTTTTTTCGACGTCGGCTTTTCATTCTGTTTATTCTTGCCTACCGACAAATCAGGCTGCTGCTGCAAATATTGCAGGCTGCGTTCCATGATGGTTGTAAACATGGGAGCGAGCATCATCTGGCCCCACAATGCATACCATGCATCTGTTTGCGGATCGTCAATGACGACATAAACCAACAGCTTCGGGTTGTCTTTTGGCGCAAAACCGATGAAAGAAACAACGTAACGGCCATCCATGATTTTCCCTGTGTTGGGATCATATTTTTGTGCAGTTCCCGTCTTTCCTGCTACTTGGTACCCTTCGATCTGATATAGTGTACCAGTCCCGGGCTTCTCTGAGACAACCTTACCCAAAATGTCTCGTGTTTGTTGCGCAGTCGCTTCACTTACAACCCGCTCCACAACCTCACGTTGCGTGCGATTGACGACTGCTCCAGTGTGAGGATCACGCTTTTCTTTTACAATATGAGGTTTTAGAAGCTCTCCTCCATTCGCGATTGCCCCTACAGCGGCAATCTGCTGGATCGCCGTGACCGTCGCTGCTTGTCCATACGTTGTTGCAGCCCAGTCACGTGGTGAGCGAGGTTTTTCCAGGTTGATCAGACTTCCTTTTTTCTCGTAAGGAAGCTCAATTCCGGTTTTTTCACCCATCCCGAATTTTTTGAAGTATTTCTTCAGACCTTCCAGCTTCAAACGTTCATACCCCAACTTCGCGAACAATACGTTACTGGATCGCTGAACCCCTTCCAAAAAGGTGATGGTTCCCCAACCGGCACCATTGTTGTGGTCACGGATCGGAATCTGCCCCTTGATGGTATAAGCACCTGATTGATAGGTTTCATTCTGATTAAACATTTTTTCTTCAATCGCTGCCGCAAGAGTAATAATCTTAAACGTAGAGCCCGGCTCAAACATTGTGGTGACAGCATGGTTATTGTAATTATCAATCCCGTTGTAGTATGTATTCGGATTAAACTGCGAGCGGTTGCCCATCGCCAATACCTCACCCGTTTGCGGGTCAGCCACAATGACCGTCATGCCCTGCGGCTTGTACTGCTGTTCCACCTTGTCAAGCGCTTGCTCTACATAATTCTGGATTTGCCGGTCAATTGTCAGGTAAACATCTAAACCATCCTTTGCCGGAATGTACTCCCCTTCTCCGTCCGGCAGCTGGTAGCCTGCGCGATCCTTTTGGTAGGCAATATGTCCCTTTTTACCAGCCAATTCTTCGTTCAATTGCAGCTCGATCCCCATTTTCGGTTCATCATACAAATCAAGATAACCAATCACATGGGAAGCGAAGGCGTTATTCGGATAAACCCGGCGAGTCGTTTCAGTCAAATAGATTCCTGGGAGCTGATTCTTTTTGAGCTTCTCACCACTTGGCAGGGTCGGATATTGCAAATTCAGAATTCGGTTCCTTTGCTCTTCACTGATCTTTTGCCCGTAGCGTCCCAATTCCACGACTTTGTTCGGCTTGGTCAAATTCTTCACCAATTCTGGAACAGGCGCATTCAAAATAGGAGCCAGCATATTCGCTGTGTAGTAAGGATCTTTCACCACATCTTCGTCTCTTTCATTGCGCGGCTTCAGTTTTGCGTTTACCGTGTATGCCTTACCATCATACGCCAAAATCTCGCCGTTTCGATCATAGATCGCTCCGCGCTTCGGCTTCAAGACTTGCTGCCTGTCCCACTGTTCTTGAGCCGTTCCCATGATATCGGTAGCTTTGACGGTCTGAAGCCAGTAGATTCGAAAGCTCAACGTCGAAAAAATCAAAATCGTACATAAGGCTACCATGAGAATTCGCCAATTTACTTTTCGCTTCCATTCCATCTCCATTCAACTCCATCGCATCAAAGATCGCCCGCTCCTTAAGCCACGAGAATGTATCCCTTCTTGGGAGACGAACACATAATAGCCGAGTCAGAAACTCTGGCCCAGCTAAGAAAAAATGTTACCGCACATAAGGAGCAGTAACATTTAAGGTTTTTTGGGTTGTGTTTGTGGCAGAGAACTTGCCCGTACTTCTGATTTCCCAATCGTATGTACAGCTCCTGGATTGTATACCATCCCCTGCTTCTCTGCTTCTTTTTGCAGGCGATCCCGGTTAGTCATTTGCTCAATTTGCAATTTCATCGTTGCATTTTTTTCTGTCATCACACGATTTTCATGTTTAGTGCTTTGGATTTCGTAATTCAACTGGGAAATTTGCGAGTAGCGGACACCCACTAGACCCAAGCCGACGACGGTTAACGAGATAAATAAGAGATACAGCAATTTTTCTCCGGTCGGAATCGTTGGCTTGATCCGAACCGTTCGCTTTGTTGTCTTCGTTACAGATTTGGATTGTTGTTCCAACTCCATAGCTAAATTTCCTCGGTAGTAATAACTCATCGCTTCTCCCTCTCCTTTCTCGTTGTTTCCGTTCTACAGCTTCTCCGCTACCCGTAGCTTAGCTGATCGTGCACGCTTATTCGCTTCCAATTCTTCTTCAGATGGCAAAATCGGCTTCTTTGTAATGACTTTTACGACTGCTTTATTCCCACATGTGCAAATCGGAAAGGCTGGCGGGCACGTGCACCCTTTTGCAAAGTCTTGATAAATTTGCTTGCAGATTCTGTCCTCTAAGGAATGAAACGTGATGACGCTTACCCGACCTTCTGGATTCAAGACAGTAATAGCATCGACGACGGCCTCTTTGAATGCATCCAGCTCATCATTGACTGCGATCCGAATCGCCTGAAATGTGCGCTTCGCCGGATGGGGTCCGGTACGGCGCGCAGCGGCAGGAATTCCTTCCTTAATCAATTCAACCAGCTCGCCTGTTGTTTGGATCGGCTGCTTCTTTCGTTGTTGAACGATTTGCCGGGCAATTCGGCGGGAAAATTTCTCTTCTCCGTACAGCCAAATGATCTTGGCAATCTCTTCTTCTTCCCACTCATTGATAATGTCATAGGCTGACAATGGCGCTTGTTGGTCCATTCTCATATCCAGAGGCGCATCAGCATTGTAGCTGAAGCCACGCTCTCCCTCATCCAACTGTGGAGAGGATACCCCAAGGTCAAACAAAATTCCGTCTACGCCAGTCAAACCTAAATCGCTTACAATGTCTTTGATATGGCGGAAGTTGCTCTTTACCAGCGTGACTCTGTCCATATAGGAAGAGAGTCTTTCGCGGGCATTATCCAGCGCCCAGTCATCCTGATCGATGGCGATAAGTCGACCGCCCTCCGTCAGCTTGGAAGCAATCAAACTGCTATGCCCTGCTCCACCGAGCGTACAGTCTACATAAATGCCTCCAGGACGAATATTCAGCCCTTGGACAGCCTCATCCATTAAAACGGTTACGTGATGAAACGACAATGTCGTCACTCCTGTTCTTCTCGCTGCTACAAATTAAAATCAACCAGTTTTTCGGCAATTTCTCCAAAAGAGCCTTCTGACTGGGCAAAGTAATCTTCCCAGCGTTCCTTGCTCCATACCTCTACACGGTTTGACACCCCGATGATCACACATTCTTTTTGCATGCCTGCATGCTCACGTAAATTGGGTGGTATGTTTACCCTTCCCTGCTTGTCCCACTCGCATTCGGTGGCACCTGAAAAGAAAAATCGTGTAAATGCGCGAGCATCTGCTTTTGTAAATGGGAGAGACTTGAGTCTTTCCTCTAGTTGTTTCCACTCATCTTGCGGATAAGCAAACAAACATTGGTCCAGACCGCGGGTAATAACAAAGGAAGTGCCTAGCCCTTCACGGAATTTGGCTGGGATCGTCAGGCGGCCTTTTTCGTCGATGCTGTGTTGATATTCCCCCATGAACACGCCCTAGTCCCCCACTTTCCTGTCGGTTGGCTCCACTTTCCCCCACTTTTCCCCACCTAGTACCTATTTGTTATTATAAAAAAAAATCCTGCGTTTGTATGCAGGATTTTTTCGCATATTTTTTTGCCGGGAAAAGACGGGATTCGAGGGACTATTCGACCCAGCTTTCCAGGTAGGATTTTTGCTCATCTGTCAATTTGTCGATTCCGATGTTCAGAGCTTCCAGCTTGTACTGAGCAACCATTTGATCCAACTCGAATGGTACGTTCAGCACTTTTTTGCCAATGTTTTTGTACTGTTCATTGACATAAGCCAAGGATACCGCTTGCAGAGCAAAGGTCATATCCATGATTTCAGCCGGATGTCCGTCGCCAGCAGCCAAGTTCACGAGGCGGCCTTCTGCGAGCAGGTACACTTTTCGACCATCAGTCAAGACAAATTCTTCAATATCTTTACGCACAATACGGGAAGATGTCGACATTGCATTCAGATCGACCTTGTTTACTTCGACATCGAAGTGACCCGCGTTGGACAAGATTGCGCCATCTTTCATCACTGCAAAATGCTCTTTGCTGATGATATCGCGGTTACCTGTCACTGTTACGAAGTAGTCACCATGCTTCGCAGCTTCGAGCATTGGCATTACTTCAAATCCATCCATGTAAGCTTCTACCGCTTTGATTGGGTCGATTTCGGTTACGATTACTTTTGCGCCCAAACCTTTTGCACGCATCGCTACACCTTTACCGCACCAGCCATAGCCAGCTACCACAACAGTTTTACCAGCTACTACGAGGTTCGTTGTACGGTTGATACCATCCCATACGGATTGACCCGTACCATAGCGGTTATCGAACAAGTATTTGCAGAATGCATCGTTTACGGCAACCATCGGGAACTCCAGCTTGCCTTCTTTCTCCAACGCTTTCAGACGCAGAATACCTGTTGTCGTTTCTTCTGCACCACCACGTACTTGAGACAACAGATCACGGCGCTCGCTGTGCAAAATAGTGATCAGGTCGCCACCGTCGTCAATGATCAGGTCAGGACGAGTTTCCAGTGTTTTGATCAGATGATCTTTGTATTCCGCAGGATCTGGGTTGTATTTCGCAAATACGCGAATACCGTCTTCCACCAAAGCTGCGCAAATATCATCTTGCGTGGACAGCGGGTTGGAACCAGTAATGGTTACTTCAGCGCCACCAGCTTGAACTACTTTTGCCAGATAAGCCGTTTTTGCTTCCAAGTGCAAGGAGATCGCAACTTTCAGGCCTGCAAACGGCTGCTCTTTTTCAAAGCGCTCACGAATGCGGTTAAGAACAGGCATATGTTCTTTTACCCAATCAATTTTCAGATGGCCGTTGTGCGCCAACGCCATATCTTTTACGATGCTTTCAGATACTGTGTTCATGTACGGATGGACCTCCTTTTATCTCATAAAGCAACCTTGTCTATCATATCATACGCAAGTTCAACCATCATCAGTTTTTCCAATTATTTTCCTATTATCGGCAATTTACGCTCTGCGGTTTCTACCGTAAGCAGCTCCAAAAAGCGTAACAAAGCCTGAGGCATCCATTTCTTTTTATGGTAGACCAACTGTCGGAAAACACGGATATCCGGATGGGAAAACGTGAGTATCACTAGTGTACCATTTTTCACTTCTTCTTGTACGACAATTTTCGGAAGTAACGCAATTCCTAAATCATAGGCAACACATTGTTTTATCGCTTCCAAACTGCCAAATTCAAAAGAAGATTCCACGGTGGCTCCTTCTTCACGCAACACCGATTCCATCATCCCTCGGTAACTGCATCCCTTTTCTGTAAAAATCCAGGTTTCCCCGTTAAAATCGTGAGTTTCTACCTTTTCTTTTTTTACAAGTGGATGGGTAGGTGCAGCCACAACAACTAGTTTTTCCTCACCTAAAACGACATTTGTCAGCTCAGATTGATCTTGGAGCCAATCGAGCACAAAGGCGAAATCGAACTTCCCTTCCTTTACTCCCTGTCTCAAGTCTTGGCAGATGCCCGGTGCAAGCATGATCCGCATACGTGGTTGCTCCAAGCGAAATTTTTGCAAAAAAGGTGGTAAATAAAAGGCTGCCAGTGACTCCACTGTTCCAATACTCAACGTTCCCGCCAAATGTGCCTGCTCCGACAGATTCGCTTTTGCCTCCTCTAATACGGCTTGCAGCTGCTCGCTGTAGCCGAGAAGCACTTCGCCTGCGTGGGTAAGCCTGATTTTTTTGCCCCAACGCTCGAATAGGCTGACACCGAACTCCGATTCCAGATTTTGAATTTGGGCCGTCACACTTGACTGCGCGTAGCCTAAAATTTCTGCTGCACGTGTAAAGCTCTGGCATTTTGCTACTTCACGGAATGTTTGCAAATAACGAGTATCCAGATTTCCCCCTCTTTTCATCGGAAAAATCGATTCGAATTATCTAATATTATAGATAACTCCGATGATTATGTCTATGCTACACTTCAGTTACCAACGAGATGGTAAGTAAAAAAAGTGAGGGATCTACCTATGGGGAATTTATCCACGCAAGCCCCCGGACTAGCCAAAACACTGCGACTTCCGCAGATCGTCGCCTTATACATCGGGGCGGTGATCGGTTCCGGCGTACTGCTCATCCCCGGACTCGCCGCGCAAAAGGCTGGCCCTGCTTCCATTTTAGCTTGGCTCGTCATGTCTATTCTCGTCCTACCTATGGCCATTACGATGGGGCTGTTATCTGCTCGTTATCCAAGCTCAGGTGGAGTCTCTACATTTGTACGGACAGCGTATGGAGATCGATTCGGAAACATGGTAGGCTGGTTCTTTCTCTTGTCTGTCCCGATTGGCGCACCGATCCTGAGTGTTACAGGGGCCAACTATATTGCGATCCTGCTGAACTGGAATGACTCGCAAGTATATGCAGCAGCTGCTCTGCTTCTTCTCGCTGTCCTTATGATGAATGTTGTAGGCTTGCATGTAGCTGCACGTGTCCAAACGATTGTTGTTTCGCTGATTATCACGATTTTGATTTTGGCCGTTGTCGCAAGCATTCCGCATGCATCTGTCACTCACTTTTCCCCTTTTATGCCAAACGGTTGGTTGAGTGTCGTGCAAGCAGCAGGTCTGATGTTCTGGTGCTTCATTGGGTGGGAAGCCGTGACGCATCTCTCAGAGGAATTCGTCGATCCTGCGAAAAACGCGATTCGCGGTGTTTTGTGGAGTGCGGGAATCGTTGCTCTCTTGTATTTTGCCGTGGCCTTTATGACTGTGGCTACGCATAGCTACGGGGTCGGCATCTCTGCTGCCTCGCTCAGTGTCATGGTTCAACTCTCCCTGGGTCCGATCGGCGGATGGATTGTAGCCGTAACCGCCTTGTTCATTTGTATCGCAACAGCCAACGCTTACATTGGAGCTGCGTCACGCATCGCCTATTCGTTGGCGCAAGAAAAGATCGCTCCTCGCTGGTTTGGCACCCTCCACGCCAAGTACCGGACTCCAACCGGCGGGCTTCTGTTTCTCTCTCTTTGTTTTGTCCTCGTTCTCGGCGTACTCTATTTCGACGTAATCGACTTGTCCAGACTCATCGAGCTACCCAATGCAACCTTTTTTGCGACTTACATCGGTGGATGTCTTGCTGGGGTCCGACTCTTGCGCAATAGTCGCGTAGGCCGAATCGCTTCCTGGACTTCTCTCATCTGTACAGTAGGACTCTATCCTTTTTTGGGGTGGTCCGCTCTCTATCCACTCGTGATTGCACTCGTCCTTTTTATCTGGCAAAAACGTCATGCCTGACACGAAAAAAGGCTGGGATCATGTCCCAGCCTTCTTTTCTTATTCATCTTTTCCAATCAGTCGAAACGTTTTGCCATCGCTTGAGTAAAGGTAAAACGTGCGATCGACGCTTCCACCCAAATCTCCTGCGTAATATTGAACCGTCATTCTATATTTATTCATTCCGATTTTTGCAAAGTACATCAGCTCATTAAACTGCGGAAACCGGACATAATCATACACTTCATACTGCATAAACGAAAAATGCTCGCGTAAAAACGATTCGCTCACAGGCAGATTGTTTTTCTTTACATACGCGACCAAGTCATCAAAGCGACGAATCTTTTGCTTATCCATCACGTCACCTACAAATGACGAGACAGCTTGTGTCATTGCCTTTTTCTCGCTCTCTGTTACATTGCCAGGGTACAGCTCGTCGATTTTTGTTTCCAAACGATTTAACAGAACGACTGCCTGTGCTCTGTTGATTTTGTCATCAGGACGAAAGCTTCCATCTGGAAAGCCAGCCAAAATCCCCATTTTGTAGGCAGGGTAGACCGTCATCACCTGTGTTTCATTTTCGACCGAAAGATCCGTGAAAAATTTCGCTGTCGTTCCCCGATATTTTTCTCCTTCTGATTGATGCCCGATGGCTGCAAGCAAGGTTCTTGCTGCTTCTAACCGCGTCATGCTATCCGTCGGTTTCCCCGATGGCATGATACCCGCTGAAGCCAAATGGTGATAGGTTTTTTCCGACCAACGTCCCACAGCAGCTTGCAAGTAGGTCTCTTTGATAAAGCTCTCCGGCTCATGACCTGTAAAGGAAGGAATGACGCGTTCAATCAGGGATAAAAACTGTTCTTGCGTCACTGTTTGCTCTGGCTTAAAGGTTCCGTCGGGAAAGCCTTTAATCAATCCTTTTTTGGTAGCAATCCCTATTTCTTTTGCTGCCCAATGTCCATTTGTGTCGATAAATGCAGGGGAATTGGCCACGTATGCTTCCCGTGCGTCGGCCTTTTTCAATCCTGCGGTTGCGATGCCCGTCAATAAAACCGACAAGCTTACAACTAGTAGAGTGGCTTTTTTCCCGATTTGTTGTAATGTAATCTGCATCCCGAGTACCACCTTTCCCCAAAAACAATCCATTACTACTAATACGCAGAATTTGTCGGAAAAGTTTCGGCATAATTTGAAGAAAAGTTTTCCATCTGCTTAAACAACAAAAAATAGCCGGGTCCACCTCTAGGACGATCCGACTATTTTTGCACTGCATTTTACAGGTAATAAAGTTGATGAGTACCATCATGCGCGAATGGCGCATCTACTAATCGGTCAACCAAGCCAAGACCATATTTATTCGCGAACGGGAAAAACGAATGCTTTCTTTCTTGCAGCCCACCTTCGGGCAACAATGCGGTCTCAATTCGTTGGACGCGCACATGCTCCACGTCATCTTTTTGCTGTAGCGAGCGAATCAGACGCTCTTCCAAAAAGGATACTTGCTCTAACAACAGCTTACTATTTTTCTCAGCCAGACCACGCAATCCGCCATCCAGAGAAATAACCTCCTCTACCAGCGGACGATAGATCGACATGATCGACTCCCGTGCCGATGCGAATTGCTGCTCCAACGGATGTGGCGGCTGGTTTTTGGACCACTCGGTTTTCCAAGCAGTGAAATCAGTCAAGACTTGTTCAATAGAAAGCCCTAAGCTATCCAGCAGTCTCAGTTGAGCACCTTCCACAAGGGTAATGGACATACGAGGCAATACGATCGGCATCTGCATCCCGAATAGCTCGAATACCTCCCGATAATATGCCCAATAAGCAATCTCGCCCGGACCTCCAATGAAGGCAAGCGTAGGAAACAGATGCTCCTGCATCAACCCGCGGGTAACAACATTTGTGCTGAAACGCTCCGGTGAATCTGCAACCTGCTTGAGCAATTCATCGCGACTGTAAGAACGTCTCCGATTGATAAAGCGCTCCCCGTGACGTTCTAGCAGCAATCGATCATCGCTCTCATAGACGAATAGATTGGCTTGATGCTCTTCCACTTGCAATTGAAGCGGATAGCCAGCGGTTGAAATCCGATCCGCTGCCCGTAGCAACACCTTCGTCAATTGCTCATTGTTCTCAATGATCTGTGAAAAGATGGGTTGCTGCAGTTCACGAACAATCGGCAACGAAGATTCAACCAGAACAAGACCGTGCCTGCCAAACAGTTTTGCCATCAAGCGGGCAAACCACTCTGCGATTGTACGCGAATCTGCTGCAGTCTGCGTCAGCAACTCACGAATCTGTTTGGTTTCGGCTGTCTCTGTCTGTCCCTGGAAAAACTTTTCCAGGAACTGCGTACACAGTTCAGGGTCCAAGGATAGCGTACTTGCCGATTGGCGGCCCTTTTTGTTCAGAGCTAGTCGCTCTTTGTGTAGGCGCTTCCCATCGTCCGCTCCCCAGTACACATGATCGATCTCATCGATGTCATGGTCTTCGCCAGCAATCCAAAACACCGGAATGACGTTCGCCTGAAGCTCGGCAGACAGCCTCTTCGCTGCCTGGATCAGATGAACAGCTTTGTTGACCGTATAGAGTGGTCCACCCAGAACTCCTGCTTGCTGACCGCCAATGACCACATAGGTGTCTGGCTGTTTGAGCAACTCGATATTTTTCAGTGCTTCAGGGTGAGTACCCATCTCTTTATTAAAATGATATAAGCCTTCCACGAGCTGGTTCCGGTGAGGATAGGATTGACTTTGAAGCCATTCCACGCGTTCTCGGTAGGACTGTTCACGGTAGGGATTATGCGCAAAAAACTGTAATGCAGAGGCATTTTGCTGCTGGTACTCCTGTGCCAGCGGATTCGCCAATGGAAGCGCGAGACATTCAACATTCATGCTAGCTCACCTTTCTTAGGGCCATGGTCATCCAAAATTATACCATGCTCCACAGCCACAAAAAACAAGACAACCCACTTTAATGGGTTGTCAAAGTGTAATACAGGCTCGATTGCGCTTGTATTAAAATTGCGGAGGGGTGACGGACCAGATTAACAACGCTTCCGTTTCTCCTGTATTTTCGATTGAGTGTGTTTTGCTGCTGTCAAATGAAATACTGTCTCCTGCTTCCAATACATGCTCTTCATCGTTGAAGCGCGCTGTCACACTACCAGTAATGACCGTGAAGCACTCTTCTCCCTCTGACTGTACGAACTTGTCGACAACCATTTCTCCAGGCATCAGTCGCACTTCCAGCATCCCCAGCTTGGCACTACCTCCCATCGAGAGCAGCGAATAAGTGCCCGTCGATTCAGGAAAGACCAGTTGTCTGCGTTTTTGCAAGCGAGTCACATGCACCTGCTTTTGATCAATATCTTCGAAAAAATGAATGATGGGTGACTCCAGAGCTTTGGTGATTTTCCACAGCGAATCAAGCGACGGCTGCGAAATTCCACGCTCTACTTGACTCAGCAAACCTTTGCTTAACCCTGTCTTACCTGCCATAATTTCCAAGGTAAAGCCGCGTTCTTTCCGAATCATTCGAATCTTGTGACCGATGGTCTCGATGGGAAGTCGCATATTTCCAACCTTCTTTCTTATCGGAATAAATACGATATGTATCAACAGTGCTTTACACGACACCCATCGTTTTGATAATTCCGGTCGTAAACAGCACTATGTAGACGAATCCAAACCAGAGAAACGACAAACGCCAAGCCGAAAATCCTACCTTTTTGAGGGAGAGCCGTCCCTTCCACTTCATTTGTACCCACCCAAGGAGCACGGTTACCACCAGGTAAAAGCAGAATACCCACCACCAAGCGGAAAAAGCCTCGGGCCAGATCAGTTCGTATGCGGAAACGGCAGAACGAATCACCAAAAGATTCGTGATATTTATCGCGAAGCGGCCTGCCAATTTCTTGTTCCGCGTCGTCACATACAAGATGAAATAAACGAGCGGAAACCCGAGAAACGGCACAACCGTCAGCGTACCCCACAAATAGGCCCAGACATTCGCCAAAAAGGTCATCTACTGTCGCCTCCCTCCTTCCGTATTCCCATGTCTGACTTCAGAAGGATAACGCGAAGCAAGGTTTCGTGCAGCGGAGTCGGAATCCCTGCCTCTTTTCCTACTTGGACGAGATAGCCGTTGATAGACTGCACTTCCGTCGGTCTGCGCTTCTTTATATCCTGCAGCATGGAGGAAAGATTACGGGAAGTATTTCGGCAAATGGAGACAATTTCCTGCAAGTCTGCATCCTCGATTTTTTGTCCGGCATACGCAGCCACTGCAGCTGCTTCCATAAATAAAGCACGCATGAGCTGTTGCGTATGTGAATTTTCGAGGAGAGCACCATTTGGGATTTCAAAAAGCGCGGTTAACGGATTGATCAGCGCATTTGCGATGAGCTTGCGCCAAGCGAAGGGCTGTATTGCCTTTTCATAGACAGCCTCCATGCCTGTTGATATCGCCCAGTCGACAAATATGCGAATCAGTGGATCATTGCAATCAGAAGTCTCCCAAGAACCTACGCGCAAAGTACCTGTACCGGTATGCACGACTTCTGTAGGCGACAATCTCCTAGCTCCTTCCGTATTAATCGCAAAGAAGCACTGCGTCTCCGTTAAAACGGTTCGAAGCAATTCGTAATGACCCATGCCATTTTGCAAAGCGATCACTCTTGCCTCAAGGTCTACCCCTTGTAAGGCTGGAAGCACGTTGTGCAAATCTGGCTGCTTTACAGTTAACAGATACAGCTTCCCTTCAGGCAATCCTTTTTCAATGGGGCTGGCGGTGACGGGAACAGTGACTGTTTCGCCATTAAGCTTTTGAAAGCTGAGCCCGCGTTCATTTAGCTGATTCGCCTGGAGTGAACTGCGTGTAACAATCGTAACAGGTTGTCCAGCAAGTGCGAGCCTTGCTGCATACAGCAGCCCGACAGACCCTCCACCTATGACTACCACCTGATACTTCCTTGGTTCTAGCAGCATTTGTTCACCCACATTAATCAATGCTTATTTTTCAAGAATAACAGAGTTTTCGGGATTGTTCAATTGATTGCCACAAAAAAAGATCGAAATTATCGAAATATTCCTAGGTTATTACACATTTTCTGTAAAAAAAATCAGGCTATCGCCTTTTGACGACAGCCTGAACCTTGATTTATACGGGATAAACTGCATGCTTTCTGTCCGAAAAAACGTGACGCTTTTCCTTGTAAACCTCGTAGCGCTGGATTAATTCTCGTCTCAGTTCGCTTGGAGGCACAACAGCATCAACAATCAAGTTGGATGCCAGTAAGTACAGATCGATGTCTTCCTGATACTCTCTGCGTTTTTCCTGAATAAACGCTTGACGCTCTGCCGGGTCCTCAATCGCCTGAATTTTGTTACTGTACACGGCATTGACCGCCGCTTCTGGTCCCATCACAGCGATTTGGGCACCTGGAAGTGCAAGGCAAGCATCTGGTTCAAACGCAGCGCTGGCCATTGCATACAAGCCGGCACCATACGCTTTGCGTACAATGACTGATATTTTCGGTACGGTGGCTTCCGCCATGGCGGAGATCATTTTGGCCCCGTGTCTGATAATGCCTGCCCGCTCTACTGCTGTCCCGATCATAAAGCCAGGAACATCCGCCAAGAACAGGAGTGGGATCGAAAACGCATCGCACAACGTGATGAATCGAGCCGCCTTGTCAGCCGAATCGACAAACAGGACTCCTCCCTTCACTCGCGGTTGGTTAGCAATGATTCCAACCGGCTTGCCATCTAGTCTCGCCAATCCGGTAATCAGCTCTTGGGCAAATAACTTTTTGATTTCAAAGAACGAATCCTCGTCGACCAATGCTGTAATGACATCATGCATATTGAAAGCTGCATTCTGGTTCTCCGGCACGATACTCGTGATTTCCTTCGCTGTAGGCACAGGTGCTCTCGCCAGTGCAGTCGGCGGCGTCAACGTATAGTTCGCCGGGAAGAAACGCAGATAGCTGCGCGCTGCTTGAATCGCTTCTTCTTCATTGGCAGCCAGTACGTCGCCGCATCCGCTGACGGAGCAATGCATGCGTGCGCCGCCCAACTCTTCCAAGCTCACCTTTTCTCCAATCACCATTTCCGCCATACGCGGGGAGCCCAAGTACATGCTCGCGTTTTTGTCGACCATGATGACAATGTCACAAAAAGCTGGGATATAAGCGCCACCAGCAGCAGAAGGTCCAAACAAAATGCACACTTGTGGAATTTTGCCGGATAGCTTCACTTGGTTGTAAAAGATTCGCCCAGCACCCCGTCGGCCTGGGAACATCTCCAATTGGTCAGTGATACGCGCTCCTGCTGAATCGACGAGATAGAGAAGAGGAACACGCATTTTTTCAGCTGTCTCTTGAATGCGGATAATTTTTTCGACGGTCCGCGATCCCCAAGACCCTGCTTTCACTGTCGAATCATTGGCCATCACGCATACAGTTTGACCATTTACCTTGCCGATTGCGGTTACAACTCCATCCGCCGGCAGATCACCTGCCATAACATTCGCGAACAGCCCATCCTCGACCATGAACTCGTCATCGAACAATAGCTTGAGGCGATCGCGGACGAACAGCTTGTTTTGCTCCTTGAGCTTGTCATGATACTTGGCATCGCCCCCTTGCACTACTTGGGCGATTTTTCCATGCAATGTGTCTTCCAAATGTTTGGTCATCAGCGTAATCCCCCTCGTCACTCTCCGCGGTATATCGGTTTTCGTTTTTCTTGAAAGGCTACGAGTCCTTCTAGGCGGTCTTTCGTCGGGACGAGCAGCTTGTACGCATTGCTCTCAATCTGAAGTCCGCTAGCTAACTCGACCTCCACTCCACAATCGATGGCAAACTTGGCTTGGGCTAAGGCAAGTGGAGCATTCTCTGAAATTTGCTCGGCCAAAGAAATCGCTGTCGCCATGAGTTGATCAGCGGGAACAATCCGATTGATCAACCCAATGGACAGTGCCTCCTCTGGAAATACACGCCTTGCCGTAAAAATCAGTTCCTTGGCGACGCCCTTTCCAACCAACCGAGGTAAACGCTGTGTTCCGCCAGCACCCGGGATGATCCCGAGCGATGTCTCCGTTAAACCCATCTGGGCATGTTCACTCATGATCCGCAGATCGCACGCCAACGCCAATTCTGTACCGCCCCCCAGTGCCAGCCCGTTAATCGCCGCGATGACTGGTTTCGGTAGCTTTTCCAGCTCTGTGAACGTATCTCGAATCGTTTGGATATATACTTCGACTTGTTGTGGTGACATTGAGCGCCGCTCTCTTAAATCTGCACCGGAGCAAAACGCCTTGTCGCCAGCACCTGTCACAATGACTGTCCGGATGTCACGATCATGGCTGATTTCACTGATCAAGCCGCGGAGTGTCACGAGCGTTTCAAGATTGAGGCAGTTAAAAACTTCTGGCCGTTGCAGCGTTAGTACGCCGATTGCGCCCTCTCTTTGCAGGGAAACCGTCATATTCTATCCCCTCTTTGCGAATGTGTGGAAAATACAGATCATCCAGCTGGTTTGCTTGCGAGCGATGCCCGCAGCACTTTTGAGGGGAGCTCTTTGTCCAACTGCTGCCCAATATACGCACCAGCCTCAATCAACTTCTCTAGATCGACACCCGTTTCATAGTCCATTCCATGTAACATGTAGACCAAATCTTCAGTCGAAATGTTGCCGGCAGCTCCTGGGGCATACGGGCATCCACCGAGGCCGCCGATTGAGCTGTCAAAGATCCGGATTCCTTCATCCAGCGCTGCTGCTACGTTCGCCAATCCAGTTCCTCTCGTATCGTGGAAATGGGCGGCTAAGCGCTCGTTCGTAACATCTTTCACAAGTTCTCCAAAAACCTCATGAACCTGCTTCGGTGTTGCAACCCCTATCGTATCCCCTAGAGAAATCTCGTACACTCCCATTTCCAATAGCGCCTCTGTCACCCTGCGGCTATTGTCCAACGGAACGTTTCCCTCGTACGGACAACCGAACACCGTTGAGATATATCCGCGAACTTTCATCCCGAGAGCCAGTGCTTCCTGGGCAGCCTCCCGCAGGATCGGAAACGTGTCTTCTATCCGTTTATTGATATTTTTTTGATTATGCGTTTCAGAAGCAGACATGAACAGGGCAATCTCTGTCAGTCCGCATTGACGCGCCCGCTCCAGGCCGCGAATATTTGGAACCAATGCGCTAAGCGTTACCTCTTGGCTGCGATTGATTCCCTGCAAGACCTCATCTGCATCCGCCAATTGCGGTATCCATTTCGGATTCACAAACGAACTTGCTTCTATTCGCTTCAAGCCTGCTGCCATCAGCTTATGAATCAGCGCGATTTTTGCTGCTGCCGGAACGATCACACTCTCATTTTGCAGCCCGTCACGAGGACCGACCTCCACGATTTGCACACGCACAACAAGTCACCTCCTTGCCTAGCGGTCGCTCAGTTTAGAAGTATTCTAATCCTATTCCAAAACGACAATGATATCGCCATCGTTGACAAAATCGCCAATATTCGCTTTTACTTCCACAACCTTGCCTGAGGCTTGAGCCTGTACAGGAACTTCCATTTTCATCGATTCCAGTACAAGAACGTCTTGTCCTTCATTGATCTCATCACCTGGCTGCACCAGGACATTAATAACGGTTCCTGCCATATTGGCTGCTACTTGTTTCATGGATGGTCCTCTCCCTTGCATATCATTTTTATTAGCTTAGCGTTTTTCCGTGCTTGACGCTGCTCCACGCTCAGTAACGAACCATGTCGTATAGTTACCAGCTCGGAATTGTTCGTCCTGTAATACTTGTTGCAAAAACGGAATGTTCGTTTTAATGCCAGTAATCAGAAAATGATCCATAGCTTTCTGCGCTTGTTGCACAGCCTCTTCTCTTGTCTCCCCCGATACAATGACCTTTGCAATCATCGGGTCGTAAAAAGGAGTCACCTGTGTACCTGTCTCTACCCCATCATCAATTCGTACATGTTCGAATGAAGGTGGTTGGTACAACGTAATCGTCCCTGGCGATGGCAGGAAGGTGACAGGGTCTTCCGCATAGACACGCAGCTCAATCGCGTGGCGCAGAGCCTTTACGTCCTCTTGCTTGATCGACAGCGGGTGACCATCAGCAATGTCCAGTTGGAGAGACACGAGGTCAATGCCCGTCATTTCTTCCGTCACGGGATGCTCCACTTGCAAGCGTGTATTCATTTCCAAGAAGTAAAAGTTTTTCTGTTCATCTACGATAAATTCAACCGTTCCAACACCCGAATAGCCCACTGCTTTCGCTGCTGTTACCGCTGCATCGCACAGAAGCTCTCTCGTTGCTGTGTCCAAAAAGGGCGAAGGGCTTTCTTCGAGCACCTTTTGATGTCTGCGCTGTATGGAGCATTCCCGTTCTAATAAGTGGATGACGTTTCCATGCTGATCGGCAACGACCTGTACTTCGATGTGACGCGGACGTTCCACGTACTTCTCCATGTACATCGCATCGTTACCAAAATACGCTTTTGCGCGACCTTTCGCCGATTGGTAGGCTTGACGCAGCTCGGCCTCGTCTCGACAAATGTGCATTCCGATTCCTCCGCCGCCAGCACTGGCTTTGAGCATCACGGGATATCCGATGGACATCGCGATGACAGCTGCTTCATCTGGAGAATCGATAGCCTGTTCGCACCCTGGAACGACTGGTACTCCCGCAGCCTCCATAATATGGCGGGCAGTCAGCTTGTCACCCATTTGACCGATGACCTCTGGGGTTGGACCAATGAAATGAAGACCTTCCTCCAGAACGCGACGGGCAAAAGATTCGTTTTCTGACAAAAGACCGTAGCCTGGATGAATGGCATCGGCACCGGTGCTTTTTGCTGCTGCAAGAATGGCCTCTACGTTCAGGTAGCTGTGTGGTACAGGTGGTGGACCAATATGGACTGACTCATCTGCTTCACGAACAAACGGCAGATCCTTGTCTGCATCCGAATAGACAGCAACCGTAGCCACTCCTCTTGCCTTGCATGTACGGATAATTCGTCTGGCAATCTCACCACGGTTTGCGATTAATACCTTGTTCATGGCAACGCTCCCCTCTTTGACAAACCGACTACAACCGTAAGCGCTTCCAAATTGTTTGCCTGGTTTGTATCATGTGATGCTACTTTCTATTTTGCCACGAGAATGATCATAGTTCTAGGATGAAATTTTAAATTTTTCCAAGGAAGCGAAATCATTGCCTGACAATCCCTCCAATAAAAAAAGAAAAACACTTCGGAAAAGCCAATCATCGTGTATAATAAAGGGGCGGGGCCAAAAGGTGGCCAAGGCAAAGAGCTGTGAGAGGAGTGGCTAACCATGTTTGAAGTAAGACGTTTGCAAATCAACTATAAGACACTGGAGGAATTCCAGAAGTTTCGCGAATTTGGCCTGGAGGAGCTTTCTATGAAGGAAGACCTGGAGGCGAACATCGTGGAAAACGATTCGGAATCTCCATTTTACGGTATTTATGACAACGATCTTATGGTAGCACGTATGAGCCTCTACAAAATTGACGGGAAATACGATCGTTACTTCCAACCTGCGCAAGACTATTACGAGCTGTGGAAGCTCGAAGTCCTGCCCGACTACCGTCACAAAGATTACGGAACTGCTTTGGTCAACCACGCGAAGAGCTTTGGAGCTCCTATTAAAACCAACTCCCGCTGTCGCGCAGACGATTTTTGGTTGAAAATGGGCTTCACGCCTGTGAAATACAACCTCATGCGTGACCGTGGTGAAAACCCGTACGTATGGTTGCCAGAGAGCGTAGAGCTGCAAGACTAGCTCTCCCTTTCCCAACATGAACGACAAATGAATGCGTAAACAAAAAGAAGCGGATCAATGACCGCTTCTTTTTTCATGCCTTGCGCTTATTTTTCCACACGCTCTAAATTTCCGTTTTCATCCATTTTGAAGATCGCTTTGTTGGAATCCTCTTCCTGTAAAAAAGCAAGCTTGCGTGCACGTTCCATGATCTGTACCAAGGCACGGTAGTCATCATTGACACCCTGAACCTGATCCAGCTCTTTTCTAGCGCGTTCGTGGGCTTCTTTCAATTCTTTTAACTCCAACTCTTTTCCTTCCAACTCTTGTTCCAATTGTCGCAAGCGACGAGTCATTTCTTTTTGATTGCCGAGCATGCGAATGACTGCTTCAATCTGCTGCTCCTCTACATCCGCGTACTTTTGTACCTCTGCTACTGGTGTTTCAGATCGTTTTGTGTGCAATGTGACGACCTCGACCTCAGCCACCACAGGAGGCGGTGCTTGAATCCTCCCGAGCTTTTTCAGCTGCTGCCTTTGGCTTTTCGCAATCGAAATAGCCGCATCGTACCGTTTGCGCACGCAACTGTTCCAGCGGAAGCCGCACGCAGCTGCTGTCCTTCCTAACCTTTGACCCACTTCTTCAAATGCAGCAAGCTGTGTGCCGCCTTCGCGTATGTGGCGCAAGGTGACTTCCGCCAACACTAGATCGTCATCTTCGGTCCATGCGTCTTGTCTGGAAGCTACCATATGAGTCCCTCCCGTTACCTTTAAAAAGGATGATGTAATTCATCCTATGCTTTTCCCTACTCTTGTAGAATCGCTTTCTACTAGAAAAAGTATGTCCAAGCAAATAAATGTTTAAACGAAAAGGACGACATCGATCAGGACGTGGGGCGCTTTGTCAGGAAGCTTTCCACTACGGTGACGTGTTCAGGGCTACCCCAAAGATGCGCACATTGACTCACTTCGCGCCGGATTCGTTCTTCTTGTGGAATGCCCATACGCTTCCACTGCAAAACCTTCATGTACGCCTCAATGCCAGTTAGCGGCTGGGCAGCGATTTTTCGAGCAAAACGATATACTTCCTCATGCAGCTTCTCTTCTGTATATACCTCGTCAACAAAGCCGTAGGACTTGGCTTCCTCTGCACGCAATCTGTCACCAGTCAACAGGAGAGCGAGTGCTTTTGACTCTGGCAGCAAGTCCAACACCCGACTTCCTCCACCCCAGCCTGTCGTAATATGCATGCTGATTTGTACAAACCCGAAGGTCGCCCGGTCACTGGCAAAACGAAAATGACACGCGCCCGCAAACTCACAGCCACCTCCGACCGCTGCACCGTTAATCATGGCAATCACCGGTTTCGAATACTGATCAATGGCGGACAAAAGCCCTGTTACTTTACTGAGCAAAGGATGCGCCTGTTCAAAACCGCGCGCTGCAATAAACTGATTCAGATCGCCTCCGGAAACAAAGCTTCTGCCTGTCCCCGTCACAATCAGAACCTTTACCTCAGGATCGGCTTGGCAATCTCGTAAGACCTGATGCAGTTCGTCAACCAGCTCCACGCTGATCGCATTATGTACATGCTGCCGATTTAATGTGATCGTTACGATACCGTCCTGTTTTTGCAAAAGCAAGGTCTCCATAAAAACACCCACCTTTTATCAGCTTGTGGCTTTATTTTACCTTTCGATGGACAAACAAAAAAGAGGAGGTCTTTCCCCCCCTCTTCATTAGGACAGCAGATTTTTCATGGCGGAAGAATTGAATCCGACGATCAGGTTTTCACCGTCAGTCAGGATCGGACGCTTCAAAAGCTGAGGCTCTTCACTAAGCATTTCGAGCAGTTCCTTCACAGACATATCATTAACATCGACATCCAGGTTTTTAAAACGCTGACTTCTCATCGACAGGATCTCATCCAATCCATTTGAAGTCATTTTGATAATATCCAACAGTTCTTCCGCTGTCGGTGGATTTTTGAACAAGTGACGCTCTTCGTAATTCACTCCGTTTTCTGCCAGCCATGCCTTCGCTTTGCGACAGGATGTGCAGCTAGGATAAGTGAAAAACGTTAATTTTTGTGTTTGTGTACGTTCAGCAACGGCCATTTGTTACCCCTCCATCTCATCTATCACGAGTGATTTCATCTATAAAAGTCTTACCATTTGTAGTTCTTGATGTTTCGTTTAATCTCTTACAAAAAGTTAGTCAATAAATTTTCTTTCCTTACTTTGGATTTTACTGCTTCATTAACACTATGTCAATAGTAGTTAATTTAAAAACTAGATGAAAATTCGTGTGATATGCTGTTGTAGCACACTGCTACCTTAACAAGTAACACAAAATGGGATACACTTATGGAGATTGTTCAAAAAGTCGTCTTTTGATCACGAAGGAGTCCCGAAAGCTTGGGCAACATCGAAAGAGGCGTTCACCTTCAAAGTCCGGTGCTCATGTAGGTCCCCTACACTCCGCTCCTCCTTTTTCAGGTTCTCACCACTTTCTCGGTGCTAAAAAGACGACTTTTTGAATTTGATCTTATGGAGATTGTTTTGAGAAAGGGGTATCGGCATGGACCACGATGCGCAAAAGTTAACCAGTGCTTTAGCTGACCCCACCCGTTTTTCCATTTACCAATTTGTCGCCTACAGTAAAGATCCCATCACGGTTCAGGATATAGCTGATCACTTCTCTATCCACCCTAATGTGGCACGCTTGCATTTGACGAAGTTAGAGGACGTGAATTTACTCACTGCTGTTACAGACAAAAGTGGTAAGGGAGGACGTCCCAGTCGGTTGTACTCACTGTCTGAACAGGTTGTGAGTCTGCAATTCCCTCCTCGTGATTATCAGCTGTTGGCCGATATCGCGATTGAAAGCCTGCTCTCGCTCGGCGAAGCTGGCGAAGCCGCTCTAATTAAAATGGGACATCGCATTGGAACAGAGATGGCAAAACGGGCGGTTGTCCAAAGCGGAATCAATCTAGAAATAGCCTCTATGGAAGAAAAATTGGACCTGGTCCATCGGATTGTCGTGGCTCAGGGATTGAAACCAGACATCGAAGCAATGGACGAAGGAAAGCTGCGTTTTCGCGTAAATAATTGCACCTTCTCTGACAGCGCCCAAAAATATCCGAATGCCGTATGCCAGATGCACAACGCTCTGTTGATGGGAATATTCGAAACGTACTTGGGGAACATTGAATTACGTGAGGATGATTCCAAAATTCGCGGATGCCAATCCTGCAACTATACGGTGATTCAGTATTAGCACCGCAAGTCCAGTCTCTCCTCCCCGGGTGACAACAATCCGTCATACCTTTATCGTTTACACGTGTTCACCTGTCCTATATAATGGGGGAGGAATCTTGTAAATCTTACCGATCGAGGCAAAAAGGGGGGACAAAAAATGGATCGTATGTATCGCGTTCTTGGTTTCTGGACCATCGTGATCGCGTTGATGGCGTTTTGGGCAGAATTGTACCCGATGGCGCTCATCTTCTTCAGTTTGACTGCTTTCTTTGTAGCGCTGAGCTATATGAACCTGACTGAACGAGTATACCTAAACATTTTCTTCGGCTTCATGTTCCTGTCTTTTGTTGGATTCACGTATTACACATTCTTCGTGATGCCTGTTGGCCCACAAGAACACGCTTTTCTACAATTGATCATGTAAGAAAAAAGATGCTCGCCATGAGCATCTTTTTTTGTGTTCTCCTCTTCTTTTACTCCCGGGTGCCTTTCTCTTGGACCATGACCCAAAAACGCCCACCCAAGCCAGCAGGATCAATCAACTGCTGGATCGCTCGATTCCGTTTCATCGCAACGCTCGTGAAAGGGTCTGTATCCATATGCGCGACCGCTTTATGAAGCAAGCCATTCCGCATCAAAAACCGATCCTGTCTCATATAGTCTATTTCCCGTAAACCCGCCTTTTCTCCATGCTGCTTCCACGCAGAAAAATTCACATGTGTCGTCAAGTCTTGTTCACCTATGTTGATATACGGATTCGTATGAGCCTGATGACGATGGTAGCACATCAGTGTTCCGTTTTTCCGACTGGGATGGTAAAGCTCTTCTTGCAGATCACCGTAATCAATCGTGATGACGAACCCTTTTTTCAATAGGCCGGAAACTTCTTGTGCAGCTTGCTCCATCGCCATATTTATCTCGATCCGCATTCCGATTGGCAGCTTCAAGTTCAGCTCACGCAAATATTCCCCTAGAGCTGGTGTCATCTCCCCTAGATACTCTTCCAGCCCGTCCTCACCAACACGCACCCACACTTCCTGCCAGCCGGATCTGGTTTTCTCCACTATATGTACCGGAAATGCGTCCAGCCATTCATTCGAGAAAATAACCCCTTCTATTTTTTCATGCTTGGCAGCTTCATTCACGGAAGAGTACCAACGCTTCGGACCCTCGTGCCACTGGAGCGCCTCCTGCTGCATTTTCCGGTGATACGGACTCGCCTCTATCAAAATGACCGTCAGCTCTTTGTATACCTCTGGCCTGCTCTCACGGACGCGCTCCAGCAGGTGACGGCAAACAGCTCCGGTTCCCCCACCGATCTCAACGAGCACAGGCGAAGTGATATCCGCCTTCTCCCATAATGCCAAGACTGCATCTGCGATTGTTTCCGCAAAGACAGGATGCACCGATGCACTCGTATAAAAATCTCCCGCTTTACCTACTTTGGGTTGTTCGACCATATAATATCCAAAAGTGTCATGATAGAGGGCCAACTCCATAAAGCGCGCGAACGTAATCGCTTTCCCTGGTTGGCTTGCTATTTCCTCGCGAATCAGTTCAATCATCGTCATAAGCTCTTCTCCTGCTATCCAAATTCAACTAGATAAGGCTATAATACGAAAAGAAGCATACAATATGGAAAGGCAAAAGCAAAAGGTGAAATCATGCGCAAATTTCTTCTCGTCTTGTTCCTACTTGTATGTCCACTGACGACGGTGTTCGCCCAGGAAGAGACCTCTACTCCTTTGGAGCAGCTCATCCTGCAGCAGCATTTTACACAAAAAGAGCTGGAGCGAACCCTCATCTTACTCAAGGAAGAAGAGACGCGGACATACGGGGAAATCGCTCAAATGGATCTCGATTTGCAACGGCAAAAGCTGGTGATGGAAGCGACACAACGCCGGGCCGGTGAGGTAGCGCGGGCCTATTACATGGGCGAGCGTACTAATCTTCTGACGTTACTATTAAATGCGGAAAATTTCAATCAGTTCTTATTGATGTACGACTTCTACGAGATCTTGTACGAGCGTGACATGTCTCGACTAGAGTCCTATCATACTGAGCGCACCAAGCTCACCGCGATGCAAACCGACAAAAAGAATCGATTGGACCAACTTCAAACGCTGCGAAAAAAATACGAGCTTCAATTAGCAGAGATGCTCGCCGTCGCCGCTGAAAAAGAAAAAAACGTACAAAAACTGGATGACCCGACGGTTGTGGAATCCATGATGAATCACTTGATTTTAGACTGGGAAAAACGTGGTTTGCCCGCTTTCCAGACCTTCTTCGGAATGCTCGCGCAGGTCATGGTTCAAGTTCCCGAGTTGGCGACGCCCGATCGAATTCAGTCGGAAGGGCTCCTCAAGCATACGTTAACCATCAACCAGACTGACTTCAACAATTTTTTGATAGAGAAAGACGCCTTGTTCAAACAATCCCATTTCTCTTTTGAGGATAACAAGCTGACCGTGGAAGGCACCTATGATCAGATGGAGCTAAAGCTCGTTGGTAACTATGAGCTCGTCTCTCCTACCCAACTCAAATTCCACATTACCGAGCTGTACTTTGACGGCTTTGCCTTGCCTCAATCGACCGTGGAGGAAATGGAGGAAGCGTACGATCTCGGATTTTATCCGGAGCTGATCTCCCCCAATATCCAAGTGCAAGGCATCACGCTGATGGACGAAGAATTAAAACTCCAGTTACAATTCAATCTTCCATTTGGATTCGGAAAGAAATAAAGCCAGCTATTCATTAGCTGGCTTTTTTCTTGGAGACAACCTTATTGACATGAGCCGGCATTTCCTTCTGCAATTGTGTCATGTACTGGATAGCTTCTTTCGTCAGCGTAGGGTATTTCTGTCCCTGCTTCAGCTTTTCCAATGTTTCTGACACCGGGTAAATGACATAGTTGCGCTTGTTATTTTTCCGATAAAAATGAACGTAAGTCGGAATCATTTCAGCACTTTCGATGCTGGCCTCTCCTGATTCATTTTTGTACAGCACGAGCTTCAGGATAGCGCCAACATCCTTGTAGTCCCAACGCTGCGCAGAGATGAAATTACCCAAAGAGTAGGTGATCAGTCCTTTGTGTTGACGTCCATCTTCGAGGGTAACCGTCTTCCATTCATAAGGTTGTACCACATGTGGATGCGCACCCAAAATCAAATCCGCTCCAAATGTTAGAGCTTGCTCGGCGCTCTTGATTTGTTCAGGACTGGGCATGCGTTGATACTCATTTCCGAAATGAAGCGCTACTGCAACCAGATCGGCTCCTTTTTCTCTTGCCCGTGCGATGTCTTTTTTCATCAGCGCAGGCGAAATCAGATTGACCAGATACGGCTTGCCTTCTGGAATCGCGATTCCATTCGTTCCGTACGTATACGATAGCAAGGCTAGTGTGAATCCGTCCTTGGTCAACAACAAGGGCTCATCTCGATCCTCGGAACTTGCGAACGTTCCCGTGTGCGGAAGACCGGCTTCATCGAGATATTTGATGGTTTGCAGAACCCCTTGTTCTTTGCGGTCCATCGAATGGTTATTCGCTGTCGATACCGCAGTAAATCCAATTTCCTTCAACGTATGTGCAAGCGACTCAGGAGAATTAAACATCGGATAGCCTGAGTATTTTTCCTTGCTACCGCTCATCGTTGTCTCAAGATTGCCGATGACCCAGTCTGCCTCGCGGAACATCGGGATGACATTCGGGAAGAATCGTTTAAAATCATAGCTTTTCGTCGCTGGGTCCCAAACGGCATCCAACTGCTCCTGATGCATCATGATATCACCAACGGCAAGAAGGGAGATGCGCTGTTCCGGAAATCTTGATGGCAAAGGCGGAGGTTGTGTCTCCTGATGATTGGGCGCTGTCTGCGGTGGTGTTTCGGGATCAGGCGCTTTCACGTTGGGAGCTTGGTTCGTCTTATCTGCTTGGGCGATGGGTGCCGCACACCCAACCAGACTCGTGCAGGCGATAACGAGAATGAGTGCCCATTTCCATGTTCGCTTCATAATGAATAGCTCCTTTAGTAAATGGTAACCCCCTTCCTTTTCTCCACCAGCTGACAAAATCCTCTCCCAACCTTTATAAAGAATGATGAAGTGATTTAACGAAGCATGCCTGTGACAAACGGGTTGTACGTTTTCTCATAGTCGATCGTCGTCTTCGGTCCATGTCCTGGATAAACAATGGTTTCATCATCGAGCTCAAACAGTTGATCCTGGATACTGATCATCAGTGTCTCGTAATCTCCTCCGAAGAGATCCGTACGCCCGATGCTCTGGTTAAACAGAACGTCACCACCGAAGCAGTGCTGGCCAATTACAAAGGAACAGCTGCCTGGTGAATGACCTGGCGTATGCAAAACCTGAATGTGAAAACCTGCCAATTCCAGCGTCTGACCATCCTCCAACTCGTGCTCGGCCCGCTCACATACGATGAGTTCAGGCAGATTCCAGCGTCGAGATCCGTTGAGATCAGGGTTCGTGAGCCAGTCCTGCTCCAGTGGATGAATGTAAACCGATGCTTTTGTCAATTCTCTTACTTGGTTGAGACCACCAATATGATCCAAGTGGGCATGGGTCAGAAGAATGGCAACAACATTTTTATTCTCGAGTGCGCGGAGCAACTGATCTGGCTCCATGCCCGGGTCAATCACAATGGTTTGGTTGGTATCGGTGTTTGTCACCACATACGCATTGGTTTGAAATGCTCCCAACGCATAAGATTCAATGGTAAGATTTTGATTCGTCATAGGAAACCTCCTTGATTTTTTGATACGATAGAAAAAACACGCTTGCAAACATGGGGGTATGACATGCGCCATATGTACGGAATTGAACTGAATGTACCAGCCGGGAAGCTCCCTGGCTTCTATGCTCAAGTCATACATAAAATCGGAGATCATGTCAATGTCTTTGATCGGGACAAACTGCTTTTTATTGTAGAGAATCAAGCTGAACAGGAGAAGCTGGAAACCATTTTGGAGAAGTCCAACATGTTAGGCGATGCCTTTTCCCTATTGCTTCTCCCGTCTGCAACCACAATTGATCAACTCGATGATATCGGTTTTTTATCCCAAAATGAACATTTGTATGTATATGCAGATCAAGTTGCCATCGTAACGCTCGGAGCTCCATCCCAATCAGAAGATCAGTGGGCTGCTATGGAGCAACTCCGCGAGCATGTTCTAGGCGTGATACCCGAAAATACACACCAACCCGAAGCCTACCTGATCGATCAGAGCTTGATTCCACTGGCAGAAGGAATCGCGAAGGCTTATCAAGTGAAACTCGTTTGGCACCATCCGACTAAATGAATCCTTTCCATGCAAAAAGGGAGTTCCTGATAAGAGGACTCCCTTCTCCTTTTTACGATGATTTACGATCAAATCGGAACCACACCACTTGATTGTCCACAAGACCAAAATTGGCGGTGTATTTGCTGCCTTCATATACCACTTCTTGTTCGCCTTTTCCTATGCCGTACAGCTTCTCTAGCTGCTCAGCACTATCAAACATGGCGAGTCCTCGATATGTTTTGAATTTTTGCGCGTCCTCACGGGGAACTCCTCCCAGCATGATCGATGTTAATTCACCTTTGTGGACTTTGATCATCATCTGGGTCTGGTTAATTAGCAGCATGCCCATCACTGCATCTCCCGCACCCTGCGCCATCTGCTCTACTGTGTAGCTTTGTCTTGTCACCATATCCATAAAATCAGCTTTTGTCGGCTTCAAAATATCTATCGCTTCTTTTATGTTCTGTCCGAGATAAATGCCGTTTACTCCATATTCCTTTTGATTTTCGGGGTCAAATGTAGCAGTTGGTTCCGACTGGGCCGAACATGCCACCAAGACAACTACTGTTAACATCCAAAACGCAGTCATTCGCAAGCATTTCCACATCATTCAGTTGTGCCCACCTTTGCTACCGCTCTTTTGGTTATCTTAGCGTATCCGGCAAGCATCGGGCAACCATAGGGAGACGAGGTTATTCTCGTGTGCCGCTGACTTTGCGGCGCGGTCGATTAGGCGGCAGATTGCTATCCACCGATTGTTTGAAGCTCTCTAGTATTTTGAGGAGTGATGCGAAAAACGGTGAGCCAAACACCGCAACAATTCCCCACATCCAGGTTCCTAACTGCCACGAATTTTTTACATAAGCGGATTCAGAACCAGTTAAAATGAGAGCCGGATCCAGACCAAGCATGCCAAAAATGACACCAGCAGCCAATACGGAAATTACCAAATTGAAAAAGCGCTTGTAATGCATCAATCGAGCAGCGTGATACTGATCCTCCCAGCAATTTTCTTTCGCCTCATAGTCCGTCGCCAAAAAGGGAATGACTGATTTAAATGCTTCCGTTACACCTGCTGCCGCGCTGGACACCGCTGTTATATAAATCAAAAAAGAAATAGATGAATCCAACGTAACCATCATGCTTCCCTCCTTTGTACATATGTATGGAGTTGGAGGGACAACTTGCAAATTTTTTTGCAGTTTGTATATTTCCCCTTTGCCGTTTATGCGGTAACATGTTGTTGCATGTAAATATGAGGAAGGGCAGGGATTGCTATGCAGGACTTTTCTTTTGTATGGAATCAGTACGA
Organism: Brevibacillus sp. DP1.3A; assembly: GCF_013284245.2. Classification (NCBI taxonomy): domain Bacteria; kingdom Bacillati; phylum Bacillota; class Bacilli; order Caryophanales; family Paenibacillaceae; genus Brevibacillus; species Brevibacillus sp. DP1.3A. The sequence goes on along the minus strand of NZ_CP085876.1, from coordinate 2,497,765 downwards.
CTTGATTCGCGGAATGTTTTTGGCGAGATTGACGGAAATAACCGAGGAAGAAGCAGAGGTGGTTCCAGTTGGCTTTAAAAACAACATTCGCTGGAATATTGGTCATATTCTTCTGACACAAGATTACTTGCTCTTCGGACCAGAAGGAATGAAATGTCCTCCGCATTACGCAGCCATGTTCGCTCCAGGAACCAAGCCTGCTGATTGGCAAAAAGAAGGGCCTTCCCTCGAAGCCTTAGCTACCGAGCTAAAGGAACAGCATGTGCGAATCAAAGAAGAATTGCATTCCCGATTGAATGATCCATTGCCAAAACCGTTTGAACTAGGCGACAAAGGCACTATGCATACTTATGGGGAAATGATGGTTTTCAATCTTTTCCATGAAGGAATGCACATCGGATGTATTTCGTCATTGCGAAATGCGGTCGCAGCTGCTAAATAAGGAAAATCGAACAAAGACGCGGGTATTTTTTATCCGCGTTTTTCTTTTTGCCTCCGAATATGCAAAAAATGAAAACCGCTCCAATGAGGAGCGGTCCTTGTCGAGCCCGAATTGCTTATGGGGTTCTACCGGTTATTCTCTTTGGCTCTTCAACCTCCATCGTAGAGAAAAGTAGCTAAAGGAATCGGTGTATTTCCATACGACTTTCGTCGATTGCTTGATCATGATTATCCACGGATCTTCGCCTCCTGCAAGGCATTTCGCCGTTTACTTACATGAATCATCGGGCTCGACAAATATAGTATGACCTCCTCGCAGTTTTTCATACATCTTCTTTACAATAAATCTGCGGCCAGCTGTGCGAGCACACTCCGTTCGCCTTTTTCCAACTGGATATGTCCTGCTAGCTTTTGATCTTTAAATACTTCTACCACGTAGGTTAAACCGTTGTTGCTCTCATCCAGATACGGATGATCGATCTGCTCAGGATCACCCATTAGCACAATTTTCGAACCGTCCCCCACCCTCGTCAGGATCGTCTTCACTTCATGCTTTGTCAAGTTTTGGGCTTCATCAATGATAATAAATTGTTCTGGGATGGAGCGCCCACGAATATACGTCAAAGCTTCCACCTGCAAACTACCCATGCCTGCCAAAATTTTATCGAGATCACCTGGGCGCTTTGTGTTAAATAAATATTCCAAATTATCATAAATCGGCTGCATCCACGGTCGAAGCTTTTCTTCTTTTTCGCCGGGTAAATAACCGATGTCTTTTCCAAGCGGAACGATAGGTCTTGCCACTAACAGTTTTTTGTATTTTTGCTGGTCCTCGATTTGCAGCAGGCCCGCTGCTAATGCCAGCAAGGTTTTTCCTGTACCGGCCTTCCCGGTCATGGTTACTAAAGGAATATCATCTCGCAGCAGCAATTCGGTTGCCATCCGTTGCTGCACGTTACGGGCTCGGATGCCCCAAATCGGATCATCATCTGACACAAGCATTTCTAACATTTTTCCGTCCGAGTCGACTTTTCCAATCGCTGAAATAGATGGGTTACATTCATCCTTCAGCACTAAAAATTGATGAGGGTAAAAGCGATAGCGTGGAAAGCAGGAGGCCAGCTGCAGCTTTCTTGTCGCGTAGTAAGCCTTGATGATGTCGGACGCTACCATCATCTTCTGATACCCCGGGTAAATACTGGAGAACTCCCCCACAACTCGATCCGAAAGAAAATCCTCTGCGGAAATATTCAATGCATCCGCCTTGACCCTCATAAGAGCATCCTTACTTACCAAAATGACTGGCCTTGGCTGTGGTTTTCCGTTTTCCTCCTCCTGTAAGTTTAGTGCGACCGCCAAAATGCGGTTGTCATTGCTCATTTCCGTGAATTGTTTCTGAAGGCGGTGGAAAGAGGAATGATTCAGTTCCACCCGAAACAACCCACCTGTTTCTAGGGTAATGCCAGTGTGCAATTGCCCCAGCTCACGAAAACTGTCAAAGAGCCGAGATACGTACCGAGCATTGCGGCCAATTTCATCCATGTACCGCTTTTTGGAATCGATTTCTTCTAATACGACAGCTGGTATGACAATTTCATTGTCAGCGAAAGAAAACATCGCCCTAGGATCTTGCAGGAGTACGTTTGTGTCCAGTACGTAGATTTTCTTCAAAATCTCGCCTCCTATTCCCCTTCTTAAATACCTTATGCAATTTTTGGAGGGATGCTCAAATGCGGCGACGTGATGTACTACAGTCTATGTTCAGGTAGACAGAGATAGACGACCCATTGGCAGAATGAAAATGGGCAGCCCAGAACAAAATACTTGTAACCCTGCCCTCCTCACGAAGGAAGGCAATACTGGGAAAGGGAGAATGCCTGTGAAACGGATCATGATCTTCTGCCTCGGTTTTAGCTTGTTGCTTACAGCATGCATGTCGGGCAATAAACCACCGGCGAATCAGGCTGCACAGCCGAAGCATGCCACTCATACTCAACGCGTTCAGCAAACAGCTCCTAAGCCTGCTTATAATCAATCTTCGCAAGCTACCGCTGATCGTCTGGTCCAACTGGCAACACGTGTGAAAAGAGTACACAGCGCGACTGCTGTGGTCTTGGGCAAATATGCCGTAGTTGGTATTACTGTGGACCCGAATCTGGATCGCCCAGAAGTTGGCGTCATTAAGTATACGGTTGCGGAGGCACTGAAAGAAGACCCTCAAGGAGCGAACGCTGTCGTAACCGCAGACCCCGCCGTCGTACAACGGTTACGGGAGATGAGAGATGATATTCGCCGCGGTCATCCTGTTGCCGGAATTACGGAAGAGTTAGCGGATATCGTAGGTCGGATCATACCGCAACTACCGCGCAGTGTGCAGCCTCGCGAAGAAACACCTGCTCAAGTAAAAGAAAAACGCATGCACAAAGAGCCGCAAGGACAAAACAAGATCAACGCAAATCGTACAGGAACACCTTAAAAGAAAAGAGGTATCCCCCGAATTTAAGCCCGGGAGAATACCTCTTTTTCTTTATGGACGGGTGCTTCAGATGGCAAATGATCCAAAGCTTGCTTCAAATCTGCCACCAAGTCATCGAAATCCTCCAAACCAGCTGACAGCCTGATCAAACCATCTGTAATTCCCCTTGCAGCTCTTTCCTCAACAGGCATCGCTGCATGTGACATCGTAGCTGGGTAGGAGAGAATCGTTTCCACTGCCCCGAGGCTAACAGCCACAATCGGCAATTTTACGCGATCAAACAACGCTTTTGCTCGCTCGCGGCTCCCTACATCAAAAGAAAGAACAGCCCCATGACCAGTCGCTTGTTGTGTTTGAATCAGGTGACCAGGATGATCCTCCAGTCCTGTATAGTAGACTCGGCTTACCTCTGGATGCGAAGACAACCAGTCAGCCAAGCTCGCGGCTGTTTTCGTACTGACATCCAATCGGGCCTTCAATGTTTTGAGCCCACGCATCACGAGCCAGCAGTCCTGCACACCCAAAATCGCTCCCATGCCATTCTGGATAAAGTAGAGCTGCTCCCCTAACGCAGCTTCTCTGGTCACAGCCAGACCTGCCACGACGTCGCTATGCCCTCCGATAAACTTCGTTGCACTATGAATGACCACATCTGCGCCAAGCTCCAATGGCCGCTGGTAATACGGTGTAAGGAATGTATTATCGACAATGACGAGCAAGCCGTGCTCCTTCGCGATACGAGAAACCGCTGCAATATCTGTCACCTTTAAGGTGGGATTGGAGGGGGTCTCCAGGTAAACCCCTTTCGTTGCCGGTGTAATGGCCGCACGAACGGCTTCTGTATCTGTTGCATCCACGAACGTAACGGAGATGCCCATTCTCGACAATACCTTGGTCAAAAACCGAAACGTGCCACCGTATACATCTTCCGCCACTACTACATGGTCTCCAGCTGAAAACAACATGAACACGCTGGAAATGGCAGCCATGCCAGATGAGAACGCGAAACCACGTGCGCCTCCCTCCAGAGACGCAATGGCTTCCTCCAAAGCCTGCCTGGTCGGATTGCCTGATCTGGCATAATCGAATGTACCTGGCTGATCGATATCAGCCTGATGAAACGTGGAAGCCTGATAAATTGGAACCGACGACGCACCTGTGAACGGGTCAATGCAAGTCGAACCGTGGAGGAGCTTGGTTGCAAAATTCATCGTACACTCCCCCCTACGACCAAACTAGCATTCAAGGCCTGAAACAAATCGGCTACGACATCATCTGGATGCTCGATGCCAACCGACAGTCGCAACAATCGATCACAAACACCGACATGCTCTCTGACTTCTTGCGGGATATCGGCGTGAGTCTGCGTCGCCGGATACGTACACAATGACTCGACACCACCCAGACTTTCTGCAAAGGACACGATTTGCAGATTTTGCAGGAACAATCCCACCTGCTCTGCATCACGTACGCGGAACGATACCATCCCACTATGCCCAGTCGCTTGATTCACCTGGATCTCATGTCCCGGATGCTCTGGCAGACCTGGATAAAATACCTCCGCCACTGCCGGATGCTCACGCAACTTTTCCGCTACAATCAAGGCATTGGATTGGTGGCGCTCCATCCGCAATGCCAATGTTTTCATCCCGCGAACGAGAAGCCAACAATCTTGCGGTCCAAGTACAGCACCGATTGAATTGTGCAAAAACCGGATTTTTTCCGACAACTCTTCTCCTTTTGTTACGATGAGTCCCGCCAGCACATCGTTATGTCCTGCCAAATACTTGGTTGCACTATGTAGGACGATATCTGCACCAAGCTCTAGTGGGCGTTGACAATACGGGGTTAAGAATGTGTTGTCTACAATCGTTAGGAGCCCGTGCTGTTTCGCCAATTGTGTTACTGCTCGAATATCAGTAATCTGCATGAGCGGATTGGTTGGCGTCTCGACGAAGATGGCCTTTGTATCCGGGCGAATCGCATCATTGAGTGCACGAATGTCACGCAAATCCACGTACGAAAACGTCAGACCGTAACGAGAGAGCACTTGCTCGAACAATCGATAGGTTCCCCCGTACAGATCGAGTGAAACGATCAGATGATCCCCTTGGGAAAACAAACCCATGACAGTATGAACAGCAGCCATTCCTGAGGCGCAAGCAAATCCTGCATCCCCTGATTCCGCTTCAGCGATAGTCTCCTCCAAAATGGTGCGAGTAGGATTAGCTGTGCGTGTATAATCATATCCAGTGCTCTGACCCAAGGCAGGATGGCGATAAGCCGTTGCATAGTAAACAGGAAAGCTCACCGCCCCTGTTTTTTCGTCTCTGCCTACGCCCGCCTGAATCAATTTCGTTTCCATTTTCATGTCTGTTTCTCTCCCTCCAATTGTGTACGAGGGCATCAAAAAAGCCCCCTTTCCTCTGAAAGAAGGCTTTGTTTACGTCACCGTAAGCAAATCCTTCTCATCTTTCAGAGTTTGATAACTCTGCAGGAATTAGCACCATTATCTCCCTGTTAAAATACAGGTGATTGGTTGCCGGGCATCATCGGGCCAGTCCCTCCGCCGCTCTGGATAAGAAGATTGCTATTCAATTTGATTGACCCTAATACTAAAGGATCGGCAGGATTCTTGTCAACAATTTATTTCCACCCGTTAATTTGCATCTTTCAAGGCGGTCATAACTTGATTGTCCAGCTTCGCTGCCGCGTTTTTGTCATACGTCTTTTCATATTGTGGTTCTACGGAAATACGGGAACCGTAAAACATAATATCACGAACAGCCTCAATCTTGATTTCTGCCATGGCCAGCTTGAGCGGAACACCTTCCAGTCGGTCTGTTTTGACGACAGCACGACCATTAATGGCGAAAGACGAGCCGGCACCGATCAAATGCAGGACAACTTGCGGTTCCTTCGCAATATTAGCCAGAATACGTGAGCGATTATCCACGGCAAAACGAATCATATCGGCGCTGACAGCATACGTCCAGGACAAAGAGCTGAGCGATGGTGCCCCTGACTCATGGTCTACTGTGCCCAAGGTAACAAAACGCTCCTTTTGCAAGAGCTTGAATAAATCTTCGGAAAGAGATTGGGAAACAGTTTCAGCCATTTCAAAGCCTCCTAACAAACGTTTTGTACGTTCATTTTACCCTTCGCTTAGCTGATAGGCAAACGTTTCCTCTTCACCTTGATTCTGGTTGTCTTTTTCCCTAGACTGGTAGGTAACGATACCGAATGATGGAAGGGGATGGACAGCTTGTCGCCTACAGACCGCCTCATGCAGCAGATTGACCAAGTACTTGAAGAGCTTCAGGAAGTTCGGAAGGTAAATGAGCGGATGCATAAAATTGCGATGTTCCTGGAAGATATTCGACTAGCAGATGTGATCCAAAATTACACAGCCCCGCGCAAGCTGCTCTGGATCAATTTCCTCGCAGGTCTTGCCCGGGGTCTGGGGTTGACGATTGGTACTGCTATCGTTTTGGCTTTCCTCGGCTCCCTCTTGACGCAATTTCTTTCCATCCCCATTCTGGGGGATTACATCAGACAATTGGTGGAGTACGTCGAGACGTACAAGCAGCGACCTTAACGCTAGAGACTAGTCTCTGTCGTCACGATCATCATCGTCCTGGTCATTATCGTCAACATGATGTTTGTCGTGCTTTTTCCAATAGCCATACGCGTTGCCGTTGGGATGCTTATCTTTCTGCTTCCCTTTTTCTTTTTTCTTTTTGTCATCATCATCGTCTTTATCCTCGTCTGTTGGCTTCACAGGCTCTACAATGACTTTTGTGCTTAATGCAACGTCAGCTTTCTTAACCAGCTTATCGTCTTCATACAATGCGAATTGAATCGATTTAGCGCTAAAGGAATGGTTCTTGTACGACAACGTCAAAGAAAACTCACCTTTGTCATTCGGTTTAATCTCTTTTTTCTTCCCGTCAGGAGCGATCACAAACAATTCCGTATCGTCCTTTTTATTCCAGCCGCTTACTGTCCCCTTCACTTGAATGGACTTGGCGGCAGGATTGTTTACAGCAGTCGCCTTGATGGCATATACGGTCGCTTGATCCTTGTCAGGAGCGTTAACGATTTCTACCTGAACGGATTCGGAATCAACCTTCTTGCCATCCTCGTAAACCTCGATCAAGGCTTTTTGATCTTTTGCTGCTTGTACATCCTTTAGTGAAACGGTAAAGCTCCCTACACCATCCCACAGCTTTTTCACGTTTGCGTCTTTTTTCACGCCATTATAGGTGACAGTTACTTTGTCTGCCCCCTGCTTGACAATTCCTTTTACTTTTAGTTCCTTTTTCTTCGCGTCCAATACAGACATGGTATGGATGATCATTTCCTTATCTTCTTCTGCTTTTGGAACGATCTTTACCTTTTCGCTATCAACCAACTTGCTGCCTGCATAGGCACTTACGGTTACATACGGTTCATAGGATGCATCAGGAGCTTCAAAGCTGACCGTAAAAGAGTGCTCGTTGGTCGGCACGACTTCAATGATGTCGGAATTCGGCTTTTTCACAACCACTTTGGTGACATCCGAAGTCACAATCCCCTTTATGTACACCTTGTTATTTTCAGTCTTGGCATTTACACTCACGATTTCTTCATCATTGTCTGTTAGGCGCACTTCCAGCCAAATATCGCTGTAGTACTCATTGTAGATACGCTCCCACTCCGCTTTGTTTTCTTCCATAAACGTTTGGAGCTTCGTGTTCAAGTTGATTTCTTCTACAATGATGTACAAGTGGTCCGCTTGATTTTTCAAGAGCATGTTCAACGTGGTTGGATCATTTTGAGCAAGTTCTTTCAGATTGTAGCGTGTGACTTGCTTGCCCTCGTCATTCATGACTACCTTTGTGGCACTTGGACTAGCAATCGAGCTTGCATCGGCAAAAATTGGCGTCAAGCAGCCAAGAATACCTGCAGCTGTCACCACCGCTAATACGGGCTTGGTCATGTACTTTTTCAATGGTAGTTCCCCCTTCTAGTCTGCCAAAATCCCCCTGGTTGCTTGGGGCATGAATATTGACGGGAAATCATTTTCAAAAGTTGCATCACCCACGAAACCGCATCTTATTACCTATGAAATGCCCTTGATACAAAAAAACTCCCCCTAACTTCCGAATCATTTCGGTAAGTGGAGAAGAGTCTTTGTCCCGTTAGTTGCAGTTGTACTTCGGTTCACTTTCAATCGCGGCCAATAAAGCTTCGACTGATTCAGCAGGGTATCGCACTTCCATGGACTGTGAATCAGCGTTCCCAAATAGCACGTACCAGCTGCCTTCCTGACGATAGCCGATATCGCTCATTTGATGATCCTCTTGCAGCAATTGCAAGAAAAAAGCAGCTGTCTCCAAAGCAGAGCGATCTTCTGGTCGCGCATCGGCAACCACTTGAATTTGGAGCCAGTTAAAAAGTGCATCTTCACGCTTCACGCGGTTCTCCTCACTTTCGCCCAGTTTGCTCCGGCTTGATCCGTACCTTTACAATCACGAGAATCGCGATCGCCACCAGCATTGCACTTTTCACAGGTAGCTGCACATCCAAAATAGCGAATATGAGAGCTCCAGCAAATAAAAGGATGTACAAGAGTAAGGTTTTCAAAATAGGCATACGGATACGGGTAGCAAAGCCGAGATAATAGACAATAATTAATTCCACAAACAAAATCCAAGCCCGATATTTATCAGCCCATATGCGAAAGCTGTCATATGCTGTGAGCTGATCTGGATTAGTTGGCACATAGGTTGATGCGATTTGTATCCAGTCCATCACTTATCTCTCCTGTCTTCAAGCGGTGAAACTCCTACCGCTTCACATGCCTCATAGGCGGAATGAAGCGAATAGTCACTCCTTTTTTCTTAGGAAAACGCTATCTTTCTTACTTTATCAGGTGGTGGATTCTGTGTCAAAAAACGGTAGGCCCTTCCAGGTTGCTGGCATGAATTTCACCGTACATGCTATGATGAGGATATGTCAGTAGAAAAAGGTGGGAATAAGATGAGCTTGTATGATATTGCCGTCAAAACGATTTCCGGTGAAGAGAAGACATTGGCCGCCTTCAAAGGGCATGTCCTGCTAATCGTGAACGTCGCTAGCCAATGCGGCCTTACCCCTCAATACAAAGGGCTACAGGAGCTGCATGAGCGCTATCAGGATAAGGGTCTCGTCGTTCTCGGCTTCCCTTGCAACCAGTTCGCTGGACAAGAGCCAGGAACAGAAGAAGAAATCGCAACGTTTTGCGATCGAAATTACGGCGTGACGTTCCCGCTGTTTGCAAAGATCGATGTCAATGGTCCTGATACTCACCCGTTGTATCAGTACTTGAAGGAACATGCCCCGAGCGAAGAAAATCCAGATATCGAATGGAACTTCGCCAAATTCCTCGTGGATAAAGACGGTCATGTCGTAAAACGCATCAGTGCTCGTACTCAACCTGAAGAGCTCGTCTCTGATATTGAAAGTCTGTTGTAAGGACAGCCCAAACAAAAACGCCACTTCATCCCAAACAGGATCAAGTGGCGTTCTTTTCTTTTCTATCTTACGCTTGCGGTTGTGCTTCATAGCGTCTTTGCTTCTCATAGCGCTCACGATCTGATTTGTTCAGATATTTTTTGCGCAGACGAACGGATTGAGGTGTTACTTCGCACAGCTCATCGTCGTTCAGATATTCCAATGCCTCTTCCAAAGACAACATGCGAGGAGCCTTCATTTTGACAGTCTCATCCTTGGTCGCAGAACGTACGTTGGTCGCATGCTTTTCTTTACATACGTTAACAACAAGATCGTTGTCACGGTTATGCTCGCCCACGATCATGCCCTCGTATACTTCTGTACCTGGGTGAATGAACATCGTTCCGCGATCCTCTACGGACATCAAGCCGTACGTGGTAGCTGTTCCTGTCTCGTGGGAAATAAGTACCCCTGCGTGACGTCCTCCTACCGCTCCTGGTACAAGTGGACGATAGCTGTCAAAGGAGTGGTTGAGAATACCGTAACCGCGTGTAATCGTCAAGAACTCTGTACGATATCCGATCAAACCACGGGATGGAATAATGAATTCCAGACGAACTTGTCCGAAGCCGTTGTTGATCATGTTAACCATCTCGGCTTTACGTTGACCCAATGTCTCCATAACCGGCCCTGTGTATTCCTCAGGTACATCAATGATCAACAGCTCAGCCGGTTCCATTTTTTGTCCATCGATCATACGAATGATAACCTCAGGCTTGGACACACCCAGCTCAAAGCCTTCACGACGCATGTTCTCTACCAAGATGGACAAGTGCAATTCACCACGTCCAGAAACCACATACGCATCTGGCGAATCTGTTTCATCTACACGCAGAGATACATCTGTCTCCAGCTCAGACATCAGACGATCACGCAGCTTGCGGGAAGTCACGTGCTTACCTTCGCGACCAGCAAACGGGCTGTTATTCACGAGGAACGTCATTTGCAGAGTAGGCTCGTCAATTTTCAAGAGTGGCAATGCCTCTGGATGATCAACGTGGCAAACGGTTTCCCCTACGTTGATATCGTCAATACCAGAAATCGCTACGATATCTCCTGCTCTTGCTGTTTTTTGCTCAACACGTTGCAAACCGGAGAAACCGAACAGCTTTTGAATCCGTGCTTTTTTCACTTCGCCTTCACGCGTAGTGACAGATACCATTTCATTCAGGTTCATGGTTCCGCGATAGATGCGGCCAATCCCGATACGACCCAAAAAGTCGTTGTAATCCAGCATGGTTACTTGCATTTGGAGCGGAGCAGATTCGTCTGCGTCAGGAGCAGGCATATGCTCTACGATGGTGTCAAACAGTGGGCGAAGGTCGCCTTCCAGCTTATCTGGCTCAAGTCCTGCAATCCCTTGCAGACCGGAAGCATATACGATTGGGAATTCCAGCTGGTCTTCCGTCGCATCCAGATCAATGAACAGGTCGTACACTTCGTTGATAACTTCTTGAGGACGTGCATTGTCGCGGTCTACTTTGTTCACGACAACGATAGGGGTAACTTTTGCTTCCAGCGCTTTTTTCAATACAAAGCGCGTTTGTGGCATACAGCCTTCGAAGGCGTCGACGATCAACAGAACGCCATCCACCATGCTCATGATACGCTCAACCTCGCCACCGAAGTCAGCATGGCCTGGTGTATCCAAGATGTTAATCGTGAAATCATTGTATTTGACCGAAGTTGTTTTCGCCAGGATCGTAATTCCACGCTCGCGCTCCAGGTCGTTAGAGTCCATCATTCTCTCTTCTACCTGTTGGTTCGAGCGAAATGTGCCCGATTGGATCAAAAGTTTGTCAACCAGCGTTGTTTTTCCGTGGTCAACGTGGGCAATAATTGCAATGTTGCGTATGTCAAGACGCTTCATGTGAACCTCCTCTATTATGCATACCTTCCATATTAACAGGTAGTGAAACGCGGCACAATGGGCAGTTTTTTACGGGAGCCACTTCCTGAGTAAGGGACTTTATTTTCGTCATACTAAGGAAAATGGAGGTGGCATACGTATGAAACGGTACGGCCCGAAATGTTTGGTTGGCTTGCTTACGATTGCAACCATGATCACCGGATGCGCAAGCTCGAGCAGCCATCCCAAAAATCAAGCTCACACACAAAGTACCACCTATCAGCAGGCCCCAGGTGCACGGACAAGCCTCGCTCATGATTATCATGCCTACACTGGCGGAATCAATGCCCGCAATTATCGAAACGGATATACAGTTAACGGTTTTAATCAGGATTTGGCTGAACAGCTCACCATGGTCGCAGATGACGTACCTGGTGTGGAACGTGCTACTGTTCTCGTGAGCGGCACAGATGCCGTCATCGGAATTCGTGTTCGGAAAAATTTTGGCCCTGAGCAAACGCGCATAATCGAACAGCAAGTCCACTCAGCTGTTCGTTCACGTGTTCCCAACTTCTCGATCCAAGTAGCCTCCGACGCAGCCACATTTGACCGGATTCGTGCCATCCATGCAGATATTTATGAAGAAGCGACGCATCGGACCAATCAAGTTGATGTGAGACCCGACATGAAAAGCCAGATCACCAATACATCCACAGAATTTCGTTCTCTGCTCCACGATATTGGCCGCAGAATTCCTACTGTCACTCCATGATGACCTATATGAATCGAAGCTCCATATAAAAGAGGTGCGGAATTAGCCCGCACCTCTTGAAAACTTTTCCATTTGTGACTTACTTTGCCGCTTCAACCAGCTTCATTTCTGGCTCAACAACTTGCAGTTCACCCAAACCACGAACTAATTTCTTCGCGTAAGTTTTTTCCGGCTTCAGCACGGATACCAAGTAGTCGATGGCGATTTGCGGATCAACGGTTTCCCCACACGTGTAGCAATCCAGAGCAGCAAAGCCGCGCTCAGGATACGTATGAATGGACAGGTGGCTTTCCGAGAGAAGAACCAGTACGGTAGCACCCTGAGGAGAAAACTGCTTCGCTTGCACACTCAGTACCGTAGCACCGCATGCCTCAGCAGCCTCAATCATTTCCTTTTTCAAAAATTCTGCGTCGTTCAACAAATCAAACTGAACTCCCCATGTGTCAACAGCAACGTGTCTTCCGAAAGTCGAATATTCCATCTTTCGGTTCCCCCTTCCTAACGAGTGTAATGTTAAACATCGCTAGGACCTGCGTCATTCACTAACGGGGGCGGTTTCCGTTGTTATCCACCCTTTAAAGTGAATCCTGGTTCCTAATCCTGTTTCCAACGAAAACAACAATACCATGCTTTGGCCTAGTTTGACAATACCCTTTTTCAATAATCTATTAAGAACACTATAAATAGGCTGACGGCTATCTCTACAGGATGGAGAGTAACCACCTGCTACAAGTGGATTTCACATGGTGTGAGATATGCTACACTTTCAGAAATGAACCAGAATGGAGAGGATCGCAAACAAATGATTACTATCCGTAATGCCAAAGCAAAAGATTTGCCTGCATTGATCGCCATCGAGCACCTTTGCTTCTCACCAGATGAGGCTGCGACACAGGAAGCATTTGAGAAGCGTATTCGTTTGATTCCTGACAGCTTTTTTGTAGCGGAAGCAGATGGGGTGATTGCGGGTTTGGTCAATGGACCCGTCATCGAATCCACCTTCATTACCGATGATCTATTTCAAACAATTAAAGAAAATCCAGCATCTGGCGGACATCAAACCATTTTGGGATTAGCGGTTTCTCCCGCTTTTCAAAATCGCGGCATTGCCTCCATGCTCCTATTGCACCTAGAAGCATCAGCAAGAGAGTCCGCCCGTGAAACGATCACGCTAACGTGTAAGGAAAATTTGATCGGCTACTATGAAAGTCATGGATACCTCAACAACGGTGTTTCCAGCTCAGATCACGCTGGAGAAATTTGGTACAATATGAGCAAACCATTACAATTGCGCTAAGTGAAGGGCAAAAAGCAAAAGCGGGCACCTCTTGTTAGGAGGAAACCCGCTTTTTGTTAATCGCTGCCTGATCACATACATAAAAAAGGGCGCCCCAGGCACCCTTTTTTCACTACACTTCTAATTCAAATAGACGTCGCGATAACGTTACTAATCGAACATCAATTGCTGGAAGTTTTTCCGGGGCAGTTCTCTTTGCCCAATTACGCAAATCCAGCCATCGGTCCGTTTCTTGACGTAAGGACTCAATCTCCTGCTCACTGCCATCCTGCTGGAACAATGCCTCCAGCTCATTGGCCATGTGCAGAGAGTTATTTTCAAAGATGGACACTTCTTCGTCTCCGGTAAGCTCCTGAATGCTCACGACTGATCCTTGATCGTAGTGATACACCATTGTGAAGCCGTCATAAATCCGGTGGACAATTCCATAGCCTCGGAACGCTTTCATTGCTTTTCTCATTGCATTTGCCAGCTGCCGATCTCGGATCAGATATGAGCTGTCGCATGAGTAGCGGCTGCCAACCCGGCAAAAACTCAATTGAATTTCGCCGTTCTTGTCATTCAAGATTACGTCACGATCGCCATTGTCACACACTTTGACTTGGACTGAAATGTGTTCATTGGTGAAAAGCGAAACGAACTGGTTCAGCTCTTCTTCATTCACCGTGAAATAGGCCTTGGCGTAATTAGTTGCTAAACGCTGTGCCATAAATATCTCCTCAATTCTTTTGGTTTGCATGGGCCGAGTACGACCGAACAGTTATCCAAAACAGAGGAGATACGCTAAGTATCAACAAAAGAACGCTGTAGAACCTGGCCTTGCCCCGGGAATCGAAAATCGATTTGGGTAATGAAGGCGGATCACCTACTTTTTGTTTTTCGCAAAAAAGCCATTTTTGACATCTTTATTATACCTCAGATGCCCTCAAAAGTCTTGAGCAAAATGACGATGAATTTTAGCAAAAAACCGGAATATCCGCAATCAGAGGCAGGGAAACGAAAAGAACTCCCTGATTCATTCATATGCTTGCTGTTTCATTGAAATTCAGAGGGACTTATATCCCTGCGGTTGAGGTCATCGCTTTTTTAATCGCAGCCTGTTCTTCTTCAGACAAATGGTAGCTCGATGTCCCCTGCTCAAGCGGCTTGGCGTACACGCGAGATTCTTCTCGTCCAAAAATGCTGGTGATCACGACGCCATTCCCAGCGTCATCTGTTACCGCCAGCGAAAAGCTAAGATCACTGCCGACATCCCCGAAGGCATTGTAACGGATAATCGCTACCTTGCCGCATTGCGCTGCCATTCTTTGTGACAGACGATTGATGGCAAACTGCTGATCGCTATGCTGCTTTTTCATTTCCTCTACCTGATCCAGCAGTCTGTGCAAGCCCTCCTCGAGATTCGCTCCTCCCGTCCCTGTCATAATCCGGTTGATTGATTTCCTCAATCTACTAATCCGGACGGACTGCATAATCACGATCCATATCAGGATCAGTGTCAATGCGATGACGGCTAAAAGCAGGATCGCTACATTGGGGATTTGTGATAGGAATGCTTCCAAAACTTTTCTTCCTTTCCGGCGTGTGCGTAAATATGCTGTCAAAAACCTTCTTTATTGTACAACCGCCGGGCCTCCCATTCAAACAAGTCTTTTATAAAAACAACAATTACTAAATAAGCGACTTGCAACCAAAAAAAGCGACACCCTCATTTGTTTGAGATGTCGCTTTTTCATTCCGTATTGGTTTGTGTCAAACTCATCGTCCTTTGGCTATCCTCCAGTCTGCCTACGCTTCCAAAAGCAACATTTCCCGACGGAGCTGTTTTAATCGCTCTGTAGACTGCTTCATTTGACTTTGGTCTTTGGCCTGCATGGCGTCATACAACGTTGCCAGTTCATAATCCAACTCCAGACGCAGCACCGGGATTCGTTCTTCCGAGTCACGTCGTTTCATCGCGGCAATTACCTGATCCATCGTTACATTGCAAAATTTTTCATAGATCACTTTTTTCTCAGCTCCTTTTAATTCCACTATTCTGATAACTTCTCCGTACTGGATTTGCTTCAGCAAGACGCACTCTTCAAAAGTGACCTTGATCATGGCATGCCCTTTTGCCCGCTCTACGAAGTGGTACAATACGAGTGCCACTCGAGAATCATTGACAGGAATGCCGGTAATGTGCAGCTTATAGGACCCGTTTAAACGCTGCATTTTCCAGTCGGATCGGCCATCTGTGGTGTTCACGAGGAGGTGAAACTGCTCGGGAGATTCTTTCCACGTGACGCTCACCCCTGCTCCCACCAGGGCCTGCACCATCGCGTGCAATGTTTTGCGGTCAAACCAAACTGCCAAATGAAAATACTCCAACTCCATGCCGAGATTCATCTTCTACAGGCCCCTCCCGTTGACAGAATACTCAGATATCACTTTAGCCGCAAGGGAGTGAGTGGT
Source organism: Brevibacillus sp. DP1.3A (assembly GCF_013284245.2). NCBI lineage: Bacteria > Bacillati > Bacillota > Bacilli > Caryophanales > Paenibacillaceae > Brevibacillus > Brevibacillus sp. DP1.3A. Next base: position 2,481,939 of record NZ_CP085876.1, on the reverse strand, counting down.
ATATCATATTATTCAGGCTTTGGTTTTGCTATTCATAAAACTCGGCATGTATTTTTTTCCTGGATGGTATGATATCATATGAGGATTCCAAGCTCCCTTGACGGGGACGATCGCCCTTTTCTTTCCACTGGGGTTTGATGATGCTTAAAAGAGGTGTTTGTTACATGACAACGTTTCCAGGCTTTCGTCAAGAAGATTTTGATGTTTTTGCCATTGATGGACTGGATGCTCGGATGGACGCGATCAAAACCAATATCCGTCCCAAATTCGAAGTACTCAGCCAACACTTTGCGCCTTTTCTCTCCGTTGCAACCGGGGATGAAATGTTTACGCACATAGCAAAACATGCACGCCGTACAGTGAACCCACCAGCTGATACGTGGGTTGCCTGGGCTAATGATAAACGCGGTTACAAAAAGCATCCGCACTTTCAAATCGGCTTGTGGGGAACACATTTGTTCGTTTGGTACGCGGTAATCTACGAGTCTCCTTCCAAAGAGATCATCAGTCATGCGTTTAACAAGCGTTTAGATGAGGTCATCGCGATGGTTCCGGAGCATTTTCACTGGTCTCCAGATCATATGCAACCAGCAAGCACGTCTCAAAAAGAGCTGGGCACGGCTGGCGTGAAAAAGTTGGTGGACAGGCTGGCACAGGTAAAAAAAGCGGAGTTGCTCTGTGGAATTACCATTGACCGTCATGATCCAATCTTAGCAGACGGAGAAGCATTGGTGAGTCGTCTCGAAGAAACATTTGGCGTGTTGAGTAAGCTCTATACATTAGGAAATTCTCGTGGATAGACCGCCTCCCGCTTTCTTTAGTTAAGTTATATGCAAAAGAACAGGTCCGCTTTCATTTGAAAAACGCAGGCCTGTTCTTTTGTTTTAGGAAAAAGACCCAAGTCGATCCAACGACTTGTTCACATCGGTAAACATGCGGTCAAACAATTGTTGGACACTTGGTACATCATCAATCAATCCAATAACCTGACCAGCCCAACCAAAGCCATGCTGGCTGTCGCCCTCATAAATAAATGTGCAATTGTTCGCTCCACTGATGAAGCTCTTTAACTGCTCGTAGCCTGCCCCTTCTTTTTCCAATTGGAGAATATGATCTGAGCCTGGTGTACGAACGACCCTCGCAGGTGTTCCCAGCGTGCGCTTAATAACTGCGGTATCGTGCTCCGTTCCAGCAACCAACGCCTCTTTGTAGGCAGAATGCGCATGGACACATTCCTTCGTCGCAATAAATCGCGTCCCCATCTCCACACCCTCTGCACCAAGTGCAAGCGCTGCCAAAATTCCCCGACCATCACCGATGCCACCGCTAGCCAATACCGGAATTTTCACGGAATCCACCACACGCGGAATTAAAACAAACGTCCCGATATCATCTCTTCCGAGGTGACCCCCACCTTCTTGACCGACAGCCATCACAGCATCCGCGCCAATTGATTCTGCTTTTTGTGCTTGGCGCGCAGACGCAACCAAGACAAGCTTTTTGATGGGATGACCATCGAGTCTGCGCAGCAACGGTTCTGGATTGCCTCCAGTTACCGAAACAGCTGCCACACCTTCTTCAATCGCCACATCCAGCATTTCTTCATACGGCCGACCGTGTTGACCAATGGCATAATTCACACCAAATGGTTTATCCGTCAATGCACGGACCTTGCGAATTTCCTCCCGCAGTGCATCTGCCGATGGCAAGGACATAGCCGTAATTTGACCGAGTCCCCCGGCATTTGACACAGCCACAGCCAAGTCTGCGTAAGCCAAATAAGCCAAGCCACCTTGAACTACCGGATATGTAATTTGAAGTAGCTCGGTTACTCTCGTTTTCATCCATTTATCACCTCGTGTAAAGGACCTTCTCGGCTTACAAGGCAAACTCCTGCCACCACTCGCAAACATGAATAAAAATTCGCTTGCTTTCCCCCCCTATTTTGCTATACTCAATTTGTTTGTTTTTCCCCTTATTATTCTTGATTAGTAAAGTGAGGCGATCGTAGTGAGACAAATGAAAACTCCTTTGTTCAGCGGGTTGTTGGAGCACGCCAACCGGAACCCGATTCAATTTCACATTCCGGGCCATAAGAAGGGTATGGGTATGCATCCGGCATTTCGCGAGTTCATCGGGGACAACGCTCTTTCGATAGACCTCATCAACATTGCGCCTTTGGATGACTTGCATCACCCGAAGGCAATGATTAAAGAAGCACAAGATTTGGCAGCCGAGGCATTCGGCGCTGACCATACATTTTTTTCCGTGCAAGGTACAAGCGGCGCCATCATGGCGATGATTATGGCGACATGCAGTCCTGGCGACAAAATTATCGTACCGCGCAACGTACACAAATCGATTATGTCGGCAGTTATTTTCGCTGGAGCAATCCCAATCTTTATTCACCCTGCCATGGACGAGCGTCTGGGTATTTCTCACGGGATCACAGTGAAGGCCGTGCAAAAAGCACTGGAAGCCCATCCTGATGCTGCTGCCTTGTTGGTGATTAACCCAACGTACTTCGGTATTGCAGGTGACCTGCGTGAGATCGTGCGGGCTGCGCATAACTATGAAATTCCTGTATTGGTAGACGAGGCTCATGGTGTCCATATTCATTTTCATGAGGAACTGCCGATTTCGGCCATGCAAGCAGGTGCCGACATGGCAGCAACTAGCGTACACAAGCTGGGTGGCTCTTTGACCCAAACATCGATCTTGAATGTCCGGGAAGGCCTCATCGATGTCGATCGAGTGAAAACGGTCATGAGTATGCTCACGACGACTTCGACTTCTTACATCTTCCTCGCGTCGTTGGACATGGCGCGTCAACATTTGGCCCTCAACGGGAAAATGCTCGCGGACCAAGCGATGGAACTGGCAGCAAAAGCACGCGATATGATTAACGAAATCCCGCGCATCTACTGCGTTGGCAAAGAGATTCTTGGAAAGCCTGCGACTTATGCGATGGACCCAACCAAGCTCCTCATCCACGTACGCGATCTCGGAATCACTGGATGGGAAGTCGAGAACTGGCTGCGTGACAAGTACAACATTGAAGTAGAGATGAGCGATTTGTACAACATCCTCTGCTTCGTTACTGCGGGAGATACGGAAGAATCCATCCGTACGCTGGTAAATGGCTTGCGTGATCTGTCCGTTGAATTTTCGCACGTACAAGCAGAAGAGAAGCCTACCATCTCACTGCCGAATATCCCTGTGCTGTCCACAACCCCTCGAGATGCATTCTATGCAGAAACAGAGACGATTCCGTTGGTGGAAGCAGCAGGTCGAGTCATCACTGAGTTCATCATGGTGTATCCTCCAGGCATCCCGATTTTCCTTCCTGGGGAGGTAATCACTGAGGAAAATATCGCGTACATTCAGGAAAACATTCGAGTCGGATTACCCGTACAAGGTCCTGAAGATGAGACACTAAAAACGATTAAAGTCGTAAAAAGACAAACCGCCATTTCTGGCTAAGCGATCCTATACGAGAAACGGCTGCCTCTTTCACGAGAGAGCAGCTTTTTTTATTTTTTATGCAAACCTTTTGAGTTAAGATGAGATTAGGAAAAATAAGGAAAGGTGGCGATGCTACCATGCCAGACTGGTCGTATCAAACGATGTTTCGGCCACTTCTCTTTCTCATGCCACCCGAACGGGCACGTTCTATTACCTTGCAGTCAATCGGCACTTTGGCAAAAATACCGGGTGGTTCGTTCATCATCGAATGGATGGGACATATGGAGCCTCCCTCACAGCTCTCCAAATCAATTGGTCCCGTCACGTTCCCTACTCCAGTCGGGTTGGGTGCCGGATTGGACCCGGAATGCATCGCCATTCAGGCGCTGTCCAAATTCGGTTTCGGGTTTCTAGAGCTGGGACCTGTGTCCAAAGAACCGATTGATTCCCACGGCACTGTTCAACGTGACATCGCCGCGATGAATATCCACTATTCAAGTCCACTGGTAAATAATGGTATATATACCCTTCAGAGACGCCTGGAGGGGGCTTCTGGCATCAAAATCCCTATCGGAGTCAGATTGGCCTGCCGACCAGAAGCCAGCCTGAGAGAAGCCACAGAAGAGCTTCAGGAGCTGATCGACAAATTAGAGCGTTTTTGTTCGTTTTTCACAATAGATACGCGGGCGATTATGGGACAGCCAGAATGGGGCCATACAGCGTGGAAGGAACATTTTTCCTGTTTGCGTGACCAAACGGATCTGCCACTCTTGCTGGCGATCCCTCCGAGCCTTACAGAAGCGGAAGCAATCCCGATTCTTACCTCGGCAAAAGAAGCAGGACTCAACGGCTTAGTTGTCGCTGGAGGCACGATTCAGGAAGATTCACCATGCGTGAACAACTCTGTTTACATCACAGGGAGGAGTTCACACGAGCAAGCCGTCAAATTTGTCTCCTGGGCACGGGAACAGTGGTCAGATGCCCTTATCATTGGATCAGGTGGCATTCTGGAGCCACAAGATGCTCTGACTTTTCTTGCAGCGGGTGCCAATTTTGTGCAGTTGCACAGCGGCTTGGTCTATTCTGGCCCCGGCTTGCCAAAACGAATTAACGAAGCCATCTTGCAAACACAATCAGACACTGACCCTCCTCAAGAAAAGCGACCTACTTTTTTATTTCCTTCTTGGATATGGGGAATTTTGTTGGGCGTGGGCATGATGATCGGTGGGGCACTTGCTTGGCTGGTCGCAGCAACAACCGTCGTCCTTCCCTACGACGAACGCTTTCTCGGGATGTCAGCCGACCAGCTTGCGCTCTTAAATGCGCAAATCCTCTCTTTTATGTCACACGATCGGATTAGTCTGGCAGGAACGATGATATCTATAGGAATTTTGTATAGCCAACTTGCGTACCATGGCCTACGTAAAGATATTCACTGGACGCGGACTGTCTTGCTCGTCTCCGGTGCTGTTGGATTTTCCAGCATCTTTTTATTTATTGGATACGGGTACTTCGATTACTTGCACGCGATTTTAGCGCTCGTGTTGTTCCCCATGTTTTTGCTCGCTTTACGGACACCAGCAAAGGTTCATTTGACTCGCCTACCTCCTCAGCTTCACAACGATCGGGATTGGCGAATGGCTCTATGGGGACAATTGCTCTTTGTCATCATCGGATTTGGTTTGACAGGGGCTGGTATCATCATTTCGATCATCGGCGTCACAGGTGTCTTCGTTCCTTCCGATCTCGTCTTTCTCTGTGTGTCTACAGATACCTTGCAGTCTTACAATGAACGATTAATTCCGGTCATTGCTCATGACCGTGCCGGCTTTGGTGGGGCATTAGTTTCGAATGGCCTGGCCGTCTTGCTGATTAGCCTTTGGGGTATCAGGCGAGGAGAAGCGTGGATTTGGTGGACATTGTTTTTAGCAGGCATTCCAGGCTTTGTTTCTGGCATAGGCATACATTTTACTGTTGGCTATGTCGATTTTATTCATCTCTTGCCCGCTTATGTCGCAGTCATTTTCTTTCTCGTAGCACTCTTACTGTTGAAGCCGTATTTATGCCGGACATAAAAGAAAACAGACGAAAGAAATTCTTTCGTCTGTTTTTCTCATATGGAGCCTGACTCTATTTATTCAGAATCAGTCCTCGTCTTTTTCATCATCGTCGTCTTCGTCATCATCACCCGGAGCGAAAGCCAACGTGTAAACGTAAGGATCTTTGTCGCGATCATCTACCCAGACAATGCGATTTCCACCCATGCGCGGGCTTTCCACTTCCGCTTCATCATCCCACTCGATATCGCTAAATGACCCCTCTTCGAAATCATACAGCTCAAAGTAGAACTGTTTACCTTTCCCGGACAGACGATTGTCTTCAAACAAAATCATATTTCGTGAAGCCTGTGGATTTTTCTGGTCGCCTTCCGTATAGCGTAACAGCGGATTTACTTTTTGACGGTCGATGTTGTAATAATACAAATCCCAACCTGTTTTGGAATTGCCAGTATCTTCGCTCCAAACCACGAAATCATCGCCAATCTCTGCTTTCTCTACTTTTACGTTTTTACGAATTTCTCTTTCTCTATCTTCCTCGATATCGTAGAGAACGATCGTTGCATTCTTTTTGCCTTCTTCGACTACCCAGGTTGCATAGTCCTGATAAATATCAACGCTTAACGGTTCACTTTTCAACCTTGTTACCTCAGTATGTTTTCCAGTGGACAGATTTGTGATGATCACTTCTGCTCTACGATCGACATTGACCCACAATAGGCGCTCTCCGTCGATTTCATAGAACTTCTCACTCGGCTTTTGATCATCATCTTCGTTTGTAATCTGCGTTTGTACGCCTTTGCGAATATCGTAGGAGAAGAGTGCGTCTTCCCGCTGATCATACCAAACAACAAAACGAGAACTTACGACAGGTCGAGCTGCATCGTGATCTGGGTCACTGATGGCTTTGCTCGTTCCTTTTACCATATCGTAAAGAACGATGGAATTGTTATTCTTAGACTTTGATGCATAAGCGACATAACGATCGTGACCACTTGGATTAATAGGATCGCCACCTACACTCCCCAGCGGAACTTGCTTTTTCTCGTCCAGATCATACAGGTGAAGCTGGAGCCTTTTATTACTGTCCTTTTTGGCATACATAACATAGTCGCCATAAATTTTCGGCCCTACATTTCCATAAAGGTTGGAGTCAAGTTTCTTTTTGGACGATTTATCGACGGTACGATACATCAGATTATTATCTTCAGCATACACATAATCGTCTTTGTACATATGTACAAATTCTTTGTCACTCGAACCGTTCGTCAATTCTTTATTTCTGCCATTACTGATGGTATGCACGTAGATTTGATTATAGGAGCGATTCTCGTACAAAATTTTATTCGAGGAAAGAGTAGGACGCCCTTGATCGCCTTTTTGGACGACTGCTGCCTTTTCTTCTCTCTTCTTGATATCGTAATAGTAAACATCGCTGTTGCCATCACGATCATCTTCCCATGCGACATATGCATCGCTTACCACTGGGTTGCTTGCTTTTCCACTCGCAGATACGACCTCTGTATCTCCTGTAGAAATTTTGTACAGATACACATCCCCGTTATCTGTCCAGACAACGTTTTTATCTCCTATCTCCACTCCATCGACAGAAGCTGACCCGTCAGACAACCGGGTTTCTTTTTTCTTTGCGATGTCATACAAGTAGACGTCTGAACCTCCGTCACGGGAATCGATCCACACGACGTACTCACCATCGACTTTTGGATTCGTCTTTTCAGATTCCTTTTCGCCAATTTGAGTTTGCGTACCTTTATCAAGATTGTAAAGGGTTACGGTTTCTTCCCCTTCAACCATCCACACGGCATATTTTTTGGAAATGTCATATCCGGCTCCGGAAATTTCAGGCTTGCTTGCATCGATTTTTTCTTCATCACCAATACTGTAGGCAAGCGCCGGTGTCCCGCTCCACAGAGATGTGACCAAAAGTGCAGCGGCCAGCATTCCCTGCATCGGTTTTCGCTTCATGAAACAATTCCTCCTTTTACAACGATTTTCACACTTCTCCATTATCCTCCATCCGGAAAAGGTTGTCAAAAAAAACAGGCCTCAACATAGGCCTGTTGACTATTTTATTATTCTTTTTCCTGTCTTTCACCAGGTCGGCAGTCACAGTTGCACACCGCATAAAGCGTTTTCACTGAATTACATTCAAAATGCTCGATGATGGTTCCGCAAGTCTGACATACGATAGTTCCCATCTATGTCCCCTCCGCATTCAATTGATTCACATATTACTACAAATGTTATGTTACATTCATCTTAATATGCCACTTCATTCGGAGTCAAGATGCATTTGTTGATAATTAGTATGTCACATTAATGCGGAATATTGTCATTCAACCAGTTCACGATTTTTTGCACGACTTCTTCCTTTTCAGGCTCATTCAAAATTTCGTGCCGCAAGCCCGCGAAACGTTCAAACATTTGTCCATCTGGAAGGCCCGCTGTAAACTGCTCCACTGCATCCGCATCAACCAATGTATCAGCACCAGCCTGCAAAACAAGGACAGGATGCTTGATCCGATTTCTTTCCTCCCACGCCTTTTCCATAGAGCGGTTCAATTCCGTGAACCATCTGACACTTACCTTGGAATAATTGAGCGGATCGTTCTGATAAGCAGCCTGAACAGCTTCGTCACGCGATACCATGTCGGGAGTAATTCCATTAGGCATGACAAGTGTTGGCCAGACCTGATCGAGAAACTGTGCCAATTGCTCTTTCCACGCCGGTACAGTCAGTTTCAGTTTTATGCATGGAGATGTGAGAATTAAGCCAGCCAACTCTTTACTCCGCTCATCCGTCTGAATAAAGCGGGTCGCAATGAGCCCCCCCAAACTATGCCCCATTAAAAATACCGGCTTCTCTCCTGACGCATCAGCAAGAGCGATACTCGTCCAATCACGTACACGGGACAAATAGTCTTCGAATGATTGAATATGTCCCCGTCTCCCAGGAGAGCGCCCCCATCCGGGCAAGTCTTCTGCATATACGTCCCAGCCTGCCTGATTGAAATAAGCCGCTACATGCTCATAGCGCCCATGATGTTCTCCCGTTCCATGGACGAGAACAATCGCTCCCCGAGACTCTTTGGCCGACCATTTATGTACACCCATTCTCCCTGTTCCTCCTACTGCTTGATTTCTTTCGATTATACTAAAAAACGGAAGACCGTATTTTACAGAAAAACCAAAACGAGCAGAAGATAAACTTCTGCTCGTTAGCTAATACTGATTTTCTTCAAATGGAATGGATGGTAAATGTTCCTGGAAAAACTCAGCAAGTGCGACTGCCTCGTTCTCTGAATCCAGCCTGAAAATTTTTTGCAGGTATCCTGGATTCACCGCATCTTCAGAACTGAGAAGAGTCGATTGCCCTGTCTGCATACAGATCACCAACGGCTTCCCATAAAACTTGTGTGTAAATACCATGCCAAAGTCGTAGCGTGTTCCCTCTGAAATAAATCCAAGGAAACGTACATTAGCATTCTCCGAAACGTCGTATAAGTGGTCGTAGTGCTCCATCAGCAATCCCTCCTCAACAGTATTTTGGCCTCCGAATTTCGTAAAATATTCGGATTATTCACTAGTATAAGCGAAAAATCACGTTTTTGCCACCCAAACAGCATCATTTACCAGACGCGTTGGGTTAATGACCCTGTCTTCCCCTTCTTGAATCCATCTCACTTTTTCTGCACCATGCAACGATTGCGCGACAAAGGAGAGACATTCAAAGAACAGTTCAACTACTGCTGTACTGTATCGTTCCTCCATTTTCTCCAATGCATACGTCAATCTAAAAATATCTGGTACACTTCTTCGACTGGCTTCCAATACTTCTTTTCCTTTTTCAGTGGGGTATACGTGAACTACACGCCCATCCAACTCCGACTTTTCGATAGTCACCATGCCTTTCTCCATTAATTTCTTGATATGAATGACAATCGATGAGGGATGCCAGAAGGTCCAATCTGCAATTTGCGTGACGCGTACACCTTCATAACAGTAGATGATCCAGAGAATGTTTAACTGTACGGAGGAATCCAATTCGGCTTCCTTCGCTGCCCGCTCCCAGTCTTCTTTGTTCACCACATCGATGGCGCGCATGGTGTTTAAAGCTTCGAATACGTGTCTAATTGAGGCCTCCTGCATGCGTATATTCCTCCATGATCCTTTATCGTTCATCTAACGGCATATAAATATGATATATATTTTACACTTTTCAGAAAAAACGCGCAATTGTTTTCGGTCGCCAACTGCCTCATTGCCAAAGAGTGGAAGACAATGCTACACTTAACGCACAGAATACCGGTACTAGGAGTGAGTGCAGTCGTGAAACTTCAATCGGCCTACATCTATTTCGTTGATGGTTCTACCGCAGCATCTGTAAGTATTGACGACGTGAAAGCCAAGTTTACTCGATACGTTGACATGACCTCAAAAACAGGAAAGCAGTTGGGCTGGACCTATGCTGACGCCGCTTTCCCTTACACCCTAGAAGAACGCCCTGAAGGAAAAGACTCGTGGTTCCTTCTCAAAGGAAAAGATCCAAACATGTATAAAGCTATCGTTGTTGGAGTCGGTAGCAAAAATGAAAACGGTTCCGAAAAGCACTACATACAAGTGTCCCTCCCTGAATCGGCCACACATGGCGATAAAAACAAGGCGAATGAGTACTGTCGATACTTGGCACGCGATTTTAAAGCAGAGCTCCATCTCTTCAACAAGCGCATTCAATACTTCCAACCTCGAAAGCCATAAAGAAAAACGTAAAAACAGTCGAGCAATATCGACTGTTTTTTCATGTTCAGACCTATTCCCCCTGACCTCTTTTTTTCATACGAATAAAAAAGAGTAGAAAGGGGTGTGCTTATGAAAATTACCAGCAATCCATGGAAGACCATGCCCAGTTTTTACGTAAGCCCGCATATAAAAACGTGCTGGCAGCCACTACTTCCGCACAAGCCGCATAGGCTTTAGAAGAGGCCAGCTACGCTACCGATCCTGCGTACGCTGAAAAGCTGACGCGCCTCATTCAGACGCACAACTTGTCTCAGTACGATCCATTTGCCTCAGAAGAGTCACAAGCGTTTCCTCCCTGGAAATTGGAGCTGGGCAATCGAGCGTTACAGGAGGCCTTGCTAACCTCGCCTGAATGGCTAAATAAGTTAGACGAACCAATGCCAGTATGGGCTGTTTTAGCGGTTGCCCTGCGACTACTGGACAAACAGCGAGAGAAGCCATGAGTCATAAATAAAAATCAAAAGCCCCATTGCCACAAGCAAATCTCGTGGATAATGGGGCTGTTCCGTATAAAAATGCAGTTGCCTCAGTCGTACGTTGCTTGAGCACGTTGATCAAATCATTTGAGACCTGGACAGCGAATAAAACCTTCCGTCCACCATCCGAATCCCCAGATCAACGCAATATTCCAATCCTTGCGTCACTCCGTACAAAATCCATTCGGAAGAACGGTGGTTGATATCAAAATCAGTGTAAAGGTCAGTGCCATCATTTCGGATCTCTTTGCGGTACGTCACATCAAAAAGGCGTAGGACAAAAGGTAGTTCAGCAAACGGAATAGCAAACTTTCGCTCTATTTCTTGCTCGAACTCCTTCGTCATGCTCCACTCTGCCTGAATGGATTGCTCATCTTTCCAGGCAATGCGTATACTCGGGCCTTCTACATCCGTGGACGATCGCGGGGGATTTGTCTCCATTCGCTCCCATCGTTCCTTTCTTTCATGTACTTGCTATCACCAAGTATATTGGCTTTTCCGTATATTATAGCACGGGGACATGCAAAGTGGAAACGCATCCAAGCCATAATTTTTAACGCCCAACTGTAAATGTATTTTCCCCGACGGTTACATAAGAAGTGAATTTCTCGGATTTCATTTGAACTTGTACTTTATAAGTGCCGTATGCTTCGAGTTTCGTAGATACAAAAGGCTCAGAAAAATAGAAGCTGTTTGCATTTTGTGTGGAGTATTTCCACTCTTTCCCTTTGGACACTTCTTTTCCATCCGGTCCGACCAACACGAGTTGCATCCGCAAGTCTTTGGCTACAGGCGCGTCATCAACCTCTACGAACACGTTAAACGTACGAGGCACATTTTTGTCGCTGTATCCTTTGACAGGGTTGCTGAAAACAACATTTTTATTGCGGGTCTGCTGAATCCCTTCGACCACAATAATATTTACGTTTGGCTTAATCACTTGCAATTTGCCAGATTGCTGATCGTAATCGGCGAAACCACCGAGCTTGTTCACTATTGTTTCAACCGATTCGGCCTTGGATGCTGGCATTTCACTCGCTACGGTTTCCGCACCGAAAAATACGCGCATCGCACCCTCTCCCAGCGCAGTAGTGCTCCCCACCCCTGCTGCTACAGTCAACGCCAACAAGGCCGATAACCATGCTTTTTTCATGTCAATAATCCTCCTGTATGTGTGCGCGGCAGCGCTTGTTTTTCCGGAATTTCTTCTCTCTAGTTTATACGTTTGGAAAAGGAAATAGTTGTGCTGCCCTGATAAGTTTTTTCAACAATATCCACATTATCCACAAGCACAAAAACCTTAGGAAGAAAGACTTATGCACAGAGATGTTAGTAACTACTTCTTACTCTTGACCAGAATACGGTTGGGAATGACACAGAAAAAAGAGCGGCTATCCAGCCACTCTTTTTTTGCTCCTGACACCTGCTACTCCTGTTGCGAAAGCCATGTAAAATACCGGGAGACCAGTCGAATGGCCACCTCGATCGCGTCATCGTTCGGCTCAATTTTGGAATGGTGCAAGCCGTACGGCGTTTGCACCCCAAGCCAGAATAAAAAGCCGGGAATTTCTTTCAAAAAGTAACCGAAGTCTTCTCCAGTCATGGCTTCCTTGCAGGTGATGAGAGTTACATCTTCACATTGTTCCTGTACCCATTGCATGAAGTCTGTCGTTAGCTGCTCCTCGTTGTAAACCTGGCAGTAGCCAACTCCGTAGTCAATCGCTGCCCGGCAATCAAAGCCTATTTCCACTCCCTTTACGAGAGATTCAATGCGGCTCTTGACGAGTGCCATCGATTCCATTGAAAAGGTTCGGATGGTCCCTTCTAGCCTGGACTTCTCTGCGATGATGTTCTGCTTCGTCCCGCTCTCCAGCTTGCCAATCGTTACGACAGCTGAATCCAATGGATCCATATTGCGCGAAATAATCGATTGAAGCTGTGTCACAAGATGGCTTCCTGCAACCACCATGTCATTCGCCTGGTGCGGGAAGGCTGCATGCCCCCCTTTGCCAACCAAATCAATGTACAACTCAGAAGTGTTGGCAAACAAAATTCCTGGCTTCGTCGCAATATGGCCAACTGGATATTCTGGCGCGATATGCAAGGCAAAAATGTAGTCTGGTCGCCACCCTGCAAACTCTTCACTTTCCATCATCGGCTCAGCACCGCCAGGACCTTCTTCTGCCGGCTGAAAGAGGAACAGCAAATCATCTGCTATCGGATGCTCGGTAAAATGCGTCAGGAGGCCAAGAGCGATCGCCATATGCATGTCATGCCCGCATGCATGCATGTATCCTTCATGAATCGAGCGAAACGGATAGGACGTTTCCTCTACGATCGGCAGGCCATCCATATCCGTCCGCCAGGCAATTAATCGTTTAGGCTTTGTTCCTGCCAGCTTGACCAAAATGCCTGTCCGCCACGTTTTGATCTCGATTCGCTCTTGTGGAAGCTTTTTCAAATAATCGAGCAAGTATTGTTGCGTCTTCACTTCAGCGAAGCCTGGCTCCGGTATTTGGTGCAGGTCTCGGCGAATTTGTGTAAACAAGGAAGTCGTCATGCCCTACGCCTCCTTTTTCGTACCTGATCTTACTTTTAATTGCTCCTCAAACACGGCAAGGAAACGGTCCACATCGGCTTTTGTCAACGTCAGTGGCGGAAGCAGACGAACAATCGTTTTCTGCGTCACGTCAACGAGAATTCCTTCGTCAAGCAACGCTTGCTGCAAGTGGCTTACCTCTTCCGGAGTGGAAGAGAGCGGAATTCCAACCATCAAGCCTTTTCCGCGAAGGGATTGCAGCTGATCTGGAAGACGTGTTCGCAACGCTTCCAAGCCCGACCACAGGTATGCGATGACTTCTTCTACGTGAGCGATGAAGGCTGGATCAAGCAATTCATCCAACACGACATTCCCGAGAGCAGCAGACAGTGGTGATGGTGCGAACGTCGTTCCGTGATCCCCTGGTTTGAACTGGTTCATCAGCTTTGGACCAGCGATGACACCGCCGAGCGGAAGCCCTCCCCCTATGCCTTTGGCAAAAAGGATAAGGTCTGGCATTACGCCTGCATGCTCATAAGCAAACAGCTTTCCTGTTCTGCCCATTCCTGTCTGGATCTCGTCCATGACAAAGAGCATGCCTTCTTGTTCACAGATCGCAGCTACCTCTCGCAAGAATGCTTCCGTTAACGGCACGACACCACCGGAACCCAAGACTGGCTCCATGAGGACCGCAGCGGGCCTTGCTTCCTGGCAAATCGCTCGCAATCCTTCCGTGTCCTCCACATCCAGTTCATAAACAGGAAAAGCCGGCTGAGGAAAGTCTTGATAGACGTGAGCCTGCCTCGTCAAACGCACTGCTCCGAGTGTTCGCCCGTGAAAGCTGTTGCGTAAGACAACAATGCCTTCACGACCTGCTCCCTCGTTCTTCGTCCATTTGTGAATCAGCTTGATCGCAGTCTCTGTAGCCTCTGCACCAGAGTTGGTGAAAAACACTTTCCCACTAATGCTGTTCGCAACCAAACGCTCGGCCAAACGAATAGCCGGTGTGTTTAAAAATACATTGGATATATGCAAGAAGCGCTCTCCCTGCTCACGCAAAGCCTGTACAATGCGCGGATGAGAATGCCCCAGAACGTTTACAGCAAGGCCGGTAAACAAGTCGAGATAGCTCTTCCCGTTCGTATCGTACAAGTAATTTCCTTCGCCTTTTTCTATGGCAATCGGAAGTCTTTTGTAAGAGGAGACGATATATTGTTCATCGAGCGAACGCCAGTCCATGTGCACTCTCTCCCTTACAGCTGACGTAGCTCCTGCTTGATCTCTGTCTTGGAACGAGTTTTTTCATCGATTTGCTTGATCACACGTGCAGGCGTTCCCGCAACTACTACGTATGGAGGTACATCTTCAATCACGACAGCACCCGCTGCAACGACAGCACCTTTTCCTACGCGTACACCTTCCAGAATGACAGCATTTGCTCCGATGACAACATCGTCCTCGACAACAACTGGCTGTGCAGATGGCGGCTCGATAACGCCCGCGATAACCGATCCCGCGCCGATGTGGCAGTTTTTCCCGATGGTTCCACGTCCACCTACTACAACATTCATGTCGATCATCGTACCTTCACCGATGACTGCACCGATGTTAATGGAAGCACCCATCATGATGACCGCATTATTACCGATTGTCACTTGGTCACGGATAATTGCGCCTGGCTCAATACGCGCTTGAATCCCTTTTGTATCCAGCAATGGAATAGCGGAGTTGCGACGGTCGCTTTCTACCACATAATCTTCAATTTTGTCTGCGTTAGCCGCGAGCACTGGCTCAATCTCTTTCCACTCACCAAAAACAACACCAGTAGGACCAGTAATGAAAGCTTTGGAGCTCGCACCGAAGTCGATTCCCTCCAGGTTCCCTTTCACATATACCTTCACTGGTGTTTTCTTTTCGCTTTTTTGAATAAACGCGATAATTTCGTTAGCATCCATCATGTTCATAGTTACATCCTCCTCAAAATAACAGCATGGTAAATCAAAAAAAGCAATGAGTGCATTCGCTATCTCATTGCTTTTGATACTACATAAGCAAATCATAAATAGCGCTCCACAAAAAGACTTGAGGTCCCTTGTGACAGGATGTTCATTTTTCATGAGACACCCCAGCCTGTGCTACGTAGGGGCATAGCATAAGCTTCGGCGCTTTAGCCTTTCTTCCTTCTCCTGCCCCCTGGCAGATTGCGAAAAGACTTACTCTTCTTCGGCGCACCTCTATTTAGAGTATATTATTATAATTTTATTTAACTCTACCAAAATCAATGAAACGTGGCAATAAGAAAAAAGTTATTGACAACGATTCTCATTTTCATTAATTTTATTTGTGAGAATGATACTCATTATCTAATTGGAGGTTTTACGTTTTATGAGCATTTTGATGGTATACGCGAGCATGACAGGGAATACACAGGAAATTGCTGAAGCAATTGCAGAAGGTATTCGTTCAACTGGTGCTGAGCTGGAGATAAAAGAAGTGATGGATGCGAACGCAAAAGAACTCGAAGCTTACGACGGAATCTTGCTTGGTGCCTACACATGGGGTGATGGCGAATTGCCAGACGAATGCCTGGATTTTTATGAGGAAATGGACGATATTGACCTCAGCGGGAAAAAGGTAGTTGCTTTTGGCTCTTGCGACTCCGCTTACGAGCATGTCGGTGCAGCTGTTGATATTTTGCTGAAAAAGGCGAGCGAGCGTGGTGCGGAAACTCCTTTGGAAGGTTTGAAAATCGAGCTTTCTCCTACTGCAAAAGAAGTGGAAACTTGCAAAGCATTTGGGGTATCGTTTGCTGAATTGCTCGGCTAATTGATGTTTCCCAAATACTCTGGCACATGATATACTATCAATCCAACTTTTTAAGGAGGATTGATCTCATGTCACTACATACAGACGAGATTCTCTTACGGCCTCTCCAACAACAAGACGCAGCCGAGCTCCTAGAGCTTCGGCTGCGTAATCATGACTTTCTCCAACCATTTGAACCGATCCGCCCCGCTTCATTTCTGACCCTTCCAGGACAGCAAGAACAGATTTCGCAAGCACAGAATGATTTTGAACGTGGCACAGCCTATGCTTTCGGCGTATTCACACGAGAATCCGGAAAGATGATTGGACGTGTAGCGTTGTCGAATGTCGCACGCGGCGCGTGGCAAAATGCTACGATTGGCTACTTTATGGATCAGGAGTGCAATGGCAAAGGCTATACGACAGCAGCAGTAAATCTCGCCCTTCACTTTGCTTTAATGGATGCTGGGCTGCACAGGGTACAAGCTGCTGTTATGCCTCGCAATCAAGCTTCCATTCGCGTCTTGGAAAAAAACCGTTTTCGCCAAGAAGGACTGTCGTTACGCTATTTGCAAATTAACGGTGTATGGGAGGACCATCTCCTCTACGCTCTTACTGTTGAGGAGTGGTCTCAGTAATTTCCTCGCTCTTTTCGCTCTCACGTAGCCGCTCCAGGATGCGCCGTTTGCGGTACAGCATCATCCCCGCTTCGGCGACATCCTGGACGGTTGAGCGGTTCAAATACGCCCCAAACAAAATACCTGCAATGGGCACCATTTGAAATAACTTTTTCCACCCAAAGTTTTCAGTGTACGTTACCACGACTTCACGCCATCCCTGCAATTGCGCCATTACCTCTCTCTGCGCATTTGGATCATCAAAGCGGGAGAGCTCAGCGAGTATCGCTTTTTTCCCTACAATGTCTGATGAAGCAAACTGCAAGCATTTGACGACGAACAGCCGCTCCCTCTTCTCTTCAGGTCGATAACCATAGGCAAGAGCCATCTCTTGTAATACTTTTAGGGATGTCCCCATCAACAACGGGATATCGATCGCGAGGGTAAAAATCCCTCCGAAGCCAGTCGTGGCACCTTGTACCGTTGCAAAATTCGCACGTGAATCCTTTAGCTCCATTGCGACATCATTCATGATCGTAAGCGGTACAGCGGCAATCTCCTCTTTGCCAATAACAGACGTGCCCTGTCCCTCTACTCGTTTGCCAAACCGTTTGTAAATCGGTTCATCCTGCACCAAATAAGTTCCACCTGTCTCAAGAAAGGCTGCCATTTCATCTACGGCTTTTCCCAGCTTCTCTTGAACGAAAGCAGGCGTAATCCGATCTAATAGAACAAAAGGAAGTCTGCCAAGCTTTTCCCAGAACCACAAGTCGTTCTGGTCCTTCTCCCAAGCCTCCACTTCACGTAATGCCGTAACTAATGTCTCCCTAGACTCCCTCAAACCCAACAACCTCCCTGGCTGCTCATTCAGATTCTCCTCGCTTCCACTGACATTGGTTGCGCAAGATAGACTTGATGTAGTCCTGCAACTCTTCTGACGTGGCGTGAGAGACGAATTCTTTTTTATTTCTTACGATTCCCAGCTTCAAATGTTTCACTTGCTCTCCTTCGATTCGAAACCCGAACTTTTCCAAGATCGCCTTCTGCTCGTTTGTCACAGGACTTCCTCCCCTTGTAGTCGAAAACCCCCATGCCAAAATGCAAGGGGGTCTACCTACCTACTTCACTTCAATTGTAATCGTCAATGTTTCATTGCGCTCATTTACATCGGTTTTCTTCGTGTACTTTCTTTTGGAGTTGATAACCGTGCAGGTCTTGTTTGTGAGCGTATTCGTTACCTTGATCTTGTATTCTCCAGGCTTATCCATATCGATATACCTTTTCAAATTCAGTGATTCAAGCCCCTCGCCATCGTCGCCATCACCTTTGCTAGGCTTGATGCTAGCGATCTCTTCCTCCCCGGAAAAGATCTCGATCCGATTTTCTGAGGAAATGGTACCGTTACTGTGCTTCCGACTGGCACCAATACCGATCTCGCCATGTTTCCATTCAAATTTCGGCATATAGTAGGCCTTCTTTTCGCTCTTATCCCTGATCTTTTTGGATCCGACAAGCTCAGCATGAGTAGCGATCAGCCTTAGGTCTTCCCATTCTTCGAGATTATCGCCTGCGTTCACGGTAATCTTTTGTCCGTCCCGGTATTCCTTGCCGCTCTCGCTTCGAAGAAGAAGTGGCGAGCTTGGCGGACTTACCCCTGTATCACCCGGCTCACATGCCGGATACGACTTGATTGGAGGCAAATCTTCTATCACTTGAACGTAGCCGCACCATACTTGCGCCGGGTCTCTTTTGCTATAGTAGTTGACTTTGTAGCGACCTGGCTTATAACCGGACAACAGCAATGCCGTGTGATCCCAATTCAATTTGCTCTCGTCGACAATGACGTTATCGATCGCCCATACACCCGGCCCCTCATCATCATCCGCTTCACTTCCATATTCGATGTGCTCGGCAGCAGTTGCCAGCCAGATCACATGAACAGGATTCTGATACAGCTTGACTGTATTATCAGAGGAATACAGGTTCATCTTTTCTACCCTCGGTGTTGATTGCTCGTTCTGCTTCATCAACACATCCATCGTAACATTTCCAGTAGCAGGGCCGCAGGCATTTGGTGCACCTGGTATTTGTATTTGAACCGTTGTCGCCGAAGTATCGCCCCACATAGACGATGTCTCTTTTTGCACCGAAACAGGCTCAAAGGTAACAGCGATTGTGATTCCAGCCAGTCTCTCAGGAATGTCCACCTCAAAATGTTGCGCGTCTGTCAAGGTTTGTCCTGTTCCGTTCACCGACCATCTTCCTGGGATGGGCGAATACAATGAAACCTTCCCTGGTGCTGCTGGAGCTGTTATTTTCTGATCTTGCGTCAGCTTTTGACCGCTTGTATCCGTTCCCATGTACAGTTCTGCAACGCCTACCTGAATCGTCGTCATCCAAGGTGACATGGTTGTATCATCCGGAACAAAGAGGAGTTCATATTGCCCCGTCAACAATGTCCCCGTCGAAAATACTGTCGCAGGAACAGACCTCATCTCTGTACTCGTGGACTTATTTGTTAATTTCCATGTGCCCGGTACAGAACTGGTAAAGTCGTGTGAACCCATCATTCCAAAAATCGCCGTTTGCCCGCCACTTGGTACTGGTTCTCCCTCTGCCTTTTCCCCATTAAATATGCTCGGGTAATTTTTGGCCTCTACCATAAATCGCACATGCAACGTGCTGCTCTTCCCCTTGGCATCCGTCACAATAAAGGTCAAGGTATGCGAGCCAGCAGACAGCTTTTGTGCTGGAATAGTAAACCGAGGTACTTGCCATTTGAATGAAGTCTGTGACGAGGTATTTTCGGCTTGATACTCCGATAACTCTACGCCATCCAATAAAACTTGCTTCCGATTGAGGTTGGTTCCACTTCCATAAGTGGTCTGTATCACGTCAATATCAAGTGGTGTCTCTGGAGGAAGAATAAACTCATCGTTCTTCACCCAGTTCCAACCATTTGAATCCAGTCCTGCAACCTGATAATCGTTAAAGATAACCATATCGTGAACAGGCTGCTGCCGGATTGGCTTAGATACTTGGCTGTTTTTTTTCATGGATGCTGTTGCCCCGGCCCCCATGGCTGGCGGTACTGACACACCTGATAAAAAGGTGCCAGTTGCCAAACACACTAGAAGTGCTTTTACAACCCATTTTTTCACGAATTGTCCTCCTACTTTCTTCCTTACAATTTTTCAACTGTGATCATTCGACAAAAACAGCGAAATATCCTTTACAACCATAATGCTTTTTCTCGTGCTTGATATAGTTAAATACTATTCAGTTTATAATTTATATAGATTTGACTTATATCTCCCCAGTCGGTAAAAATGGATGAAAGGGAGGGGATTCAGATGGTCCAAACCAATCAATGGAATGCCGGACTGTACGACGCCAAAATGAATTTCGTTTCTGAATACGGCAAAGGGTTAGTGGACTGGCTACAGCCGGCTCCTGGAGAAAGCATTCTTGACTTAGGCTGTGGAACAGGCGACCTGTGTGCTCAACTATCGCTTGCAGGAGCAAATGTGACAGGAATCGATTTTTCTACCGCCATGATTGAGACTGCTCGCCAAAAATATCCTCCGTTTGCCTTTGAAGTAGCCGATGCGCATACGTATCGTACAGATGTCCGTTACGACGCTGTCTTTTCCAATGCCGCACTCCACTGGATGAAACGTCCTGCAGAAGTCATTGAAACCATTTGGTTGGCTCTTGCTCCCAGTGGACGCTTTGTTGCCGAATTTGGAGGACACGGCAATTGCGGACAAATCACAAAGGCATTGCGAACTGTATTGGCGCGAAAAGGAATATCTGCTGATGAGCGCTCACCTTGGTATTTTCCCAGCATGGGAGAGTACACGACCCTTTTGGAGAAGCAAGGCTTCCATGTCGTACTTGCCTCCCATTTTGATCGTCCGACAGTCATGGCTGATGGGGACTTGGGGCTTTCGCATTGGCTGAATTCTTTTTGCAGTCCTTTTTTTGCGGGACTGTCCTCAGATGAAATCCAGCAAGTATGTAGGGAAGTCACTGACTTACTGCGTCCTGCCCTGTTTCAAGAGGGTCACTGGGTGCTCGATTACAAGCGTATTCGCGTCCTTGCCCATAAGAAATCAGAGAATGATACTCTTCATGGGGGAGCTGCACGATGACCCGTATTGCCTGTCTCCATGGACATTATTCGAATATTTCCCTCTTATCAGATGCGTTCGCAGCCTTTGAAGTAGAGCTCATTCATTTTGTTGATCCAGGTTTACTCCTACAAAACGCGGGAACCCCTATCCATACCAAGGAACAAGCACATGTCAAATTACGTGATCAACTAGCCTGGATGCAAAGCTGCGCGGTCGATGCAATCGTGATTACTTGCACGCAGTATGCCGCACTGGTAACACCTGAGGATGAGGCAACTGCCACTGTTCCCATCTTCACAATCGATGGACCTTTTTTTCACGAGCTTGCACGATATACTGAGCCACAAGTTCTTCTGTTCTCCAATCCCGCTACTGTCCAACCTACGATGGAGCGTCTCGCACAACACGCCCACTCCCACAACCTTCATCCAGAGATACAAGTAACCATCGTTGAAAATGCTTTTGCCCTGCTCATGGAAAACAAGCAGGAAGCGTACAGAGAAGCGATTAAAGACGCCCTGTATCAACTCCATCATACGTTTCCAGACCAGCCTATTGCAGTGGCACAGCTCTCCATGGCACCTGTTGCTGATCAGTTTGCGAAGGAAAACGGCTGTACAATTTCCCATCCTTTACATAGTTTGACGTCGCAAATGTCCGCAACGTTACGATTGCGTTCAAACCGTTGAAAAGCGTAAGCGTGTAAAAAACAGCCCCGTTTGCTCAGGTCTTTGGCCAGTGGCAACGGGGCTGTCGCTATAAACACAATTCGATTGGCTTTTACATGCCTTCGGAGTTGGTCACCAGAACCTCTTCTCCCTCTTTCAAGCCGCCTTTGATTTCAATAAAATCAAATCCTTCAATACCGATTTCTACGTCTTTCGGCATTGGATCTCCGGTGCTCGGATCTTTCACCATTACCGTTCCTTGACCTGGCCCCAGAATTTCAACCGCATTGCTTGGCAAGCGCAGGACATTCTGTGCTTGGGCGACGATAATATCGTTGTCTCCCGTCATCCCATGCTTAAAATCAGCCTTGTCTAGCAGTTCCACTTTTACCGCGAAACGAACTTCCTTGTCTTCTTTTTTCCCTTCTTTCGGGAGCTCTATGACTTTGCCTTTAAACGGCTCGGTACCAAATGCATACACATAAACATCGACATTTTGTCCGATTTTAATCTCGGGAATATCAAGCTCTCCAACGGCTGCCACAAAGTAAACAGAAGTCGTGTCCATAATAATGGCTGCAGGATCTGATCCTGGCGCTTCGCCTTGTTTAACACCTAGCTTGGTGATTACACCGCCAATTGGCGCTGTTACTTGATTCTTCGCAATTTCACGCTTTTTCTGCTCCATGTTCAATAAGGACGTTTTTAGCGCGAGCTCTTTTTCCATCAGCTCCATACCGGACGCTTCCATATCCATCTTGAACAGTTGTTGTCCTACTTTGACTACATCGTCCTTTTTTACGTCGATCTTGCCAATTTTTCCGTGAGTACCCGCCAAAATTTCTATTTCATCAGGCAACTGGAATTCTTTCTGATTACGGCTTACATATAAGAGGCCCTTATCATCCGTATACTGTACCACACCCTTGTCCCCAACATAAATGGCCCCAGGCTTCTTAACCAATACCTCGACATTGTGAATTCCGCCAGCACCTTCTACTTTTTCACCTATTCTATCCACTTCCGTAACAACACCATCCACAAAATACATGGAAGTCGGAATGAATACCTTCACTTTTTGACCTACACTGAATCGTTCAGACTCATAGGAGGTAAATTGCCCAATTATTTTCAAATAGTCGGTATTAGCAAGCTTGACTACTACCTGCTCCGGTCTTACATCTTGCCCTTCTTCTACAAGGACCTCAACCACTTTTCCTTCTTTAGTAGCCGTGATCTTGTCTTTCTTTTGTTTAATTTCACTTAGCTCTTTTTTCGCCTTTAAAATGTCCAGCTCCAGCTTTTGAATTTCTAACTGTGCATCCGAGCTATCGATCGTGAACAAAACATCGCCTTTTTTTACGGACTGCCCTTCCTTAACTAGCACACGTTGCACCTTGCCGCTGAGCTCTGGCTTGACTTCCTCACGCGCCTTCGCTTCCACTGTACCTGCTGAGTTGATCGTCTTCTTGACGTCACCACGTTCCACGAGCGCTGTCGGGAAGTTCGGTTTTTCTTCTGGCTTTTCTTCTGTAACCTCTTCGCCCTTGAAGTACGAATAGCCGTAATAGCTTCCCCCTCCAAGAACGGCCACGACTGTGGCGATAATGATCCATTTTTTCTTGTTCATCTTACGTTCCTCACATTTCATCACTTATTCAGATCGAATCGCTTGCAGTGCACTTAAACGAGACGCACGGATCGCCGGGAAGATTCCCGCCAACACCCCAATAATAAAGGAGAAGCCAATCGCAAAGAATGCCAGCCAGCTCGGAATGACCGCCAATTTTGTTGGCTCAGCCTCTGGATCACCACCACCACCACCGTAGCCCATGTTCAGACTATCCAAGAGACCGCCAGACGCTCCGAAGTAATTCACGAGCTCAACCGCTCCCCACGCCATGCCGAGACCAGCGAGTCCACCAATTAAACCAATAAAGCCTGATTCCATTAAGAACAGCCAGCGAATATTCAACACAGTGGCTCCGATTACTTTCATGATACCAATCTCTTTGGTTCTCTCTAAAATCGACATGATCATCGTATTGACGATTCCAATGGTTGCGACGAGCAAAGAGATTGCTGCAATTCCTCCGAGGACCATCTGAATCACGAAGAAGAAGTTATTGATGGTTTCCAGCTCACGTGCAGGCGACCATACTTCAAAGCCCTTTTCCTTCAACGCTTTGACTACACCCTCTACCTTTTCACGAGATTCTACCTTGACTGTAATTCTGTCAAATTCAAAGGTATCCTTTTTGGCTTTATCGCGTGATCTGCGCGATGCTCCCTCTTCGACTTCGTCACCTCGACTGCGCGTGACCCACTCGTTCAGCTCTTTCACTACGTTAATCGGTACATAAACCGCGGCTGACGAGTTACGTTCTTCAGACTTTTTTAATTGACCGACAACCTTCACACGCAGTTCTTTTTTCTCGTATTTCGGTTCATCGTCGATGCGATATTCGCGTGACAAGATGAGAGTCCCTGCTCTGTCTACGAGATTGAAGGCCAGTGCTTCTCCGCCCCCTATATCAGGAGGTGGCATCTGAGACATTTCATGCCGTCCAGCTCCGGCCTTTCTTCGCCGTTCCTCGCGCTTTTCCTTTTCTACGTCGCGCATTTCTCTGGATACATCGAAAGCAACCACTATCTCTTGTGGGGCGCCTGTCAGATAGCTTCCTTTTTCAATGTCATTTTTGCGATAGGCAGCCGACTCATTCACATCCACCCCAATTAGCTGTACGTAACCTTCTCGTCTACCTACCTTAAGCTTCGCTTGCTCTCGTAATTCTTTTATCGGCATAACTGCCTGAATGCCAGAAATCTTTTTTAATTCCTGCACCGCTTGCATATTCAGCTTCTTGACTTTATCCTCCGGAACATCAATCCATTCGCCATTTTCCTCGTACCAACGCAATGGCTCGACGTCCATCTCTGTCAAGTTTCCGAAGTTCTCCAAGCTTTTTACTGCACTTTCCTTAAGCCCTAAACTAAGTGCCATCATCGCGACGATTGCAGCCGTCCCGATCATAACACCAACCGACGTGAGGGCTGTCCGCAGCTTCATTCGCCACAGGTTCCTCCAGACGATGCGAAAAGAATCCATTACCTTCACTGTTTGTTCACCTCATACCCTCGCCTACGCTGGTCTTGTCCTTTTTTGTACAACCCGTCCGTCCTGGAGATAAATGACGCGGTCGGACTGTTCCGCTACTTCCTGCTCATGGGTAACGATGATGAACGTAGTCCCATTTTCCTTGTTCATTTCTCTCATTAATAGGAGAATCTCTTGTTCCGTCTTCGAGTCCAAGTTCCCCGTCGGCTCATCCGCCAAGATGATGCCAGGCTGATTGACAAGCGCTCTCGCGATACTGACACGCTGCTGCTGTCCACCACTAAGCTCATTGGGTCTGTGGTCAATACGACCTTCCAGCCCTACTCGGTGTAGGATGTCCGTTGCTTTAGCCCGACGTTTTTTCTTGCTTTCACCTGCAAAAATCAAGGGAAGTTCCACGTTTTCCAACGCTGTCAGATTGGGGAGCAGATTGTATGACTGGAAGATAAATCCCATATTTTTACGGCGAAACATGCATAGTTCGTTTTCGCTGTAGCTGGAAATCTGTGCTCCGCTAACCGTGACACTCCCTTCCTCCGGCTTGGTCAAACCTGCAAGCAAATTCAAGAGCGTAGACTTGCCTGATCCCGACGAGCCACACAAAGCCACGAATTCTCCCTTGTTGATATGAAGGTTGATATCATACAGCACGGGTACTTTGATTTTTCCCGTTCCGTAGCTGTGATTGACCCCTGTCACCGTCAGCTCTCCTGTTGAATTGACCATCGTTTGTCGCACCTCATTCGTTCTTTCAAAATGGAAGATTTCGTAAACATCACATACTAAAGACGTAACATTTCGCAAAACGTAACGCTACTTTCGGAAACAATTTACGATTTACAGAATAACCATATATTCTTCAAAAATATGTAACAGCTATGTAACCTTTTGCAGGCTGTTACGTACTACAATGTAGATGTCAACAAACCATGGAGGGTCGAAGAAGATGACTATCTATCGCTTTTTATTTGAAACAGCAACACGCAGATGGGTTGAAATCATCAAGGCACCCAGTATGTTTGAGGCAGCAAAGCAAGCCAAACAACTTGCAACCAAGCGTTCCAAGTCCATGTCCACTACCATCAGCTTCTCTTTTCACCACGCTGCTTCTCAAGCATAAATGCACACATACATAAACCGCTTGCCCGCTACGGGAGGCGGTTTTTATATTTTGGGGATATTATTGACAGCACCGATTTCTTCCTCTTTAATATAGAGAGAGGCATTACAGTGCATGACAGTACAGATCCGCTTCGATTGTGCAGCGGTATACAAAGGGAGATAATCACAATGACCATGAAGAAAGCACTCACCATTGCAGGTTCCGACACCAGCGGCGGAGCTGGTCAGCAAGCAGACCTCAAAACGTTTCAGGAGCTTGGTGTTTTCGGGATGACTGCCCTCACCGTTATCGTAGCCCAAGATCCACATAACGAATGGTTTCACGAAGTGTTTCCGATCGATGTTACGATCCTGGAAAAACAAATCGAAACCGTACTCGCAGGAATTGGCGTAGATGCTGTAAAAACAGGGATGCTCGGAACCACTGAACTGGTTGACCTCGCTACCCGTAAAATAAAACAATACGATTTGAAAAATGTTGTCGTTGACCCTGTGATGATCTGTAAGGGTGCTGATGAAGCGCTCCATCCAGAAATTGCAGTCAGCCTGCGTGAAGTCTTGCTCCCGCACGCAACAGTTGCGACTCCTAACCTGTTCGAAGCTGGTATTCTCAGCCAAATGGGCGCGCTGAAAAGTGTCGATGACATGAAGGAAGCGGCAAAGCGCATCCACGACTTCGGCACCTCTTATGTCGTTGTAAAAGGCGGCAGCAAGCTTCAAAGCGGAAATGCCGTAGATGTTTTCTATGATGGGAAAACGATCGAAGTATTGGAATCAGAGCGCTTTGAAACGAGCTTTACTCATGGTGCTGGCTGCACGTTCTCAGCTGCAATCTGTGCGGAATTGGCAAAAGGAAGCACCGTACACAACGCAGTAGCTGTTGCCAAAGAATTTATTACCGAAGCGATTCGCCACTCGTTTGCGCTCAATAAATATGTGGGACCTACTAATCACGGTGCGTACCGCATGAAAAAGCACGGCGAAGCGATTTGCTAATTACGTCCTTGTAAACAAAAACTCCTGACCATATCCGAGTCTTCCTCGGCTGGTCAGGAGTTTTCTTATGTTTACGCTTGTTTTTTGATAGCCACCTTGGGATTGATTGGGGTAGCTTTTCGTTTCATGCGTACGGAAGACACCGTAAATACGATGAGCGCAGACCAAATGAATCCAAAGCTGATGAGATGTGTTTGGGTGAAAGGCTCACCGAACAAGAAAACAGCTGATAGGAGCGATATCGTAGGCGCCAAGTATTGAATGAAGCCCACAACGGAAAGTGGGAGTGTAGTCGTTGCTTTGGCGAACCAGTAGAGCGGCATGGCAGTAGCTACCCCCGCCAGCGTCAGCAACAAAAGCTGCCACCACGCTAAGGATGTCATCGTCTCCGTCCCATTGACCTGTATCATCAACAGATAGCCGAAAGCAATAGGGGCCACAAACAGCGTCTCCCACGCCAGTCCGATCATCGCCTCCATCCGGACAAGCTTTTTCGCCAAGCTGTAAAAAGCAAAGGTCAGGGCAAGTGATAGAGAGACCCATGGAATCTCACCGTACTGGAAGGTGATGAACATGACTCCAAAAGCCGCGAGTATTAGCGCGAGCCATTGCCCAGCATGCATTTTTTCTTTTAAGAAAATGACTCCGAGCAGTACAGTGATGAGAGGATTCATGTAGTAGCCAAGACTCGTTTGCATGACTTGATCGTTATTCACAGCCCAGATAAAAATGAGCCAGTTTGCGCTGATTAAAAGTGAGCATATCGCTAATGCTCCGAACATTTTAAAACCAGTAACCGCTCTCCACATACTGCGCCAGCGTTTCGTTACCTGAATAATGATTGCGACAAAAATAATCGACCAGACGATTCGATGAGCGAGTATCTCCCATGCCCCCATTACTTGAAACAGCTTCCAATAGAGCGGGAGTAACCCCCAAGCCAAATACGCCACAATTGCGTAAATAATCCCCTGTCTCATCCTTGCTCCTCCATGTGTTTCGCCTTCTCTTTCTCTATAGACGACTTATTAAACTTCTTCTCTATGGAGTAGTGTAACGGAAATATGAAAAAACAGCTATGTATTCTCACGTAGAATAAGGAGTCTCCTACACTTTCATCCGTTACCATATTACCAATGCATGCAGCTAGCTAATTACCTTAGTAGCATAGTAAAGAGTTGACAAAAATTTTATTGTACCACGTTTAGACCTGTAGTACAATAGT
The DNA here is from genome assembly GCF_013284245.2 of Brevibacillus sp. DP1.3A. NCBI lineage: Bacteria > Bacillati > Bacillota > Bacilli > Caryophanales > Paenibacillaceae > Brevibacillus > Brevibacillus sp. DP1.3A. Next base: position 2,453,894 of record NZ_CP085876.1, on the reverse strand, counting down.
CATTATTCTTCCGAGTTTAGTCATACGAAAGGAACTTTTACTTATGACATACTGGCGATCTATCTTCTTAGTTTTACTTGGTGCGTGCAGCTACGGTGTCCTCTCGATCTTCATGAAGCATGCTTTTCAACTCGGCTTTACGCCCTTTGAAATGAGTGGAAGCCAATTGATTTTTGGCGGATTGATCATGACGGTCATGGCCATCTTTTTCTCCAAGCAGCGGTTTTCGTTCAAGTATTTCTTGCTTTTGGCACCAGCCAGCCTCATGATGGCCTCAACCAGTCTTTTTTACCATCAGGCTGTTAGCCGGGTCTCTGCTTCGCTCGCAATCGTTCTCCTCTTTCAGTTTACCTGGATCGGTGTCTTGCTGGAGGCGATTGTGGATCGCAAATGGCCGACCGCTGAAAAATGGGCGTCTCTGGTTATGCTTGGAGTAGGGACGGTTCTTGCAAGTGGACTTGGCGAAAGCGGCATTCAGAATGTAGACATGGTCGGACTGTTCTTCGGTCTGATGTCGGGCGCGACCTTTGCCTTGGTTATTTTCTTCAGCGGGCGAATTCTCCCTGGAATGGATCCATACTTGCGAAGCGCGATTTCGATTAGTATGGCTGCTCTGATGCTCTCGATCGTTTATCCACCGACTTTCCTAGTAAATGGTCAGCTTCTGCAAGGTTTGCTGCCGCTCGGTCTTTTGGTTGCGATCTTCGGTTCGGTCATCCCGATCTTCTGTTTGGCTGTCGGTGTTCCGCGGATCGGCAATGGACTGGCTACCATTTTAAGTGCAGTCGAGCTACCTACAGTCGTGCTCTTGTCGAGTTTCGTGCTTCAAGAGACTGTATCGCTCCCTCAATGGGGTGGCGTATTCATGATCCTCGCTGCCATTTGTGTACCGCAAGTAAAATGGCGGAAACTATTCTCCCCTTCTCACACCCTCGAGCAGGAAAGAATGTAGCGCCGTTTCCTATACACAGCATAAAAAAAGCGTGCAGACGAGCTGGTTCTGCGCGCTTTTTTGTTGATACACCCCCTTCTCTATAGAAGGAAGGTAGATTCTCTGACTCGAATCTATTTGCAAAGACTGCCACTCAAAAGGGGGGAATATGTATGGAAAAGCGGCATAGGGTGCTATTCCAGCAACTAGAGGATTATCGACAGGAGACGTTAAAAGCAATCGATGGTTTGACGGATGAAGATGTGAACATCATTCCCGATGGTTTCTCCAACAATATCTTGTGGAATCTGGGACACATCTATCTCGATCAGTATTTATGGATCGCTCACCTTACAAAAGAAACGCCCCCAATCCCCTCTGGCTTCAACGAATGGTTTAACTTCGGGACAAAGCCAGCTGACTGGTGGGTGCACCTCACTTCCCTCAATACAATCCGGAGGTTTCTAGGCAAATGAATGAGAACATAACGCCGATTTTTCGTATGTTTGACGTTGAGAAGGCAAGAGAGTTTTATGTGGAGTTTCTAGGGTTTCAGATTGATTGGGAGCATCGTTACGAGGATCATTTTCCGTTGTACATGCAAATTTCTTCACCATCGTGCACGCTTCATCTATCCGAGCATCACGGGGATGCTTGTCCTGGCTCAGCAATTCGCGTACAGGTAGAGAACATCGAGCTTTTTCATCAGTCACTGTTGCATAAAGGATACATGTACGCTCGTCCCGGTCTGGAGGAGACACCGTGGGGAACGCGTGAAGTGAGCGTGACCGATCCTTTTGGCAATCGCCTTCATTTTTATCAGCCTATTGCTCAATCGTAGACGGATATAAAGAAAGCCCAGCCGGAGTTCCTTTACAGGAGCCACCGCTGGGCTATTTCATTTTACATTTTGAACATATATGGGGCGATCGATGGGACTTGAACCCACGAGTGCCGGAGCCACAATCCGGTGCGTTAACCCCTTCGCCACGACCGCCATATATAGAGTTTGCTTGGTGCGGTCGAGAGGACTTGAACCTCCACGGTGTTGCCACCACTAGAACCTGAATCTAGCGCGTCTGCCAATTCCGCCACGACCGCATATTAAAATGGTGGAGGCTGACGGGATCGAACCGCCGACCCTCTGCTTGTAAGGCAGATGCTCTCCCAGCTGAGCTAAGCCTCCATACCCCAAACCAGTTGTTGAGGCCCCCGCACAAAGCATTCACTTCACTTTGTGGGGTATAAAGTGACCCGTAGGGGATTCGAACCCCTGTATGACAGCGTGAAAGGCTGCTGTGTTAAACCGCTTCACCAACGGGCCAAGTATGATGGCGGATGGAGTGGGATTTGAACCCACGAGACGGTTCGACACCGCCTACACGATTTCCAATCGTGCTCCTTCGGCCGCTCGGACATCCATCCATCGAGCCTGCAAGCGTTCGCTTCGGCAAGAACTAATCTATCATATTCACAACATGATTTCAAGTGATATTTTGAAAGTTTTCCCCTCGTACGACCGTCGTTTCATCAATCTTAGGCGTTTTTCATTCAAAAAGAAAAAAGGGAGATTGCCTAAAGCAACTTCACGTTCTGTTCAATATGATACAAGTAGTATTCCTTTACAAGACGGAGTGATGCCAGTTGTCAAAAAGAAAACGCCGTTCAGTAGGCTTCCCCTGTTTGTACGGAAACTGGTGTGGGCCTGGATGCTCCGGGCCGGGTGCGCCGATTGATGACGTCGACAGATGCTGCAAGAGGCATGATGGTTGCTATCAAAAGCACGGCTATTTTTCTTGTCATTGCGATCAGGAGCTCGTACGCTGCCTTCGAAATAAAGTAAATAACTCAACGGAAAAAGGGAGAATGGCCGGTCTCATCTCGAATTTTTTCTCTCGAACAGGATGCTTTCCCAACAATCCCCGCTAGTTTTTTCTGAATCGTTTTCCTTGTCAGTTTTCATCCAAAAAACGGTAACAACTTGGACATGAATCAGACAAAATCACCTTGTTTTTCCTTGTATTTTTTTGGTACTCTATTGAATGTCCAAGGAGGGTACGCAGCGTGGAATTGCACATACGAACAGACGCCAGTGTGGCGCTGACGTTAAAGAGAGAAATTATTTGTCATGGTATTTCCCGTTTTTATGTCCGTCCATACGATGATGATCAAGTAGAATTTATATTCTTATCACTATCAGAGCACCAGAAGAAGCTGCTGTCTTATTCACTACGAAATTACAGCTACTGTCTAACATATCTAGCTTAATCGTTCTACGGCCATTTTTCTCCCCTTTTATAAAGGGGAATTTTTATTGTTTTTTTTCGATGAACCCAAAACGGCGAACATCGTCTGCGGTCAAGTTATGCAAGGCATTCAAAAATTCGACTTGGAAACTGCCTGGACCTACTCCTGCAGCTTGCTCTGCTGCCAGCTGCGCAGCAACACCGTAGCATACCAATGCTGCAGCACCAGCGATCAGCTTGTCATTTTCAATGGCTGCAAACGCTCCCATAACAGACGTTAACAAACAGCCAGTTCCGGTCACCTTTGTTAAGATTGGATGACCATTATGGATCGAGTAAGTCGTTTCTCCATCCGAAATCACATCGACCTTGCCTGTAATCGCAACGATTGTCCTTAGCTTTTTCGCTGCTGCTCTCGCTAGGTCCGCGACATCTCCGCCCGATTCCTTCGCATCTACACCTTTAATCTCCCAACGCTCCCCGATGACATTGGCAATCTCGGCAGCATTTCCTCTAATGAGGGTAAGATCGAGTTCCTGCGCAAGATGTTGACTTGTTTCGGTTCGGTACGATGTTGCTCCCGCTCCCACTGGATCAAACAAAACAGGAACGCCATGCTGATTCGCCGATTTTCCTGCGATCAGCATCGCTTCGATCTCATGCTCATTCAATGTCCCTATATTCAATACAAGAGCTCCGGCGATCTTTGCCATGTCTGCCACCTCTTGTTTGGCATACGCCATGACAGGTGATGCACCAAGAGCTAACAAGCCGTTCGCTGTAAAGTTCGTGACAACTACGTTCGTCATGTTATGGACAAGTGGATTTTCCTCGCGCACTTTAATTAGTAATTGCCCGATTGTCTCCAGAATCATGATCGTTACCCCTTTCCTCTTGAACGGCGAATCGTGGAATCATCTTGTACACCTCGATGACTTCCCCTAATATAGAATGCTCTTGCATGACACCAATGATGATATATGAGTGTTTTAAGAGGGGTAATTCGCGCATGTCAGCTACGATTTTCCACACTTTCCCATCATCATCCGTCACGCTAGCACTGAAGGAGACTCTTCCCGCCCCTTCTTTTAAGATGTCCAAGGCATCAAGGACTCCACATATTTTCATCCGATCATCTGGATGCATGATCCGGTTTTCCTCGACCCATTTTAGCTTCATTTCTTCTACTTTTAATGTTTTCCATCGATCAAGGAACTCCCAATCTTTGGAATGCGGAAATATATGCTTCGTTTGCTCAAGGAAGGTGTTGTACTCTCCATGCAGCTGATCTACATAATCATCTACGTCCTCAGAAATCACGCGAATCGAATCTTCTCCGCATGTACGGATGTGGTGAGCCAGGTATTTGAAGGACTCGATCATGTCAAAGTTCCCCCAGCCCCAGGCCTGTTCGCCGAAAACTCCCCCCCGGGTTCGGCATTTTAGGCAGGTGAAGTAATAGTATGTAGGCATATCTGTTCCCCTATCTCCCCTATTTTGTCTCTCTTTTGGTATCGGTTGAGGAAGCGCAGCAATTTATGTTACATTCGAACCTATTTTTTGAAACTTCTCACGCAATTTGTTCACAATTTAAATTCTAGTATTTAGTGTGAGTTAAATCGCAAAAGGTGGCTCCCCCAAAATTTTTCAGGAAGCCACTCTTCATTATACTCCTTTTATGGCAATAAGAGGGTTACATTTTGCAACGACAGATGCAAGATTTGCTCCGACAACCGAATCGATGATTTGATCCACATCTTTATAGGCTTGCGGGCATTCATCAAGGATGGAGGCGAGCGAACGGTGATTCACCATGATCTCATCTTCCTGTCCCACGCGCATTGCCTGCTCGAATTGATCGATGGTCACAAGCTCCTTCGTTGCTTTGCGGGAACGAACTCGCCCTGCACCATGACAGATCGAATAAAAGTTTTTAGCTCCGGCGTCCGATCCGACCATGATATAGGACGATGTTCCCATAGAACCTGGGATCAAGGCTGGATGTCCCGTTTCACGGTAAGCCTTCGGATTTTGGAAATGGCCTGCTGGCAATGCCTTCGTCGCTCCTTTGCGGTGGACGAGCATCGGTGTGTTGCGATGGAATTCTTTCAAGGCGTAATTATGCATCAAGTCATATAGGACTGGTGTACGCATCTCACTACCAAAAATATCTCGAAACGCCTGCTCCACTGAAAATCCGATCATATGCCGATTCGTTACTGCAAAGTTCAGCGCAGAGTACATCAAATTCAAATACTGTTGCCCTTCCTCGCTTTGGATCGGAGCATATACCAGGCTCGGCTCGGGATTATGAATCCCCCATTTGTACATGGCTTCCTTGAAGCTTTTGGTATAATCACGTCCTAGCATTGCCCCCCACGCACGCGAACCGGAATGAATCATGATGACGACCTGGCCGTCGAACAGTCCCCACGCTTTCGCAATCTCCCTGTTCTCCTCCGCGATGTCGATATGCTGGATTTCAATAAAGTGGTTACCGCCCCCCAAAGTTCCCAACTGGCCCCACCCACGACTCCAAGATTTTTGCGGTATTTGCTCTAAGAAGGAATGGTCGAATTCAAATGTGTACTTTTCCACATGCGAGAAAGAACGATGTAAGGTGTCAGGCGCTTCTTCTGTATCCGGAATGTAGTTGCTCGGCAGTCCTTTTAAGCCATGCTTCACGACTTCCTCCAAGCGAATATCTGTAAAATGCGTATTTCCCCGTTCGTTTGTCGGGACGTACGCTTCGATCGCTTCGATCAATGCACGTTTTAGGCTCTTGTCTTTGAGGTCGTCTCGATGCAACGGAGTCAGATGCACACGCATTCCACATCCAATGTCTGATCCGACGATGGAAGGCGAGACAAATCCATCGGCAAGATTCCAAACTGCTGTCGTCCCAATGCAGGTCCCAACGCCCACATGCGCATCGGGGGTATACGAAAAATAAACATTTCGCGGAATACGCAAATTATTGTCTGCCATTTGATATACGCGTTCACCGAAGCTCGCAAATACTTCGTCATTCGCAAAAACGTGCACATCTCCATGCTCCAGCTTCACTTCGCGATGGTTATTTCCATGTAAAATTGTTTTCATCATCCATTTCTCCTGTCTCTCACAGCCTGCGCTGTTTTTCATACCCTTATTTTCCATCCGCGCATGTGGTTTGAACATGGTAAAAGTATTACGAACCTCTTTTTTCATTGACTTCTCTTCAGCGTCTTCGTAATATGAGGACTAATTTGGAAATAAATGACGAATGAATAAGGATGAATGTAATGGCACGCGAAAGCTTTGACAAAGAGCTGCAATTGCTCCGTCTCCTGTTTTTGACCGCTGGTGCCTACAATCGGCAGCAGCTAGCCGAGCGGCTCGGAATCTCCGTTCATACACTTGATAAAACAATAAAAAAGCTGAAGGACATCCAATCGACCTTTTATCAGCATGTCGGCGATGAGGAGAAAAAAGAGTATTACGCGCAGCTTCGTTACAACTATTTTGAGGTCACCGACAATTTCTTGATGTTTTTGTACCATGCAAAATCATTGAAGGATTCGGAAGTAGAGCGACTGTCGCACATCTTGGAAAAGCTCAGACAACAGCCTCTCTCCATTAAAGGCTTGCTGGATACGTTTGTGGATACAGAGCCCGATGAAAAAACGATTCGCCAGGACATAAAATACCTCGAAGAAATTGGCGTGATTAAAAATGTTAGTGAGGTCAGACCGTTCGTTTATCATTTCGACGGTGAGCTACTGGACTCGCTGACGGACGACGAGTTATTGGACCTGTATGATTTCATCGACTTCATGGCCAATACACAGCTGCCGGCCGTCCCTGGTTATCTTCTGCAAGAAAAAGTGAAGCGTTATCTCAAATTTCGCTTGAAGCTAAACGATGCATCTGCGTTTTTATACAAATATCATTTCGTCTCACGTATTCTCGATGAATATCAAGCTTTGCTTCTCACGGAAGCCATTCGTCAGCGAAAAATCGTTGAATTTCACTACTACACGCCCAAACGCCTAAAGTTTTACGATTCCCAAAATACGAATCCGGCTTTCCAACGGGATACATCGGGGCGATATCAAAAAGTGATTCCACTCCGAGTTATTTTTGATCATCAATACGGCAGATGGTACTTGCTGGCACAAGGATGCGGCAATGGACCGCTGCGCAAATACCGAGTGGAAGGTATGACCAAGCTCGTAACAGGCAGGTCCGTTACGCCGGAAATCTTCTCTTCCTTACAAGCAAGTGCGGATGAGCGCATTGCCCATAGTTGGCTGATTGATACCGGAAAACTCGTAACCGTACGCCTTCGCTTTTTTCAGCCTCGGGATACGCCTCATTCCTTTATCCAAGAGCGAGTGGAGGCACAGGGGCAATGGGGGATTGTGACCGAGGAATCACGGGAAAGCTTTGTGTACGAGATAAAAGTGAACAGCACGATGGAAATTACACCGTGGATTCGCAGCTTCGGTTCAAGCGTCGAAGTTCTTGAACCGCTGTTTCTTCGCAAGCAATTCCAAAAAGAATGGGAGGAGCTGCTCGCCTACTATGAATCTGTTTGATAAGATACATAATTACCAGCTAGTGACACGGCTAGATGAAGCGGGGGTTTATCCGGTTACCTCACACGAAAAAGCGTGGCTGGCCCTGATGCTGGCGAATCCGTCTGCGGCAGAAATTTTCGAGCCCGCTACACTCAATAAGCTTCACCGTTTGACACACATGCCAGAAAGTGAATCGACCGAACAAGAACGCTTCGTGGAAAAAGCGCAAACACAGGCCAAACAGCTCTGGAGTCCACTCGTGCGAACACTGCGGCGAATCATTCTCGGCAAGAATCACATAAAAATAACCGCAGCCACGAACAAAGGCCCGATTTTTCGCAATCAACGAGGGGTTCCCTACAAGCTGGAATATTCACTTGTCAAGAAGGCCTGGTACCTGATTTGGCTAAACATGTCTTCCAATCGCCTGATTACGACTCCGCTGCATCTCATTCGCTCCGTCGATGAGCTTTACATAGAAGATGTATGGTATGACAGTTTTTTGCCGACTATTTCGGAACAGATCCAACAGCGCAAGCAGATGGCAAAAATTGTGATCATCCGTCGTTACACCGCTGAGCTCCAGCGCATATTGTACGCCTTTTCCTGCTTTGACAAAGAGGTCGCTTTTGATCCAGAATCACAGGTGTATACGATCACCCTGCACTTTCTATCCGACGAGCAGGAGTTTATTTTATCGCGCATTCGTTTTCTCGGCCTGCGGGTAAAAGTAGTAGAAAACGATCAACTCAAACAGCGAATGGCAGAGTCGGCAACGAACGCCTTGGCAAGATATACAGAAACTCCACTTTGATTGTCCCAAAAAATCAGGAAATCATACCCTATTCGATTTCCTGCATTTCCCTTATTATAGTTCAGGTGAGATAGTAGCTAATCCAAGTCAGAGGTAGAAATGATGAAAACAACATGTAAAAAAGCGTCTCTCATATGTGGGCTATGGCTTAGTCTGTCATGGCCGTTTATTACGGAGCCGACGCAAGCAGCAAGTGTCATCCAGGCAAAAGTGGTTGCAACCTCTCTGAACGTTCGCAGTGAACCAGCTCCCAATGCTTCTGTTGTCGCGACCGTGACGTATGGAGCGGTCGTGACGATTACCGATGAAGCATACGGCTGGGCAAAAATTAGATACAATCAAAAGGTAGGCTGGGTCGCGGGGTATTACTTGCAAAAAGGAGCGGTAACGAGTACGGGTTCAGCTTCTTCACCAGCCAATACAGCCACTGTCAAAAACAAGCAGGGCACGGTTTTGGCCGATTCGCTTCGAATGCGAAAAGGGCCAAGCACGAGCCATGAGATTATCCTTTCGCTGCCCAGAGGAACCCGTGTAGACATTTTGAAAAAGCAAGGAGACTGGATCCAAGCGAGAACTTCCAATGGACAAACAGGCTGGGTGTCTGCGACGTATATTGGCGATGCCAAGGCCAACGCTCCGGTGTCCAAAAGCTCCAAAACGCCAGGCTTAAAAGGAAAAGTCATCGTCATCGACCCGGGACATGGTGGTTCTGATATCGGGACACAAGGAACCAAGTGGAATAGCATGGAAAAAACGTTGAATTACAAAACGTCCATGCTGCTTGCCAGCAAACTGCGACAACGCGGTGCGCAAGTCTACATGACGAGGACAAGCGACACAGAAAAGCCTTCGCTATCGCAGCGTGTCGTTTTTAGCGAATCCAAGGCGGCAGATGCCTTCATCAGCATCCATTACAATTCTTCTCCGAAGCCAAATAGCGGGACACTTACGTTTTATTATTCGCAAGACAAAGATGAGCCATTAGCTCGAGCGATTGAATCTCGCTTGGCAGGTGGCATCGGACTCCGAAGCAACGGCATTTCATTCGGCAATTATCACGTCCTGCGTGAAAACGATGATCCATCCGTCTTAATTGAGCTTGGCTTCCTATCGAATCCAAAGGATGAAGGCATCGTCCGTACATCGTCCTATCAGGACAAAGCTGCGCAGGCGATTACAGAAGCCCTAGCTGATTACTTCGGTCGATAATCGTACGGCTGGACACTGTAGGAGAACAGCTTCCGCTCGAATTTCCCTTTGGCACCAATGATCTGATACCAGGTCTCTCCGATCAACAAGTCGGTTGCGAAATCTTTCTCCAGCAGATTGGTGATCATCTCTATGACCGCTTTCTCATTGTCTTTTTGGATTTTCAACGACAAGGCCAGGACGAAATACGCCTGGTCTTCTTCCATTTCCAACAGATGCAGACGGGCTGTACCACGACGTTTGGCGTTGAAACCATCAATCACATTCGACAGACCCTTTTTTGCCTGTACTTTATACTTTGTCGCTTCCCTCCAAGAGGAAATAACTGCATCGTACAACGAAAACGTCAGGATGAAATGGCTGGGGAAATCCTTCGGGTCAAAAGGCTCCGGTCCCATTTGCTTCTCATCCGCTGGTATGACGACGAATGCTTTGTAGTTGCTAAAAAACGGATCGCTCATGGCAGGTCCTTTCCTTCGATAGTATCTGTGTTGGTTAGTATCCACTAGGAAAGCAGGATATTATGTACAAAAACGGTCATAAACGTTCAAAAGGCCAAGTCGACATGAAAACCGACTTGGCCTTTTGCTTGCTTTTGTATAGGCATGTTTTTCAACTGAATATCTACTCATTACCGGTGGGTCATCGAGACGCTTCCATGCCCGTGCTCCTCTTCCATGACCTCCATTCCTGCACCATGATTGACGGTCCAGGTGATGACTTGGCTGGAAATGACAACGGCCAAAATGGTATACATCATCTCTTTCATCGGTACGAACCAGAACGACATGCAAAGCACAATGACGTCCAGTAAAAGAAAGACCGTACCAATGGACAATCCCGTGTACTTACTGATCAACAGGGAGAAAATATCGTCTCCACCTGTCGCAGCTCCATAGCGCAGAACCAATCCGGTACCCAGCCCGGTCAATACACCGGACAAGACAGACGCCAGCGGCATCATTCTGCTCATATCCATGACAATCGGTGAAAATCGTTCAAACAAATCGTAAAATACGGTAAAAGCAAGTGATGCAAAGATCGTGTCCCAAATGAACTGGCGGCCTCTTACTAACCAGGCAACCAAAAACAGTGGAATATCCAGCAAAAGCATCACCATCGCTGGCGACAAGTCAAAGGCGTATTTCGCCAATAACCCTAAGCCAACAAACCCACCTTCAGACAAATGGTTCTGAAAGTTAATGTGATAATACGCAAAAGCAAGTAAACAAGCTCCAAACAAAATCATACTGTAACGCTTAGATAACTGCAGCGCTCTCCTCATCATGGTTTCCTCGCATTTTTGTCGGTTTAGGCACAGACGACCAACCGACTACCGAGGAACATCGAAAGTATAAGTCGCTACTCATACAAAGGCCCCGCTTTCGTAGTAGATTAGTCGTCTTCAGTGACGATCGACTACTACGAAGCTAGATGTAGGAGAGGTCAAAACGTTTCCAGATCGTCCTATGGGGACGCATGGTATCCTGATCCCTTCCATGGCTTTTCTTGTATTATATCATAAAAAAGGTGAAAAGACGACTCGAAAGCGTCTTTTCACCGAGTTAAAATCGGAAAGCTTGTCCTTTTAGCTCCACCGGAATCCCTGCTGTGACAAGAAAAACTTGATCGGCCACAGCTGCCACACGTTGATTCATCAAGCCCGCTAAGTCACGGAACTTACGGCCCAACGGATGTTGTGGGACGAGTCCGTCGCCTACTTCGTTTGTCACCAGCAAAACCGTCCCTGGGTAGTCTTTTAGCTTGTTTACCAGCCTATCAACCTGCTGGAGCACTTGCTCAAACGGTTGCTCCTCTCCATCATGCAGCAGCCAATTGGACACCCAAAGGATCAAGCAATCAACCAAAATCACTGTCTGCTGTTCTTGTATGTCCTTTTGTGCTCCCAGCTTCGCGAGCCACTCTGTCAATGCGTACGGCTCCTCAATCGTTTGCCAAGGAAAGTTGGACTGCAAGCGGCGGTCTCGGTGGTGAAGGATCCGCTCTTCCATTTCCTCATCAGTGATTGGTGCGGTCGCGATGTAAACACCCGAGGAGCCCAAATGAGCCGCATATTTTTCGGCAAACGTGCTTTTTCCGCTGCGTGCTCCGCCTGTAATGAGTACGATCATGCTTCTTCCTTCTCCTTAAACAACCTCTTATACTTGCGACTGCAAAATAATTTGCGGCAAATGATGGACAGGATGCTCCATGACAATCGGTCTGGTTCCGTATACAGCCTCAATTCTGTCACTTTGCAAGATGTCTTTTGGTGCGCCGACGCTTATCTGCTTTCCTTTATGCAGCATCAAAATACGATCGCAGTATAGGGAGGCCAGATTCAGATCGTGCAGCACAGCAATGACCGTCACCTGCGTCGTCTTTTGCCATTTTCGCACGATGTCCATGAGTTGAATCTGGTACCCGATATCGAGGTAAGTCGTGGGTTCATCGAGCAACAGCACCTGAGGTCTTTGGATCAATGCCTTCCCCAAAGCTACGCGCTGCTTTTCCCCACCACTCAACTGATCCAGTGTGCGCTCTTCCAAATGGTCAAGACCGAGCATCTGTACGACTTCATCAATGAGCGATGCGACATCCTGCTTCTCTTCCCCCAGCCAATTTTGGTAAGGAAAGCGCCCCATCTCCAACACCTCTCGGACACGAAAGCCGACTGGCGGCAGGCCCTCTTGCTCCAAAACAGCCAGTATTTTGGCAAGCTCTTTGCGTGGATAGGAATGAAGCTTTTTCTCTTGAATTAAAATGTCTCCTGCATCTGCCTTGATGACACCTGAAATCATTTTCAGCAAGGTGGATTTACCGCTTCCATTCGGTCCGATGATGCCAAAAAATTCTCCCTTGTCCACGCAAAAATCGATGCCGTGCAAAACAGGCGTATCCTGATACGATTTTTGCAAGTTGCGCACATTGATCATTGCTAACGTTACCTCTTCCTAAAGCGTTTATTTTGCTTCAATAAATAGGCGAAAAACGGTGCTCCCAGAAATGCTGTCACGACACCGAGCGGGATTTCCGTTGGACTCAGCAGCATTCTAGCAAGAGTGTCGGCCCACAGCACATAAATACCCCCGCAGATCGCAGCCATCGGAAGTAAAATACGATGGTCAGGACCAACCAGCAATCGGACGAGATGCGGTACCACCAGGCCAACGAACCCGATAATTCCCGCGATAGAAACCGCCGCTGCAGTTAGGAGAGTCGAGACGACTAGAACCACCAGCTTCGTTCGATCCACATGAACGCCGAGATGCGCAGCCTGCCGCTCCCCTAACGCAAACAGGTTCAAGGAACGCGCATAGCTCACAAGTACCATTCCACCTATGACCAAGTATGGAATCAAGACGTACGTAAAGGCCCAGCCCCGAAATGATAGGCTTCCCATAAGCCAGAACACGATCTCATTCACGGTCTGGTCAGATAGCGACACCATAAAGGAAACGAGCGAGCCAAGAAAAGCCTGCACCACGACACCAGACAAAATCAGGGTCTCCGTTTGCAGCTTTCCTTGCGTGCTCGCGAGTCCGAGGACGATCCATAGACTGAGGAGTCCTGTAAGAAAAGCGACGACAGGCGTGCTCCATGCACCCAAAAAGCTGATTTGCAAGCCAAAAAGGATCAAGAAGGCTGCTCCGACAGCAGAACCGGATGCCACGCCCATCGTAAACGGATCGGCGAGCGGATTGCGCAAAACTCCCTGAAAGCCAGCTCCCGCAAGTGACAAGCAGGCTCCAATTAAGACAGCCAATACAACGCGTGGAAAACGAACCTTCATGACAATTTGCTCAGATGACTCCGGCCACGTTACGGTGATCCACTCAGACAAGCCCGGGATTTGATGGAGCAGGATGAGCCATACTTGCGAAATGGGGAGATGTGCCGCCCCCATCGAGATGCTGATGACTATTGATGCCAGAAGGACGAGACAGCTGACTCCTCCCCATATGAACAATCGTTTCTTCATTTTATTTCACCAAGTCAGGGTAAATCGCCTTGGCTACTTCGATCAAGCCTTGTGTAATACGCGGACCAGGACGGGACAAAATATTTTGGTCCATGCCAAAGATTTGTTTTTCACGGATCGCCTTCATTTTATCCCAGCCATTGCGATTCGCGATCATATCCTCCAGCTTGACGCCAGTCTTTTCATCGGTAATTCCGCTCGCATACAAAATGACGTCTGGGTCGTTTTGCAAAATCTTTTCTTCACTGATCGGATTCCATCCTTCGGTGTCGGAGGCAATGTTTGTCGCCCCAGCCAGCGTGATGAGTTCGTCCATGAATTCGCCTTTTCCGACTGTCCAGCCTGGGGAAAATTCCAGGTATACCTTTTTCTTCTCTTCTGGTTTTACATTTTTCACTGCTTCTTGAACGTAGGCGATGTCTTTCTTCATTTGTTCGACGACTTTTTCAGCTTGTTCTTGTGTATTTGTGATAACGCCCATCGCCAAAACATTGTTTAGGATGTCGTCCATCTTTGTCGGATGGGTAATATAGACTGGCATTCCGAGAGATTTGAGCTTGTCAGCCACTGGCTTTTCCATCGAAATCCCACCAACGACCATATCCGGTGTTTGAGCGAGAATGGCTTCTTCATTTGGTTTGACGACTCCGCCAATTTTCGGCTTTGCCTTCGCCGCATCTGGATAATCATCATAGTCTGAGACAGCTACGATCCGATCTTCCAAGCCTAATGCGAACAAAATCTCTGTCTCGGCAGGTGATGTTGAGACGATTCGCTCAGGAGCTTTTGCAAAGGTTACTTCTTTTCCTGTCGCATCCGTGACTGTCAATGGATACGTTGTTTGTTTTGCAGGCTGCTCGGCCGCATTCTCTTGCGGTGCTGTCTGCGGTGCACTTGTTTGTCCACCTGGTGCTGGCTGGCTGTTATCGTTACCCGCACAACCTGCGAGGCTCGCCGCAACTAGTAGTGGGATCATGAATCGCAATGAACGTTTCATATGTAGAACTTCCTTTCTGCATGTCTAATTGACTGTACCTTCCAATAAAAAAATCGACCCTTGCTTCCATTCGGAAATCAAAGGGTCGGCACCTCAGGGCAAACAGACAGGATGGTCTGCTTCCTGAAATAGGCCGATCCTTTCCGCGAAGGCAACAGGCACTAAAACAAACAGGCAGGTCTCCTGGCTTACGGCTGAGGAACGAGCCGATTTACAGTGGCGGGACCGCGTCGGATTTTCACCGACTTCCCTTTTCACCCGATCTTTTTGTTAAAAAGACGAGGCACCTATTTGTTGTTACGTTTGAAATTGTCACAGTCCATGACTCATCCTACATCATAGCATTCCTTGGATGAAAAAAGAATGACAAACACATAAGCCAATACTTTCTTGCCTCCTAAAAATGAAAAACGCCTGAACAAAAAGTTCAGGCAAATGTAAAGCTTTTTGGAGGCTATTACCCTCGTTTGTGCAAATAATCTAGAATGCCCATGGAGCATACTTGTAAATCGAGCTTGAGTACCTCGAAAACTTCGTGGTCACCACTGATTCCTTGTGACTGTAGATAATCCGAGACTCGTCCCAATAACTTACGAGACAGCTCGTCATAGGTTTGTCCAACAGCAAGCGTTGATTCTCCTTCCGCCACAAACACGGGGAGCCACTCACGTATTTGGCGGTACACGTCGTCAACCTGCTCTGACATCCCAAAATGACCAAAGTAAATTCGACTTAGCTTACGCGCTTCAAAACGGCTTAGAGACGCTAACATGGCATCCGGGTCAAACTGATTCGGCGAAGTAGATGGTAGCACGAGGTGTATGCCATCCTTTTTAAGCTGTGGATAGAGTACACCTGCGGTATCACCTGTGAACATGCCGCGGCTTACTGGATCGTAGATGCTGAAGTGATGATTGGCGTGACCTGGGGAATCCAGAAACTCCAATACGCAATTCTCCCCGATCTTTAGTGTATCTCCGTCCCCGCGAATCAAAATCCGCTCCTCGAGAACTGCCTCAATCGGATCAAACAATCGATCAAAATCATCATGATACACCGCTCTCGCCCCTGCGATCAGCCGGCTCGGATCAACGAGATGACGTGCACCTTTCGGGTGGACGACGACCTTTGCGTTCGGACAATCCTTCAGAAACAGTCCTACTCCTCCTGCATGATCCAAGTGAATATGCGTCACGATGATGTATTTTACTTGTTCCGGCGTATAACCGAGCTTGGCGAGACCGGCCTTGATGTATGGGACGGAGGGGCTTGGCCCTGTTTCGACCAATGTGAGCTCCTCTTCCGCGATCACATATGTCCCCGTACGTTCCGCCCAGCCCAT
Organism: Brevibacillus sp. DP1.3A; assembly: GCF_013284245.2. Classification (NCBI taxonomy): domain Bacteria; kingdom Bacillati; phylum Bacillota; class Bacilli; order Caryophanales; family Paenibacillaceae; genus Brevibacillus; species Brevibacillus sp. DP1.3A. Next base: position 2,437,811 of record NZ_CP085876.1, on the reverse strand, counting down.
ATCGAAACCGTCTATTAAATGGATGCGTTCCCCTAAGTAAATTGGCGGTGATGATTGCATGTAAATGCTCCTCCTTTTCAAAAGTTATTTTGTTGCGAGAATATTTACACTTTATCACCTATTTTGGACGCACTGGGAAAAACAACACAAATTCTTCATATTTTTATCGTAATATGAGGGTAGCAAAAACAATTTCATTACTTGGAGGGGTGCAAAATGGGTCAGCTTTTTTCTGAGTTACGACCTGAGCATGAGAAGTTTATCAAGAAGCAACGGATGTTCTTTGTTGCCTCTGCTCCTTTGGATACAGATGGTCACGTGAATCTTTCACCGAAAGGGTACGATTCTTTTCGCATCATATCACCTACGGAGGTCGCCTATTTAGACCTGACTGGAAGCGGAAATGAAACCAGTGCACATCTACAGGAAAATGGCAGGATTACTCTCATGTTTTGTGCATTTGAAGGCCCCCCTCTCATCATGCGCCTATTCGGCAAAGGAACGGTTATTCTCCCAGATTCGCCTCGGTGGGATGAGCTCGTAAAAGATTTCCCGCTTCTGCCCGGTGCTCGTCAAATCATTACCGTAAACGTACAGGAAGTAAAGACTTCTTGCGGCTGGGCTATCCCCTTTTATTCCTATTCAAAAGAACGCGACACCCTTCAGAAATGGACTTTGGCTAAAGACGAGGAGGAACTGCTTGATTATCAAAAGGAAAACAATGTAGTAAGCATGGATGGATTGCCAACACCATTGGGACAAAAGCTTTTTCCCGCAGTAGGTGGGGATAACTAAGCGTAAAACGCAAAGAAGCTGCCTTGCTCGCAGCTTCTTTTTTTGAAACCTCTTTACTTGCTCGTATAAATGACCACTGCCTCTCGGAGAAACTCTGCAACACCAGGCTGCTCCTTGTCATAGTAAGCCGTGAAGCGCGGGTCATCGACATACATCTGGGCCACACCTGCGTGCGCTTCCTTACTGTAGCTGTCCCAATAAAAGCTCAGCCATTGACGGTGAAGATCAGCTGCTTTTTGCGCCAATTCATGAGCAGGATCTCCTGTCGAAAAAGCCTGCGCCAACGTCTCATGCAGCTCTTCGTTCAATTTCTCCAGCGCGACATACTGGTCTTCTGACATGCCTTTGACCTTCTGATTCGATTTTTCGATTTGTTCATTTCCGTATTTCGCTCGAATTTCTGCCCCGTACTTATCTTCATTCTCATCAATCATTTTTTGTTTGAAGCCTTCGAATTTCTGTTTGTCCGTCATCGTACTTGTCCCCTCTCTTTGTGCCAATGTCAAATCGACATTCGCAATTAATGCATCCAATTGCGCTCGCCTTTCCAGGAGCTTCTCGCGGTGCTCCCGCAGTGCCCGTTCAGCATCAAAGGTTGGTGAATCCAGGATCTCCTTGATCTCCTCCAAGCTCACCCCCAGCTCGCGGTAAAAAAGGATTTGCTGCAATCGATCCACCTCTTGCTGTCCGTAAATGCGATACCCTGACGAATTGATTCTCGCCGGCTTGAGAAGGTCAATTTCATCGTAGTATCGGAGCGTCCGGGTGCTGACACTCGCCAGGAGTCCTAGCTTTTGCACCGTATATTCCATGTTCATTCCTCCTGACAAATTGATCGTACACATTTACGGACCGTCAATGTCAAACACATTTTCACCAAAAATTGCGTTACTTCATTTTCATTATTTGCTAAAATATAGGGAAAGCCATACAAGGAGGGGACATTGATGCTCTATATCATCGGCTTCATTGTAGCCATACTCGGTGCCGGATGGGGATTAACAGGGCTGCTTAGTCTCAAAGCGAGAGATAAACATGCCATCACCCATTACAGTGACGATGCTTATGCCCAGCAAACCTTGTTCCATATGCACAACAACCCTACCCAAGGAATGTAATCATAGAAAAAGGCTGCCCACATTGGTCATAACCCCGTCAAGTAGACAACAATAAAAAGTCTGTTTATGCAGCGACTGCTTTCCGGTATTCAATCGGAGAGCGGTCGCTAAATTTTTTTTGGAAACGATCATGGTTGTAATAGAAAATGTACTCAGCGATAGCTTGCAGAAGTTCTTCTTGGCTTGTTGGTGGGTACAGATAGATTTTTTCCGTTTTTAGATGGGAAAAGAACGATTCGATACAAGCATTATCTAAGCAGTTTCCTCTTCTAGAATGGCTGCCTAGCAGACCATACTGCTCCAGTTTCTGATTGTATACTTTTGCGGTGTATTGGAAGCCCTGATCGGAGTGCAGAATAGTTCCTTTAAGCTTATTTAAGGGAAGCTGTTCTAGAGTTTGCATAACCAACGCCAGGTCATTTCGGTGTGAGATCTGCCAGGCTACAATCTCATTGTTAAACAAATCCTGAACAGCAGAAAGATAATAATATTTCTCGCCTACTAACAGATAAGTAATGTCTGTTACTAACTTTGTTTTAGGGGTATCGGTATGGAAATCACGTTCTAAACGATTTGGCTGGACAACCGATGACTGCTTGCCAAAGAACCGCCTTTTTTTACGGATCACTGAGCGAATGTTTAGTTCTTTCATCAATCGGTAAACCCGTTTATGGTTTACATACATGCCTTCTTTACGAAGAGCAGTTGTCATACGCAAATAACCATAATAAGGATGCAGACGATGGATGGCCATCATATGTTCTTTCACGTGTTGTTCTGACTCGATGCGTTTTTGCGAATTCGCCCGAGATATACGCCACTTATAGTATCCCGCACGGGATACCTGTGCCAGTTCTAGCAGCCAAGAAAGTGGATGAATGGAGCGAAGCTCATCTATGATGGAAAAACGTGCTGCTTTCAAAGTCACTCCCCGTGTAGATTTGGATACCGCTTTTTTAGATAATCGTTCTCCGCTTTGATGTAAGCCAATTCTTCTTCGATGCTCGAAAATTTGGTTTTTGGTCTTCCTTTTCGCCAAGCTGTCTTTCCTCGTTGGCCCTCTTTCAACTCTCCTTGTTCTCTCTGTTGATGCTTCTTTATCCAGTCCTGTACTTGAGTTTTGCTACGTACCCCTAACTGTGCTGCAATCCGATACGGACTCCATCCGTCCTCTAGGTACAGTCTTACTGCTTCAGCTTTAAATTCATCCGTATACCTTTTATTGATACGTCTTGCTTCAGGCACGAAAAATCCCCTCCGGTCAACAATGGTAAGCCTATCTTATCAGACAGACTTTTTTCATTGTCAACCACGAGGGGATAATACCACATCAAGTGCATGGGCAGCCTTTCTTATTTCTTACAGAGCTTGGAACGTATCAGTCAATACCGGTACGATTTGCTTTTTACGGGAGACAACGCCCTTCAGAACAGCTTTGTTGTCAACCAATGTTACTTGGTACGCTTTTTCTACTGCTTGTGTTGCGCTGCCGAGTGCGATCGCAACAGAATCGTTGTTCAAGATATCCGTTACAACAAATACGAACAAGTCCAAACCTTTTTCAGCAATGTTTGCATTCATAGCCGCTTCCAGTTCGCCTTGGCGTGCAAGTACATCATTAACGTCCACTGCATTTACTTGCGCGATTTCTACTTTCGCATTGCCCATTTGGAACTCTTTTGCATCCAGTGTGAGCAGTTGTGCGATTGTTTTGTCGCTCAGGTCTGCCCCCGCTTTGAGCATGTCCAGACCGTATGCTTCCAGATCGGCACCCGCGATTTCAGCCAACTCATGAGCAGCAGCTACATCTTGCTCCGTGCAAGTTGGAGATTTCAACAGCAACGTATCCGAAATGATAGCAGAAAGCATCAAGCCCGCCATTTCTTTTGGAATGTCTACGCCGTTTTCTTTGTACATTTTCTTCAAAATGGTTGTGGTGCATCCAACCGGCTCAGCACGGAAGTAGAGAGGATTGCTCGTCTCAAAGTTCGCAATACGGTGATGGTCGATCACTTCTACCACTTGCACTTGCTCAATGTCATTCGCGCTTTGCTGGCGCTCGTTATGGTCTACAAGAATGACTTCATTTACTTCATTCGCCACTGTTTCTACGAGGCGCGGCTCTTTTACTTGGAAGTAATTCAACACAAAGGCTGTTTCGCTGCTGATTACACCCAGGCGAACAGGCTCTACATTCGCGCCCAGTTTTGTTTTCAAGTCAGCGTACACAAGTGCTGAACAAATGGAATCTGTGTCTGGATTTTTATGACCGAAGATTAATTTTTTTTCCATCATCCATACTCCTTAATCGTAATTTGGCGTCAAAATTATACCATAGCTTAGAGGATATGCCCAAGATACATTATAGGTTCAAATTGGATCGTTGGAAATAAGGTTTTGAAGATCATCCGGAAAAAAATGGGAGGCGAAGTAAAATGAGAGTGGCAGCTTTGTATGACATTCACGGGAATGTACCTGCCCTGCATGCAACATTAGCAGAACTCGAAGTTGTGAAGCCTGATCTTATTGTCATCGGGGGTGATATTATCTCAGGCCCGATGCCCGTCCAAACACTTGAAATACTCTTCGAACTGGATACACCGGTGCAATTCATCCGTGGTAATGGTGATCGTGAAGTCGTCCTCACTTTTGACGGTGAGGCTCAGGCCTTGGAAATGTCCGATTCTGTTCGAGAAATCACGTCATGGGTTGCGGAGCAATTGAGCCGCTCTCATCGTGACTATCTGTCGCAACTCCCTGTTACCTACACGTTAACACGAGAGGATTATGAGGACGTACTATTCTGCCACGCCATTCCCACCAATGATGAAGATATTTTCACTCCCCTTACATCGGATGCCATCATTGCCACTTACTTCGAGGGGACACAGCAACGAACGGTCATCTGTGGTCATACACATGTCCAATTCGAACGTCGACTTGGCGATCAGCGTATCCTCAATGCTGGAAGTGTGGGCATGCCGTTTGCCGACAAACCAGGTGCATACTGGTTACTACTTGATGGTGACCGCTATGAACATCGCTTTACACCCTATGACGTAGAGGCAGCTGCAAAACAAATCGCTTCCACGAACTATCCGCAAGCTCAGCAATTTGCCGAAGAGAATGTCCGAAAAATACCTACGGCTCAAGAAGCGATGGAATTTATGGAGGCCATCGCACAAAAAAACCGACCCTCTACTTATTAAAGGGTCGGTTGAGAAAGATAGCAGAATCGATTAATCGTCCCAGTCTACATCCAGTACAGCGCCTGTCGTAGCGGAAATCTCCAAATCTACTTCCTGTCCTTTAGCCGTTTTCACTTCCACTTCATACACATAGTGGTTATCGTCTTCATCCAACTTAATGGATTTGATGTTGCCGCTCACTTTAGCCAAAGCGATTTTTTTTGCTTGCTCTACACTGATTTTTACTGGTTGGTTTTTCCACTGATCGTCGTTGTCGTCGTCATGATCATCGTTGTCATAACGGTCAACTGTTTGCCACACATCGCCAGTCATCGCGTCGACGTACACGTCAATCTCTTGATGCTTGTTTTTGATCTCTGCTTTGTATACGAGAAAACCGTCCTCTTCATCCAATTTCCACTCGGTAATGATACCAGACTGTGCATCCCGAACTTTTTTCAGTGCTTTTTCAGGCGTGATGCGCACGAGCTTCGCCCAGTTGTGTTTCACATCATCGTCGATTTGCAGGTACACGGTAGAAGTGTTCTTTTGCGGTACGCTGTAATATTGGTTGCTATGTGCAAACGCTGTTACGCTGAGGCTCCCTACAATCAGTGCTCCTACCATGGTCATGACTACTTTTTTCATATGATCTCGCTCCTTTTTTCGACTGGTTTTGTTTGATCTCCTTTATCATAAAAAGGACAGATGAAGGAAAAAAAAGAGAGAGATTAGAAATTGATGAGAAAATAGAGGTGACCTCTCACAGAATTCATGTTTGCCGGTGAGCCACAGCGATTAACAAAAAGAGCGAGTGTTTTCTACTGGCAAAAATGATCCATTCCGGCTGTAAATCGACATAAATGAAACATCCATGCTTTTGCGTGCTTTCCGCTTTTTTCCGTATAATAAAAGCAATCGAGAGGACAACAGCCGACTCGATGACATACGTAAGAGAGCGTGAATGGCAGTTTTTTCTTACATGAGAAGGAGAAACGATTTTTCCGTGGAATCACCACTTTTGAAAAACATCTTTTTTTGAATCTATTTTCTCGTCACCATGCAAACGGTCGTCATGTCCGTTATGACCTTGGAAGTGAAAAACCCAGCACGTATCCAATTGACTGCACAAGCAACGCAAGCTATCTCATATGCCCATACGGAATCAGGCAATCGGAAATGAAAAAAGGCACTCTACTAATCTTGTAGAGTGCTTCTTATACGTTTACGATAAACCATTCATGTGAAAAAGGAGTGACAGCAGGATGCGAAAAATGGAAGTACGCCCTTACGAAGCTGAGTGGGCGACAATGTTTAGAGACGAGACATTGTTGTTGCAAAGGATTTTCGGTGACGAACTCGTCGAGATCCATCACATCGGCAGCACTGCCGTACCTGGACTCTCAGCAAAGCCCATAATCGACATCTTGCCAGTGGTTCGGGATATCTCGCGCGTGGATGATTACAACAGCGAGATGCTGGTACATGGTTACGAACCTCGTGGAGAGTTCGGGATTGCAGGAAGGCGGTATTTTCCAAAGGGCGGTGACGAACGTACCCATCATGTCCACATGTATCAGGTAGGACATCCAGCTATTCACCGCCATCTGGCTTTTCGCGACTACCTGCGTGCTCATCCTGATGAGGCCAAGCATTACGGCGATGTGAAGGCAGAGGTAGCCAAACGATTCCCCTATGATTCTGGCGGTTATGTAAAAGGGAAAGATTCACTTGCAAAAGCACTGGAGCAAAAGGCGCTTGTATGGAAATATTCTCAGAATGAGCAGTAGTCAATTGCAAACGAGCAATCCCCCTCACGTCGTCTCTTCGAAAGGGGGGCTATCACATACGTATTTTCTATTTTCCGAGATTGTTCTTAATGGCTTCCAATCCAGCGATTTCTCCCAAGAAGAACGTATCGCCTGCGAGTGTATCCATCGTGTAAACCTGGTTGTTTTTCACTGCTTTGAGGTTTTTCCAGACAGGATGATCCTTCCAAATATGAATCAACCCTTCCGGCTCCTCTGCTTTTGCCGAACGGCGGTTCTCAGCAATAAAGATATGATCGGGAGCGAGCTCACTCAACGCCTCGATTCCGATACGCCCCCCAATCTTGCCGTCCTCGGGCAATCCTGCTATCGGTGTTAGTCCCACATCCCCATAGTAGATCGGGAAGTTTTTGGGATGCATCACCGTAAAATCCTTCCCATTGGAAACGAGGAATAGCGCCGTTTCACCTTTATGTTTGTCTGCTGCTGCTTTTGCTTCGTTTTTCAGCTTATCAAAATCGGCCAAAACTTGCTTCGCCTTTTCTTCTTTGCCAATCACTTCAGCTATTTTCATGAGGCGGGTGGGTGCATCTACTGAGAAATCAATGACGATGGAATCAGCCATTTTGTTGAATTCCTCAAATCTGGAGCCTTTTCCCGTGCTTGTCATGACAATAACCTCTGGGTCCATCTCCAACAAAGTCTCCAAATTCGTTTTTCCACCCAGATCCTTCACCGTTTTCCCTTCTGCATACTTCGCAAAAATCGGTGACTTACTTTTCGTCGACTCAAAGCCTTCTGATACAATCGGAGCAAAATCTAGCACGAGGAGGTAATCCGTTCCCATGATATCGACAGAAGCGACGCGATCCGGCTTTTTCTCTAGTGTGACTTCCCCCATCGTATGCTTGATGGTTCGAGGATACACAGGCTCTCCTGTCCCTTTTGTATCGGGTTGGGATGCTCCTACCTCAACCGTTTGCGTTTTATTGTTAGCGTTTGTGTCTGTAGTCGCCTGTCCTGCTCCGCACCCCGCCACGACGGCTGTGGCTATGATTACGGACAGAATGCTTGATAATTTCTTTTTCATATCGATTGAACTCCTTTTTTCATCTCCTGATTTCAAACGTGTCTTACCCTTTTGTCCGGATCAACAAATACAGAAAATAAGGCCCCCCAATGAGGGAAATAACAATACCCGCTGGTACTTCTGTAGCCGGCATGATGCTTCGCCCTATCGTATCCCCGGCCAATACGAGCAAGGAACCGACGAGCGCCGTAATGGGCAGCATGTATTGATGCTGGGGTCCGACCAATCTGCGCGCGATATGCGGGCCAAGCAAGCCGATAAACCCTATCCCTCCGCCTGTCGCTACACTCGACGCAGCCAGACCAACCGCTCCCGCCATCAAGGCCAGTCGCTCCCGTTGAAGAGATACGCCCAGGCTTGCTGCAATCTGTTCGTTCATACTGAGCAGGTTCAGCACACTTGCCTTCCGATACACGTACGGCAACAGGATCACCATCCACGGCAAAAGTGCCAGCACGAACTTCCAATTGGAACCCCACAACGATCCCATTTGCCAAGTGACGACAAACTCGAGGTTTCGCGGATTCAACTGAAGCGTCAAAATAATACTGATGGCACTAAGCCCCGCCCCAACTGCAATCCCTGTAAGCAGGAGACGAGTAGGAGATATGCCATGCCCCTTCTTGTATGCAAGCAGATATATGATGGCTGCAGTGGCAGTGGCACCGATGAGTGCGAGAAACGGCATCAAAAAAGGCGGAGCCATGTTCGTCGCGGGATATAGAGAGACGAACAACAATACGGCCAGTCCAGCACCCGAACTGATTCCAAGAATGCCGGGGTCAGACAGACCATTGCGAGAGATTCCTTGCAGAATCGCTCCCGATACAGCAAGCCCAGCCCCAATCATGACCGCAATCACCATCCGAGGAAGTCGCAGCTCAAACAGCACGAGATTCTGCTTTTTCGAGCCCTCCCCCAGCAACGTCTGCAACACCTCGAAGGGCCCAATGCTGTACGGTCCCGTGTTCAAGCTCAGGACAAATCCGACAAGCAAAAGTACCGCGAAAAGGAGGATCATTCGGACACTACGACTTTTTCTTTTTTGGGAAAATAGATCGATGTCCACTACCACTCCCTCCTTTCCTTACGTGCCAGGTACAGGAAGAAAGGGACTCCGATGACAGCGATAATAGCGCCAAGCGGTGTCTCGTAGGGCATCGCTATCATTTTGGCTCCGATGTCTGCAAAAACAACCAAAACGCCTCCCATGACTGCCGAACAAGGAATAATCCAGCGGTAATCAACCCCGACCAGAAAACGGACGATATGCGGGACGACGAGACCGACAAACCCAACTCCGCCAACTGTTGAGACCGAAGCACCTGCCAGCACCATGACGACAGCCGCCGCCAAGCCCTTCACGAGCCTGGTCTTTTGTCCGAGTCCCGCTGCGATCTCTTCTCCCAGACTCAAAATGGTAATGGAGCGAGAAAGAATCATGGCCACAATGATTCCTCCCACAATCCATGGCATCATGACGGATACTTGAAACCACTCTGCTGTAGATATCCCCCCTGCTGACCAGAATGCCAGATCGTAGTTGATCTGAAAGAGGAGGGATATCGCCTGACTAATCCCTGATATGATCGAGCTGACGACTGCCCCCGCCAACGCGAGCCGTAAAGGTGTCAAACCGTTTTTGGAAAAATAGGCCAGTCCATAAACAAGCCCTACCCCCAGACCCGCTCCAACAAAAGAAAAGAGAATAATAGACTCAAAAGGGAGTCCTGGTGCAAAAGCAAAAACGAGTACGAGCACGAATCCAGCCCCTGCATTAATGCCCATCAAGCCCGTATCGGCAATCGGATTTCTCGTGACTCCTTGCATGATGGCTCCCGCTACGGCAAAAGCAGCTCCTACTAGCGCTCCTGCCAAGGCACGCGGCATTCGCAGTGTTTGAATAATGACATGATGCTCGTTGCTAGAATCATAGTGAAAAATCGAGTTCCATACGGTGGCAAACGAGATGTTCGCCACTCCCGTGATAATGGATGAACCTAGCCCGAACAAGATGGCGCAAATCCCCGCAACAATCAACACGGTCGCCATCCACGGCCTGGTTCGAAGCGAAGCATTTTTAGTGATCGGCTGTGACAGTGACATTTCCCTTCTTATCCTCCAGAGCAACGTTCGAATGAATCACGGTCAGCTTGTCGCTTGCAGCCGTTCTCGCTCTTGCTTCCGGGATGACCTCCGGAAAGCCAAGCTGAAGCATTCCGACGAGTTTTTCCTCCGCACGTACCCCTACCGCTTGCAAAAATCCTGCTTGATACGTGAACGGTTCCGTTTTCCAAACGACGCCCAATCCCCGCTCCCACGCCGCTAGCTGAAAGTTTTGAATCAAAGTGCAGGCTGCCGCATAATCCTCTTCCCGTTCTCTTTGCCGAGAGTCTTCATTTACAATAACCAAAAGATATGCCGGGACGCGTAAAAGCAATTCCGGATCTCTTTTTTTCATGGCGTTTTGAAGAATGGCATCGACGACAACCCGCTTCCCTTCTTCCATATAAAGGACGAATCGCCAAGGCTCGCGTAGTCCGTGGTTAGGTGCCCAAACAGCTACATCCAGTAACTCACGAATCAATTCCAGTGGAATCGGGTCTGGCTTGAATTTCTTTATGGTTCTGCGGTCACGGATCGCTTGTGCAATCGGATACAATGATGATCCCATCTCGTTCCCTCCAACAATAGTGATACTCATTCTCAATCATTATCACAAACTTGTGGACGTAAGAAAATTGAAGAACCTGATTCCTTTTTTGTACATTCCTGTGACTCTGCAGCAAGATGCGTGAGCGCCTCTGATATGGCCTGCTCATGACCGAGTGCGGAATAATGCAGCCAAGGATATACCCCAGCTCGATGTACATTTCCTTTCAAACGATGCTTGCGTACATCCGTTCGAATTTTCCTTTCATCAAAAAGCAGAATATGATCAGCCTGAAAATCATGAAGCTCTTCCAGGCTCGTGATATCCAGAAAGGCAAAATGATCTGTTCCCACTGGAGGTCTTACCTGAAGGTCTCCGTACAAAATATCGGAAATTTTCCGCCTTCTCGCACCAAATATACGGGCTCCACCATCCCAAGCCCTCACTGCCATAACCGTTTCATTCCCAATTTTTTTGCGGATACGCTCGCGGGCTGCAACTGCTTTCAGATCATAATAATAGAGCCAACTCGTCGCTACTTCTGCAATTCCCAGCATGGTAGCTACCTGCTGCAAATGATCCCGCCAGGTCGTTGTTTTGAAGGGAATGAGCCAGGTCGGTGCAATGGCTTCCATTTGTTCAAGCCAGGGTGCAACCTGATCTGTACCGACAATCAAATCCGGCTCCATCTGGCGCAGACGGTACAAGTCAAATTCCAGCGTGGCTGCGTCCATTTGGGAGTACGGCCTCTTTTGCCGATCCTTTTCCCAAACGGGGATCAGATGCTGGATCGAAACCCCCAATGCGAGCAGATCGCCGATGATTGCGGGATGGAGTACAGCTATTTTCTTTTGTAACGATTTCTTGAAGCGATAAGGGGGAACGCCGACGATCTTTTTAAACATACGACTGAAATAGTACACATCCCGATAGCCCACTTCATTAGCTACCTCAGGAATCATTACGTCCTCCGCCACCAGAAGCTGACAGGCCTTCTCCATTCGTTTCCGATTGATGAATTGCAAGGGAGTGAGCGAGGTGTACTCCTTAAACTGCTGATAGAAAAGGGTCGGCGTCATTCCTGAGTAGCGAGCCATCTCCTCGATCTGAAAAGTCTCCTCACAGTGCTGCTCCATATGCTCAGCGATCCCTTGAAGAAGTTGCTGACGATCTGTTTTTTTCTCTTGCAGCGTGATTCCAGCCATAATAGCTTGCCATAGCTTCCAAAAAAGAATTTGCATGGTTGTCTGATCGAAGTGATCTTTTCGCCATGCCAGATGCAATTGTTCGATGTGATGGTGAATCAAGGAGATCGTTTCGATATGGTGCTTCCCACGGATCGGGAGCATCACTTCGTTTATAAGCCAGCCATCCCTTTCTTTTCTGGCATGAGCAGCAAAAAGCGCCACGTAACAAACATAGATGTTCTCCGTAATGGGCAAAAGGGCGAGCCCTTCCTGCATATCCTCTGGAGCTATGACCATGAAATCTCCCTGGTTAAGCATGCCTCCTGTCTGATCCAACCGAAACGACGCCCTGCCCTCTATTACCCAAATGATTATTTGTTCGCTTCTATCTCTCGCTTCTACAAGCTTCCATTCTTTTGAAATGGACAAAACTTGCACATCATTTACAGTGATGACATTCGGATCATGATATTTGTCTGTTTTTCCCATAACTAGCTCCTCTTACATCATGATGTAGCAATTTGTTGATAACAATTCTCATCAATTGTACGAGAGACATGACAAAACTGCAATTCCACTTGAATGTGAAAAAGCAAAAAACGCCTAACGATCATCAAGATGACCACTCCGACGTTTTACTTTCCTTGTAGACAAATATTTCAAAATGATCTTATATGTTAACAAAGCATCTCATATTTTCTACCTATGTTTCTACTAAATCACAGACAGAAAGAGGTACAGGTATGCTGAGCAATCAAAAAGTAATTGTAACGGGAGCAGCTTCTGGGATCGGGAAAGCCGTAGTAATGCAATGCCTACAAGAAGGGGCCGCTGTCATCGCGTGTGACCTCAATCAGGAAGCCATGCTCGCACTGGAAGAAGAGATGGATCGAGGAGAAAGACTACATACGTATTGTGTGGATGTTAGCAAATATGAGGAGGTCGCGGCTTTTTTTGCGCATATCGAGGCAGAGCATGCGGATTGTACCAGTCTCGTCAATAACGCAGGCATTTACCTAGCGAAAAACGTACTGGACTACGACTTCGAAACGATTGAAAAAGTGCTTGCGATTAATATAAAAGGATACATTTATTTCTCACAGATGTTCGGGAAGTTGCTTTTTCCTGCCAAAAAACGTGGAACGATCGTCAACCTGTCCTCTGTATCCGGACTAGAGGGCAGCTCGGATGCGGTCTATGGAACCTCGAAGGCGGCGATTCTCGGCTTGACGAAAAGCTGCGCGATGAACTTCGCTCCCTACATCCGGGTCAATGCGGTTGCACCCACCATGGTTGCTACACCGATGATGGACACCATTCCAGAGTGGCGTCGAGCAGAATATCTCGCTCATGGCCTCATCGATAGCCCTGTATTGCCTGCGGACGTGGCGGATACCGTTGTTTTCCTGTTATCGGAGAAGTCCAAGCATTACACCGGAGCGACTTTTGACATCAACAACGGAGGATATCTGCGGTAATAGCAAAGGGGCGTTTATTCAGAAAGATGGAGACTGAATGAACGCCCTTTTGATCATTTCCGTTTAATGCCCTACCATCCAAGGGCGTTTGCCCCCACGGCTGTGGGTATGTCCCCGATGTGCCTGACTACCGTGGCTATGGCTGTGGCTGCACCCTGCCCCTTCATGGGAATGCGATTGTTTCCGTAGGATTTTCGGTTCCACACCACGCTCGATCCGTTGGCGCAGTGCTTGCGGTGTCATGATCAATCCTGGTGCAGCATACAAACGCTTTGACGATTGCTGGCAATCGGGGCAAGCAACGCTCTCTGTCAGCTCGCTCATCTTCAACCACTGTACAAATGGACCACATTCCTCGCACATGTAATCGTATCTCGGCATCGTATTTGGCTCCTTCTTTCGCGGTCTTTTTCTTGGCTACTTCGGCAAAATATCTCGATCAAAAATGCTTGTCGGGATAGACAAGGTGCAGCACGCGTTTGGAATATCGACGATCCCCGCAATTCTTCCCTCCACCGGTGCTGTTCCCAGCAGCATGTACGCCTGCTCCCCGGTGAAACCCATCGCTGTTTTCAAATACTCGATGGCATTCAGGCATGCATTTCGGTAAGCGACATGTGCATCCATGTACAGCTGTTGCCCTGTCGTCTCATGGACCGAAATCCCTTCGAAAACGAGGTATTCCGTGTAGCGAGGCTCTACTGGGCCTGGCTTGAATACAGGGTTGTTCACGATGTTATACTTCGCCATCCCGCCCTTGATGACGTCCACGTGTAGATCCAGCCAACCAGCCATTTCAATTCCGCCGCAGAAGGTCACTTCTCCGTCTCCTTGTGAAAAATGCAAATCGCCCATGGACAGCTTCGCTCCATTTACATAAACCGGGAAGTAGATGCGAGTGCCTTTGGACAAGTTTTTAATATCGCAGTTTCCGCCATGCTCGCGAGGGGGAACTGTTCGAGCCGCTTCTCTGGCAATCCGATCAAACTCCGCTCCTTTTAGACTGCCTAACACGGCACTGTGCGGGGTCGGCAAATTCGCGAGTGGCGGCATTCGTTCAGGATTTGTCGCTACGAGGTCGCTCTCTCTTCGGTTCCAGCGATCCAGTAGCTGATGGGACGGCGCCGTACCGATCAAGCCTGGATGAAGAATGCCAGCAAATTTGACTCCTGGCAAATGGCGAGAGGTGGTGTAAATACCGTGGAAGTCCCAGATCGACTTGGCCGCTTGCGAATAATGATCGACGAGAAAGCTCCCGCCGTTTTCTTTGGCGAAAATCCCATTAAAGCCCCATTCCGATTGGGGGAGTGCCCCGATATCGAGAATATCGACAACCAAGAGGTCGCCTGGTTCTGCTCCATTCACCCAGACAGGCCCACTGAGCACATGGACGCGATTGAGATTGACATCGCGAATGTCGGAAGGGTCATCGTTGTTCGCGATCTGCCCGTCCGTCCAGTCCTTACATTCCATGCGAAAAACAGCTCCTGGATTCACGGAAACGGTTGCTGGAATGTCTGGGTGCCATCTGTTGTGACCAGGTGTATCCTGCTCCTCCATCGGTTTGTTCAAGTCAACTCGAAATAAAACTTCTGGCATGCTGCTTCCCCCTCACATGTTCAAAATGGCGTATGCCGTACATACACCAAAAGAAGCAAATGACATGCCAATGCTTGCCGGCCCCGATAAAAATTTGATGAGACCGATTCTTTTGGCTATTTTCTCCTGTATACTTATTACAAAGAGCTTGTCGCAAAACAGGTCATGCAGTTGATCTGTCTTTGATCGGAAAATTCCCTCATCTCTTGTATCGCTTTCGTCATTGTGTGTCGTTTGTTTCCCTGCTTCCTTGTCGGACACCTGTCCCACGATCGAACAAACAAACTATTACCAAGAAAGGATGCGAGAACGATTTTTGAAGCCGGCATACTGCTCTCGTCTTTCGATTCTTCCTCCGTAATCGAGCGTTCCCATCATCGCGCGATCCCTCATGCAGTCTTTCATTCTCTCTATCAGCAATTACAGGCCTCTACGAATCTATCACCCTACGAATTTTCTCTGATCAGGGATGCGCTAATCCATTTGCTACAAAATAGCTCTTTGCCACTTTTCCCGCTATCCCTTTCCACTACGCGACGTTCTTCTGCACTCCAAACTGATCCTATGAATCCAGCTCTCAGGCATACCTCTCATTCTGTTCCCAATTGGAAGAGTCTTCTTTTCGCATGGGCCGAAAATAGCCAAGAATACCTCATCGCCGTAAGCGACGATCGTGTCGTACTTTTTGCTAACCAGCGGGCACAAGAACGATTTTCGTTAGTTGAAGGCCTCGTGCTCGAGGCGGATTGGGAACAAGAACGCTTAACCAATTGGTTCTTGGAGGAACTCGATCTGGGGGAAAAGACGTGGTATCGCCTCTTTTTTATTCGCCCACGCACGTCAGCCTTGTCAAAGACAACTAGCAGTTACTCGTTTTCAGAGATTCATACAAATAGTCCCCTCTATCAAGCCCAACTACATACAGCGCGTATCGCTGCACAATCTCTATCAAATACGTTATTGCTCGGAGAAACAGGCTGTGGCAAAGAAGTTCTGGCACGTGCCATCCACTCCTCCAGTTCACGAAAAGACGGCCCTTTTCTTGCGGTCAATATCGCAGCACTTCCGCGTGAACTGATCGCCAGTGAGCTATTTGGATATACAGAAGGAGCTTTTACTGGAGCAAAAAAAGGAGGACAATCAGGGAAATTTGAAGCAGCAAATGGAGGAACGCTATTTCTCGATGAAATCGGGGAAATGAGCATGGAGCTTCAAGTGCTTTTGTTACGCGTCCTCGAAGAACGCAAAGTGACGAGATTGGGCTCTCACGAAGAAAAGTCATTGGACATTCGGATTATCGCTGCCACCAATCGTTCCATTGAAGAAGAAGTCCGAAATGGGCAGTTTCGTGCAGACCTTTACTACAGGCTCAATGTCCTGCAAATACGCATCCCTCCCCTGCGCGAACGCAAGGAAGATATTGCAACCTTGGCTGACGAGTTCCTCCAGCAGCTTCATACCCAATACGCTTGCGGTCCGACAGGCATCTGTGAATCTGCCCTGGCAATCTTGCAGCAGCATTCATGGCCCGGAAATATTCGTGAGCTGCGCAATATCGTGGAGCGAGCCTTTTTACATGCGTACGCCGATTCGTGGCTCACCTCTCACCATCTTCCGAGCGAATGGCAGCAACAGTACGGACTGCAAGAAGCATCCGGTGAACCTTTGCCATTATTGCGCGAATTAGAGCGACAGACGATCCAGCAAGCCATCACACAAGCTCCGTCCATCAGCGCTGCTGCCAAAAAGCTAGGAATTGCGCGAAGCACCCTGTATCGAAAAATGGAAGAGTTAGGAATCGGATAAGGAAAAATCGGGGGATGAGCGTAAGCAGCTTGTCCCCCGAAACATTTTACCGATGCCCTATTCGTCAGCGAGTGCTCGCCTTATCGTCATTCTTGCTTCCTCTGCGACTTCTTTGTCATTATGATCAAGGGCTTGCATCCAGAGCAGCATCGGAATGTACACCGCCATGATCCTGGCCAATATTTTTGTCTCTTCATCCACTTCTCCATACGCATGAAAAAATGACTGGCGGGCTTGTGGCGGTAAAAAACTGTAGGCCACATTTAAATCCGCTCCCGGGTGACCCACATTGAGATCTCCCCAGTCAATGATGCCTGATATATGCCCTACTTCATTTATCAGCATATTTTTAACATGCAAGTCTCCGTGCAGAAGCACTTCACGCGGACTTATTCGGTCTATCACGATTTGCCCTAAATAATTCGCGATCGCATCCCGATCCTCTTCAGAAATATGTACAGCCAAGGTAGACAAAAACGTCTGCATCTTTTCTTTTCTCTGTGCAATATCCAGGAGGTTCCTGTGATCATGTTCGATCCCGTTCTCGCGGGCAAGCTGGGGCGGAAACGTGTGCAAACTTTTTAAAAACGTCGCAAGTGCCACTGCCGAAGAAGCACGCTGCTCGTCGGTCAAGCCTTTTGGAAACGTTCCCGAAACATACGTGTACCCCAAAAAAGCGAATGGATAGTCGTCGTTTGGTTCTCCATAAAAAACTGGCTTCGGATACGGTATCGTCAGGAATGCCGCAAGCATTGGCAGCAGCACCCCTTCCTTTTTGATCAATTCAACAGCGACATTCCTCCTGGGAAAACGGAAAACATATTCGTCCCCTACTCGAAAGGCCATGTTATCCCAACCACAGCCGATCAGCTTGATGGGCATAGTAGATAGCTGCGGAAACTGACGGAAGATGAGTTCGCGTGCCAATGGTTCAGATACTTCCCAGTCAGCATCCCATGGATTCGAGTTGGTCATTGTGTTCGTTCCCTCCCATTTGTCGTTTCATCTGCCGTGATGATGCTTTGCAGCTACGATTGCGTAGAACGGATCTGATAGACACATTTCTTACCGCCGATTGCCACGCATTCCGTCCGTTCTACGCTCGTCTGCAGTAGCGCTCGGTAACAATTAAGCTCTCTTGTACAGATCATCTGATACCGACCTGCTACTTTAAAATATGGACAATTGTGCTGCGTGATCACATATTCCTCATCACTTACCTGTTCCCATCTCGCCATAAATCCGTTGTCATCTTGGATGCGTGCCATCTCTGCTACCTTTTCAGATAGCGCTTTTCCTTCCATTTGTCCCTCGTATTTCTGGATAATCTTCTCTTGCTGTCTTGCGAAAAATTGATCCACTCGGTCTTCCCCGTCTGCCAGCACGATATGCTCCATCAAATCCACGGCCAATTGCCCATAATCATTCGGAAATTGTTCGTTACCTTGCTGTGTCAACGAGTAGTAGTGCATCGGTCTACCTGCTTTTTGACGGCCTACTCTACACACAACAAAACCGTCTTTTTCCAAGTAAATCATTTGCCTGCTGACAGCTACCTTTGTGAGCTCCAGCCTGTTTTGCAAATCCTTTGTGCTGAGCTCCCCTTCCCTTTTCAGCAACAATAGAATGTATTCGCGTGTTGATAGGTGTCTATATCTCTCCATTTTCTCTTCGCCCCTTTATTGGAAAAGAACGATACGCTCACAGTATATGTCCTTTGTATAACTAATTCAACAAACATGTTTATAAAGTGACACTCTTTGTTCATCGAGAAACCTACACAGCTGCAATTTATTAAACATTTTAGTTGAATATATATAAAATAGTGCATATACTGTGATTGTAGTGCAAGGTGCTTTTTTCCAAGAAGGATAGGTGAAACGAATGAAACCTGTATTCTCCCTTCTCCGTGAACGACAGGTCGAAGTGACTTATCAGGAGCCTTTGGCGGCACATACTACCTGGAAAATTGGCGGGCCTGCAGATTTACTGATTACACCGAGCAGTAAATCCCAACTGATCATGGTCCTACAAATACTGAATGAACATCATGTCCCATGGATGGTGATGGGAAAGGGCTCCAACCTTTTAGTCACAGACAAGGGTTATCGTGGCGCGGTCATTAAATTAAACAAAGCTTTGGACTATGCCCGAATCCTAGGCAATCAGATTTATGCAGGGGCCGCCTACTCCTTGATCAGGCTTGCAGCATTGGCAAACAAGTATAGGCTCAGTGGTTTAGAGTTCGCAGGCGGAATACCCGGGTCTGTCGGCGGCGCTGTGTATATGAATGCAGGCGCGAACGGATCGGATATATCGGACATTTTTCACTCAGCTGAAGTGATCACACAAGCTGGAGCCATTCGCTCCCTGCGTGCTGTAGATATGGATTTTTCTTATCGCCACTCTTCCTTGCAAGAGACTGATGTCATTATCACGGAAGCTATTTTTGAGCTGACTCCGCGCGACAGCGAAAGCATCAAGCTCCAGTGGAACCACTATAAAGAAAAACGTTTAAAAACACAGCCGCTGCCGTTTGACTGTGCGGGCAGTGTATTCAGAAATCCCCCAGGCCATTTTGCTGCAAAGCTCATTGAAGATGCTGGCTTAAAGGGCATGCGGTATGGAGGCGCGGAAGTATCGAGCAAGCATGCCAATTTTATTATGAATACCGGTAATGCTACCGCACTTGATGTATGGACACTCATGAAGCAGATTCAGGAAACAGTTCACAGCCAATCAGGGATTCACCTTGTTCCTGAAGTTGTAGTCGTAGGTGAACAGTAAACATAAAAGGGAGGTCTCACGATGATTCAAATTAGCGAAGCTGCCGTCACTCGTATTCAAAATATGCTCGAACAAGAAAGCTCTTCTCTCTTCATTCGTTTTGGTGTGAAGGACGGAGGGTGCTCCGGGATGACCTACGGGCTCGGTTTTGATGATGCTTATCAAGAAGGCGACACCACAATCGATATTGATGGTGTGAAGTTGGTCGTCAATCCAGAAAGCTATCCGTATGTCGATGGCGTCGAAATCGATTACAAAGAGACTGGAATGATGGGCGGATTTACGATCCAAAACCCGAATGCGATCGCAACCTGCGGCTGTGGAAGCAGCTTCCGTACAGCCCTACATCGAGGAAAAAGAGAAAAGTGTGAGTAGACCTCAGACGAAAATGACTTGTCACTGATTCCAAACGAATGCTATTCTATTGAAAAAATTCCCCCTATTACTTTGGTAAGGTGACAATATGCTTTCATTTTCAAGACTCAGTAAATGTAAACCCCCAATCCCGTAATCTCCTCCTACGCTGTTTGAGATTTTCGGAATATAGGGGGAATGTACAAGTGAATAGAAAAATCTCAACACCATCTTTGTTACTGTTGATCATCTTGGTGGGCTTTCCGCAAATTAGTGAAACGATCTATACACCTTCGTTACCTGATATCGCCAATAGTCTCCATGCCAGCAACAATACGATCCAACTAACACTCAGTATTTACTTCCTCGGTTTTGCCTTTGGTGTATTTTGCTGGGGAAGGCTCTCTGACTCTATCGGTCGACGCCCTGCCATGCTCTGGGGAATTTTCGTTTACGGCCTGGGCAGCTTGGGTTGCTACCTCTCCGATTCGGCTGACTGGTTGTTATGGAGCCGGTTCATTCAAGCCTTTGGTGCGAGTGCAGGATCGGTGGTAACCCAAACCATCTTGCGAGAGAGTACCGACACCACCAAGCGTCATGCTGTTTTTGCTCAGATTTCAGCTGCTCTCGCTTTTACGCCTGCAATTGGCCCCTTAATCGGTGGTTGGGTGGATCAATCGTTTGGATATCAGGCTGTTTTCTTCACGCTGATTGCGATGAGCGTAGCGATTTTTGCTTACGCGTTTGTATCGTTGCCTGAGACCAAAACGTCTACTGCTTCAAAAATAAACACGTTAGCTGTAGCCAAACGACTTTTTACGGACAAAAGGATTTGGACTTTTGGCTTCTTAATTGGGGCGACAAATGGCATGTTGTTCAGTTACTATGCCGAAGCGCCATTTATTTTCATTGCGTTTTTCGGAATGACGCCTGGCGTGTTTGGGTTCTTGGGTATTTTCGTAGCTTTGGCTTCTGTGATTGGAGCAATGCTCTCGAAAAAACTGCTAATCAAATACCCGGCTGAGAACATTATTCTAATCGGCTCGCTGGTTACGACGTTAGGTGCAGTATGCCTCACAAGCTTCACTATGTACGGCGCGAGTCCGTCCGTTGCCTCGATGGCGATCATGGTAGCCTCTATCTTTACCCTTTTGCTGGGGATTGGGATCGCGATTCCAAACTGCCTGAGTTTAGCTCTCGTCCACTACGGCGATGTGCTCGGAACTGCTGGCGCTATTTTTGGTTTGGGTTACTACCTCATCGTAAGTCTCATCACGAGTGGCATGAGTTATTTTCATAACGGCTCGCTGGTTACCATGCCAATCTACTTCTTGCTATTGGCGATCATGATGGTGCTTGTTAGTAAACAAATTACGGTTAGCCATACAGCCAAGTAGCCTATTCGCTCTTCCCATCAACATCAAAAATCAAAAAGCCGATTCTCTCTAAGAGAAAATCGGCTTTTTACCTATCCTGGTCACCCCTCCCGCTTCGTCTCGATCGATAATCCTTCGACATGCTTGCGACTCATCATTTTACGCTTCTTCCGGTTCTCTTTTGTCTCGAATACGATGTCCATGTCATAGTCGGCTGGATACAGTTCTTTGCCTTCAATATGCAAGACGAGGCGCTTTTTGTTGATTTTATATTTCTGATTTTGAATCATGACGCCAACGATACCTTTGGAGTCCTCCGCAGCAAACACGATGCCGGTTCTCCCCAGATAGGAAATGAATACACAATCACCAACAGCAAATGGTTTGTCACGCTCATGCGTGGCTGGTGTAACTGCGGCATTTTCGGAAATCTCCTGTGAAGGTTGCTCACGCTTTTCCTCTTCTACTTTTACTGCCACTTCCGCTTCTTCCGGCTGTTCTATCATCCGTGTCTCCACATAATTGGCAGCCTCATACTGTTCCTGCTCAACGTCTTGGTATTGTTCCAGCCTTTCCGTAGTGGTAGTCGTAGTCGTGAAGCTATTCCGAGTAATTTCCCGTGAACGCTGAATCATCTCAGACGGGATACCTAGCCTCAGTGCGATCAGGAATGCGTAGCTCTGGCCAGCTTCTCCTATTCGCAAGCGATAAAGTGGCTGTAAGGTCTCCTCGTCGAATTCCATTCGTGCATTTTGGAACCCGGCAGTTGCGGAGGCAAAATTTTTGATCTCGTTAAAATGGGTATTCACAATCACCGTCGCTCCTCTTCGGTGTAGCTCCTCCAAAATCGCAATCGACAAGGCGACACCTTCTCCTGGATCTGTACCGGTAGCCATCTCATCAATCAGAACGAGGGTCGAAGCATCGGTAACCTGCAGGATTTCCAGGACATTATGAATATGTGCGGAAAACGTGCTTAAGGCTTGCTCAATGCTTTGCCCATCTCCAATATCAACCGCGATGTTGCGGAAAATGGAGAAGCGACTGCCTTCCTGCACAGGTACGAGCAAACCCGACTGTACCATCATGGTTAAGAGCCCGATGGTTTTTAACGTCAATGTTTTCCCGCCTGTATTTGGACCTGTAATAATAAGCGATTTGTACTCTCGACCAATTTTCAAATGCAGCGGCACCATTTTCGGACCGAGCAACGGATGCCGTGCTTCCTTGACATCGATGATCCCTTTTTCGTTTAGTTCGACATTCGCGCCTCCGATTGCCAATGCGTACTTCGCTTTTGCGAAAAGGAAATCATACATTCCAACGGTCTCGACATTCACGGTGAGTTCATACGTATATTCTTCTGCGAACGCGGACAATTGCATTAATACTTTTGTTACTTCGCGTTCTTCTTCTGCCTTGAGTGCTGTGAGTTCAAACTGTACGGTGCTGATCTCAGTCGGTTCCATATAGACGGTTTGACCGCTCGCCGATTCATCTAAAACACTGCCAGCCACTTGCTTGCGATGTTCTTTTTTGATGGGAATGACATAACGTCCATTGCGTGTACTAATGACATTTTCTTGCATGATCGAACGATATTTGTTCATGATGGAATCCAGTTGTCTTTTCAAGCGCTCTTCAAATACGATGATGCGCTTACGCACCTTTAACAAGTCTTTGCTGGCGGAATCGACAACTTGCCCATGACGGATGCATTGTTCGATTTCATTTTTTAATTTTTGGACGTCGTACATCGATGCTGCATAGGTGCTTACGCGTGGCGCTAATTGTGCTTTTGTCGCCATGTACTTCATTAGCTGTGAGGAACTCGTTAAAAACAGGTACAGATTCGTAAAATCGTTTACGCCAAATACATATCCCGTCCCCAGGAGGGAAAGGATCTTCTCCATCCCTTCCAGCGCGGGAATCGGTACACTCGCTCCATTTTGCAGGATGTTCTTGGCTTCTGCTGTTTCGTCCAACTTACTTCGTACTACTTTGACAGAGTCCATCGGCATCATTTGTTCTACATGCTTTTTCCCTACGTACGATAAAGCGTATTCCATTACCTTTTCTTTGATTTTGTCGTATTCGAGACGCTGCAATGTTTTTTCATTCATGTCTGATTTCTCCTTTTTTATGAAAAATAAAAAAGGGCGAAGAATGAACAAATGTCATTCTCCGCCCTTTTGGGATACCTAAACAAAACGCAACCAAATAAAAAACCGCGCTGAACACAGCACGGATTTTGGGCGCAATGATAGGGTTTTCACCTAAGGCATTGTATGATATCCGTTGTTCTTAACTAATTCCAAGGCCGATTATCACCCAGCACAAAGAAACTTTGCTACATGGCAAAATTTCAAATGATGAATCAAGACCTTTTGTATGGAATTGCTTTAGTTAAGAACGACCGCCGACATCAACATCTCTCCCTAGATATGGTTCTTTTCACTATAGCGCATGTGATCCTATGCCGTCAATTCGCTTCGAATTTGTACACCTTCACGCCATAGCCAGCAAAAATATCGTCAAGCTGTTTCCTTACCACATCCCAGTCCCCCGGCGGTTGTTGATACTGAATTTCTTTCAAAATATCTCTATTACGTTGAATAAAAGTTGATATACTGTTGATGATTGATGTACTGTGTTGTACGATGTATATACAGGAGGTAGGCGTGAAAGGCGGAACAGATATGACGTATATATGAAAAACAAACCCGTTTACAAGAGTGTTTCAAGGAAAAGAAGGCATTTAGGGGGGAACATACATGTGAAAAAAGAGGAATTTACCGATTGTTAGGACAGAATGGCGTTGGTAAAACAATTATGAAGATGATTACAAACTTAATGATGAGATTTTGTCATTGGTGGAGATGATAGCTGAGTGATTAATAGGGAACAACAAGCAACCACCTATACAATATGAATAGAGAAGAGGAATGTCTTATGAAAATACATAGTCAAATTATATTTGCAAGTATGGCCCTAGTAATAACTGGAAGTTCCCTGCTATACACATCGCCAACCTCAATTGTAAAAGCAGAGCCCACTCAAAATGTATCTAGTTCGTTACAAACAAGCACTCAACGAGATCATAATTCCGTCGAGCAAGCAATGCGGGAAACATTGCTATTGGGATTCCCGGGGATACTTGCTAAAACTTCTGAGGGTGGAAAAACGTGGGGTTATGCGGCAGGGGTAGCGGATCTGAGCACAAAGAAACCAATGGAAACAGATTTTCGCTTTCGCATTGGTAGCGTGACGAAGACGTTCACCGCAACGGTTGTACTTCAATTAGCTGGAGAGAACCGCTTGAATCTAGACGACTCCATCGAAAAATGGTTGCCTGGTGTCATTCAAGGAAACGGATATAATGGTAAACAGATTACCATCCGGCAAATATTGAATCATACAAGTGGGATCGCTGAATACTCAAGGTCAAAAGACGCTGATTTTATGGATACAAAAAAATCGTATACGGCTGAAGAAATAGTGAAGATGGGGATTTCTCTGCCCCCAGACTTTGCCCCAGGAAAGAGATGGTCTTATTCAAACACAGGATACGTATTACTGGGGATTCTTATTGAAAAAGTAACCGGAAACAGCTACGCGGAAGAGATTGAAAATCGGATTATTGAACCGCTTGAATTGTCGGATACATTCCTACCTGGCAATTCAAGCGTTATTCCAGGCACCAAGCATGCTCGGGGATATTCTCAACCAGACGAAGCAAGTGAGATAAAAGACGTTACTTTTTATAACCCAAGTGCAGGTAGCTCGGCTGGAGATATGATTTCTACTGCTGACGACATAAATAAATTCTTCTCTTCCTTGCTCGGTGGCAAATTACTAAAGGAACAGCAACTAAAAGAAATGCTTACTACAGTTCCTACAGGAAAAGCAGGAATGGATGGATATGGTCTTGGAATCATTGAATTTAAGCTTCCAAACGGTGTCTCGATATGGGGACACACAGGTGGCATTCTAGGGTTTTCTACTTTTGCTGGAGGTACACTTGGAGGCAAGCATACGTTGGTCGTCAGTTTGAACAGTTTAGGTAGAGATAACAGTCCTAATCCTTTTACAAATATTTTACTTGCTGAATTTAGCAAGTAGAAAAAAAGAAAATTTTGTCATAGTTTTTATAGTTAAAAATATACCTTTCTGGTTCAAAATCCCCAACTTACTTTTAAAAAAGAATTTGGGGATTTTTGGGATTTCGTCAGCAACTTTTTAAACCTTGCCCCTCTCAAAACGCGCCCGGAAAACCCGCACTATACAAGGGCTTATGCGCCACTAATGCGTAACATTGCCCGCTGTTTCTGCTTGCGTTCGGCGGTTGTTGGTACTGTATTTCTTTCAAAATATCTCTATTACGTTGAATAAAAAAATTCTGATATACTATTGATTAACGAAGTACTGTGTTGTACGATGTATATGCAGGAGGTACAATACATGAATGTAGAAGATTGGAAATCACAAATTAAGCGAGGAACACTCGATTTTTGTATTCTATTGCTAATAAAGCAACGACCATATTATGGGTATGAAATCATAAGTAAGTTAGAGCAGTATCCTATTATTGCTGCAAAAGAAAATACAATTTATCCCTTGCTTAGAAGATTATTGAAAGAAGAATATATTTCTTCATCTTGGCAAGATAGTACAGAGGGCTTGCCACCGAGAAAATATTATACCATTACAGAAAAAGGAAACGAATACTTAAACGCTATGTCCTTAGAATGGGATAATTTATTAACAGCTATATCAGAAATTAAGGGGAGTTAAATTATGGATAAAATTTTGAATGACTATCTTGAAAAAATCGGAAAACATTTGAAGCCTATGTCCACTCCCGAGCGTATTGACATTGTAAAAGAAATCAAAAGTGTAATGCTTGAATTGCAACATAATGGTGTATCTTCTGAGCAAATCATCGAACGGTTAGGAAACCCAAAAGAATTAGCGAAAGCATACTTAGGTGAAGCCATTTCAAAGAACAGTACATTTAGTTGGCGTAAATTCGGGGCTGTATTTGCATTTTGTAGCAGCTTTGCAGGCGTAAGCGGTATTTTTGTTTTGCCGATTATCAGTACTCTTTCCATTGCTTTAATGATTAGTGGAGTTATTACACCAATAGGCGGAATTATTAAATTTATCGGGTATCTTATGGGACATGATATTGCCGGAATAACATTCGAATTTGGAGCATTTACAGCAACCCGCCCAATGCAGTACTTGCCAATTTCTATTGTGAGTGGTGTGTTGATGTTTTTGTTGGGGAAAGTGTTATGGAAACTTACAATGAAATATATACACGCAATTAGTCAGAAAAAGATAACATTGTAATAATAAAAAGAACGGGGCGCGGCGGTCATTCATAGACCAACCGCACCCCGTTTTTACTATGGGTGTGTCACGCAGTAGAACGCTGATTTTGAGGGAAAAGGTATAAAACCCTTACCCCTTTCCTTTGCTTCCAAAATGTTGCCTGAGACGACTTGAACCCAATCAGTTATAACGATCACTTCTTGTCTCGTTACAACTGCTCACGCAAAAACAGTTCGGGATAGATCAGAACAAGTCCGTTCGAATCTACTGTAATGTTCTCCACGAATGTTCCTGCCCGGTATTGATAGACAGAAGAGTCCCCTTTGCTTTCTAGCAACGTATATTGCTGTTGCACTTGTCTGTACGTCAGCTCATGGGCTGAGAAATAGGCTACTTGTATATACTGAGGTTCTAACTGGGTATACGACAACCGGCGGATCGGCAGTGTATTCGTGAAAGGTGTACAAGAAATATCAATATCGATACAGCCAAAGAGCTCAGGAATGGGCTCACCCACCTCGTTTGTCCAATTTCCCTCGCCATCCGATGAGAGATGCAAAGCTCCTTCTTCGCCCATGATTGCCAGTGAAACCTCTCGCGTGACCCAATTTGAATCAAGGACAATTTCATATTGGATTCTTGATAGGGTGGCGTCATCCATCCTCCCGATCACTATGCTATTTACGTGGATTCTGTTCGAGCCCTCCCGTATTCTCAAGTGCTCATATCCGACTCCTGTCGTTGGTTTCCAGATAGCATTTGTTGGTAACATGCGAACCCCTCCGATCATTTGTTCCCCTTTTCTCCATCCTATCATTTCTTGGATGAAAATGGTAGAGTCCTGTATGATCAGCTTACACAACGCATACCTAAGTCATCCATGGAATAGGATCATAGTACCGGAAAAGAATGGAAAGGAGACAATCGATGGATAATCCCTCCTTCTCCTTAACACAACCTGACATGCTGTCCATTATTCGCAATGGACTCCCACGAACGCACTCCCCCCTCACTATCATCATCGTCGGGGCTGGAATGGCTGGTCTTGTTTCTGCCTCATTGCTAAAAACAGCGGGACACAACGTAACGATTTTGGAAGCAGCGGACCGGATAGGCGGCAGAGTTTACACATTGCGCTCTCCTTTTACCCATGGCCATTTTCTAGATGCTGGCGCCATGCGTATTCCTCACACGCACGAACTTACCCTAGCATACGTGAATAAATTCTCTCTTCCCCTTCATCCGTTTATCAACAACTCTCCGAACGACATCATCTCAATAAATGGCATCAAAACAAGACGTTGGATCTACCAACGCGATCCCGACATCCTCCGCTTCCCTGTAGCGCCACATGAAAAAGGCCGTACTTTCAATGAATTAGCCGGGCAAGCCATTCAGCCTGTCATTGACTTCATCAAACTCAATCCAGCGACGAACTGGCCCATCGTTGTCCAAAAATACGATCGTTTTTCCATGGATCAATTCTTGCGCTTCAATCCTGTTGGCCCTTCCTTATCCGCCCCCGCAATCGATATGATCAAGGTCATGACTGGCTTCGAAGGATTCCCTGAGCTCGCCTTTCCCGAAATTTTACGAGACTTCATCTTGTTCGATTCTTCTACACGCTTTTACGAAATAGCAGGAGGATTTGACCAGCTACCACAGGCATTTCTCCCCCAATTACAGGAGAAGATCTATTTCCGGCATAAAATGACGCGAATCGTCGAGACGGGAAATCAAATTACCATTTCCGGCGTGCGTACCGACACAGACGAACTGTTCCAGATGACCGGTGATATCGTGATTATTACCATCCCTTTTACCGTTTTGCAGTTTGTTCGGGTTGAACCGTACGATCTGTTTTCCTATCAAAAATGGAAAGCCATTCGTCAACTCCACTATGTTTCCTCATCCAAAATAGGCGTCCAGTTTTCTCAGCGATTCTGGGAAGCACAAGGAATACGGAGCGGACAAACAGTAACAGATACGCCTATTCGCCTCTCCTACTTTGCCAACCACGGTTTTGATCAGCCTGGGGGTGTCGTATTGGTCAGTTACACATGGGAGGATGACGACCTTCCGTGGCTCAGTATGTCGAAAGAAGAACAAGTGATGCAAGCGGTAAAGCATCTAGCTGACATTCATGGGGAGCAGGTGTACAATACCTTCGTTACGGGGGTCACACATAATTGGGCGTTGCAGCCTCATGCTGCTGGTGCCTTTGCCTTGTTCAAACCGTTGCAGGAGACGGAATTAACTCCCTACATTGGTGCGCCTGAAGGAAGAATTTATTTTGCAGGGGAGCACACCTCGAATGAACATCACGGTTGGATTCAAGGGGCGATTGAGTCTGCTTTGCGCGTGGCTGTAGAAGTGGGGAGAAAATGAGCGGGGGTCTGTACGATGAAAAATTCCGTACATTCCCCCGCCGCTTATCGATTCTTTTACGAATTCAATTCATAATCTTTTCGAAGCAACGCCAGCTTCACAAGATCAATGTACATCCCATTTTCAAATTCCGTTTCTCGATGGATTCCTTCCACTTGAAAGCCAAATTTTTTGAGCAAATGGATAGATGCCGTATTTCGCGTATCTGCCTCTGCTTCTATTCTGTTTAGGTGCATATGCGTAAACCCGTACGCGATAATGGGCCGCATTGCTTCCGACATGATCCCCTTATTCCACCACGAAAAATTCAGATCATAGCCAATCTCCGCTTTGTTATGTACAGCATGGTAATGCTTGTAGCCGCAGCTGCCAAGAAATTTTCCAGTGGAACGGTCCGTAACCGCCCACCTGAGTCCCTGTTTTTGTTCAAATAAGTCTCGATACCATCGAAGTTCATTTTCAGCATCTGCTATCGATTGAAACCTCGCTATCCCTACATATCTCGCCACATCTTCATGTGACAACACTTCAAAAATATCTTCTAAATCTTGTTGATCAGGTTGGCGAAGGATCAACCTGTCTGTTTCGATGACAGGGAATTGATCGAACATAGTCGGATTACTCACGATAAGAACCTCCTCGAAAACGTAGGATGGGAGATTTTTGGTGCCTACTCCCTTTCATCATCTAGAGAATGATATGGTTTATTATAGGAAGGACAAGAAGTAGAAGCAATGGGATCGTAAAGATATCTAGCCAATTCAGCCCACCCAAAACGTTTACGTTTGATCCCAGTCAAGATGAGCCGCGTAGTTTGGCGTGGCACTTTTTGGCTACTCGCGGTTTTACGAAATATTCATTGGGATTGCTGAATCGGGAGGCTCCTAGCTATGACTCCTTTTTTGACGATGGTATTGATCGGTATTTTTGTCGTGACAACATTGTTCTACTGGTGGAAGGAAAGCAGAGTGAAATGAGGCAAAAAACCATCTTTGCCTATTATTTTTCTATCTGAATGGGAACTTCCCACGCGTCTGGAAGAAAAAAACATCTCGTCATTTGGAAATTATTTTTGAATCCGCGCATCACAAAAAGAAAAAAACTTGATTTATCAAGGTTTTAAACTTGCGCCATCTATTCGCACGACAGAATCTTACGAAAATGATATTCCATCTCTCCACCCAAGGCTGCCGGAGTATCACCTGTTACTCGGAAATCATGGGTATAAATCGTTTCAAACGGCCCAAAATCCGCTTGCTTATAAAATTCAAAGCAAGGGAAGCCATCATGCGCTCCTTCGATTTGTACAAGCCCATCCCTTTTCGCCGTTACCGATATGAAGTAGTCAACCGGAGGCGCATGCTCATTCAGGGGATTACTCGCACTTGCGCTCATTTCAAAGCTCACTTCTTCATCCGACTTCCATACCATATTCCTGCACAAAATGCCCTCTGTACTCGCTTTTCCTTTTCTCAGCTGAATCGATCCATCAGGATTCGTGATCTTCTCTGTTGTGATTCCCGTGTTCTGATAACTAAAAATTTCTTTTTTCAAAAAGTCTACGACAACCTCTTGCTCCACTCTAGAACGCATCGTGTTAACGGCATAAGGGGTAAATTCACGTGAATCGCCTTCGAATTGAATGATTTTTCCTGTTTGCGGATCGGTCCTTGGTTCCGTCCATGACAGGGGGATAAATACACTCGCTCTAATTTTGATCAGGTTTACCATACATTGGAACCTCCATGTGTTATTGTTCTTCTAAGAAAAATATGTGATGTTTTGGTGTGGAATGAACTCAAAAAAGATATCTTCAAATTCTTTGCAATCAGCCAAATTGGACAGATTCATGGGGGCTTGTATCCTTTCTACACCCATCTTCGGATTCACCAATAAATAATACGCCATGAGCAACGCATTTCTACAATGATCCTGGTTTGGTTCACGCACGAGGAGCTCGCGGATGATAGCTGTTCTCTTCTCCTCGTCGTATTGTAAGGCGAGATGATAGTCCCAAAATGGTATGGAGCTTTTACTCCCAGCAGAACAAACAATAGGGAAACGAGCCTGTACAAATTGATTGATGATCTCATTTACATCATCGGTGCTTACCTTCTTCATTGCGTTGTCAACGCAGCTTATTCCTTGATGAATCACCAGATAATAAGGCACATTCAATAGATGCTCCTGAAATCTCTCTATTAATTCCCCTCGCAAAAAAATAGGACCTATCACGATAAAGTCCCCCTCATTTTGGTGTGACTGTACTTCCTTTTTCGACACGTAGAAATATTATCCTATTTGTGCTTCATTTTCTAAATCGCGTTTTCATGACCGCCATGTTATGATTCAAAAAGCTAAGGATTATCCAATGATTACCATATAGACTCACATGACATCGAATAAGCAAGGTGGGATGATGATGTTGCAAGAGAATGCCAATCTTCACGCTCCAGACAGATGTATTTTTCTCGTTACAGGGATTATGGCTTCTGGTAAATCAACAGTAGCTCAGTTACTTGCTGAAAAGCTAAATCGAGGCGTTCATCTACGAGGTGATTCGTTCCGACGAATGATTGTAAATGATAGAGAGGAATATATGCCCGAACCGTCAGAAGAAGCCATTCGTCAGTTGTGGTTGCGCTACAAAATAGCTGCCTCTACGGCAGACACTTTTTTTGAAGAAGGATTTAATGTCGTTGTACAGGATGTTGTGATCGGCCGCTTTTTGAGCGAATTTGTTGAAATGATTCGGAACCGTCCGTTGTATGTTGTAGTACTCACGCCAAATGAAAAAGCGGTTGAAGAGAGAGAGGCTTCCCGTTCCAAATCAGGGTATGGTGCTTGGACGATTCCCCACCTCAATAAAATTTTGCAGACCGAAACACCAAAGCTCGGCATGTGGATCGATTCTTCCGAGCAGACACCTCAGGAAACTGTCGAGGAAATCTTGCGGTTGGTTGATTGCCCGCTATCCATGAAAAAACCTGAGTTCGGTGAAATCCCGAACTCAGGCAATCAGATGGTCTAACCGCTTACACTGCGTACATCGTTGGCCAGAAGTACTCTACGCCTTCCGCGTACAAGAAAGCTTGGAACTTTTTCAGCTCATCAGGAGTATTTCGGACAGCGCGTGGAGTCAGGCCATATTGCAAGCAATAAGCTGTCAAATAGCCAGCTACTTCACCGACGTTCCACTCTACTGGGTGGAGACGGAAGCATCCATTTGTAATATGCGTAACCCCAAGATTTTTGCCCGCTGGCAGCAGGTTATTTACACGCACAGGGATTAAGCTGCCCAACGGAATTTGGAACGGATAGGTAGACACATCAACGTAATTGCGGTTTGCTGTGCTCGGATGCAGGTCGATTCGGTAGCTGCCGACCCCAACGGAATCATGGAAGGCTTCTGCTTTGCCTGTATTGCGGACAAATGCACTCACATGTTGCTCCAAAACGGTGAATTCGGCTTTGATCCGGCGGGATTCACGAATATAAGGATACATCGCCAGTCCATCCTCTGTTCCCATTACATCCTTGCGCAATCGCAGTCCTGGATACCCTTGTCCACCATCTGGGCGAGGAGCCTCTGTTTGCATCCAATACAGAAGGGAGAGACTCAGTTGTTTACCGCCGTAGAGGTGACGCTGACGCTCTTCCTCTGGCACATCAATGATCGAACCGAGCCAGTAATCATTTTGCGGCCAGTTAACGGTCGTTACGCCGCTCTTGTACAATCCGGTTTGGAAGTTTTTCGGGTCAGCAATCTGACGATACGTAAAGAGCGGAAAATATTTAGTACCCGGGAACAGCTCATATCGTACGGATTCAGCAGTATTTCGCGGATTGGAGCCTGTCCAGCTAAGCAGCTTGTCCGGCCAGAAATCTGCTTTGTAGTTTCGCCAGAAGTCATACGTTTCTGGTTTGGCAATCGTATGATTTTCTCCCTCCAAATAATCCATGGCAAAGCAATACGTAAACGCCTGAATATCATTTGGCTGTGGCGGCCCGACAACAGCATTTGGCTCCCCTGTTTGATCGACTGATTCAGCGCCAAGCACGTATTCAACGCCGGCTTGTGGGAGCACATCTCCACATTCTGTCGCATCCAAGAAATAAGGTGCTACCAGTTCATGAAAATCATGATGCTTCTGATCTTCTACTGTGATCGACAGTACGTTATCGCCAGCCATGCGAACGGCATGCAGCTTGTTATTCGTCAGAATAGTAAGTCTACCACTATTAATATAAGGAGCAAGCATCTGATAAAAAACAGCGAGCGCTACTTTTGGTTCATGGCAAAGTCGACTTACGGAACCATTACCAGGGTCAAGATTCGGGATGACACGTGCTTCTGCCGTCATTGGATAATGGTTGCGATAATAGTCACGCACGCTGTCACGGAATGTACGATAGCTTCGCGTGCAACCAAACTGTTCGATCCATGGATGCTCATCTGGCGGTACCGCTTGGCTCGTAAATTGACCGCCAATCCAATCGGTTTCTTCCGTCATAATGACTGATTTTCCTGATTTTGCTGCTGCCAGTGCTGCTGCGCAGCCACCAGTACCTCCCCCAATAATTACCACATCAGCATGAAGTTCTCTCATTCTTCTTCCCTCCACATTTTCTACTTTTTGGTTGTTTCTGCCAATTAATACGCAAAAAATGACAATAGGTTACAATTTTCGCAAAAATAAAATAAATAATTTTGTATTAGCTTCTACTTGTGCAAACTTTGGCTCTGCACCAGTGCCTCAAATTTGCCTCTGAGTTGATGCCCCTTTTCAGCCCCTTCCTGCTGTCTCTTACCAAACCGGAATTCCACATCTCCACCCTTAAATTTGTGTTTTTGGGTGAAATTGTATTTGCAAAGATACCAAAACAAGAACGTACGTTCTTATATAAATATATACAAACAAGATGCGAACAGTCAAGAAATCATTTCCTTTTCTTTCTATTATTTGTAGAATTCTAGGCGTAGATAGTAGGTCAGAGTGAACATAAGCACAAAAAATCCCTCCAGCTCGACTTTCTCCAGCATGAAGGGATTTTTGAATCGTCTTTATTTAAACAAATTAATCGTGGTAATAATGATCGGCATCGCGAACACGTCAATCAGGAAGGCACCTACGATCGGAACGACTAGGTATGCTTTTCTCGAAGGACCAAATCTTCCTGTTACTGCCGCCATATTCGCCATTGCGTTTGGTGTAGCGCCCAGACCATGTCCTGTAAAGCCTGCGACCATGACTGCGGCGTCGTAGTTTTTGCCAAGCAAACGGAACAGGACGAAAATCCCAAACAAAACGATGAATACTACTTGAACAAACACGGTGACTAGCATTGGAAGCGCAAGATCTGCAACTTCCCACAGCTTAATACTCATCAGTGCCATGGACAGGAAGATTCCGAGCGTCACGTCACTGATCAGGTTGATGCTCTTCATGTCGATTGCCTTTGGATTGAGCTTGTCTACGATGTTACGGACAATCACCGCTACAAACATCGCTCCCACATATCCTGGCAAAACAAATCCGGTTGCAGTCGAGAACAGCTCTCCCAAATACGTTCCCAATGCCATACAGAATGTAATCAACAGGACTTGGATGAAGAAGGTATTCGAGTTAATTGGTTGTCCTTTTTCTTCTACTGTCTCTACTACTTCTTCCGTTTCCGTCGGCTTCAGATCGTATTTGGTAATCAAATATTTCACAGTGGGTCCGCCAACCAAGCCCCCTGCTACGAGACCAAAGGTAGCTGCTGCGATCCCAACCGCCAACGCAGATTGAATGCCCATGTCCTCAAGCGTTTGTCCAAAAGCGCCAGCCGCTCCATGTCCACCTTCCATGGAAACAGCCCCTGCCATCATCCCAATCAATGGATGAATGCCGAATACTGAAGCCAAAGACACACCAATTACGTTTTGTGCCAAAGCCAGAAATCCACAGGCGATCCAGTAAATAACGAGCAGCTTACCGCCAAGCTTGATCAGCTTAAAGCTCGCTCCCAATCCAACGGTAGTAAAGAACGTGAGCATGAACAAGCTTTGCAAGGAAGTATCCAATGTAATTTGTAAAATTCCGGTCGCTTTCAAAGCCGTTGCAATGACAGCGAACAACAAGCCCCCAACCACTGGTGCCGGGATACAAAACTTTTGCAAGAAACTAGCCTTTCTTACGAGGAATGTACCTAATACGAGAAGTGCTACTGCGAGAAAAATCGTCGTTACTTGATTAAGTGCTAACGTCATAGTTGTCTCCCCTTAGTTCTCTAGTAATCCCATGATGGCTTCATTCGTCAAGTAAGCACCTAACTTTACTGTTCTTCCGTTTTCATCTAAAATCGGATTCACTTCACAAATATCAAAAGAAAGCGTTTTCTTATGAGCGGCAACGGTACGGATCAAAGTACGAACAACCATTGGTGTAAGGCCAAAAGGAGATGGAGCACTTACTCCCGGTGCAAAAGCTGCGTTTAATACATCTGTACATAGCGTTAGCATGACATGATCGTGTTTCTCGATGAATTCGCTTACAGATAAAGTAATTTCATCCATTCGTGCGTCTGTCATCTCTTCTTCATACACATAACGGACACCGAGCTCGTCTGCTTTATCAAATAGCTCCTGCGTATTTCCGAAACGCTGAATCCCCAACACAAAATAGCTGCTATTTTTGTCATGCTCTAGTATTTGCCGAAACATCGTCCCCGATGAAGGCTGAACTTCATAGGAACGTAGATCGAAGTGAGCGTCAATATTGATGATTCCC
The DNA here is from genome assembly GCF_013284245.2 of Brevibacillus sp. DP1.3A. Taxonomy (NCBI): domain Bacteria; kingdom Bacillati; phylum Bacillota; class Bacilli; order Caryophanales; family Paenibacillaceae; genus Brevibacillus; species Brevibacillus sp. DP1.3A. The sequence continues at coordinate 2,402,113 of NZ_CP085876.1, read as the reverse complement.
AAGGAAGCCTCTTTTCCAATATGCTTTCGGACACCTAGGTAATGACCATACAATGTCTCATGGCCTCCACCTAAAATAATGGGCGTCATAGCTTTGGAAAAGATTGCAGAGACGGCGTTCCCCAATTCTTCCTGGGCAGCTTCTAGCTCTTCGTTTGGACAAGCAACATTCCCCACATCAACAATCCGTTTTCCTTCCTCCACCTTCCAAGGAAGGCTTGCAAGCGCTTGCCGAATTGCGTTTGGAGCTTTGGCTGCACCTAATCGTCCTTGATTGCGCCTCACTCCCTCTTCACATTCAAACCCAATGATGGCGACTGTACGATCCTTAGCAGCTTGCAATATATCCAAGTCCGTTATTTCTACAATCTGATGATAGCGAAAACTGCTTCGTCTCTCCGTATGGTCAGTCCGGCCGGTCCACAAATCTGCTGATACATTCTTTGGCAAGCTATTCATCCTTTCTGAACCTTTTGTTTATTGATTATATAATGACAAACTTATTATTTCTAATATATAATTTAAATAAATTGATAGCTTAAAGCTATAAATAAGGGTAGGCGATCCAGTTGGACATCAAACATTTGCACTATTTTGTGACAGTTTGTGATCAGTTGAGCTACTCCAAAGCCGCACAAAAACTGCATATTTCACAGCCTTCCTTAAGTAATGCGATTAAAAATCTGGAGCAAGAAGTCGGCTCTCCACTGCTCGAGAGAAACACAAGAAAAATGGAATTGACGGATGCTGGTAAAATTTTGTATCAGAAATCGTTGTTGCTTCTTTCCCAAATGAACATGTTGAAAAAAGAGATGGAAGAAGTAAAGCTGACTGGCAGCGGAGATCTCATCATCGGCATCATTGAGTCCGTGAAGCATTGGATTCCAAAAGTCATTCGCGGATATCAGGGACGTTTTCCCTCTATTAACATCAAGCTAATCGAGGTGTTGAGCGGGAAAGCTGTAAAGGAATCACTGCGGAAGTATCATACGCATTTACTCATAACCAACCAATTCATCGATGAAGAAGATATCGAATTATTTCCCCTGTATGATGAGCGCTTAATGCTGGTGCTGCACAAGGATCATCCACTTGCGCAAAAGGAATCGGTTCGATTGAAAGACTTAGCTAGTGAGCCATTCATCATTAGTACAGAGGGATTTCAGACGAGGGAGGATATTCTAACGGCCTTTTCGTTTGAACAAGTCAACCCGCAAATCAAATTTGAGATTGAGCGATTTGAAACTGCGTTAACGTTAGTGAGGGAGAATCTCGGGGTTACGATTATCCCGGAGAACTATTTGTCTGGATCAACAGATGCTTCGCTTGTTCGGAAAACGATTGATTCGCCTGCGCTGGAGCGGACGGTTTATTTGGCGTATATGAAAAATCGTTATTTGTCCCCGGCGGTGCAGGCTTTTTTGGAGGAGGTTCGGGGGAAGTTTCCATCCCGGTGATCGTTACGAAAATGGCTCATAAATAGATTTCACAATTCCCTCATCCTTTTATATAATTGGGAAAGTCTTGAAAACATTTAAAAGCAGGTGATCCTTTGGTTCAAGTAGGCGATGCTCCCTCTAGCTTTATTGTGTTCCTCCCGTTACTAATAATCTTATTTTTAAACATCATTAACATTGTCATCAGTATTTGGGTATACCGCGATGCAAGGAGACGAGGGAATAGCAAGGAATTCGCTATCATCGGGCTTGTTGCTTCCTTGTTTTTTCCGCTTATAGGGTTGATTGTTTATTTGTTGATTCGGAAAGATAAGTATTGAAAAGTATGGAATTCTATTTTCCTTCTCTCCAAATAAAAAAAGCAGTTGAACAGGGATAACCTTCCTGCTCAACTGCTTTTTTAGAAACGAAAACGGGCAAACGATAGGATTAGCCTCTCGTTACATTGAGAATCAGATCGTTGTCAAAGCCGCCGATTGAGATGTCTGAGTAGCACTTGATCATTTCTGTTAGCATCACCTTTGCTTCCAGCCTGGATAGTGGTGCGCCCAGGCATAAGTGGCAGCCCTTTCCAAAGGATAAATGCTTGTTGCTATTAGGTCGATGGATATCGAATTGATCTCCCTGTGCAAAGGTATTTTCATCACGATTGGCAGAACCGAGCCATGCCATGACGATTTCGCCTTTTTTCATCAGACTTCCGAACATATCCGTATCTTCTTGAACCTTGCGCATCAAAACCTGTGCTGGCGGACGGAAGCGCAATACTTCCTCGATTGCTTGATCTACTAGTTGCGGATTCTCTCTTAATTCACGATAGACGCCTGGTCGATCCAGTAAAAAGCAGTAGAAAACACTAAACAAGAGCGTACTTGTCGTTACATTTCCGGCAAGCAGCAAGCTGATTGCAATATCAATAATCTCGCGGTCAGATAGTTTTTGGCCTTTATATTCTGTTTGCGTTAAATCGGAAAGGAAATCTTTTGCCGGGTTCTCTCTTTTTTCTTGAATGATCGGAGAGAGATAAACGGCCATTTCCTTCATGATTTCTTCCTTTTTGAGGTTAATATCCTCATACGTTTCGCGGGTCCCGGAAGAGATGAGAACATCGGACCATTGTTTGAACAGCATCCAATCACTGGACGGTACACCGAGCAAATCGGCAATGACAATTACCGGCATCGGGGTTGCGAGATCACCTAAAATTTTGATGCTTTGCTTTTCTTTTACTTCCTCTAGCAAATGACGTGAAATTTCTTGAATACGCGGCTCCCACTCCTGGAGTGTTCTGGTTGAGAATGCCTTTGTATAGAGAGCTCTCCTTTTTCCGTGATCAGGTGGGTCCATCTCTGTGATCCCCTTTTCTTTCAATGCGAGGGAACCAGCGATTCGTTTGCCTGTATCGCTTGAAAAGAGGTGATAATCGGTCAGCACACGCTCTACATCCGAATACAGAAATACGTTCCAAACCTGTTGCTTTTCGTCGTAATGTACCGGGCTATTTTTTCTCATTTCTGCATACCAGCCGTAGGGTTCGAACTGTTGTTGCAGATTCTCGGCACCTGATATTTCATTAGGGAATACTACTTTATTCATTTCATTCACTCCTTATCTAAATGGGTAGGTAATTGCTGTAAGCTGGCTACTCTCGGTATGACTTGATTTCTTCTACCATGGTATCCAGGAGTTTTTCTATTAACCCAATGTCTGTGTTCGATTCAAAGAAGGAAATGTTGAGGGTTATGCAATCTTGATACGTACTGACTCCAAGCATCAGTCCTGGTGCGTAATAGGCTGGAGATACGATGTACGCACCTGCGACTTTCACATCATCGAATGCTATCTGACTAGTACCAATCATACCAAAATTTGATAATATTGGAGTGCTGTTTCCATCTGCTACGATTTGTTTTCTTACATCCTGTATGATCTTCAATGTCTGTTGAAACTCAAAATTTTCCACAAAGGCAAACGTGTTTACCGCATCATGCAGAATCTCTTTGTTATCGCGTTGACTCTTCATGAATTCCGCCACTTCTTTCACCTTATCTGCAAATGTCCCTGCTGCTTGATTCATGGAGGCGTGAACAACACCAGACAAGTTGTAAATCGCGTCCGCCTTCCCCGTGGGTAAGAATTTTCTTACATTAACCGTCACCATGACTTTGACCTGCTCAGCTGGAACATTCTTCATTTGTTGATATAAAGCTCGCATGTAGCCAGCCAATAACACATCATTTACTGTAAACCCTTTTTGTTTAAATCCTTGCGCCAGCTCTAGCCACTCTTCGCGCGGAATTCTGCGAATGGCTTGTCTCCTTTTAGCTGGTTCTCCAGGCGTAAAAGGAAGTGTTGGTCCCTGGGGTTCTGGAGCTTGCTGCATCCCGCCATTTGGGATACCCATCTCCTTGAACAAACGGCTCTGATCCCTACCCTCAGGGTTTGACTCGGGAACGTAGCGAGGGTTTTTGGCAAGCTCACTATATAGCGAAGCTAGCAGGTGAACATACTCTATCAATCCTGCACCATCACTGCATAAATGATTCAATTTGATGCAAATGATATCTTTGGTCGAGGTCCGCAGAATGCGAATTTTGACCATCGCATCAGCATCGATGTCTATTGGGCTCGACAGCCACTCCTGTATGGCTTTCTCTACGGAATCGGACTCACTGAGAAGTTGCAAGGAACACCAACCGCTTGACGCCAAATCGCTGCGTCGCTCCCAATTGGGGCGGACTGGATCTTTTATAAAACGGCAACCAATGATAGGTTCCGCAATGGTGCTTGCCTCCATCGCTTGAAGCAATCGCTGTTGATTCACCTGTCCGTCCATTTCCAGCACCATTTGAAGTTGGCAATCGGAAAGATAGCTGACCATGTAATTAAACCTGTCACTTCCGTTTGCAGGCAGTCGTTGTGGGATTGCCATATTCTGATTTGCCTCACTGACATTCATTTCCTACACATCCCTTCAACTACAATTTTTGAAAGAAAAACAGTCAGGAATAAGCATCCTGACTGTCCTTTTTATCAGCAAATCTTAGGGCTTCTATCGAATGGAAACCTTGTATTCCTCTAACCACATATTTATTTGGACGAGGTATTCGATCAGCTTCGTTGATTGAGCTAGATTCATAGGTGCTTTTCCATCCAGTACAAATTGGATCACAGACTTATTAATCAATGGTAGTAGAGGCGAATTAGGGTTCGCTAAAATTTGTTTCATATGGTCCAAAATCGCATGGTAATACTCTGGATGATAGGTCATCGGATATGCGCTTTTGTTGCGGTACAATACTTCATGCGGCAAATATCCTTTGTATGCTCTGCGAAGCAAGCCTTTTTCGATTTGATCAATATTTTTTACTTTCCATGGAACATTCCATAAATATTCAACCAGACGGTAATCACAATAGGGAACACGTACTTCAAACCCCGTATACATGCTCATTCGATCCTTGCGATCCAATAGCAACGGAAGAAAACGTGTGATAAAGAGGTACGACATTTTGCGCTGTTGCGCTTCCAATGCTGTCTCCCCTTCCAAAGGATGTACCTCTGCAATCCCTTCTTCATACCGCCTGCGAAGATATTCTTGTGGGCGAATCCTTTCAATGGCTTCTTCATTTAAAAATGAACTCCACCCGTCATGCTCCATCCAAGGGAATTTGCCTGAATTCAAGAATTTCTCCTTCTGAAACCAAGGATACCCGTTAAACACTTCGTCTGCCGATTCACCTGATAGCGAGACGGTCGCTTTTTTCTTCATTTCCCGGCAGAACAAATAGAGCGAGGTATCCGTCTCCCCTAATCCCGGGAGATCACGCGCTCTCATTGGCATATGAAAATGAGTAATCAGATCTTGAGCGTTGAAGGTAATCTCTTGATGCCTCGTTTGTACATGCTCTGAGACTGATTTCGCCCATGGTGCATCCAAGCTAATGTGCAGCAACCCTTCTTCAAAATGCTGATCATTGTCAACAAAATCAACCGAATAGGTTTGCAACGTCTTCCCTTTTTTACTTAGCTCTTCAGCAGCTAAAGCCACCAAGCCACTAGAGTCCAAACCGCCAGACAGCATACTAACTAAAGGCAGGTCAGAGATTAACTGGCGTTGTACCGTGTCTTGTAACAGTGCGCGTATTCTTTCTGTCGTTGTATCCATATCATCGGTATGCACCTTGCTCTCAAGTTTCCAGTATGGCCTTGTCCTGATTTGATCCTTCGTGACTGTTACACAATGTCCAGCTCGAACCTCATTTACATTGCGGAAAATACCGAATCCAGGCGTTCTCGCCGGACCAAGTCCGATAATATCTGCTAACCCATCCGCTTCTACTTCAGGCTTCACTTTTGGATGGGCGAGCAAGGCTTTCAGTTCGGAGCCGAACAAGAACGAGCTCCCTCGTTGGCAATAAAATAATGGTTTTACACCTAAGTGGTCACGCGCTAAAAACAATCGATGATTTTTTTCGTCCCAAATGGCGAATGCAAAAATTCCATTGAGATAACGGACACATTCCTCTCTCCATTCCAAAAAAGCGTGCAGTAATACTTCCGTGTCAGAATTGGTTTGAAAGGAGTGTCCAAGCATCTCTAATTGGCGGCGCAGTTCCAAATAATTATAGATTTCGCCATTAAACGATAAGACGCACGTCTGATCTCCTTCTCGGTAGATCATTGGCTGCTTGCCGCCTTCTGGGTCGATCACGATCAGGCGCCGATGCGCAATCGCTGCCCGGGGAGACAACCAATATCCCTCTTCGTCTGGCCCGCGATGTTGGATCGCTTGAGCCATTTTGTGCAAAATAGCATGCTGGGATGACAAATCGTCATCCCAATCAAGCCATCCCACAATTCCACACATACTAACCTCTCCTCTTGTTCGCAAATTTAGTGTTGGGGATGATACTTTATAACTTGGACTAGCTCGCTTACCTTTTGCTCTGGGTTTGCTACCAATCCTTCTAAAAGATCATTCAAGTGCTGCAACATACTGCTAATCTCCTTATCGTTGAAGAAACGTCGATAATAGTTGATATGCAGGACTAGCACTTGTTCATAGAAAAGGATTTCCACTCGTAATGGATGCTCCGTCTGAGCGATGGAATCATAGATGGTAGCTCCGAGGACATCATTAAAACCTCTAAAGACAGAAGAGAAATCTGGGAGCTGTTCGCTTACCAGATAGCTGTCAAATAAAAGACGATCTCGTGGAATATCGCACCACTCGTATATATTTTTCAGTGGCGTGTATTCGTACTGACTCGTCTCTACTACCTTGGACTGCATGTTTTGGAGCCAAGACAAGAACCTCATGTTTTGCTCGATGCTCACGCGAATGGGCAGAATATTGAAGAAAAGCCCGACAGAATGCTCGACTTCCATCATCGCTATGCTGCGGCCGGAAAAGATCGTACCAAATACAACGTCTTCCTTGCCGCTGTAATGATGGAGCAGCAATGCCCAAGCCCCTTGTACCAATGTATATGGCGTCAGATGGTACTTTTTGGACAAGGATAACAACGCCGCGGAGACTTCTGGCGATACGATGAACCTTTCTTGAGAATAGGGAGACTCTTCGGCAGAAATATTATTCCTGCTCGTTTGCGCCCATTCAAGAGTGGAGCTGGTCATTCCATTCAGATTCTTCTTCCAAAACAGCTCGGCATCTGTTAAGTCCTGCTGTTTTTGTAGCGCAACATAATCCCGGTAAGGATATACAGGAACAATATCAATCGCCTTCCCTTGGGAAAACGCTTGATAATATTCGAATAGTCTCTTAACGATCAACGTATAGCTCCAGCCATCCTGCAACATCAGGTTGAAGACATAAATAAAGTAGTAGACATCCTCTCCTACTTGAAGCAGAGCAAGATGCGCATGTGGTGCTTGGCCCATCACAAATCCTTGTTGTCTCAGCTTTTGAATATAGGATTGCAATTGTTCATGTTGATTTTCTTCCGGAATGCCACGCCAATCTTCCTGTTTGATGTGGATATCCACTTTCTCATGCACGATCTGCATCGGTTCATCCAGCTCTTCCCAGATGAAGGAGGTTCGCAATGCAGGGAATTGTTGGATGAGATGCTGCCATGCCTGCTCAAAAGCAGATACGTGGAAAGGGCCTCCCTCTATGCGAAAAGCATGATGAACCACATTCAAACCAGGCTCTGGATGATGCTTGTATCGATAAAGCATATTCTCTTGCATAATCGTCAGCGGATATACATCCTCCATGTATGGATTGTCTACTTTTATGCTATCCAGCTGATGTTTCTCAAGAGTTGGTAACTCTACTACTGTTGTCGTTCGCTTCGCATTTTGGGTGGAAGCCTCACCTGCAACCTCTGCCAGTTCAGCTATGGTCTGGAATTGGAAAATTTGCTGTGGAGTTAATTCCAAACCGTGTTGTTTTGCTCTCGCAACCACTCGAATGGTATGAATGGAGTCGCCACCTAATCCGAAGAAGCTATTATGTATGCCAACCTTATCCAAGCCCAGTATTTCAGCCCAGACATCGGCAAGAATTTTTTCCGTCTCCGTCGTCGGTGGTACAAAATCTCCCTCCATCTCTGGCACTTCCATAAGCGGCGTAGGAAGCGCTTTGCGATCCAATTTTCCATTCATGTTCACTGGCATTTCCTTGATAAACTCAAAGATAGACGGAACCATGTAATCTGGCAGCTTATCCCGTAAATAACTGCGCAGCTCTGGAATGAACTGGCGAGCAACTCTGTCTGTCAAAGGATCGTTCGCATACGTTTCGATCGGCTGGTAGTTTTTCGCTGGACGGTGCCACGCGGTGACCACTGTGTTACGCTGTCTTTTTTCGAGTAAATGCTCAGGTCTGAGCACAGCTTCATAGTTGCCATCTTCTCTATCACCCATCCAAGCGATATCCACACTGTATCGAAGCTCAGCCCCCAACTTCCAAAGGTCTTCAGGGTCTATTCCAGTGCCTGGATGGTTCTGATCCGTTCTCAGTTCTTCCACCGTTTTGAGAACATCTCTGTCAGCAAGCAATGACTGGTATCGATTCGCCCTGTCCAACCGCAGATTAGGGATATTCGTAAGACCTAAGATTTGCGGTTTATACTTGGTCATGATTTGACGAAGTCCATCAATATTTTGGAATCGCTCCTCATGCCAATCCAGCCATGAAAAGTCCTCTATTGGCTGCACTTTTTTGCCGAGATGAAGAACCACATCATAACGATAGCGAGTTAATTCATTAGGATGACTTCCACGTTTCAACTTGATTTCTACATGGCTGATTTGATGCAGCTGCTCTTGAAGCGCATAGAAAAAGGCTGGGTCTATAACCAGCTCCTGCTCTTGTCTCATTCGCTTCTGCACGCGGCGCTGCAATTGATCGGTGGTCAACGTCGCTGGTGACTTTTCCATCTCCACCTCAGTAAGGAAGGTTTGCAGTAAAGAGAGATTACGAACATCACCGACAAAGATTGCTCCTTTGTCATTCATGGCGTTTATGGCCTTTTTCAGCACATCCAACAGGTAGCTCGCATCTGGGAAATACTGCACGACAGAGTTGAGCACGATCACATCGAACTTCTGTCCCTTTAGTCCACTAAAATCATCCGCATAGCTCTTACGCAGGGTGACATTGGATAAATCCTCTCTTTGGTTGATCAGATTCGCAGTAATATAATCCAACGCCATCGACGAAAAATCCGTTCCCCAATATTGTTCACAATGAGGCGCAATTCGGGATAACAACAGCCCTGTACCGCACCCGATTTCGAGTACCTTTTTCGGTTGCAAGGCAAGGATACGATCAACCGTCGAATTGACCCATTCACGCATTTCTTCCGCTAAAAGAGGCTGACCCGTATAACTGCTGTTCCAGCTGGTAATGTTGAAATCGGCCTCATATTTATTTTCATCATCATAGGCTTTATCAAAGACATCCTGCCATTCTGATACCTGTTCCGCAGGAAGTGCTTCTTCTACTGTTGCCTTTTTCAATTTTTCCTTGGACTGTGAATCTGGCACGATATAAGATACCAACTGCTTATGCCCTGGTCTCTGCTCGGATTCATGAACGATCACAGCCGCTTTTTGTACATGTGGATGTTCATCTAATACAGCTTCAATCTCACCCAACTCGATACGGAACCCTCTTAATTTGACCATAAAATCAATTCGGCCCAGATACTCGATTGTTCCATCCGACATGTAACGTGCCAAGTCACCTGTTTTATAAAGGCGTGCTCCCTCTTTATTGCTGAATGGATCAGGGATGAATTTTTCTTCTGTCAGCTCAGGTCGGTTATAGTATCCGCGAGCCAGTTGCACACCACCGATGTGTAGCTCTCCAGCAACACCGACGGGAACAGGATTCAAGTGCTCGTCTAACAGATAGATTTGGGTGTTCGCCACAGGACGTCCAATCGGCACGGATCTAAGCTTGCTTCCTTTTTGACATACCCAGTACGTGACATCAATCGCCGCTTCTGTAGGACCATAAAGGTTGTGCAATTCCGCATCGAGACACTCGAAAAAGCGCTCCTGCGTTGAATAAGATAAGGCTTCCCCACTGCAAATGACTCGTCGCAGCGTTTCGCAGCCGCTAATTTCCGTCTCCTCCAGGAATACTTGAAGCATCGAAGGAACAAAGTGCATGGTGGTGATTTTCTCTTTTTTGATCAGACGGGCCAGATATGTTGTATCTTTGTGACCTTCTGGACGAGCTACTACCATGCAGGCGCCCGTCATTAACGGCCAGAAAAATTCCCATACTGACACATCAAAGCTGAAAGGCGTCTTTTGCATTACCCGATCGGTTTCATTCAGCTGATATTGTTCCTGCATCCATAAAAGTCTGTTGACGATACCGCGATGAGCATTCATCGCACCTTTTGGCTTACCAGTAGAACCTGAGGTGTAAATCATGTACGCCAAATTGTCGCTGTTGACTCCGCTTGCAGGCGCCACATGGCTCTCCATGCTGATTGTCTCCCAATCTGAATCGAGGCAAATTAGTTGTCCATCGTATTCAGGGAGCGTGTTCTTCAGCCCTTCCGCAGTCAAGAGGAAAGAAGGATTCGCATCCGTGATCATAAAGGCAACCCGATCTTGCGGATAGCTTGGATCTAGGGGAACGTAGGCGCCGCCTGCTTTGAGGATACCTAACAGCCCAATGACCATCTCAAAGGAGCGCTCCATATAAATGCCCACAAGCGTTTCCGCTCTTACGCCCTGTTTTCGGAGATAGTTAGCCAGTTGATTCGCCCGTTGATCCAATTCCTTGTAAGTGAGTTGCGCCTCTTCAAAAATAACGGCTGGCGCATCTGGTGTTTTGGCAGCCTGCGCTTCGATCATTTCATGAAGGCACCTATCTTGCTGTGGGTAGTACGTCTTCGTATCGTTCCATTCAACCAACAGCTTTTGCTCTTCAGCAGCGGTCAAAATCGGCAAATCTGAAATCGGCTTGTTCGGATTCGCAACAATGCTTGCCAGCACGATTGTAAAGCTTTCTAACAGGCGACTGATTGTCGATTCATTAAAAATATCGGAGTTGAACTCAACGTCTAGGTCAAGGATATCCCCTTTTTCTACAACCTGAATCCAGAGGTCAAACTTGGATGTGTTGTTACGGAACTCTTCAAATTTGACCAAGGAAAAGCCTAATGCAGACATGTCCGATTTTTTCGGCATAGGAAAGTTCTGCAACACAAAGCAGACTTCAAACAGTGGATTTTGACTCATATTACGCTCAGGCTGCAATTCATCCACTAGTCGTTCAAACGGTACATCTTGATGCCTGTATGCGCTGTTCGCCGTTTCTCTCACACGTGACAACAGCTCTCTAAAGCTACGATTGCCGGAAACATCTGTTTTGAGGACCAACGTATTTACAAAAAAGCCGACCAGATTCTCCATTTCCACGCGGTTGCGGTTCGCTACGGGCACTCCCACCCGGATATCATTTTGCCCGCTGTAACGGTGCAACAATATCTTTAACGCGGTGATCATGACCATATACAGCGTGGCATTTTCTTGCTCGCACAGCGCTTTTATGGCATGTGAAAGGGAAGAGGGAATTTGTAGTTTTAGGCTCCCTCCTTGAAACGTTTGGATAGGCGGTCTTGTACGGTCTACTGGCAGCTCTAACACGCTACTATCTTTTCCAAGGGTTTCTCTCCAGTAAGAAAGCTGTTTCTCCAGCACTTCTCCTTGAAGCCACTCCCGCTGCCAGCTTGAAAAATCAGCATACTGGATCGGAAGCTCAGGCAATGGGGAAGGCTTACCCGCGAGATAGGCCTGATAAAGCAGAACCATTTCTCTGAAGAAAACCCCGACTGACCATCCGTCAATGATGATATGGTGAACGTTCAAAAGTAGAATATTCAAATCCTCGCCAAGTTTGAATAAAGTAACACGCAACAAGGGTCCCTTAGTTAGATCGAAAACATACATGCTTTCCTCTTTAGCGAGTCGGCGAAACTCTTCCTCCCTCTCACCCTCGGGATGTCCTGTAAGATCGACGATGGGAAAAGGAATTTGCAAGGCAGGAGCAATTAGCTGATACGGCTCTCCATTTGCGACTTGAAAGGTGGTTCGCAGGGCTTCATGGCGCTTCACTATCTCATTAACGCACCGCTCCATGATGTTTGTGTGAAGCTCACCCGATAGATGGAAGGCAGCCACCACATTATAAGCAGGACTGTTTGGTACCAACTGGTCTAAAAACCATAGTCTCTGCTGGGCAAAAGAGAGGGGCACGAAGCCCTCTCTTGAACGCCGCGGAATCCCAGTCTTTTTCGTCTCCAGTTTTGAGCCTTTCAGCTTCTCCAGCAATGCCAGTTTCTTCTCGGAAAGCTTCGATTTGCTCTCGGCAAGTATCTCATCTCTTGATTTAGCTGATTCCTTATCATTGAACATCGGATTGCTCCTTCCCACATGTTGATTCTGCTGCCTTACTTCTAGGTGAATTCATCAGCTTAATAGCTCCAAAATCGCCTCTTCTGGAAGTTCATCAATAACAGCAATCAGTTCCTCTTCAATCAGCTCCGCCATTCCTGCAACGGTTGGCGCCGAAAAGAGATTGTCTAAATTCAAATCAACCGGAAAGCTATTCTTCAATCTGGAAATAATCTGAGTGGCCATGATTGAATCGCCGCCCAGGTCTTGGAAGTTTTTGTGGATGTTAACCTTTTTCACCCCAAGTACCTCTTCCCAAGCAGCAGCAATTTTTCTCACTAGTTCGTTACGTGGTGTATCGTCATCATCAGCATGTATAACATCATGATGGGTAACGGAGCTTTGGATTTCTGTCTCCCTCACATCAGCTTCTTCCGCCTGATCAGGGGTTACCTCAGTTGAGTTGGCTATGTCTGCTACTCTCTGTTCATGTTTTTCTGCTGTCAGTTCGGAGGTCGCGGCCGCTTCTTGATGGGGACGGTTGCCTACGACAACTTTGGGTAAACGGTATCGTTCCTCGGCAAAAGGATAGCTTGGCAGACCTGATAGACGGCTCACCATTCCTTTTGGATAGAGAGCTCCCCACTCTATTTCGTTACCATGAACCCATAGCTCCGCCAGCTTTTTGATCTTCTTGTTCAGAGCGAGATTGCGGATAAAATCCCTTCCCTCTTCGGTATCGCCGATCTTGATTCCGCCCGTTTTGTTTATTTCTCCGATAAAGAGATCAGCCGTTTTCGCCCCATTACTTTGTATGAATTGCTCTAACTGCGCAATCAGCTGTTCCTTACTGTCGACCACGATTGCTACTCGATGAGACATCGATTCCCTTGCAATCTGATAGGTATAAAGGAAATCTGCCAGTTTCACATCATGATGATTCTCTACAAATGCCTTTGTTTTCTTGGCATAGGCCATCAATTGTTCACGTGATTCAGCTGACAGCACGAAGACTCCCGTTGCTATCTCTTGACCCTTAACAGGAGCAGCGGATCTGGCCTTGCTTCTATCAAACTCTTCGATCACCAGATGAGCATTGGTGCCGCTGAAGCCAAAAGAGCTGACCGCAGCCAAGCGAGAGCCTTTGGAATTGGTCTGCCAATCTTGCAGCTTGGTATTCACATAAACAGGGCTGTTTTCAAAATCAATGTGTTCATTCTCTTTGACAAAATGGATCGAAGGGGCCATCTTCTTGTTTTTCATGCTGAGTAAAACCTTGATGACACTCAACACCCCAGCCGCTGCTGTGGTATGCCCGATATTGGCTTTCAAAGAACCAATTGCGCAGAATCGTTTCTTCGGCGTGAATTGGCGGAAAGATTCACTCAGTGCATGAATCTCAACAGGGTCCCCTAATTTGGTCGCGGTTCCGTGTGCCTCGATATATTGAATGTCTTCCACATCAATCTGTTTTTTCGCGTAAATAGATTTTTGCAGGTCGCTTTGCGCTTGGAAGCTAGGCACGGTAATGCCCAATGTCCGTCCATCCTGATTGGTTCCACTGCCACGGATTACACCATAGATGCTGTCGTTATCCCGTAATGCATCTTGCAATCTTTTTAAAATCACAACACCAACACCATCCCCAACGACAATGCCATTGGCTCCATTGTCAAACGGGCGGCACTCCCCTGTAGGAGATAGCATCCTTGCGTTACTCATCGAGATAAACGGAGCAGGATGGGAATAAATCGTAATACCTCCTGCGATAGCAAGATCGACCTCTTCCGTCTTCAGCTTTTGGCTAGCAATATCGATTGCAACCAAAGAGGATGAGCAAGCTGTGTTCACAGCCAAAGCTGGTCCTTTTAGGTCAAGGAAATAAGCAATGCGCGAGGCGAGTATACTCGTATCCGATCCGAGCATGCCAAAATGAGAGAAATCTTGTTCTACCGTCATTCCCGCCATTGCACCAATGACGGTTCCAACCGGTTGTCCTCGCAGCATGGACGGGGTATAACCTGCGTCCTCTAGCGCTTTGTAGCTCTCTTGTAAAAGGATGCGTTGCGTGACATCCATCGATTGGGCTTCAGTAGGAGAAATTTTAAAAAACGCTGGATCAAAATATTCAATTTCCTCCATCGCCCCATATTTAATCGGAATATCGCCGAGTGCATTTTCTTTGAAAAAGGCGCGCCAGTCTGGATTGGTCACTTCTCTGATACAATCTTTGCCCTGACTGACGAGCTCCCAGAACTCATCTTGCCCCTTTGCACCTGCTGTGCGGCAGGAAATCCCAATGATCACAATATCATCAGAAGCTGCTTTAGTCGGCTCGTAGGCAATATTCCGCGTCGAGACTCTCTCCGTATAAGCAGGCTTCTCTTCAAGATTTCCGTGATTTTGGTTAAACGATTCTGTTTGAGCTGGCTGGCGCTCTGGTAGATGAGTCGCTATGTAGCTCGCCAATGCTTCTAGCGTATTATGTTCAAACACTACACTTGTCGGTAGTTTTAGATAAAACTTGCTATTGATGGCTTCGGATAATTGAACGGCATTGAGCGAGCCGATTCCTAATTCCTTTAGGGATTCTACATCTTCCAGATCTTCTTGTCTCAAGCCTAAAACGGTCGAAAAGACCTCGATCAGACTCGCTTTGATTTCTGTCCGATCTGGAATGGACTGATCTGTCGACAAATTGCGTTTTCGTCCAGAATATTCAGATGCTATTAGTTGATTTTGAGCATCCGACACGAATGGTTTACTTGCATGGAGCTGGCTAGGCTCGTCTTGCTGCAAATGGCTAGCAATATAGCTTGCCAAAGAATCTAACGTATTATGTTCAAACACAACGCTGGTCGGTAGCTTCAGATTAAATTTGCTGTTAATCATTTCGGATAAGGCAACGGCGTTAAGAGAGCCAATTCCTATATCCTTCAAGGTTTCTACTTCTTCCAGTTCTTCTGGTTGAAGACCTAAAACGGCGGCAAAAGCCTCGACCAACGATTCTTTGATTGTTTCCCTATTCCAATGAAAGCTGTGGTCATGCTGATTTGGATGAGGAAGAGTTCTCATTTGCTGTTTCGGATAAGGAATATAGCCGCTGTTTACCATTTCCGCTAATGCTTCTGGATACGGTCTTTTCTTCGATATTTTACTGGCATTCCATTCACAACGCTTCGTGTACGCAAGATGCGGAGCCTTTTTCAGCTTAAACAAGCAATAGCTGATCCACCCTCTTTCAAGAGAGATGGATTGATTCACCGTGTTGATATACAAATCTTGAACAGCTTTAGGCAAATGCTTGATGTACTGATCCACGTCAGGATCATGCAAGGCGTTAGCAATCTGCGGCGATACGTCAATGATTTCATCGATCACTAACTGATGCTCCGCTAAAAGCTCACTCCATTCTTGCACCGTGGGAATGCTGACTTCTACGTTCTGGTCTACGATCGGTCCTCGCGTATTGGCTATGTAATCGATCAACAGAACGGTTCCCTCTTCGTTCAGAGAAGAGGAGATATTTTGAAATAGTCCATGTTTATTACGAATATGGAAGCTCACTTCAATCCCGACGATAATGTCATAGAGAGCGGGAAAGGCATCCTTGGAGCTGTCTTTATTAAAAATTTTCGCTCGTGCCCCCAGATTTTTCTGCGCGATTCGTTGATTGCCAAGTTCCGCTTGCGCCTTGGTAATTGTAAATCCATGGGTTTCCATATGCGGATAGAGCTCTGCTATTTGAATCACATCTGTCCCGTGACCGCATCCAAAGTCCAATACTTTTTGCACTCGCGAAAAATTTTCTTTGCAAAAAAGTACCTGGCGCATCTCTACTTGCTTCTCTCTTACCATTTCTCTTTCCAACGGATATTTTTCCGGGTTCAAAATGACACGGCTCATTGAAAAGCCTGGAATCTTCCTTTCAAATGGACATACAGTCAAGTAATCCTCTGAAAACTCCGCTTCGCTGCTATTGGCGCTATATGTGTAAATCTCAACGGCCTTGTTTTCGAATTCTGGATGAGCGGATGTCATGCTCGTCTCCCTCCTAGAGCGATTCGTTTGATTGCGTTCTATCCAGCACGTTCTCCTCTTAAATGGATAGGTTGGGAGCTTAGCTACTCGGGATAACTCCTTCCCTTTATGCAGCTTCTGCCACAGGATGGGATTGCCTAGAACCCACAATTTTGCCAGTTCTCCTACATCTTTTGATTCGATGGCCCGCGTAACCCGGTCTGACATCAATTCTTTGTTTTCCTTGAGATCGCCAAAAAAGCAATGTTCCGTCTCTTCTTGATGTTCTAACCAGCGTTCCAGTTGCTGGTAAAGCTCTGTTTGACTTTTGGTGATGACAGCCAAACGGCAAGGCATTTCTTCTCTTCCGATTTGAAGGGTATAGGCTGTATTCGCTATTTCGATATGCTGGTTCCTATGCAAATAACCAATCCAGCGGTGAATGTATTCTTGCAATCTCTCTTTATTCTTAGCCGAAAAGACAAACAACTCAGGTTCTGAATCGTTTACTCTCCTTGATGATGGATTGTGGTTGTATTCCTCAACGATAAGATGGGCATTCACTCCACCGCCGCCAAAGCTGGTAATGCCTGCTCGCCGGGGGACTGTCTGCCCATCTACTGTGACCTGCTTCCATTCCGATACCTCTCGCTGCAATTGGAATGGGAGTTGATCAAAATGAATATTCGGATTCAATTCGTCAGGAATCAGGGTTGGAACCAGCGTCTGATGCTGTAATGACAAAATTACTTTCATCAGCTGCGACATGCCGGAAGCCGATTCACAATGCCCGATATTCGGTTTGACCGAACCGAGTCGATAATCCCCTTCTGCTCCTTGACGGTTGTGAAAAGCTTTCGTCACCGCTGTCATCTCGACGGCATCGACTATGTCTGACCCATAGGCAGAAGCTTCCAGATAACTAATGGATCGAGGGTCCAGTCCGCTTTCTCCCAACGCCTCTTCCATCACATCTGCAATGGGGATGGGGCTTGGTGTCATGTAGCTATTGGCTTTACCCTTATGGTTGACGGCGGTTCCTCGTATCACGGCATAGATATGGTCCCGATCATGTACAGCCTGATCGTAATCCTTGAGAACAACCACACCCACTCCCTCGCCAGGCACAAAACCTATACCCCCGTTCCCAAAGGCAGCACTGTCAGAAGTATGGGAGATGAGCTGGCCCACTGTCAGACCGAAGTACGTAAGCGGATGTGTGTACAGATTCACCCCACCAGCAATCGCCATGCTTCCCTTCCCGTTTCGGATGTATTCACATGCTTCATGAATCGCTACTAAAGCTGAGGAACACATCGTATCAATCGGCATACTCGGTCCCTGTAAGTTTAAATAGTAGGAAGCCCGATTAACCATCGATGAATACGAGGTTGTCGGAAAGTGATGGGTAGTTTCCGTGCTATACAGATGAAATCCTTGTTTCGTAATGCCACCAAAAACCCCTGTTCGCTTTCGTAGCTCCGTAGACATCTTCGATGAGGCATATCCTGCATCTTCTAACGCCTTCCAACACTCTTCTAAATAGAGGCGCTCTTGAGGGTCTATATTTTCTGCTTCTCGCGGAGTCATCTGAAAGAATAACGGATCAAACTGATCAAATTCCTCTAAGAAGGCACCCCATTTGCTATAACTTTTTCCTTGGGAAATGGCTTCCTCCCGATTTGGATGATAATACGCTGTCCAATCCCAACGCTTTTCTGGGATTTCTGAAATAGACTTTTTCGCATGCAGTAAATTCTCCCAAAATTCGTCCAAGTTGTTAGCTTGAGCAAAACGCCCACTCATTCCAATAATCGCTATTTTACCGGAGGACGTAGGCTTGGACGCCGTCATTTCCGAATGAGCAGATGACGCAAATGCTCTCATTTTTCCTCGGTTACGTTTCCCTTCGGTTTTCGGCAATGGGGCAAACTCAACATGATCTTCCGTTCGATTTAACTCCTGCTCCTGCTTGTGATCATCCAATCCTGTGAGCGAAATCAGCGCTTCTCTTTGTGTCTCTAGTAAATGCTCGACTAAGTCAGCTACTGTCTGATATTCAAAAAACAAAGTACCGCTGATAGTTTCACCGAATATTTTCCGAAATTGATTGATCAGTTGTACAGAAAAAATGGAATCCATACCGTAGGCCTCTAAAGGCTCGGAAGCATCCATTCGGTTACTCGGCATCTTCAGTGTTTCAGCGATTCGCTGTTTGATGTATTCCGTACTTTTTTCGCGCAGGACATCCTCGATTGCCCTTTCTTTAGGAGCGGAAGGTATATTCACTCTCTTTGCTTTTGGCTGTTCAGCATGTATGTTTGGCTTCGGTTTAGGCTGTTGTCTTTGCTGTTGGCGGATCACGCCGTCGCTTTCGGTAACAATAATCTGCTGCCCCATCACATGCGCCTCTTCTGATGGGAAAAAGACCGACTGAAATCCTTCTTCCTCCAATACTCTCTGCCAGGTTGACGAAGATAACCCAGGGCAGCCCGAAAGGCGCAGCTCTGGGTCTTCATACAGCCACCATCCCTCCAGCAACCCAAAGGTAAGATGGAGGAAGATGGTGTTTTTACTCATTTCATTTAGCAGAAGCAAGCCGTTCTTCTTTAGAACGGCTTTCGCGTTACGCACGGTTTGGCGAATATTTTTGGTGGCGTGCAGGACATTTGCTGCAATGACAATATCATACCTGCCCAGATCCATTCCTTGTCCCGTCACTGACTCTTCTACGTTAAAAATCTGATAGGTCAAATAAGGATTGCTTGGGCCGTACTCTTTTTCTGCATGCATGAAAAAGGCTTTGGAGAGATCTGTGTAGCAATATTCCTGGATATGCTCTTCATACGCCTTTAGTTTTTGGAAAACGACAGCACTCGTTCCTCCCGTACCTGCACCAATCTCGAGAATGCGAATTCGGGCCGCAGAATCTTGGTTCAGCTGTTCCTCCACAAAAGCAACCACTGTATCAGCAAGCACTTCATTGAAGTAGTCGGAAACGGTGTTATTTTTGTATACCTTCTCTACTAATTCCATCGACGAATTGGGAAAGATGACCTCTGTGGCCCGCACTTTTCCAGTGAGAATTTGTGGTAAAGCACGCAAGGTTGCCTCCACTAGCTTAACTTGCGCATTCGTATCCGAATTTTTTAGCCAGACTTCTTTTTCTTGCTCCCATTCTTGCCAGACAGCCGTACTGGAAATGGGAGCAGTATCGATCACGGTAGATGTTGCGCTATCGTAAACGAGATAATCATTCCGGGCCAAAACAGAAGCCGTTTCTTCGAGCCACATGTCGTATAAGTCAAGCAGACCGCTTTTTCTTTTGAGATCGCTAAGCTCTTGATTCTTTTCCGTAAAGCAGCCAAGCGACTGCATTTGACCCCACAATAATTTTAAGAGAAGCTCGTCCATTTTGTTCATTCTAGGCACTCCTTCGGCTTACACGTATAGAACCGGTTTGTCCTGTTCTCTTTCCGATTGAGATTTCAGGGTGGTATTGACTAGAAATTCAGTGATGTGCTTAAGCGTTGGATAGTCCATCATCACAGCTGGTGTCAGTTCAAGCTTGTACTTCTGATTGATTTTGGTAGAAAACTCGGTGAGCTTGACTGGATCGAATCCGTACTCCTTCAGTTCAATATCCGAATCTATTTCTTCGCTCTCTACCTTCAGGATTAGAGAGGCGAGTTGAATGATCGTTGCTTGTACGTCATCAAACAAGCTGTGCCTGTCCGTATCCATTTCTGATGCAAAATAGGCTGCTCTCGGCATCTCTTTTACTTTTAACTTGTTTTTAATGCTTGCCATGCTGGAGGAAATTTTGTTTGAAACGACTGCAACAGATTCGCTTGTATTGATTCCCTCCATATCGAGTGGCTTGGTCGTTTTCATCAGCGCCACTTGATTCATCGGACCAGATAACAAGGCTTCCAATGCCTCCATCCCTTCTGAAGGTTCAATCGAGCCAATGCCGATTTGTTCCATGCGTTCCATATAGCCCTTGGACGCAACGATTCCAACACTGCCCCAGTATCCCCAGTTCATTACTTTCACCGCACACGTCCATTCCTCGGCAAGCTGATGGGCGAAAGCATCTTTGAAGGCGCAGCCTGAAGCATAATTGCTTTGTCCTGGCGATTTCGTAAACGAGTTAATCGAGGAGAAAAATAGGACGAAATCCAACGGCTCCTCGCCAAATACTTGGCTCATCCGCACGCTTACCTCTACTTTTGGTACCAGTCCAGCGCGGAAGGTTGTCTCGTCCATATTCGCCAGACTTCTATCAAGGAGAACAATAGCGGAATGAATTACCCCGTTAATTTTGGCATATTGCTTCTTGATCTCTTCGTAAGCAGATTGCAGCGACTCGCGATCCGTAGCATCGGCATCGATGTAGAGCGGTGCGGGTCCTAGGGCAGCAAGTTGATTTATTTTGTTCTGAATCGACTCATCTTTCTTGCGACGACCGATCCAAATGATCTGTGCTTGATAGGTGCGGATCATGTATTCGCTCCACGCTTGTCCAATACCGCCCGCGCCTCCAATTACAACATAGACTCCATGCTGTCTGTAGACGGTTTGACTGATGAAAGGACTCTGCACAGGCATCAGCTGCTGGCGATACCACGCGTGTCCACGATATGCCCAAGCGTTTCCATGAGCATCGGCGGGTAAAGCAAAAATATCACGTAGCGGCCAATCGGTATGCGCTCCCAAATCGACGAGTCTTACCTTCCAGTTCGGATATTCCTTCGCCATCGATCCGATCAACCCGTGGATGCTGGCATGCGTTGGATGAACCGTATCTTTTTTGTAGATAGCCAGCGCCTGAACAGTAATGATCGTCCAGCCCAAGTCTCTCGTCTGATACCCCAACGCAAGCAAAGCCTTGATCAAGCGGAAAACTTGAATAACGCCCCGCTCCTGATCGTTCATCAAGGACTCCTCTTTTACGGATTCCACAGAGCTATCAGGAGCAACCCACATGATATGATCGATTACCCCCTGCTCTTCCAGCTTATTTGAGATAACCTCAATAGAGTCATCTGACTGAAGCGGTAAAACAGTAGCTTGAGGGTAATGACGTTGTAGGAGACTTCCGTCCTTTTCTTCGGCGCAAACGATGACTACTTGATCACTTGTTGCTGGAATGACTTCCCCTTTTTCGACAGACACGGCGTTCCATACTGGAGTGAGCATCGTGGTTCCCATCAGCGGTGGAGCGGAAGTCACTGTTTCCTGAGTCTCTCTCAACGTCGCAACCCGTTTTTCGCTCCCAATTGATAGGCCTCTCATCCTCACGCCTATTCTGCCTGCCTCATCGCATAAATCAATGTCTATTGTCGCAGTCTCATTCTCCGCTTGGACATCATCACTGAATCGAATGAGAGCAAACATCAAAACAGGATGATTCTCGAAGATCTCCAGCTCTTCAAGGGTAAAAGTACCATCTGATTGGATGGAGCTGATACTGTCAGATGATGTAACCTCCGTGATGAGATGACGAGATGACTGCAACAGGGACTCTAGCAGGCTAGGATGAAGAACGAATTGTCCTGCTGTCTCCGTCACAATTGAGGGCAAGGAGAGTTTTACCAGTACTTGTCCTCGTGTCCTGTATACGTGGTCAATCCCTTGCAAATTCGGTTGATCAGCCATTCCACGTTCTTTTAACTGCTCGTAGCATTGTCGGGCAGTAAGCATCTCGCTGCTCTCGGCTTGCAAGGCAGTTAGATTCAAAGTTGGTGCTTCAACGAGCGAAGTAAATTCGACCATACCTTGGCTATGTACCACAGACTTGGTATCATCTTCTTTCGATTCGCTGTAGATTTCATAAGCAAGCTCTCCAGTATCCTCTGGATAGATCCCCAGATGTACCTGAACCAAATCATCGCCCACCAATAGCGGCTCTTCTGTAGCAACCTGAGTCATTCGGATTCCAGATAAAGTCCCCGCTCTATCTCCTGCTGCCTGTTTCACTGCCGCCCGTGCCATTTCCAGATAAGCAGTGAGTGGAAAGAGGCATTGCCCGTTTCCAAGATGATCTGCCAAGAACGGCTCCTGCCCTGTAAAACTGGAACTGTATCTCAGTTCATAGAGGTCAGAAGTGTTTTTATGAAGCAATGGATGGAGGATATCCCCGCTAGCCGAAAATGCTTCGGGCATACCTGTTGCTATTGGCTTTTGAACGTTTATCCAGTAACGCTCTCTAGCAAAAGGATAGGTAGGCAAACTGACGCGGCGCGGCTTATCTTCGCTATATAGTTTATTCCAGTCAAGAGAGACGCCCTTGACCCAAAGGTTCATCAGTTTTGCGTATTTCCCCTTGGCAATCCATGTCTCCACTGTTTGCTTCATATCTTCATCAGCAAAAAGAGCTACCGTGTCATGGTTGCGTTTCACTCGCCCACGATACAGCTCGGCAATGTACTCTGCGCCTTCTGCAAAATGCGTTAGTTTTTCCTCCAGCTCATCAACTGATCTGACGATAACAGCCAAGCGTTCTTCCAGCGATTCCCGCCCTACTTGAAGCGTAAAAGCGATATCAGCCAAATGGGCATCGGTGAATGATTCTTCTTTGATCACCTTCAATAATTGATTCACTTGAACGAACAGTCTCTCTTCGTTCTTCGCGGAGAGCACGATCATTTTTGGTTGCTGTGGCTGGATGCTACTCTGAGGCTGTCTATCTTTTTCGGGATACTCTTCGATGACGATATGGACATTAGCTCCTCCTGCCCCGAAAGATGATAGCCCGGCGATTCTCGGATACTCCTTGGTTACTCCGTTGATTTCGATGGTTGGTCGTTTCCACTCAGCCAGCTTTTGCTGAACTGCAAATGGTGTATCGCTGAAATCAATGTTTGGATTCATGACCTCAGCGTGCAGAGATGGTGCGATTTGACCATACTTCATCTGAAGCAATATTTTAGTCAAGCCTGCAATTCCTGCCGCGCTCTCCGTATGTCCAATGTTCGACTTGGCCGAGCCGATCGAGCAAAATTGCTTGTCTTTCGTGTATTGTCCGAATGCGCGAGTCAGTCCCGCAATCTCGATTGGATCGCCCAAAGCGGTACCTGTACCGTGCGCTTCGATATAGCTGACGGCACGAGCATCCACTCCTGCTCGCTGCAATGCCTCGTGGATTACCTGCGACTGCGCGATGGGGTTTGGAACCGTATATCCATTTGTTTTGCCCCCTGAATTGAGCATGCTTCCCTTGATCACGCCGTATATGTGGTCTCCGTCGGCAATCGCCTTTTGCAGAGGCTTCAATACGATAGCTCCCACACCTTCTCCATCTACAAAGCCGTCCGCTTGGTCGCCAAACGACTTGCAGCTGTCACCAGCAGATAGCATAGTCGCTCCAGACAGTCGAATATAGTGAAACGGATCGACAATTAAATTGACACCGCCAGCGATGGCACATTCACTTGTACCGCTGTACAGGCTTTCCAAGGCTAAATGGATCGCCGTCAAAGAAGAGGAGCACGCCGTATCCACTGCTAGACTCGGTCCTTGGAAATTGAACAAGTAGGTAAGTCGATTCGCAATCGACCAGTAGCTCGTTCCTGCTGGGTAATTTCCATTCATGACACCAACAAACACACCAATTTTTCTACTTTCTCCTAATGTGGCAGGTGTGTAGCCCGCATCTTCTAAACTGGCGTATGCCGTTTGTAAAAATAAGCGCTCCTGAGGGTCCATCTGCTCTGCTTCGTTAGGCGAAATTTGGAAAAATAGCGGGTCGAATTTATCAATATCTTCGATGAAACCGCCCCATTTGGTGTACATGTATCCTCTTTTTCCTTTTTCTTCGCTGAAAAATTCTTGCCAATTCCAACGATCCTCCGGTACTTCCGTGATGCAATTCTTCCCTTCTTTCAGGCGAGTCCAAAACTCCCAGACATCCTCCGCTTGCGGATAACGACCTGAAAGACCAATGATCGCCACATCCTGTCTGGACGGCGCTGTTGGTTTTTCCGATTTTGTATCAAGAACTTGCAGGAAACGGCGAGACTTTGCCTTTCGAAATGTCGAGCCAGCTTGCTCTCTGGTTGGCTTTGCAGAAGCTGCTGCGTTGGTTATTTGCTTTTGAACAGGCCGCTGGTCATCTATTCCGACTAATGCAAGCAATTCATCCGTTTGTGTTGTCATGAAATGCTCGACCAGCGCATCAATCGTTTGATATTCAAAAAAGAGGGTCGTGCTGATCTGATGCAATTTTTTCCGTAAGACATTCGTCATCTGCACAATCATAATCGAATCAATGCCATACTCCTCCAGAGCGGCAGAAGAGTCGATCTGGTCAAATGGAATTTTCAGTGTTTCTCCGACCAATTGTTTGAAATAGGCGATGCTTTTCTCCCGAAGCATTTCCTCTGTGCTCGTTCCTCTGTCTGCATGTGAAGAAATGGGTAGAGTGGAAGCTGAGGTCCCCATTGATTTCTGCTGTTGTTTGGACTTGCGGACCACGCCGTCACTTTCAGCAATCATCAACTGTGGATAGGAGACAACTCGGTAGCCCTCATCTCTCAATACTTTCTGCCAAGCTTCCAGAGGTAGTGAAAGACCTTCTGCGAGGTCTTTAGGTACGTTTTGATCGGTCATCTCTTTTACTAGAAGCAGACCATTCCTTTTTAAGAGATTCTTGCAGTTACGCATGGTTTGGCGAATTTGTTGAGCTGTGTGCAGTTTATCAGCTGTGATAATCAGGTCGTATTCACTAGCATTCATTCCTTGTTCACTTAATGCCGCTTCTGGATCAATAACTTGGAAGCTCATAAAAGATTGATAGGCATGTAATTTTTGTGAAATCAAGGAACTGGTAGATTCTGTACCTGACCCGAGTTCGAGAATCCGCATTCGCGCTGATGGATCCTGCTTCAATCTCTCCTTGATAAAGGCAGCCACAACATCAGCAAGCCCTTCATTTTCATGGGCAGACAGCTGTAGCATGGATGGATAAAGTGCAGAGTGAACACCCACCCATTCCTCTACCTTCATCCCTTCAATGACAATAGGCTTCGTGGTCTTCATTAAAGCAACTTGATCCATAGCTCCTGCGAGAAGTGTCTCTATGGCTTGCATGGCTTCTGGAGGCTGAATAAGACCAATGCCGATTTGCTCTAAACGACGATAGGTCTCTACCATCTCTTGATGAGACTCTTCCACTTGCCCACTGCTCCAATAGCCCCAATTGATCAGTTTCACCGCACATGGCCATGCTTGGGTCAATTGATGAGCATAGGCATCCTTAAAGGTACATCCAGCCGCGTAGTTGCTTTGCTTCGGAGCTTTTGTAACTGCCATGAGCGAAGAGAAGAATAATACGAAATCCAAAGGCTCCTTCTCAAACACCAAAGCGATGTTCACACTCACGTCAACCTTAGACGAAAGCACTGCTCGGAAACCTTCCTCTTGCATGTTTTCCAAGCTTTCCTCAACCAGGACCATGGCAGAATGAACAACTCCGTCAATCCGTGTATACGTTTGCTTTATCTGTTCATAAGCTTCTTGCAAAGCATTCTGCTGCGTTGCATCCGCTGCTATATAGGCTGGTGCTGGTCCAAAAGTGGCAAGCCTATCCATCTTCGCTTGAATCTCTTCATTTTTTTGACGACGACCAATCCATATGATCTGGGCTTGATAGGTACGAATCATATATTCGGTCCATGCTTCACCGATGCCACCAGCACCGCCAATCACCAAATAAATGCCACCCTGCTTCATACGTGTATGATCGATCGGGGGATGATCGACGGTAAGCAACTGCTGGCGATACCATTCACCCTGACGATAAACCCACGGACGCCCCTGACGATCTCTTGGCAGTCTCACCAT
Source organism: Brevibacillus sp. DP1.3A (assembly GCF_013284245.2). Taxonomy (NCBI): domain Bacteria; kingdom Bacillati; phylum Bacillota; class Bacilli; order Caryophanales; family Paenibacillaceae; genus Brevibacillus; species Brevibacillus sp. DP1.3A. The sequence goes on along the minus strand of NZ_CP085876.1, from coordinate 2,375,901 downwards.
ATCATCTAATGGCCATTCAGATTCGGCCTCTACATCCATAAGTCGAATCTTCCAGTTTGGATATTCCTTTGCCATCGAACCAATTAATCCATGAATACTGGCGTGGCAAGGATTCACAACATCTGTATGGCAAATGGGCTGGGATTGAACCGTGATGACGCTCCACCCCAACTCCTTACTTCCGTATCCCAAGCAAAGCAAGGCTTTAATCGTTCGGAAGCATAGAATCACTCCCTGATCCTGCCCCGCGATTAATCGATGATCCGCCAAGGAATCTATCGCATCAAAAGGAGCGATCCACACCAGATGATCAATGGAACCAAGCTCTTCCAGTCGGTGTACGATTTCCTCAATCGTATTCTCAGCCTGAATGGACGACACTTTTGCTCGAGGAAAGTATTGTTGAATGGAGCGTGCATTCTCTTCATTTCCCCCCACAATGACTACCTGCTCATCAGCAGTAGGGAAAAGCTGTCCTTTCTCAACTGGAGTCACATCCCACACAGCGGACAGCATGAGATTCCCCACAGGAGGCTCCAGTGAGATTACGGAAGAAGCTAGGCTCGAAGAAACATGGTTTGCCTGCTTCCCATCCTCGAGCACTCGCATGGAATATCCCTTTATTCGTACACAAACAGTTCCTTGGTCATCGCATAAATCAATATCCAGCTTCTGCACCTTGTCATCTGCGCTGCTGTTGGCACTGTAGCGAACATACGCCCACATCGAGGACGTGCACTTGTCGTAAATGTCGATCTCCTCCATGGCAAAAGGCAAGGAGGGCTTGCGATTCGAATGGCCATCCGCTGATGGGGTATCCTCCGCAACCATCATGAGCCCGATAGATGCCTGCAAGGCAGAATCCATTAGGCTTGGATGCAGTACAAAAGGATTCTCCATTTCGGAGATGGAGGCTGGCAAGGACAGCTTGGCTAATACTTTGCCCTCCCCTACATACAACGAGTCAATTCCTTGATGTGCCGACCCATAATCCATTCCTATTGAATGAAAAATGCTGTAGCATTGTTCAGATGAAAACTCACGGTGACCGCACTCCGCTTGTAAGGATGGCAGATTCAAGGCATGTTTCTCAGCAACAGAATGAAGCATGACGCTGCCCTGACTGTGTAAGACGGGTTCTGTATCCATAGCCTCCAACTCGCTATAGATTTCAAAAGTAATCTCACCATTCTCTTCGGGAACAAGACCGATATGTATCTGTGCAGGCTGGTCCCCCACGACAATTGGCCGTGTCCAAACCACGTTTTTGAGTTGAATCTGGGCTGGTTCTTCTGTCAAGGCAGCCGTTGCTTGCTCTGCTGCTGCTCTCGCCATTTCCAGATAGGCAACTCCCGGCAAGATTCTCTGCTTCTTCACGACATGGTCCGTTAGGAAAAACTCCTGACCTGTAAAGGTGGAACTAAACCTCTGTTCAGAAAAATCAGAAGTATTCCTTTGCAACAGTGGATGAATCGCAGCTTCACTCGTGAATGTGAATGGCGCTGCTGTCTTGCCGCTTACAGATTTACTTTTGCTTTCCGGAATCCAATAACGATTCTTCGCAAATGGGTATGTGGGCAAAGGAACACGTCTAGGTTTGTTATTCAGATAAAGCTGTTCCCAATCCATTTCATAGCCTGTCACCCATAATTCAGCTATTTTTCTGATGCTGCCTTCTGCAACCCAGCTTTGGATAAGCTGTTGAGAGTCGTGGTTATCGCTTAATAATCCGAATGAATCGTTGTTAGGCTTCGAGCTCCCTTCCCAACAAGTATCGATCGTATTCTCGCCTTTCGAATAAGCTTCCAATTTTCCCATCAGCTCAGGTATATCCTTGACGACAAAGGCTACTCGTTCTTTCATCCCTTCTCGTCCAACTTGCAAGGTATACGCCACATTTTCCAGATCGAGTTGCGTTTCTAAATCAGCAAAAGACTGAACTTCTCCCTCAATATCCTCTCGATGGTTATCCATGAGAGAAGCGATGACGGAAGCAATAGAGCTGCTTTGATCGAACTCCTTGATATCTAGCTGAATATGCAGCTCCTCTTGCAGTTTTTGCTTTAACTGTGTGATTTGAACGAGGTCTACTCCGTATTCATGCCACTCTTGTTCGATCTCAATGCTGTTCTCTCCCACATGAATAATACTGGATAAAATCTTGCGTAGCTTCTTCTCCAGCATTTCTTGAAGCTGATTGTCAGATGATGCCCCTTTTAGAAACTCCGCTACTTTTTGCGCATAGGCTTGCAATCTTTCCTTATTCTTGGCAGATAGCGGAATTATCACTGGGTGATTTTTATGGCCAATTGCTTGCGCTTTCGGCTTTGTTTCGGCTGGGGTGTATTCTTCCAAAATAACATGGGCATTGGACCCCGAAGCTCCAAACGAACTTACCCCCGCTCGTCTCGGAACGGTGACTTCTTGACCGTTTTCCATGCTCACCGTTTTCCATTCTTCTGTCCGTTGCTGTACATAAAAAGGAGATTGCGCAAAATCAATAAACGGATTCACTTCCTTGGCATGTAAGGAAGCAACGAGCGTTTTATGGTGGAGCTGAAGAACAGCTTTTTGCAGACCGCTGATACCCGCGGCAGATTCTGCATGCCCGATATTTGATTTCACCGAGCCAATGGAACAAAACTGCTGATCCTCTGTAAATCGACGAAACGCTTTCACCAATCCTTGAATTTCAATCGGATCGCCTAAAGAAGTCCCGGTCCCGTGTGCTTCTACATAACGAATCGTTCTCGCGTCCACACCGCTCTTTTCTAGGCATGCTGTAATCACCTCAGCTTGAGCAACAGGGCTTGGTACGGAAGGCCCGCTCACCGATCCGACGTGGTTCACACTGCTTCCTTTTACCACGGCATAAATATGATCTCCATCCTCAATCGCTTTGCGCAATGGCTTTAACACGACGGTACCGACGCCTTCGCCAGAAACATACCCGTCGCCATCCTTACCAAAGGTATGACAATAGCCATCACTAGCGTGCATATCCATCATGCCATATGACAAATATTTGCCAGGATGTAAGGATAAATTGACGCCACCCGCCAATGCTACCTCACATTCTCCTCGCTTGATGCTCTCCAGCGCCAAATGAACAGCCGTCAGAGAGGATGAGCATACGGTGTCAATCGCCATGCTTGGACCATGAAAATTGCAGAAATAAGAAACGCGATTGGCAATCGGTGCATAGTTCAAGGATAACGGGAACATTTCTCCCCGAGACATCGCTTCTGCTCCGATGAGGGCATAATCCTTGTGCATCACGCCAACAAAGACACCAACCTGCCGTCTGTTACTGCTCCCCCGAGCCGGAACAATCGTCTTCGGCGTATAACCCGCATCTTCCATCGCTTCCCAGCATGTTTCCAAAAACAAACGCTCTTGGGGGTCCATCGTTTCTGCTTCCCGCGGCGATATTCGGAAAAAGGGAGAATCAAAGCAATCAGGGTCTTCAATAAACCCTCCCCATTTGGACATCTGCTTTCCTGAAGGGGATTTGAGTTCCCCAAACTGCTGCCAATCCCAGCGAGATTTCGGGACTTCTTTGATGCAGTCTTTGCCCTCTTTTAAATTCATCCAGAATTCTTGGAGATTTCTGGCCTCTGGATAACGCCCTGCCATCCCGATGATCGCAATTTCTTCATTGGCATTCGCTGCATGACTCTCAGAGATTGCTGATGAATCTACGACCCTGGCAGGTTGCGGCAACTCTTGTTTACCTTCCTGTTTCATCAAATCAAGCCCGCTGAATACGGAAGCATGATTCTCGGCAAGATAGGCGGCCAACTCAGCGATATTCGTATACTCAAACAATAAAGTAGGAGACAGCGGTGTTCCTACTTTCGCTTCGACAGCCTTCACCACTTCCAATAAGCCCGGTGAATTCAGCCCCATTTCATAGTAACCAATCTGCGTATCAATCAATGCGGCTGGAACTTGTAATCGATCTGCCAGCAGTTGTTGTAAAAAAGTTTGTGCTTTACTCACGAGGGCAGATTGCGATTCATTCGCCTCATGAACAGATCCTTTCGACAGAGATACTGTTTGCTTCGATGGTTGAATCTCCTCTCGAAGCTGAGGTACTTCTTTTTTATTGGGATTGATCAGACCAGGATCACGAACTAGCTTGCCCGCAAAATTTTGCAAATGTGCTATTTTTCTACCTGATCTATCAAAGAACTCCATCGTCATATACATCAGTTCATTTTTTCGCTGGATAGATGACGTTTGTACTCTGGCAAAGCAATGTTGCTGTAAAAGAGCGGAGGCCCGAAAAGATTCATAAAAAAGCGGTAAAAATAGCCGCTGTTCTTCTTGGACTACCGAGGTGAACATTACCATCGAGCCGATCGCGGACCCATCGATCAATGTCGGGTGAAACATGAACCCTTCCGCACTGGGAAGGGCATGTTTACCGAGTGAAATATCGATTACCGCCGCTGAATCTGTTTCGTAAATCGTTCCTTCTGCCTTCATAAAACCTGTATGCACCAATTCCTGGCGGCGGCATTGTTCATACACATCATGCAGATTGACCTTTTTGTTTGCCGCTTGCTCTATCATGAGAAGATCCAGCGTTTCATCGAACTGCATAGCGGCACTATGATGCATTTCAGCAGTGACATACAGCTTTTTCTCCGAGTCTAAAATGCCGTTGCGCTGTGTCTGACCCTCCATCCGAATCTGCCACTGTCCTGCTTTGCCTTGCGTGCACTGAATGCTCAGCATGACATCATAGTCTTGTCCCACCATGATCGGATGATAGATCGTTAGATTACGCAGCTCAAGCTCGCTGTAATCATGACCATTTTCGCGAAACATTTGATACAACAGATCAATATGGGCTAATCCGGGCAACAGTTCCTGACCGTGCGCTTTATGATTTTTGAGGATTGGATGGTTGATCGTTATGAGAAACTGATCATGCACTTTTATCCCTCCACTATTTGTCGCTTCCAAATACTGGTCGTATGGTTGGGCTTCTGGCTCAGATATGTCCGTGTTTTTGTTGAACGACCTGCCTCTTCACGGTAGACGTCAAATCGGTTTAACGTCGGAGGTGCAATCGAATGTCGTTTGTTCGGACGTGAGACTGCCTCCTCCCAGGATTGTAAAACGACGTTGGCATTGGTTCCCCCATCTGCAAAACAATTAATCGCTGCTATTCTGGGCGAATCGTTCCATTCAGAAAGCTGTCGTTGAAAATAAAAAGGCGTTGACTCCATATGGAAATGGGTCATCGGCTCTTGCCCTGACAGGAACGGAACCAATTGTTGGTTTTTGAGCATCAGCACGACTTTTATCAAACTAGCAATCCCTTCTGCACATAATGGATGACCGATGTTTGGCTTGATCGATCCTAATCCGCAAGCGGCCGTATGAGATGAGCGATAGACAGACTGAATGGCTTTGAGCTCAAGTAAATCTGTAACCTCTGAACCCGAGCCATTCGCTTCTATATAGCTGATTTGTTCCGGCTTCATGCCAGCTTTAGCCAGTGCCGAGTGCATAACCTCTTTTTGGGCTTGCAAATTCGGGGTGGCAGGACCTGCCGTTCGTCCATCATTGTTGACCGCTACTCCCTTGATGACGGCATGTATTTCATCACCATCAGCCAGTGCTTGCTCCACGGTCTTCAATAAAACCATTCCTACGCCTTCTCCCAATACGAGTCCGTCCGCACGCCTGTCAAAAATATGGAAGGCTGGCTCTTCGCTTAAAATTCCTCTTTGGTGGAACATCCGATGCGCTTCATCACCACTTAACACGTTAACCCCGCCGATGATAGCAGCCTCAATCTCTCCAATACGAAGAGAATGAATCGCCATATTCATCCCGACCAGCGCCGAAGAGCATGCGGTATCGATGACCATGCTGGGACCTCTAAGATCGAAGTACTGGGAAATATTTGTAGCCAAATAGTTTTGTCCCACGGTCATAATTGGGTTTTGTGTTTGATGCAGACGATCTTCACTTGGGCGATGATTACTTCTTGCCCCGATGTAGACGCCTACCGATGTTCCCTTGATGTCCTTCGGTGTGTATCCAGCCTGATGCCATAGATGAAGACTTTCCTCCAATACCAATAAGGCTTGCGGGTCCATGGCCTTCGCATCTTCTTTTGCTATCAGGAAGTATGAAGGATCAAAAGCAGTAATGTTGTCCAGAAGTCCTGCATGATAGGAATTTTCATACCCCCAGCGTTCCTTGGGTACAGCACCAATGGCTGAACGGCCCTCCGCTAACAACTCCCAATATTCTTCCACGTTACGAGCACCCGGAAAACGGCAAGAGAGCCCCACTACCGCAATGTCAGATGGATTTGCCTCCCTATATGGGGTAGCCTGATTACTCACCATCTGGCTTTTCACAGTCTCACTACGTATGGGCTGACTCTTCGGATCGTCGTTCATTTCAGGAGAAGTCTGCGTCAGATCGTCAGCGATGGAATCCCCGTGATTGCTGGTCAGCCATTCTGCAAGTGTTTCTATGGTGGGATATTCATATAAAATCGTCGGGTCCAAGTCCTTGCCCAACCATTTACTGATCTCATTCATGACTTGAGCCAGTAACACCGAATCGATCCCATAGTCAGGAAACTCTTTGTCTATCTCCAATCTGGCAGGATCTATTTTCAACTCCTTCGCAAACAGCTCAATTAGTTTTGTTTGTGCTGTCTTCACAAGATCCACTAAGCTTTGCGTCCGCTTGCCTGCTGTTAGACGATGAGACGACAGGTTCGCAGCATAAGCTTCTTGCTTTTTGTGTCGCATCAATTGCTGGGGTTCCCACAGCTCTTGGTTGATTGCTGCCGGGAAAACAACGGGACCCATCTTTTTCAAAAGAATATGATCCAGTAATCGCAGTCCTTGCTCGTCAGTGATGTGTACCAGTCCTGATTGTTGATAGGCTTTGGTCGTGACTGCACCGATTCCTGTTTCCTTCCAACTCGGCCACTGAATGCTCAAGATCGGGCAAGAATCAGCATGTGCGGAAGCAAAATAATCCATATAGGCATTGGCTAACGCATAATCACTCTGGCCCGAAGCCAAGGACGGAATGATTGCCGAAACAGATGAAAAGAGAACGAAGAACTGTAAAGGCTCGTCCTTGCAGCTTTTGTATAGCGTATTAAGCCCAGCCACTTTCGGTTGTAATACCTGCTGAATTCTATCCGTCGATTTCCGAATAAACGCAGGATTTTGATCATCGCTAAAACCAGCACAATGAATCACCCCGCCAATCGGACCCATCGTCTGTTTCAACTCGTACAAATGCTGTTGCAAAGCCTCTTCATCGGTTAAGGATACAGATAAGACTTGAACCTGTACGCCTTGCTCTTCCAAAGCTTGTACCGCCCGAATTTTCTTTGCTACGGAAGTGCTTTGCTGCTGATAAGCTCCCCATTGCTCGCGCGGCGGCAGACTTTCTCGCCCTGTGAGCACCAGTTTTTTGACACCATAACGCTCTACAAAATGCTTGGCGCATAAATAACCAAGCCCCCGTGTACCGCCTGTTATCAATAGAACATGGTTCTCAGGGAAAACAAGCGCTGGCTCCTGACCGTCCGCTACCATCTCTTCCTGAAGATAAGCGCTATAACGCTCACCCAATCGATAGCAAACCTCTGTTTCCTGATCCTCAATGAGGAACTCTGCTGCAATCTGTTGCGCAAGTTCTTCTCCATCAGCTAATGGATCTAGATCCACATGGCGTGATTGCAGATGCTTATATTCACTTTGCAGCATCCGGTACAAACCAACACGTGAGGCACCCGACAGATTGACAGAGTCATTCTGGTAAGACTCCAAGCCTTTTGTCACACCCAATAGCTTCAAGCCTTCCTTATGACCATTCTCAATGAGTTGTTGCAGCCATGGAATCCAAATCAGCGAATCGGTCTGCTGATGTCCACAACCGACCAAATCTACGATGCCATCATAGTTTTTCCACGCCATCTCATCCTGATGGAATCGTGATTCGAGCTCGTTCAGCTCTAGGATTTCACTCTTAGCGAAATGGTTGGACAGTTGAATCGCCAAATGCTTCGTTTCATCCGTTGTGAAAATACCAATCGTTCGATGAGCTTCCTTGGTTGGCATCGCTGGGCAAGCCTTCCATTGCTTTTTCACAAAACGCATGTCTGGCTGAACGGGATGTTGCTCATATGTGGCTCGGGATGCTGCACCTGTAAATGACGTATATCCACCAGGCACCCAATAAGCTTCTCTGCTAAATGGATAGGTTGGAAGACTAATCCGGCGAGGCTTTCTCTCCTCATACAAGCTGCTCCAGTCCATGTTCAGCCCTTTGACCCAAACGTCCAGTAATTTTCCGTATTTGCCTTTGTTCATCCAGGAATCAATCATTTGCGGCATATCATCATCTGCTGCAAAGATTGCCAAGGTCTCTTTATGACGTTTTACCTGTCCGTGGTACAGGTCTTCAATCTCCTTCTGTCTTCCTATGAATTGCTTCAATTTCTCTTCAAGCTCAGTCATCGAGCCTGCGATCACAGCCAAACGTTCTTCCATCGCTTCTCGTCCCACTTGAAGGGTATACGCCATTTCTGCTAAATCCGCATCGGACAATCCCTGTTCCGCAATGGCTCCGAGCAGTCGTTGTACCCGTTGATGTAGCTGTTCTTCATTCTTGGCTGATAAGAGTATCAAAGCAGGATTTTGCGGTCTTGCTATTTCTGTAGGCTGTTCTTGCATTTTTGAAATATATTCTTCAATCACCACATGAGCATTCGATCCGCCCGCACCAAAACTGCTCACACCGGCACGCCGTGGAGCTTCCCGTCCGTCAATGACAGGGCGCTTCCACTCCGCCAGCTCTTGCTGAACCACAAACGGCGTCATACTGAAATCAATATTCGGATTGAGCACTTCAGCATGCAGGGATGGTGCTAATTGTCCATGCTTGAGCTGCAATAAGACCTTCGTCACCCCAGCGATTCCGGCTGCACTCTCACAATGCCCAATGTTGGACTTCGCCGATCCAATGGCACAAAACTGTTTGTCATTTGTATACGCTTGGAAAGCCTTCGTTAAGCCCGTCATTTCAATCGGATCACCTAAAGAGGTCCCCGTACCGTGTGCTTCCAGATAGCTGATCGTCCGCGGATCGATTCCGGCTTTTTCGAAAGCACGTCCAATAACCCGAGCTTGGGCATTCGGGCTAGGTACATTGTATCCATTCGTTTTTCCGCCATGGTTAACCGCTGTTCCTTTTATCACACCATAAATTTGATCTCCATCGGCAATCGCTTTCGCCAGAGGCTTGAGCAGGACTGCTCCCACTCCCTCGCCAGGTACATACCCGTCACCGCCGATACCAAAGCTTTCGCATCGTCCCTTGCTGGATGCAAATTTGCCTTGTCCAAGCATCAGGTATTTATTAGGGTGAATCGATACATTGACCCCACCTGCAATAGCAGCCTCACATTCCCCTTGCTGGAGACTTTGGCAAGCCAAATGAATAGTTGTCAGAGAAGAGGAACACATCGTATCGACCGCCATGCTAGGCCCATGGAAGTTGCAGAAATAAGAAACCCGATTCGCAATGGAGGCTGGACTTCCTGCCAGCGCCATCGGTCTGCCGAGCATTGTTTCTTGGGCTCCATAGAGCTGGTATTCTTCGTACATGACTCCGACATAAACCCCGACATTACCGCCTAGACCCATGCCAGGTGTTGAGCCGAGCGTTTCACGAGTATACCCGGCATCTTCTAACGTTTCATAGACGCATTCCAAGAACAAGCGCTCCTGCGGGTCCATAATTTCAGCCTCTCTTGGTGTGATATTAAAAAATAACGGGTCAAATTGATCTACACCGTCCAGGAAGCCTCCCCACTTGCTGTAGGTTTTTCCTTGCTTTTTCTTATCTGCATCAAAAAACAGGCTGTGATCCCAACGCTCTTCAGGAATTTCTGTGACACAATCCTTGCCATCACGCAGGTTACGCCAGAACTCATTCATGTTTCTCGCTTTCGGATAACGACCGGAGACCCCAATGATTGCAATATCGAAGGCGTCGTTTGCTGGTTGGGTTTCTCTCCTCGTTTCCTTCAACGCGTTGCCTTTGCTCCTGCGGTTGTTGATGATCGGTGCAACGCTCGACTTTTTAACAGGGGATGCCGTTGGTGCTTCTTTCTCATCCATACCAAGGATACTCATCATTTGCTCTCGGTGCGATGCCAGGAAGTATTTCGCAATTTCTTCGATAGTCTGATATTCGAAAAATAATGTTTTCGACAACGAACCAAACGTTTTTTCTAATTCATTTGTTAATTGCATGACCATAATCGAGTCAATTCCGTACTTTTCCAACAAGGCATCTGCTTCGATGCGGTCTATTGGCAGCTTGATCACGGAAGAGACCAGCTTTTTGAAATAATAGATCGCTTTTTCCTTTGGCAAATGATGACTTGATGGTTGTATGACGGGAGAAGCTTTGACTTCTTGTTCTGTTGTCTTCGGTCTTCCCACCACTGCTGCGTGGAGGCGTTGTAGATCTCCTTCCATTACCATCACCTGATCTTTTCGAGAAGCTACGGCTTCATAAAAAGCACGAATACCCGTCGCGGTCTGCAAAGCGATCATTCCAATCCTTTGTTTCACCATCTCCTCAACCGCTTCATCTACTTGCATTCCGCCCTCTTTCCAGAGCGGCCAGTTGATGGAGACTGTTTGACCTTGACGTTGCTTTGCCTGCACCCGTTCATTTCGATATTTCGCATAGCCATCCATAAAGGCATTCGCGCAAGCATAGTCTGCCTGACCACTATTTCCTATACTTCCTGCTATCGAAGAAAAGAGGACGAAGAAATCGAGAGGCTGATCTTTACTTGCCTCATCCAAATTCGTAAGGCCGGTAACTTTTGGCGCTACCACTTGGTTCCATTCTTCAGTCGTTTTCTTGAGGATGAAGTTATCTCGAACGACACCAGCGCTATGGATGATGCCGTGAAGACCTCCGAATTCCTGTTGAATACTTTGGATGAGCTGGACTACTTCCTCCTTGTCCGTCACATCAACTTGACGGTAGACTACGCTTGCCCCTGACCTTTGCAAATCATGAAGCATCGCTTGTTTATCTTCACGAAGAGGAGAACGTCCTGTGAGAATTAAGGTTGCCTGTTTCGCTTGGCTCGCGATTTCCCTTGCGAAAATCAACCCTAAGCCGCCTGCTCCACCCGTAATCAGATAGGTTCCTTGATCTTTCCACGGAATGGCGACCTCATCATGCAATGGCTTGGTTTCACACCAGCCCATTACATAACGTTTACCCGCTTGATAGCGAATTCGGTCGTCCATAGGATGGCAGGCATTCTCATGCAGCTTGTTTATGATTTCTGCCGCATGTTCACCTTGGTTTATTTCAATGAATTGGCCGATTACATTTGGATTCTCCTGCTGAGCTGTTTTCAGCAAGCCAGAAAGTCCGCTTACGTACGAATGCTCCGCTTTGTCGGGAACAACGACCTGCAATAACACCTTGCCAAGTATCTTTTGTTGAAAGATGCTTTGGATTTCCAAAAATACTTGGGAAGCATAGGCCTCGAACCTGTCCGCAATACCATCCTGTTGGGATTGTAAAGGAATCAAGTGCACTTCATTCATCTGTGCTGATAGACTTGCAAGCGACGATTCAAAACCTTCGGCAATCATCACGATATGCTGTGCATAGGTAGGAGGCTCCGTTTTCTGAGCACCTACTTGTTCCTGCCAGCAAGGATGAACCATCAGCATCTCTTGTGCCCTTGTAGCTTCGAAGCCTTCCCCTTTGCCATCCAGCTTACGAGACGAAAATCGTTTCATTCTGATGCAAACATTTCCTTGCTCGTCACATAAGTCAATATCCAGCTTCTGCACATGATCAGAAGCGTTGCTGCCATCACTGTAGCGAATATACGCCCACATTTGCGGCGTGCATGGACTGAAGATTTCCAGCTCATCTAGGGCAAACGGCAAGATTGGCTTGAGCGAATCAAGATGGTCGGCGAGACTCCTGTCATCTGCCCCCATAAATAAACCAATCGCCGCCTGCAAAGCAGAATCCATCATACTTGGATGCAGTACAAACTGCTCTTCTGTCCCCAAAACAGCAGAAGGTAAGGACAGCTTTGCCAACACCTGCTCCGTGCCCTTATGCACTAGCTCAATTCCTTGCAGCGCTGGACCATAATGGATTCCCATTGCTTTATAACTGTCATAGCATTGGCTGCCACTCAAGATACTATGGCTACACGCGGCTTGTAACATAGCGAGATCAAGGGTTGGCGTATCCGCAACCGTATGGAATACGGCACTTCCCTGACTGTGCACGTTCTCTTCTGCTGCATTTCCGGTATGCTGACTGTAAATTCGATAGCCAATCTCTCCACTGTCTTCCAGCTGCAGACCAATGTGAACATCGACAGGCTGATCATCGACAGCAATTGGCTTGGCCCACACAATATTTTTGAGCGTCATGCCATTCTGTTCCGCTTTCAAGGCTCCTGCTGACTGATCGATTGCCTCACGTGCCATTTCGAGATAGGCAACCCCCGGTAAGAGCTGCTGTCCATTAACAACATGATCTGCCAAGAAAAACTCCTGTCCACGGAAGGTGGAACTATACCGCTGTTCCAACAATTCAGACGTGTTTTTCTGGAGCAATGGGTGTAGGAAGAGCGTCCCTTCTGATGCAGCTGCAACTTCTCTCGCAGATTGTGTCTCCATCTGAGGAATCCAATAACGTTCCCTTGCAAACGGATACGTCGGCAAGCTAATGCGACGAGGCTTCTTCTCACCGTAAAGCTTTTGCCAATCAACCACGCCTCCACTTACCCACAGATCAAGCAGCTTGGCGTATTTTCTTTTGCTCATCCAAGCATCGATTGCCTGTTTCAAATCTTCATCCGCTTCAAATACGGTGATCGTCTTTTTATTGCCTTTCACCAGTCCTCGGAATACGTCTGTGACGCCTTCCTGTCCCTCTACAAATTGCATCAGCTTTTCCTGAAGCTCTTGAATGGAACTGGCCATCACAGCCAGGCGCTCTTCCATGGCTTCTCGCCCAATTTGAAGCGTGTAAGCAATAGCTGCTAAGTCCATGTCAGAAATGGACTGATCCTTGATCGCAGCTAACAAACGCTGTGCCTGTTCGTGGAGCTGGCTTTCATTCTTCGCTGACAGGAGAATGATCGCTGGATTCGTGTGACTTACTTGGATAGCTGGACGTTTCTCATCGTCTGGAATGTACTCTTCCAAAACGATATGAGCATTCGAGCCACCCGCACCAAAGCTGCTCACACCGGAGCGTCTTGGAATTTCCTGACCGTCAATGACAGGACGTCTCCACTCCGCCAGCTCTTGCTGTACGACAAACGGAGTCGTGCTGAAATCAATATTCGGGTTTAGCACCTCCGCATGCAAGGATGGTGCTAGTTGTCCATGTTTGAGCTGTAACAGGATTTTCGTTATCCCGGCAATTCCCGCTGCACTCTCACAATGCCCGATATTGGACTTCGCTGATCCGATTGAGCAGAACTGCTTGTCTGTTGTGTACGCTTGGAAGGCTTTTGTCAAACCTGCGATCTCTATGGGATCTCCTAAAGAAGTACCTGTACCGTGAGCTTCCAAATAACTAATCGTCCGTGGATCAATTCCTGCCTCCTTCAAGGCACGGCCAATTACGCTCGCTTGTGCATTCGGGTTAGGAACGGTATAGCCATTTGTTTTGCCACCATGGTTAATGGCGCTTCCTTTAATCACACCGTAAATTTGATCTCCATCGGCGATTGCTTTCGCCAGAGGTTTAAGCAGTACCGCTCCGACACCCTCTCCAGGCACATAGCCGTCACCGCCAAGCCCAAAGCTTTCGCATCGTCCCTTGCTGGAAGCAAATTTTCCCTGTCCAAGCATCAAATATTTATTCGGGTGAATGGACACATTGACACCCCCTGCAATCGCAACCTCGCATTCACCGCGCTGCAAGCTTTGGCAGGCAAAATGGATGCCGGTTAGAGAAGAGGAACACATGGTGTCAACCGCTACGCTAGGACCATGGAAATCAAAGAAATAAGAAACCCGGTTCGCTACAGATGAGAAGCTTCCGCCAAGGGCCATTGGTCTGCCCATCATGGTTTCTTGTGCACCATACAGTTGATACTCTTCATACATAATGCCCACATAAACACCGACATTACCGCCAAGTCCGAAGCCTTGGGACGATCCGAGAGATTCACGGGTATAGCCTGCATCCTCTAAAGTTTCATACACACACTCCAGGAATAAACGTTCCTGCGGGTCCATGATTTCTGCTTCCAGAGGCGAGATGTTGAAGAACAGCGGATCGAATTGATCTACACCGTCTATGAATCCGCCCCATTTGCTGTAGGTTTTCCCCCGTTTGTTCTTATCCTCATCAAAATACAGACTGTGGTTCCAGCGCTCTTTGGGGATCTCCGTTATGCAATCCTTGCCATCGCGCAGATTGTTCCAGAACTCTTGCGTATTCCGTGCTTTCGGATAACGTCCAGAAACCCCAATGATCGCAACATCCAAAGCTCCTTTGGCTGGTTGGGTTTCCTTTTGTGTCGAAACGAACCGCGAGCCTTTGCGACTTCTTCCGTGATGGCTGTTCATTTGCCTTTTCGACGTATTTTCTTCTTTTGTCACGGATGCTGTTTCTTCGATAACAACTGTTTCCTGCCGCTGTGGTTCCTTCAGACCCAAGATTTCAATGAATTTGTCTCGATAGGAGTCCAAGAAATATCCAATCAATTCTTGAATCGTTTGATACTCAAAAAATAACGTTTTCGGTAGTGAGCCAAAGCTTTTCTCTAATTGGTTGGTTAATTTCATGGATAGAATCGAATCAATTCCGTATGTCTCCATCGAAGCATCTTCTTCGATTCGATTTACGGGCAGTTGCAGTACCTCGGCAAATTCCTTTTTCACAAAATGAGTCGCTTTTTCCTGGAGGACATTTTGTTCCACATATGTGGTCGCTTGTTTTTCATTTTGCTCTACTCTGATTGGTGTGATTGATGCCACTGGCTGCATCTGTTTGACCAGCATGTCTTCAAATTCTTCAAGTAAATAGGACGCAAGCTGCTGAAGCGTCGGACACTCCACGAATACAGTCGGAATCAGTCCAATTTGATATTGCTGACTAAGCTTGTTGGTGAATTCAGTCAGGAGAACCTGATTGAATCCGAGTTCAGACAGCTCCACTTTGACATCAATATCTGTGGTAGGAACCTGAAGCAGCTCCGACACGGTTTGCATCAAGGCCAGTTCCACTTTTTGCAACAGACTGCTGGCATCCACCGTTACCGAATGTTTCGATTGAAAACTGTTGACTGGCGTTTGCAAAAACAGTGTTTGCTTGAGCTTAGCCAGATCACCTTCCATCACCATGACCTGAGCTTTTCCGGAGGCTAAGCCTTGGTACATAGCTGCAATCCCCGTCGAAGTCTGCATAGCGACTACACCCATGCTATGCTTCAACATGTCACCAGCCTCTGCATCAGCCTGCATTCCGCCCTCTTCCCACAACGGCCAATTCATGGACAATGTCTGTCCGTGTCGCTGCTTTAATGCAACCAATCCATTGCGATAGTGGGCGAATCTGTCCATAAAGGCGTTGGCGCAAGCATAGTCAGCTTGTCCGATATTTCCCAAGCTGCCTGCCACCGAAGAAAACAGTACCAGGAAATCCAGTTCTACATCTTTACTGGCTTCATCCAGATTGATAAGGCCCGTAACCTTCGGACCCTGAACTGTTTGGACTTCTTCCCTGTTTTTCTTGAGGATATAGCTGTCACGAAGCACGCCAGCACTATGAATAATGCCATGAAGACGTCCATAGTCCTGTTGAATCGTGCGAATCAAATCTGCCATTTCCTGTTTCTGCGTCACATCAACTAGACGGTATTCAACTCTTGCTCCCGATTCTTTCCATTCCCGGAGTTTTCCTTGCTTCTCTTCATCTAATGGGGAACGTCCTGTCAGAATCAAGTTCGCATGTTGAACCTTTTGTACAATTTCGTTGGCAAAAATATAACCCAATCCGCCTGCCCCGCCAGTGATGAGATAAACCCCACCGTCTTTCCACGGAATGCTCGCTTCTTGTGGAGTATCCAGTTCTACCCACTCAGCTACATATCTCTTTCCAGATTGATATCGAATCTGAACATCCAATGGGCAGCGGACATTCTCATTTATTTTTTCAGCAATCTCGAATTCGTCGTTGCTCGCTTCTACCTCTATTACCTGTCCAATTAGGTTGGGATTCTCCAATTTCGCCGTTTTCAGCAATCCAGAGAATGCGGTGAAAAACGGCTGTTCAGCTCGCATGGGAACGACAATCTGAACCAATGCCTTGCCGCGTACTTTTTGCTTGAAAATCTCTTGAATTTCCTCAAATACCTGCGTCGTATAATCAATGAAACGCTCGGAAATGCCTTCTTGTGCGGATTGCAAAGGAATGCAATGGACTCCATTCAAATAGGTTTGGAGATTGTTCCAAGAAACGCGATCCGGTTCAATCATCATCACGACTCGCTGTGTATAGTCAGGGGTTTCGGCGTTGCTCACAACCGCTTGTTCCTTCCACTCAGGATGAACCAGCAGTGTTCCCAGTTTCCCTTTGGAATCCAGCGTCTCTACTTCGCCTTCCAGCACTCGTGCGGAGAAGCCCTGCATACGCACGCAAACCGTTCCTTGGCCGTCACACAAATCAATATCTACTTTCTGTACCTTGTCTCCCATCCTATTGCCGTCAGCCTGTCGAATCCATACCCACATCTGGGAAGAAGTCTGGCTAAAAATGCTCAGCTTCTCCAGTGCAAAAGGCAGGATTGGCTTCAGAATCGCTGTATCGCCTGCGCTAAGCAGTAATCCGATAGAAGATTGTAAGGCCGAATCTAGCATGCTCGGATGCAAGACGAATTCTCCTTGCGTCTCGGCAACCTTGGAAGGCATGGCTAATTTGGCCAATACTTGTCCCACTCCCACGTACACTTGCTCAATTCCTTGATGGGCCGGACCATAGACAAGTCCCATTGTTTGAAAAGCTTCATAGCACTGACTTGCATGAAGCGTGCGATAGCTGCAGTGGGCTTTGATCGCATCGAGATTATGCGTGGGTGCAGCAGTGATCGCTGTTAACACCACATTTCCTTGACTGTGTATCACCGCTTCAGCCTGTTCTGCTTGCGGTTCGCTGTATATTTCATAGTGAAGCTCCCCGTTATCCTCAGGATAAATGCCAATGTGGACTTGAACAGGCTTGTCTTCCACTACAATCGGTTGCGCCCAACCTACATTTTTAAGCTCTATCGCGTATTGCTCGTCTTCCAACGCTCCCACTGCTAAATCCGCAGCAGCTCGAGCCATCTCAAGATAAGCAACCCCTGGCAGGATTCTCTTTCCTTTTACAACATGATCCGATAAAAAGAATTCCTGACCATCAAAAGTAGAGCTGAATCTTTGCTCACGGAGATCCGAAGTATTTTGATGCAGCAAAGGATGAAGGGACGCAGTCAGACCAAGCGTACCTTGTGTGTTAGTTGACGGCTGTGTCTTCGGTTTTGGCAGCCAGTAATGCTCTCTAGCAAAAGGATACGCAGGCAAGCTGATCCGACGAGGCTTGTTTTCGTCATAAAGCTTATTCCAGTCAACATTCAAGCCCTTTACCCAGAAATCGAGAAGCTTAGAGAATTTTTTACGCTGTATCCATTTTTCAATCGCTTCTTGCAATTCCTCATCGCCTGCGAAGATGTCTGTTGTTTCTCTGCCGCGCTTTACCTGACCTTGATAGAGGTCGGCAATGTTGTCATCACCTGCAAGAAAGCTACGCAACTTCTCCACAAGTTCTGAAAGCGAGCTCGTCAGCAGGGCCAGGCGTTCTTCCATTGCCTCGCGTCCCACTTGAAGCGTATACGCAATATCTGCCAGATCCACATCTGTAAATGATTGCTCCTCAATCGACGCTAACAGTCTTTGCACTTGTTCGATGAGACGCTCCTTATTTTTTGCCGACAGGACGATGATCGACGGATTTTGCGGACTGACCGTGATCGACGGGCGTTCCTTGACCTCTGGAATGTATTCCTCAATCACGACGTGTGCATTGGCCCCTCCTGCACCAAAAGAAGAAATCCCGGCAATTCTCGGAAATTCTCTCCTTTCTCCATTCACTTCCATTAACGGTCGCTTCCATTCAGCCAAATCCTGCTGAACGACAAAAGGCGTTTTCGAGAAAGGAATATTCGGATTCAACTCTTGCGCATGCAGACTTGGGACCAGCTGTTGATGCTTCATTTGCAGCAAAATTTTTGCCACTCCTGCTATTCCAGCCGCCGCTTCCAAGTGACCAATATTGGATTTAACGGAACCAATCGCACAATATCCCGTATCCTGCGTATCCTTGCGGAAGGCTTGAATGAGACCTGTAATTTCAATCGGATCGCCAAGCTCCGTGCCTGTTCCGTGCGCTTCTATATAGCTTACGGTTTTGGCATGAACGCCTGCCTTATCCAGTGCCTGGCGAATCAGCTCTCCTTGAGCAGTTGGATTCGGTACGGTATAACCATTGGTTTTTCCGCCGTGATTCACGCTGGTTCCACGAATCAACCCATAGATATGGTCGCCATCCGCAATGGCTCTCGACAGTGGTTTGAGCAGCACTGTACCTACGCCTTCCCCCGGTACAAAACCGTTTCCTCCTTGCCCAAAGCTTTTGCATTGTCCATCTACGGAAAGCATATGCAGTGCTGACAAAAAGACATAGCTGGAAGGATGCAGATACAGGTTGACTCCGCCGGCAATCGCCAGTTCACAATCCCCGTTATACAGATGCTCGCATGCCTCATGAATCGCTGTGAGCGAAGCGGAGCACATCGTATCAATCGGCATACTCGGACCTTGGAGATTGAGGAAATAGGAAACACGATTCGTCAGTGAGCTAAACGATGTGTGCGGGTAAATCAATTCACCCTGCTTCCATAAATCAGGTCCATACAAGCTGAAACCGGTCTTTGTGATCCCTCCAAAAACCCCGACTCGTCGATTGTACTTTTCTGCAAGCTGTTGTCTCGTATAACCTGCGTCCTCCAACACTTCCCAGCAAGACTCCATAAACAACCGTTCCTGTGGATCAAAATGCATCGCTTCCCAGGGTGACATATTGAAAAAGAGGGGATCAAAGTCAGCGAATCCCTCTACAAAGCCGCCCCATTTGCCATAGCTTTTTCCTTCTGCCACAGCTTTGTCTGGATCAGGTTCGAAAAAGCCATCCAGTGACCAGCGTCCTTCCGGAATTTCTGTAATGCAATCCTTTCCAGACTTCAGATTCTCCCAATACTCATTCAACGATCGCGCTTTTGGATAGCGTCCGCTCATGCCGATAATGGCAATCGGCTCCCGCGCTATCTGATTTCCTGATTGCACGGCTACACTGCGAGTCGGTTCATGGCTGGCTGTATCACGTACGTTACCCGTCAATGGTATTGATGTTCCGCGATTGACTGCACCCTGACGATCAAGCCCCGTCCACTTCATGCATTCCTGTAGATGATCAGCGACGAGATAATATGCAAGGGTGTTAAGAGTCTGGTATTCATACAGGATGGTCTTGGACAATTCGCTAAAGACATCACCTAGCTTTTTATTCAGCTGGATCACCATAATCGAATCGATTCCGTATGTTTCGAACGGTTCATCGACAGCGATTTTACCTGCTCCAAGTCTCGTCTCTTGACCGAACATCACTTTTAGCTGATAGAGCGTTTTCTCTTTTAACACGCCTGCATCGACCGATAGCTTCGCATCCTGCATCGGTGTAGAATCGAGCTGCGACACGGCGGGAGTACCTAGCAATTGTTCCATGAGTGCTGGCAGATTGCCTTCGATTACCAGCATCTGCCCAGAGCCGGAAGCCACCCCTTGATACAGCGCCTGTATGCCACTTGCAGTCGGCATCGCGATCATGCCTCTGGTCTCCATAATCTTCTCTGTCGCTGCATCAACACGCATACCGCCATCTTTCCACAGCGGCCAATTGATAGAGAGTGTTTGGCCTTGTCGTTCGCCTGCTTTCAACAAACCCCGGCGATACTTGGCGTATTGATCCATAAAGGCATTGGCTGCAGCATAATCAGCTTGCCCTGCATTCCCGAAGCATCCTACGCCAGAAGAGAAGAGAATAAAGAAATCAAGTGCTATATCCTTGCTTGCCTCATCGAGATGAACCAGTCCAGAAACTTTCGGCGCCAGCACTTGTTCCAGTTCATCCGCTGTTTTTCTAATGATAAAACTGTCACGGATGACACCCGCACCATGAATGATGCCTGTGAGGCTACCAAACTCTTGCTTGATGGCTTGGAATAAGTCTTCTACCGCCTGCTTTTGTGTGATATCAGCTTGACGATATTGAATATTGGCTCCTAGTGCTTGCAATTCGCTGCATTTGGCTGTCTTTTCTTTATCCAAGGAAGAACGACCCGTGATAATCACTGTCGCTCCCTTCGTTCTCTGAGCGATTTCCTTGGCAAAAATCAAGCCTAATCCGCCAGCACCGCCCGTAATCAGATAAACCCCATCATCTTTCCATACATGCTTCGCTTGCCCAGAAGATTTCAGTTCTGTCCAACCGCTCACCCATCGTTTGCCATCCTGATAACGAATGTGCTTACTTTTCTCATCGTTGCTGTTTTGTTGCAGCTTATGAACCAATTCCTCTGGATTGTCCTCTGCATGTACTTCAATAAGCTGTCCAATCAGCTTGGGATTCTCCAATTGCGCCGTTTTCAGTAAACCTGAGAGGGCCGAGAAGCATTGCTGTTCCTCTTTGTCAGGGACAACAAGCTGAAGCAGAACTTTTCCCTTTGGTTTATTGACAAGGATTCGCTGGATTTCCGTGAATACCAAGACGGTGTAGGCTTGGAACCGTTCTACGATACTTTCCTGCTGTGATTGTGGCTGTAAAACCAGGCAGCGCACTCCGTTCATTTCGGATTCGATACGCTCTTGGAATTCCTCTGTCCATTCACAAAGGATCACGAGATGCTGTGCAAAAGCAGGTGAAGCAGCTTTTTGACTGATCTCCTGTTCGTTCCAGCACGGTTGGAGAAGAAGCGTTTCTGTCCTTGGAGTTGCTGTAGAGATTGGCGAAATCTGTACAGAAGCCGCTACCAACTCCTTGTACGCATTCTCAGGAACCCCATAGGACTCCTCAGCAAAAGGATAGGTAGGCATGCTGATGCGCCGAGGTCTTGCGTCGTTGTACAGGACTTCCCACTCGATATCTAGACCCTTGCTCCACAACTCGACTGCTTTTTCTCCATTGCCTTCTGCAAACAGCTTGGTAATCAGTTCACGATTCGTCTCATTCTTTTTCAATAGGGATACTTCGTGGTTTGCTTGTTTTACATTTCCTCTAAAGCTACCCGCTGTTTGTTCGACACCACTCAATAAGTCATCCAGCTTTTGAATGAGTTCCCCTGTACCTTTGACAATAAAAATAGCCCTGCTCTCCATTGCTTCTCTTCCTACTTGGAGAGTATAGGCCAAATCTGCTATATGGACTCGTTCCTGATTATCTCTAAGGAAATCAACGAGTTGCTGGGCATACGCTAGAACACGATCATCGTTTTTGGCTGATAACGGCACGAAATAAACGCGATGGTTGCTATCATCACTCACGTTGTCACGCCTAGCTTCGGCCCCGATCTTCCATTGTTCAAAAATCGCATGAGCATTCGTCCCGCCAAGACCAAATGAACTTAACGCCGCTCTGTGGGGAACAGGCGCATCCTCCCATTTTTGGAGCGTATCAACCACATAAAACGGTGATTGATCCAAATTGATATTCGGATTCGGCTTTTCATAGTTTAGCGATGGAGGAATTTCATTATGGTATAAGCTTAGTGCTACTTTGATGCAACCGGCTAACCCTGCGGCTGTATCGAGATGTCCAATATTGGTTTTCACCGATCCAAGACCGCAGTACTGTTTATTGGTTGTGTATGTTGTATATACTTCATTGAGCGCCGCAAATTCTATCGGATCGCCTAAATAAGTACCAGTTCCATGCGCTTCGATATAGCTAATCGTTTCAGGATGAACCTTGGTGTCATCTAATACTTGCTGAATCACCTCAGCCTGACCTTTTATACTTGGCGCATAAAATCCGACTTTATCTGCCCCGTCATTATTGATGCGAATTCCTCTCATGAGGACATAAATATGATCGCCGTCCTTGATCGCATCGGAAGCTTTTTTGAGGACAACCACGCCGACTCCTTCTCCACCGATCATGCCGTCTGCTGACGCGTCGAACGTTTTGCAGTGACCATCACTGGAAAAGTTCAATCCAGCTTGATAGACATACCCTGTATAAGTCGTAGGGAAAATAGTTGCGCCCCCTACTAAAGCCACCTTCGATTCTCCCGCTTGCAGGCTGCGATAAGCCAGATGCAATCCAACCAGCGAGGAAGAGCAATTGGAATGGACGGCAAAGCTCGGCCCCTTCAGCCCCATTTTATGAGAAATCATCGTTGGAATGGTTCCACCTTGTGCTAAAACCCACGAGACATATTCATTGGGGTCTTTCATGACATTCGGTGATTCCTTGGTGAAATGCGGCAAGAGTGCTTGATAGTAACTATTGCTCGCCGACATAAATACACCCGTCTGCGGAACCTGTTTCGGCGTATACCCTGCATCCTCCAATGCTTTCCATGAATGGGTCAATAACAGTCGAAACTGCGGGTCCATAAATTCTGCGTCTCTTGCTGAAAGGTGAAAGAATCCTGGATCGAAATGATCTTTCCCTTCAATAGTGGATTGTACCGGAATAAAGTTCGGATTCTGTAAGTATTCATCTGGCAGGTGTAATTGATCGATTTCCTCATCAGAGAAGAAACGTACACTTTCTACGCCGTTTCGTAAATTCTCCCAGAACTCTCTATGATTTTTCGCTCCTGGAAAGTGGCAGGACATTCCAATAATCGCGATGCTATCCTCATAGTATTCAGGATATGACTCCTCCACTTGTCCTTCACTATACTCCGTTGCCTGGTTCGGATTGACAAAATCCGCTTGCTCATCCGATTCATTCTCTTTCCTTGTTGCGATATATTCGCTAATCTCTCGAATATTGACGTACTTAAACAGAGTGGTCACATTTAGATCGCACTGAAACTCTTCCGTCATTTTGGCTACAACCATGGTAGCGAGAATCGAGTCTCCACCCACATCGAAAAAACCATCTTCTGTACTGATCCCGTCTACATTCAGGACATCCTGCCAAATTTTCAAAGTCCTTTGCTCAATATCAGAGTGCGGCAGACTCTGCTTCTTCGCCTGTGTTACCACAAGCTTTTGATTCAGCAGCTCTGCGCGATCCACTTTTCCATTAGCGGTTAACGGGATTTTATCCATGGAAACAAAAAATGCCGGGAGCATATACTCTGGCAAATTCCTTCTCAAATAATCCCGTAAATTTGACGGCTCAAGCCGTTCATGGTTCGCACCTGCTTTTGGAACATAATAAGCAACCAACCGCTTATGATCTCCCTCTTCTTTCACCAACACGACAACACTTTGGATCTGTGGATGAGCCATTAGTTGGCTCTCGATCTCACCCAATTCAATTCGAAAGCCTCGAATTTTTACTTGATGATCGATTCGGCCTAAATACTCAATCGTTCCATCAGGGAGCCAACGTGTTAAATCACCTGTTTTGTACAACTTAGTTCCCAGTGTAAACGGGTTATCTACAAACTTCTCTGCGGTAAGCTCTGGGCGATTCAAATACCCACGAGCCAAGCCTTTTCCTGCAATACAAAGCTCTCCTGGAACACCAACTGGCACGGGATTCATATGGCGATCAACGATGTAGAGTTGCGTATTTGCGACAGGTCTACCAATCGGTGTATTGCTGCTGACCAGTTCATTTTCAGAGCAGGAGAACCATGCTGCATAAATGGAGGCTTCTGTTGGTCCGTAAATATTTTCGATCTTCGCCTTTTGAAAAGTGGCAACCGTCTTTTTCACCAACTCTTTTGGAAAGGCTTCGCCCGCAACCATCACATATTTTAGAGGACAATGCTGTAGGAATGGCTGATTCGCTACAACGCCGTTTACGAAGACATTCAGCATCGCTGGAACAAAATTGACATGTGTCACGCGATGCTTCACGATAGATTCCGCTATCATTTCTGGAGATTTCTCCCCATGTGGCGGAAGAATGACCAGACGTCCTTTACCAATGAACCAACCAAACAGCTCGGACAGCGAAACATCAAACACATAGTTGGTTTTCAACAGATAGACATCGTTCTCCATAACCGGATAACGAGATTCAAGGAAAAAGAGGGTGTTGATGATACTTTCATGACTCACCATGACCCCTTTTGGTTTCCCTGTGCTTCCAGATGTATAAATCACATAAGCCAGATGGGTTGGGTTTACTACCCGGTTGAGCGTTTTTTGTCGCTGGGCTGTCTGCTCAACCTCTTCCCAATCCCTGTCTAACAAGATGCATTTCGTATTTTCTCCTGCGGCTGAAGATACCTTGTCCAAAAGGCGAGTCTGGGTAAGCACTAAATTGCTCTTGCTGTCTTCCAACATGTATGCCAACCGCTCTGTGGAATAGGTTGGGTCCAATGGAACATAAGCGGCGCCAGCTTTCAGAATACCTAAAATGCCGATGACCATTTCCAAGGAGCGTTCGACACAAATCCCTACCGTAGCTTCTGGACCTGCTCCCTTGGCCTGCAAATAGATCGCCAGCTTGGTAATCTGTTCATCCAGTTCACGGTAGGTCAACGACGTATTTTCATAAACAACAGCCACCGCATCTGGCGTTTGCTGGACTCGCTTCTCGAACAAGTCATGGATACATAAAGCCTGTGGAAATACCGCTTCAGTCGCATTCCACTCAACGAGCAGCATGTTTCGTTCTTCAGCAGAGATAAGCGGTATCTCATCCAAAGCGATGTCAGGATTTTTGATGACTTCGTTTGCGATATTCTGATAATGCTCTGCCATCCGCTGTATCGTCGCTTGGTCAAATACATGTGGATTGTATTTCAGATTCAATACAAACTCGGCTTCCTGCTCAAACACCTCTAACTCAAATTCATACTCACCTTCTTGATGAACACCCTCAATCAATTCGATGGCAAGCTTGTTTTGACATTCATCATAAAATCGCTGCAAGTTTTGCGATTGCAGAAAATTTTGGTACGTAAAGATGATATCGAATACGGGTGAATTTCCATGAAGGCGAGGAATATTTGCCTCGCGAACCATCGCTGGAAAAGGATATACAGCGTGATCCATCCCGTCAATCAGCGTAAGCTGCAATTCCCGAATGAAATGGGAGAAAGACTTTTCCCCTGTTACCTGACTGCGAATGGGGATCATATTGACAAAATAACCGATCAGGGAATCGAATCTCTCTTCTGGACGCCCCATCGTCGGCATGCCGACAATCACATCGATTTGACCTGTATAGCGATACAATAAGGCTTTAAAAATCCCTAACAAGAGAACAGATGGGTTCATGCGGTAATGCTTGGAGAGCTGCTTCACCTGTTGACTCAAATCTCGTGAAAATACGTGCGTAAAAACCTGTCCTTCAAAGCTTGGTGCAGAAGAACGCGGGCGATCGGCAGGAAGCTCCAGTTGTGGTAACGTACCTGACAATTGCTCCAGCCAGTAAGAACGATGTTCCCCACCTTCCGTGCTTGCCATCATGTCCTGTTCCCACTTTACGAAGTCAGCGTAATCGGTTGAATTCAGTGTTACTTTTGGCTGCTTTCCTTCAACCAGCTCGATATAGGTATGGACCAATGCTTGTAGTAATAACAAAGAGGAATGTCCGTCAAATATCATATGATGAATCGTAATCAGGACAAAATGCTCTTCTTCCGAACGCGACAATAGATGAATGCGAAGCAAAGAACCCTTTTCCAATGAAAAGGGTTCTTTTACTTTTTGCCTGAGATACGGCAATACATCCTGGGACGTTAGGTGTGAGATGTCCTCCTGCTCAATGGCAAGCGATTGCTCCAGATGTTGAAGCAGATACGGAACACCATGCTTTTCTATAATCGAACGCTGTAAAATCGGATGCTGTTTTCGTACAAGGTGGCAAGCCTGAATAAATAAGGCTACGTCCCATTTCTGACGGATGCAAAAGCATAACGGAACATTATAAGCACTCATCGTAGGAGACATTTTTTGCAACATCCACAATCCTTGCTGCCCGACGGACAGAGGACTTGTAAACGATGGGTTTTCCAGCTCCAGAAGCTTCTCTTTGACTTCCGCAGCAGACAGCTTACCTTCTTTGTAAGCCATGAGAATTTCCCGTCGCATCATATCATCCCTCCTTTGTCGATTAACTGTTCGATCTCTTCTAAGCTTAGTAGGCCTTCTTTGAATTTTTGCAACATATCGACTCCGAGATTCTCCGTCCGTTCACCACTATCCTGAGACATTGTTTCTAAATCTGTAGTGGAAGCAATCTCTTTATGACTCCACTCTTTTATTTTTATCGCAAGTAGATGGGCCAAGGACTTCATCGTCGGGTTCTCCAGTACTTCCCGCCCTCTGATCTTGATGTTCCAGCGATGCTCTAAATGACGAATCAGCTTGGTAACCATGATCGAATCCATGCCATAGTCCAAGAAATATTTGTTTGGCTTAATTTGCCCTTCCGAAAGGTGTAATTCACGTGAGATAAATTGTGCCATATCACGCTGAATGTTTTCCTCTGTTGGGCTGTCCGGGTTGATAGCAATCGCTAACGTCGCTTTTTCCATAGGTTGAGTGATCGTTTCAGTTCCAAGCTGCTCCTCCTCACCCTCGGAAGTGGAGAGCCAATAGCGTTCTCTCGCAAAAGGATAGGTAGGCAGAGATATCATGCGACGCTCTTGTGGATGCAAGGATTCCCAAGGAATTTTACCTCCCTGCGTCCAATGAAGGGCAAGCTTTTCCAGATTATTTTCTGCTAAAAGAACCTGCAATACGGTATCTCCTACCTTGCCTGAAAGAAGATTTCTCACTCCTGCATGCTCTTCTTCGAGATCTCCTGTATAGATAGGAATCGATGCAGTTGGCTCACTGCCTTGTTCGACCGCTTCCAAATACGTCTGTAATCCATGAATCAGCTCATCTCGATCTTGAACCACCATAGCCAATCTGCATTCCATAGCCTCTCGTTTCATTTGAAGTGTGTAGGCAAAATCCGCCAAGGAGAACGCTTGCTGCTTGGCAAATACAAGCATCTGCTGGGCTACGGCACGCAATCGCTCAGCATTTTTTGCCGAGAAAACCACAATCTGGGGTGAAGTGGCGGAAGAACTGGATTTCCTCTCTGTCTGCGCCGGAATATATTCTTCGAGAATCAAATGAGCATTTGACCCGCCTGCTCCAAATGAACTGATCGTCGCCCGGCGTGGAACCTCTCGTTCTTCTCCATTGATTCTCACCACTGGTCGATCCCACTTTTGTCGATCTTTTTGCAAATAAAAAGGCGTTTCTGCAAAATTGACATGCGGGTTCAACGGCTCCGCTTTTATAGAGGGAACCAACTCCTGATGCTGTAGCTGCAAGATTACCTTTGTCAGCTGAGAAATACCGGAAGCTGCTTCTGCGTGACCGATATTCGATTTTACCGACCCAATTCCACAAAACTGAACATCGTCCGTCTGCTTCGAAAAAGCATTCGTTAACGCCTTCAACTCAATCGGATCTCCCAGCAGCGAGCCATTTGCGGCGGCTTCCACATAACTGATCGTCCGTGGATCAATGCCCGCTCTAGCAAAATTTTCTTCTATCAATTGCGCTTGTGCTTGGGGATTAGGCACGGAAAATCCATTGGTACGTCCGCCATGATTGGTCGCGGCTGATTTAATAACGGCTAAGATGGAATCCCCATCCTCCATCGCTTTTGCTAAAGGCTTCAATAGTACAGCGCCTACGCCTTCTGCTGGTAAATATCCGTCTCCATCTCCAAAACTTCTACTGTCTACGTGGCTTCCAATCATTTGGGCCTTACTTAAGCCTAGGTATTTCTTAGGATGAATCGAAACATTCACGCCACCAGCGATAGCAAGCGAGCTTTCTCCCTTCATCAAGCTTTCGCAGGCATGATAAATGGCAATAGCAGATGAAGAACACGCTGTATCAATCGCCATGCTTGGACCTTGTAGATTAAAGAAGTAAGAGACTCGGTTGGCAATCGAATGGTAGGAAGAGAGGGAAATGATAGAACCCTTATCCATATCCGTATCAAATGCGTGATACGGCTGATACATCGCCCCTACATAGACGCCCACTCTATTATCATATTGACGTTGTAACACCTCTCGCGTGTGTCCTGTGTCCTCGAGCAGATTCCACACGGTTTCCAGGAAAAGGCGCTCCTGAGGGTCCATCATTTCTGCTTCTCGTGGAGAAATATGGAAAAACAGCGGATCAAATTGATCGACACCGTCTATGAATCCGCCCCATTTGCTGTATGCTTTTCCTTGTCTGTTCTTATCCTCGTCAAAATACAAGCTGTGATCCCAGCGCCCTTGCGGAATCTCTGTAATGCAATCCTTGCCGTCCCGCAAATTGTTCCAGAACTCTTGTATATTGGAAGCCTGCGGATAGCGACCAGAAATACCGATTATCGCAATGTCTAGGTCAGATTTTGTTTGTTTATTTTCCTGCTTATGGGTAACACCCCGTGAGAAGCGACGGCGATGCTCTGTTATGGAGTCAGCAGTAGGCAGTACATGAGCAACATTCTCTACTGTACTTGTCTCTACGGTTTTCCCAGCCCCTATGATTTCGATGATTTTGTCTCCATGATGTGTCAAAAGATAGCCTGTCAAATCCTCTATGTTTTGGTATTCATAGAGCAACGTTTTTGACAACGAACCGAATGCTTTTTCCAATTGATTGGTCAATTGCATCGCCATGACTGAGTCGATCCCGTATTTCTCTAGAGGAGCATCCTCATCGATTTTATAAGCTGGGAGCTTGATAACAGCAGAAATTTCCTTTTTCAGATACTCCCTTACTTTTGCCCGAAGCACATCTTGTTGCCCAACGGAAACAGGCTGTTCTTTCTCCGTTTTTGCAGGGGTACTTGCGCTCTCTGCTGGTTGGAACTGTTGTATGAACCGATTCTGGTATGCATCTACCAAGTATTGCGAGACAGCAAAAAGCGTCGGGTACTCTACCCATACAGTTGGAGTAAGATCAAGCTCATAGGCTTGATTCAGCTTGTTTGTAAATTCGGTCAGCTTAATCTGGTCAAAGCCGTACTCATGGAGCTCAGCGTGGATTTCAATATCCTCTCTATCAACCTTGAGCAAATCAGCGACCATTTTCAGCAAAGACGCTTGAACCTCGCTTTGCGTCAATGAGGTCACAGAGCCCCCCATCAGCCTTTGCTTCATTCGTACAAGATCGCCTTCCATGACCATCAACTGATCTTGTCCCGAAGCTAACCCCCGATACAAGCAGTTGATACCCGAAGCCGTCTGCATAGCAACCATGCCGAGGTCGTCCCACAATCTCTTTTCTGTCTCTTCGTCTACCTGCATTCCGCCCTCTTTCCACAGAGGCCAATTGATGGAGATAGTCTGCCCCTGCCGTTCGCCTAGCGCGATCTGTTCGTTGCGGTAAGCGGAGTAGGTATCCATAAAGGCGTTGGCCGTTGCATAATCTGCTTGGCCCATATTGCCCAAGCTTCCAGCCGCTGAAGAAAAGAGCACAAAGAAATCCAGATTCAGTCCCTTAGTCGCTTCGTCTAAATGAATGAGTCCCGCAACCTTTGGCGCGAGAACTGCTTGTACTTCTTCTTTGGTTTTCTTCAGGATAAAGTTGTCGCGAGTCACGCCCGCCCCGTGAATGATCCCGTGAAGATCGCCAAACTCTGCTTGAATGCTTTGGATCAAATCCTCTACGGCCTGTTTCTGCGTGACATCCACTTGGCGATATTCGATTCTTGCCCCTTTATCCGCAAGCTTACGAAGCTTTGCTTGCTTCTCCTCAGTCAGCATAGTACGTCCCGTCAAAATCAAGGTGATGCCATGAGCTCTCGCTGCCATTTCTTCGGCAAAAATAAGTCCCAAGCCACCTGCTCCACCCGTGATCAAATAAATCCCGTTGTCTTTCCACGGTTTACTTACTTCATCCTGTGGAGCTGCCACTTCACTCCATCCCGCCATGTACCTTTTCCCGAACTGATAGCGAATCTGGCAGTCTGTAGGGCAAAGGCTGTTTGCTTTCAGCTTTTCCGCCAATCCCGCTGAATCTTCTGTTGAATCGATTTCGATCAACTGTCCGACTACTTTCGGGTTTTCGATCTGTGCAGTTTTCAACAGACCAGCTATACCAGCAAACAGTCGTTGTTCCGATCGGAGAGGAACAACGATCTGAATCAGTACCTTCCCCTTTGGTTTTGCTTGAAGAAGAGCTTTTATTTCTTCGAAAACCTGAACAGCATACGCTTGGAATCGTTCCGCTATTCCTTGCTGATCGGATTGCAATACAAGGAATCTCGCATCATTTATCTGAGATGAAATGCTATCCCAAGAAATCTGCCCTGGTTCACAGAGCATCACCACATGCTGTTCATATTCAGGAGCTTTGGCTTCTTTAGGAATGGCTTGTTCGATCCAAGCAGGCTGTAGCATCAACGTACTAGTGATTTTGCTTGATTCCCCTGTACCTTTACTTTTTGCAAATCCGGCAGCTTTTTCACCTTCGAGCACCCTCGTTGTGAATCCCTTCATGCTTACGCAAACCTTGCCTTGCTCATCACACAAATCAATGTCGAGCTTCTGCACGTTTTGCGTAGCTGCATTGCCGTCACTGTATCGAACCAACGCCCATACAGCAGTTGTCGAAGCACTGTAAATGTTCAATTGTTCTAAGGCAAAAGGCAGGGACGGCTGAAGGTCGGTAGTGCCCATCATAAAACCGAGCGATGCCTGTAACGCAGCGTCCATGATACTCGGATGAAGGACAAATTTTCCTGCTGTATCCGTAACTGAGGAAGGCAAGATCAGCATCGCCAGCACTTGGTCTGGCCCGACAAACAGCTTCTCAATCCCTTGGTGTGATGGACCGTATGCCAGTCCTATCGCATGAAACGTTTCGTAGCATTGGCTAAAGCTATAACTACTCGCTGTGCATTGTGCTTGAATGGCAGAAAGGTCGAGCGTTGGCGCTTCCATAGCTGATCGTAGTACTGCTCTTCCCTGGCTATGTACTACTAGATTCTCCTGAGCCTCCCTTGACTGGCTGTAGATTTCAAAAGCGATTTCATCATTCTCTTCCGGATATAGTCCCGTGTGTACTTGGATCGGTGCCTCTTCCACAATAACTGGTTTCGCCCACACAATATTTTTCAATTGAATCGCCGACTGGTTATCAGATCGGACACCTGCTGCCAAATCCACAGCCACTCGTGCCATCTCCAGATAAGCTACCCCAGGCAAGACCTTTTGCCCCTTCACGACATGATCTCTAAGGAAAAACTCCTGCCCAGTAAACGTCGAACTGTGCCGTTGTTCCGAAAGTGTAGACGTATTTTGATGCAGCATGGGATGCAGAGTAGCCAGTGCTCCTGCTGCGATCAGACCAATGTCGTGTGACTCCACCTTTGGCAGCCAATAGCGCTCTCTTGCAAAAGGATAAGCAGGTAAGCTGATTCGGCGAGGCTTCGTATCCCCGTAGAGTTTGTTCCAGTCAAAAATCAGTCCCTGTACCCACATCCGCAAAATCTTTGCGTATTTCCCTTTGGTGATCCATGTATCGATTGCCTGTTGCAAATCCTCATCTGCTGCAAATACATCCATCGTTTCTTTATTCCGCTTTACTTGACCCGTGAACAGGTCTTGTCCATCATCCTCATCTTCCAGATAACTCGTTAGCTTTGCTTCAAGCTCAGAGATTGATTTGACGGTCACAGCAAACCGCTCTTCCATCGCCTCGCGTCCTACTTGGAGAGTATAGGCAATCTCTGCTAGTTCGTTGTCCCTCAGCACTTGCTCCCGAATAGCAGACAACAACCGCTGTACCTGCTCCCGAAGACGGTCTTTGTTCTTCGCTGACAATACGATGACAACTGAATTTTTTGCCGAGATGCTGATTGCTGGGCGGTGTTCCTCTTCGTTGTATTCTTCAATGACGAGATGAGCATTTGCTCCTCCCGCTCCAAAGGAGGATAACCCCGCAATCCTTGCATATTCTCTCGTTACCCCATTGATTTCAATCACGGGACGCTTCCATTCCGCCAGCTCTTGCTGCACCACAAATGGAGTCTTGCTAAAATCAATGTTCGGGTTACGTGTGCGGGAATGCAGGGACGGAACTAACCTCTTGTATTTCATTTGCAGCAATATCTTGGTCAACCCTGCTATCCCTGCCGCACTCTCTCCATGCCCGATATTTGACTTGGCCGAACCAATCGCGCAGAACTGATTCTCCTTCGTGTATTCCTGAAAGGTCTTCGTCAATCCGGCAATTTCAATAGGGTCTCCTAATGAAGTCCCTGTACCGTGTGCCTCTATATAGCTGACCGTTCGCGGGTGAATTCCTGCTTCTTCAAAAGCTCGACGAATCACCCTTGATTGAGAATGAGGATTGGGAACCGTATAACCATTCGTTTTTCCACCATGATTAATGGCGCTTCCTTTGATCACGCCATAGATGTGGTCTCCATCAGCGATTGCTCTTGCCAGAGGTTTGAGTAATACCGTTCCGACACCTTCGCCAGGTACATATCCGTCGCCGCCTTCCCCAAAGCTTTCGCATCGGCCTTTGCTGGAAGCGAACTTGCCCTGCGACAAATACAGATATTTGTTTGGATGGATAGAAACATTCACACCACCTGCGATCGCAACCTCACATTCGCCGCGTTGCAAGCTGTGACACGCTAAATGAATCCCCGTCAACGAAGAAGAACACATCGTATCGACCGCCATGCTCGGACCGTGGAAATTGCAAAAATAGGAGACGCGGTTAGCGATGGAAGCTGGACTTCCCGCAATCGTAAGCGCTCTGCCCAATGCCTGTTCAGCGGACGCATAGAGCTGGTATTCCTCGTACATAACACCTACGTAAACACCTACATTGCCTCCCAAGCCTTCGTGCTTGCCAAGAGCATCGCGCGTATACCCTGCATCCTCTATCGTTTCATAGACACACTGTAAAAATAACCGCTCCTGTGGGTCCATCAGCTCTGCTTCCCGTGGGGAAATATGGAAGAATAGTGGATCAAATTGATCGACACCATCTATGAAGCCGCCCCATTTGGAATACGATTTACCGATCTTGTCCTTCGCTTCATCAAAGTACAGACTGTGATCCCAACGGTCTTTTGGGATTTCGGTAATACAATCCTTGCCGTCGCGCAGATTTTTCCAAAAGTCTTGTATATTCCATGCTTGCGGATAGCGTCCAGAGATACCAATAATGGCAATGTCCAACGCTCCTTTTTCTCGATGGGTTTCCATTCGCAGGGACGAGAATCTTTGAGACTTGCGTTTTTTGCTCCTGCGCTCTGTCTCGGCTGTCCTTTCGTCCACAATCGTTGCTTCTGGCTCTTGCGTGAGGGAGGCTTCCGCATTTTCCCCCATCCCCAGGATGTGCATCAGGCTCTCACGGTAATTTTCAAGGAAAAATCCTGTTAATTCTTTTATCGTTTGGTATTCAAAAAATAACGTTTTTGGTAACGAACCAAATAGCTTTTCTAACTCCTTGGTCATCTGCATAGCCACAATGGAATCGACACCGTATTTTTCCAACGAGGTGTCTGCTTCCATTTTATTTGCTGCCAATTTGATGACGGAGGAAAGCAGCTTTTTAAAATAATGGGTTGCCTGTTCCATCAGTGAGGAGGAATCTACGTCCTTCTCCTTTTCGAAAGTAACGGCAGCTTTTGGCGCTTCTACTCCTGATCCAACAGATTCATTTGCGATCTTGCGCGTAGAAAAGCCCTTCATCCGCACCTGGACATTCCCGTTCTCGTCACATAAGTCGATATCAAACTTCTCCACTTTATCTCCAGCTTTACTGCCTTCACTGTAGCGAATGAGTGCCCACATGGAAGCGGAGCAAGCACCTACGATCTCCAATTCCTCAAGAGCAAAGGGAAGGATCAGCGAAAAATCACTGGTTGCCATCATCAAGCCAAGCGAAGCCTGTAGAGCTGCGTCGAGCAAACTCGGATGCAGACCAAATTGCCCTTGGCTCTTCACCACGGAAGTAGGTAGCGACAGCTTCGCCAGCACCTGCCCCTGACCGATCAAAATTTGATCGATCCCACGATGTGCAGGCCCATAGTCGACTCCCATCTTTTTGAAAGCCTCATAGCATTGTTCTGCGCTGAGTGTGCTTATCTTGCACTGTTCCTGCAATACGGAGAGCTCGAATGATGGGATATCTGGAATCGAACACAACACGGCACTTCCCTGACTGTGTACAATCTCTGCCGTTTGATTCTGATCTTCCTTGCTATCGCTGTAAATTTCAAAAACAATTTCACCATTCGCCTCAGGATAGAGTTCGATATGTGCCTGAACGGGTTCTGCCCCAACAGCCAAAGGTTGAGTCCAGACCACATTTTTGAAACGAAGTCCGTCCTGTTCTTGCTCCGAATCAAGACCTCCCGTCGCCAACTGTATTGCTGCCCGTGCCATCTCCAGATAAGCCGCGCTTGGCAAGACACGTTGACCCTTAATGACATGGTCAGTCAGGAAAAACTCCTGTCCCGTAAACGTGGAGCTAAACCGCTGCTCCATGAAATTAGATGTATTTTGGTGCAATAAAGGATGAATCGAACCCACCCCTGCGCTACTGCTAACAGACTTGGCTTCGATCCAATAAGATTCCTTGGCAAAAGGATACGTTGGCAAACTGATACGACTCGGTCGCTCTTCCTGATAAAGCTTGTTCCAATCGATAGGTAAGCCCTTCACCCACAGGTCGAGAAGCTTGCTATATTTACCGCGTTCCATCCACCTCGCAATCGTTTCTTCCCATTCATCATCGGACGTCAAAATATCCAGCATTTCCTGATTTCGGTTTACCTGACCACGATACAAATCAGCAATATGCTCTTGCCCTTCTACATAAGCTGTTAGTTTTTGTTGCAACTCCTTCATAGAGCCAGCAAGGACAGCAAGACGCTCTTCCATGGCTACACGTCCTATCTGAAGCGTGTACGCCATGTCTGCTAAGTGCGCATCAGATAAGGAATGTTCTTGGATAAAAGCTAACAACTGCTGTGCTTTCTCATACAACCTCTCCGCATTCTTTGCTGACAAAACAAGAATAGCTGGGTTCTGAGGGGTGATCATCCTACTGGATCGCTGTTGCTCTTCCGCAATATATTCTTCAATAATCACATGGGCATTGCTTCCCCCTGCACCAAACGAGGAAATCCCTGCAATTCGTGGATATTCATTGGTTGTGCCATTGATCTCTACAATCGGTCTTCTCCATTCCGCCAACTCTTGCTGAACCACAAACGGAGTCTTGGTGAAATCAATATTGGGATTGAGCGTGCTGGAATGTAAGGAAGGCACTAATTGCGCGTGCTTCAACTGCAATAATATTTTCGTTACGCCAGCAATTCCTGCCGCACTCTCACAATGTCCAATATTCGACTTCGCTGATCCCAATGCGCAGAACTGTTTGTCCTGGGTGTCTTTTTCAAAGGCGCGAGTAAGTCCAGCAACCTCGATCGGGTCGCCCAGCTCCGTTCCTGTTCCGTGTGCTTCCAGATAACTGACCGTTCTTGCATGTACCTTGGCACGTTGTAAGGCATCTGCCACTAATTGCGCCTGTGCCTGCGGATTCGGAACAGTATAGCCATTCGTTTTCCCACCGGTATTCATCATGCTTCCTTTGATGACTCCGTAAATATGGTCACCATCGGCTATCGCCTTATCCAAAGGCTTCAAGACGATAGCGCCCACACCCTCTCCATCCACAAAGCCATCCGCTTGATCGCCGAAGGATTTGCATTGATTCGTAGGAGAGAGCATCGTCAAAGCTGACAATTTCATATAGTGGACAGGATCGACAATGAGATTGACTCCCCCTGCGATTGCACACTCGCTTGTACCGCTGTACAGGCTTTCCAAGGCGAAATGAATCGCTGTGAGAGAAGCGGAGCAAGCCGTATCCACCGCCACACTTGGACCTTGAAAGTTTAATAGATATGAGAGTCGGTTCGCGATCGACCAATAAGTGGCTCCCGTCGGATAATTACCATTCATCACGCCGACAAAAACGCCTACTTTTCTGCTTTCACACAGAGTTGTAGGCGTATATCCAGCGTCCTCAATACTCGCATAGGCTTCTTGTAAAAATAACCGTTCTTGCGGGTCCATCTCCTCGGCTTCTTTTGGGGAGATTTGAAAAAATAAGGGATCGAATTTATCCATATCCTCGATAAATCCGCCCCATTTTGTATACATAGATTCCTTTTTGCCTTTTTCTTCGTCAAAATAGTTCTTCCAATCCCAGCGATCCTTAGGGATTTCAGAAATGCAGTTTTTCCCCTCTTTTAAATGATTCCAGAATTCATCCACATTTTTCGCCTGCGGATAACGCCCGGAAAGACCGATGATCGCCACATCCCGCACCACAGATAAAGGCGAAATGGATTCCTTGCTCTCTTGTTCCCGAACGGATAAAAAGCGTCTCGTTTTTCTCACAGGAAGATTGGTGTACGCCGTTGAAGCAGAGACGGTCATTTCCTCATTCTCTATCTCGCTCGGATATGTTTCGTCAATTGCTTCTTGTGCTTCAAATCCTATTACCTTGATCAACGCTTCCTTTTGCGTCTCTATGAGATACTCTACCAAGGCATCAATCGTTTGATACTCGAAAAATATCGTACTGCTCATATTCGAAAAATCTTTGCGAAGCGAATTGGTCAATTGCACAACCAGAATCGAATCAATCCCATATTGTTCTAATGGGGCTGATGATTTTATCTGTTGGGTCGGAATTCTAAGCGTTTCACCAATTAACTTTTTGATATAAGCCGTACTTTTTTCACGAAGCAATGCCTCAGTGACTCTGCCTGACTTTTTCGCTGGTGTTGTGCGAACAGGCACTTGTTTTTTGAGTGGCTTCACCTTCAACTTTGAGGCTTGCTTTTTTGCAGGCGAATACGCAACTGTAACCGCCGACTGCCTCGGTTGACTGCTGCGACGAATAACCCCATCACTTTCTGCCACAATAATCTGTTGGCATAAATCCAATTGCTCTTCAGCTGGCAAGAAAACAGATCGGTATCCTACCTTCTTCAACACCTTTTGCCATGTTTCAACCGTTAACAGGGGGCAACCGGGAATACGCCATTCTGGATCATCATAGCGCCACCAACCATCCAGCAAGCCAAACGTCAAGTGAGCAAACAAGGTATTGCTGGTCAACTCATTCAGAATCAGTAAGCCATTTTTCTGTAAAATTGTTTTGGCGTGGTGTAAGGTTTGGCTAATATTTTTCGTAGCATGCAAAACGTTTGTTGCAATCACCAGATCATAGGTATCCGCAGCGATATCCTGATCCTCCACAGGCTTTTCCACGTTAAAAATCCGATACGTGAGATATGGATTTTCGGCTCCGTATTCTTTTTCGGCGTGAAGTAAAAAGGCTTGCGAAATATCGGTATAACAATATTCCTCGATATGCTTCTGAAAGGGGTTTAGCCTTGGCAGTACGATCGAACTAGTTCCACCTGTACCCGCCCCGATTTCCAAAATTCGAATCCGCGCAGAAGCATCTTGCTCCGTACGCTGCTTCACATAGGTAACAATCGTATTCGCGAGCACTTCGTTAAAGTAGTCCGCAACCTCGTTGTGTTTATAAATCCCTTCCACCAATTCCATCGAGGAATTAGGGAACATGATCTCTGTAGCGGGAATCTTTCCTAGTAAAATCTCTGGCAGTACACGCATGGTTGCCTCAACCAGAATCACCTGAGCTTTACTATTCGGTTCGTTTAGCCATGCTGTTTTTTCTTCCTTCCATTTTTCCCATGCTGTATCGAGATCGATAGGAGTGGCATCGTTTGCGATGAGTGACTCTCCATCGTACACAAGATAATGGTTTTGCACGAGAACGGCTATGCTTTCTTCCAACCATTTGCCGTACCTATCATGCAATTTGGCTTTGAGTTCTGCTATTGTCTGTTTTTTTACCGTGAACAGCCCGATTGATTGTAATTGACCATAGAGTAGTTCACTGAGAAGCTTATCCATTGTATTCATTTATAAGCCTCCATTTCAGATTGTCTGCGTTGAGACGAAAACGCTAGTTTGGGCATATCATTCTTTACACGTTCGATGTGGGATACCAGTTTTTCTGGATAGATGTGAATTGATTTATCCGGATTTATCGTAAGCATGGCCTGTGATCTCGTTGTTTTCACCAACGCGACCTGATTCATCGGTCCAGCAAGCAGGTTTTCCAAGGCCGCCATCGCTTCGCGAGGTTCAATGGAGCCTAATCCTGCCTGTGCCATCCTCTCCTGATAATCCTTGGTGGCAACAATGCCTACGTTCGCCCAGTATCCCCAATTCATAACCTTCACTGCACTGAGGCTATGCAACGAAAGCTGGTGCGCGAATATATCTTTAAACGTACAACCTGACGCATAATTGCTTTGTCCAGGAGACTTGGTAAATGAATTGATGGATGAGAAGAACATGACAAAATCCAATGGCTCCCGATCAAATACTTGAGCAATCCGCACGCTTACATCTACCTTTGCCGAAAGTCCGGCACGGAAGCGATCTTCGTCCATATTTGCAAGACTTTTATCTAGCAGAACAATCGCGGAATGAATGACTCCGTTCACTTGTTTATATCGTTTTTTAATCTCTTCATAGGCAAAATACAAGGACTTGCGATTCGTCGCATCCGCCGCAATATAGACGGGAGCAGGTCCGAGCGTAGCCAGTCGATCCACTTTGGCTTGAATTTCTGCATTCTTTTCTCGGCGTCCAATCCAGATGATTTGCGCTTGATACGTGCTGATCATGTATTCGCTCCAGACTTCGCCAATACCGCCAGCACCTCCAATCACCACATAGACTCCACCCTGTCTGTAGGAAGCCGGTTCCCATTGTGGTTGACGCAATGGAATCAATTCCTGACGATACCATTTCCCTCCGCGGTAAACCGATGCATTCCCCTCAGCATCTGGCGGAAGTGTGAAAACCTCTTCTATTGGCCAAGCACGACCAGCTTCCAGATCAACAAGTCGGATACGCCAGCTTGTGTATTCTTTTGCCATCGAACCGACTAATCCGTAAAGGCTGGCATGAATAGGATTGACCACATCGTTTGGATGAATCGGTTGGGTCTGGAAGGTTACGAGACTCCATCCTAGCTCCTTGGTATCGTAGCCCAATTTGAGCAGGGCTTTTAGCAAGCGAAACACATGAAATACACCGCGCTCCTGCTCGATGATAAGTGCCTCTTCTGCCAAGTATTCTAAATCAATCCATGGCGCAATCCAGATGATATGATCAATCGAACCAATCTGCGCAAGCTTCACCGCTATTTCATCCATACTTTCTGCGGGTGTAATCTCCATAACAGCTGCCCGAGGATAGCGTTGTTGAACAAGGCTTCGGTTCTCGTCATCTGCACAAACAATCAGAATCTGATCGCTTGCAAGTGGCATTTCCGAACCTCTGGTCAACACAACCTCTTCCCATACAGGGCTGAGCAGCATGGTTCCAATCAGCGATTCGCTGGAGGTCTCAACTGGCGCTTTTGTTGCTGTACGATGGGTTTGAATCTCTCTTTCCAATACCCGATATGTGAATCCCTTCATACGTACACAAATCGTTCCAGTGTCATCACATAGATCCATATCGTATTTTTCTACCTTATCCCCTGCTTGGCTGCCGTCACTGTAGCGCACATATGCCCACATCTCAGAGGTGCACGGGCTGATGATTTCAATCTCCTCCAGGGCAAAAGGCATCACTGGCTTGCGTTTTGCCATACTATCCGACGACATCACATGACGGGAAGAGAGTGTCAACTCCACAGAGGCCTGCAAAGCTGAATCCATCAAGCTTGGATGCAAGACATACTGATCCTCTGAGCCGGTGACCGACAACGGTAGAATAAGCTTTGCCAAGACTTGTCCAGGCCCGACATATACCTTGTCTATTCCTTTATGTCCGGGTCCATATTCAATGTGAATCGCTCTGAAGAACGCATAGAATTCCTCGGATGAAATCACCTGCTCGCTGCACTGCTCTTGCAAAACAGGCAAATCAAGCATTTGCAACTCCGCGTGCGGGGTAAGCACAGCATTTCCTTGACTGTGTACCACGATCTCGGCATCACTACCCTCTGCCTCGCTATAGATTTGGTAGGATACCTCACCATCTTCTTCGAGAACGAGACCCGTATGTACCCGAACAGGCTGATCGCCTACAACGATCGGGCGAGCCCATACGACATTTTGTAGTTTAATTGCCGTATCCCCGTGGGCGTTCTCTCCTACAGCGTGCTCCATCGCGGTTCTTGCCATCTCCAGATAGGCAACTCCCGGTAACACCCGCTGCCCTTTGACTACGTGATCCGCCAAGAAAAACTCTTCTCCCGTAAAGGTGGAGCTAAACCGTTGCTCAGAAAAAGTAGAAGTGTTCTGATGCAGCATGGGATGTATCACGGACGCTGTGGTAGTTTTTGCCGTTCCCCTTGCATTTGCTTTTGTTTCACTCTCCATTACCCAATGGCGTTCTTTGGCAAAA
This sequence comes from Brevibacillus sp. DP1.3A, assembly GCF_013284245.2. Lineage (NCBI taxonomy): Bacteria > Bacillati > Bacillota > Bacilli > Caryophanales > Paenibacillaceae > Brevibacillus > Brevibacillus sp. DP1.3A. The sequence continues at coordinate 2,335,073 of NZ_CP085876.1, read as the reverse complement.
GGATACGTGGGAAGTGAAATACGAGAATACGGATCGTTCGCAAACAGCTTGTCATAATCTAATCCATATCCCTGCCCAAACAATTCCGCGATCACAGACAACTGCTCCAAATATTCACTTGCCTGACTCGTCACATGCAGATTCTCGATGCTTTGATTTCCGTAACGTTTCAATGCGGTTTGTTCACGATGATCTTTTTCATGTAACTCGGAAACAAAAGCCTGAGATGCTTTTCCTGTTTCCAGCCACTTTTTCAAAAGCTGAACTAGCTCAGCTGTATGTTGAACGATGCAAGAGAAGCGGTGATGGAAATGTTTTCTGCCTACTAACAACGTATAGCTGATATTTCCACAATCCGTCTCCGGTGCTTTTTCGCAAAACGAATGCAATTGGGCAACCTGCTGGCGTAGCTGTTCAAAACTACGAGCCGATAACACAATCAAATAGCCTGGCTTTTTCGCATGATTCTGCTCTACTTGAGGCGCCTCTTCGATTACCATATGCGCATTTGTACCGCTGGCTCCAAAGGAACTGATCGCCGCACAACGTTTGGCTTGCGACTCCACTGACCATTCCTTCAGGCTTGTATTGACATAAAAAGGGCTGTCTGCAAACTTAATGTTTGCGTTTCCTGCTTCAAAATGCAGGGATGGCGCTAATTGTTTGTGCTTCAATGACAAAAGGATTTTGATAACCCCTGCAACACCTGCTGCGATCTGGGTATGACCAATATTCGTCTTGATCGATCCAATCGCACAAAATTCTTTTTTATCCGTATAGGCCCGAAAAGCACGAGTGAGCGCTTGATATTCAATCGGATCTCCCAGCTTGGTTCCTGTTCCATGAGCTTCTACCATCGTAATTTGCTCAGGATTGATGTCGAATGTATCGTAGACATTGCGTTCCAAGCGCTCCTGAGATTTCGCACTTGGCGCCGTAATCCCATTCGTCATCCCATCCTGATTGATTCCCGAGCCTCGAATGACACCATAAATATGGTCACCGCAAGCAATAGCTTCCGAGAGACGTTTCAGTACAACGACACCAGCGCCCTCCCCCGTCGCAAATCCATCGGCACGCTCATCAAACGTATGGCAGCGTCCTGTCGGTGACAGCATCCCTGCTCGCTTGGCAGACAAATAAAATCCTGGCGTAGATTGAATGAAGACACCACCTGCCAATGCCATGTCGACCTCACCTGTCCGCAAGGCTTGGCACGCCATATGAATCGCCACCAAGGAACTGGAGCAAGCCGTATCAATCGTGACGGCAGGTCCCTGCAAGTCCAGATGATAAGCAACCCGAGCAGGCACAATGGACTCCATATTTCCCCAAAAAGCTTGGGCAGGAGGATTCTCTCCCACGAGACGATCGTAATCACCTTTGGCACATCCTGCGTAGACGCCGCATTGGATTCCTTGCACGCCTTGACCCGCATAGCCAGCATCCTCCAACGCTTTCCAGGATTCCTCTAAAAAGAATCGTTGCTGCGGGTCCATATAGTCAGCTTCTAAACCGGAGATGTTGAAAAAAAGCGGATCAAACAAGTCAATATTTTCTACAAGCCCGCCGTATTGATAACCCTCTGCCTCATTCAGACCGTACTCCGATAAATCCCAGCGAGTCACTTTCGTAAGTAAATCCGAACCGTTCACCAAGTGATCCCATAAGTCGTCAGCGTTGTTAGATGAAGCAAACGTACCGCTCATTCCAATAATCGCAATAGGTTCAGTGAGGAACGAAGCTTTTTCTGACACGCTCCCTTTTTCCTCTGAAAGCATAGGAGCTGCTTGAATGAATGGCTCGGTCTGAATAGCAGAGACGAAATCTTCCCTCTGCTCAGATAGACTGATCTTCTGCCCTAACGCTTGAGCAATGACCGCTTTGTACTCAGACAAAATATAGCTTGTTAGTTGATTTACCGTACTGTAATCAAAAAGAATCGTCGTCTCAATTTCAATCATCAACGCTTGATTGATCTCTTGAACCAATCTAACGCCAAGAATGGAATCCAATCCATAATCTCTGAAAGGCTCGTCCACATCGACCGAATCGACATCGACTTCCAATGCAGTGACCAGCTTTTCAATAATCATATCTTTCACATAATCCGTCACCGTCTGCTCGGTCACCACAGACTGGCTTCGGATGTTTTGGGACGCTGGCTGCGAAGAGACTTTCCCTTCTACTTTTGCCTGCTGAACCGTCTCACGTGCGATAGGCGAAACACTCGCACCGACGCGAACATCAGGGTGAAGGACGCCATCGCTTTTTCCAAGGACAATCTGCTGTCCCAGATCATGAGCTTCCCGAGCTGGAAAAGAGATCGTGTGAAATCCTTCATTTTCCAGTACCTTTTGCCAGCATGCCGGAGTTAAGGCAGGAGAACCAGGAATACGTACATCCGTATCTTCAGACAGCCACCAGCCCTCCAAAAGCCCAAAGGTCAGATGAAGGAACAAGGAATTACTGCTAATCTCATTTAAAAGAACCAAACCGTTTTCTCGCAAAACAGCTTTGGTATGGCGCAAGGTTTTGCGAATATCTTTGGTGGCATGCAACACGTTAGCCGCAATCACCAGATCGTAATAGCCCTCTCGAACTCCTTGCTCAGCAAAAGGCGCTTCCACATTAAAAATTTGATAGGTCAGATACGGAACGTGCGGTCCATATTCCTTTTGCGCGAACATCAAAAATGCTTTGGAGATGTCGGTATAGCAATATTCTTCAATAAACTCCTGATAAGGCTTCAGCTTTTCAAAGACAAACGTGCTCGTTCCGCCCGTTCCCGCACCAATCTCTATGATGCGAATTTTTGCAGAAGGATCTTTTTTCAAGCGTTCTTCCACATAAGTTGCGACTGTTTCCGCGAGCACTTCATTGTAGTGATCCGCCACCGGGTTATTTTTATAAATATGTTGGACCAATTCCATAGAAGAGCCGGGAAACATAACATCCGTAGCAAGTTTCTTGCCTGTTACAATGTGCGGCAGAGATTTCATCGTAGCTTCCAGCAATCTTATCCGCACTTCCAGATTGGCATCCTCACGCCACGCCACCTTGCGTCGATCCCATTCTTCCCATACAGCTTCTACCTCGATCAAAGTCGGATCAACCACCAGGCATTGCTCTCCATCAAAGCCATCAAGATAGCCATGACGAGTTAACATCGCCATACTTTCTTCCATCCATTTTTCATAACGGTGATGGAAGCCTGTTTTTGCCTTAAGGTCGGCGACATTCACACTCTTGTCAGTAAACCAACCGATGGACTGCATTTGCCCCCATAACAGCTTGCAGAGAAGCTCGTCCATCTCCTTCCACAATTCGGGGTGGGTATTGGGCAAGCGATCCTGTCTCTCTGTTTTGGGCAGCCAATAGCGTTCCCCTCTAAATGGATAGGCTGGCAGAGGCACTCGGGTGTATCTGCCGGTTTTATATAAGGAACTCCAATCCAGCTTGTATCCCTTTATAAATAAATCAGCAAGCGTGGACAGCTTCTCTTTCCTTGCGTGGGTGGTTAGCGAACTGTTCTCTGCTACTTCTGTCATTAATTTTTCTCCGAACTCTTTCAAGCTCTTGTCTAGCCGCACGGAATCCGTTTCATCCTGGACAAAATAATCAGTAGATGTTCCCGTTTCTTTTACTTCCGCAATTTTTTGCCGCAATTCATCTACGTCTTTGGCAATAAACATGCAACGGTGTGATAAATGACTTCTTCCTGTGAACAAGGTATAGGAAATATCTTGTTCGTGAAAACGTCCCGCTTCTTTTGCTAACCATTGGGACATTTCATCCAGTTTTTGCGTGAGAGCTGACTCGCTCTTGGCTGAAAACGGGAACAAGTAATACGCTCCTACTTGCTGATTGCTTGATTGCGGTTGTACCGTCGGAGCCTCTTCCATAATCAGATGACAATTGGTTCCGTTCGATCCTAGAGCGCTCACACCTGCTCTTCGCGGAGTGGCCCTACTGGTATTCCATTCTCTGAGCTCGGTGTTGATAAAAAAGGGACTTCCGTTCAATTTGATATGCTTATTGACTTCCTTGACGCTGATCGTCGGCGCGATCTTCTTATATTTCATCGCCATGACAACTTTAAACAGACTCGCCAATCCCGATGTCATCGTAGTATGACCGATGTTGGGCTTATGTGAGCCAATCGCGCAAAATTGCGCTTTATCCGTAAACGAACGAAATGCTTCAATCAATGCCTTCACTTCAATAGGGTCACCCAGTTGCGTTCCTGTCCCATGTGTCTCGATATAACTGATCGTCTCCGGATGAACCCCTGCATTTTCATAGGCATCCACAATCAATTCTTTCTGGGCAAGCATGCTCGGTGCTGTAATCCCGTTTGATTTTCCTGTCTGATTCACGGTCGAGCCCTTGATGACAGCATAAATATGGTCGCCATCTTCCATTGCTTGTGCAACTGGCTTCAGTACGACTGCTCCAACGCCTTCTCCAAACACCATTCCGTTTGCATCATTGTCAAAAGTGTTGCAAGTCCCATCGGGCGAGACCACCCCCATTTTCGAGGACATCGCAAAAAATTCAGGGGAGCTGTGTATCGCCACTCCTCCTGCAAGAGCCATTTCGGTTTCTCCCCTACGAAGACTGTCGCAGGCTAAATGAATGGCTACCAAAGCAGAGGAACAAGCTGTATCTACTGCGAGACTTAGTCCCTTGAGATTTAGAAAGTAGGAGAGTCTTGCTCCTAACATCGACATTTCATTGCCTAGCATCGTTTGTGAAGAGACACCTTCGGCCAACATGGATTTCTCTTTGTAGTCTGAATGGCGCCCCCCAACAAACACACCTACTTTTCTCCCGGATAACTGTTCACTAGAGTATCCGCTATCTTCAAAAGCTTTATAGGATTCTTGCAGGAACAACCGTTGTTGAGGGTCCATACTTTTTGCTTCATCAGGAGAAATATTGAAAAAGGATGCATCAAATTGATCAATGTCCTTGAGTAGACCGCCGTAATATTGATCCGCTTCCCAGCCACTGCGCTTTATTTCCTCGATACAACTGTCGCCAGACGCAAGATGTTCCCAGAACGCTTCCACTGAATCCGAGCCAGCAAATCTGCCTGCTATTCCGATGATCGCGATATCAGAGTGGCGAATTTCGTTTCTTGTATGATTTATATGATTCCGTTCATTTCCGAAAACAGTAGGCAGGATTTGGCTGTCATCTGCTGCCATCTCTGTTGCAAATTGCAGAGAGATATATGCAGCCAGCTCACCCACCTCTGTATAGTCAAAAATCACTTCTACGCCGAGATGAATCCCCAAGTCAGCATTGATTGCTTCTATTAATTCGACCGCCAACACAGAATTGATCCCCAGCTCGATGAAACTTTTATCGAAATTCAAGGTTTCCACAGGTGTATCCAATAGCTGAGCAATGATTTTACCTATCTTGCTCGCAATCGTTGTTGAACCGTTATCGGCCTGGGTACGATCTGTTGTTGGAGCGATTTCCTGATATTTTTCGAAAATGTGCGTGGCTAGTTGTTTGGTATTCTCATGATCAAAAACGACCTCAATCCCCAAGTCAATGCCTAGCTTTTCATTAATCATCTCTATCATTTCTACAGACAAAACCGAGCTGATACCTAGCTCCACAAAGCTTTTATCGAAATCCAAGGGATTCGTCGTATCTTTTAATAAGTCGGTCATTACTTCTTTCACAATGGTTTCCATATCATGAAATGAATGAAAAAGTACCTTCATACTCGACTCCCCCCTTTCTTCTACACCGATTTCTCACCAACAGCCATGTATAGCTGTCTGAGAATAGAATGACCTTCCGTATTCAGCATGTTTCGCCATGCAACAGATAGCTTGCCCAGTGCCTTGCTGGATAAATAACCATCACGCACCAACTGCACAGGAATGCCTACACCCTCCGACTTTAGGAACATTTCGTACCCGAGAAGCTCACTGTGAGCGCAAATGACTTCGAAATCTATTTTTCCAAGTCCGCCTTGCTTGAGGACCGTTGGCAGTTCACGACCGATTTTCGGGTTGCCGCCTTCCGCATAGCGTGCCGCGCAGTAGGCATCATACAGCTCTCGCAATTCTGGTACATGTGGGGTGGTCATGATGTGCATCTCGAAATCATTGTCGATAAATACCGCTTTGCCACCTGGTTTTAACAACCTCGCAACTTCACGAACCGCACCGACTGGGTCGGGTAAATGTTCCAATACGAGTCGAGTAATGGCAAAATCATAGGAATCGCTAGGTAAGCCCGTTTCCATAATCGATCCCGCGACAATCTCAAATCGATCAGATTGCTTTTGTGTCAAATAGTTTCTGGAATAATCAATGAGAAGAGGATCAATCTCCAATCCCGTCATTCTGCAATTGGGAAACTCCTGCATGACCTTTTCCATTACGAATCCTGGCCCCGAGCCTAGCTCTATGACCGACATCCCATCTGTCAGACCAAACTCAATATGATGCTTCAACTCTTTATCCCAAAACAACTCCACCTGAGATTTCAAACGTTCTATTTCTACCTCAACATTCGTTGCAATGTTTGCGATTTGATAAGAACCTTCCATGTTATTCCCTACCTCCGCCATTCAGATATAGATTCGCTCAAAAAAGTCAAAATGTGGCCAGCAACAGCTTCCCATTCAGGATCAAGCATCATATCATGACTGATATTTTGGAACAGAACGGGTTCGATTCCGTATGTTTTGCCAATTCGGCGCGTTGTTTTCTCAGAAATCATCCGATCCTGCTTGGAGCCGAGAACCAGCATCGGAGCTTTCCCACTGATGGTTTTTGGAACAATTTTTCCATTCATCTCGGTTCTTGCTTTCAGTGATTCAGGCTGCAAGAGCTTCACCCACTCGTCCTTTTTTTCAATCGGCAGCTCCTTGGAAAAAAAGACATTGGCGAGTAGTGAGGCATCTCTTTTTTCGTTATATGTAAATAGCTGCATAGCTTCTTTAAAATTTTTGAACATCAATCGGAATAAGTCGCGCATCCCGCCATGCGGAGGAATCGAGGCAACGAGAACGGTACCCGAGATTATATCTGGATGCTGGTGCAAGATCTTTTGCACAATGCCTCCGCCCATGGAGTGTCCGATCAGCACTGGCTTGTTTTTTAGACGCCCGATCACTTCAAGAACATCATCCGCGTAATCTTGTAGTGTGTAGGAATGAAGGTTTTCAAAGCCGTCACTTTCACCGTGTCCGCGAAGGCTCAGTGCATAGGAAGAAAAGCCTTTTTCAGCAAAATAAGGAAGGAAGTTTTTTTCCCAGCACCATGCTCCGTGACATGCTCCATGCACAAAAAGAAGAGGCGCTTCGCTTGAAACGCCTTTAGGGTGGTATTCTACTAGTTCCAAATTCATTTTTCGCCGTTCCTTTCTTATTTGAGAGTCATTCCTTATTTACTTACTTGAACCTGTTAAGGCATAGATACGTTGATTCAAAAGGGTGGCTGTCTCCTTGATCATCATTTCACCGATTTGATCAACATGACGGTCTCTCCAGTTTTCAATAGCCGTTCCCTTCACCCATTGATTAAAAGAACCTAGTGCAGGACCGCAGTAAATCTGATAATCCACTTTATAGCTTTCGGCTCCATCCAAAGCCCAGTCAAAACAGCGGTTAAAATACCATTTGAAAAGTAACGCCATCTTGTATTTAGGCGTTCGTTCCGCTCTTTTCAGTTCCTGAGGTGGGCAAGTAGTTTTCATCTGTTCATACACCTCTTCAAAGCTGCGTTTAAAATACTTTTCCTGGAGCTGTTTCTTGGTTTTCTCATCGATTTCATCAAGCGAGTTGTATTGACGATAGAGGTCGTGCAATTTGTTCGCTCTCGCTGGAAAGAATAAGCCTTTTTTCAACACCTGAATTTTGGCTCCCATTTCAAACATTTCACCGGCTGGAGCATACTCTGTGTCTTGAACATTGGCCAACTGCAACGAATCCTTCACCGACTCGCTGGTCGCCGCCTCCACTGTGCACTGGTTAATCGAACCTGTGACAATATAATCCGCCCCAAGCATGAAAGCGACCGCAGCAGCTTCAGGAGTTCCAATGCCGCCCGCAGCCCCGATTCTGATCGGCTTACGGTATCCATACTTGTGCATCATGTTATCTCGGAGCCTGATCATCGCTGGCATCAAAGCAGATGCTACACCGTGATCAGTATTTCCTCCAGAGTCGGCCTCCACCGTTAACTCATCCGCCATCGGAACTTCTCGTAACAGACTCGCTTCTTCCCTTGTCAGCTTTTGTTCTTGCAGCAATTTTTCTATCAGGTACTCAGGTGCCGGACTTAAAAAGGCTTCCGCTACCTCAGGCTGTGATACCTTGGCAAAAATTTTGTTTGCCGCCTCCACTTGCCCGTTCATCGTCCGCTTTAATCCCTTGGCCCGATAGATAATCAACGCAGGGGTAATCGCCATAAATGCAGATGCTTCAATCACTCTCACTTGATAAGCAAGATACAGCTCGACGGTTTTTTCTTCCATCGACGGGTCGCTTGGATGATGCAGCAAATTCATCCCATACGGCTCGCCTTGCTGTAGTTCACGTTGAATCTGTTGGATGGCACGCTCGATTCTTTCTAGCTGTAAGCCACCGCTTCCGAAAAAACCCATCATCCCGGCTTTCCCCATTTTAATGACCAGCTTTTCCGATGAGATTCCCTTGTACATCGCTCCTGCCAGGTAGGGATATTTCAGCTTGTAGTCCTGCTTAAATTGCTGATTTCCTAGTGAAGAAGCGGTAATTCCTTTTGGCTGCTCCATGTGGTTCGATATCTCTTCCGCCTGTACGGTGATAGCAACCGGCTTTGCCTCTTGCTCCATGTTTTCTTTCTCTTCTTCCACTTCTATGATCAGCGGCTCTGCTTCATTTCGGATCGTAGTAACTAATTTGGTCAACACAGTACCAGGGCCGACTTCTTCTATTTCGTTTTCCCCCAAGGCCAGGAGATATCGAATGGTGTCATTCCATTTCACTGGGTGTGTAATTTGTTCAACCAAATTTCGTTTCACATCGCTCTGTTTATAGGGTCTTGCGTGAACATTGGAAATCACAGGGATGGTCATACTGGAAAACGCAAACTGATTCAAATAGTCCTCAAAGCTCTGCTTCGCATCACTCATGTAACGGGAATGGAATGCTCCGCTGACCTTTAGCGGTATGTATACTTTTACGCCTGCTTCCTGAAAAACAGGGTTGGCACGCTCGATATCTTCTTTTCGACCTGCAATCACAAATTGAGCGGGAGAATTGTGATTGGCAATATCAATGCTGGTCAAATTATTTTCATGTAATACGCGTTCCACTTGCTCCAAAGTAAACCCGATCACAGCCGCCATCCCTCCACCGACGGCCAGACTCATCAACTCGCCTCTTTTTTTCACCAAATGTAAGCCTGTCTCAAAATCAAACGCCCCTGATGCAAAAAGTGCATTGTACTCACCCAAGCTGTGCCCCGCCACATAGTCAGGTTTTTTCCCGGTTTCCTTCACTTTTTTCAGATAGCTAAGCGCATTTACCACATACAGAGCAGGCTGGGTAAATTGCGTTTTACTTAATTGTTTGTCTGGATCATGCAGACATAATTCTTTGATGGAATAACCTAATATCTGATCAGCTTTGGCCGTTATTTCTGGAAACTCATCAAAAAGAGAGCCCCCCATTCCTTTTATTTGGGAGCCCTGCCCTGGGAAAACATATGTGGTCATTTTTCTGCCTTCCTTTCTGTTTGTATTCAACCTTTTATTTGAGAATAGCTGCTTGATGCGCTCTACATTTTCACCATCCTTTTTAAAAGGAGTGATAATCGAGTGGCATTCTGATTGTGAATCTTGCCGCAGATTTCGCTTTGTAAAATTACTCAAATTTCCTGCTGGTCCCAAATCTAAATAAATATAACTTTGCTGTTTCTCCAGCTCTTGGACAGCTTTTGGAAGCTGCATTGGCTTTCTTACCACTTGCCAAAAGTAGTCAGCTGGCAGTTCCTTCATGATTTCGCCATGAACACACGATACAAAGGGAATCTGGGGAATTCCAAACGATTTATGTTTCAATACCTCCCGATAATGTGGTTCAGCCGAATCGATGTAAGATGAGTGAAACGCATACGATACAGGTAGTCGTTGACAAATAATCCCCTTGCCTTTTACATAATCCTCCATGCGCTGTAGCTGATGACTGCTCCCGGAAATGACAAAATGCGAATGAAAATTCACCGCTACCAACTCACTATTTCGCTGCAAGAGCGGCTCTTGATAATAAAGATCGGGATTGTGGAGAATCGCAAGCATACTCCCTTTCTGACAATACGTTTCGTAAAGGGTGGCTTGTTCAACCACGAGTTGCAGTAATTCTTCCACAGGCATGATCCCAGCCACAGCCGCCGCCGCAAACTCCCCCAAACTGCTCCCCAGGCAATAGTCGGGCTTCATTCCGCTTTCCATGAGAACCTGGGCCAGAGCGTATTCCACCATAAAAATGGCGGGGTGCGTATAAAGGGTGCGATCAAATATGTCGTCTCGACGCTTCGTGTCATCATATAACTGGGCAAGGACAGACTCCCCGATCAGGGAATGTACCTTTTCATCTAACCTAAGCATACATTTGCGAAATACCGGATTCTGATCAAAAAGGTCTTTCCCCATCTGATAGTACTGAGACCCCTGTCCAGAAAACATAAACACAACAGGCTTTTCCATGTATGATGCACCCCTTGTTTTCATAAAGGTTTCTATAAAGAAAACTCCCCACAGCCTGGTCAATTGACCGCTAATGGGGAATTTTTATCCGAGATTTGTCATGGATGGTTCTATCTCCTGAAGTACATCCTTTACTACAGCAACACTCCACTCTGTCTTTTTCGGGTAGGTGATCGAGCACACATAGTCACCAAGGATAAAGGATGCCGTATGGTATTGAGGAAAGTTTTCAAAATGACTATAAACAACCCCGTCCCTTGCCTCCACTTGGCTTATTTCATAGATATGAAAAGAGGTTGTTAAGCCTGTCTTCAAAATTTTGGATAACGCTTCCTTGACTGTCCAGAAAAGAGTAAGATTCGTTTCATAGGAATAAGGCAAGTACGAAAACAAGCTGCTCTCTTTCACAGTCATTTGCGTCTCTAGAACTTTATTTCTATCAACACTAATTCTCTCCATATCAATCCCCATTGGTAGCTCTTCCGAAAAAGCAATGGCGGCTGCAAGATCGTCACAGTGGGTGATACTCACTTGGACATTAGTTGTATTCGGTAAGTTCACGACAGGGTGATGAAAAATGCCCTGTTCCATACATATTCGCTCTAAGCTGTCTTCTCCAGTCAAAACCGAAACAGCTCTTTTGGCGACATATCTCCCTGTCAGGTAGCTTTTTACTCTCCGCTCAAACTCCAGATGAAAATAGTACTCGAATTCTTTTGGGTGCAGGAATTTTACTATTTTTAAAAAATCTGCGGGAACAGAAAAGTAGCCTATGCACAAACTCGCACGAAACTCTCTATCCGTACCTTTTATAACGAATTCTCTGGTAGATATCTGTGGAAACATATGCAATCCTCTCTCCGCCTTCCGTTCTCCTACTATGCCAAAGGGCAGAGCTTCCCCAGTTCGTGGGTAAATAAATATACACACTACTGTTTCTCCGTATGACCTCCCTACGTTCCTTTAACGTGCCGAAACATCGTTTAAATTCCCTAAGGGATTTTACTTTCGATAAAAAACTTATATCGCTAACTCTTTATATTTATACAGAATGTTACAACAACCGCCTTTATTGCATAACGCAAAAGAATTGGGTATATTTAGGATAATACCATAAAAAATGGTAATTCATCTACTCAATCATTCCCATTTTTTTTGGAAAGCAGCCAGCGCTCCAGATACTTACGAATCCACTTCATAATGAAAGGATTGCTCACCTTGAAATGGTATGCCATCTTTGTAGAATCTGGTAAAGAAGAAGTCGTTCAAAAGTACCTCAAACTCTATTTTAATGAGCAGTCTTTAATGTCCGTTGTGCCGAAGAGATTGGTTCCTGAGAAAAAGGCAGGCATTGTGTATAATGTCATCAAGAATATTTTTCCTGGGTATGTACTTATTAAGACTGAAATGACTAACGAAATGTTCCATAAAATCAAAAAAATTCCTGGGAGCTTGCGTTTGGTCAATAACGGTAGTTACTATTCGCAAGATGAGGGCACTTATTATTCGAGCATTGACGAAAAAGAAATCACCCTGATACTCCAACTCATGGGAAACGGTGAGGTTGTCGATTATTCAAAAGTTTATCTGGAAAATTCAAAAGTGATCGTAGAAGCGGGTCCCCTAATAGGACTGGAAGGCATTATCAAAAAAGTGGATAGGCACAAAAATAGAGCGAAAATACTTTTAACCTTTATGGGAGTAGAGAAAACAATAGATGTGGGAATTGAAATCCTCTCAAAACCTTTGTAAAAGGGGAGCGTTGCGTACGCGCCCCTTTTCCTTTTTCTTCCACACCACTTTATAATTCGTCATTGCCCCCTCCCCTCCTGTCCGATAAGCAGTCATATATTTTCTTCATACAAGCACGCATTCCATCGTAAAAACATAGGCTCATGGTAAGTGTCATTCGAATAGAATTGCCCTGCTATCATTTGGGAGGGAGAGACAAGAGTTCGATATATGCCCTTTCAAAAGTGTTAGATCCTTATTCTTGTTTGGAAAGGAATTTGTCTACATGGTTTTCTCGGACGAAAACAACATGTTTACTAGTCAGGCTGCCATTTTCCTTGCAGCCATGAGCTATCAGACTTATCTCCTATTTTTTGAAGGGGAGCTTATCTTACCCAAAGGTTTTCAGCTTCGATATACCATTCGGGCTTTTGCTGACGTAGAGAATCCAACGGAACATGTGTATGGTTTTGTAGCAGAATCAAAAGATGAAATCATCATTGCCTTCAGAGGGTACGCAGCATATCCGGCAGACCTTTTGGCAGCTTATGACATCCTCCAAGTCCCCTATCCTTTTGTTACAGATGCAGGGAAAACCTCACGTGGATTTACATGCCTGTATCAATCAACACGGGATCGGTTACTCAGAAAAATAAATCAGTTTTCAGCATCTAAAAAGCTGTTTATTACTGGTCACAACTACGGTGGCGTGCTAGCTGTGCTGGCAGCCTTAGATATTGCGGAAAACACGCAGTTTCGGCAACCAATCGTTTATACCTATGGCAGTCCGCGTATTGGTGACCCCCACTTCGCTTCACGCTTTAATAAAGTTGTTGCCAATAGTCTACGCATTGTAAATGTTCACGACCCTTTTCCTACATTCCCCGATCAAAAGTATCCGCCTCCTTTTACCCAGGAAGGTATCTATTATCAACATGTAAAAAACAAGTTTCCGATCTCGTTTCAACTGAATAATACGCCTCGCAACGATAGTATCGCCTGCTATTTTCATAGCCTCATTCAGCTTGACCCTGATTATGCCCAAACGCTCTGTGTGGAAAATCCCGGGTTTTGTCCCGATACCGATACGTGTATTCCGTTTCAAGGCAAATGCTAGGTTTTACAGCCTGGAAACTCAGAAAGGGAGACACATGAATGATCGATCGTATATATAACAGCGAAGATGCGATTTTACTTGCGGCCATGATCCATCAGGCCTATCAGCTTTTTGAAACAGATTCACTTGTCTTGCCAAAAGGGTATCGTCAGCGCTCGACGATTCGAGCATTGGCTGGTGTTGAGACTCCAGAGCAGGAGATATTTGGTTTTGTAGCCGAGTCTCCAGACAGTATTGTTGTTGCTTTTCGGGGAACACGCACGTTTAATGACAATGAGTCTGATCAAGATTTGTATCAAGTCCCCTATCGTTTTGTCAAAAAGGCAGGAAAGACCCATCGTGGGTTTACTTGTATTTATCAATCTGCGAGAGATGAATTGATTCGGGAGTTGAGCAAGCTTTCAAGATCGAAAAGACTATTTGTTGCGGGGCACAGTTTAGGGGGAGGTTTGGCCGCACTTGCTGGTTTGGATATTGCGGTGAATACGAAGTTTATGCGACCTGTTGTGTATACGTATGGGAGTCCTCGTGTCGGAGATCCTGTCTTTGCTTCGCGGTTTAATGAGACAGTAAAAAACAGTGTTCGGATTGTGAATGTCCATGATATTATTCCGACTTTGCCATCAAAGGTGTACCCTCCTCCGTTTACGAAGAAAGGCTTGTACTATCAGCATGTGGATCGGAAGTATGTGTTGGATTTTCAGTTGAATAGTCTAGCTGTAAGGAATCATGAAATTGTTTGTTATTTTAAGTTTCTGGCGCAGAAGGAGCCTGGGTTTACGGAGAGGTTGTGTGCGGCGAATGAAGGGTTTTGTCCGGATACAGGGATGTGTATGCCGTTTTTAGGGGGATGTTGATTCAATGGAATCACTCTCTTTTTTTATGCCCTGTTTATCACGCCGTACGAGGTAATCTAACAAATCTAAAAAAAACTTATTGATAATCATTTTCAACGAGATTATAATGGGTGTAATTTCCAAATATTTACTTTCGCTCATGGATGAGCAAAAAAGGAGGAGCCACGATTATGAAAAAAGCCATTTTAGCAGGGGCATTAGGAATTGCACTACTTTCGGGTGTATATTTGCCAGGATTGGAAGTCTCAAAAGCTAGCGCAGCAACAACTGCTTTAGACATTCAAGAGGTTACGAAATACTATTCTCTGAGCTCATACGAAGTAACGCAAAAAGAATCTTTCTCGCTTAAAAAGGGAGAAGAACTTACGATATTTGTAACCAATTCAGGATTCCCGATCTCTTATACAGTCTTTGATGCGGATAATCAAGTGATTGGTACATACCCTGCTAATTCACCTTACGGACGCGTCTTTCAAGCAGAAAAAGACGGCAATATTTCTGTACAATTTCAAGCTGGAGCGAACTCTTCCTATATGAAAAAAATGAATTTTACAGCTAAATTCGCTCTTTCCAAGTTTCATTAAGCGTTAAGCGTATGTAAAAATAAGGAGGGCTGTCTCGAAAGTCGATTTTCCGACTAAGAGACAGTCCACTTGGATTCATTAACGATTCAAAAAACAGTGTTGTAGACGCCAATGAACCAAGCGCAATAAAAAAAGAACCCCCTTGTCCATCAAGGGGAATGAGGTTATTGGTAATGATTTGAAAGAAGCAGTCTATAAGTACAATATAATCATACACGGATGTTCTGTTCATAAAGTAAAGATTTACAGAATTGCAATGGGACAACCATTTTTCCCCGTTCGTTGCTTCTTATTTCTTTAATTCCTCTGGAATCTCAGGTTTCCCCACGAAACCAAAGGATGCTGTAGATACCGCCAGTACCGCAACAAATGAAGCAATTGCTGAAACATGTTTCGCTACGAACATCATCGCTTTATTTCTCATCTTTTCCACCTCCTTTCAGTGGAATTAGCGTCAGCGCTTGCACAAAGAAGGTCTTTACCAGCGTCTCGCTTTCTATGAAAAATAATAAACTGACGATGATAATTGAGATGGTTTTGAGGAGCAACGTCTGATTTTGTTTGAATAGTCGTGATTGCATTTCCATTTCTTGGGGTGCAAAAAGTGCTACTAGGACTAATGTGATGATAATAATCGGGGTGACAAATTCAATAGGAAAGGGAACTAGAGGGATTAATACAGCTCCCACTATACTTGTCATGGTGCAGTAGACGGACGATGAGTAGTGAAATCCTCCTGAAAATTGGCGTAGTACTAAAAATCCGGCCAATGTGATTAATGTTCCTGGAAATGTCCCTATCATGAGTGAAAGGGTAAGGCTAATCGTAATGATGAGCAGCATGTTGATGATAAGGATTAACCCAAACTTCATTGTAGGGACTGACTTCGTTTCATGCGGATTGATCGACTTTAGTTGTATGGCTATTCTTTCAGCGAGAGTTTCAATCATATTCCCCATCCCTTTTTATAGCCAGCCATGCCAGTATAGTGATTCCGATGGCCATCCCAAAGAAAATCCACACTAAGGAAGCAATTCCATATGTACTTGCTAATTTAAACAAGACCGTTATCAATACACCTGTTACAATGATCAGTGACAAAATAACCATGTTGATTCTATGGTGAATAAAGAAAGGCGCTCCGTCTCTGACAAATGTAAATTGCAGTCTACATTTCCGAAGTCCATAGCATAATGCAAAGGTAAGGAATGCGGAGATTGTCTGGAATATGAACCCTGTGTTGATGCTTCGATCCCCTAACGATTCAATTGTCTCTAGGATTCCTATAACGGTCAGGAAGAACACTTCCATCATCTGAATACCCAAGTATATTCCTGCTGTGATAATAGTCATTAAGGCAGCATGCCCCCAATTCACGTTCCATACTAAGATTAATGCCCCAAAGATTATGACGACTTGGGCTATGGTTGCATAGTCTTCATATGGCGTAAATTGTCGTAGCCCAAACGAGAAAAGCATTAATACCAAACTCACAAAGAGAATCCGGTTGATATGCACCAAAAAACCAAACCGAAACAGCGTAGTCATAAGAGCAAAAATTGCGAGGTATTCTAATGTTGAAAATAGGACAAACAGCATTTAACTTTTTCACCTCAATTACTTATTGAGGGTTATATTCTACTAAAAACGACAGATTCCTGCTTGTTTTTACCAATTTTGACATTTTAGAGCGTTCAAGCGCTGCTGGGATCCCCCTGGAATCTGAAGAGAACGTACAAACGAGTCATAAAGAGCGTAGACATTCCAAAAATACGTTTCCATGACATAAGACATACTCATGCTACGCTTCTTCTTATTCAAGGTGTCAATCCTAAAGTGGTATGTCAAAGATTAGGATATGCAGCCATCCGATTGGCTCAATACTCTTACTCCTTCCAAATTCGTGTACCCAAAGCAAAAACCGCCCGGTTATTTACCCGAGCGGCTTATTCATCGTGCGTAGCCTTAGTATAGAGTGTTTAGATGTGTCAAATATGTTCAACCTTCAAATCATAGTTAAGTGTACTCTTTCCAGACGTTCTAAACTTCCTCAGGTAGATTAAAGGTTATAGTAGTGATTGTAAGGTGAAGGGCTCATTCGGCACTGGGTAGCCCCCACCATTACTTATTGAAACCTAGCCAATAAATACTACTGCACCTTCTCTTCGAAAAGCATTAGGAAGTTCAGCCTCAAGTAATTCAATTCTTTCAATTATTTTTTCTTGTTTTTCGTTGGGTAAATTTGTTTTTGCCCAATCCTTTATCATAGATAGTTCCTTCATCACAAACGGCAAGTCTTCTTTCACCATATCTAATCCAACTGAAAAAACATTAACCCATTCTAAGTTCAGTTCTTCAATAGCAGGCTTCCAACATTCCTCAAAGAAAGAATCAGTTGCAACAGGAATATTAAATTTTTCTTCATATTCATTCTCAGGCTCTTGAAGAAAAGCACAAATTGACATTTTTATCTCCCTCCAAATTGAACATTAAATGTATACTCTGGGAACTCTTTTCTTAGTTGCTCAAGGCTTTTTTCAACAGCTTCTCTAAGCTCAGGTGTGTCTCCATCCAGCCTGAAAACAAACTGTCGTATGCCTTTAATTTCTTCAAGAGAGGGTGCTTCTGGGCTTCCATTAGCTGCTGGTCTTGAGGACACAGCACTTTTGTGAAGGTTGTTAATTCTATTCCTAGTTTTCGTCAATATTTGTTTATCGGCAAATTGCTGTGGTGTTTGTGCTGGTAGCCCAGTTTTGGGATTCAGAATGTCTAGTCCTTTTGCAGTTTTATCCTCGTAAAAAATGCCATTTTTCATGTCTATCTCATCAAACTCACCGATTGGTCTTCCATTCATATCTACAATTTCTACTTCTTTTATCGGCTTAAAATCACCCGTCCTCTTCTTTCCCTTCTTTAACGCCTTCACTAAATCCTTAACGTTTTTACTTCTCCCCAAAGTCAGTGCATGAACGACAAGCCCACTGATTGCAAGTGCATCCTCAAGATTGATATCCTCATCCCGCAACGTATCCAAGTCTTCTTGCATTGGCTCGATATGACCTTCCCTCACAAACACTTCAATACCCTTTGGCAAATCCTCTGCTGCCTTCTTCAACCCTTTTGGCAAATCATTTGCAGCTTTCTCCAAAGCCCCTGGCAGCTCACTTGCCGCTTTTTGCATCGCAGCAGGAACGTCTCCTAACTTCGAGATTCCTTTGACAAAGTTATCCCACATGTTTGGCTTTTCCTGTGGCTTCTCGCAAGCTGGTCCTTGCCCAAAACCGGTAGCTGACGGTCCGCTATTTGCTGGCGACTGACTTCCTATCGTCACACCACCCAAATCCTGCCCGTCATCTTCAATCTTTATCAGCCCACAATGGAAGCACATATTTGTTGAGTTGTTCAGCAATGCTGGATGGCCACCGACCATTTTGTCCGCTTTCCCGTCCATCCATGGCATTGTCGTCAGAGGTGTGCACGGCATTGGAGTGTGAACACCATTATTGGCGGCGGTGGCAGAGGCGACGGCGGGATTTTTCAAGCTGCTGCATTTTCCAAATGGCATGATATTGATGTTGGGGACGAAATCCATGATGCTCACTTGCGGCTTCCCTTTTACGAACACACCATGGCTGAACGGCATTTTCAGCCTACTCTGCTTACTACCACTACTACATGATAGAATGGCTCCTACAACCACGTAGCTCTTGCGTTCCGCACTTGATTGTTGGATGTTGATACCTTCAATATTGGGCATTCAGTCCCCTCCTCTCTGTAAAGGATTTCATACAGATGGAAGGTGCTCATGGTGATCGACATGCCAGATATCCAATCTATATATAAAAAGGAAATAATGCCCACGTTTTGAGGTATCGGATATAGAATGGTCACGAGCAATAGGTATAAAGTTCCAAATGCACCTGTATATTCAAAAAACCGTCTTACTTGGTACGAAGTCTGCCCCACTCCACATACCCGTGACATGAATTACGATGGATGAATATTGCCATGTGGTCTCAAAATTGCTTAAAGAAGTTGCTGACAACTTCGAGAGAAAGATGAAACAAAGACGTTCAGGATGCTTTTGTTGAATCAAAGCTGTTAAAAATGTTAGCATGCGATAACCCCTGCGGGTTATGTAATCAGGGTGGATGATTGAGGAAATAAAAATGACCCTTGATTTCTCAAGGGTTTTAACAAATGTTATTACGAGTGGATACTCGAAAACCTCCCCGTTCCTTACAGCTCATGCAATAAAATAAAAAATAGACCGTGATCGGCCTATTTTCTCTTCACCAGCCCAAAGCTGTCAAAGTTTTGGATGGAAACACCCTGTTTATTTAACAATTATTTTGATGGTTTTGAGCAAAACTCCGTTCTGGTCATATTGATACAGATAATCCGTTCCCCTAGACAATCCTGCCACCAATTTATACTGAAAGGAGCCTTTATCATAATCGAGGTAGACATGCTTTCCCTCCTTTAATGCATACCAGTAGCCTGGGGGCGTTTCCAAGTAAATCACTTGGGCCATGCCGATTTCGATGAGCCCGATCTCCTGCTGTTCCACCATAGCTTCACCATTCTTTTCCTGTGCCAAGCTGACTCCCTGCAAGCCGAATAGTACAGAGGTTACAAGAGCTGCATGTAAAACAGGTATGAATCGTTTCATTAACCAATCCCTCCACTGTATGGATTTTATTGTAAATTAAGTAAAATTATAATTCGAGCGCAATATGTTTTCAATTCTGACTATTTGCTTGTAAAGGAATTTTTTAATTGATCAGCTAAAATTTCATGGGAATCGTTTCGCGAAAGCAAGCCTTAGTTTTTCACATACTTTCATCCCTTGTCGAATTAACAAGTTGTCCTTTCTGAAAATGCAAAAATACCGCCCGTAGGCGGCTGGTGATTAACTTTCTATGCTATTAATATACACCGAAAAAAGAGTCTCGGATCACATAGAGTCCCCAAATATATCAAAATGAATCCTCAGAACACCGTTACAAATTAATACTCCCAAACCTTAGATTTGTACTCTCAAAAGTAATTTTCTAATTTTGAATCAGGATCGATCGGAGGTAGTGGACTTACCATTTGCTCATAGTGATTCTCAAACAGCAAACTCATTTGCAGTCTCCTCCACCAATCCAGCCTCTATCAAACCACGGAGAATGTCAGACGCGTATCCTGGGCTACCACCTGTGTGGATTTTGCTTAATGCTTTGACATGCTTTAGGGTTAAAACCGGAACAGCCTGTAGTTGGTCGTCAATCACTACTTGGATTGTCTCCACATCAACCACCCTTTCACGAACATTCGTTCTGTATATATACGAACAACATAAGCAAATGCAAACAGTGAACTTAGTAATAAAATACTTGTTTAATACCGATTTTATTAATAATTAAATTCGTATAAATAAATTGTAATATTCAAAAATTTTTAAAACCATTTACAAATACGAAAAAATAATGTATAAATGTGGAAGATAATCCTTAAAATGGTAAATACCAAAAAAGAGGTTTGTTTAGCACTTTTTTAAAAGGGGAGTGTACATGTTTAAAATCAAAAGGCTTTCTTTATTAGCGTTACTAGCAACAACTTTAGTTTTGCCAAACTTCGTTACTACATCTTCTATCCAGGCATCAAACGAATCCGTTCAAGTTCAAGAAGCTATTGAAACTGACAGTGTTACAAAAGAAGTTACAGAAGATAACGTTACTCCAGAAAAAATAGCGGGAGAGGCAGAACCACTTAGAAAGAAACCAAAGCCAAAACCGAAGCCAAAAGATGCATATAAGAAAGCTAAGGAAGACGGCGATGAAACAGCTAATCATTCCACAACTACTAAGAGCCCTCCGTCAAAAGACCAAGATGCTTATTCTTCAATAGACTGGATTAAAGATGGTGAACTCTATCAGCGTCGGTATTATGATGGGGACGGAAAAGCTGAAATGGATATAGATTACACAAACCATGGCAATCCAAAAACCCATCCAAACGTTCCACACAGACACGATTGGTTTTGGCCACCAGTTGGACCTCCATCTAGAGGAGAATGGTACTAATCCAAACAAGCTAGTAAACTTAAAAAGTCGATGGGGCATTATGAACGCCCATCGACTTTTTTTGAATAAGATATTAAACTAAGAAAAATCAAGCCGTGAATATAGGGGGAAGTATGGACTATACATATGAATCTTTAATGACCGATTTGAAAATTGGACGTGAAATAGAGTTTGAATATAAAGCATCAAGATACTCCATTACTCGAACTAATGGATGTTGGAACTTCACCACATTCAATCAAGAAGACTATCTACAGATAAAGAACCTTGATGATATCGGTCTAGTAAAAGTTGAGGATTGTTTACTAAAAGATCTATTTGATTTAGGAAAATATCAAGACTTAACTATTTTTTAATGTAATTAATTGTATTTGTCTGTTCAACACCCGATTAATGGGTGTTTTTTTATTGAAGTTTATGCACACACTTCTCGTATCTAACAATTAACGCAGCAGACACAACTATGCATACAACATAATTCTTTATTCGAATTGTCTACTGTGTACGTCAAGACAGCTCGAACCATTTTATGAAAAATATGAATCGATACTTGCACGATCCTTTTAATGCATATTGCTCAGGGGATTGAGACTAAAAAAGCCCTCCCCCGGACACAGATCCGAAGGAGGGCTTCACTATTATATAGGGATACCAACAGCGTCGCGCAATGCAACTGCTGCATAATGGACTGCATTCCTTACTTTTGAATCGGCACTTGCCGCCCATAGCGCACCAAGGACAACAATCACTTTTTCAGCTGATTCTTTAAAGATAATTTCACGCCATTATCAACTGTAGAACGCATTTTAGCTCTAGAGAAATTGGATTTCGCTGAGCATATAACTCAAGATCAAATTGATAGTTTATCAGATGCTGCTATCTATGAATTAAGTAAAGAGGAGGGCGAAATTGTTAGTATTCAGGGGGTTTATAGAAACCTTGATGAAGAGGATACCAGAGAGGTTAAGCTACGAACATTAGACAAAGACGATTTTAAAATGAGTGTTGTTGCTAAAAGAATTAATGAAAAGCGTGGCAAAGATAATTTTAAATTTATAGCCACTGGTGAATGGCTGACAAACCCATTTTATGAATTTACTGATGCAATTGCACTAGCTTGGTCAGATGATTTCACGTAATACGAAGATGACTGCTATATCATGAGACAATTTGGCTCAGATCGTGATGACGTTGCCCTAAATGATGTTGACCCAGAAAAAGGAATTGCCTATGATGTAGATATTGACTCAATGAAAAACGACTACGAAATTGTACTGACCGCAAAAGTTTATAAAAATGATGATGATGGCTCAGCAAATGTTGTTGGAGAATATGGACATGTTCAAATTCATGCGAGTGGTATTGAAATTGGCTTCTCTGGAAGTTCTACTCCTTCAGTTAACATGAACGTATCTTATGCTGCAGATATTGAAATGGCTTCTCCAGATTACGATAGCTTTGACTACTAAAATTAGGATGGTCTTCTATGCTTTAAAAATTTTGTACGGTATTCTTGTCTACGTCATTGGTCACATTGTGGTAGTTGCTTCTGTTTCAATTTATAACAATGACACGGATCAGGATTCTTTTTAAGAGCTATAGTTGCATCAATTCTTTACTTAGCAGCAATAATTTGTGTTACGAACAATCGTAATACATAAGAAAAGCCCTCCCAGGAATATTCCGAAGGGAGGGCTTCGCAATTTTTTTGGATTCCTGCTGCATCACGCAATGCATCGGCTGCGTAATGTGCCGCATCGCTTGCTTTAGTGTCTGGGCTTGCTGTCCGAAGTGCGCCAAGGACTCCAGTGACAGCTTAGAGGGATTATGTTGTCAGGGTGGATGGACGAGGACATAAAAAACCCTTGATTCCCAAGGGTTTCAGTTCGTTAAATGGTGATCCGGACTCGGTTCGAACCAGCACCCCCCCCTGTCAAAGAGACCGGGTCATCGTTTTTAATCCTAATTGATCTGTAAAACCCTTGAAAATCAAGTGTTTTTCCTGTTCGTATCCGTTCGCATCTGAGTGAATCTTTGACGATTCAAGTTAGTTTTGTCCCCATTCGTCCCCACTATCCTACATGGTCCAGAAATCATCCTGTTTCGCATTTTTGTCTACCCTTCTAAGTGCATTCAGTATTCGTTGAGCAGTTTTCATAGTCGCTAGATATTCATTATCTGATGCTAGACGCGAAACAGTAGTATTGTTTACCCCCGATTCTTTGCTTAGCCACTGTTGGGTAAATCCTCTCTTATCTAGCCGCTTTCCTAACTTCGATCTTTTCTTTCTTAATCCAAACACGAATACCTCAGGATGGGCAAGGATTCAGAAGATTAAACTTGTCTTCGAATAAAAATTCGAGTATTGGACAATCCTTTCTGCATTTACTCATCATACACACGAAATAAAGGAGGAGAATCGCTTGGGCGCAGAAAAGTACATCCTGCAATTGGAAATAAATGGTATGCTAATCCTGCTCAATCGAATATTCTTGAAAGGACGTTCGGCTATCCTCTCGGAAGGGAAGTGATGCCTGTGGAGGTTAGAGATGCTTTGACGCTTATGATTGGTTTCGGCATGCTGATTATCGCATTGCTGGGACTGGGTGAATCTATCGTCACTGCCATCAACCAAAACAAACGTAAATAAACCTCCCTCCCAGGAAAGGTAAGAAGATGAGCGTTTGCCCAAAAAATGGTTAATTTTTTGATTAGCATTAACAACGTTACTAATTTCTAAACGAGGATATTTCTTGCAAGATGACTCACTGTTCAACACTTTTACATCTATTTTAATGCTAAATCTAGGAGGAGTTTGAAATGAAAAAAGTCACAAATGCAATAATCGTTGCAACAGTATTATCAGTAGGTTTTTTACCGGGGTTGCAAAAGGAAATGTCTGTAGCGGCTGCGGTAAAAAATCCAAGTCCAACTGTAGAACAAAAGAATCCATACTTTGTCGCTGGCATTGATGATGCGAAGGCATTTGAGTCATATTTTACTAGTCTGCAAAAAGAGATAAAAGCTGGAGACAAAAATAGTGTGGCGAATCGTTTCGAATTCCCGTTGACTGTAAGTAGCGAAAAGAACGGTGAAGACATAGATATAATAATTAAAACCAAGCAAGAATTTATCCAAAAATATGATCAAATTTTAACCAAAAACGTCAAGGATGCTTTTTTAAACCAAAAAGTGAATGAGCTTTTTGTGGAATATACCGGGGTAATGGTTGGAACAGGTGAGGCTTGGATTGCACCAAAAAATACACAAGAAAATACGAAAGAGCAGTACTCTGTGTATGCCATTAACGACAAGATGATCGGCGTGAAAGTCGATCAAGATGCTACAATCCAATGAATAAAGATGCGTTTACTTTTTACGTAGACAAATTCCAAAAAGGTTACACACTTGAGAAGATGGAATGGAAATCAAATGAGAAAACAATTGTGAATACAGTTGAACAAGCGGCGGAAAACGATTTTTCTGAGAGTACAGAACCTAATTTTACGATCGGTGGCTCCTTGCAGATACACAGTTTTAATTATGATGCTCAAAAGATGAAGGGTCAGAAGGGTGTCCTAACGCTCACTTTTAAAAACGAAGCAAATCAAAAATTGGTATGGAAAAAGGAAATTGTACTAAAGTAACAGTTGAGTATTTGAGACTCCCACCCCTAGGGGCAAGCGAAACCTTGGGAATCAGTGGGATTCTTAAGTGGTAGTCGGAAGTGCATTTCGGCTCTGTCAAAAGTTTTGTGTAAACACTGAAGTGTGGACAAGCCCCCTGGTGAATAGCCAAGGGGCTTTGACTCTGTACTCACAATTTAGGTCATACGATCGATTTTACTTATTGCCACTGCTGATATAAGGTCATCCACTTCTGCCGATATACACGTTCACGTTACGAAAAAGGTCAAGAAACGAACAGCAGGAAAGCGATAAGTTTTCCCGCAAAGAAAAGAACAGGGAAATATAAAAGAAGAAACCTAGAATGCCCCGCCCCAATTTGTCCCCAAAACCGTTTTATCAAGCCATCTCATCATTTTAGAAACTATTGTAAAATAAGAAAAACCCTTGATTCCTCAAGGGTTCTAACGTTCATACTATGGTGATCCGGACTGGGTTCGAACCAGCGACCCCCACCCTGTCAAGATGGTGCTCTCCCAACTGAGCTACCGGATCATGGGATATGTGTGTGATCGTTTAATGGTGGGCCCTGTAGGACTCGAACCTACGACCAATCGGTTATGAGCCGACCGCTCTGACCAACTGAGCTAAGGGCCCGAATCGTATCGGACGTCGATCACATTTATTACTATACAGTATCGTAAAATGAATTTCAAGAGGAAATGAATAATTTCTTGTAAAAATTTTCACTCGTACCAAAAGAACACTAAAAAACCCAGTGAAATCAGGCTTGTTTTTTCCTTGTAAAAAGCCATTCCCCACCGCTGCTGCCCACATCCCCTACAAAACATGGGGATTACCTACATGATGGCATCACATCATACATGACGCATCAAGCATATGAGCTACACCGGTGAAGAATTGGCTCCTGCTAAGCTGAAAACTATTCAATAGAGTTTAAAACAAACAAGATAATTAGGTAACGATCGAAACAAACTCCCTCATCCCAAACCTAACCTACCCCGCCTGCTCCGTCCCTTTCCCTTTCTCCTCGACACGCAGCTCGGCTTCCTGTTGCTTCAACGCCTCACTTCGTGCCAATTCTGCCTCCTGCTCATCTCTCATCCGATGGGCCATGCGGCTAGATGCATTGGCTGCCACACTCGCCACGAGGTCGTCCAAAAATGTGTGAACGCGTCCCTCTGCCGACTTGGTATCCAGCCTTTTAATCACTCCGACCTTGTGCTTATCCAAATGTCCAAAAGTGGTCACAGCGATACTTCCATATCCAAACACGGAGCCTAGTGCCAATGTTTCGTCGCATCCGAATAGTCCTTCATCTGACGCGATGATGGATTGGAGCGGCTCGGACAAGAGGCCCTTCTCTGCTAACGTATCCAACTCAACGCCAACCAGGATGGCGTGCTGCATTTCCCTTTTTTCCAAGACCGCTTTCACGCTCTCAATGCACTGTGCCATCGTGAGATCTGGATGGTAGGGCGACTGCATGAGATAGACGATCTCTGCGATATCATCCAACGTCACTCCGCGTTCTGCCAAACGTGCGAGAGCAGCGTTTCTGACTTCGATGCTGTGTACTTGCTTCTTCATATAAGAGACAACCCCTTCCACAAATCGAGTGAAGTCGTTTCCTACCATAGTATCACACGCTGACCAAATTGCGACAATCTTTCGCCCACTGCCTGACCCTGCACCCAAACTCTTGGGCATGCACGCTCCCTCCTGTATAATAATGAACAGAATATCCCAATAAGGAGGACACCGCAGTGGCCCTTGAGGAAATCGTCTTGAAAAGCCGGCATTTGGGGACGCCGGAAAAGCTGGTTGTCTACACACCCCAACGCTACTCGCCACTCTACTCGTATCCCGTCCTCTACGTACAGGATGGAGAAGATTACTTGGCAATGGGCAGGATGGCTACTTTGTTGGATCAATTGAACCAGGACAAAGAACTGCCTGATATCATCGCTGTCTTTCTCCCTGTCGAGAAAAGCAAACGGCATGACCGTTATCATCCGGATGGCAAAGAGCACATGGCCTACCGACGCTTCCTCGCCGAAGAAGTCGTGAGCTATGTCGATACGCATTACTCCACACATCCTTTAGGGAACGCACGAACACTTCTTGGCGAATCTTTGGGCGGGGTTGTCTCTCTGTTCACTGCTCTTAACTATCCACATACGTTTGGACAAGTTGCCTGCCAGTCGATTGCCATGGACGCAAAGCTAAATCGTCTGGTAGCTGACGCTGACTTTTCCGTACCGCAGACCATTTATTTGGAAATTGGGACAAAGGAAACGGCAGTAAGCACGGGGCGTGGCACTTTGAATCTTCTAGCGGCGAATGAAGAACTGCGCGAGATTTTGGGCACGAAAAAAGTCACCCTCGTTTATGAAACGTTTGAGGGTGACCATACGTGGGGCTACTGGCAGCGCAATCTACCGCGTATGCTCAAGACGCTTTACGGGTAAACTTACCGTGGCTGTTCTTCTTGTGGACCTTCATCCTTGATAGTCGATACGAGTGCCTCTTCGAATTCTCCTTTTCGTATCGCAGTCAAGATGGTGAAGGTCAGCACAGACAGTAGAAGCAGAACGAGAAAAATGAATGTGATCATCATAGCCGTATACATGCAGTGCGGCACCTCCTTGCACTACACAGTCTTTCCTTTGGCGCAAGGAATATACGGACCCACGCTTAACATTACACAAATGAAGAATTTTCTGTTAAAATAAGTTCTTGTAGAGCACGATAGATAGTAAGGAGGAGTGGTTCTGATGATGTACAGTATCGTAATATTCCCATCTAGCAAGGTGCAAGAAGTAGCCAACTCTTACCGGAAACGTTATGACCCGGGCTATGCTTTGGTTCCTCCGTATATCCGTTTGAAGGAAGCCTTTGAGCTGGACGAAGCCAAGTTGTCTGAGCTGGTGAGCCATCTGGAGCAGGTTGCCTCCTCTACCGACAGCTTTTCGGCTCATTTCCATCGAGTATCTTCTTTCCACCCTACCACCAACGTGATCTATTTGGCTGTGCAAAACAAAGAACCATTTAACGAGCTGCATCAAAAGATTGCTAATCAGTGTGTGAATGAAAAAGAAACCTACGCATACGTACCGCATCTGACCATCGGGCGCGACCTGTCCGACGATGAGCTGCGAGATGTAACCGGCCAACTGAGCATGGCAAAAATTGACCTGAACAGCGAGATCGATCGCTTCCACTTGATTTATCAGCTCGAGGATGGCATCTGGAGCGTTTACCAGACTTTCCTTCTCAAAAAATAAACACCCTTTCCTCAATCACCAACCCTCCTTGCGTATCCATCGTAGGGAGGGATATTTTCTAACAAAGGACGAATACCGATGAACCTGCAAACCTACCAGATCCAAAAAGTCACCACTGAACAAGAATTGGCGGATGCCCTGTCTGTACGCCGAGTCGTTTTCATCGAGGAACAGGAAGTACCGGAAGAGTTGGAAATAGATGAGCATGACACACTGGATGGTGGGACGATTCATTTTGTGGCCTACCGCGATGGAAAGCCAGTGGGCGCGAGCCGTATCCGTACCTACGCACCTGGCGTGGGAAAAATTGAACGGGTGGCGGTTGCTAAAACAGAACGCGGTACCGGGCTAGGCCGCCAAATCATGCTCGCTATGGAAGAGCTAGCCAAACAGCACGAGTATGACAGCTTGAAGCTGAACGCACAGACGCACGCCCAACGGTTTTATGAAAAGCTCGGCTATGAACCTTTTGGCGACTTATTCGACGATGCGGGTATCGAGCATATTGCGATGGTAAAATCCTTTCGCGAATAACTGAAGCTGCGTGCAACTCAATCCCCTAGTCGGAAAACAACCTCGTTTTCGCTATGATCATCATGCGAAGAGAGGTTGTTTTTCATTGGTACCCGATAAAGGTATGAAATCACCTGCGGTTTCCGGATTGCCTAATCACTCGTTCAAAAGAGTCATCACCGTAGCCCTCTGCTACTTTCTCAATACAAAAATCAATGCTTCTTGACACATCACACACCGTGGAATAACATGGAACTAGAAACATACGATACCGTATCTTTTGAGGTGAACCATGCAATACGTACGTGAAGATTGGATTCGGGCAGGGCTCGATATGTTGGCTGAAGCAGGTATTGACACTGTCCGTGTGGAACCTCTCGCCAGAAAACTGAAGATCAGCAAAGGGAGCTTTTATCATCACTTTTCAGATCGTCAAGCGTTACTGGACTCCATGGTCGATTATTGGGAGGAGCATGCGACCGAGCGGATCATTCGAGCGCCACACTCGGACAACATGTCGTTGGAACAGCTGTTGTTGAGCGTTTTTAGCAGCGAGCGAAAAATCGAAGCCGCTATCTACAACTGGGCGAAGCAACATCCTGCCCTTTCCAAACGTCTCGTGGAAATCGAGAAGCGCAGGATCGGCTTCGTTGCCTCTTTGTATGAGAAAAAAGGGCTGGCTCCCACTGATGCAAAGACACGTGCTCAGCTCGCGTACCTCCTCTATATTGGTTGGCTCGTGCGCAGAGAGCTGGAAGCGCCTTTTGATATGTCCGCACCCTTGCATCATTTTATGACTTGGATTTGATTACCCCTTCCTGCCTGACAGATTGTCTTGCGCAGGAATTTTTTCACCCAAAACATACGGATACGTATCTTCCGCAAAAACCTTATGAATCAATAGGAGGTATTCCCATGACGCATGTTTTCCCTATCTCATCTGCTATCTTCTTAGTTATCGTGTCCTTGCTGCATTTTTATTGGGCCTTCGGAGGAAAATGGGGGACCGATTCCGTCATCCCCACAACAGCCGATCATTCACGCCGAACTTTTTCCCCTGGGAAAGGCGGAACGATCGTCGTTGCCTGCTTATTGGCTTTTGCCGGTTACATTTTGCTCGCCCAGAGCGGTTATCTCTCGCCCGTAATAGCCCCTTCTTTGATTCAATGGGGATGCATGATCTGTGCAGCTGTATTTGTCCTGCGCGCTGTAGGAGACTTCAACTACATTGGCTTTTTTAAAAAAGTAAAAAATACGAAGTTTGCCCGTCAAGATACAGCATTGTTCAGCCCTCTATGCTTGTGGTTAGGAATATCCTTTCTGCTCGCATTGTTTTAAGCTCACCAAAAACCCTCTTCCCATAAAAGCGAAGAGGGTCGTTTCCGTTACGTATGGATGAATGAATTATACCTTCCGCTTCGCCGCAATCGCACGTAGCTGTTCAACAGCATCCATCGCTGCGGTATGAGAGCCAAGCATCGCATGAAACGGCTCCTCTCCACGCCAGCCATGGAAATCAGAACCGCCCGTTACAACAAGCCCGTGTTGTGCTGCCCACTTGCTGTAGCGCATTTTTTGGACCTCATCGTTATCCGGGTGATTGACTTCAATCCCGTCCAATCCGAATATAATCAACTCCTGGACCAGCTCATCATCGTCATACAGACCCGGATGAGCCAGCACCGCCACTCCGCCAGCCTCTTTGATCAGCGTGATTGCTTCCTGCGGGGTAATGCGTGGAGGATTGACATAAGCCGCTCCCCCTTTGCCCAAGTACTTATCGAAGGCTTCCTCAATCGTAGAAACGACCCCCAGCTCTATCAGTTCTTCAGCAATATGTGGTCGCCCGATGTTTTTGTCCGTGCCCTGCTTGCGGCGGTATACCTTTTCCAATGAAATGTCGATACCGAGCTCCTGTAGCCGTGCTATTAATAGTTGGTTACGCTCATGCCTTGTCTCTCGCAAACGGAAGAGACGCTCTTCAAAAGCTGGGTCTTCATACGGGACAAAATAGCCAAGAACGTGAATATCCTGCCCCTTCCCTACGGAGCTCACTTCGACTCCCGGAATGATTTCCACGTCGAGTGCGCGGGCAGCCTCCATTGCTTCTGGAATCCCTGCTACCGTGTCGTGATCCGTGATTGCCAGTGCAGCAAGTCCCGCCTCCTTCGCCAAACGTACGTTTTCCGCAGGCTCGCAGGTACCGTCTGACGCTTTTGTATGTGTATGCAAATCTGCCATAAGTTGCATCCTCGTCCACTCCTTCTTTTCTTTTTCTACAAGTCTGAATCGGTATTGCCGTACATAGTATTGGAGTAAGCTTGATTTCTCAATGGTTGAACCGAGGAGGATGTCCATGCGGTTAAAAAACAAGACCCTTACCGGTGTCGTTCAGCCACTCTCTTATGTTGACAAAATGCTGCGACAACAAGGCTTTCATCGATCAGGCGGGGACAGTATGCCCACGTACGATGTCGTCATGTACGATTCCGCCAGTAGCAGCGCGTATTTTTTGCGTATCCCTACGAACTACACCAGCACAACAACCGGAAAAGGGGAACTGAATGTCAAACTGGGTCATCCGTATTTAGAAGCAAAGTTCTATATGAACACCACATCCGAAGAAGTTTTTTTCATTCCCAAGGCCGTCCGCGAAGCTGCAGAGCATAAGCTAGCAGAAATCGCCGATTACCTGTCTGCTCCCTCCGCTCCATCCTGAACGGTTCTCCACAACCACCGATTATGTTCAAACCGGTATGCCACCCTCTTTGTTTTCTGCAGCCCGACCAAGTAACCCATAAACGCCGTCCGAAACAGGACGTAGCTCGAAGCATTTTCTATGGAAATGTGTAAACGCTCACACAGGAGAGTTAACGCTTCTTCTGGTGTCCTCTCCTCTACTAAAATGTTGCAGATCACCGAGAAAATCCGCTCATGCCAAGCAATATTTTTGTTCACGGCATCATGAGAGGTGGTGGTATATGCTCCGTGCCCAGGCAAGTATCCCTTGTAGTTGGTTGCAAGCAGCTTATGAAGACTGAGTAGGGTCTCATGCGCATCCACAAGAAACGGCAGCTTGTGCTTTTCCAAAACCTCTTCGCCTAAATAACTGTCGGCAGCGAAGCAAATCTCGTCACAGACGACGCCAACCTGTTGCCAGCTATGCCCCGGCAGAGAAAGGATATAGAAAGGTACGCCAGCAATTTCGATCCCTTCATCTAGTGGAAGGTGGTGGTCCACCCGAGAAGGTTGCGCCAACAAAAACTTGTTTTTGAGATCCTCAAGTGGTGCTGCACCCATGTTCAAGTAAATAGGCTCAAGTATCGGATTCCGAATGATCGCCTCTTCCAGCGGTGGCGCATAGACCCTTGCTTCGGGCCAGCATCCGAGCAAGTAGGCGTTGCCACCGAAATGGTCGGCATGAGAGTGTGTTTGAATGATTGCACACAAGGGCTGGGCGATAGCGTCCAGTCCTTTCTTGATTTTTTTTGCGTTCTGGGTATCCAGACCTGAATCAATCAAGATCGCTCCATGCTCACCAATAACAAGGCCTATGTTAACATGACCGGGAAAATATCCAACATGCTCCGTTATCATTTGAAATGCTTGTCCAGACAAAACAGTCCCTCATTTCATCCTTTTCCTATTTATTTTCTCCAAAATATCGCCTTCCCCTTCCTGTTCCTATATCTCGTGTTCGTGTTTACCTGGAGCCGCGACGAGCGACCCTCCATTTTATGAGAAAAAAGCGGGCCAATGATCGTATACGGTGGCAGAGGTCGTCCGAGTCCACTGAACATATGCGTAGTCGCCGCAACGGCAACGATTGTCAGCAAAGAGAATATCATTCTCTCCATCCCGATCGTTTGAATCGAGCAGAGTACGATCAACCCATCAATTAGAAAGATCAGCAAAGCAACGCGCAGCTTGTATCGCCTGGCAAGAAATTGCGCGAGTAGGTCTGTCCCACCCGTATTCGTCTCGTAGGCAAGCATCAAGCCGATACCTATTCCGATTAACACGCCGCCAGTTACTGCTGAAAAGGATGTTGACCATAGATTCCAACCACGCATATCCGAGAGAATGTCTATAAAGAAGGCAGAAATCAGCATGCCGTGAAAGCTGTGAAAAAACAATCTGCGATCATAAAAAAAGACGATGAAATACACAGGGATACTAACAAAAATCATCACGAGACCTGGCGGCATCTGCATGTAATACGTCGCCAACAAACCGATCCCGATCATGCCCCCGTCCATCAGGCGATGCGGAACCAAAAACAGATTGACTCCTATGCCAAGAAGCACGCTTCCTGTGAGAATCGCTACACTTTTTTGCAGCCAGTACACGTCGCTCCCCTCCTTGGACCGTGCTCGTTTAGTTTATGATCGGAAAGAAGCAGGTATGTCCAAGCATTGCCTAAGAATGCGCTCGTTCAAATCGGAACGTTTTGACTGTTCGGTTGACCTATTGGTATACTTACGAGTAACAAGAAAACCTGTAGCATGGCTCATGAAAAGCATATCCATTGCAGGTTTCAGATCGAATATTTATCCATTTTTGGTCGTACATGTAAAATACCATTATCGTATCGGAGGTGAATTCTCCACCTTTCGCACTGCGGGAGGCGGAGGTGTGCTTGGAGAGTCCGATAGGGGAGATTACGCTGAATCTGCTGCTCGTGGTATTTTTGGTTCTTCTGAACGCCTTCTTCGTCGCAGCAGAATTCTCGTTAGTAAAAGTTCGCCAAACTCGTCTGACCCAGCTCGTCAGTGAAGGCAATAACAAAAGTGCCCGCTACGCGCAAAAAGTCACACGTGAGCTCGACGCCTATCTGTCCGCCTGCCAGCTCGGAATTACGCTGGCTTCGCTGGGGTTAGGTTGGGTCGGTGAACCTGCCGTCGCCCATTACGTCGCGCCCGTCATGGCATTTTTTCATTTCCCATCTTACTTGGTCGGTCCGACCTCACTTGCGATCGCCTTTGCTATCATCACATTTTTACATATCGTCTTCGGAGAGCTTGCTCCCAAGTCTTTGGCGATTCAAAAAGCGGAGGCCACTTCCCTATGGACTGCCGCACCACTCACGTTTTTTTACAAGCTGAGCTATCCGCTCATCTGGTTTTTAAACGGAGCAGCCAATATACTCATCAGACGCCTTGGAGTCGAGCCTGCCACCGAAAACGAATCTGCTCATACAGAAGAAGAAATCCGCCTGCTCATGAACCAGAGTCATAAAAGTGGTCACATTGACCAGACCGAGATGGCTCTCGTCGACAATGTCTTCGTGTTTTCCGAACGTCTTGCCCGGGAAATTATGATCCCACGAATCGAAATGATCTGCCTCTACGACGACAACACGTTTGACGAAAACCTCGAAATCATGAGAGAGTCTCGCCATTCACGCTTTCCCGTTGCTCATGAGGATAAGGACAGGCTGATTGGCTTTGTGCACACCTCTGATTTTTACCTTTCTGCACTAACGACAGGGAAAGCAGAGTTAACTGATTTTCTCCGTCCATTATTGACGGTGCCGGAGTCCATGGAAATTAGCCACGTCTTGCGCTTAATGCAAAAGCGCCGTTCCCAGCTCGCCATCGTGATTGATGAATATGGCGGTACAGCAGGGTTGTTAACGATGGAGGACATTTTGGAGGAAATCGTCGGTGATATTCAGGATGAGTTCGATGAAAATGAGCGCCCTGAAATTGAAGAAAGCTCCAGCAATACGCTCTCGGTTTCCGGCAAAACTCTCTTGACAGAACTGAATGATTACATATCGATTGAAGTCGTTTCCGACGAAGTCGACACCATTGCCGGATGGCTCTACAGCCAGTTAAATGAAGAGGTCGCGAAAGGCAAAACCGTCACATTCCAAGGCTATCTTTTTGCGATCAGTGAACTAGAAAACCATCGCATTACACGCGTGAGCATCACGTATTTGGGAGCAGAAGATTCGTCCGCTCTTCCCGAGGATATCGTGTCGCTGCACTCTTAATCAAAAAGAACAACCAAAATGGCAAGTGTCCCCTGCCGACAGGGGGCACTTCTTGTTTCCGAGGTGTCATGATGAACTACGCTTTACTAGACAACAAACCCATCCTGTTGCTACCAGAGAACTACAACCGCATACCGTTTTGGCGCATGGCTGCCCGGCAGGACAAGGTACGTTGTCCTGCCTGTGCATCGGCGCTTCGTCTTCATGCTGGCATCAGCTTCGAGCCGCATTTCTTCCATCCTGAAGGAGCAGAGTGCCCGCTTCTGACGGAAAGTGGTCCTGCTTCTCTCGATTCGCTACAAGCGATTAATGAGACGGCTGCCACTGCCTTTCAGGCTGTCTTGGCTGCTACGGTCGAAAAGGAGCACAGCGACGATAACACGAAAGAACCACTCGCTTTCTCAACCAAGGAGCACAGCGAGGCATCCATAGACGAAGAAAATACAAAGACCATCGGCTCCTTTCGCCTTCCAAAAAAGAGAACGATTGGCACGAGCACGACGCCTCCCCCGCCTGCACCGAAGCCACCGATTTTCCGCAAACGCTTGATGCCGAAGAAGACCATCTCTCACATGGCTGAGCAAATGCGTGATCAATCGCTGCACCCGGGACAACAGCAAGCGGTTCACGCTACCGAGGGGCCTTTTCTCATCCTCGCGGGAGCCGGAAGTGGCAAGACGCGCGTCATGACTGCACGCACGACTCACTTGATCTCAGACTTGGGTGTAAAGCCGAATCAAATCATGGTCGTGACCTTTACGACCAAAGCCGCCGATGAAATTCGTCAGCGCATTGCCCGGCAACTACCCGCTGGACAAGCACGTGAGCTGATTGCCGGTACGTTCCACAGCATCTTTTACCGAATGCTCCTGCATCACCAGCCAGAACGCTGGGATCAGCAGCGCCTCTTGAAAAAGGATTGGCAAAAATGGCGGTTGATGCGCGAGACCGGTGCACTGCTCGGTCATGACGACCTTGCCACGTTAAAAGAAACAGAGATCACCGAAGCACTCGGCATCATCAGTCGTTGGAAAAACGAATACATCCTCCCCCATGAGGTCGCGTATCGGGAAGCAACGAGCGATGCAGAAAAACGGGCGATCCAGCTTTATCCTCTGTATGAGGACACGAAGAAAAAGCATCAATGGTTTGACTTTGACGACATGCTCATTGGCTGCTACGAAATGCTGCGCGATGATCCAGGACTCCTTCGCCGTTATCAGGAACGCATCACCTATGTAATGGTCGATGAGTTTCAGGATATCAATCGCATTCAGTATGAGACGGTCAAGCTATTAGCCGCTCCACAAAACAATTTGTGTGTCATCGGGGACGACGACCAGTCCATTTACGGCTTTCGTGGCAGTGATCCTCAGTACATCTTGGGCTTCACCAAAGACTTTCCGCAGGCGTCGACATTTACACTCGAGGTCAACTACCGTTCCCATTCCTCGATTGTCAGTCTTGGCTACTCGCTGATCGGCCACAACCGGGAGCGTTGGGCAAAGGATTGTCAGTCCTTTCATCGCGAGGAAGGCGACACGTATTTATTCGAGCCGGAAGACGAAGAAGAACAAGCTTCCCGGATCGTCGATGAAATTATCCATCGTCGTGAGCAAGGGGCCATTTTGGGTGAATGCGCGATCTTGTACCGCACCAATGAATCTGCACGCCCCATTTTGGAGCGCCTGAGCGAAGCAGGAATTCCTTTTCATTACACGCAAGAGGAGGATTCCTTTTACCAACGCCAGACGGTTCGCTGGACGCTGAATTATTTGCGGCTCGCGTTAAACCCAGATGACACCGATGCACTAAAAGAAATATTGTCGACCCTCTACATCTCAGCCGAAATGTGGAATGCCTTGCGCAGTCAAGCAATCATTGAGGACAAGCCGATTCTGCACGTTCTTCCGCATTTGACACAGCTCAAACCGTATCAGCGCAAGCACATGCAGCAAATCAATGAGATTCTCACCGCGTGTAAGGAGGTTCCACCTGCTCAGGCGTTGGAGCTCATCTATGAGGACGGCAAACTGCGTGACTATCTAAAAAAACGCGCGAAAGACCGGGAAGATGGCCGGGAACGTTGGAGCGATGAGCTGCAGCAAATACTGGCAGCTTCTAAGCGCCATGCGACAATCAGCGATTTTTTAGCTTATATCGATCAAATGGCGCGACAAGAAAAAGAGTGGCGCACGATGCGACCACTCCCGGACGAAGCTGTTCATGTTTTAAGTATCCATCGGGCAAAAGGTCTCGAATATGACCATGTCTTCTTGCCTGATCTGGTAGAAGGTGCCCTTCCTCATGAGTACACATTGGATGAGCTACGAAAAGGCGGCTCGGGTGCGCTTGAAGAAGAACGTCGTCTCTTATACGTCGCGATTACCCGGGCCCGTCACAGCTTGTGTATCGGTATCCCCCGAGAGCGATTCGGACGAAAGACCCGCACCTCCCGCTTCATCGCCGAGATGGGCAGGTAAGTACTGAAAGCCGCCGCCCATATAAATCAAGAATTCTTCCATGTTCGTAATCAATGGAAACATAATAAACAGGCCCCCTTTCACGCATTTTGGGTATAGTATGCGAGAAAGCGGGGCCTGTTATTCTTTTTCGGGAAAATTACTTCTGATTAGCCGCCCATAATGCTGTAGCCAGCATCAACGTGCAGAATTTCACCCGTGATTCCTCGGGAGAGATTGCTGAACAAGAAGAGAGCGGTGTCGCCTACTTCCGATTGGTCAATCGTGCGGCGCAATGGCGCTTTTTCCTCAATTTCCTTCAGTACGGTGTTGAAATTGCGGATTCCTTTTGCAGCAAGCGTACGGATTGGACCAGCAGAGATCGCATTGATACGAATGTTCTCTTTGCCCAAGTCGTTTGCCAAATAACGAACAGATGCATCAAGCGCAGCTTTGGCTACACCCATTACGTTGTAGTTTTGAATCACGCGCTCACCGCCAAGGTAAGTCAAGGTCACGATGCTACCGCCCTCGGTCATCAAAGGACGAGCAGCACGAGCAACTGCTACCAGGGAGAATGCGCTAATGTCTTGTGCCAGTGCGTATCCTTCGCGGGATGTGTTAACATACTCGCCTTCGAGCTCTTCCGTTTTCGCAAACGCGATGCAGTGCGCTAGACCATGAATAACGCCCACTTTTTCTTTGATCACAGCAAAAGCCGCTTCGACATCCTCATCCTTCGTGACATCGCAATTTACCAACAGCGCTTCTACTCCCAATTTTTCTGTGAGTGCCGCCACGTTTTCACGCAGGCGCTCCCCTTGGTAGGTAAAAATCAGATTCGCTCCAGCATTATGTAAGGATTGCGCAATTCCCCAGGCAATGCTGCGGTGGTTTGCTACGCCCATGATGACGATGTTCTTTCCTTGCAACAATGTATTCATTATGTATCTGCCCCTTTCCCAACTTATTCCCCTGCATTATAACCGATCTTGTCCATGGATACGAGGGATAAACGAGAGGGGCAGTACAAAAACATTTAATCGGTACTTCCGGCCTGATCGGTTAGCGCAGTTAGAGCGTCAGAGGAAGCCCACGATTCCTGCAATGGATTCAACGATGTCCCCATGACCGGGAATTCAGTCAGTGACTGCAAGAGATCGTCTGTTTGCAATTGCTCTTGATGGTTCATACTGTCAGTCCACACTCCCTTCCTCCAGTCTAGACTGGCTAGGAATAGGACCTTTTATGCATGCAAGTGGTTCGCGTGCAAATAGGCAGACAAAATCAGATACACGGCCATGGCACCAACAAAATAAACTCCATACTGTGCCTTTTTGGTTTGTCCGATATAGGGGACGAGATGGCTGGCGGATACATACAAAAATATACCGGTCGTCATCGCCAACATAATGCCAGACCAATTCGGTGGAAACATTTGCTCGGCAAAACCAAAGCTAAGAGCACCTGCAATCGTCGCGATTCCAAGCGATGTCGCCCCCCAAAATGCTTTCTTTCTCGAATTGGTCGCTGCCAGCAAAAGCGAGGCAATGGTTACGCCATCCGGAATTTTGTGCAGCAGCATCGCCACCAATACGGATACCCCTACTTCTGAATCCATCCGCAAACTAGCGACTAATGAGACGCCTTCGACAAATGCATGCAATAAAAAACCCGTCATGACCCCGATAATTCCCGTGGAGCCAAATTCTCCGCTCGACTTGCTGATTAATTCCAGAGCAAAAAGCGTCACAAAGCCAACAAGCACAAATGGCATCAACCATAAGCTCTTGTCAGAAAAGACATGTGGCATCAAATCTAGCAGCGTAATCGCCAGCAGTAACCCAGCCCCTGCACTGATCATCGCAAACAATGCCTCGGATGACCAGGCACGCAGACATAACAGCAGTCCCCCGATACTGCTCGCCAAGGCAGCAGTCAAAAGGACAATCCAGAAAACAGATTGCATCATCCGGTCCTCTCCTCACCCAACGAGCAAAAACATGCTTACTCCTTCCATATGTACGCGCCTGTCCCGGTCATTATGAGCAGACAACCAAATTTGACAAAATACGACGATCTGTCCGAATCGGACGAAAGATCACTAGTTTTTAGAACCTTTGTCGATTCTCTCTTGCCCGGAAAATTTTGGTGCTATAATGAGTCCACCGGGAATACCGAGAGGAAAAAAGGAGTGATTCGGGATGGATGTACAAGTTTGGATGGCTTCAAAAGAGGTAGCTGATCGCCTTGATGTGCATGTTCGTACACTGCGTAACTGGCTGGACTTGTTCGTACCTGCACAGGAACGTCTGAAAAATCCGCAGGGTCACTATTTGATCAGCGAAGCAGGCTTTGAACTTCTCAAGGAAGTAAAGGAAAGAAAAGACAACGGCAACAGCTCGTTAAAAGATATTCAGCGCCAATTGATAGAAGAAGGACGCCTGTCTGAGGAAATGCTCCTGGAAGAAGAACTCGTAGGGGCGGAAGAAACCGCCGTTACGATCAGCGCCACAAACAAGCTGGGAATGGGCATGCGAGAAGTGGAAGTGACGGTCCACGAGACACTCGTCCAATTTCAGCAGGAGCTCACACAGCTCTCCTCTATGAATCATATGCAATCGACCATTCTGCAAAAGATTGCCGATATTGAAGAAATGCAAGAGTCCCTTCGCTTAGAAATGCGTCGCGTTACTTTTGAACTAGATCTCATGCAGCAGCGCTTGACTCGTCGCAAGGAGCGCTATGCCCGCTACGAACCTCGCTGGTCACTCAACCCTTTCCGCTGGTTTACACGTTCAGATCGCGCAGCCGAGCAATAATCGTGTTTTTTGATACGGAAAAAAATGACAATTGAGAGAAGTACCTCAACAGCGGTAGTCTCCCCATGTTCTACTGTGATAAAATGGTACTACATGAACTGACTGAAAATCAGGACTATTTACATTCCACCAAAAAAGGACTGGGGCTTTCGTTGTGAGAAAATTGCATATTACTTCGGTAAAGCCAGGCGATGTTATCGCCAAGAGCGTGTTCCAAGAAAATGGGAACGTTCTGTTGGG
Source organism: Brevibacillus sp. DP1.3A (assembly GCF_013284245.2). Lineage (NCBI taxonomy): Bacteria > Bacillati > Bacillota > Bacilli > Caryophanales > Paenibacillaceae > Brevibacillus > Brevibacillus sp. DP1.3A. Next base: position 2,295,019 of record NZ_CP085876.1, on the reverse strand, counting down.
GATCGGGGTACAACTAACCCCCCGTTACATTGAACGGCTTGTTCAATTGGGAATTGATACCCTTTACATTCAAGACAAGCACACAGAAGATATCATGCCGGAAGATGTAATCCGCGATGAGACGCGTAAAGAAGCCGTGGATGCCGTGTACAAAACGATGACCACCCTCATGGATCAGCCGCAGATCAAGCGCCGTACGTCCGCCCCTGATTTCGGGAGCAGTTTTCAAAAGGTGTTTCGGGAAATCTTTCAAGATTTGAGCAGTCGCAAAGATATCTTGGTCAACCTGTCCAGTCTTCACGTGTTGGATGGTTACCTATTTCATCACGCTGTCAATGTCGCCATTCTGTCTGGTGTGGTAGGGATGGCCAAAGGCTACAACCAGCAGCAGATGATGGAGTTGGGCATTGGTGCGCTTTTGTTCGACATCGGCATGACACAGGTTCCTAAGGAGCTCTGGACCATGCGTACCGAGTTAAGCGCAGAAGAACGCCAACGTGTCCAATACCATACCGAAGAAGGCTTCAATATTTTGCGGAATCAACATAACATCTCGGTCGTCTCCGCACACTGTGCGCTTCAGCACCACGAGAGATACAACGGAACAGGATATCCTCGTCAGCTGTGTGAGAAAAACATTCACGAGTATGCACGAATCGTGGCAATCGCTGATGTTTACGATGCCTTAGTTTCTCCGCGTCCATTTCGGAAAAGCTACTCGCCAAGTGATGCTACCGAGTACTTGTTCGCTACAGGAAACACCTATTTCGACCTCGACCTGCTCAAGCTATTCTTGCAGCACGTCGCCATTTATCCAATTGCTTCTACTGTATTACTGAGTACAGGACATACCGGGGTCGTTTCCAAAGTGAATCCATTGGCTGTGAATCGACCTACGATCCGTATTCTTACTAATGAAGATGGCTCTGAAGTAGCCAGCACCTATGAAATCGATCTCTACGATAAAGAATGGATGAGCGTGACGATCGTCAAAACCTTATAGGCCCAAAACAAAGCTGAGATTCATTATTCATCTCAGTTTTTTCATGCGTGGGTACGCGTTGTTTTCGTCCGCTGCAAATATCCCGCAGCTAACACGAGAGCGACCAACCCAATTTTGATTGCATATTCGAGCCAAAACCTACCGGCGATCCACTCATGCATCGTATCTTCCATTAGAATCATATTCACCGCAGCCACAGCTAGGACACCTGAACCAACATAAACAAGCCATACAAAGCGCTCCATTGCTTTTAGAATGAGCTGGCTGCCAAAAATCATGAGAGGCACACTGATCAAAAGGCCAAACACAATGAGGACGATATCTCCTTGCGCTGCCCCTGCAATGGCGAGTACGTTATCCAGCCCCATCATCACATCTGCTACGACAATCGTCTTGACCGCTTGGACTAAGTCTTCACTCGAGTTGATTGCTTCCTCTTGTTCGTCCTCGCGTAACAGGTTGTAGCTGATCCATAGCAGGATAACTCCGCCGATCATGTACAGATACGGGATTTTCAGTAAATAAACAGCAAGAATCGTAGCGATCACGCGTACGATGATAGCAAGAAACGTCCCCCACAATATGGCTCGTTTTCGTTGCTCGATCGGAAGCTTCCGACAAGCGATGGCAATGACCACCGCATTATCTCCACTTAATACGATGTTGATGGTAATGATGAGTAGCAATGACGAAAAAAAGGCAGATTCAAACAAAGGATGCACCCTCCCTAAACTTTTTGAGCCCTACTCGTCACCCTTGTACGGTGCCCCTGATTTTTTGTATGATGGTAACGAGGAGGGTTGTCGAAATGTCGAAACAATTCGTTATAGAAGCGATCATGTTGGCTATCTACGGGGAGTTGATGGTCCCATCGCAACCAGTAGAATATCTGATACCCGCGTCGACAATCTATGAATTGGACGAATTTATCCAGAGTCCTGAACCTATCATGCCCTACTCTACTGATGATCAGTATGTCCGGCGGATTATGAAAGAAATGAGCCAATTTTTTGCCGATCCATTCAATCGCAAGCGAATGGAAAAAGGACTGATAGCCCCATGGTCCAAGGTTCCCTTTTCTTTTCCGAACGGTGTGACCCTGACGGTCGTGAAAGTGGAGGACAACGCCATGTGGGGGGAGATATTTGATCCCGTAGAGACACAGCTATTGTTGACGGCCATGAAATTTGAGGCCCCACTTCTCACAGACCAGCCTGATTATCAGGATCGGATATTGGAATATATCGTGCCTGTTCAATTTTACGATGTGGATGATTTTGATTTCGCGCTTGAGCAAGGAATCTCATTGAACGATCTTCGTGAACCATAATCAAGAAAACAGACCGACGAGCCTGACGCTTGTCGGTCTGTTCTTAGTGAGACAAATGAAAAAGGAAGAAAGGAGCCGTCATTCATCCGTCAGGTTCTGCTGAATCAAAAGGATGATTCAGCTTGAAGTTGTCCCAACATTCGGTACAATCTCTGAAGCCTGGCGTCTTGGTTACCCTGCCCTCATCCTTCCTATCATTTGTATCCTGGCATCGCATAACTATCCCCTCAAAGAAAGTAGATAATCGAATAGTTAATAAGATTTGACGAATACCACTGGACCATTATGATAGAAAAAGCCACAGAATTCAGTGTATCGGCCTCTGCAAATGGTTCTTGGATCATAACTAAAAGCAATAAGCCGCCCACAATCATCTCTGTTTTTAGCTGGTGTCGCTCCTGGTTTGTGGCCCCACATCGCACCATGAGATCCATCCGTGACAAGCCGATAGAAGTGAAAATCCGAATCAAGTGGTCCGCCTGGTTTCATTACGCATCCAATCATCAATCCGTTCAATGAGCTAGGTGAGCAGTGATGACTCCAACCATCGGCGTACAGACCACCTATCACTTCACTACAGGTATTTCCCCTTGCTGGACGGCCTCCGCGGAGGCCAGGGTGAGCCCAGCGCCCTCCCCCCAGATGATTACTGGCGAAGGTAATAAAACGACACCTCTTGCAGCCTCTTCACGCAGTTGGTCCGTTACTTTACTGTTTTTCTTTTCTGATGTTCGCAAAAGCCACTCAGTAGCGAGGGCTTGCTTCGCTGGTTTACTTCCAACACGGAACTCCATGGGGAGTGGCCTTTCCAATTCCCGATTGGTCCTGCTCCAAATCCCTTCATCCGTCTTAATCTCGCGGACAATAAATCCGCGATAGCCAAGACCAAACTCCTCCTCAGGGGTATACACTGGTGAAATTTGCGTCGGGTCGGAGGTTATTATTTTGAGTAGTTCCTTCTCTTCGGTCTCAGACAAAATCCATTTAGGATTGGGCCTTCCGGAAAAGATATCTAGTGTTCAGAGAAAATAAAGTATTAGACTGATGTTGTTGATTTGATGCTATTACTGTCTAAGAAAGCTCTTTACCTTAGAAAAATAAGTATTAGACTATTCAATCCTTCCATACAAAAAGGCCAGTCATAACACAAAAATAAAGTGTTAGACTGGCCTGGTTAATTGAGCTATCGTATCCATTAGCTTAAAGCGTTATCACAAACCTTTAATACCACCAAAAAGTGCAACAGTCATTAAGAAAATACCTATACATACACTAACATATCCACTTACAATAAATCGTTTATTGATGACTGATACATCATTTCAGACCTCTTATTCACGAACCAAAATTATTATTCATTCTGAAGAATCTTTCTGTATTCAACACCGTGAATATGTATAAGTATTTTTCGCTTTTCTAATACTTCAAAAAAATTCAACATATCACCAAATGAATTTTTAAAATATTGAATTAAGTGTTTAAAATTCTCAGTTGTTTTCAAGAAGTCATAAAAAAAGTAGGGATCCACATTTCCAATATCGTCTGTATTCCCGAGGGAAACCTCCAGTTTTTGTCCAGTATCTAAGTTTTCAAACATGCAATGCTCTCCATGAACATCAAAGTACCAATTACCGGTTAAATGTTCTTCATCGTTTAGTAATTCCGCATTTGAAATTAAGTAGTAACTTCCTTTTATTATCTCTGATTTTTCAGGCTGGTTCGTTTCCAATATTAATTTGTCAATGAGTTCTTGCGCAATTACTTTATAAGCGTCCATTGCTGCCAATAATTCATCCACCGTTTCTTTAGTTAGCGAGTTCATAAATTACCGCCTTCTATGCTATTTATATTTTTCAGTTAAAGTTTTCTTTAAAGCGTTTCTTAACAACTCACCCTGCAACCTTTGCCAAAAACTCTGCCAGTCCCAAGTTTCTGCAAGCCTGCATTGTGAACTTAGTGTTATGTGGGGTTTCGTGCCTTTTTTCACTTTTCAAACTGGCGTAGTGGTTGTCCGACTATCTCTGAGTATTACTTCAAGAACATGCATTCAGGAAATTTCTGATAACGTCTTATTCACGAACTTCGAAAATAATTCCATACGTAGAGTATTCGCAAAATTATTGAGCTATCTATAATGCTCCCATAGACTGAGACACGGGAGGTTAAAAAATAAGTTATGATAAGAGCATGGAAAAACGAAACCAATTTACGCCCATACTATCGAAAAAATCGCATCCTAAAAACAAAGAACGAATTCAATCATCGATATATCGTACTTGAGGGTAATAATAATGTGCTTTATGACTTAACTTCTGATGTAATGAAAAGATAATTTTAAGGGGGAAGAAAGTGGTGAATAATCAATGTAATTTAAAATGGGCTGATTTAAGCGATCCAGTTAAAACGATAATAGAACACATTGATATTAATTGTTGTGATGAAGATTTTCAAGTTGGAACTAAGCTAAATATACCGTATTTTAAGGGGAGATTCACTCAAGAAATGGCAGATGCAATTCTCGAATATCAATATTCAACTGAAAATTTAAACGAAAATTGTTATTCTGCCGAACTGCAAGATGGTGTATTGATGATAAAGTTCGTTAAGAGTTGAGAGATAGCTCGTTATGTCCAATTTTATAACCAGGAGCGCCCTCATCAATCTCTAAATGAAGCAAGACCCGATCAATTTTACGCCCATACTATCGAAAAAATCGCATCCTAAACACTAGGACTACGAAAAGGAGGACATAACTTATTCCTCAAAAAATCGTGTCTTGACAACGGGGAGCATTACAATCCTGCTCATGAGCAAAGGCTGCCGATCGTTCGCGGGTGTTACTACTATCGAAGTGTTCTCGCTTCCTTGCAGATTATCCCCTGAAACTAGTTCATAAGTCTTTGCCTGTCACAAAAAAACGTCCTGAGTAGGTTTGCCCATGGTACAATATGGGTAAAGACATGGAAAGCGGTTCGGGGAGGAATAGTGCACATGGAAATGACGAAAAGAAGCAACGGTTCGGATTGGGAGACAGAAGCAGCTGTAGACCAACAGATTTTGTTTAAAATGGGGAATGAATATTACGGACTGTCGATTTCGCTCGTACGTGAGATTATCAAGCCGCTGCCCATTACACGTTTTCCAAAATCTCCACCATATGTCGAAGGAGTCATTGATCTGCGTGGGCGGATCTTACCGATAATCAACTTGCGAAAAATGTTTGATTTGGAACCTTTGGAAGAAACGGATGACACTCGCTTTGTCGATTTGCAGATGGATGGGTTGAACATCGGGATTATCGTGGATGCGGTCTCTGAGGTCATGAATATTCCGCAGAGCTTGATCGAGCCTGCCCCACCCATTATCGCTGGTGTAGAGGGCAAGTATTTGCAAGGCATTGCCCGTATGAACGACAAGCTGATCATGCTGCTCGATGTGGATGAAATTTTTGGACAGTGGAAAAAGAAGTAAGTGGCAGTGTAAAGCCCAGTGCGATGATGCACTGGGCTACTCTCTTCCTCCGCTTGCTAAATACGCATAATTCACCCATACCATTTCTTCGATTCCCAAAATTTCTTTGAACAGGTCAACCGAGTCGTACAACAGTGAAGCTCCTGTGTCGTCATCGACGTTCGTCAACAACTGCAAATCAAAAAGAGAACGTAACTGCTGAATCTGCTTCGGACCCACGATCCGACCAAACGACTGTGGCTTGATACGTGTGATTCCTTTACCTACCTCGCGCCGATACAACTCCGAACGCACTACCCTCTCCAGTATGTCTTCATACTTTTGCCGAACGTCCTCGCTGTCTACGATTCCTTCCTGCAGGTCGATCTCTGGATAAAGCCTGCCAAACTCGGCTTCCGCCATTTCTACATCGAGCGAGTAGCTGATTGTCGCTGACGCAACCTCGAAGCCTGCATCGAACAAGCGAAAGCCCCAGCCGTTGTCCTCAGCGTCATGAAACCAGAGGAGGGGTACGAATTGCTTGGACAGTCTCAGCAAAAAATCAAGCGTCGTGGAGGTTTCCAGCCACTCATCCTGCAGGAAAAATGCATTCCAGTCGCTGTTGACGTTTCTGTGGAAGTGTGGCTGCTCTGTCTTGGATAAGGCAATCAGTACTTTCGGTTCGTATTTGCGTGGATAAAGAATGCCGGTCGTGAACTCACCCATCCGCTTTCCACCGCTTTCTGGAAGGCTTCCCTGATCCTTTCTTCTTAGTCTATTCAGGCAACGCTTGTTTTTTGCTGTGATCTTTATCAAACGTGCTCGTGTGGATCATCGTATGTACCGCGCCCTCTGGCAACAGCTCGGAACGATACAAATGGAAATGCCGTGCCTTCCATTGTGGCGGCTCCTGCGCTAAATAACGTTCATTCCAGTCTAGGAGGGCCAACTCATCTCCGTTGCGATGCGGACCGCGCGCCAGCGTAATATGCGGCCGATACTGTTTCCGATCGTAGGACAAGCCTTCGTGCAATTCGAATCGTCTGCCCAACAACAAATGCAGCTGCTTGAGAGGAGAAAGTTGGCCGCGCAGTCCCAGCCAGAGCACACGTGGATGTAGGGCATTCGGAAAAACTCCAAAGCTACCAACACGCAGGGTAAATGGCTGGATGATCGCGCTGACGATATCCATATCCTCACAGATAGCGGGTACGAGTGACTCATCCACTTCTCCAAGAAAATGCAGAGTCAAATGCAAGTTAGCGAGAGACTGCCACCTGTCCGCAGCCACATCTTGCTTCAACCGTTTTTGAACATCGGCAATATAAGCAGCAGCCTCAGCTGGAATATCCAGTGCTATGAATAAGCGCATTTCTGTCCTCCTTCGAAAAAAATAGCCCTCCTGTGACGGAGAGCCATTTATCTTTCATGCCGCGTTAGGCAGCCATCATCTTTCCGGTTACGATTCCCAAAACACTCCTGACATATTCCGCAAGAAGGTTCAATCCAGGCTGGTAGGTAAAACGCAAGGTCAGCTCACTATGACCGACATGACCAGCGGGAGGGATATTCCAGAAGTACTCTGCTTCCCCGTATAAATACTCTTCAATGCGCTGCTTCTTTCCTTCGATATCGATACTCGGATCATGCGTCAAGGAAAACTTCATCATGACAGAAAACGAATCTGTCCAAACGTGATCGCGCTTATGTAATTTCCCATGGATAACAACTAAACCGGCTTCTCCCCACAGATTGTACTCGAGTAAAGCCTGAAACTGCGGATGTACCTGCAGCTCCAAGGCAGGAAGCCCTCCTTCGATCGTAAGCGCATGACGTTGTGCCAGTTGCTCAATCTCCCCTTGAAAACGGTGGGCGCATTCAGAAACAGCCTGGAACAAATTGGGTTCAACAGCGTACATCGTCGTCACCTCTCCCCAATGAATTGTCTATCTTACCTAATTCGAACTCCCGCTTGTCATATCCTTTGTTGAAAAATGACTTATTTACCCATATTTCATCGAACACCAAAAGATTCCGGGGTGCGTCTTTTTTCACAATCTCTCAACAATTACAGGTAAGGGATAGACATTCCTGGAAACGCTTTCGCAAACACCTGCGCGAGATGGTTCTGTACATCTTCATTCAGCTCCAAATGATAGAGGCGACCGCTCTCATAACGCAATAGTGGATAGGCACCCAACTGCAAGGGAGAAGCGTCCTGCGTCTGCACGTACTCCGGCAAGGTCATCAAAAAGCGCGAGAACGGATTCGCTTCATCCTCTGACATATGAACGACCTCGAATAAATGCGAGAGACTTGGCGTCAACACGATCATCGCGTAATCGTCCGCTTCCGCAGCCCATATGGTAAAGGACGTATCCCGGACCTCGCTGCGGGCGTGCCTGCGTATAACCCACACTGCTTGCTGCACAGTACTCATCAATAAGTGCTGGGCTCCTTCTTCACCATGGACATCTCTCATGTGCTTGTAACGCAATACGAAGGACATCCCCGATTCTGTAAAAACAGATGCAGGCAAGCTCATCGCTGAGATGCTTTCGGTCTCTTCCTCACGCACCTGCACTTCTTCTGGAAGTGTATCGGGTGTTCCCTCATAGAGCGCCTGAATCATCACATGCGTACGAGCCACTTCCGCTGGGGAAAAAGAGATGGATTCGGAATAGATGTGGGTAAGCTCTCGATCTGCGTAAGCCAAGTAGTGCAAAAAGGTATACGGCTGCTCGATCATTTTCAAGGCCATGCTTCGCTCATCAGCACGCGCTATGTCAAACGTCAAGGGAAAACCAAGTGGATTCAGCGGGTCCGACAGTGTCCAAATGACCGCGAGCAGTTTATTTTGATACGTCTTGAACTCGAGAGAAACGGCATCTCTCGTCTGCTCACTGAAAGCATCCACCGATTCGAATACCAAATATAGCTCCACTTCGCCCGTTCCACTTAGACGGACAAAGTAAGGAAGCCCCTCTTCTTCTGCCAGCTTGTACAAATCGTGATAAACCACGGGATCAAGAACCTCTCCCTGTGTTGACTCATCTGGAGAACACAGGGTGTCATCGGGGGTTAGCGGAGGGAAAAATTCCTCATTCATGCGTTAATCCTCCTGTTTTCCCCAAGCTTTTAGCAATGCCCAATTGTCCATTTGTTTTAAGAGAGTCCGATCTGTCGCGTCAATGTGGACAGGGGTAATCGCAATATAGCCATGCTTGAGCAAATCATAGTCCAGCGGCTCTGCCAGTGGCATGACTTGAGGGTACTCGCGTGCCAAATAATAGCCTTCTGCTTCTTCGCTATATTTGTCTTCATAGTGGTTCATGGACAAGGTGGCGGGAACCATTCCTTTCACCTCAGCCAGCGGTACATGCGGGATATTAATATTCCAGAATACCTCTGAAACCAGTTCTCCTTTGACCGCACGATCGCTGAATTCTTTTACAATCGGACGAATCATCTCCACTACGTCGCCGTAGTTGTCTTGATCGAACCAGTTATCATAGGAAAGGGCAACACCGGGAACACCCAAGATTACCGCCTCCCTGGCACCGCTGCACGTACCGGAGTAATAAATATCACGTCCGAGATTCGTCCCGACGTTAATCCCCGAGAATACGATATCCGGCTTTTTCCCATGTTCAAACAGGAGATGGTAAGCAGCTTTTACACAGTCTGCCGGGTTGCCATTGACCGCCCACGCTTTTACCGGCATTCCGTAAAAATCACGCTGTTCAGGCGCGAGTGCACTGCGATAAGTGATTCCATGTCCGACCCCGCTTTTCTCTTCAACCGGTGCCACTATATAGACTTCCGCTTCCTCCAAAGTGAGCAAAGCTTCTACCAACCGCTTGATACCAAGAGCATCGATGCCATCATCATTCGTAACCAAGATCCGCAAAATAGGGTCTCCTCCTTCATCCATAGCGTTGCCACTCGCTGAGACGTTATTTTTCTTATTGTACTGTAGATAACGAGGCTGCGCCACGCTTCCACCTAAAACGAAAGGACCCCAATCATATTGGGGCCCCGGCTATTCGCCTACGATATCTTTCCAGCGTTCGCGCCAGACAATCCCTTCGCGAATCCACTCTTCTACTTGTCGCTGCTTTTCCTCCGAGATTCCGATCAGGCATGCGATACGGGCAATCTCTTTTGTCTCCGACGGTGATAGCTTCCGATCGATCAATGCCATGTGGTAGAGCTTGCGCATCATAACGAGCTTTTCGGCCTGCGTCATGGCTACCAGATCTTCCACGATGACCTCCGGACGCTTCGGATAATCCATGTCATCCATTAAAATTTGTCGTTCTTTCAATGTAAAATGCTCCGAATTCACGATTTCATGAATACGATCCATTTCTTTATTTCCTATATAACCATCGGCGTGCCCGACGCAGATCATCAAGCGAATGGACGCAAACAAAATGTGTTTGTCCTTTTCGATTTTGGTATACACCGGCATAGTTCCTCCTCAAAAAACTTTATGAGCATAATATATAACTACATATGATAATACGATGAAAAACGAAAGCGGTTTCACATAATTATGTGACAAATTTATGCTATTCCCTAACAAAAATGCGTCTGAAATCAATCCAGCCATAGGCATCCAGACTTACACCAGATAACCGCGGATGTGCAAGCATTTCTACCCGATTCGAATACAGTGGGACAAACGTACTGTAAGCCGCAAGTGTATGCATGATACTGTCCACGCAAGCTTGTCGGTCTTGTGCTGTTTGGACGCACGACATGCGGTTCATCCAATACGCGATCTCTTCCTTTCCATGCGGATCTAAATGATGAGAAATACTCAACGCACCAGCGTATAGAAATTCTCGTAACGACAGCTCCGCCCTTTCATCTACATTGGCACTATCTACAACCAAATCTGCCTCTTGTAATAACGAAGGCAAGGCAAGCTCCTCCGGGGATGCATACCTGATCTCAATGGCAATTCCGTATTCCTTGCACGTTTTCTGAATCCACTGGGCATCTTCTATATGATCGGAATCTGGATACGTATAGAGCAACAGTGCCTCTCCCAGATATCCGCTCTCTTTGAAAATACGAACCAACTCCTGTGAATCCGGCACCTCTCGTTTTTCTTGGAACGAATCAGTTCCACCCCAGATGACTGCATGCTCTCTCGTTCCCTGTAGCTCTTGTCTCAAGGCTTGTCCACAAATGATAGCCACCATGAGACTCCGAAACTCGCTATGTGACAGCGGGCCATTTTTTGCTCCATTCAAGCTCACGTATTGAAAACATTCTTCCAATCTGTCAACGTCACTCCACGCCAGAAAGCTCATATCACGATGATCATCCATAGCCATTACGGATAACAAGCTCTCATCTACCTGTGCTTCTGCTGCCATTCCAGGTACGCACCAGATTTCGATTCGGTCCAAGAACGGCCTCCCCCCAAAATAAGGCGTGAACGCTTCAAGTACGAGCATGGAATCATCGTTACGGACTACTCGAAACGGCCCCGTTCCTACTGGCATTTGCGTAAATTGCTCCCCCATCTCCAAAACATAATCACAGGGGACAATCGCCAAATATTCCTTGCTCAGTGCCTGTAGAAACAATTCATCCGGCATATGCAAAGAGATCATCAATACGTAGTCATCTTTGACGGTAATCGATTCGATTGAAGCAGCTAGCCAGCGATGTTTATAGGAATGCTCCATCAATCGAAGCAAGGAAAAGCGCACATCATCGGCCACAAGTGGACGGCCATGATGGAATAAGACACCTTTCCGCAAATAAAAAGTCCACTGCTTTCCTTCTTCACTAGCCTCCCAATAAAAAGCGATAGCGGGTTCAATCCGTTTCGTGACTGTATCAAACTGGACGAGAGAATCAAATAGCTGCTTGACCATATGTGACTCGGAGCGCAGGAGAATATGAATCGGATCAAGCACTGCGAATGGTCGACTGTAAAACAATCGCAAGGTATCGCCTCTGCCCTTACTTCCCTTTTCCCGCTTCACACGATGTCCAAACTGACTATTCATCCATCGTGAAAATTTTTCACCTAAAACCGGCACATTTACCCCATATTCGTCGATCATATCCCGTGCAGCACGAATCTCCCCTTTTTGCACGAGTTCCTTGGCTACGCTCATGATCAGGTCTTCGGGCACTAGCAAGCATGTCATTACAGATCGATTTCCTCGCCCTCTCCCCGGCTGCCAGACTACCCATCCCCGGCTTTGCATTTTTTTCAAGGTCAAGGTCGCATTCCGCAATGTACAAAATAAAAGCGAAGCAACTTCAGCTAACGATATGTCAAGCGGATGCCCTATCGTTTCATTAGGCCGACCCGCACATAAGCGCATGTATTGTTCAACGAGTTGCATCTTGCCACCACCAATTTCCTCATAAAACATGAAAAAGCTATTCGCCTAATCGTACGCTTTTTCTCCGGTCTTTGCCACCTTACAATTCTAAAAACACCAACTAACCGGAAAAGCCGGAGAAAGGACTTTCTTATGTCACACATCCCTCATGCACTCAGTCGATTCTTTGCTGCGTATCCGACACTCCTCTGGGTCCGTCTGTTCGGCGAAACGCTTACCTCTTTATCCAGCGCCATGATCGCCCCGTTTCTCGTATTGTACTTGAGCGAGAACATCGGCGGCTCTGTCACTATGACCATGCTCGTTATTGGTTTGCAACCCTTCTCCGAGATTTTGCTGACGCTATTTGCTGGTGGCATCACGGACCGCTATCGACGAAAAACGATCATGCTACTCGCCTTGTTTCTGCAAGGCTTCGCCATGTTGGGAATGGCTTGGGCAGACTCTATGCTGGGCTTTGCGATCCTGTACATCATCAACGGTGCTGGCCGATCCCTGTTTATCCCTGCCAGCCGCGCGCATCTAGCTGATACGATTTCCTCCGCACAAATGGCCGGTGCTTTTGCCCTTCTCAATACTTCTAGCAGTATCGGGGCCGCATTGGGCCCTTTAGTCGGCGTCGTCATTTATAAGTACGATCCCGCTATGGCATTTTTGTTTACTGCGATCTCGCTATTGATCTATTCTCTTGCCGTCTGGTGGAAAATCCCTCAAACACCACTGCCAGAGGCTCCTGTCGAAGAAGCAGCAAACGTACGTTCACGCGGCTCCTGGCATGTTTATCGACCAGCCCTTGCCATTATGATGCTGTCTTTGCCGATCAGTCTGTTTTACGCGCAAACCGAAACGAACCTCCAGCTTCATCTGAAATACACGCTACCAGACTATTTGCAGACACTCGCCTTGCTCATTGCGGTAAAAGGGGTACTGTTGCTCCTGTTCGAGTATTTGCTCGTCAAATGGACCCAGCACTTGTCGGCTCGCCTGTTGATTAGCAGCTCGTATATTTGTTTTCTCATCGTATCCTTGGGCTATGCCTTCATTGACAACGTGCCTGTCCTTCTCGCTTTGCAAGTGTTGCTCGTCCTCGGAGAGAGTATTGGTCTGACTCAGTTGATGGCCTTCGTCACACGGATATCACCTGTCACGATGCGCGGACGGTACTTCGCGATCACAGGAACACACTGGGATATTTCCCGCATGTGCGGACCGTACTTGGGAAGCCTTGTCTTGCTGCATTATGGCGGCGCGATGCTTTTCACGATCGTTGCAGGCATCCTCTTAATCGGTGCCGGATTCATGTACGTGTATCTTTCCAACAACGAAAAAGCCTCCCCGCTTGAACAGGAAGGCTGATTCGATCCGATTAGGTTAACAAGAAGCGATCTTCACTGAAGCTTTCTCCACCGCGGGCTGTTTCGAATGCTCGAAGCAGATCCTGCGGTTTCATCGTCCGTTTTTTCTCATCCGGAATGTCGAGGATGATTCCCCCATCGTGGAGCATCAACAGACGATTACCCATGTTCAACGCTTGTTCCATATTATGCGTGACCATGATTGTCGTCAGTTTATAGCGCTCCACGATTTTTTCGGTTAAATCTACAATCAGCTGCGCCCGTTTTGGGTCAAGCGCTGCTGTATGCTCATCGAGGAGCAAAATCTTCGGCTCCGTGAAGGTAGCCATCAACAGGCTAAGCGCTTGACGCTGTCCTCCTGAGAGAAAACCAACTTTGGTCTTCAAACGGTTCTCCAGCCCTTGATCCAGCTGCTTGAGCTGCTCGCGGAACAACTCTCGCTTATGGTTATTCACCCCAAATCCAAGTGTACGACGTTTTCCCCGTCCCAAAGCGATTGCCAGATTTTCCTCAATCGTCATGTTCGGCGCTGTACCTGCCATTGGGTCCTGAAACACACGGCCGATCAGACCTGCGCGTTGGTGCTCCGCTAAACGCGTGACATCTTTGCCGTCAATTGTAATGCTTCCGTTATCTGGCGTCAGTCCACCGGAGATCATGTTCATCATCGTCGATTTACCGGCACCATTACTACCGATAACGGTGATGAACTCTCCTTTCTTTACGTTCAGATTGACGTTTCGAAGCGCGATCTTTTCATTCACAGTTCCTGCGTTGAATACTTTGTTGACGTTTGTAATTTTAAGCATCGCTGCTTCCTCCCCTTGCCGTCCGTCCCGCTTGCTTTTTCCAAATGCCTTTTGCCACAGTTGGAACAGTCAGGGCAATGATAACAATCAGGGCAGTAATCAGCTTCATATCAGAAGGATTGAGCCCAGCATCCAGAGCCAGGGCAATGACTAAGCGGTACACAATCGAGCCGAGAATGACAGCAAGCGTCACTCTGAAAATCGAAGAGCTACCAAACAAAACTTCCCCGACAATAACGGAAGCGAGACCGATGACGATCATCCCGATCCCCATTCCTACATCCGCAAAGCCTTGGTATTGGGCTACCCACGCACCAGCTAAAGCTACCAAGCCATTGGAGAGAGCCAAACCGATGATCGTTGTCGAATCCGTGTTTACCCCAAAGCTGCGGATCATCTTCGAGTTGTCACCTGTCGCACGCAAATCCAGACCCATATCCGTATGCAGGAACCAGTCAATGATGAGCTTCAACACCATAACCCCTACGATAAAGACGATTGCTACACCAGACAGCAAAGTAACTCCACCTACGGACAGGTTCGGAATGCCCATATCCTTCACATAAGTGAACAGGGTATCCTCCCTCAAAAGAGGCAGATTCGCTTTCCCCATGACACGCAAATTGATCGAGTACAAGGCAATCATCGTCAAGATCCCCGCCAAAAGTGCGTTAATCTTTCCTTTGGTATGCAAGACGCCTGTAAAAGCTCCTGCCAAACCACCTACGATGAAAGCCAGCAGGGTAGCCAAAAACGGATTAGTTCCATCGATAATGAACTTGGCTGCGATTGCGCCTCCCAAGGCAAAACTACCATCTACAGTCAAGTCAGGAACGTTTAGGACTCGGAAGGTCAGATATACACCGAGAGCCAAAATACCAAATAGTAAACCTTGCTCAATGGCTCCCATTACTGCCAGTTGATTCATAGAAGAAATCCTCCAATTACTGCATTTATTACTCGATCACTTGTCCAGCACGGTCGAGCATGGCTTGCGGAATCGTCACACCCATTTTTTCCGCTGCTTTCTTATTCAATACGAGCTTCATGTCTGCTTGCACTTCAACAGCCATATCAGCTGGCTTTGCTTCACCCTTCAGGATTTTTGCTGCCATATCAGCTGTTTGCTCGCCCAGCTTCGTGTAGTCGATCCCATAAGTGGCAATCGCTCCGCTCTTCACAGAGTTTTCTTCACCAGCGATGACCGGAATTTTTTGTGCTTCCGCTACACTGATAACAGCAGCAATCGAAGATACGACCATGTTGTCAGTCGGTACATAGAAAGCATCTACTTTGCCTACCATGGACTCAGCTGCTTGCTTCACTTCTGTCGCGCTCGTAATGGCCGCTTCTTTGATTTCTAAACCAAGCTTGCTGGCTACAGCTTTTGCCGCATCTACTTGTACTTTGGAGTTGACTTCACCTGAGCTATAAATGATTCCAACAGATTTCGCATCAGCTTTCATTTCTTTGATCAGCTTCAATTGCTCTTCGACAGGGTTCATATCCGATGTACCAGTTACGTTCGCTCCTGGCTTGTCCATCGCTGCAACCAGACCAGCTTCTACCGGATCAGTAACCGCAGTAAACAGGATCGGAATTTCTTTACTGGTTTGTGCGGCAGCCTGTGCCGTTGGAGTCGCAATGGCCAACACCAAATCTACTTTGTCAGCCTCGAATTTTTGGGCAATCTGAATGGCTGTATCCATGCTCGCCTGAGCGGATTGCACATCGATTTTTACTTGCTTGTCTTTTTCGTAGCCGTTTTTAGCCAATTGGCTGATAAAGCCCTCTCTTGCTGCATCCAAAGCAGGGTGTTCAACGAATTGGGCAATTCCAATTGTCAGCTGCTTGGTTTCAGTAGACGGAGCAGGTGCCGTCGTGGTTGCAGGAGCGGGTGTAGAATTGTTTGCAGGGGTAGCGCTTTGCTGTCCACAAGCGGTAACAGACAAAAGCAATAAAGGAAATAAAAAACTCTGAAAAATTTTAATACTCTTCTTTTGTTTGAACATTTAGTGAATTCCCCCTCGTGAATTTTTTTCTACAATTTTAACATGGATAAAACGGTTTTAAAAGAATAAAAAGAGAGCATGACGCTCTCTTTTTACTTGATGATTTCTTTCGCCTGTTGTTTGAGTGCCTCAGAAATAGTGAGCCCAAACTTTGCAGCAGCTGTTTCATTGATATACAAATCAGCTTGTTTCGAAATCTCTACAGGAGTATCAGCAACACTTTGCCCTTTTAAAATACGGGCAGCCATATCGCCTGTTTGTTTACCGATTTGGTAGTAATCAATCCCATACGTAGCAACCGCTCCACGTTTTACTGTATCGGTGTCAGAAGCAAATACAGGGATTTTGTTTCCCTCTGCTGCTCCGAGTACCGCTTCAAACGAAGATACGACGGTGTTGTCAATTGGGATAATAATGGCATCTGCTTTACTAGCAAGCCCTTGAGCTGCCAGCTGCACTTCGGATAGCTGCGAAATGCCTGCTTTGATGATTTCTACGCCTTCTTTTTGCGCTGCTTCTTCCAATTCCTTGACCTGTACCTCTGAATTAATTTCGGAGGTTGTATAGATCACGCCCAGCTTTTTCAGCTCAGGCAGGAAGGCTTTCACCAGCTTCAATTGTTGTTCCATCGATACTTTATCGGACGTCCCGGTCACATTTTTGTCTGGCTTCTCCAGACTGCCAACCAGTTGAGCCGAGATCGGGTCTGTTACGGAACTGAAAACAACAGGTTTGTCAGCAATCGCTTTGGCTGCAGCCTGAGCGGATGGCGTCGCAATCGCTACGACAAGATCCTTTTTATCTCCGGCATACTTCTGTGCGATCGAGACCGTATTGTTCATGTCACCATGGGCGTTCTGGGAGTCTACCTCCAAGTTCTTGCCCTCTTCGTAGCCAGCATCCTTCAGACCATCCAAAATTCCTTTATGAATCGCATCCAGTGCAGGGTGCTCCACGAATTGCGTCAGCCCCAGCTTCACTGTTTGCCCTTGGCCTGTCGTTGCTGCTGTTTCTGTTTTCCCACCTGTTTCGTTGCCACATGCTGCCAAAGAAAACGCCAGCAATGCGGTCAGTACCATACTGACTGCTCGTCTCATCTGTACTTCCTCCTCTAGTCTCTACTCTCTGCTGCTCTAATCACCCTAAGCAATTAGGCTCATTGCCATCTATGCAACTTGTGTCCCATTATAGCAATTATATTACGCATTGAGAAGCCCCCTTTCCTCACTTACGTGGAACTGATTTCTTCCTCTGCTTTGCCGATTTTATTTACATATACCCTGGTAATTCTGTAATGGTCGACTTCTCCCACGACAAATTCGTACTTCCCCTCTTTTACTCGATCCCCCACGCGTGGCGGATGGTCGATTTGCATGTAAATCCAGCCTGCTAGTGTATCTACATCGCTTGACTCCAATTCGATGTCCAGATAATCGCCCACTTCTTCCAGTAGCATACGCCCATCCAATGACAGCATCCCGTCACTGCGCTCCACCTCTGGACGCTCGTCGTCGAACTCATCCTGAATGTCACCAACAATTTCTTCCATTATATCTTCAAGGGTCACCAGCCCGGCAGTGCCCCCATACTCGTCTATGATAATTGCCATTTGTCCTCGTTGTTTTTGCAGCATGGTCAACAACCGGCTGATCGAGATTGTCTCCGGTACAGTCAAAATAGGACGCATGAAGGTCTGAAGGTCATGGCTCTCTCCTTCTAATAGCCCTGTCAGCATATCCTTGATGTGCAAGCTACCTACTACATGATCCTTGTCACCATCTACTACTGGATAGCGGGTAAACCGTCCGTTTTGGACATGCTTGACGTTTTCGTCAAAGGGATCGCGCAGGTTCAAGACAACCATATCCGTACGCGGAACCATGATTTCTCTTGCCATCGTCTCCGAGAAATCAAAAATATTGTCAACCAGCATCAGTTCGGTTTGATCAATCAAGCCGCTTTTATGACTTTCATTGACAAGAATGCGAATCTCTTCTTCTGTATGTGCTTCCTGATGCGGCTCCAAGGATATATGAAAAAGCGCAAGAAAACGGCTCGCAGCCCAGTTCAGCATCTGAATAAAGGGATACATGATTTTGTAAAAGAGTTGGATCGGCTTGGCTACTGCAAGTACCACCTTTTCGGAGTATTGAATAGCCAGTGTCTTAGGTGCCAGCTCCCCCAGCACGATATGCAAAAACGTAATCAGCGAAAAAGCGATAATAAAGGAAATACTGGAAACAACCGTTTCATTTAATTGGAAATAACGAAAAACTGGATGTAGAAGATGCGCGACGGCAGGCTCACCCAGCCAACCGAGTCCTAATGAAGCCAGCGTAATCCCGAGTTGGCACGCGGAGAGATAGGCATCCAAATTGCGCAAGACCCTCTCGACGTCAACAGCGCGCTTGTTTCCTTCCGCTGCGAGCTGCGCAATGCGCGATTCCCTTACTTTTACGATCGCGAATTCGGTCGCAACAAAGAACCCGTTCAGGAGTACGAGGATCATGACCAAGATCAAATTAAACAAGCTTCCCCAAATTGCCATGCTCCCCGCCATCCTTTCCGTCCATGCTTTGGGATATTGTTTCCCATCCTCGCCAAAATGTTACCTGTTCGTTTTTCTTTCTTTTTGAGATTGTGATACCATAGTGCTGATTCCTATGCCTTTTGTAACGAGGTGAGTCTATTGTCGTACCGTCCAGACCTGCCCTTGATCGTTCAAAGCGATCGGACGATATTGTTGGAAACACAGCATCCTTTATTTCCAGAGGCCAGACAAGCTATCAGTGGTTTTACCGAGCTAATCAAGAATCCAGAATACATCCATACCTATCGGATCACCCCTTTATCGCTTTGGAATGCGGCTGCTTCTGGTCTTACATCACAAGAGGTAACAGACGTGCTTGGCAGCTACAGCAAGTACGGTGTCCCACCTACCATCGTCAAAGAAATAGAAGATACGATGCGAAAATACGGCTTGTTTCGTTTGGAACGCATTGGCGATCATCTCGTATTAATGAGTGATGACCCACTTCTTTTAGCAGAGGTGACCAGTTATAAATCAATCGCTGCTCTTTTTGAGCATGAATTCGTTATCAAAAGCTATGCGCGCGGTCTGATCAAACAAGAGCTGATCAAGCTCGGGTTTCCTGTTCAAGATTTGGCGGGCTATACAGGAGGCGAATCCTGTGCAGTCAGCTTGCGGGAAACGACATCCCGAGGCAGAGCATTCTCTTTGCGTTCTTATCAAAAAGAAGCTGTCGATGCCTTCTATTCTGGTGGAGCTGTGACTGGGGGAAGCGGCGTACTCGTCCTGCCCTGTGGTGCTGGAAAAACAGTCATTGGGCTTGGTGCCATTTGCCAATTGCAAACAGCCACCCTCATTTTGACCACGAACACGACATCGGTTCGTCAATGGATCGCAGAGCTCTTGGACAAAACAGGACTTGATCCAAATATGGTCGGCGAATACACTGGTGACAACAAAGAAGTCAAGCCAATAACTGTGGCGACTTATCAAATTCTTACATACCGCCCCACCGCCGAAGATGATTTTCCTCATCTGAAACTCTTTTCAGAGCGCGACTGGGGGCTTATTATTTACGATGAGGTGCATTTGTTGCCTGCACCCATCTTTCGTGTTACTTCTGGGATTCAAGCCACTCGCAGACTTGGGCTGACTGCTACTCTTGTTCGGGAAGACGGGCGGGAGGAAGAAGTTTTCACGCTGATTGGCCCAAAAAAGTACGAGGTTCCGTGGAAAGTCATGGAAGAGCAAGGCTGGATCGCAGAGGCGCATTGCCGAGAAATTCGACTCCCCTTTGAGCCGAAATGGCGAGAGGCTTATGCACATGCAACCGCTCGTCAAAAGTTTCGCATTGCGGCGGAAAATCCAAAAAAACTGGAGGTCGTCCGCGAGCTATTGGAGAGGCACGCCCACGATCGTGTTTTGATCATCGGGCAATATATCGATCAGCTTGAGCAGATGGCATCAGCCCTCCAACTGCCACTCATTACAGGAAAAGTACCGGACAAAGAACGTGAGATTTTGTACACGCAGTTTAAAAAAGGGGAAATTACACGCCTGATCGTATCCAAGGTAGCCAACTTTGCGGTTGATTTGCCGGATGCCAACGTCGCGATCCAAATTTCCGGGACGTATGGTTCCAGACAAGAAGAGGCACAGCGCCTGGGACGTATCTTAAGGCCCAAAACAGACGACAACACCGCCCATTTTTATACATTGGTAACACGAGACACGAGAGAGCAGGAATTTTCGCTTCATCGCCAGCTTTTTCTGGTCGAACAAGGCTATCCATACGATATTATAGAAAGCGAAACGCTGGTCTGAAACGTTTACGAATAACCAGCGTCTCATAGAGGGAAGGGAGGCCAAAGATTCAATGCAATCCGACGCCGAAATCATTCAGCGGATTCTTCAAGGCGACATCGAAGCGTATCGCGACCTCATCCAGCGATATCAGCATATGATCTACGTTTTCATTTACAAGATGGTAAACAATCGCTCTGATGCAGAGGATCTCACTCAGGAAGTATTTGTAAAAGCGTATGAAAAATTGTCCACATTCCGCGGGGACAGCCAGTTTTCTTCTTGGTTACATACGCTTGCCCGAAATAAGAGCATCGACTTCTTGCGTCGCCGAAAGTATCATGACTCGGATGAACAACTGGCCTATGTGCCATCCAATACACGAGATGAATCCCCTCAGGAATCGCTCATGACAAAAGAGCAACGTCGAGAAATTCAGGAGGCCTTTGCTTTACTGTCGGATTCTTATCGAGAAGTGATTGTCCTTCGCTGTACGCACGAATATCCGTTTGAAAAAATAGCTACACTCCTCGGCATCGCCGAATCTACAGCTCGCGTCCGTTACTTGCGTGCTCGTCAGGAACTCGCAAAATTGTTATCCCGCAAGGAAGGGGGGCTCGTACATGAACTGCCAGGCATTTAGAAAAGCATGGCTAGATGACACAGATAGCGATTCACACTCACATATTGAAACCTGTGACGAATGCATCGCTTGGATAGAAACGCAAATGACAACAGAAGAGGAGGTGCAGTTCTTGAAGGAGGTTCCACTACCTCAAGCGAACCTGGAAGACAGAATCATGCAAGCAATCTACCAGACCGCCGAAAAAGGTGTACCCCCTCACGCCGCTACTGCATCTTCAGAACAACAAACGAGCACAGTGATTTCAAAGCCAAACAAGCGTTGGACCAAAGGCTTCCCTTCATACGCCTGGGTTAGCGCAGCGGCTGTCTTGCTCGCAGTTGGTTTCGTCGGCTACCAACAGCTGGCACCGGGTAGTATTCAAATGGCTACCATACAAGAAAGCGGGACGCACGACAACCAGAACACTTTTGCATTCAACGATACGGTATCAAAATCGGCACCGCAAGCACCTGCTATCGCTTCCATACCAGCAGCTGCCGATAGTCCGACGATGAAAAAAGCAGAGTCCGCTGCTACACAATCGCAGGTCGCTCCGACTGCACCTACAAAAGATACGCCTCCTGCATCACCTCCCCAATCGAACAATGCGATTGCGATGGTGAAACCAGAGGAAAAAGTAGCAACACCCGAGCCACGTACGATCAATAAAGACGGGCAGAACAGCGTGGCATCTCGCGGATTACAGGGGAACTCAGCTGATCAAGCGGCAAAAGCGAAATCGGAAGTTCCAGCCGAGTCAGCAAATACTGGTAACCTTGTAGCCGCTAAGGAAGCCAATGGCGCTGCTGCTGAGAAGCCTACGACTTTTGGGATCGCTTCCCAAGTGGAACCAGACACTGCTGATGGCGGTACGACTGAGAATGCATTAGTGGGTCCAACGTTGCCGACGGCAGCGAAGCAGCCCATTACGCTCTCTTCCTTCTCGGATTTGAACACCGCTGTACAAGCATCAGATATGCCCGTGCCTGCCCTCTCGCAAGCACCGAATGGGTTCTCGATGAGTACGGTATCGGTCCAATATGAATCCGAAACCAGTCAAAAGGTGACTCGCTTAACTGCAGATTACAAGAAGAACAACGACTGGATTCGCATAGATGTTGTACGCAATACAGAAGGCAAGCGCAGCCTCTCTATCCCAGGTACTTTCTCCGCTACTCAGTTGTTCGCGGTCAACGGAGAACAAGCCATCGCTGTTTCATTTGATCAAACTGACTCAAAAGGATCAACGGCCCAGCACGCGGCACATTTTAACGCACAGTCCGACAACCAATCGTTGTATGTAGTCATGACGGCACATGGAGTCACCTTAAATGAATTAATGGATGCTGCCAAACATATCACGTGGAATCCGTAAAACGATCCCTGCAATCGGAATAGACACGACCTACTTTTCAGGATCGTGTCTTTTTTCTTTTCTGTTTTTTGATCAAATCCAATTTACGATATAATGAAGGAAGATAATGATGAGGAGCTAACTAATGAACAAATTTCACATCTGCTTTGGCCTATCTGCCTACGGTACACTTCGATCCGTCTTCCGCAAACAAAATCTACTACAGACAGAAAGCATCATCTGCATCGAGGATGATTTTTCAGTTGGACCGCTACATCAACTGGAGACCGCAACTGGGATGAATGAAAGGATTGAATGGATTCATTCTTTTCTCAAACGAGTAGAGGCAATCTCTCTCGAAGACCTGACAACGGTAAAAACATACCTGCTACGAAATCTATCCTTTCCAGCCCAGATTCCGGACGGCAGTAACGTAATTCTGTGGCATGGTCAGAACGCATCTGACAGTATAGGGATTCGTTATGTTATCTCCATGCTTCAGAATAAAAACCTCTCATTCGAAACAATCGACATAACGGCATTTAGTGTACATTGCGATTACAAAATAAGAAACATAGACGGCAACGAGGTATCTTATGTATTGAAAAGCGCGGGTGCCCTCCCTCCTAAATTGGTGATGGACGCTTATCAGGTGAAAAAGAATACGCCTGCGCCTCTCGTACAAAGTCTCATCCTTGACTGGGAAAAGTGGTCGCAATCTGATAGTACGCTGCGCGTTTACAAACAAGGTGAGGTACTGGAAGTATCGGAGGATTATTATGATGCCATGCTCTTGGAACATGCATCAAATAAGTTCCAAAAGGCTGCACGTGTGATTGGTACCGTCATGGGGGAAAGCGATCAATGTATTGGTGACACGTATTTGACATACCGGGTTCATGAGCTGATCAAGCAAGGCCTGCTAGAGTACTGTGGAGAGTTGATGCCTCTACGCTGCTTAGAGATTCGATTGAAGTAAAAAAACGCTGTTCTCTTTCGCAAAGAGACAGCGTTTTTTCCTATCTTTAATGCTTTTGATTTTTCTCCTGATTCCATTGCTTGATTTGCTCGATGATTTCCCGAATTTGATTCCGTGCTTCCATATGCTCAGGCTCGCTTCCCCAATGCTGAATCAGCGGAGGCATTGCTTTTGCCATTGTCGTGTACAGGCACCATACTTTTACCATTTCTACGCGCTCAGGAGTCGCTTCTCCTGTCAACAGCTCTGTAAATTTACGAACTAGATCCTCCAGTTCAGGGACCAACGCTTCTTTTTTCTCGTCCATGTCAGTTACCTCACTTTCAGGAACATTTCTATTTGTATCCTTGGTTTATTTTACGAAAAAACACCCACGCAGAAAAGGAAGATTTTTCAGGAACGATCGGTTACGCTTAAGCTACCAAGATGATCGAGGTGAAGACTTATCAAAGACATTTGCATTCGATTGGTTCCAACGACCAGAGATAACTGGCAAGATGCATTACGCTTGCTGGTACAAAATGAGCAGCAGCGATTTGTCCCGTCTGTTGCCGTTTCATTGGCAAAGGTCCATATCCGTCCTGATGGTGACAACTGCGCATATGAACCATTCTGTTTGTATGACGCTGATGAAATGGTTGGGTTTGTCATGATTACCTATGACGCCTCAACAGATTGGTGTTTCTGGTTCAACGGTTTTTTGATCGATCACCAGTACCAAGGCAAAGGATATGGCAGAGCGGCTCTCGCAGCGATCGTAGATACGGTACGGAACCGTTTCCCGCAAAGCCGATTTGTCAACCTGACCGTATGCCCGGACAATACAGGTGCAAGACATTTATACAGTCAATCCGGTTTTGAAGAAACTGGGGACGTATACGGTGGAGAGATTGTCTACAGACTCACGTTATGAAGAGCATGAACAAAAACCGCCAGAAATTGGCGGTTTTCATGCATATAGCTATTTCGTTTCTGGTACCATGAATTGCAAAAGACCAAAAGCCACTCCTGCGGTCAATAACACACTCCAGATAATGATGCCTACCGACATCCACAACATGAGCTTTTTCGTAGGGGCTCCCAGCGAGATACCAATAGCAGCTCCCAGCGGGGCTCCCGTTAAAAGCGGCGAAGCGAGACCAAGTCCTACCACTCCGTATTTATCCCATATCTGCCACATACGCCCCTGACGCTTGCTCCGTTTCTCTACACGCTTTAAAAGCCAGGCGCGTAATGAACCTCCCAGAAAAATGACGATACCGGCGCTGATAATTGCACCCACCGCACTAAATATTCCGATCAGAACCGGTGGTAGCTGCAACATAAAACCTACAGGGATCGCTGCCCACAGCTCAAACATGCCAGATAGCGTCACCGAGCCTGCTTTCCATAATACATCCATTCTGTTTCGCCTTTCTCCTCTCGCTGTCTTTTTCATTCGTCATGGTAAAGACGAGCAGACATGTAATAAAGTAACGAAAAAATGTCAAATTAGGATGTGACATCCCTACGGATAAAGGTCGTGTACGCAATGATCAGCGCTGCGATCGCCCATACACTCAACACGGTCAATGAAAACGGCAACGTCATCCCCTTAATCGGAGGCAGTGTTCCATTGAGATAATCCGTAAGCTGCAAATTTACCACGAACAAGTATTTGGCCGATTCCCAGGAGGATGCCATCTGCGTCAGGATCGTTCCGCTAATTAGCGCTGCCATCATAATCCCCATCCCCGCAGCTGCACTCCGAACCAAAACAGAGACCATAAGTGTTACCGTTGCAACCACGACGCAAACAAACCAGCCTAGCCCATACTGCATCAGTAAAAATTGCCACTGTGGCAGCATGAAAGCGCCAGATGTCTCGAGCTCTCCTCCCGCTACTTCAAAACCAGTCAAAATGGGCAGGTCCCATCCTGAATAGCCAAACACGACCCCAGAGAGCAAATAAGCAAGAATCAGTGTCGTGAGAACCGTGAGAGAGGTAAACAGCAGCAGGGTGATGTATTTGCTGGTCAGTACCTTCCAACGCCGTACGGGTCGCGTTAATAGCAGCTTGACCGTCCCCTCGCTAAACTCAGAAGATACGAGGTCGACCGCGAGTACGACGATTATCATCGGCAAAAACATCGAAATGGCTTGGTCCATAAAACCACGGGCGAATGTAGGTCCACCCGGTGCCATCGGGTTAATGTCGTGATCCAAATAATATTGCTGCTGCGCGATCCTGACCTTGATAAAATCCCGCCACTCTTCAGGAAGACGGCTTGATGCCAGCCTGTTTTGCATATCGACGATTTGTTGGGTTAATAGTGGTCGCCAGTCGGTCGTCCCCATTCGTTCTTGTGCAGTGACAACCGAACGATACTGCGCGTATGTAAAAATCGGGATCAGAATCGCCAAGATCAGCACAACGACGAGAAAACGGCGCCGACGCAGCAATTTTATGGTTTCATTCTGTACGAGCCCCACCATGCTCTGCTCCATGACTTCCCCCTCCTCCCGTCAATGTAAGGAACAGGTCTTCCAGTGTAACCGTCTTCGTTGCAATCCCCATCACAGGTATGCCGCCATTGACCAACGCTTGGTTAGCCTCGCTCACTTTTTCTATATCCATGCGTGTTTTCAGCCGCTCTTCACTAACCATCCACACATCTGTCACTGCTGGTAGTCTTCGCAGGACTTCCTCGGCCTTTTGTATATGGGAAGACGGGATTGTCCAATCTACCTGATCAGCAAACTGTTCCATCAGTTCTTTCACTAATCCAACCGAAATGACCTTCCCTTGACTGATAATCGCCACTCGGTCGCACATCATCTCGATTTCACTGAGAAGATGACTCGAAATGAAGACAGCGAGCCCTTCTTCCTCAGCAAGCTTGCGAATAAACTGGCGCAATTCACGAATCCCCGCCGGGTCCAAACCGTTCGTCGGTTCGTCCAGAATCAATATTTTCGGCCGGTGCAAAAGTGCCTGCGCGATCCCCAGGCGCTGCCTCATTCCAAGCGAGTACGTTTTTACCTTATCATCAATCGCCCGCTCCAAATCAACGAAGCGAACGATTTCCTCAATACGCTCAGGTGTAATACCGCCACTCATTCTCGCAAACTGCTCCAGATTCTCTCTGCCCGTCAAAAACTTGTACAGCTCCGGGTTTTCGACGATACAACCAACCTGCGCAATCGCTTGTGGAAACTGTTCCTGAAGGGAGATGCCTCCGATGCGAATATTTCCCCCATCCGCTTTTGCCAATCCAACGAGCATGCGGATCGTCGTGGTTTTGCCTGCGCCATTCGGCCCGAGAAATCCAAATACCTCTCCGGCGAAAACGTCAAACGTAATATCATGAATGATCGGCTTTTTGCCAATCGCTTTTTGCAATCCTTTTACTGAGAGGACCGTTTCGGCCAATGTGCGCCCTCCTATCTGGGTCACGCCTCGTCAACTGACGATGGCGTTCTGTTTATGGTACACTGTCATAAGATGTCCATCCACATTATACCATGACCATATACTTTAAAACGAATAGGAGGATACCCGATGCGCACATCCGGCCAATTTCTTTGGCGCACGGCAGGTCTCTTGTCTTTACTCTCCTTTCTCTTATTTGCGACAGGGTTTGTCCTCGCGATGAATCCGCAGCAGTTGGCACCATCCACAGCAGCCCCACCTGTGCAAAAAGAGCAGCCACCCTCGCCTTTGCCAGAAAAGGGTGTCCATAAAGTAGTCGCACTAGGGGATTCCCTCACGCGCGGTGCCGGAGACGCAAACGGCCAAGGCTATGTCGGACTCGTTCGCCAAGCATTGGAGAAAAAATCGGGCCAGTCTATTACGTTCACAAACCTCGCAATTAATGGACAGGAATCATCTGAGCTGCTTAAACAAATGTCCCAGGAGCAAGTGAAGAAGCTGCTCGCTGAAGCCGATCTGATTCTTTTTACCATCGGCGGCAATGACTTGTTCAGGCAGACAGGCGGGCTGTATACCATTGAAAAAGAAAAAGTGACCACGGCTCTTAATAAGCTCGCGGTCAACTATGAAGAGATTCTCAAACAGATTCGCAGCGTCAACAAGACGGCGACGATCGTTTACACTTCCCTGTACAATCCTTTTGGCAACACCGAAGCTGCCGTCGACACCATTGGGCCCGTGCTCGACTGGAACAATCAGGCATCCCAAATCGCCTCACGGTACCCGCAAGTACTCGTGGTGCCGACCTACGACTTGTTCTTGCGTAAGGAACAAAACTACTTGTATACAGACCACTTCCACCCGAATGCTGATGGCTATAAACGGATGGCAGATCGTATCTTGCAAGCGTTAGAGTGATTCAGCCCTCACCTCATTCATGGACTTGCCACGGGTTGCCTCAAAGGCGCGAGCACCCGCCCATTGGAAGGCACTGCTCATCATCGAGGTAGCTGCTACCACCAGGAACAAGGTCGTACCTCCATAATGTGCCAACAGCAACCCGCCCATCCACGGACCGATGAACTGGCCGAGGTTGCTAAAGCTTTTCGCACCGTAATAGCTGCCCCGCATACTCTCTGGGGCCATTCGGTCGATCAGAACGTCCCCTGCCGTAAACGTAAGGATTTCACCTATTGTGAAAAATACCATCGCCACGATGAATATCAGCCACGAATTGGCAAAGGCATAACCCACGTCACCAACCGCATACATGGCGTTTCCCACCAAAATTGCGGTGAGAGGCGTCTTTTTTTCTGCCCAAGTCGTCAACGGAAGCTGCATCACAACGACGACAATCGCATTGACTGTCATCAGGATGGCAAACAGCTCTGTTCCATTCACGACCGTCATTTCTGCGAATTTGGCCAGCGTAGAAGACATCTGCGAGTAGCCAATCGCTCCTAAAACACCTGCGAGCATGTACAATCGAAACGCCTTGTCGTTCACGACTACGCTGAATGCACGGCTGAATGTAACGACTTCTTTCTTTTGGCCTTCAATTTGTTTAATGCCGAACCTCTTCAATAATCCTTGCAAGCTAATCACATAGATAAGATAAATCAGTGCAGTCATCAGAAATGGCAGGGCTACAGAGCTTTTCGCTAGCACTACCCCTGCGATAGGCCCAATCGCTACCCCCACGTTAATTGCCATGTAACGAATACCGAACACACGAAGCCGCTTCTCTTGCGGCGTTACATCTGCCATCAGTGCCTGTGAAACGGGTTCGTAGAAGGATCGACAGAGTCCCCCTGCTATATTGAGCAAAAGCAGAATCCACGGGTCTTTACTAAGCGCAAACCCGACGAACACGAACGTCCACACATACAACGCACCAAGCATGACTCGCCTGCGCCCGATCCTGTCTGACCATGTTCCCGCAATAAAGCCTCCGATAGTACCTGCGAGCGGCCCTGCTCCAATAGTCAATCCGATCATTGCCAAGCTCATATCTGTTTGATTGGACAAGTATAAAAACAAAAACGGCATGCTCATCGAGCTGGCGGCCCGGACGAACACGGTCCCGACGACTAATGACCAGACGATCGGGTGAAACTCCTGTAAACGCATCTTGATCCAGCTCATTGTCTCTCTCCTCACCACTGTTATGCTTTCTCACCGCTGCCAGAACAGATGCTCTGTGATGTTCCCATTGTAGAGAGGCAATGGTCGTTCGTCAATGAGCATTCAAAATTTTTTGATTATGAAACATTTCTATGAGAGTAATCAAAATTTCGATAGGGTTGGACACAGTAACCCTAGACAACGCAAAAGACCGCCAGAAATCGCTGACGGTCTTAGCCTATCCCTTTTTACAAAACAACTTCTATACGATCAACCATTTCTCCCTGCTCGTTCCATTTCACCGCACGGTAAACGCTATCGTGGTAAAACGTGAACCAAGCTCCTTGCTTGATCCCGTTGTTGATCCATTCTTCTTTGGCATAGATGGATGTCATCGGATAGTCATCATAAGCCATCACCCATAATGGATTTTGATGAGCGTGTGTAGGCATGATGTCCGCTAGATGCAAAAGCAGCTGCCCCTCTGTCTCCATCCGGACGATAGCATGTCCCTGGCTGTGACCGCCTGTATGATGAAGCGTGATTCCTGGCACAACTTCGTGCGTAGCTCCATACGTCTTCACCTGATTCTCAATCGGGCGCCAGTTTTCTTCCCAATATGTATTCTTCGAGCGAATATTCGGCTCTCTCATCTCCGCCCATTCCTGCTCCTGCACGTAGATGACAGCTTGTGAAAACGTAGAGACAAGTTGTCCATCACGAAGAGAGACAAGTCCGTTGGCATGATCGTAGTGCATATGCGTCATGATGACGATATCAATATCGGCAGGAGTCAACCCTTTTGCAGCGAGGGAGTCCACCACTTGAGACTCTTCTTCCAAGCCAAAATTGCGCTTCTGTTTTTCCGTTAGCCGATCATTTCCCATACCCGATTCAATCAAAATATGCTTGCCATGAGCTTTTACCAGGATCGGGTCAGCACGCAAAGGGATTTGATTGAGATCATTCGATGGGTATCTTTTGCTCCAGAGTGGCTTGGGCACTACACCAAACATTGCGCCTCCATCCAGCTTCGTGAGTCCACCTCTCAGCCAAGACAATTGAAACTGACCTATCTGCCATTCGTTCCCTACCATGATCCTGTCGCCTCCTCGATTGCTCGGAATGATGTTTGAAGTTCGAAAGCGAAAAGCACCCCGTTCAGGGTGCCTTACAGCTTTTCTGATACATTTACAGTTCTAGTCGCCGGGGCGATTTCTAACAGGAGATCACTCGATACAGCCTGCACAGTGACATCTGAATCACTTCGTCTATGATGAAGCACGAGTTGCGCTACCTTTTCATTTTCTCGGTAAACGCTGATTAATGTCTGTAATGGATTGGCACTCCCGCCTGCGATCATCTTAAACCCCGGGGCTATCGTAAACGTCCATCCCTCCACCTCTACTAGCGGTGCTAACGAGTACAGGAAGTAACGTTTCCCTAAGAGAATGCCATTATGGTTCATCAAGGCGAGAGCCCCCAATCAAATGAATTTGAACAGTATAACTTCATTTTGCAAGAATTAGCGGAGGTTGAAAAGCGATTCGACAAAACTTCTAAAAAGACGACATACTTTTCTTAATCATATCCGATTACCCTTGTTTTCGAAATAGAAAATCTCTTCAACGCCTTAAATCGCTCTTCCTACGGTCGCACCCTCCAAAATGGCTCGCTTGGCATCGAGCTCTCCCGCTTCTTTCGCCCCGCCTATGAGGTGCACAGGCAGCCGATCCAGCAATGCGTGGTATAGCGAATTGTTGGAGGTCGCTCCAGCCGCTACAATGACCGTATCAGCAGGTATCATACGTTCCTCTCCGTTTTGAATGAAATACACCCCTTCTTCTGCAATCCGGCTGTACTCAATTTGTGTCAGCATCTCTACGCCACGTCGCTTCAGGTTGGCGAGAACTGCCCAGCGCGTCGTTTTACCCAAGCCCGATCCGACATGCTTCCCACGCCGCAGCATGCTGATTTTTCGTTTTCGCTGTTGCAGTTGCTGTACAGCTCTTCCATCCAGAATCCGATACTCCTGCAAGTATTCCGCTGCCTTCGGTGAGATCGTTTCGTCGTGCATCAGCAAATGGGACAAATCACATGCGATTCCTCCCGCACCGACGATGACTACTTGTCTACCGACCTTGGCGCGCTTCTCAAATACCGCATCATATCCCTTCACATGTCCGAGCTCCACACCTGGAATCTCTGGACGCCGAGGGATGACTCCCGTTGCTACCACAACTTCTGCAAAGCCTTCTTCGATTAGGGCATCTGCCTCTGCCAGTGTTCCCAGCCTAATTTCGACACCAAGACGTGCAAGTTCTGTCCGATAATAGCGAAGCGTTTCATTAAATTCCTCTTTACCTGGCACCTGTCTGGCGTAGTTTAATTGTCCACCGATCTGTTTTTTGGCCTCCATGATGACCACCTGATGCCCTCGCTCTGCCAGCACACGAGCTGCCTCCAAGCCGGCTGGCCCCGCACCGATTACAGCCACCTTCTTACGGTTATCCGCCGAAACCAACCGCCACTCTGCTTCCCTGCCCACAAGAGGATTGACCAGACAGGAGGCTACCTTCCCATCAAAAATATGGTCGAGACAGGCTTGATTGCAAGCAATACATGTATTTACTTCATCAAAGCGTCCTTCTTTACTTTTTTGAACGATGTAAGGGTCCGCTAAAAATGGACGAGCCATTGAAACCATATCACTGCATTCTTCATACAAAATTTTTTCTGCCTGGCGCATGTCGTTAATTCGATTGCTGGCGATAACTGGGATGTTCACGACCTGCTTGACTTGGTGCGCCACCCATACATATGCTCCACGCGGCACCATCATGCCAATCGTCGGTACTTGTGATTCATGCCAGCCAATTCCGATATTAAGAGCATCAGCTCCTGCCTCTTCCAGCATTTTGGCAAATTGCAATGTCTCTTCCATCGTCGTACTATCTGGCATCAAGTCCAATCCCGACATCCGGTAGATGATCGGATAATCCGGTCCCACTGCTTGGCGGACACGGTTAGCCACCTCAATACCAAAACGAGCTCTACGTAAAAAGTCCCCACCCCACTCATCTTCTCGCTTATTGGTCACAGGGGACAAAAATTGATTGATCAAGTATCCTTCCGAACCCATAATTTCTACGGCATCAAAGCCAGCTTTTTTAGCACGGACGGCGCCATCAGCAAAGCATTGGATCGTTGCTTCGATCTCCTCTGCGGTTAACTCTCTCGGCTTCCAACGGTTAATCGGCGCCTGCAATGGCGATGGCGCTACCGGGTCTAATCCTGTTGCTTCCTTGTACGCATAACGGCCAGCATGGAACAGCTGCAGCGCAATTCTCCCATTGGCTTGATGAACCTCTTTCGTGATTAGTAGCAATTTCTCGATATCCTCGTCATGGTATACATTGCAATACTCGTCGCCCATGCCGCCTTCTGGATGTACAGCAGCCCCTCCTGTCACGATCAGACCTGCCTCTCCATTTGCACGCTCTGCGTAAAAGGTAGCAAGCCGCGCTACACCATTCTGAAGCTTTTCAAATCCAACGTGCATGGACCCCATCATAATCCGATTTGGTAACATCATCGAACCAATTTGAATCGGTTCCCACACTTTTGAAAGTTCCACGTTAAACACCCTCCTAACGAGTGAATGCTCATTCATTTTTCATTACCTATACGATTCTCTCTCTTCTCCTCATATTCCTCCTTCTTCATCTTTTATGCAAAAAGCTCAGGACATTACTCCTGAGCTTTCCTTATGTACAACCTATGTTTTTATTTGCCGAGTTTGACAAGCATCCCCAAATCTGCGGAAAATCTCGCGATGGTTTCTGTAAATGCGATTTCCTCAGCTTCTGTTTGCGGCATCTGCACGACAAAGTGATAATCCAGCACGACATTCGCTTCTGCCTGCTTGCCAGGCTCCACAAAGCGACGCTTTTCTGTCAGCGAGCACTCCGCTACCAAGCTTTTTGCTTGCGTCCATAATTGTTGGATCTCCTCATCTTGCAAGCTATAAGGATAGTCAATTTCCACCTCAATTTCACAGCTGTCCTCTTCCGCAAGCGAAAACAGATGGATGGTAGCCGTTGGTTGCTTCTCATCCTCCGCCTCGGAAAACGTGATCAGAACCTCTTGCCCTTCCGATTCTTCCAACAACGAATGATCGGAGCGCAAGACGATATTCGAAATCATTCCATGCGTATGTAACTGTTGATTTAGTTTTTCCACCATAAATTGTAGCACGTACTTCTTTCCTCCTGTTTCACGATATCCTCTCGTAGCAGTATAGCACGAGTTCTACAGATGCGAAAAACCCCTTCATGAGGAAGGGGTCGGTGTATTGTTCATATTTTTTTGATTCATGAATTCTGACAGCCACGCACGACGTACTTCTTTGTTAGGACAGTAACCT
The DNA here is from genome assembly GCF_013284245.2 of Brevibacillus sp. DP1.3A. Classification (NCBI taxonomy): domain Bacteria; kingdom Bacillati; phylum Bacillota; class Bacilli; order Caryophanales; family Paenibacillaceae; genus Brevibacillus; species Brevibacillus sp. DP1.3A. Next base: position 2,261,430 of record NZ_CP085876.1, on the reverse strand, counting down.
AAAATGTAGCTTTCTCCGCGCATATATTTTTCCTTAATCCACTCTTTATGCTTGCGGAAAAAGGCATGCTGGAAATCAATCGGCATCTGCTGATATTCTTCCAAAGCTGAAGGGTTCTGGAGGAAAAAATCTTCATCGTACACAAACTCTTCGTTTTGTTGGCGGCTGATCAGGTACACAAAAGCAATCACCAGGAACAGGTTCACCAAGAAAATCGTCATAGAAATCCCTCCAGTCAGTAATAATTATCTGATTAATCTGTCTTATCAGCATATTATTATTGTACCACGAAATTGGTGTTTTCTAAACCTTTTCCATAAACGAATTTTTAAAAATTTTTAACGAATCGACAAATAAAAACACCCGCTCGTGATGAACGGGTGTTTTTCGTACTCGTTAGGAGTTCGTGTTCGAACCTCCTGTAGGAGGACCTGCATCCTGACTCGACGGTGGGATAATATCCGGCGGCGGAGTAGAGTTGTTTCCGTTATTACCTGTCGGTACATTCGTTGCATCAGTCGCAGGCGTCTGTGCTCCCTGACCTTGATCTGTCGACTGGCCTTGCCCTTCTTGGTTTACGACATCAGGTGGCGGCATTGTGCCTTCATTTGCCGTACCGTCTTGATTGTCTGGTGAATTCGTCGGCTCTTGTTCTTTCGGAGCCTCCGTTTTTTGTTTCGCTGGTGTTGACGCAGCTGATTCTGTCGTTTTCTTCTTGACGCTCTTCTTGTTGCTTGTCGCTACCGCTTCACCGGAACCGAGTATCGGCGAATTATTGAGCGACGCTACGACGCTCTCACTCAATCCCATCTCTGATTGCAAGGAATCGCGAACCGTCTCAAGCTTTTCTTTTTCGAGATACGTGTATCCTCCCTGCCAATATGCCCCATTATCCAATGCACTGACCGTAGAGGAATTAAATCCTTTGAAATCGTAGGCCAAGCCTTTGATCTGATCCTTGGAAAGATCGGTATGTATATTCTTGGCACCTACGTCCATGACGTTAAATATCTTCGTCAAGCCTTCAAGAGAAGCCGTTTTGTCCACGACAGCCTTGATGACCTCTTGTTGGCGACGGTTACGGTCGAAGTCACTGGAGTAGTACTTCGTTCCACGGTTGTCATGACGATGTCGTACATAACCAAGTGCTTGCTCACCGTTCAATTTTTGAAGTCCTGGCTGGAGATTGATGTGTGTATCGTCAGTTGGATCATCGTATACCAGTCTGCGATCTACATTGACTTCCACACCACCTAATTCGTCAATGACCGCTTTGAAACCATCGAAATCAATGGCTACAAAATGCTCAATCGGAATTCCCAGTATTTCATTCAAAGTTTTCTTCGTTAAGGAAATACCATCTTCAGTAACTGTCTGGTTGTTGCGCTCTGCTTGTCTGCGTTCTGCTTCGCCATTGGCATAGACAGAATTGATCTTATGGTAGTCGCGATAGCCTGGGATCTTGACGCGTGTGTCCCGCGGAATCGATACCAGGGTAACTTTCTTCGTCTTCGGGTTGGCAACTGCCACGATCATTACGTCTGTATTCATGGAACCTGTTTCCGGACGGGAATCAGAACCAAGCAATACGAACGACATTGGCTTATCCGAGTGGTAAACAGGATCGACATTTTGGGATACTGGCGAAGTAAATCCGCTGTTTGCAGGGCTCGTTACTTCCGTCAGAGTGTCCTCAATTTTCCAATAAATTGCTCCAGCCACACCGCCAACCAGCAGCAAGGTGATCAATGTGAAGGATACAACGAGTTTACGTATTTTTCGACTACGGCTCGGCTGTTTCTTTCGAGAAGCTGAAGCGCGTGTTTTCACAACAGTATCTGGCATATGAATCAGTCTCCTTGTTCGCGCACGCTTTTTGACAAAGTAAAGGGAGGCACGATTTTGAATTGTGCCACTCGACAATATGCACCACTTTTTTCTTCAGTTGGCAATACTCTGATTCAGGTATTGTACCATATCGTTGTCTGCATTTGTAGAAAAATGTTCCTTTAAACGAAAAGTCCCCCATCTTTTTGTCGATAAGGGGGACTTTAGTTTCACATATAATTTTCGGCTTATTGCAAGCCGCGTGGTGCCTGACTAAACCCTTGTACAGGACCTTCAGGACGCTTGTTTTTGGAGCGGTGTGAATCTCCGCCCTGCCGAACATGGCTCTCTTGTTTTCCGTTTACATCATTCGATTTCTTTTCCATGACATACACTCCTCCTCTGTACCAACTAACGGGTAGTGTACGTCAAGCTATGTATTTTCATTCTCTGTCGAGGATCTGTCTTTCTTTTGCGGCATAGTAATCTTTTCGTGCCAAAAGGGCATCGATATCGTATCGGCCATTTCCCTTTGTTCTCATCTCGGCCAAAGCAACGCCGAAAGCAGCTTGTTCTGTAAGGGATAACGCTTTGTTTTGCGCATAAATGATACCCGCGGCAAACGCATCTCCTGCGGACTCTCGAATCGGCATAGTCGGTGCAGCAAGCCATTTTTCCTCCTGTGCGGTGCACAACCACAGCCCTGCTTCCCCACAAATGACCATGACCTGATGGATTCCTTCTGTCACCAATTTTTTCGCGCATATTTCCACATCATTATAGGAATGAAGCGATTGGCCACCTAACACTTCCAGTTCATCAATGCTCGCGACAAGTATATGAACACCTTCAAGTAACCCTTTCCACTTTTCTGCTTTTTTCACAGAAACAGGGTCTACGATGATCTTTTTGTCGAGTCTTCTTGCTTCCGCCAAAAATGCCCGCATAACCTCGACGGGAAGATTGGCATCCAGAAACAAGCCTGCGGCCTGAATCAAGCGTTTGAGACCTTGCTGGACAATCTCCGCTGGCCATTCTTCATTTAGTTCCATATCTGCAACAGCCGTGTACAATTCACCATCACGATCACGAATAGCCAAGTAGCGCCCAGTCGATTTCCCTGTGATTCGCAACATGCCATGGGTAGCCACTCCACTATTTGCTGTGACCTGTCTTAACCACTCGCCGTCTGCATCTTCTCCCACCAGAGCAAACAGTTGCACTTCTTCTCCTAGCCATCCGAGATTTTCCGCCACGTTTCGAGCTACGCCGCCTGCTGCTTGATGCACTTCACCCGGATTACTTGTTCCAGGTAACAGTCTGGCAGAAGTGACTCCCTGCACGTCAACATTGGCTCCTCCCACGCATAACCAGTATTCTGTTATACCTTCCAGCATTCCAGCATTCCCCCTAGCCTTCTGCTCATGGTCTAGTCGATTGTGCTCCTCTCTTTTTTTTCGACAGCTTCTCCCCATTTACCTACCTTTTTAAAAACTTCCTGACAGATCAAATTCTTTATTTACGACCATTATATTCCCGCCATTCATGGATGACGTCCTGTAGAATCCGTGCTACATTGAAAAAAAACTAAAAAGTAAGTTACGAAAGAAAGGTTGGGGATGAACTGACATGAGTGCCTCATCGACACCCATTCACTCTACACCCGCAGGGACTGCGGCACCGACTGTCTATCGCATGCTCTTTGCCATTAGCATTGCGCATCTGTTAAACGATAGCTTGCAAGCGGTCATCCCTGCATTGCTTCCTATTGTAGAGAAGAATCTGGCATTAACGTTTACACAAGTCGGAATGATTTTACTCGTCATGAATCTTACCTCATCTGTTTTGCAACCATTCGTCGGTTACTTCGCCGATCGCAAATCGATTCCTTTATTGCCACCACTGGCTTTGATCGTATCGGGATTGGGGATGCTGGCACTCGCTTTCTCCGGCAGTTATTATTTCGTTCTCGTAGCAGTCGCCTGTGTTGGAATTGGTTCAGCCATCTTCCACCCAGAAGCCTCACGCTTCGCCCACTTGGCATCCGGTCCTCGCCGAGGGCTTGGACAATCCATTTTTCAAGTTGGTGGAAATGCTGGGCAAGCACTCGCTCCCTTGATGACTATTCTGGTCTTTGCGAACTTGGGACAGACTGGGGCTGCCTGGTTTCTGTTGCCCGCGCTAGTAGCTAGCGGCATCTTGCTCTATGTTGCTCTCTGGTATCGTGGACAACAGCGTTTGAAAAAGGCTACTGCCGCACCAGTCACGTATACGAACCGGAACAAGCGGCTGATTGCCCTCGGCCTCCTGATTGTCATCGTCAGTGTGCGTTCCTGGATGAATGCTGGCTACCAAAGCTTTTACCAGTTTTATTTGATGTATGTGAAAGATATGGATTACGCCAATGCACAGCTCGTCATTTTTGGTTTTCTTTTCGCAGGAGCGATTGGGACATTTTTTGGCGGACCGCTGTCTGACCGATTCGGAAAAAGGAACTTGCTCATCATTTCCACACTCGGTTCACTTCCACTGACATTGCTGACGCCTTACGTCTCCGGCTTTTGGGCCTTTCCATTGCTGGTAATCAGCGGCTTTATCATGCTTTCCAGCTTCTCGGTCACAGTCGTATACGCGCAGGAGCTATTGCCTGGCAAAATCGGTACTGTATCCGGGCTGATTATCGGGCTTGCCTTTGGAATGGGAGGCATGGGCGCTCTCGTATTCGGCTATCTCGCCGATCTCTACAGTCTGAACTTTGTCATTCTGTTATGTTCGTTCCTCCCGTTGATCGGATTTATGGGCTTTTTCCTGCCGAAAGACAAGACACTCCGCGAATGGGCTCACTAATCTATACCAAAGAAAAGGCAAAACAAAAAACCCGAGGACACGAATCCTCGGGTTTTTATTTATGCTAGGGAATCTAGACCAATACTCCTGTTGGTGCGCCCAGCACTTGGGCAATGACTGGCGGATACACTTCAGGCGTACCATACAGTCTCCAAGTACCGTCCTCACCTTGACCGAACAAGCCATGGATCATCCAATCTGCTGCCAGCGTAGCACCCAATTCAGCGCCAACAGACAGCTTGATTGTCTCGCCATTCGCACGTTTTGCCGTACAACCAGATGAAGTGATCTCTTGCACGAGTATGGATTCTTCCGTGATATCTTTGATCGCCATCGGGTTGCTGTAAAGATTTTGAGTCGCTTCTTTTTCCAGCACACCACGCAAGCGATAGGATTCCGGCAATGTTTCCTTCAACTCTGCGAACAATGGCTGCATAACAGGATAAAGCGCGTATGGTCCTTGCTTATCCAGCCACTTGAAGAACGCCGTCAAAACAGACATCAGATTGGTTGCCAACGTTTTGGTCGTTGCATCCGTGCGCGTGAAAATGTCGTGTACGAGGAAGTATACCAGGTCCTCTCTACGCAACTGCTCCCATGTGAAAGATGGGCCAAACGCTCCTCTGACGAATGAACGGAAGTTGTTCATAACCTCATCGTACTTTTTGACGGTTGCTTCCGACTTGCCCTCGGTCATCTCATGCACGAAGCGATTGATGTCCGCAAGTCTGTCAGGATGTACGGTGTACACACTCTCCGGCAACCCCTCGATCAGTGGACGGCGCAGCAGGTTAAGCACATGCAGGCTGTCATTTGACAACGAGAGGCGAGGACGAAGCATGTCCATTCGGATAAAGCGAGCCAAGCCTTGTCCGATTTTATGATCCTGTTCCATTTGCTCCATCAGCTTGTGAAGTTTTTCATGCAGCTCCTTGTTTTCTGTAGCCGCAACCAAGAGTGGAGCCAAATCATCGAGCTGTTCATGGGAGGTAACCAGCCATTTTTCAGCAAAATAAGTTTGGACTGCCCACTGCAACACTTTTGGTGGCAAAGTAGGCTGACTCGTGATAAACAGAGTTCCTTTGGACAAACGAGAGCCCGTTGAAGTAAGAACGCGAATCTCCTCTTCGTTCTCAAATGCAAGCAGCAGCAAAAGCTCTGCAACTTCGTCCAACTGCGGTGCATACCCTTCTAGAATCAGGCTGTCATCCTGCAAAATCACTTCTGCCTGTACTTCGTATAGCTCCAGCAAGGCATCCTTTAAATTCGGGAACAAATGCTCTTCCTTGCGTGTCGCATATACCCATGTCTCACGAGCACCATCCCGTTTTTTCAGCTCAAATGCAGGGTTCGACTCGATTACTTTCAGCAGCTGTTTACGATCTGGCATACCATAGGTACGACGCAGAAGCGATTCTTGCTTCGGTGCTTCCGACTCGCTTGCCGCTTCACCAAATTGAACGATGAAGTGATACAGCTCTGTCGTATAGCTTCTCTTGCTCGTATCTGCCTTCGCAGCTTCTACTTCTGGATGCTGGTGTAACCACTCGAGCAGGCTTTCCTTGACATGTGGCTGCAAGATGATGCTGCCAGAGAAGAGCATATCACGCAGACCTAGATTCAGCAGGCGCCCTACGATCAATTGTCCAGGGACAACATTCAACGTATTGGCACGAAGCAGATAGTGTTTTTCTTCCGAAATCGGTTGTTGAACCGTGATGACATCACGATCCACTTCCACGATTTCATAAACATTCAGGTGCAATCCAGCAAACGCACGGCGAAGATCAGGCTCCATCCGACGTCCATGCTGTTTGATATAGTTCTCAAGCAGCGTGCTTCCACCTGTTTTGACGTCCAATACACACCAGTTGAAGAAATGGGCTGCCCATTCAGGACGTGCGACGCTCTCTTGGGTCAAGCCTACTTCTTCTGCAAAACGACTCCGCGCTTCTTGAATCGTCTCACTGGTTACATTTGCGCCGACAAAATGGTTCAGTCTTTCGACCCAGCCAGCGTATTCTTTTTGCAGCTTTTGCTCGTGGCGGCTACGCAGCTCCGTAATGGGAGTGACAACCCCACAGCATTTTTTGTATTTTTTTCCGCTCCCACAAGGGCACAGTTCGTTTCTTCCTACCGACATAGAGGGTTTGGATCTCCTTTCCATCCCACGCGGCATGCGCGGGGAATCATGCACAATCCCCCTATTTTACCGCATTATTCGTCATGTGTTCAAGTGTTCTCGCTTTGGTTCATGTGCGATACCCACATCCGTGTTGTTGCTTTCCCATTGGACAATAAATTGTTCCAGTCGATTCATCAACCTGACGATGCGCTGCTTCTCGCCCATGCATGCTGAAATAGCAGAGAGTTGGTTCGTGGCAAAAAGCTCCACCACTTCCTTCTCCATTTCTTGAAGGCGAATCCGATAGCCCGCGATAACCTCGCGCAGGATGGCAAATCTCTGCTCTAACCGGATCGTAGCCTCAAGTTTACTCATTGTTGTTCACTAGTAGCTAGCACCTGTTGAATGCCAAGTACGATCTGCTCATGCTTATGTTTCTCTTTCATCAGCACTTCTATAGCTTGCATATTGCTTTGTTGAAAATGAGCAACAACTTCTTGGGACATTTCTAGGTTTCTTGTCTCCAAGCGGTCGATAGCTTCTTGCATCAGTTTTTGTACTTCCTCGAGAACTTGCTGGTTGGTAATGGTAGACATAGTAGCTTCCTCCTTGGTAAATAATTGTTCTTGTTGTTCTTCCACCTGGTGTAAGGGATTCGCTGGTTCTTCCGATGCAATTTCTTCTGAGACGGACTCGCTGTTTCCTATCGATACAGAAGGGGCAGCAATAGCAACCTCGAGGGCCGCCTGCTCTTCCTTGGAATCTTCGCTACGAGCAATGATGTACATGGTATCACCGTCAATGCGGAAGCGGTCATCTTGCGCAGGGAGAAAAGCAGCATCTGCAGCAATCCCTACTTCCTGCTCCAGAAAATGAACTAATGTGCGAGCAGCTACCTGCGTAATGCCATTGTCGCGGCAAAACGCATACACTTGGTCATTGCCCAAAGTCCACTCTGCCAAAAACCATCTGCTGTCGCCTTGATATTGCACAAAGCGAGGATCGCGTTCCAATTGCAGCATACGAAGAATCTGATTCCAGCCAAACTGCGTTTGACGACGCAGCTCTGCGACAATTTGCTCAAGCTTTTTTGGTGTTTGGCTGTCTCGCAAATAGCGATGAGCCAAGTCGTACACTTGATGCGGCTGGTGAGTGACCTCTACGATCGCCTCTGAGCTTCCAACTCGCACTGGAGACTGCTCCATGTTCAACACTTTATCCAGTATTGTCTCGCAGTCCAGATCCAAAAAAGCATTCAGCTCATTCGCTTCCATCCGGGAGCAGATCTCCGTACGTGGAAGGGAGCGCTCACCGGGCCGGAATACCTTTTTTACAATACTTGGTAGGGTATAAGTTGGCCGTTTCATTGCACTTTCTCCTTCTCGTGATCGGCATTGTTTGCCAAATCAAATGGGAATCAAGAAGATATTCTACAAAAAGAAAAAAAATCCTACCTGCCTTGAAGTGTTTATGAATTCCGATAATGATGAAAAGGAAAACCCGACATGGCTTCTACACCATATCGGGTATTGGTTATTGGGTAGCTTTCCATTCCAGCCAGCTTTCTTCCACTGCACCCGTTGCAGCATCGATCTGCAAAGACTTGGCATCAGCCGTCGGTAAATAGGCCAGCTGCGGCAGTTTCGCTGCATGTGTACCGACCTTCGGATACCAGTATGCCAAGCGCAGATTTGCTTCTTTGACATACGCATCCTTTGCTTTCTCATCCTTGACAATACCGTCTTTACTGATGGTAGCAGGCATGGACGGCAGTTCATTCACTTGAGCAAGGACTACATTGCCCTTTTTTGCGTCCACTTCCACGTAAAACAGTGGTCTCTTGGATGGGATACCGTCAATCTCAGGATGAAACGCAAAGCTACTGATCGGCCGCACCAGATTTTGATCCGCCCAACCTGGCAGATTTTCCACAAGACTCGTCTCCTTTACGGAGAAAGATTGTTCTTTGGACAATAAGTATTTCTCCACAAATTGTATTGCGATGTCTTTTGCCTCATCATGTGTGAGCGGCTTCTCAAGCTCCTTTTCTACGGGACCGTCCAGCTTGAATTCAATTGGTGATTTGGTTTTACGGTCGAGGGTAATCCACGCACTTTGATACGAGCTCGCATTCCATTCATGGCGATCGATGTCACTGTTTTTATACTTTTTGTCTTCTTTTACATTTTTGTATGTGCGTTGATTCAGCTTCAGACCAAAATCCTTCTCGAGCATCTGCTCCATTTTTTTCGCATCTCGCCAGACACCCATGTCGGCTGTTCCTTTGATTTTCATCGTCTCACTCGTTGTTTTATACACAGACGGAACTTCTTCACCAGACAGAGCATCTATCGTTGGCAATTGGTCAGGCACGTAAATGAGCTTGCCTGCTGACTCATCATAGACCAATTCCAAGGATACCTTGTCTTGCCACTCCTTCATTGCCTTTTCAAGCGGTACTGCCTTGCTTGGGTCCGCTACCTCTGCTGTCGTAGGTAGCTTTACCTTTTCTTGCTGAAAACGGACAACCTGACCCTTTGCGTCAACCATGACCCGTGCCATCTCTTTGTCCACCCATGTATTGTTCAACTGTGGGTAGATGCTGACAACTGCCAGATGATCTAGCTCTGACACACGATCGAAAGAGAGCATCGCTTGCGTGGAAATAACATGGTCAACCGCTATGTAATTTCGAATAAAATCGACAGCCTTTTGATAGGCTTCCTTTTTATTGATTTTGGTTGTTTTGTCCCGATTCACATCATGCAGGACAAAACTGGTCATATCTCCATCTGGATTTGTGGATATATTGAGCGTCGTATTTGTGGTAATGACACTCTTTCGATCCGAAAGATTAATGACGTACCCCGAGTTGCTTGTCCCTCCATATGAGTCCACATGAAGGTCCTTCATGAGAGGCACATAGTCATCTTTCAACTCGGTTAACAAATGGACGATGTCTTCTGGCAACTCAATGGGTTCCAGACTCGATTTGCCATCATACGCATAGGAAGACAACGGATGCAGAAGTGCCACTGGTGTCGTGACCATGCTGACTGCCAATACAAACATGGCAGCTCTGTTTCGCTTTTTCACACAAATACCTCCTATTTACAAGCATTACTGTTAAGACGAGCTTCCTGCAAAAACGTTTCTGATTTATCTAAAAAAAGCCAACTGCTTCGTTTTGCTTAGCAGTTGGCTTTTTATTGCATGAATTAATACCCGCGCCAGACTTTTCTTCTAAGCACGCCAGCGTACGCCCATTCCTCTTCTTCCGTCATGTCCGCTAATGTTTGGCTCAAAGCGTTCATTTTGCTGTCGATCTGGTCCAGGTAATGGAACATGACAGCTGTAGGCGTTTTTCCAGATACAGCACTGCCCCAGCCGTTCTCTACCTCTCCATGATGACTCAAAATGCAATGCTTCAAGTGCAGAACCTCCGCGTCCCCTAAAGAAATATCTAGCTTGCGGCAAATGCCGCTTACCATCTCGACTCCCATGACCAGATGACCAATCAACTGACCTGGCGTGGTGTAATCCGGGGCGATGGGATCAGATAGCTCGTACAGTTTTCCAATATCGTGCAAGATACAAGTCGCAATCACTACATCCCTGTCTACTTGTGGATACAGTGGCAAGAGGCTCTGTGCCGCCGTCAACAGAGAGACAATATGCTCGAGCAAACCATGATAATAGTTGTGGTGCATGCGAACACCAGCCGGATAATGGCGAAGGCGATCCTGAATCTCCTCTGTTGCCAGCGCTTCTTGAATAATGGCCTTGAGCGTGGCACTCTGCAGGCTGTCGACTGCATGGGTAAGCTTTGTCCACAGTTCATCTACTGGAACTGGTGAGATCGGAATGAGCGACTCCATCTGAACTTCGTCGGATGCGGCAGCCGGTCTGATCCGTTGAATCACCAGTTGCTTTTTCCCACGATACACTTGGACGGCAGCGTCGATCTTCACGACAGCCTTGACGTTGATCCATTCCTTCATTTCTGCATTGACATCCCATAGCTTTGCCGTGATCGTTCCGGAGCGATCTCCCAGCTCCAGATTCAAGTATTCACTCTGGTTACTCGCTACGCCAGCTTCCTTGCTTTTAATCAGGCAAAAAGCGACAACACGCTCTCCCTCTTGATAATCCAATAAATATTTCATCTATTTGTCCCATCCTAGCTTATTTTTTTCGGAACAGGGTTTCTTCCAGCTTTTTCACTATTTTCTTGCCGACTAAATCATCCGCTGATCGAACCACCTTCGTAATGACAGCCAAAAGGTCTTCTTCGCCATTCCAATGCTCACGTACAATCGATTCATCGATATCCACCAAAATCTTGCGTAAAGCATAAACAGCCAAAATAACGTCGTCCAGAAGTCCGAATCCGCCGACTAATACCTCCGGAATAAAATCAATCGGGGTAATGAAGTAGGCAACCGCTACACCCGCTAACGCTTTTGATTGAACACCTACGCGCTTGTCCAGCATAAGGCGGGCCAAGAGTACAAACAAATCTGGTGCAAGCAATATAAAGTTGGCTACAGAATCATTGACTCCCTTGTCTCTAATGAACGTTTCGATTTTTTCACGCAATTTATCATAAAATCGCTGATGTTTTTCTGGTAATACTACAGGAACCAGTTCAGTTGGCTTCTGAACCACAGGCAGTAGATTTTCGTTGCGGTTTTCTTCACTCATTCTGATCCCTCCGTAATTGCTTTTTTACATTCTTCTTGTGTCTGAAATACGACCAGGTTGCGATCAATGCGAGCAACGCGATAAAGAAAATCGCGAGGTTACGAGCAATCAAATCAAACAGCTCATCCCAGCGTTCTCCTAATTGCCAGCCAAGCGTCACAAAAAGCAAGCTCCAAAATAGCCCACCCAAATAGGTATAGAGCATGAAAGTCGGAAAAGGCAATCGCGTAATCCCGGCAAAATAGGCCGTAAACTGACGAACACCAGGGATGAAATAGCCTAGCGGAAGCGCCCATTTACCGACGCGATTAAACCACTCTTCCGTTTTTTTGTAAACCGTATAGCCCATCCCCAGTCGTTTCCCATATCGTTCGAGAAAAGCATAGCCCAACGTTCTTCCGATCCAGTATGCCACCGTCATCGCTGTAACGGAACCGAGAAAGCAAACGAAAAAAGTAGGCCAAAAATCCAATTTTCCCGTTGAGACAAGGAATCCAGAAAAAACGAGCAGCGTTTCTTCAGGCAAGGGCATCCCCAAAATTCCTAGAAAGAACAATCCAAACAAGGCGCCATACCCATATTGCGCAATATAGTCACCGAAGGTTCCCATTACATCTTCCACGAATGTCACCACTTTTCCAGCAAGCTGCCCTCTTCCATTATGCCAAAAGAAAGGCGCATTCTCAAATCAGAGCTCGTATGGCAACTATTAATTTTTGCCAACTTGGAGATACTCTACAACATCAACCGAAAATCGAATCCAGCCTCACCATTCGCCTTACCCTTAAGGGATATTACAGACAAATGACTTCGGACAAACGAGGGATAGCACGGATGTGGAAAAAAACATATCGAAAGCTAAAATTCGAATACTACAAGGTGCTGAGAATGAAAGGGGCTCCAGCTTTTGTCGCCCGCGGATTTTCGCTCGGAATCTTCATCGAGTTCATTACCCTGCCTACTTTTGGCCTCGCGTTTCTGTTGCTTTTCCCGCTAAGCAAGCTGTTTCGCGCCAGTTTGCCCGCTGGTTTGGTTGCGTTTGTCATCGGAAAGCTCATCTTACCGCTTTTCATCCTTTTCAATTACAATATTGGATACGTGTTGATCGGCAAACCGTTACAAGGGCATTTGATCCACCACGAGTCTGGGATGCAATGGCTTGTCTGGGTGAAAGAAAAAGGACTTGTCTATTTTACCGGGAGTGCCATCATGGGGCTGATAGTCGCTTTTGTGAGCTACTTTCTCGTTTTAACTGGTCTTCAATTGTATCGTCGCAAGAAATTACGGCGCTCATTACCTGAAGAAAGCCCTACCCCTTAATCGTTCAAACGAAAAAGACCGGTCCGACAATCGAATGTCAGTCCGGTCTTTTTTGCTCGCAATGTTATGCAAAGTAGCCTTTATCCTGCAGGTGCTCCATGATTTCGGCAACAGTTTTCTCTTCGTTCAAGAGCTCCACGGTTACTTTCACTTGCTCTGGGGACAAACCGTTCGCTCCGAGGCTTTCCTCGATCAACACGTCGTTAGGGCGACGGAAGTACGTTTGCAACGTACGCTTCACACGTCCTTCCAGACTTGTTCTCAGCATCAATTCAGTCGTAGACATCTGTTCCACCTCTTTCCTAGAAAGATTTGCGTAACCCCTATTATCTTATAAAACCGTGGAATAATCAACCTTTCTGCGAAATAGCTTCCTTGCATAGTTGATCCCGGTTTTGGTCATGGGAGGAAAGGAGATGTTCATCGATCGATACCCCATCATACGTCAGTTGGGAAAACTGCTCTTTAAGTACGTCTTCCTCTACGTTATTGGCGATACCCTCGAAAATAACCGCACGTGTATCCAACAAGTACTGGCGATCCCGTTCAATCCGATGCAGGATTTCCTCTCGTCCTTTTGCAGGTACTCCGTGTCCAGGAATGACTTCTTCCACATCTCCTTGAAGGACCAACCGCTCGATTTTTTCCAGACTCTCCAAATAGGCACTGCTATCATCGATAAACGGGAACTCCAAATTGGATAGCATGTCACCGACAACAAGCAGCTTCTGCTCCCGGAACAAGGTCGCCATCTGGTCGTGCGTGTGTCCTGGCACAGGCAGGAAAAAGACTTCCTGCCACTCTTGTGCTTCCTCCACAAATTTCGTGAATTTCGGCATTCCTACTTCATACGATCTGACCACGTAATACGACCCGTCAAACCGTTTCGCCTTGTTCATCTTCTTCTCGATCCGTCCATCGGTCAGGATTCCCTTTTGTGCAATGACTGTGGCATCCGGAAATTTGCCAACTCCGACAACATGATCCCAATCTCCGTGAGTCAGGACAAGAACGAGCTCTCTTCCATTCCTCACACTCTGCACATAGTCAGCAATCGCCTCTATCTCATGGGGAAAATAGGCCGGATCAAACAAGTAGAGACGTTGCTCGGTTGATACGACTGCACTGGTCGTTTGCCACAAACAACTTGTAAACAGCTTGTAGGATTGTGCCATAACTATATGCCTGGCATGATATTGCGCTTATGCTCAGAGATTCGATGCAGGTAATCAATGCGTTCTTTGGCTTCCGGACGAGTTTCCCCTGTAATCAGCAAACGATCCAGATCCTCATAGGTGAAGCCCATCTCCTGTTCATCTGTCTGCCCTTCCCACAAATCAGCTGAAGGCGGCTTCGTAATGATCTCAGCAGGCACCCCGAGCTCAGCAGCGAGAATTCGCATCTCATGCTTCGTCAGGCTTGCTACTGGATTAAAGTCAGCAAGACCGTCTCCGCCTTTTGTCATATAGCCAACATGAATCTCGCTGCGGTTGCACGTATCCGCTACCAAGTATCCTTTTTGGTTAGCGATGGCGTACAACACTGTCATCCGCAAACGAGCCTTTGTATTTCCCTTTGTTTTGTCATCAAGCCCAAGTACACCTTCGATAGCAGGAACCAAAGCGTCGTAGGCAGGCCCTACATCTACCGTGTGCAAATTCAATCCAATCGCTTCAGCAAGTTGCTTGGAATCCGTTTCATGAACGGTTTGCGAGTAAGCAGGCAACCAAACGCCAATGACGCGTTCAGAGCCTAAAGCACGAACACACAGCGCTGCCGTAACGGCACTGTCAATCCCACCAGAAATACCGACGACTGCACCGCCGAGGCCATTTCCGTCAATTTGCTCACGAATAAAGGCAATACGTTTTTCCACGTCTTCTTTTACATGAATCTGGTAGTTCGCCAGATGTTCTTGAAACTTGTCCACGCTACCTACCCCCAGGGTTGATTATTTCTCCCTCATCCTACCATGCCGTTTTCGGTGTGGCAATTGGCGCAGAACGGGACTACACTATATACTATAGAGAGTTTTTGACTAACGAGGAGAAGGAGAGAGTCGATGATTATCCTCAAGACACCTGAAGAAATTGAACTCATGCATGCAGCAGGCAAAATTTTGGCCGCTTGTCATCGTGAGATTGCCAAGATGATTCGCCCAGGCATTTCTACCTGGGAGATTGATCAATTCGCAGAAGAATTTTTGGCTGAAAATGGCGCGACCCCTGAGCAAAAAGGGTTTCATGGATATCCCTATGCCACATGCGGTTCAGTAAATGATGTCATCTGCCACGGCTTCCCGAAAAAAGAGCCTCTGCGTGATGGCGATATCGTTACAATCGACATGGTTGTTCGCAAAAACGGTTGGCTGGCTGACTCCGCTTGGTCTTATGAAGTGGGAACAGTGTCCCCGGAAGCGAAAAGACTGCTGGAAGTCACTGAAAAATCGCTGTATCTCGGTATTGAGCAAGCTGTCGTAGGCAATCGAATTGGTGACATTTCCCACGCCATCCAAACGTATGCGCAAGAACAAGGCTACTCCGTCGTGCGCGATTTTACCGGACATGGTATCGGTCAGGAAATGCATGAGGAGCCGTTCGTTCCTCACTTTGGCCCTCCTGGCAGAGGACAACGCCTCAAAGAAGGCATGGTCATTACCATTGAGCCCATGCTGAACATCGGGACGTACCACGCGATGGTCGATGAAGATGGTTGGACAGCACGTACTCGCGATGGGAAGCTGTCGGCTCAATACGAGCATACCCTCGCTATTACCGCGAATGGACCTGTTATCTTAACAAAACAATAAGGATGTACGAAGAGCCCTTGCATTGTCAGGGCTTTTTCTTTTTCTCCCAATGTGCTCAGTCGCACATCCAAGCGTTGACATCCCTTCTTCTGCTCCGTATGATGCAAGTACGTTTTGTTACTACCCAGTAACAAACTTATCCGATCAGCAACCGTTAAGCACAAGGAGGGTCCATCCCATGTCCGATACAATCTCATCTAAGCAGCTTCGAGATATCCCATTGTCCGTTCTTGATTTAGCACCTATTACGGAGGGTAGCAACGCTGCTGAATCGTACAAAAACAGTCTCAATCTGGCACAACAAGTGGAAAAATGGGGATTTACACGTTATTGGCTCGCCGAACACCACGCAATGCCCAGCGTAGCCAGCTCTGCCACCTCCGTTCTCATCGGTTACATTGCCGGAGGCACAAGTAAAATCCGTGTAGGCTCAGGCGGCATTATGCTGCCCAACCATGCTCCACTCGTGATCGCCGAGCAATTCGGGACACTGGAGTCTCTCTATCCAGGTCGGATCGACTTAGGTCTTGGACGCGCACCCGGGGCGGATCAACGAACGGCACGTGCGCTACGCCGCGATTTGCGGATTGGTGGAGACGATTTCCCGGAGTTATTGGAGGAGCTGCGTGAATATCTTCGTCCGCGAACAAGCGAGTCGGCATCAGCCATCCGTGCTATCCCTGGCGAAGGTCTGAACATCCCGATCTGGCTGCTCGGTTCCAGCGATTTCTCAGCGCGACTGGCGGGCATGCTCGGTTTGCCGTTTGCTTTTGCTGGGCATTTTTCGCCGAACTTCACCTTGCCTGCATTGCAGACGTATCGCCATTGTTTCCGTCCATCGGAAGTGCTGGATCAGCCATATGCCATGGTTGGCGTCAATGTAATGGCTGCCGATACCGATGAGCTCGCGAATCGACTGGCCACCTCCCATTACCAGGCATTTTTAAATCTCGTCCGCGGCGATCTCAAGCCAATCCAACCACCTGTGGACAATATGGATGAGCTATGGAGCGAATTCGAAAAACTGTCTGTCCAAGCACAGCTGCGGTCTTCCATCATCGGCAGCCCTGTTACCGTGAAAAGAAAACTGCAAGAGTTGGTCGATGCTACAGGCGCAGATGAGCTCATGATTACGACGCAAATGTACCACCATGCCGATCGTGTGCGCTCTTTTGAAATTGTCGCCGACGTCTGGAAGTCCTAAATGGGGGATGATATATGACGGAAGCAAAACGGCCTCGCGTGCCTCGAGAAAAAGCACAAGAGATCATATTGAACGCTGCTGAAGAATTGTTTTATCAAGAAGGGGTCCATGCCGTCAGTGTAGACGCCATCGTCGAGCGTGCCGGAATGAATAAAATGAGCGTCTACCGGCAGTTTTCCTCGAAAACGGACCTGATTCTCGCCTACATGACCCGTAAGCAAGACGTATTTTGGCAAGAGTGGGAAGAGAGCATCGCCAAACATCCCAACCGGCCACGAGAGCAGCTCATTCAGTTTTTTGCTGATTTGGCTGAGCGAGCGTCCAACGAGCAATTTCGCGGCTGTTGCTTTATCAATGTAGCTGTCGAGTTTCCTGATCCGGTTCATCCTGTTCGCGAGTTGGTTTGCTCGCATCAGAAACGAATCCGCGATGCTTTTTTGGACCGCACGACTGCCCTTGGCGCTGCGCATCCATGCGAGTTGGCCTATACGCTTATTTTGTTGATGGAAGGTACTTACGCGGATAGCCAGACATACGGAACCGATAGTGCAGCGATCCGCATGGTTCCTGCCATCGTAGAAAAAGTTTTGGACCAAGCGCTTCACAATTAAAAAAGTGGCTCCCTGCCTTCTTCGGGCAGTTGCCACTTCCTCTTTTTGTCGCTCATACTGCTGTTTTAGCGCTGAGCACTGGTTGCATACTTGTCTTGTTTCGTCGTCATCGCTTCTAATTCTTTGACGTCTTGTTCCAAGTCAAGGATGTCTTCTTCAATCAGTTTTTTCAGATGTTGCTTTTCCCGCAAGATTTTGCGAGTTTGCTCCAAACGCTGATTCAAATCGAACACGCCGAGATACACTGCTTTTCCCTCCCTATGTAGGTTTTCCACCTTACATGATATGCAGCGATCTCCAGAAGTTGCTGACCAATTTTTTTTGTAGGGTCAAAATAGGTAAAAGTGAAAAGAGACTTCCCATGAGCGTAAAGCCCTGGAAGTCTCTTATTTACTTTAGAGTCCTTTGTATTTGCCCAATTCTTCACGCAGGCGATACACTTCCTGTACCAAAGCACGCTTCTCCAAACGGTCAATCTCCTGATCCAAATCGTTCATACGTGCATGTCCACTATATGGTGCATCATGCATCGGGAATCCGTCAGAAGCGTATGACCACTGCGGTTCCTTTGGCATGATCATCGCCATCAGCAGGTAAAGCAAAATCGGTACTCCTGTAAAAACAGTGAGAACGACAACTCCTACACGTACCAGCGTAGAGTCAATGCGCAGAAATTGCGCAATCCCACCACAAACTCCAAATAACCGTTTATCATGAGAACGGTATAGTCGTCTTTCCATCATTGCATTCCACCCTCTCTACAGTATCCGCTTGCCTTGTATCTACAGGATACCCGATAGGCGATTCCGGTAAAATGGTCCGTAGAGGGATTTGTCCTCCGTCGCTGGACGGAGATCAATCATTTAGCAGGCGGCTCATAAACAGGGCGGGGACGATCAAACTGTTCGCCGAGAGTCGCATACGTATGACCCGCTAATCTACTAACGGGTGCAAACGCTGCTGCATCAATCCTTCCTGCATGATACAGCTCATCCGCTACATGTACATGCACCACTTCCCCGATAATCAAATCCGAAGTCGTCGGACTACCTAATTCCACAATCTGATGCAGCTTGCACTCAAAATGGATGCGGGATGCACGCAGTCTCGGCACCTTGACGAGAACAGATGGGGCGACTTCCAGCCCCAATGCCTCTACTTCACTGATCTCTGGCGGATAATCAGCAGAAGTCTGATTGACCGCATCCACATTGTGTACGTCCACCATATTGACCACGAATTCTCCCGTTTGCATGATGTTTCGTGCCGTATCTTTTGGGACACTACCCGGCTTGCGCATGACGGCAACCGACACCATCATCGGTTCAATGCTGGCGACATTAAAATAGCTGAAAGGAGCGGCATTGACGATCGTCCCCTCCCCTAACGAGGTGACCCAAGCGATCGGCCTCGGGACGATACATCCGATCAAGAGCTTGTATTTTTCCTGCCGTTCAATCTCGTGAATAGCGATTTCCATTGCGTTTTTACACCTCTTCCTATTCCTGCGGTGGCAACCAGCTTGACATGTATGCCTCATCCTCAATTTCCAACGCTTGCTTTGTAACGTGAAGCGGGTTGAATGTGTCCAGCATCACAGCCAGCTCTTGTGTTTCTTTTTTCCCAATGCTCGCCTCTACCTTGCCTGGATGCGGCCCGTGAGGAATCCCCATTGGATGCAGAGTGATCGAACCCTCATAAATACCTTTTCTGCTCATAAAATTGCCATCAACGTAGTATAACACCTCGTCACTTTCTACATTACTGTGGTAGTAAGGCGCAGGGATTGCTTGCGGATGATAGTCGTACATCCGCGGAACGAACGAGCAGATGACAAAGTTTTGACCGGCAAAGGTTTGATGGACAGGTGGCGGTTGATGAATGCGTCCAGTAATCGGTTCAAAATCATGAACACTCAGTGCATACGGATACAAATAACCGTCCCAGCCAACGACATCGAACGGATGGAAGTCAAAGAAGTAGCTGTAGACCACAGATTGGCGTTTGACGCGCACCTCGAAGTCTCCGCTTTCCACATGTGTCACCAATTTTTCAGGCAAACGAATATCACGTTCACAAAACGGCGAATGTTCCAACAATTGACCGTGCTCGTTGCGATAACGCTTTGGTGGCACGATCTCATTCTGTGACTCGATGACGAGGAAACGACTCTGCACAGAAGGTACAATCCGATAGGTCGTGCCGATCGGAATGACGAGGTAGTCGCCGGGCTTGTAAGTGAGTGTACCGAAAATCGTTTGCAATTCTCCCTCACCTTGATGGACAAAGACGACTTCATCCCCATCCGCGTTGCGATAAAAGTAATCCATAGGCTCTGTCGGTGCGCATACTGCCATGACGACATCGTTATTCCCCAGCATGTAGCGACGTCCGAAAATCGGGTCCCCACCCGGCTGAACATCAAACGTTTTAAAATGCTGATGCTTCAAATCAATCTGCTCCACATATTCCAAGCGAACATCTGCGTATTTGCGCGTCTCCCTCACTTGGGTAGGCGGATTGTGATGATAGAGGATTGATTGAATTCCGGAAAACCCTTTGGTTCCCATCACTTGCTCGCGGTACAGTCCCCCATCCGGCTTGTAAAACG
Source organism: Brevibacillus sp. DP1.3A (assembly GCF_013284245.2). NCBI lineage: Bacteria > Bacillati > Bacillota > Bacilli > Caryophanales > Paenibacillaceae > Brevibacillus > Brevibacillus sp. DP1.3A. The sequence goes on along the minus strand of NZ_CP085876.1, from coordinate 2,241,372 downwards.
TCGTATGCCGCTTTTGTGGAACTTCCCCCATTCGTTGATAAAAAGCCATCCGTTCCTTCCTCCTTTTTTTCATCCTTATTCACAAATCGTATTGCGAAGCACACCGAGGCGTTCCACCTCTAGCTCCACTACATCACCTGGCGCAAGCCAAGCATACTGCTCTGTCCCCAGCTCTAAAATGCAGCCAGTCCCTACTGTTCCCGATCCGATAACATCTCCGGGATACAAGGAACAGTCTTCTGAGGCACGGGCAATCATTTCAGCGAATGTATAGTGAATGTCTTTGAAGTTTCCTTTTGAATACTCCCTACCATTGATGCGTGCCACCATCTCCAGATCGTAGCGGCTGCCCTTTTCGCCTGTGATACGTACATCTTCCAGCTCCTCTGGTGTAACCAGCCACGGTCCCATAGACGTTGCGAAGTCTTTGCCTTTGGCTGGCCCTAATCCGACCTTGACCTCTTCCCGTTGTATATCCCGGGCGCTCCAGTCGTTTAAGATACAATATCCTGCGATGTGCTCTTCCGCTCGTTCTACTGGAATGTTTACTCCTGCTTTTCCAATCACGCAGGCAATTTCCAGCTCATAGTCCAGCCACTCGGTTGCTTTGGGTCTGCGAATATTCGCTTGCGTCCCTGTAAAAGCTGCTGCATTTGAAAAATAAAAGACGGGGAAGTGATACCATTCAGGCACCATCGGAAGTCCGCGTTTGGCTCGCGCTGTCATCACATGGGCCTCGAAGGCGTAAAAGTCACGAAAGCTGGCGGGACGCGGGAGTGGCGAACCTAGCTCGACTTGCTCCAAATCCCAGCCATCCTGTGCCTCGTATGCTGTTTGGAGAACGGGTAGCCAGTTCGCCCACTCCTCGAGCAAACCACTCACTGTGCTCGGCGCGCCTGGGCAAGCATGTGCAATATCTTTGACTTTTCCTTCGTGCAAGAGCCCCGCTCGCCAAGCATCCCTTTCCCTTTCTCGATAGGAAACTAGCTTCATGAAACCCTCTCCTTCTCTTGGGCAAATAAGAAAACCCAGCTCACCCCCAAAGCAATTCCGGTGCATGACAAATAGAAAGGGAAACCCTCTTTGTCAAAACGATCCGAAACAGGCTTCAGGCGCAAGCTGGGTCTAGTCTGCTACTGAAAAAAATCTTTGCGGGATTTTCCCCCGCAGACAGCCAGCTATTCTCTGTTGTGTTTCCAATGTTTGTAACGAATTTCTTCTATCATATCGAAAACGCTTACAGCTTTCCAGAGGGAAATGACGAAATTTTTCGCCTAGGTCATTTCCTTGCACGGATAATCGGGAAAAAATTGTTGGACTAGCTGCTCCATATCACGTGGCAGCGGCTCCTCCAAGCTCATTGCAAGACCGCTACGCGGATGGACAAAGGATAGCGCCCATGCATGCAAAGCTTGTCTGCCGATATGCTCCCTTTCTCCCCCATACAGATCATCTCCTGCAAGTGGGTACCCTTCACTGCTCATATGTACACGAATTTGATGAGTGCGTCCCGTCTCCAGCTTCACCTCAACAAAACTCATTCCTTCCCCTCGGGCAAGCACACGATAGTGGGTAACAGCTGTCTGCCCATCCGGTCTCACCTGTCTGGTGATAAACGAATTTTCCGCTAGACCAATCGGCGAATCAATCGTACCTTCGTCTGACTCCACGATCCCTTGAACGATAGCTCGATAGGTCCGCTGCAACGTCCTGATCTGCTGCATGCGGCTGAATTGTTCATGCGCCCATTGATTCTTGGCTACGATCATCAAGCCTGATGTATCTTTATCCAAACGGTTCACCGCTCGGAACTTTCTGTGCTCACCACGCTTTTTCCAATAAGCGATCATCCCGTTTGCCAACGTTCCACTGGGATGATTTCCTGTCGGATGAACGACCAATCCCGCTGGCTTTGCGATGACCATCAAATCCTCGTCCTCGTAACGGATGGAGAGTGGCATATCCTCTGGGGCAACGGTCTCTTCCGCCTCTTCCTCCACCATGACTGCTATTTTGTCGCCGGCATGCAATTTTTCGTTCACAAAAACGAGGGCACCATTCCGAGTAATGGAACCTTTAAACTTGGCACGTATAAGCAAGCGGCGTGATACACCATAGCGCTTTTGCAGTACTTCTCGCACAGTTTGCCCTGCATCTGCCTCATCAACTGTGAAGCTAATTAATTCTTCTAGCATGTTGTCTCTCCTTTAAGTCTTCCCTCCCCCTCAGTATAGCAAAAAACGATCATGGCTGTTTGGCCATAACCGTCTGGTATGCTGATCCGATGCTGTCCTTTACTTCGATGACAAATGCATGCCCTGCATCCCCTTGCGTCCACTGACCGCGAACGTCAAACAAATACCAGCCTGGCTGTTCGGGGGCCTTCCACTGATTGCCGTTCTCTATTACTTGCTCTACTTCTTTCATGCCGTTCCATTGGGTTACCTTGAGCGTATTTGTAGTTGGCTGCTGGGCAAAAGTGACGGTCAGCGTAGCCCCTGGCCTTACTTGCAGTGGGGCAGGCTTTTGCTCTGCGACGAGTTCCGGTGGTGCCGCCGTATCCTTGCAGATCGCCTCGTTATTGTAGCTCCAGCAGGAAGATGCGGGCACCGTCGTAGCTGTTTTTCCGCTCCATTCAATGACTGGCTGTGGTGGTTCCGAAAGCTGCGAAGTCCCTTGCGCGGACGTTCCGTTCCCACACCCCGTCAGTAACAGTGTCGCTATCAGAAAAAGTTGACCAATCCATCCTACCTTTTTCATCCAATCACCTCAAACCTATGACGCGAGAAAAAGGGGATTCGTTTCATACGACTTGGTAGTCGATCATTGCCCTATGATTGCCAAACACGAGTTGGAATCGAAAAAGTAGTAGAGACCTCTTTTAAATAGTCATCAAGCTGTTCTGCCGGATTTTCGATCGGCTTGCCATGGCATACTTCCAAATGGCGTGGTCGCAATTGGCGGACGATCAAACTGCTTTTGAGTGCTTGAGCCATATCCGCCGTAAACATCGGCATGGGACGATGCAATCTGCCGCGTTTGGAAGTAAACAAGTCTCCTGCCAAAAGCACTCCGTCCTTTTCATGATAATACACTACATGCCCCGGAGAATGACCAGGTGTCAGATAAGGCTGCAGCCCGCCAATGGGAGCTATATTCCCTTCTGCATCCTCTCGCAAAGACTGAGCCAAGCCAGGCTGGACGTTTACTTCCAGCTTTTTACGACGAGGATACAGCTCTTTCCCTTCCATATACGGAATCTCGATTCGATGGGCAAAGACTGGTACAGATTCTGCCGCCGCGATTTTTTTAACGGCCCCCACGTGATCCGAATGACCATGCGTCAGCAAAATTCGCTTGAGTGGTCCTGCATTCAGCTGCTTTATAAAAGCCATAATCCGTTTCGTCATAAATGGCATCCCCGCATCGACAAGCGTAACGCCATCCTCCTCCCTGACAATCCAGACCCGCAAAGGAATCAACAACCATGCTTTGATACACCAAATGTTCGCCGAGATTTGCTCCACTCTGATCATTCTACCGTCACTCCCTGTTCATTATTTTTTGACTTCCTGCGAGAAAAACATCTACGGATAGAGCGAATGTAGGTGCCAGCCTTTCCATCAAGCTGTCCAATGGTTCTTCGGAATGTGTATACGTACCGACGATGCCATGCAACGTGTAGAAGTAAATCCGAGTATGGGCCAGCGCTTTTTCTTCCTCTATGTCACTTGGCAAGCATCGTCTTACAGCCTCACTCAGTAAACCAAACAATTGATTGCGCAGCGTTTGCAATTCTTTTTCCGGTTCCTCTACATCGATCCGAGAGGCTTTGATCATGAAGAATAAGGTATACATCGTTCGATTGCGCAAGCAAAAGTGGATGAACTGACTGCTGATTTCACGCAGATTCTCTTCTGGTGTTCGTCCTTGTTTGGACAGTGTTTCTTCCATTTGTAGAGTCAAGCTTTGCAAAGGTTCCTTGGACAGATAATGAAGCAGTGCTTCTTTGTCCTTGAAATAAATATAGAGGGTTGTATGGGAACAGCCGGCTGCTTTGGCGATTTCCCTGATGGATACCGTATCAAAGCCTCGGGTGGCGAAAAGGTCTGCTGCCGCCGTCAAAATCGCCCGTTTCGTTTCTTCTGAGCGTATTTCTTGCTTGCTTGCCATAAATAACATTCAACTCCTTGTTTCTCAAAAATAACCATAGGTTAGTAACCTGTGGTTATAACATAACCGACGGTTACTAAGTTCGTCAAGGGTGTTTTCTGGGATATGTAATCTTTAAGTGGTAAATAGTAGTAACCGAGGGCATTCTGGCTAGAACTTTAAATTAGGAGGCGCCTTATATGTCAAATATAAAACGAATTACGGATTTCTCTAAATACAATTCTATCTTGCCCTACGCAAGCGAAATGTTTGGTGTATATCAGTCTTTGATCGGTTGGAAATCAAAGCGGCTGCTAAATCGAATCAAAATTGGAGTAGATCCCTTACTACCGCAACTACGCCCGTATCTTGAAAGCAAAAAATTCACTTTCAATGCGGACGGATTCGTATCATCAAAGGAGTTACAGCTGGCTGGATTCGCAGGTCCTCATGTGATTAGCCATGACATTTCAGTTGTACTTCAGAAAATTTGCGACAATTTGCGAGAATATGGAAAGATGCCGAGTGACAGTACTGAGTGGGCGCACTTCGTGGACAGAGATATTCTTCAAAGGATTTTGGAAGAGAATGTATCAGAGCATTTCAACATTATTTTAAGGGACAACTACTACCGTATCTATAGTTTGACGCCATATCCCAATGAAACGGAGGAAACCTTTAAACAACGCCAGAGCCTACTTAAAGAACAAATCCAGGAAGAAGTACGCAGGGGCATCGCAAATGAGGAAGCCTTCGCAGGCGCCCTCACTAAACTTTTGTATAACAACCGCATTAACGAGCTCAACAGAATTTTCTTTTCTAAGCTTGACTTAAATGCGGAAGAGGGATTTCTTCGGATCCTAGAGAGAAATGACATCAATTACGATGATCCTTATCTCACCTTTGACCCCAAAAAAGATGTGAAAGACGTGACTTTGTCCCCACTTGGTATTGTCCACTTATTCCAGCAGTATTTCTTCGAATTAGATACATTTCTCGGACCACCGACTAGTCACGTTTGGCTAAGTCCCGGATCGACGGTCGAACTAATTGAAACTAGCTCTCGAAAAACGATTACAGAGCGGACTGTTGAGTTATCCAGCGAAACAGCAAGGAAAACAGAGAACAGTATGACAGATCAAGATGAGATAAGCACGGCTGTCAAGGAAGAGAACAAAAACGACCTGAAGCTAGGTATCACATCCACTGTGAATCAGTCTTGGGGAACAGGAAGCATTACTGCTACTGGAAGTCTAAACATGGATCAAACTCAACAGGTAGCTAGAGAATCAACCTATAAAAAGATGCGTCAGCAAACGAATAAATTGTCAACTGAGATTCGAGAAAATTATAAATCAACGTTTAAAACCATTACCGAGTCTACGGATACTTCCAGCAAACGCTATATGTTGTCCAATATCACAGGTAAGCTGATTAACTATGAATTACGCAGGAAAATGAGACAAGTAGGTATTCAGGTTCAAGATATCGGTACCTATCTTTGCTGGGAAACCTTTGTGGATGAGCCTGGCGAAGATCTCGGGTTGGCCAACCTGATTCACATTGCGCAACCAGCCAATTTATTGCCAGTACCTGATACGTCTGTAATTCCCTACCCTTCTGAACAATTCATTTCATGCAAAGTTAGTGGCACGTGGAATTTTGGGGATCAACGAAAGTATGGTTTTGTAGTGTTAACTGTTTTTGACCCACCGCCTGCACCTGAGGGACTTGAAGTTGAAAAGCAACAAGAAAACATCATCCTTCCAGCCTATCAGGTCTCGGGTATTGGTGAAGATTTCACGGGTTCTTGGGGGTTCGGTGCAAGGTTCTTACCTTCTGGCAAGCTTGAGATGGGTGTAATAACAGGAGATGATGGATTAGAATGGGACGAACGCGTGGACTTTGTAGTGAGTGTAGCTTTGAAATATGTTGCGAGCGCTGCTAAACGGGCGGAAATCGATGCGCTCAATAAAGCAAAGAGAACCACTGCTGATGTTGCCACCGCTGAAAATATCCGAATAACAGAGGAGGCTTTTAACAAGGCCGTCAAGGAGCGAGTCGAATATGCCCGTGATCTCTCAAAGCGTAAATACGAAGAATTACGGGACGAAGAGCGCATCATGGTCTATCGAAAGTTGATCAGCACTTTAATGACCGATTTTCAGTACAAACATACTGATAACGCGAGCCGTCACGTTCTCTCAGAGCTGATTCAATCGATCTTCGATATCGATAAAATGCTTTACTTTGTTGCCCCGGAATGGTGGAAACCTCGGAAGAAAAAGCTTGGTCTGTTCGATCTCCAGTCACAACTAAATAGTAACCTCGTGACTTGGTCCGATGGTGACCCGCGACCAGACAATTACTTGGTAACAGAAAAGAGTGTACCAGCGCCGATGGGTAGTTCACTCGGCTGGCTCCTGCAGTTAGATGGTGATAATTTACGGAATGCATTCCTTAATGCACCGTGGGTGAAGGCAATTATTCCAGTGCGGCCAGGGAAGGAACAGGCAGCGTTACATTGGTTGCAATCTTCCAATGTGGAAGGATCTGACGGACTGAACGCTGCTTATGCAGCACCATCTGATGAATTGAATAAAATCAGAACAGGTTTGGGAATGGATTTGGGAGCGACAGTGACGCTCAAAGATGCAATTGATTACCTTTGCGTTGAAGTGGCCGAGAAATACGCGGAGTCCAATCAAGTCAAGACTTATCCGAACACGGAGATCAACTTAGAAAATAAAGTAACAACGACCCCTACTCAAAAAGTATACGAGCATGGCTTCTATCCATTACAAGGCGGATTCCGTGCCAACCCGAATGATCCTAATCCTGACCCTAATAACAAGGATAAGAATTTCCAAGTTTTTGACCAGTGGATAGAAGTATTACCCACAGATCAAGTGGTACCAGTAGAAGTTGTTTATGATCCGAAGACAGGGAGACAACTGTAACTATTTAGCAGTGGCCGTTATATCCAACGCATAAATAACAAAAATTGGGTGGAAAATACATGGATTTAACAATACAAGTCAAAGATGTAACGGGAACATTGATCAGCGGGGCAAACGTCTTATGCGAATCAATAGAGGGACATCGCTCTGGAAAAACGGATACCCATGGACAGGTTATTCTAGGCACGATGCCAGCCGAAGAATTTATGATTGAAGTAACTCATCCTCTGTACTTGGAGGAATCCGTCCATGTTGTCCCACCAAAGGGAAGTGGATTTTCGGTTTGGGACAATCCCGTATGTATTTTTTCACCCCCCGCTACTGTTATTGTCTTAATGTCCCGGATTCGTACCGCATCATCTTTTCCGATTTCAAATGACGAGATGAAGCGGCGAAAATCGTTCAATCCAAATGGAGCCTTTACTTGGATTGACCATGCTGGTAATCGTACTCAACGTTACCTGGCAATGTTTAACGAAGAAGCTCTATTCGTCCCGGTGAGTCATCCTTTATTCCCCACTAAACCGACAGAAGGATGGGGGCGCTTTCATCACAATGAACCAGTTAAGATTAACCCAAGTCGAATGGGAGATCTATTTTGGTTAGAATGGGGAGTTGGCGATAAAAGCCCTCGTTTACTTGTAGCTGTATGGGTACCTCGCAGGCGTGGTGTCACTCTGAGCAAACTTGACTTCGTTATCTTCTTCACCCCCAATACTGCCATCCCTGGAAAGTTTCCTGCCCGTAAAGAAGAATATCCATACATGTCGTGGAAAATAGGAGATATACTTGTTCAGCCTTATCTAGGGCTTGGCCACCGTTATTTGTTTCGTGAAAAATGGCTTGCCTACCAATTACTCGCGGCTAAGCGTCAGGCAGTTCTAGTAGTACCTATCCAACCATATGGGGACTGGGGACCATTTGCTCATGCAGCAGGATTGGCAAGGCTTTTGGCTGAGATTACACACTTTCTTCATCGCACTGGCTATACCTCAGGTAATCAAACGAGTACCGACGAGGATCATGCTCTCACACCACGCTTTCGTATCAGTCGCAATGCCATTCATCAACCACCTCCTACGATACAGCGTGTAGTATTGAGTGGGTTTAGTGCCGGTGTCGGTCCGATCGCAACTATGCTTCCGACAACAATTGGCCAAAAATTGAATGACCGGAATTTTAGTATCAATGGGCTCGACAGTCACACTCTATTTGGCGCCGATGTTGCCCCGTTTCTTAACGTATGGAAAGAAGTTTGGGACCACGACGCACCTTCCTATATTAGAACTTTGCTAGACAAAGATCTTCCTGTATGGTTACGAAAAGATAACGAGCGAATGGCTCGATGTTATCAAACCGATGACACTGGGTCCTATGGGTGGATCGAGAAGACCCCACTGCGCGAATTTGTTAAAGGCCCGGTTTTGAAACCAACAAATGGGTTACTGGCAGCTGAACATCATGCAGACAACCGATGCTCACTCGTCTATTTTGGTTCAGGCTACTTAAAGCATTCGACAAGCACTTTAGAAATTAGCCCGGTGTTTTGGCGTTCCAAGGATGATCACCAAGCTGTCCCAATGGTCACATTTATGCATGCCGCTTCACTCAGTGGCTTGGAAAAAATTTAATGCGCGACGCAAAAAACTCCCCCTTCGCCATCAGGACAAAGAGGGAGTTTTTTGTTGCTTACTTCGCAGCTTGTGCAGCAGCAATCGCAGCTTCGTAGTTTGGATGCTCACCAGCAGCAGCCACATACTCAGCGTGTACAACCTTGTCGTTTGCATCGATTACGAATACTGCGCGAGCCAAGAGACGGAATTCTTTGATCGCTACGCCGTAAGCTGTACCGAAGGACAGGTCTTTGTGGTCAGATACTGTCTTCACTTTGTCGATGCCAGCAGCACCGCACCAGCGGTTTTGCGCGAATGGCAGGTCAACGGAAACAGTCAGCACAGTAACGCCTTCCAATTTCGCAGCCTCTTCGTTGAAACGGCGAGTTTGTGCATCGCACACGCCAGTGTCAATAGAAGGGATTACAGAGATGATGCGAACAGTTCCCTTGGAATCTTCCAAAGTTACAGGGGACAGATCGCCACCTACTACAGTAAAGTTAGGAGCAGTATCTCCTACTTTGATTTCAGGACCGAGCAGTGTTACAGGACCACCTTTGAATACAAATGCGCCTTGACGCTCAACAGCAGTTGTCATGATTTCTTCCTCCTCACCAAATCTTTCAGTATGTACCTCAATTATCATACCCTATCATTCACTTTTTTTCACTATGCCAATAGTAGAAATTACAGATTCACTTGCACTTTCCCGCTTTGCTTGGCTTGTACCTCAGCGATTCGCTTCACTTCATGCTCATACTCCCAATCCGTTTTCGCATTCAGCTCATGACAGCGCATCAGCGCGTGATAGAGGGCAAAAGCAAAGGTAACCTGCTTCATTTCGTACCGCGTTCCATGTGCTTTCGGCAATGCTGTGTTGATAATCTCAATTTGATACGTAGCTTTTTCCCGCTTGTCCCTGACTGGCACGATATACCCCATACGCTTTAAGACATGACCGTAATCGAATTCTCCTTCATCGTCAAAATCAATGGTGTCGTCCGATGTTGCTAAATACTCCAGCAAGGTCCCCATATCCAGCGTTTCGAAGCAAGCAGGCTGTGGCATGGACAAAACTGAGCCGTCATTGTTTACAAAATAAATATGGTCGCGATAATGAAAGATCAGTTCATCTTCTGGAACTTCGTCGGGAAACATCCAGTGATTTTGCGGAATCAAGTAACGCCAGATTTGTGCAGGTTCACAATGGAGTAATTCCATGGCAGGGCTCCCTCCTTTTCCCTACCAGTTTTGGCAAAACGAGCAATGGCTATTCAGACTGCTCTTGCATGTAGCGTCGCCAATTCCCATGCGGAATGTGCACGCCTGTTTGCTTGACCAGGTCTTGATCCAAATAACGATATACGTAGACGTTCACGACCTGAGCTGTTTCTTCCATCGTCGCTGACACGATGATCCGCTCGTATTCATTGCGCGGATCACCCTCGCCATAGTAGGTCTCCAGCTCGTCCAGTCCAGCTAACGCTTGCTCATACACGTCAGGGGCAAATGTGACGATCTCCCCCACGACCTCCTGCTCTCCTTTCAGCAATCCCGGATAGCCTGCCGGCAAATGATAGATCTCACCTAGGATCGTCGCAGGTGTTGCCTCATGTTTATACGTTTTCACGTAATTCCTATGATTTCCAAAGCCCGTCAAAAGTGTGCCGTACACAAATACAGGCAGCTTGTCGTTCTGATTGTTCACGTTCATCCATCCTCCTGTGATCGAAAAAAGGTGTGTCTTGTGTCGAGAAAATTTTGTATATTTGTTCTATATATAATTTTAATACGTCTTTTTTTCCGAGACGTAAGGGGGAGAGAATAATGAAAAAGAGAAAAATCAATCGCCTACTGGTAGCAAACCGCGGTGAGATCGCCATTCGGATCTTTCGCGCAGCAACGGAACTCGGCATACGTACGGTAGCCGTGTACTCCGAGCAGGACAACGTTTCTATCCATCGCTTCAAGGCCGACGAGTCTTACTTGGTCGGAGCCGGAAAAGGGCCTATTGAGGCTTACCTCGATATCGAAAGCATCATCGAGATTGCCAAGCGCAACGATATCGATGCCATTCACCCAGGCTATGGATTTCTTGCTGAGAATGCTGATTTTGCAAAGCGTTGCCAAGAGGAAGGCATCATTTTCATTGGACCATCCCCTGAGCTGATCGACAAATTCGGGGACAAGGTAGAAGCCCGTCGTCTTGCGATTGAAGCGGAAATCCCAGTGATTCCAGGCACTCCAGAACCAATCGAAACACTCCAAGAGGCGCTTCTCTTTGCCAAAGAATACGGCTACCCCATCATTATTAAAGGCGTATCTGGCGGCGGAGGCCGTGGTATGCGTATCGTCCGCAGTCAGGATGAATTGCAATATTCGTTAGATCGCGCACGTTCCGAGGCCCGCTCTTCCTTTGGCAATGCCAAGGTGTATTTGGAGCGATACTTAGAACAGCCCAAACACATCGAGGTCCAAATTCTCGGTGACAACTATGGAAACATCGTCCATCTGTATGAGCGCGATTGCTCTGTTCAACGGCGCCATCAAAAAGTGGTCGAAGTAGCACCGAGCCTATCGTTGGATGACAAACTGCGTGAAGATATTTGCCAGGCTGCTCTCACTCTCATGCAAAAAGCCGGTTATTCGAACGCTGGTACTGTCGAGTTTTTGTTAACGCCGGACAAGCGTTTTTATTTTATAGAAGTCAATCCACGCATTCAAGTAGAGCATACCATCACGGAGCTCATCACTGGAATCGACATTGTTCAGTCGCAGATTCGCGTAGCCGAGGGGCATGCGCTCTCCGATGAGGAAATTGGCATCAATGCGCAAAGTGATATCCAGATGAGTGGTTTTGCCATCCAGTGCCGTGTCACAACAGAAGACGCTGAAAACAACTTCCTGCCAGATGCTGGTCGCTTGTCCGCCTGGCGTTCCGGTGGAGGCTTCGGCGTAAGGCTGGACGGCGGCAATGGTTATCCAGGCGCGATCATTACACCGTTTTACGACTCGCTTCTGGTCAAAATCTCCACGTATGGCGCGAGCTTTGATCAAGCCGCTCGCAAAATGCTGCGCACACTGCGTGAGTTCCGTATTCGTGGCGTGAAAACGAACCTGCCGTTTTTGGAGAATGTCGTGACACATCCTGATTTTTTGAGTGGCAACTACGATACATCGTTTATTGACACCAAACCAGAGCTGTTCATCTTCCCTGGCCGTCAAGACCGTGGTACCAAATTACTATCTTATATCGGAGACACGATTGTCAACGGATATCCTGGTCTCCAGAAATCGGAGAAAAAGCCGCACTTCGACTCGCCTCGCATCCCGCGGACACCATTTACTCAGCCATATCCGAACGGCACGAAGCAAATTCTAGACAAAGAAGGTGCCGATGGTCTCGTACGCTGGATTCAGGCGCAGAAGCAGGTGCTTGTCACAGACACGACATTCCGCGATGCCCACCAGTCTTTGTTTGCTACGCGTGTGCGCACCTACGATCTCGCTACTATTGCAGAAGCGACAGGCAAGCTCGGTTCCGGGCTCTTCTCGCTGGAGATGTGGGGCGGCGCCACTTTTGACACGACGATGCGCTTTTTGCAGGAATCTCCCTGGGAACGACTGCAAATTCTCCGCCAACGCATACCGAATGTTCTGTTCCAAATGCTCTTGCGCGGAGCAAATGGCGTAGGCTACACCAATTACCCGGATAATGTGATCCATGCCTTCGTCAAAGCCTCTGCGGAAAATGGCATCGATGTCTTTCGGATCTTTGACAGCTTGAACTGGCTTCCTGGGATGCAAACAGCCATTGAAGCCGTACGCGAATCTGGCAAGGTAGCCGAAGCAGCGATTTGCTACACCGGAGATATTCTAGACCCGACCAAAACCAAATACAGCTTGGCCTACTATGTCAATCTGGCTAAAGAATTGGAAAAAGCAGGTGCCCATATTCTCGCGATCAAGGATATGGCAGGTCTTTTGAAGCCGTATGCTGCTCATTCGCTCGTCTCTGCTTTAAAACAAGAAATCAGCATTCCGATCCATCTGCATACTCACGATACGTCAGGAAACGCTGGCGCCATGCTTCTGAAAGCGATCGAAGCAGGCGTGGATATCGTCGATGCTTGCGCCAGCTCCATGTCTGGACTCACTTCCCAACCAAGCTTGAACGGGTTGATCGCGAGCCTAGCCCATACGGAGCGTGAGACTGGCTTATCTCTTGAATCGTTCAACAAGCTGTCTGATTACTGGGAGGATGTACGTCCGTCCTACCAAGGCTTTGAAAGCGGCATGAAAGCGAGTAACACTGAGGTGTACGTTCACGAAATGCCTGGAGGCCAATACACCAATCTGGAGCAGCAAGCCAAAGCGGTTGGTCTGGAAGGTCGTTGGGACGAAGTGAAGCACATGTATGCTGTCGTCAATCAAATGTGTGGCGACATCGTAAAAGTGACCCCGTCATCCAAGGTCGTCGGTGACATGGCCCTGTTCATGGTCCAAAACAATTTGAATGAGGAAAACATTTGGGAGAAAGGCACACGCCTCGACTTTCCGGATTCCGTCATTCAATTTTTCCAAGGGTATCTTGGCCAACCGCCGGGAGGATTCCCGAAGGAGTTGCAGGAGCTCGTGCTAAAAGGTCGCGATGCCTTTACTGCACGTCCAGGTGAATTGCTCGCGCCCGTTGACTTTACGCAAGTTGCCGCTGAGCTGGAAGCCAAAATCGGACGTGAGCCCAGTCATCTAGACGTCCTGTCCTATATCATGTATCCGCAAGTCTATTTGCAATTTGAACAACGCCTGAAGGAATACGGTGACCTGTCGGTATTGAATACGGGAACGTTTTTCTACGGGTTGCGTCCGGGTGAGGAAACCGCCATTACGATCGAGCGCGGTAAGACACTGATTATCAAGCTGGTCGCAGTTGGCGAGCTTCATCCAGATGGACGACGCATCATCTATTTTGAACTGAACGGACAGCCACGTGAAATCTTCATCCGTGACCAGTCTGCAAAAGTCTCTGAACTGATCCGCCGAAAAGCAGAAGCACAAAATCCTGCCCACCTCGGTGCCTCTATGCCAGGGAAAGTGCTCAAGGTGCTTGTAGCTGAAGGTGACAAGGTGCGAAAAGGTGAGCATCTTTTGGTGAGTGAAGCGATGAAAATGGAGACGACGATTCAAGCCCCGCTCGACGGAAAAATTAAAGCTGTCTACGTGAAAGCAGGCGAAGCCATTCAAACTGGCGATCTGCTCATTGAAATGGAGTAGGCATCGTCTATAATAGGAGATAGTAAATTGTTCCTGGGGATTCATTCCATTTGCTTATGAGGAGGTGATCGACATGAAAACGAATCGAGTCAGCCATGTTCCATTTACGCAGCGGGTAGGGCGCTATCATTCCCATATGCTTCAGGCAAAATTAAGCACGCCAGTCAACCCGATCTTCCGTTATAATTTGCAGCCGTACTACACTCGTCAGCAGCAATGGACAACGGAGCTTTCCGATTCCTTATCGCGTCTGTACCGGTTTTCCTCAGATTTGGAGAAGAGTGCTCGGGAATTGATTGCCGCCGGGAAAGACAGCGAGGCTGAACCTGACATTGAGCTATTGTATGAGCGAACACAGTCGTTAGTAAGTAAAAATAATCGCCTACAGCTATTTCTTGCGGAAAAAGCAGATACCTTGACGACGCAAAAGCTGGATGCATTCGCTCAAGTGGCAAAAGATGAAGAGGAAAAACTCCAAACGTTTGGAATCAAGCTGTTACCAGATGGACAACTGGAAATGGATAATGAGAAATGGTTGGAGGCCGTACAGACCCGCTATGTGGACTATAGAAATACAATGGAGCGTGTAGCCCAAGCATTCAGAGCAGGTACGTTGGGATTGCAAAGCAAGCCCCTCGGCTCCTTTTCCCGTTATTACGAGGAAGCGATGGCCCTCCATCCTTATATCGCCTCCTCCAGCTCGAGCCTTCATTATCAGCATGTTGCGAAAACAGGCTTGTATGTAAACGAACTCTGGTAATGTCATACGCCTACTATCGAAAAAACAGGTATGCCCCGTTTGTGGAGCATACCTGTTTTGTGTTTTCCTTACTTTCGATCCATAAGGTCTTCCAAATCTTGTTCTTCTGCTCTGGCAATTATCGTATTGGAATAAACAGTAGGTTCATCCGATTTGGTAAACATCCCCTGAACTTTATCCACGATTTGCGGAACAGAATCCAAAATCCGGTCATAGAGATGGGTCGTATTTTCAAGCGGAATCGAACGAATTCCTTGTTTGCCCACGACCAAAAATGCTACAGGTGTGATGGAGACACCGCCCCCACTACCCCCACCAAATGGGTGACCAGTATGTTCATGCTGTTGAGTGTGTTGGTGCCCATTATGATGGTGATCGTATTGGAACTCACTACCCCCGGCCGCGAAACCAAATCCTACCTTGGAGATCGGAAGAATGACACTACCGTCAGGTGTCTCAACAGGATCACCAATGATTGTATTCACGTCCACCATTTGCTTGAGATTTTCCATCGCTGTTCTCATGAGGCCTTGAATCGGGTGGTCTGCCATATTTGTCGCTCCTCCTTCCTATCTGTTTCATGTTTTATCATTCCCCCAACAAATCCGGAGCATGTACCCTGCACAAGGGAATAAATATATATGCTCTCACATTTGTGATTAAGCACGCGTAGGCGCAGCTTGCCATTTTCGCTGTTTATTTTTTCGAATCCGCAGAAAAACTTTTAGCGCATAGAAAACGAACTGGCCCAAATAAAAATGCAACACCGCTTGAACTTTCGTATGTAGAAGTGCTTGGTTCCAGACAGGCTGTACACTCATGGCAGGCTTCGTCTGTAAAGAGATGGAGTGGGAGAGAATCCCGACTATCAGGCTTTTTACTCCCCAGATTAGTCCTGTCAGCGCCCCTGTTTCCGCTGCCTGACCTGTGCCCAACAACGTATGCCATTCTAACTTCGTACAGCGAATTTGTTTGAACAGGTCTTTTAGCAAAGGCAGCAAGTCACGTACTCTTTCCAGCACGTCACGATAATTGCGATACCATATCTTCACTTGTCTCCGCGTAAAATCTTTGACCTTTTCCCGAAGCTTGCTTCCATGCTGGATCGTTTCCACCTTTGCAACAAGCTCAGGCCCAGCTTCTGTCATTTTCAAGAGGAGAATGGGAATTTCGTATTTCCTGCGAATGATACCCCAAGCTGCAATCGTAATCTCCAATTGATCATTATCACCTTCGCGACTGTATAAACACGTCAACTGTATTGGCGTGATCACTAGTAGGACAAATAAACCAAGCAATCCTAGCAACACCCATACCATGAAAAAATCCCACCCCTTCCACGTTAGTATGAGTGGAAAGAGCAGGAAATATGATCAGCATTTTTATTAGTCAAGCACGTATACTTTGACGCCTTTTTGCAAGCCATGATTTTCAGCTTCGTTCAACGTCGGAAGATACAGATCCACATGGCGTTGCTTTACCGCACCACCGATATCAGCTGCCACTGCATAGCCGTAGCCATCGATGTACAAGTGCGTACCAAGCGGGATGACATTTGGATCAACCGCTACAACACCTTCGCGCAGTGGATACTCCAGATACGACAGGATCTTGTCGTTCGTGTAGCTGTAAGCAGTCGTTTGTACCGTTAATTCCTGGCGAAAAGGTGTTCCGTTTGCGAGAGCTTTTGTCGTTCTCGGCTTATCCGGAAGCAAGTGAAGGGCCGCATATGTGGCTGCTTCGGCTCTCGTCATGTACTTGTTTGGCTTCAATGTACCGTCCTCATAGGCACTCATTAACCCGTTTTGCATGGCGTAAACGAGTGGGCGTTGCTCTTTCTCTTTCACGTTGTTCCCATCCGGGTATTGGTTCAATCTCTGGATCGTCGTAGACCACTTCAAGTTATTGACTACTCCGCTGTCCCCCATCGTTCTTACCAGAATAGAGGCGAGCTCTGCTCTTTTTACTGGGGCATCCGGATGTAAGTACAGGTGATTCCCCTGCTTTTGCCCATGGACAATTCCCAGTCGATAGGCCGTCTCTGCATAGGACGACAGCCAGCTGTTTGCCGGTACGTCCGCAAAGGATGATTGCTTATTGCCAAGAGGTTCAATACTTTTCGCATTCACAAACATCGTAAGAAGTTCACCCAATGTCACGTTGTCATCAGGTCGAAAATATTCGTTTTGACCAATTACGTCGGCTATGTAAAGTTGATTGATTTCTTGTTCTGCCCAATGGCCGCTAATGTCTACATAAGGTGTTTCGTTCATTTTCGTTGTTTCTGCCTCGACAACTGGTGTACCTATGAGCAAAAAGGCTGCCAGCGAGGCAAGGATCATCCGTTTCTTCATCATCAACCTCCATGGGGAAATTTGCGAATCCTTTCGTATCATTTTATCGAACTATTTTGCAAAAACAATGAACAATAGTTTCCAGTAAAAAGGAAAGCCCTCGAACAGCATCATGACGAATACTGTTTCAAGGGCTGCATGAACAGTGGTTAAATGGAAAAAATGTGTTTGCCGATCTTTTTCACTTGTGTACGAGACCAAATCCATTTGGAGGTCGCCGTAACAGGGTTAAAGTAGTAAAGAGAATGGTTAGTCGGGTCCCATCCTCGTACAGCATCCCAAGCTGCCTTGTAAGCAGTCTTGTTAGGAGTCATCCAGAATTGTCCATCATCTACAGCGGTAAACGCTAATGGCTCAAAGATGACACCCGCAAGTGTATTGGGAAAGTTTTTGGACTGGACACGGTTTAACGCAACCGCAGCCACAGCTACTTGGCCCTCATAAGGTTCTCCGCGTGCTTCGGAATAGACCAGCTGTGCCAGCATCTGCATTTCCGCTTTATTTACCGACACTTTCTTTAGAACGCGCCATGTATGTGG
Source organism: Brevibacillus sp. DP1.3A (assembly GCF_013284245.2). Classification (NCBI taxonomy): domain Bacteria; kingdom Bacillati; phylum Bacillota; class Bacilli; order Caryophanales; family Paenibacillaceae; genus Brevibacillus; species Brevibacillus sp. DP1.3A. Next base: position 2,223,720 of record NZ_CP085876.1, on the reverse strand, counting down.
ACCAGTGATACCGTCAATCTGTAATCCGTATGCTTTTTGAAACTGTCTGACGGCCTTTGTTGTATTCGCTCCGTAAATGCCATCCATTTTGCCATTGTAGTAGCCCAGCATCTGCAAACGATACTGCAAATCCCATACATCCCCGTTCACACTACCACGCTGAATCTGTGTGGCTGCCAGGGAGTCGGCCGGGAAAATAAACGCTACAGCCATAAAGGCAGCAAGTAAGGTTGTTACTGCTTTCTTGCTCCACCACATAAATTGTTCCCTCCTTTACCCAACTCATTCTACAAGTTGGCGAAAGTAGGTTCAATTCAAGTATTTTGGCACAAGTGGCAACATGTACCTGCTATTATCCTTTTGGACGGAACAAGACTGCCGTGATAAATCCGAAGACGATAGCAGCCGAAATCCCCGCACTCGTCACTTCAAAAATGCCAGTAATAATGCCTATTACCCCATGCTTCTCGGCCTCCGCCATTGCCCCGTGCACCAGTGCATTTCCAAAGCTCGTGATGGGTACTGTCGCTCCTGCTCCGGCAAAATTAACCAGTGGCTCGTATAGACCGAGTCCGTCTAGCACTGCCCCAGTGACAACAAGAGAGGACATCGTATGGGCAGGTGTGAGCTTGACGACATCCATGAGAAATTGACCGATTAAGCAAATCGTTCCTCCTACGAGAAACGCCCACAAAAACATCATGGTATCACTCTCCAAGTTGCTCCGACTCAACAGCCACGGCATGGGCGATGCAAGGAATGCTTTCTCCCTGCTGGAAGGTCAACGGGGATAAGAGGGCTCCCGTGGCAACCAGCAAGATTCGCTTCCATTCTCCTTCCTTCATCCGCCGAAGTAGGTGCCCGTACGTCACTGTAGCGATACAGCCGCATCCGCTTCCACCCGACCACACATTTGGATTTTCTCCATAAATGAGCTTCCCGCAATCGACATAGCGCTCTAAGGGAACTTGCATGTGATGCTTGGGCAATAGATCAGATAAAATGGCATGGCCCGTTCGTCCTAAATCGCCTGTTACGATCAAATCATAATGGTCGTGAGGGAGCTGAAAGTCTCGGAAATGCGACTCAATCGTGGATAACGCGGCAGGAGCCATCGCTGCTCCCATATTGAATGGGTCTGTCAATCCCATATCGACTATATGCCCGATGGTGGCTCCCGTAATCCGCAATCCCTTACCCTGACTGGCTACAACAGCAGCCCCTGCTCCCGTCACTGTCCATTGTGCCGTTGGGGGCTTCTGTGAGCCATACTCCGTTGGATAACGATATTGCTTTTCCGCAGCCCCATTGTGACTGGAGGTAGCAGCCAAGACGTAATCAGCAGCTTGACTATTCACCATGAGAGCAGCCAAGGCCAAGCCTTCCATCGCTGTTGAGCACGCTCCGAAAATCCCCAGAAACGGAATCGAAAGCGTTCGGGCCGAAAAGCTGGCAGAGATGATCTGGTTCATTAAATCCCCGGCAAGCATAAAGTTTATTTGCTCTTTCGTGAGCCCCGCTTTCTCCATCGCTTTCGAGCACGCTTCTTCTAGCAGGACTTTCTCCGCCTTTTCCCAACTATCTTGGCCAATCGACAAGTCACCGTGCAGGATATCAAAGTCGTCGGCTAACGGTCCCTTAGCCTCAAAAGGCCCACCAATCGCAGCGTGACCGAGAATGACAGGTTTTAAAGGAAAGACCCAAGACTGATGACCTTGGCGCATCCGTCAGCCTCCCATCGTAAACAAGGTTTTGATCAAGCCAACGACGAATGCCGCCGCCACTCCAAACACAATCACTGACCCCGCGAGTTTGAACATGTTACCGCCGACTCCCAGCACAAATCCTTCGCTGCGATGCTCAATCGCTGCAGATGCAATTGAGTTGGCAAAACCCGTAACCGGCACACTCGTACCCGCCCCAGCCCATTGGGCAATCCGGTCATATAGTCCTAGACCGGTCAAAAGAGCCGAAAGAATGATCAAGACAGCTACTGTAGGATTCCCAGCAGTTTTCTCCGTAAAATCGAAGTAGTGAATGAACATTTCTTGTATCCCTTGTCCGATCATACAAATGCCGCCCCCCACTAAAAATGCCCGGGTAAAATTGCGTAAAAGCGGTCGCGGAGGCTCGTGCGTCTTTGCCAATTGCTGATATTCCTGCTGGACGGGGGTCAGCTTTTTCTTTTTTTGATCTGCCATGTCACTTACTCCTTTTTACCGTATCAGGAACGGTTTTACTCCATCGATAATCTGTTGTAGCTGTTCCGAATCGGTTTGGTAGGTACGCTTCATTTGTTCATTTTTTGTATTGAGTGCATACAACTCGAGATCCGCCTGACATTTTTTCAATGTAGCAAAAGCCAGCTTCATCGCTTGGGCACCAGGAACCATCAGTTTATCGTCATACAGGTCGAGATAGAGCTCTCCACCTTTGTCTACTTGGCCGAGGAAAACATTTTCCAAAGCCACTCCCGCTTTTTGCAGCTCCGTGCGAACCCATCTGCGATTCAGACCTGCTGTTGCCAGAGGCTCGTCCATGATCACCCCATCCATAATGACCACTTGATTCTCTTCCGAAGGTGCCACTGTCAATTCAAGGTGTTTGGGGGTTACCGGCTGACTCTCTGATTTTAATAAGACACTGACTTCCCCACTTGTCTCCATTAACGCAAACTCTACATCGGCTACTCGGAACACGTTTTTGATTCGTAATTGTTCCATCAAGTCTTCCGCTGTCAAGCGTTCCTTTTTCAGATTGTCTTCCAAAATCTTGCCTTCCTTGATGAGAACCGTTGATTTCCCTTCAAATAGGTCACGGAGAAACTTACTCTTGAGTGAAAGCCACTCCATTAAATAAGGGAAAAGCGCAAAAACCCCCATGCCGATCAAACTATGATAGATCGGTCCATCCATTTCGGTTGCCATGAAGGCCGCAATCGAACCGATGCTGATGCCGACAATGTATTCGATGTATGTAAGTTGCTTGATTTGCCTTTTCCCAATAATCTTCGTCAATAAAAATAAGTACGCAACTGCGCCAATGGCACGCAGCATGATAGTTAACCAGTCAGGCATAAGCCACCTCCATCACCTGAGGTGATTGTTATAGATAGTAAAACCAAGAGAGAGGAAGTCCCTCTCCCTTTCCCAACACTTCCACTAGAATCCCTTAAACTGTGGTTCTTCCTTTTCCAGCTCCGTTACACGCTGCTGGAGGTTATCTACAATGGATTGCGTTTGCTCTGCTGCTTGCGAATACAGTTGCTTCGCTTTCTTGTTTTGCGTGCTCAGAGCAAACGTTTCAAAATCTGCTTGTGCGCCTTTCAAGCTGGCAAGCGTTTGTTTCACTTGTGCTCCTACTGTCATATCCACTCACCTCCTAACACATATAGAATCCGCCTCCACCCATTATTTATGCGGAGGTCTTCCCTATTTTCATCTGTAAATAATTACCTCTTATTAGAAAAATAAAAAGAGAGACACCATAGGTGCCTCCCTTCATCCAGCTTATGAGATTAGCCACGTCCAGCCAGTTGTTGCTCAGCAAAGGAGACAAGACGTTTTGTAATCTCTCCTCCAACTGAACCGTTTTGACGGGAAGTGGTGTCTGGTCCAAGCTGAACACCGAATTCGGATGCGATTTCGTATTTCAGTTGGTCCAGAGCTTGGTTTGCTTGAGGAACCACCAGATTGTTACTGGATCTGTTGTTGTTCGCCATTTATATCACCTCCTCGTCGTTTGTAAGTTTAATATGTGTGAAGTTTTGCTTGTTCATTCGTTCTTTTTTTCTTCCAATTTTAGTCTGTTAATTGGAGCAGGGCATGGGCTATTCGATGAGCTGCTTCTGGTCGCCCCAGCTTGTCCAAACCTCCTACAAAAGCATCCCTTTTTTCAGGCTGACGCCATGACCTGATGATTTCTTTGATTTCTACTGCCGTTTCAGCCAAGATCGCCGCTTGTTGCTCGAGTAAAAAGGAGCAATTATGCTTTTCTTGTCCGGGCAATGGGTGAAATAAAATGAGCGGTGTCTTAAGAGCAAGTGACTCCGCACACGAAATGCCACCTGGCTTCGTTATATAGGCGTCAGCTGCTCCAATCCACTGCCACATTTGCGGCTCAAACCCTTTCAGTATAAAACGATGGTCAGTGATCTCCGTACCTAACAGGCCCGTCAGTCGTCTGTACAGGCTTGTATTCTTCCCAGTCACGACTACGATCTGCAATGGTTGCTCTTCCAACAGCAACTCTCGTACGACCTGCTCCACTCCACCATAACCACCTTCTCCGCCACCAATCAACACGGTGAATTGATCTGGCACAAGTCCAAGCTGTTTTTTCCAAGCCGCTTTGTCGGTATGCAACGCTGTCGTAAAAGCAGGCCGAACTGGAATGCCATAAACATGGATTTTTTCAGGGGCAATCCCATAGCGTTCGATTAGAATTTGTGCAATTTGCTCATGTGCCACCATGTATGCATCAATTTCTGGATGAACCCAGAACCGATTAATATGGAAGTCCGTGGGCACACAAACGAGCTGGAAAGGCTTGGACACCCTTTTCTTCGCTTCTGCCAATGCGGACAAGCAGTATGCATGCGTAGCAATGACGACATCTGGCTTCTCTTCTTGCAACAGTTGATTGGTAAATTTTGCGGATAGCCACCATCCCAGAGCTTTGCTCAATGCACTGCTCAGCATTTCATCCTGTTCATAGATGCGTTGCCACACGGGTTGACCGTAGCGCAGCATATTGCGATAAAAAAAATGAGAGAGCACACGTAGGCCTGGACTGGCGGTTTTTAGCCCTCCCACCACTCGCGCCGATCGTGCACCCTCACTTTCCAGTAAAACTTCTTGCAGAGCTTCGGCAGCCATCCGATGACCACTCCCTGCCCATTCCTCTGTCACTAACAGAAACCGCTTTGGCATTAGTAGGACTCTCCTAGAGGCTGCTTGCCCTCAGCATATCGATTTAGTAAAAATTCCTTGGACATATAAACACGCTTTAGGGGCCTTTCATGATTCCATGATTGCAATCGTCGCTTTCCATTGGGATGCACGATTCTGAGCATGAGACGCAAGTACCATCGCTTGTATCGAAAAAACCAGGTCATGGGCACATCAGAAATGGAGAAGCCCAAAGGTGTTACCCCTTTATGTAGCATGGTCGTTCCCACTATCCCTTTTATTTGATCCTTATCTTCCATCGAATCCAGGAACGTGGCTAGCTTCGGCAGTGATTGGAGGATATGTCTTCGCAAAAGAAGTGCCACGCGCAGTTCATCCTTCACTCCTTTGCACAATGTAGCAAAGTAATAATTGTGTATATGTAGCTTTAAAATCAAATCCCCGTCATGAATGATGCAGTTATCGGTAGTAACAAGTGGCTCTCCCCGATAGCGTAAAACAACAACCCGAAATATATTGTTCCCTTTCTCAATATAGGTAAGTCTGGTGCAACGCTGGTAGATTTCATCCCAGTATCCCCATAGCATCAAGAGGCTTGTATTCATTTCGAAATAGTTCCTTTCCCGCTATGTTTTCATTAAGCTGGATGTGACCACTTACATTTTCGCAAAACGGCCATGACCTTTGTTGTAGTATGCCCAACAATGTACAATCCTCATCACCTTTTCACGTCCTTTTCATCCGCCCCCAAAACATAACTACTACGGCAGCAAATACGGGCAACCACATATGATTGAGAAGCAAAGGATTCACCCACTTCCAGACATACGGATCCTGAAGACACATTTCAACGGCTGTAAAGGTAAGAATTCCGCCGCCAATGATGACCATACTGGGAAAACGATTCATCATGCGGGCAATCCACACACTTCCCCACATTAATAGTGGAATGCTCATCGCTAACCCCAGCAAAACTAACCATAAATCGCCATGTGCTGCTCCACCAACTGCCAAAACATTGTCCAAACTCATGACAAAATCTGCTACTATGATAGTCCTGACTGCCTGACCAATTGTCTGATTATGCGATACGTTTGCGAGCTCTTCATTCTCACCCAGCATCAGCTTACATGCTATCCATAGCAATAATAATCCCCCGATTGCCTTCACGAGAGGAATATCCAACATCCAGGTAGTCATTCCCGTTAGCACAATTCGCAAGAGGATTGCACCCAATGTCCCATATAAAATCGCCCGTTTTCTCTCATTTCTTGGGAGTCCGCGGCAGGCCATACCTATGACCACAGCATTGTCGCTGCTTAATACCAGATCGATCATAAAGATGTGTACAAGACCCAGCCAAAAATACTCGCCCATCCCTGCCTCCCTGGTCCAATAAAGTTCGTCCATTCTACTTTATGCGACTGGAATCGGACTCATGATTGAATATTTTTCCGAAAAAAGGCGGTTTTCAGCGGATTTTGTAGATAAAAACTTCCGAAAAAAATACATTTTATTGCGAAATCAGGCTAATTATACCTTGTCTAAATTAGGCATTTTCCCTTACGATTTTAGTGGGGTGGATAAGAGATGGTGGAGACCGTGACGCTAAACCTTTATGACGTTTCAAGGAAGATTTTAGACTTAACACCAAGTATCACCACAATATGGCTGCAAGAAATTGTTCGCAGCATGGAAATTCCTGTAACCATTCCTCGCGATTTTGCAGAAAAACGAACAGTGCTCTTGGCTCGCTATCTGGTTGAGGATGTAGATCATGACATGCAGACTTGGGCATTAGATATGGGAGAGTGGCTTCGTTCTCAGGAATTCCCCTTCTCCTCCATTTTGCGCACGTATCAATTGTACCGGAATGTATTCTGGCGGGTTCTCCAACCGGAATTACAGAGATGGTCCCTCTCCTCACAAGAAATGCACTATTTGGAAAGCCAACTGGGCAAGGCCATGGATGAAAGTGTGTTCTGGGCTGTTTATCATTTTGAACAAATGATTAATAAAGAGCTGGTCCAGAAGGAAGAAACGATCTCCTATTTGCATAACGACAAACTGACCATGCTCGGTAAAATAGCCGCCAATATGGCTCATGAGCTGCGCAATCCGTTGTGCGCCATTGAAGGGTTCCTGAAGCTGATCGGCGAGTCTACACAGGAACAGGCCCAGCTTCAGACGTATATCCAAGTCGTCATGCATGAATTTGAGAATTTACATCGGCAACTGACCGGATTCCTCAGCTTTTCAAAAAAACCAATTCTCGATGAAATCTTTAAAACCGTTCAAGTAGAAGAACTGCTTGAAGAAGTAGAGATGCTGATTACGCCTCGCCTCGTGGGAGAAAACATACGTTTTGAAAAACAAATCCACCCCTGCTCACTCGCATGTTATGAAGAAGGCTTGAAGCAAGTTGTCGTCAATCTATTAAACAATGCCATTGACGCCGTACAAAATCGCACAGACAAGTATATTCATGTCATTTCCACTTCTTCAGATGGATGGCTCTATTTGAGTGTGGAAAACAATGGCGAAAGGATTCCACCCGAGATCGTGGAAAATCTTTTCCAACCATTCTTTACGACTAAACAAAATGGGACAGGTATCGGCTTGTCCATCTGCAAAAATATTATCGAAAAGCATCAAGGTACGATCCATTGTGATTCCAATGAAAAACGCACACGCTTTATCGTTTCTCTGCCGATTGCGAATGCCCAGGAAGTTGGTCCGCGATTGGAAGCTCTCTAGGTCGCTCTCTTTTGTATCACGCAAAAAAGCCCCCTGACAAGGCAGGAGGCAAGGCAAGAGATCCGTTACCAATTTCATCGGTAAGCGACCTTAGTTTTACTGTACACGAAAACATATGTTGCTACCATAGAAAACGTCAGACAGCTTTCGACAAAAATTTATACCTGTATTGAACAAAGGCTTATCTATTCAACTATTGGATAAGCCTTCATACTTTTGCCTCAAGTAAAAATAGTCCTGCTTTCCTAGACATAAAAAAGCAGAGAACCAATTGGCTCTCTGCTTTATGTATGGAGCGGGTGATGGGAATCGAACCCACGCGACCAGCTTGGAAGGCTGGAGTTCTACCATTGAACTACACCCGCATCAAAATAGATGCTGGTGCCGAGGACCGGACTTGAACCGGTACGGGAGAAACTCCCGACAGATTTTAAGTCTGTTGCGTCTGCCCATTCCGCCACCCCGGCAAACCTGTAAAACGTGGGCAAATCATGGTCGGGAAGACAGGATTCGAACCTGCGACCCCTTGGTCCCAAGCCAAGTACTCTACCAAGCTGAGCTACTTCCCGACATTATATCTTCTTCACTTTTGTAGTAAAGAAGCGTGCCCTGAGAGATTCGAACTCCCGACCTTTTGATTCGTAGTCAAACGCTCTATCCAGCTGAGCTAAGGGCACATGTTATGGAGCGGACGAAGGGTCTCGAACCCTCGACCTTCGCCTTGGCAAGGCGACGCTCTACCAATTGAGCTACGTCCGCATTGTAAGAAGAAGTTGATTGGTGCGGTCGAGAGGACTTGAACCTCCACGGTGTTGCCACCACTGGCACCTGAAGCCAGCGCGTCTGCCATTCCGCCACGACCGCATATTCCCATCCAAGTAGCCAGATCTGTTAATAAGCTGACTTTCACTTTTCGGGTTTGTAAAAACTGGTGAGCCATGAAGGACTCGAACCTTCGACCCTCTGATTAAAAGTCAGATGCTCTACCAACTGAGCTAATGGCTCATGAAAAATGGTGGGGAGAGACGGATTCGAACCGCCGAACCCGGAGGG